>CBDCSZ010000064.1:0-71502 GCA_965221935.1 Paracoccaceae bacterium
GCACGCCTATTCGCAGGGCGTGAATGCGTGGATGCAGATCATCGAAAACAGCGTATTCAACGGCGGCGCTCCGGAGTTCTGTTCTTTGACTCTACGCTGCGCCCATGGGAGCCTTTCGACAGCATCGCGATTTTGAATCTGCAGGCGATTGATCTTGCCGGCCACGCCGACAATGAAACGCTGCGCGCCCGCGCCGCCGGCACGATTTCGCTTGACCGGCTGCAGGATCTTATGCCGTTTGACCCGAGCGGCGGCATCGCGCTGCCGTTTGTGGGCGCGTCGGCCGACAGCGGCACAGCACCGAATCCCGGCGAAGCCGCCGCAGACAACCGGTATTCGTGGTTGTCGCGGAATGGCCGCTCCGGCGCCTCGAATGTGTGGGCGGCGGCGCCGTCGCGCACCGCGGGCAAGGCATCGCTGCTGGCAAACGATCCGCACCTCGCTTTCAGCGCGCCGTCGGTCTGGATGCTGGCCCGGCTGGAATTCTCCGGAGGCGGCGTCATCGGCGCCACAATCCCCGGCATGCCGCTGATTGTCTCCGGCCGTTCAGCCAATATCGCGTGGGGCGTGACCTCATCCTATGTCGACACAACAGGATCTGTATTTTGAACGGCTCGATCCGGAAAGCGACAAACGTTACCTGACACCGGACGGCAGCAAGGAGTTTCGCAGCCGGATTGACGTGATTAAGGTCAGGGGCCAGCCGCCGGAACGCATTGAGCTCAATTGGACCGACAACGGACCGGTCATACCGCCCGAATATTACGGGCTGGGCCATATCCTGCCCCGCGACCATGTCGCGTCGCTGGCCTGGACGGTTTTGAATTCGGAAAATACCACCATGACCGCCGGGGTGCGTCTGATGAAGGCCGAGACCGTTGACGAAGCGCTGGAGGCGACCCGGCTGCATCGTTCGCCTCCTCTCAACCTGCTGATCGCCGACCGGTCTGAGTTTGCCCTGCAGATGATAGGCGCCGCGCCGCGGCGGCATGTGCTTCACGAAACCAAGGGCATGGCGCCATCGCCCGGGTGGAAGAATCGCAACCGATGGCTGGGCGAATTGCGCTATGACTCACTGCCGAGGTTCAGGAATCCGCAAACGGTGTGCTTGGAAACACCAACAACAAGACTGTCGATCGGCCGTTTCCCGATCATTTGAGTATGGTGTGGGGCGACACGCATCGTTTCAAACGGCTTGAACAGCTGCTGGCCGGACGAGAGATTCATACCGGCGAAAGCTTTGTTTCAATTCAGCTTGACACTTTGTCCTATGCCGCGGCGACGCTGGTGCCACTGTTTGCCCGCGACCTTTGGCACAGATCGGGCATCGCCGCCCGCGATGAGACCGCCCAGCTGCGGAACGCCGCACTGCAGCTGCTGTTTGAATGGGACGGGGACATGTCCGAACACCGTCCGGAACCGCTGATCTTTGCGGCTTGGGCAAGGGCGGTGCAGAAACAGCTCATTCAAGACGATCTTGGCAGCCTGGCCGGCGAGTTCCGCATCCCCGACCCGGATTTCCTGGAACGGGCGTTCGAGGATGTCAACGGAGCGGCCGCATGGTGCGACATTGCCCATACCAACGCTATCGAGAGCTGTGACGAAATCGCGCTGCTGGCCTTGGATGAAGCGGTGTCGCAGCTCAGTGAAAGCTACGGCGACGATGTCAGCGCTTGGCGATGGGGCAATGCCCACCAGGCAAGGCACGACCATCCGGTGTTCGGGCGAAACCGCCTGATGTCATGGCTGTTCAGCATCCGGCAATCGACATCGGGCGGCGATCACACATTGAACAACGGTTCAGTCTCCGGCGCCGGCGAAAACCCGTTCGAAAGTGTCCACGGCCCCGGCTACCGTGGCGTCTATGACTTTTCCGATCTTGATTCGTCGCAGTTCATCATCGCGACCGGGCAAAGCGGACATCCGTTCTCCCGCCACTTTGACGATCTCAGCCAGCTGTGGAAGTCAGGACTTTATGCGGTGATGTCGCTGGACCCGGTGAATGCGAGGGCAAATTCCATCGGCATCACAACATTAGAGCCGGCAACCAGGCAGTAGACCCCCAGCCTACTCCGAAGGCTGTTCCGGCGCCGGCATCGCAATCGGCTCCAGCGGAACGATTGTCGAAATCGCGTGTTTGTAGATCATCTGCGAATGGTTGTCCCGCCGCAGAAGCAAGCAGTAATTGTCAAACGCAGAAATATGGCCTGACAGCTTTACGCCACTGACAAGGAATACAGTGACAGGCGCGCGCGCTTTGCGCAAAGTGTTGAGGAATGCGTCCTGCAGATTTTGCCTGTCGTTTGCCATCGATACCGCCTGTGTTTGTTCGCACCTTCCCGCCTCTGCCTTGATTTAGCCGAGCAGGTTTCGGTTGTCTACAGTTTTACGCCCTCACAGCCGCCGCCATATTTCCGGATTCAAAAGCGAGATCAGAGCAAGAAGCTCGAGTCTGCCGACAATCATGGCCACGCAGAGCATCAGCTTCACGGCACCGGAAGCGTCTCCAAAACCGAATTCCGGACCCAAAACGGCATATGCCAGCGGTCCAGCGCTGGTCAGCGCGGCCACAGAAACCGTCGTTGCCTCCTCAAAGGAAAATCCCGCGGCCCCGAGGCCGGCCGAAAACAATGCGGCAAGCAGTATGAACAATATCAAGAACATGCCCGCTAACAGCGCCGTGTCGCCGCGCGCACCGCCGTCCGCTTCCGGCGCCTTCAGAACCGACGATGGAAATGCCATGCGTGAGACTTCGCCGACGCCAAACCGGATCAGTTCGGCAACCCGAAGCAGCCTCAGCCCCCCGGCGGTGGTGGCGATTCCACCGCCGATCATCGCCGCCCCGAGCAATGTCAGCTTAACAAACTCCGGCGGCTGCCAGCCGATCGCCGCGTCGAAATGCAGGGATTTGAAGCCGGCCGTGGTCAAAAACGACACCGTCGTGAAAACAGCTCCCCAGACATTGAACGCCACGTCAGACAATTGGCTCCAGGTTCGCAGCGCGGCCAGCTGCGGATACTGAAACCACAGCATGACTGCGACCGCGGCAAACACCAGCGCCAATGCCAGCTTTGTTTCCCGGTCTTTGATGGAATCTGCGTATTCGGTTCCCCAGCGAACGGTGGACACCGGCACTCTGGACAGCGCCAGGACCAAAAACGCGCAGACAAAAATTTCGCCTGCCAGACCGCCAGCGGGCGCGGAAAAACCGCCTTCGGCGGTGATGCCGCTTGTGGACAGCGCCGACATTGCGCCTATCAGCGCGGCGACCGGCGGATCGCCCGTCAACACCAACAATCCCCACAGCGCCGCGGTCAGACCAAAATACAGCGCCGCCAGCCGTAACGCCCCGCGTTTGCGGGGCCGCGGGCCGCGCGTTGTTGCGCTTCCGGACGGCGGCAGCCCCGAAAACTGGCGCGGCGGGGCGACGATTTCAAAACCGCCGGCGTTGAGAGGAGCGAAAATCTCCGCCGCGGCGAGCCACATCATCAGCCCGCCCATCCAGGCAACCTGCGCTCGCCAGAAGGCGACGCCAATGGGCAGCGGCGTCGCGCCGGTCAGGTCATTGACCGCTGCGGCGGCGGGCGGCGGCAATTCCTGAATCGCTGACGCCCCGGTTGTCGTGAGACAGGACACCATTTCAAAATAGGTGTCGATGACGCCGGCGGAGCCGACTGCCGCGAAAACCGGAATGGCCAGGATGGCCGGCAGTCCGACAAGAATCGCGGCGAACTGCAGCAGCCGATGGGCCGGTTCAGCCCTGCCATTCAGACGCAGCGTCGCCAGGCCGAAAATTCCGGCAAACACGGCGACCAGCAATCCAGTGTAAAAAAACATTCGCGCTGTGGAGGCGTCATCCGCCGCCAGCGACACAGCGGCGGGTCCAACCATCGACAGGCCGGACACAAAAATGCAGACGGGAATAAGCGGAGCTTTACTCGCCGGACTCATTGGGACTCAGCATATTAAGCAGTTCCGGAACGTCCTTTGTCAGAGCAAAAAAGGCGACTTCATCATCCGCTTCCAACCGAACGTCCGGAGCCGGCTTTATGACGCGCCCGCCCCTCTTCACCGCACCGACCATGACATGTTCGGGCAATGACGCGTTGCGAATCCTCCGTCCGGCAAATGCGGCGCTGGACATAACCTTGACTTCAAGAATCTCCGCTTCCGCGTCTCCGACGATGCCGACACCGAGCACCTGCCGCCTCCTGCTTCGCGAAAGAATCGTGGAAATGGCCGCTCCCCTTGGGTCGATTGTCGAGTCGATCTCGAGCGGTCCGGTCAACGGGACCAGGAACGGGTCGTTGACCAGCGAGACCGCAATCAACCCATCTGAGAGTTTTTTTGCCCGGCTTGCGGCAAGCAGATTGGTCTTGTCGTCCTGGGTGACCGCCACCACAGCGTCGACAGTGCCGACACCCGCTTCTTCCAGCATGTCCTGGCTGAGCCCGTCGCCGTGCAGAACCACCGTGCGGGCCAAGGTGTCGGCTGCGCGTTCGGCGCTTTTCAAATCGATTTCAATCATTTTCACCCGAAATCTTTGACCGGCGCTGTCGAGTTGCCTCGCGATTTCGGTTCCCACCCTGCCAGCCCCCACCAAAACAATATGCCGGCAGTGGCTGAGATTCTTTCCGAACAGCTCCACTGTCCGTTTGAAGTCATCGTGCGATGTGCAAATATAAACCTCGTCATCCGCAAACAGCTGGTCATCCGGCGTGGCGATGCCGAGGCGCCCGCTGCGGCGAAACCCGACAACAACTGCATTGAGATTGACAAACAGTTCCGAGAGCTGCCGCAGCGGGGTGTGCAGCAGCGAGCAGTCCTCATCGACGCGCAGTCCGACCAAATACGCATGTCCGCCGTCGCCGGCGTTACCGCCGTCTTCTCCCGAACCGGCGAGCAGAACTCTGCGGTCGAGCAGTGAAGGCGCTTCCATGAGCTGAACCGCAAATTCGGCCACTTTCCGTTCCGGAGTGATCGTTTCGTCGACCGGGCCGTTTGCCACGAATTGTCGCTCGACAGCCGTGCGGTAGCCGCGGTTGCGCAGCCGGGCCATTGTCCATGCTTTGGATCCGAGGTTTTTGGCAACCAGACAGGTGAGTATGTTGGTATGATCGGACGAGGTGGCCGCGATGATCAAT
Organism: Paracoccaceae bacterium; assembly: GCA_965221935.1. GTDB lineage: Bacteria > Pseudomonadota > Alphaproteobacteria > Rhodobacterales > Rhodobacteraceae > JAPOXR01. Next base: position 5,145 of record CBDCSZ010000064.1, read on the forward strand.
TCCGCGTTGGCCGCGCCTGCATCCCGCAGGATATCCGGGTCAGACGCTTCGCCCGAAATTCCTGAGATTCCCAGCCGCTCCGCCGTGATCCGGACCAGCCGGTGGTCGCGGTCGATAATCGTGAGTTCACAGTCTTCACGGGCCAAATGGCGGCAGATCTGTCCTCCGACCTCTCCTGCGCCGCAAACGATGATTTTCATCGGCTGGATGTGGTGTGTGAAAGGCCCAGTGTCAAATGCCCAGAGTCAGTTGGGCGCGGATTTGGCGCCGGCAATGCGTCCGCCGAACAGAGCTTTGGTCTCGACTTCCAGCCCTTTGAGTTTCCGATGCAGCGCCGACCGTTCCATGCCGATACACTTGGCGGCGGTCGAAATATTGCCGCCGCAGCGGTTGATCTGCGCGATGAGATACTGCCTCTCAAACTCGTTCCTTGCCTCGCGAAGCGTCATCTTCCAGAACAGTTCGGTCTGCGAGTCATTCGATGTCAAAAGCGGGTTGTCATCCTGACCGCGGATTTCCTCGACCAACACCTCACTTTCGCGCTCGCCGGTCAGCAACACCTTCTCAACGACGTTGCGCAGCTGCCTCACATTTCCGGGCCAGCTCATTGATTTCAGAAGATCGAGGGCTTCATCGCTGAATTCCCGGCGCGGCAGTGTTCCGGACCGGTGAAACTCGTCGACGAAATGCGCGCACAGCGCAGGGATATCGTCACGCCGCGCATCCAAGGGCGGAACCTCGACTGACACAACATTCAAACGATCAAAGAGATCCTTTCTGAACTTTCCCTGACCGATGCGGAGTCCGATATCCATCGCGGTCCCCGAGACCACCCGGCAGTCAATTTTGGGCACATCGCCGCCGCCGACGCGGCTGAACTGGCCGCGCACAAGCGCCAGGACAAGCTTTTGCTGAATGTCTACTGGCAGACTGCAGACTTCGTCGAAATAAATTGTTCCGCCATCCGCCTGTTCCAGCAGTCCCGGCCAGTAGGAACCGTCCTCCCTGGCCTTGCCAAACAGCCTCTCTTCCAACAGCTTATCTGACTCTGCGCTGCACGCCGCCACGATATATGGCTGGCCGCGGCGCGGCGAATTGTCGTGCAGAAATCTTCCGCAGTGATTTTTTCCAGAGCCAAGCGGTCCAATCAGCATGACCCGGCAGTTTTTTTCCGCATGCTGCTGAAGGTGGTCAATCATCCGGGAGGCGGCAACAGTCGAACCGACAACCGCAACCGGTTTTCGATGCATGGCGGCAAAATGCCGGCGGTATTTCCTGCGCTCCCTCGCCAGTTCCACGGCGTTCAGGATAACTTCAAAAAGATATTGATTGCTGACCGGCTTTTCCACGTAGCCGAACGCGCCCAGCCGCATGGCCCGCACGCCCACTTCCAGATGTGAATGGCCTGTCAACACGATGACCGGAACGTCGGGTATTGCGGAGTGCAGCTTCGCCAACAGCCAGATACCGTCTTTTTCGGGGTTTTCGAGGCCGATATCGATCACCGCGACATCCGGCGCCCGGGCCGCCACATGTTCCAGGCAGCCGTCGGCGTCGGTTGCTTTCCTGACGACAAAGTCCCTCATTTCAAGGGCGTCCTCGAACGACCCCAACAGCTCTTCGTCATCATCAACGATGATAACGTCGCCAACCGATAGATCCGTCATTGTCACTGCCTCAATTCCGGTCTTTGCCGTTTGCTCTGTGCAGCGGCAAACGAACGACTGCCCTCGCTCCCCCGTGACTTTCGCCGTCTATTGCGGGCGGATTGCTCAGACTGAACTGCCCTGAGTGCTTTTTGACAACAGTGTTTACGATTGTCAAACCGTATCCCCGGTCCTTGCCTCTTGTCGAATTCCTCCGCTCACCGGACCCCGCCGCCTTCGGCAGCAGGCCGGTTCCATTGTCGCGGAAGGCGATTTCAACATTGTTGGAAACCTGCCGAACCTGAATCTCAATGCGGCCGCGATAATCGGCATTCCCGGAATTTTCTCTGCTTTTTTCTTTAACCTCCTGATCCCGAATAGAATCTACGGCGTTGCTGATGATGTTTTCGAAAACGCCGAGCATTTCAGTGCGGTCAATGGTCACATAGAGTTCTTCGCTGGCACCGCAGGAAAACGAGATGTCTATATTTGCATGCTGCCGGTCGACATCGGCGGTGAACTGCCGCAGAACTTCGACAATCCGGTGCTGTTTCAGCGTGAGCTGCCCAAGAGCGCCCGCCGACTGGAATTTCTTGATGTGCCTCGATATCCGCTGCAGACTGGAGTGAATGCTGGAGAATTGCCGGCCGATCCTGTCAAAAGCGCCCGGGAAGTGCCTGGACAGCAGGTATTCCATATTATCCAGCTCATTATAGGAGGTCTGCAGCGGGCTTCGCACATCGTGCGCGATCTGTTTCGCCATCTGCTGCACGGTGGCACTCTCCGCTTCCGCAATCTCGCGTTTTGTCAGCTCGGTGATATCGTCGAATGAAATGACGATTCCCTCGTCTTCAATCTCATTCTGGCCCGATGCGATCCGGGCATGGAGCAATACAGTGTCGTTCTGCCGGGCTATCAGGATTTTGTCCTGCGCCCCGGGGATGTTTCCGTCCTTGAAGTTTTTCACCAGCTGCAGGAACTCAGGGACCGCCCCCGAGAGGTTCTGCCTGCCATTCTGAGCGTCGATTTTTCGATCCAGCATCTGCCTTGCGGATTCATTCACAAACCGGATGTTGAAATTGCTGTCCAATCCGATGACACCAGTCGAAATTGTGCCCAGCACCCTGTCAAATCTGCGTTTTTCAGCGTCCGCCACCGTGTATTGGGCTTCAAGATCCTGGCTTTTGGCGACCAGCCGGCTGACCATCTCCTTAAAGCTTCGGCCGAGCTTTGCGATTTCGTCATTGCCGGTATATTCTGGGATGGTCACTTTCTCATCGTCTTCACGCACCTTGTCGGCTAAATCCGCGAGTTCTTCAATCGGCCGCGAAAGGCGCAGGGCGATGCGGATCGCCAGATTCAACAGCACGATCAGCAGCACCAGCAAGACGACGACGTAAAGCAGTGACCATTGCAAAACGGCCGCCGCGAGCCGATTGACAATGTTGTCAGTCGAATTTGCAAGCTGCAGTATTCTGGAATTGGTTTCGCTGCTTCCGTAGAGATAGCGGTCAGATTCACCCACAATGCGATACATGCTGTAAAGCTTGTCGGAGCCGCTTATTCGATAAACGACAACAAGGCCCGGCACCGCGTTTCCGCCCCCCGCGGCGTCAACGACCGCAGAATCCGGGCAGGCAATCTGCCCTCCATCGGCCGAATCGTAGCATCTGGGGTAGATTACGCTGCCCATCTCCCTGGTGCTGGCGCAGCTGATGGTCCGCGCGCCGGTCTGCCGCTGAACCGCTGCGCCGCCGCCAAACATGCGGATGATTTCGGCCGCCGGCGCATCGCAGTCGAATGCATAGCTGTCATTGCCGCGGGCGATCAGCGTGCCGTTGCCGTCGACGATGAACAAGTGATTGAGATCGGCATCGGACTGCCGCTGGATGCTCTGAAGCGTTTGTCGAATGACGCCGGTTCCCAGCTGCGAAATCTCGTCAAATCGATGTGACAGAGCGAAGCCGATTTCGCTGATTGCCTTGTGCTGCCTTAGGTATTGTTCATTCTCGTAGCTCTTCGCCGCATCGAGCGTGTTGTCGGTTGTCTCACTGACCTCCTCAACGATCAGGTCGCCGAGCACCACACCGATGACAAGGGTGCCGACCGCTGCCATCCCCACCGCTGGAATGAGAGCCGCCAGGGCAAACAGCCGCATCAGCCGCAGGTAAAGGGGCGCGGTCACATTGTTGACCGACCTCGACTTGAGCGACTTGCGCAACACCTGGTATGCGGCAAACACGACAAAGATGAAGAACAGCGCAAAATCGGTGAGCAAAACGGCGACCAATTGAAAGGTGATTGTTTCATCTTCGATATAGGCGCTGACAAGGCGTCCGGTGACCATGGCCATGACCAGCGCCGCCGCCAGGAAAAACAGCATCGCCCAGTTGCGAATCCGCTTCAGTAGGGCATCGCTTGGATCGCGAATCTGACCCCACGCCGCGAGCAGCGACGACGGAAATCCGGCCGGCCGGTCCGGCCCGGCGTTGCCGCGCTGGAAAGCGTCCTCTGCCTGACCGGCGCCCATGGTCACTTTCGTTCAGTGCGCATAACTGCGGCCGATATCCAATTCACGCACTTTCTTTCTGAGCGTGTTGCGGCTGATGCCCAGAATGTCCGCACATCGCGAATGGTTTCCTCCGACGGACGCCAGAGCGGCCTCGATCAGCGGTTTTTCAACCTCCCGGGTGACTTTCAAATGCAGTCCGGGGGGCGACGCGTCCGTTCCGTGCCTGGCGAAGTATTCGCGGAAACTCTCGCTTATGGCATGAACTGGAAGAATTGCGCCCTTGGGTGTGTGGCGCTCAGCAAGATCTGTCTGTTGACGATCGATCATGTCCGCAATGTCGCCCCACCCCAGTTCCGGCTTTGAAACTGTGTGAGCCGCGCTCCCGACGACGTTTCTGAGTTCACGCACATTGCCGGGCCAAGCGTAGTTCCTGACAGCGTCAGGCGGCGCGCTGGCCACGAACCGGAGCCCTGGATTGTGCCTTTCCATACGGTGGAGGAAAGCGTTTGCCAACAGAGGGATGTCGTCGAAGCGGTGCCGCAAAGGGGGAACGTCGACGGCCACTCCGCACAGTCTGAAGAACAGGTCGCGCCGGAATTCGCCGGCGGCCATGCTTTTGGCGAGATCCCGCTGTGTGGTGCTCATGATCCGCGGCGGACGCTCGCCTGGACGGTCAAGCGCCTGCGTTAACACGCGCTGCGCCTCCAAAGTCAGATCGCCGATCTCTTCAAACAAGATCGATCCGCCCTGGGCGCTGTTCAAAAGCGCGGCGACGGCATCGGCGTCTTCAATACGGTTCGGCGCGGCGACGATCATGGGCAGACTGCGCCGGTCGCTGCATTCGTGCGTCACCTGTGCGACCAGCGACTTCCCGGTGCCGGTCTCGCCGCGAATGTGCATCGGCAGGCTGGTGTTGATTGTCTTCGCCAGCAGCTGATACATCGCCTGCATAACGGGAGCCTTCCCCACCAGCGGAAGCTCTTCCTCGGGAGCCGACGGCTGTGCCGGAACCGCCGGCGGGCTGCGTTTTTCAAGGGCGCGCCCCACCCGGCCGAGCAGTTCTGGAAGATCGAACGGCTTTGGCAAATAGGCGAACACTTCCGCTTCTTCAGCCTGAATCGCCGTCATGATGGTGTTTTGCGCCGAGATCACGATCACAGGCAGGTTCGGGCGCATTTTCCGAAGCTGCCGCAGTCTTTCGATTCCATTGCCGTCGGGCATGGCGACATCCGTGACCACCAGGTCGCCCTTGCCCTCGCCGACCCAGCGTGTGAGCGTTGTCAGCAAGGCTGTGGAATGAACGCGGCACCCCGCTCCGGTCAGCGCCCGGGACAGAACCTTGCGGACCGCGGCATCGTCATCTGCAAGCAGGATGGTGCCGTCCATCACTCTTTGGACCCGTTCGCGGGCGCAACCGGCAGAGAGACCCGGAACACGGTCTTTCCCGGCTCGGATTTGAATGCGATCAGCCCGCCAAGATCGTTGATGATCGCCGACACCAGCGCCAGACCGAGGCCGGTGCCGTTCTTCCGCCCGCTGACAAACGGCTCAAAAGCGCTTTGCGCCAATTCCGGGCTGAGACCGGGCCCGTCATCGATGATTTCAACATGAACCGGCAAGGCCCGGTCGTCGCCAGCAGTGTTCCGCACCCGCAGAAAGCCGTCGTAAAATGTGCGTATCCGGATTCGGCCGCCGGATGACTGCAGAGCTTCGCAGGCGTTTTGGATAAGATTCAAGAACACCCGGAGCAGTTTGTCGCGCTCCGCCCAGACATCGGGCAATGACGGATCATAAGCGGATTCGATGCTTACGCCGGCGCCTAAACCGACCCGCGCCAGCTGGCGCGCGTGGTTCAGCAGGTCGTGCACGTTGAGCGCCGTGCAGTCGCCCGCCACTGTGTTGCCGAACGGGTCTACCTGTTCGACCAGTTTTCGGATTCTGTAGGCCTCGCCCACAATGAGTTCGGTGAGTTCCAGATCCTCGCCCTGCAGCTTCATCGCCAGCAGCTGCGCCGCGCCGACAATTCCCGAAAGCGGATTGCGGATTTCGTGGCTCAGCATGTCGGCCAGACCGATGGCCGAACGCGCCACCGTTTTTGTGCGTTCGCCGTGGCCGATTCGGCTTTCAAACTCGCGTGACCGAACGCAAACTAGGAGGTGATTCTGCGATTCTGCCATTGGGGCAATGTGCAGGCTCGCCTGGAAACTTTCCCTTCCCTGCGCCGCAATGACGAAGTCATGCAGCAGCACGGGCGACTGCCGCGCCCGCACCTGGTCCAAACTGTCGCCCAAATGCACGCCGTTCGCGGTCAATTCGGCCACCGGGCGGCCGGCGAGAGACCGCGCGGAACAGTTCAGCAGCAATTCCGCCGCCGGGTTGATATCGATAACGCGGTCGGTCCCGTCGACGGCCAGCGCGGCGATCGGCAGCGATGCCCAAACCGTTTCATTGGCTGTTCCGCCGATCATTCGACCGGCATCGCTGCGCGCCGCTCGTTCACTGCAGCTGTTGGTGGAACCGTCACGCCGGCTCGCTGCCCGCCCGGAACTGTGCAACACTCGCTACGCCTCAGCATCGGCGAAGATTCCGAATAACTTACGGAAACCATTGTCCCGCGGCACTATACTGATATGGAGACACGGCTGACAAGTGCGCAGGAACGAAAGATGAGCGACGATCGCCGTTGCCGGCTGCACGGAACCCCGCCGGCCGCAGAATAGATGTCGGTCAGCGCAGTTGCGGCGGCGGCGGACAGCGGACTCAGCGCGGGTCGGTTGACTGCACAGCCGCATGTGAATTCCCAGGAATCCCAGATTTTGCCGACGGCATGCGGAAGATCACCGCGATGACATCGGAGATTTTTGTGTCGCGGGTCAGTATAAAGACCGCCAATTCGGAAAGCTTGGGATTCGCCGGACGACACGCGGGAATCGCGGCCCGGTCCCGGGCCTCGCCGGTCAGCCATTGCGATACCTGATTTTAATCTTTTTCGGAGTTGGCCTGATTCCGGTCGCGCCCGGAACGGCCGGGTCCGCGGCAGCTGCGGTTCTGGGAGTCCTTGTGTTCGAAATCGGCGGCGCGGCGTCGGTTGCCGCCGCCGCCGCCGCCGCGGCAATCGCAGGATTCTGGGCGATTTCCAGCACTGCGGATGCCGGCGACCCGCCGAGCATTGTTATTGATGAGGTTGCCGGCCAGCTGTTGGCCATGCTCCCTGCCGCCGCCATTCTGGAATTTGCCATGAGCGATGCGGCCGTTCCCGCCGAAGCGTTCCTGTGGACGGTTTCGTTTGTTCTTTTCCGCATCTTCGACATTTGGAAACCGGGGCCGATCGGCCGCGCCGACCGAATGCAAGGCGCTCTCGGGATCATGCTGGATGACCTGTGTGCCGGGGCCGCGGCAGCGGTCATTGTTGCGGCTGGATTTGCCTTGTTCTTGCTGAGTTATCCGTAAAATCTGACAGCCAGCTCACTGTGCGCTGCGGTTGGCGCCGGGCGGCGAATCGTAAACTGGATTCCGGCTTTAAATGCTGCGCCGCGGCAACGGGCCAAATCCGCCGCCGGCCCGAATCGGCAGATTTCCAATGTTTGCTTGCTCCTGCAAAGCTGCTCTTATAAGAAGGTTTACGGTCTTTTTCGTTACTAACCTAAGTGCGCTCTTTCGGGCGCGTTATTGATTAGGGAGAACTACCGTGAATGGAGCTGATACTTCATGGATAATTGTGGCGACGGCATTAGTGCTGTTGATGACGTTGCCGGGCCTTGCGCTTTTCTACGGCGGGCTGGTGCGGGCGCGAAACGTCCTTAGCACCTTTACCCAATGCTATACGATTGCGTGCCTGATGAGCGTCCTTTGGCTTGTTGTCGGATACTCAGTCGCTTTCGGCAGCGGCGGGTCGGGCTTCTGGGGCGGCCTGGACAAGGCGTTTTTGCTTGGTGTGACACCGGACACAGTCTCCGGTTCAATCCCGGAAATCCTGTTTTTCGCGTTTCAGATGACGTTTGCGATCATCACTCCGGCGCTGATTGTCGGCGCCTATGTCGAACGGATCGGTTACGCGTTTGTGCTGGCGTTTTCGGGGCTGTGGATGATTCTGGTATATGCGGTGGTCGTGCACTGGATCTGGGGCGGAGGATTCCTTGCCGATGGCGGGATATTCGGCGAAACTGGTGTCAAAGACTTTGCCGGCGGAATCGTGGTTCACGAAACGGCAGGTATTGCCGCACTGGTCATCGCCTTCTTCCTCGGGGCAAGAAAGGACAAGAACAAACCGCCGCACAACCCAGGTCTGGTCATGATCGGCGCGGCCCTGCTTTGGGTCGGATGGTTCGGATTTAACGGCGGGTCTCAGCTGGCCGCTGACGGCGGCGCCGCTTCCGCTCTGACCGTGACCCATATCTCAGCCGCAGCCGCTTCGCTCACTTGGGCGCTGATGGAAAAAGTCAAATACGGCAAGGCATCGCTGGTCGGTTTGGTCACCGGCACGATCGCCGGGCTTGCCTCGATCACACCGGCATCCGGATTTGTCGGTCCCGTCGAGGCGCTCGTGATCGGCGGCGTCGCCGGCGTCTTGTGCCAGTTTGGGGTGGGGTTTGTGAAATCCCTGCTGAAGATAGACGATACGCTGGATGTCTTTGCCGTTCACGGCCTCGGCGGCATGTTCGGCACAGTCATGATCGCAGTCTTTGTGGCGGACGCGAACTGGGCCGCGCAGGTCGGCTCCATCGTCATCGTTCTCGTTTTCACCGTCATCGTCACGGCGATTCTGGTGAAGCTTGTCGGTCTGGTGTTCCCGCTGCGCGTCTCAGCCGAAGACGAGCTTGGCGGATTGGACATGGCCGCGCATGGCGAACGGGGTTACGACTTTAGCTCATAGACTGCTCGATTCAGGCCGGCCTGCCCGCGGCGGTAGCCGGCTTGTTTTTTTGATTGTGGCGGGAAACTGACCGCACTCACACGAATGAGTCTGGCGTTTCTTCTTCTTTCCGCCGCATGAAGGCGAGAATTCGCTCGTCAACCGCCGGGTCCAGTGAAGGCGGCTGATAGTTCGCCAGCAGCGATTTGACCCGCGCCGATGCCAGGGAAGTTGTGTCTCGGGACCCCTCTTCCTGCCACGTCTCAAACGGCTTGTAATCAAGGACACCGGTGCTCCAGAACGCCGACTGGAAGTTTTTCTGAGTGTGCGCGCAGCCGAGATAGTGGCCGCCCGGGCCGACCTCATGAATCGCATCCAAAGCCTGGCCGTTTTCGCTGATATCCACGCCGGCCGCCATGTGGTGCAGCAGCCCAAGCTGGTCAGCGTCCATGACAAACTTTTCAAATGAGCTGACAAGCCCGCCTTCGAGCCAGCCGCAGGAATGCAGCATGAAGTTCACACCGCCAAGCAGCGCGGCATTGAGGGTGTTGGCGGATTCATACGCAGCCTGGGCGTCCGGGAGTTTTGAGCCGCACAGCCCGCCGCCCGAGCGGAATGGAATGTTCATTCTTCGGGCCAGCTGGCCGGCGCCGCACAGGATCAGGCTGGCTTCGGGCGTGCCGAAAGTCGGCGCCCCGGAATTCATGTCGATGGACGTCACGAAGGCTCCGAAAATGACCGGCGCGCCGGGCCGCACCAGCTGGCTGTAGGCGATGCCGGCCAACACTTCCGCCAGCACCTGTGTCAGAGTTCCGGCGACAGTGACCGGCGCCATCGCACCGCCGACGATAAAGGGCGACACGATGCAGGCCTGGTTGGCCCGTGCGTAGACCTCCAGCGCCCCCATCATCGTGGCGTCAAAGGCCAGCGGTGAATTGATGTTGATCAGCGATGTCATGACAGTGTTTTGGTCTACGAATTCGGCGCCGAACAACAGCCTAGCCATCGCCACCGAGTCGGCGGCCCGGGATGGCTCGGTGACTGACCCCATGAACGGTTTGTCAGACAGGGACATGTGGGCATAAAGCATGTCGAGATGCCGTTTGTTGACCGGCAGGTCGGTTGGCTCGCACACGGTTCCGCCGGAATGGTGCAGCCATTTTGACATGTAGCCGAGTTTCACAAAGGTGCGGAAGTCTTCGATGGTGGCATAGCGGCGGCCGCCCTCCGCATCGCGGACAAAAGGCGGTCCATACACCGGCGCCAGGACCAGGCTGCGCCCGCCGATGCGAACGGATTTGTCACGGTTGCGCGCATGTTGAACAAAGCTTGCGGGAGCCGTTTTGCACAGCTCGCGCGCCAGTCCGGGAGGCATGCGCACCCTGTCGCCTTCGACATCGGCGCCGGCCCGGCGCCAGATATCCAAAGCGCCCGGATTATCCATGAATGACACGCCGATCTCCGCCAGCACCCGGTCGGCATTGTGCTCAACGATCTCAATGGCCTCGGCATTGAGGATCTCCAGATTGGGGATATTGCGCTCGATATAGGCCGCGGTTTCGATCCGGACCCGAGTGCGTTCGCTCCGCCGCGCCGCGCCGCCGCCGCGCCGTGCGCGCGCCGGCCGGCCTGATGATCTGTCTGCCATGAACTCCCGCCCGTCCGTGTGGGTTGATGCTGTTGCTGCCCGTTGATTAACGATTCTGTGCCTGCGGCGCCCGCAAATTCATCTGCCGCGGGCGAATTGAAGCATTTGGCGAATAGGCCCGGTTCGCCGGATGCGCAAACCTGTTTTCGGCTTTCCATAAGAGTCCGGGCGCTGCAAATAGCCGCACATCGTTTGCAGCTGCAGCGGCGACAGGCCATGACATCAAACCGGCACGAGACACTGTTGATCATAGACTTTGGGAGTCAGGTCAGCCAACTGATCGCGCGGCGGCTGCGCGAAGCGCATGTCTATTGCGAAATTCATCCCTGCCAAAATGTCACTGAAGCATTCATCCTCGAACAGCGCCGTCCGAAAGCGGGAGCCGTTTTGCACAGCTCGCGCGCCAGTCCGGGAGGCATGCGCACCCTGTCGCCTTCGACATCGGCGCCGGCCCGGCGCCAGATATCCAAAGCGCCCGGATTATCCATGAATGACACGCCGATCTCCGCCAGCACCCGGTCGGCATTGTGCTCAACGATCTCAATGGCCTCGGCATTGAGGATCTCCAGATTGGGGATATTGCGCTCGATATAGGCCGCGGTTTCGATCCGGACCCGAGTGCGTTCGCTCCGCCGCGCCGCGCCGCCGCCGCGCCGTGCGCGCGCCGGCCGGCCTGATGATCTGTCTGCCATGAACTCCCGCCCGTCCGTGTGGGTTGATGCTGTTGCTGCCCGTTGATTAACGATTCTGTGCCTGCGGCGCCCGCAAATTCATCTGCCGCGGGCGAATTGAAGCATTTGGCGAATAGGCCCGGTTCGCCGGATGCGCAAACCTGTTTTCGGCTTTCCATAAGAGTCCGGGCGCTGCAAATAGCCGCACATCGTTTGCAGCTGCAGCGGCGACAGGCCATGACATCAAACCGGCACGAGACACTGTTGATCATAGACTTTGGGAGTCAGGTCAGCCAACTGATCGCGCGGCGGCTGCGCGAAGCGCATGTCTATTGCGAAATTCATCCCTGCCAAAATGTCACTGAAGCATTCATCCTCGAACAGCGCCGTCCGAAAGCGATCATTCTGTCAGGCGGACCAAGCAGCGTCGCCGACCATAACGCTCCATTGCCGCCGGAAGCCATTTACCGGATGGGAATTCCGGTTCTCGGCATCTGTTACGGCCAGCAGGCGATGATCCAGCAGCTGGGCGGCCGCGTCGAACAGGGCCACAACCGGGAATTCGGCCGCGCCACAGTCAGCCTGTCGGATCGCAACGGCATGTGCGGCCTGCTTGACGGTCTGTTCGCTGACGGAAGCGAAACCGTCTGGATGTCGCACGGTGACCGCGTGACCAGGCTTGCCCCGGGATTTGAGGTTATTGCCGGCTCTGAAAATGCGCCGATGGCCGTGGTGGCGGATCATTCCCGAAATTTTTTCGGCGTCCAGTTTCATCCTGAAGTTCATCATACGCCAAATGGATCGCGACTGCTCCGCAACTTCGCCGGACTGGCCGGATTCAGAGGCGACTGGACCATGGCATCCTTCTGCGATCGCGCAATTGAAAAGCTGCGGCGCGAAATCGGCGGATCGCGCGTCATCTGCGGATTGTCCGGCGGTGTGGATTCGGCGGTGACAGCGGCCCTGATCCATCACGCGGCGCCGGACCGGCTGACATGTGTCTTCGTCGACCATGGTCTGCTGCGAGAGGGTGAGGCGGACGAGGTGGCGCGGATGTTTCGTGAAAGTTTCAACATTCCGCTGGCGCCTGTTGACGCATCCGAGAAATTTCTCTCGGCGCTCGATGGGATCAGCGATCCGGAGGGCAAGCGCAAAACCATTGGCCGCCTGTTCATTGAAGTGTTCAGGGAGCAGGCCGGTCTGTCCGGCGGGGCGGCTTTTCTTGCTCAGGGCACGCTCTATCCCGATGTCATCGAATCGGTCAGTTTTGGCGGCGGACCGTCGGCCACCATCAAGTCCCACCACAATGTCGGCGGGCTGCCCGACCAACTCGGTCTCGATCTCATCGAACCGCTGCGCGAGCTTTTCAAGGATGAGGTCCGGGAACTGGGCCGCGAATTGGGACTGCCCTCCGGTTTTTTGAACCGGCACCCGTTTCCCGGACCGGGCCTGGCCATCCGTTGCCCGGGAGTCGTGACACGCGAAAAACTGTCGATTCTGCGGCAGGCGGACGCGGTGTTTCTGGAACAGATCGAAGCGCACGGGATTTACGATTCTATCTGGCAGGCCTTTGCCGCACTGCTTCCGGTGCGCTCTGTGGGCGTTATGGGTGACAACAGGACTTTCGAATACGTCTGCTCGTTGCGGGCTGTCACCAGCGTCGATGGCATGACCGCCGACTACTATCGTTTCAGCCACGAATTCCTGGCGGAAACGGCATCGAGGATTGTCAATGAAGTGCGGGGGATCAATCGGGTTCTCTACGATATCACCTCAAAGCCGCCGGGCACGATCGAGTGGGAATAGTCGTCTCTGATTTCGGCAAAACGTCTTAACCCGGATGTTTCGCAGCGCGTATCCCCGATGACCGCAGGTTCAAGCCAGCCGTTCCGCGCCGCCTTCTGGATGATCGGAACCATTGTGTCTTTTTCCGCGATGGCGGTCGCCGGCCGGGAGGCCAGCGCGGAACTCGATACCTTTGAAATCATGACATATCGCTCGATTGCCGGTTTGGCGATCGTGCTGACCTACGCCGCTGCGACCGGTGCGCTGTACGAGCTGCGCGGAGGCGCCATGCGGCTGCATTTCATCCGCAACATCACGCATTTCGCCGCCACCAATCTCTGGTTTTTCGCTGTCGCCGCGATTCCGCTGGCGCAGGTGTTTGCATTCGAGTTTGCGACGCCGCTGTGGACTGCGGCAATGGCGCCGTTTCTGTTGGGAGAAAGACTCAGCCGCCGCCGGATCGCGGCAACCGCGGCCGGATTTGCCGGCATTCTGATCATTGTTCGCCCGGGATTCATCGAAATGTCGCCGGGCGTCGGCGCGGCCGTGTTCTGCGCCGTCGGATTCGCGGCGGCTGCCATCGCGACCCGAAAACTTGTGCAGGTTCAGAGCGTCACAGCGATCCTGTTCTGGATGGTTGCGCTGCAGAGTGTTTTCAGCATCGTGTGCGCCGGCGCCGATGGCGACATCAGACTCCCCTCGCAGGCGACACTGGTGCCGCTTGCGCTGATTTCAGTCTGCGGACTGGCCGCCCACCTTTGCCTGACAAATGCCCTGAAGGTCGCCCCCGCTATCGTTGTGATGCCGCTTGACTTTGCCCGGCTCCCGGCGATCGCCGTGGTCGGGCTGTTGGTCTATGGAGAAGCGGTGAGCGTCTACATTGTCGCCGGCGCCGCCATCATCCTGTGCGCGAATTACGTCAATATCAAGCTGGCAGCCAAAGAGATTTACTGAAGCGGTCAGGCAAATCGATCTTCTGCCGGCCTTTCATCCGGCAAACCCCGCGGGCGCAATGATCCGGCACCGGCGCCGGGTCCGCGAATCCGGATCGGTTCGACACCCGGCTGCATGCGATTCTCCGGCTCGAAGCAATGGCGGTCAAAATCAATTCGCCTGTGGCCGGCGGCGGTTGAAACCGGTTTCGCAGTCGATGAAGCCTGCAAACATATTGAAAATAACGCGTTGCATACGATATGTGCCGCAAGACAAAGATTTGGAACGGCAATGATTTACGAAAGCGCCCGACAGTGGAGATCCGCTGACAGCCGCCGGCTGCTTTTGTTTGGCATGTCGGGTGTCGGCAAGACGCACCTTTCGGCGCTGCTGCGCAATACTGGAAAATGGTTCCACTATTCAGTCGATTACCGCATTGGCACCCGCTATATGGGCGAGCACATCGTTGACAATTTCAAACGCGAGGCGATGCGGAATCCGTTTCTCGCCGATCTGCTGAAGTCGGACTCAATCTACATCGCGTCCAATATCGCCTTCGGAAATCTGGAACCGCTTTCGACCTATCTCGGCAAACCCGGAAACCGCGAACTTGGCGGGATTCCGATCGACGAGTACCGGCGCAGGCAGAAGCTGCACCGAAATGGTGAGATTGCGGCGCTTCTCGACACATCGCACTTCATTCGCCGCGCCAAGGACCTGTACGGGTACGATCACTTTGTCTGCGACTCCGGGGGGTCGATATGTGAGGTCGTCGATCCGGAGGCAAAGGACGATCCGGTTTTGACGGCGCTGGTCCGGGAAGTGCTGCTGGTGTGGATCAAGGGCGCCCCCGGTCATTCAGAGAAGCTGGTGGCGAGATTCGATAGATCTCCGAAACCGATGTATTACCGGTCGACATTTCTTGATGCGGAATGGGACTTCTATTTGGCGCGGAATGCAACGCCGGCGGGCGCGGTGGACCCGAATTCGTTTGCTCGCTGGATCTATCAGCGCGCGCTTGAGAGCCGGCGGCCTCGCTATGCGGCGATGGCCAAAAACTGGGGCATCGCGGTCGACGCCGAAGACATAGCCGCCGCACAAAGCGCGGACGACATTATCGACCTTGTCGCCGATGCGCTTGATCGACATTGAAAAAACCATTTCGGAATTCCTGCCGTGCCCATCAACATTCCAGAATCGCTGCCAGCCTTCAAAGTCCTTTGTGACGAGGGGGTGATGGTCATGAGCGAAGCTGACGCGAGGCGGCAGGACATCAGACCGCTGGAAATCGGTCTGCTGAATCTGATGCCGAAGAAGATTCAAACGGAAACCCAGTTTGCCCGATTGATCGGCGCCACGCCCCTGCAGATCAACCTGACGCTCATCCGCATGACCTGGCACCAGTCAAAGACCACCGATGCCGGCCACATGGAGTCCTTTTATGAACCCTTTCAGTCAATTCGGCACCGCAAGTTTGACGGGCTGATTGTCACCGGAGCCCCGATTGAGCATTTGCCGTTTGACGAGGTGACGTATTGGGACGAGCTGCTGCAGATCATTGAATGGACGTCGGACTGCGTCCACTCGGTTTTCGGAGTCTGCTGGGGGGCAATGGCAATGCTGTGGCGCTGGCACGGAATCGACAAACTGATGCTGCGCGAAAAGGCGTTCGGCTGTTTCCACCACAAAAACCTTTACCCCGCCTCGCCTTATCTGAGAGGATTTTCCGACGAGTGCTATATACCGGTGAGCCGGTGGACCGAGGTCAGCGCCGAAGACGTGGCACGGTGCCGCGAACTCCGCGTGCTGCTTGGCTCGCCGGAAGTCGGCCCCTGTCTCATTGAAGACCTCTCACGCCGCGCGCTCTATATTTTCAACCATTTTGAATACGACACCGGCACCTTGGGCGAAGAATACAATCGCGACATGCTGAACGGAACGCCGATCAAACCGCCGAGCAACTACTATCCGAAAGACGATGCCACAATTCCGCCGCGCAACCGATGGCGCAGCCACGGCCATCTCCTTTACGGCAACTGGATCAATGAGATTTACCAGACAACGCCGTTCGATCTGGAGGCGATCAGAAATGGATGACAGCGCGGCGGCGTCGGAAAAGCGCGGATACCATCACGGCAACCTGAAGCAGGCTCTGGTCAACGCGGCGCTGAAACTCATTGAAGATAAAGGTCCCCTCGCCTTCACGATCGCCGAAGCGGCAAAACATGCCGGTGTCTCCGGTGCGGCGCCCTACCGCCATTTCCGTTCGCGCGACGAACTCCTGATAGAGGCTGCGCGCCAGGGCTTTGAGATTTTTGCGGACTTGATGGAATACGCATACAATGATGGCGAACCTTCGGCGCTGACCGCGTTCGAAAACACCGGCAGGGCTTATCTCGCGTTCGCCCGAAAACATCCCGGCCATTACGTCGCGATGTTTGAGGCCGGCATTCCGTTCAATGCGGACCCGGCATTGGCGCGCGCCGCCTACCGCGCGAAGTCAGTCGTGGAAAAGGCGTCGCGGCGATTGGTGGCCCATCTGCCGCAGGACCGAATGCCGCCGTCGGCAATGGTGAGCGATCATATTTGGGCCATCAGCCACGGAATTGTGGAGCTTTTCGCGCGCGGCGGACGCGGCGACCGGTCTCCATATTCACCGGAGGACCTGCTTGAGTCTGGCGTTGGAATCTATCTCCGCGGCCTCGGTTTGGTCGCCAGCGACAGCTGAAAAAAATCATTTCCCGGCCTTGACGTCTCATCGGCAGACCACATATCAGAAGTGTTAATGTGAATAACATTCACATTTGCATTGTTGCTTAAGTCCGGGGCGGCCAAGCGCAGAGCATTGAGTTGGCCGCGGGCATGTCGGACACCGGCGGCGCGGCGGTCATTGCGTCACTTTGCAAGGCCATGGGAAGTGGCCCTCTGCCTTAAACGGAGAAAATTTTTATGAACTCGGTCGCTAGTTTTCCCGGCTCAGTGGTTGCCTGGATCGACAATCAAGGAAAGCTTGCCTGGATTGCGCTGATGGTCCTTGGATTCATCTTCTTCTGGCCCGCGGGTCTTCTCATCCTTTTCTTTCTCATTTGGAGCAAACGCATGTTTAACGGTGACAAATCTGTCAGCAGAGCGCTCGGCAGGCGGTATCGGTTCCGCTCTTCCGGCAACGCCGCCTTCGACAATTATAAGGAACAGACCATCCAGCGTCTGGAGGACGAGCAGTCTGCGTTTGAAGAATTCCTGAAACGGCTGCGCGAAGCCAAGGACAAGGCTGAGTTTGACCAATTTCTCGCGGAACGGGCGCGGGAAGCGGAATCCCGGCCGCAATAGATATCGCACCACACCCTGTTCACAGCCCGGGCGGCCCGCCGCCCGGGCTGTGTTGCGCAAGGACACACACCGCCGGGAAACCAGGTTGCCGACTGCGCTGAGCCTTGTTACCTTTCAGCGTTTTCTGGAACTGGGCCCATGTTTCACAGGCAAAACGAGTTTCCGGCATTTCACGTCACCAACTCCGACGAATGCCCCTATTTGCCCGACCGCCGCGAACGCAAGATGTTCACGATTGCACACGACCGGAGCTCGGTGGCGCTGTATGACGCGCTGGCGAAAAACGGTTTCCGACGGTCGCAATACGCTCTCTACAAGCCGGCTTGCCCGAACTGCTCAGCCTGTCTGTCGGCGAGGATCAGAGCCAGCGATTTTGCCCCGACCAACAGCCAGCGGCGCATTCTCAGCCGAAACCGCCGGCTGACGCGGCGGCTGGCCCCGCCGGTCGCCGACCGGGAACAGTTTGAGCTGTTCAGGAAATATGTCCGGCACCGTCACGATAACGGCTGCATGGCGGAAATGTCGGCCGTTGAATATATGGACATGGTGGAAGAATCCGCGGTCCGAACCTGGCTCGTGCTGTATGTTGACGCCGGCGAAACGCCGGGAGCGAACCAGGAGCTGGTTGCCGCATGCATCACCGATCACATGGATGACGGTGTCTCAATGGTCTATTCCTACTTCGATCCCAAAAAGAGCGTGGCGTCTCTCGGAACCTACATGGTGCTCGATCATGTGAAGATTGTTCAGGCGGCGAGACAGGATCTCAAATATGTCTATTTGGGATACTGGATTCCGAAGAGCGAAAAGATGGGTTACAAGTCCCGGTTTTCCGCGCTCGAGGTGCTCCGCAACGGTGTATGGACAGATGTCGGAAACCCGGACGATTACACGCCGGATCGCTTCCCGCCTGTCTGAATCGGCGCTGTTATCCCGCCATCAGGCCCGGAATCAGAGTCACGATCCCCGGTATCAGCCACAGCAGAATCAAACCTAGAATCTGGATGATCACAAACGGTGTGACGCCGCGGTTGATGTGACCTGTTGTCACTTCCGGAGGCGCGACGCGGCGCAGGCAAAACAGCGCAGGCCCGTGCGGAGGTGTCAAGAGCGATGCCTGCAGACTGAATGCGATCATGATCGTGACCCACACCGGATCAAGCGCGCCGCCATAGATCACCGGTCCCGCCAGCGGCACGGCAATGAAGATGATTTCAAGGTGTCCCAGCACGAATCCCAGGATAAACAAGACAATCATCACCGCGAGGAAGACGGCCCATTCGCGGTCAAAACTGCGCAGGAAATCCTGAATGAAGCGTTCGCCGCCGAACGAGGCAAGCACCAGAATCAGCAGCTGCGATCCGATGAGAACAGTGAAAATCATTGACGTGACTTTCGCCGTCTCCCGCACCACCGATGTCAGGATACGGTTCGCGAACAGCACCCAGATTGAATACAGCAGCCCGATCATGGCCGTGGAATAGGCGGCCTGGGCAACCAGGAACGCGATCCAGTCAGCGACACCGGTCCCCCCCACAGAGACACGCAGGTCAAAATTCAGCCCGGCCAGGATCAAGACAACCACCGAGAAACCTGCTGCGATCATGATTTTGCCGGAACGGTTTTGTTCCTTCAGCGCCCGATAACCCGCAATCATGATCGCACCGGAGGCCCCGAGGGCGGCAGCCGGTGTCGGACTGGCGATGCCGGCGACAATTGAACCCAACACCGCGACGATCAATAGCAGCGGCGGAAACACGACCCTCACCAACTCGTTCCGGGACAAGGTGACGGCAGCATGCCAGCATCCGTAGAGTGTTGCCGCGCCCGGCGGCGCCAGTATCAGAAATGCCGCCCCGGACGAGGTCAGGGGCGAAATAAACAACGCATCCGCAGCCAGCGCGCCAACAGATCCCGCCCCGCCGACGATAAGCGGCCGGATATCCGCCAACACAGATGTGCCGCGCGCCGCCGCCAGCACGAGCGACAGCAGCAGGAACCCTGCGACCGTTCCCGAGGAAAGCGGCGCCGAATGGGCCAGTTGCCCATGCGCCGCAGCCGGCTCCGCTTCCGAAAACGCCTGGCCGCCGGCATTGCCGCCAGCAGCGTCAAGGTCCGCCTGTCTGGCCACCGACCGGTTCCATTTTTCGTCGCCGTGAAGCGCGATCATCGATTCCCGGCACTTTTCGGAAACATCGGTCCGCAGTTCCGCCGTCCCACCAACGTCAGAATGCGTTTCGGCCTCCAGACCGCGGCTGCCGACCAGCCCTGTCAGGCACGCAGCGACAACCGCAGCAATCATGGCGGCCGGCACGCCGATGAACCACGTCAATCTGTGGCGCATCGAGACCGCCTCGCCCAGTTTGCCTACCGCCGGGACGGGCGGCGCCTTTGTCGGATTGACGATGGCATAGAAAAACACCAGCAGCGCAAACAGCGCCGCGAGCATCAGACCTGGCAAAATCGCCGCTTGAAACAGGGTGCCGACAGAGACCGCGGCCGCCTGGCCGAGATAGGTCAGAGCATCTGAACATCCGGCTGCAACGGCCCGTGTTTCCTGAGCCGTCGAATAGATGTCGCCCGCGATCGCTCCCAACAGCACGATGACAATCGAAGGAGGTATGATCTGGCCAAGCGTTCCGGAGGCGGCGATGACGCCAGTCGCCAATTCAGGCGAATACCGGTTCCGAAGCATTGTCGGCAGCGACAACAGTCCCATGGTCGCAACCGCGGCGCCGACTATTCCGGTGGAGGCGGCAAGAAACGCACCGGCAACAACCGCCGAAACCGCCAGCCCGCCGGGAAGCGGACCGAACACGCGGGCCATCGTCACCAGCAGGTCGTTGGCAATGCGCGCCCGCTCGATCGTGATTCCCATGAGGACAAACATGAGAACAGCAAGCAGAGTATCAACTGACTGGCCCGCCAGCGCCTGTTCATTGAACCGGTTCACGATCAGCGACACGCGGTTTTCCAAGGCCTGTTCCCATCCCCCTGGAAACACCGGCTGTTCGATTGTAGGCAGGTCCGGGTATCGAAACAGAGTGATATCGATGCGGGCAGCCCCATCGGCGAGCAGGGCCGCGAATTGAGGGCTGTTGGCGTCAACCGCCTCGTGAATCAGCAGCCCCGCACTGTCGAGCGCGGCAATCAGGCCAAATGAAATGACGGCCGCGCCGCCGATGGCAAAGGCGACAGGAAACCCCGACATGATCCCGCCAAACAGGCACAGGAACACTATGGCCAGACTGACTTCGACTCCGTCAAGCCCCAGAAACAAAACCGAATCCCTAAATCGAGGTCACGCCGGGCCGGCGGGGGCCGCCTGGCTCACATTGTCGATATCCGCGTATCGTCCTTCGGACTTCGGACCCTCGCGGTATTCAAGCAATGATCTGTAGAAAAACGCAATGGCCTGCAAAAACACAAGACCGGTGAAAGCAACCAGCAAAACCTTGAACAGGAAGTGTGCGTCGAACCCGTTTGGCGAAGAGCCAACGGTTTCGAGGTTCCATCTGAAAGAGCCCGCCTTCATGAGCAGACTCTCGAGCGGGTCGGATGGAGAAGGTTTGGGGACAATGAGATGGCGCCACATGAAAAACCAGGCGTACAGCCACATCAGCGTCATGGCCGGCAGCATGAACACAAGGGAGCCGAGCATATCAATGATCTTTTTTGTCCTGAAAGACGCCCTCGCGTACAGCAGGTCCACGCGGATATGAGAGCCCTGAATGAATGTGTAGCCGCAGCAAAGGCAGATCACCATCGCGTTGTATAATCTCAATTCCTCGCCGAACCAGCCAAGATCTCTGGTGAACGCGTAGCCAAACGGGCCAACCGAAATCTCGGCCGCGTGGAAGACCCTGTCCAGCGCAGCCACCAGAATTTGCTGGATCACCATCGCCAGACCTGCCCATGCAAACAGCCGTCCTATGGTGTTTCCGATGAATTCGAAGCTCTTGACAGAACCCCACATGACTTTCGGCCACCAGATTCCGAGACCCGTCAAAACGATGAGCGCCGCAAGCGCGACAAATAGGAATTCCCTCGATGCCCCGTAATAGACAAACCGCATGACCGCCAGATTGTCTGACCAGTCCAGCCAGAGGCCGGGATGCGTGACCGCATAGAAAAAATTGTAGAATGCCAATCCGAGATCGACGAAGAAGCCAGCGGTGGTTTCAATCATTTGAATTGGCGGCAGTGACCCGTGTCCGCAGGTCGGCGCTCAGACAAGCGGCGATTCAGGCGCCGGGACAGCCGTCTCTTATTGTCGCATTCAAAACACCCGGCACGGTTGCGCTGACGCATACATTCGCCGGCCGACTTTTCCAGCCATTCGGACGATCTGTTCATGGATACGAAATAGCTGTCGCAAACCGATTTGTAAAACGGCACGCGCCAGGAAGGCGGCTGCGTCCGACGATCCGGGCCAAGGAGCGCCCGCGGAAATACAGGTTCGCGGGGTTGGCTCGCAGGCGAACGTCGAGCCTCACTATCTTGCAGGCCCGAAACACCGTTGCGCACGGGCCGTCCATCAGGAATTCGAACAGATCGTCCGAAGGGACCCGCCGGAATGGGTTGGTCACTTTCCTTGATGCCCGAAATTCGTGCGTGACCGTTGATCGACTCTCGTCCATTCTTCCTGTCGTGCTGAAGGGCACAGTACCAAGGCTGGCAGGAACTCACCGCGCTTTATGAAAGTCTTTCTGAGCCATTCCCATGCTGACGCCCCCTTGGCAGCCAAGGTCAAATCGGCGTTGCGCACTCGCGGGCTGGACGTTTGGGATCCTGATGTTCAGCTATTTCCTGGCGACAATTGGGCCGCAAAAATCGCTCAAGCACTTGAGCAGTCTCAGGCAATGGTCGTCCTGCTGACGCCGCAAGCTGATCAGTCAAAACATGTAATGCGGGAAATCGAGTACGCGCTCGGCGCCAAGAACTACAGCCATCGCTTGATCCCAGTTGTGGTGGGCGACCGATCACGAATTCCCGAACACGAAATCCCATGGATCGTTCGGCACCTGCCTTGGCTTCGGCTGAACGACGCGGGAGGCGGAGACGCTGAAGTCGAGCGAATCGCAACAGCAATTCGCGGCCGCGCTTAACCTCGCCTCCAACCACCCTCCCTATCCATGCCCAACGAGGTCTTTCTTTCTCATTCCAACGCGAATCGTTCGTTCGTCGACGATTTGGCGGATGTGCTGCGTCCTCATGGCATCCCATTTTGGTATAGTGACATCAACATAGTTGGTGCGCAGATGTGGCATGACGAAATTGCGGCAGCCTTGGTGTCAATACCGTTTTTAATTACCCCAGATGCGCCGATGCAAATTTCCCCACCCTTGGCGTCTGGTGACGAGCCAGTTCATGTGTCGATGCCACCCTCCTTTCTCGGCCGTCCCCGCTTTCTTTTCGGAGGTGGCTCCGCCTGGATCACCAACGTGGCCGACGAGCTTCTCGCCGGCATGAGAAAGACCTGCATCCTGGATGTTTACCATGCGCTTGAATACGCATCCGCGGCCCTCAAGGCGCTGGCCGGGGACAGCGGCGGGCACAAGGCGCGGCTCGCGGGCGTCAAGGCCCGGCTGCTGGACGGGCAGGTCGCCGGCGTCATCGCGGACCTCGAGCCGCACCGCGGGCGGCACAAGGATGCGGCCAGGCGCATTGACTGTTTCGAATCGAACAAAAGCCGGATGCGCTATGACGAATACCGGGCGCGCGGCATGCAGATCGGAAGCGGCAAAGTCGAAAGCCGCTGCAGGCAGACAGTCGCCAGCCGCTTCAAGACGTCAGGATGCAAATGGTCGGTGCGGGGCGCGGACGCATTGCTGGCGCTGAAAAGCTGCTGGACAAACCTGCAGTGGGAAGCGTTCGCTCACTGGAAGGCACAGCGCATCGCCGCCGCCTGACCCAAAAATATGGCGTGCATTCCCTTCCGCCGCTAAGGTTGACGCAGCGATTTTCGCCAATTACTTTTGCCGGTTCGACTGGAGAACCCGATGAATACAAAAGTGTCGCAGACGGATTTGTCCGGCGGAGACGGCGGACAATCGGTAAGCCGGACCGACGGATTGATGACTGGCGCGGAAATTGTCGTGCAGGCACTCAAGGACCAAGGCGTCGAATTGGTATTCGGCTATCCGGGAGGAGCTATTCTGCCAATCTATGACTGGCTTCCAAAGGCTGCCTCCAATGTCATCCATCATGTCCTGGTGCGCCATGAACAGGGGGCAGTGCACGCCGCCGAGGGATATGCCAGAGCGTCTGGAAAACCAGGTGTGGTGTTTGTGACTTCGGGCCCCGGGGTCACAAATTCGGTCACCGGCCTGGCCGATGCGAAAATGGATTCAGTGCCGATTGTTCTGATCTCGGGCCAGGTTCCCACCTTTATGATCGGCACCGACGCTTTTCAGGAAGCCGACTCGGTTGGCATCACCCGGCCCTGCACCAAATACAATTGGCTGGTGAAGGACACGAATGAGATCGCGGACGTCATTCATTCGGCTTTTCATATCGCGACCAGCGGGCGGCCCGGTCCTGTGCTGGTTGACATCCCTAAGGATGTGCAGATTGCCCTGGGCCATTACAGCCCACCGTCGCAAGCCCACAAAGAACGCTATCAGCCGGTGACGCAGCCCGATTCCGATCAGATCGCATTGCTGGCGGAGTGGATTGAAACCGCTGAACGGCCCGTTTTTTACACCGGCGGAGGGGTCGTCAACTCTGGTCCCGCCGCTTCCTGCCGGCTTCGTGAACTTGTCGACGCGACCGGGTTTCCGATCACATCCACTGTCATGGGACTCGGATCGTATCCCGCCTCAGGAAAAAACTGGCTGTGCATGCTTGGGATGCACGGCAGCTACGAAGCCAATCTGGCGATGCATGGCTGCGACCTGATGATCAATGTGGGCGCCAGATTCGATGACCGGATCACCGGCCGCACGGCGGATTTCAGTCCTGGGTCCCGCAAAGCGCACATCGATATTGACCCCTCATCGATCAACAAAGTCATCAAGACCGATCTCGGGATTGTTGGCGACGCCGGGGCGGCGCTTGACATGCTGTTGCAGGAATGGAGCCGCCGAGGCCGCCGAACCAACAGACCGGCTTTGAAGAAGTGGTGGCGCCAGATCAACGAATGGCGGGCGCGTGACTGTTTTGCCTATGAGCCCGATGCCAATCTGATCAAACCGCAGTACGCCCTCGAACGGCTGGAGGCTCTCACAAGGGGCATGGACCGGTATGTGACCACGGAAGTCGGTCAGCACCAGATGTGGGCGGCGCAGTTTCTGCAGTTTGAGGAACCCCGGCAATGGCAGACCTCAGGCGGTCTCGGAACGATGGGTTACGGCCTGCCGTCATCGCTTGGCATCCAGATGGCCCATCCGGAAGCTCTCGTTATCAATGTCGCCGGCGAGGCAAGCTGGCTGATGAATATGCAGGAGATGTGCACCGCTGTGCAGGAGCGCGCACCCATCAAGCAATTCATACTGAACAATGAATACCTTGGAATGGTGCGGCAATGGCAGGAGCTTTTGCATGACGAGAATTACAGCGAATCCTGGTGCGGCTCCCTGCCCGACTTTGTAAAACTGGCTGAATCGTTTGGATGTCTGGGAATCTCAGTTTCGCGGCCCGATGAGCTCGACGATGCCATCAAGAGAATGCTGGCCTACAAGGGTCCAGTGATTTTTGACTGCAGGGTCATCAAGTCGGAAAGCTGCTATCCCATGATTCCGGCAGGAAAACCGCATAACGAAATGTGGTTCGGTCCTCCGCCAACAAAGAAACCGGTCGCCGCCGAAGGGTCAGTGCTGGTTTGAAAACCTGCCAAGGCACATCATGAGTGAATTGAATCTAAAAAAGGGGTCCTCCCGGAAATCGGCATACGACCTCCGCAAAAGCCAGTCTTCCGAAGCCGAATCGCACACGCTCTCGATTTTGGTGGATAACGAAGCCGGAGTTCTCGCCAGGGTTGTCGGACTGTTTTCCGGACGCGGTTACAACATCGAGAGTCTCTGTGTCACCGAGGTGGACCATACAGGCCATCGCTCGCGCATCACCATCGTGAGCACGGCAAGCGACAATGTGATCCGGCAGATCCGAGCCCAGGTCAGCGGCGTGATCCCGGTCCACGACATTGTTGATTTGAGCAAAGACGGCCCTTCGGTTGTGCGCGAACTCGCTCTGCACATCGTCGAAGCGAAAGGCCCGGACAGAGACGCCGCTATCGCCGCCGCCCGCGAGCACGGTGCGCGGCCTTTGGATGCCGGGTCCGGGGCCCTGGTTATCGAACAGACCGGCACGCCTCTTGAGATCGATGAGCTGTTCGACCGGCTGCGACCGCTTGGGCTCAAAGAGGTCGCACGAACAGGCGTTGTCGGCCTGCAGCTTCCGGAATAGCCGCGGCCAGCCGGCCAAGCCGGACCAAGCTGCCGTTTGGGATCGGACCCTCGCGGGTTCAGTGTCCGGCGCTCAACGCCCAGCCGCCGGTCAGCTACATCCCGTGGTTGTGCCGCAGGTCGCACAATGCATGCATGTCCCGCTGCGCACGAGCGTGTAGTTGCCGCATTCATCGCAGGGATCGCCCTCATAACCCTGGATTCTGGCAGCCTTTCCAGGGTTGCGGACCACGGCGCCGCCGACAGCGGCCTCTTCGCCCAGCATGGCTGCGGGATATGACCGTTGATTGTCAGATTCCTCGGGCGGCAGCTGTATGCGGCTGCGGAAATAGCCCAGCGACGCCGCCTTCAAGAGGATGTTTTTCATCCTTTCATCGGTACCGGCCGGCAGGTCATCGCCGCCGGGTTCGTCCACGCCGTCTCCGAGATCGTCAAACCGATACCCTTCGGGCGTGACATGTGCGAGATCGGTCCGTTCCAGATAGCTGACACCAAGTTCGCGGAACACATAATCGAGTATCGACGTGGCGTTCTTGATTGAGTCGTTGCCCTGCACCATCCCCGAAGGCTCGAATCGGGTGAATGTGAATGCATTCACAAACGTCTCAAGCGGCACGCCGTGCTGCAGGCCAATTGAGACGGCGATGGCAAAGTTGTTCATCATCGCCCGGAATCCCGCGCCTTCCTTGTGCATGTCGATGAAGATCTCGCCGAGCGATCCGTCCTGATACTCGCCGGTGCGCAGATAGACCTTGTGACCGCCGACCACTGCCTTTTGCGTATAACCCTTGCGCCGATGCGGAAGTTTCGACCTGCGGTGACGCGAAATCAGGTCGCTCGCCGTCTGTTCGGCAAATGCGACAACTTTCTCTTGGCGGCTGGCCTCTTCCGCTTCCTCCGCTTCATCGGATCCGGCAAGTGTGGCGGCCAGCGGCTGGCTCAGTTTGCTGCCGTCGCGATAGAGGGCGATCGCCTTGATCCCCAATTTCCAGGACTTTTCGTAGGCGGACTTGCAGTCGTCAATCGTCGCTCCGGAGGACATGTTCACTGTTTTGGAAATTGCCCCCGAAATGAAACTCTGAGCCGCAGCCATCATCTTGATGTGGCTGTCGACGCTGAGGCTCCGTTTGCCTTTGCGGCCGCAGACCGCGGCGCAGTCGAACACAGCGAGGTCCTCTGTTTTGACATGCGGCGCGCCTTCCAGCGTCATGGCGCCGCACATATATTCATTGGCCTCTTCTATTTCCCGGCCGGTGAAACCGAGATATTTCAGCAGGTCAAACGAAGGATCCGCCAGCAGTTCAGGCTCGATACTGAGATTCCCGCGGCAGAACTCCTCGCCCACAGTCCCTGAATTGATCACAAATCGTATGTCGAACGCCGACCGGGCCTGGAGTTCGATTCGGCTGAGTTCGGCATCGCCAAAGCCAAAGTCGCGAAGCGCTTCGGGATTGACATGCGGCGCGCCCTCGATCGATGCGCGGCCGATTGCAAAGCGCACGATGTCCTCGATCTGCGAATCCGTGTAGCCAAGCGCCCGCAGGGCGTTTGGCACCGATCTGTTGATGATCTTGAAATAGCCGCCGCCTGCGAGTTTCTTGAATTTGACCAGGGCGAAATCGGGTTCAATCCCGGTGGTGTCGCAGTCCATGACCAGGCCGATGGTTCCGGTCGGCGCAATGACAGTGGTCTGCGCGTTGCGAAATCCATGCTTTTTGCCTTCTTCCAGCGCTCTGTCCCAGGCTCGCCGCGCCAATTCCGGCAAGCCCCTATCCGGACAGTCGTCCGATTCGAACGGCACGGGCGGCGCCGAAAGCTCTTGGAACCCGTCAGCACGGCAGTAGGCGGCGAGGCGATGGTTGGCGATCACCCGCAGCATGTGGCCGGCGTTGTTCCGGTAGCCCTGGAAAGGTCCCAGCTCAGAAGCCATTTCCGCCGATACCGCGTATGACTCGCCGCACATGAGCGCCGTCAAGGCGGCGCACATCGCTCGTCCCTGCGGCGAATCGTAGGGAATGCCCATATTCATCAACAGGCCGCCCAAATTGGCATAGCCGAGTCCGAGCGTCCGGAATCGGTATGATAGGCGTGCGATTTCCCGCGACGGAAACTGCGCCATGGCAACGGAGATTTCGAGCGCGACCGTCAGAAGCCGGACGGTGTGCACAAATTCCTCGCTGTCGAACCTCCCTTCCCGGTAGAATGCCAGCAGGTTGATTGACGCAAGATTGCATGCCGTGTTGTCGAGAAACATGTATTCAGAACACGGATTCGAGCCGCGGATCTCGCCATCTTCCGGGCATGTGTGCCAACTGTTGATCGTGTCATGAAACTGGACGCCCGGGTCGGCGCAGGCCCAGGCCGCGTGACCAACCTCTTCCCAAAGCGCGCCCGCACTGACCGTGCGCGCGAGCCTGCCATCGGTCCGCCGCAGCAGGTTCCAGTCGCCATTGTCGCGAACCGCGTTCATGAAGGCGTCGGTGACCCGCACCGAGTTGTTGGAATTCTGCCCTGAAACGGTTGCGTAGGCCTCGGATTCCCACTCCGTGTCGTAGGTGGCGAATTCGATCTCGGTGTAGCCCTGACGCGCATACTGCAGAACCCGGTTGATGTAGGATTCCGGCACTCTGGACGCCCGCGCCGAACGGACCGCCTTGCCGAGATTCCGGTTCTTGGCCAGATTGCATGCGTCTTCGTGGCTGCCAACCCAGCTATTGATCGCCGTGAACAGATTGGTCAGCGCGGCCTTTGTGACCTGCGATCCGGAAACCAGCGACGCAACCTTTTGTTCTTCGCGGACTTTCCAGGTGATGAATTCCTCAATGTCCGGGTGATCGATATCGCATATCACCATCTTTGCCGCGCGCCGGGTGGTGCCGCCGCTCTTGATGGCCCCGGCGGCGCGGTCGCCGATTTTCAGGAAACTCATCAGCCCGCTGGATTTTCCGCCGCTGGCGAGCGGTTCGTTGACACCGCGCAGATTGGAGAAATTGGTCCCGGTCCCGGAGCCAAACTTGAACAGCCGGGCCTCTCTCATCCAAAGATCCATGATGCCGCCGTCATTGACCAGGTCGTCATCGACAGATTGAATGAAACAGGCGTGCGGCTGCGGCCGTTCATAGGCGTTTGACGATCTTTCGAGCCTTTCTGTCCGGGCATCCACATAGTAGTGGCCCTGCTCGGATCCTTCGATTCCGTAGGCCCAGTGAAGCCCGGTGTTGAACCATTGCGGCGAATTCGGGGCCGCCTTCTGCAGCGCCAGAATGTGCCGCATTTCATCAAAATAGGCGCGGGCGTCAGGTTCCGACGAAAAATATCCGCCTTTCCATCCCCAATAGGTCCAGGCGCCGGTGAGCCGGTCAAACACCTGCTTCGCCGACGTCTCGCAGCCGAAACGCTCCTGTTCGGGCAATTTGGAGAGCGCGGCTTTGTCGGCGACGGACCGGCAGATGAATTTCGGCACGCCGGGTTCGCTGACCCGTTTCAGCTTTGCGGGAACGCCGGCCTTCCGGAAATATTTCTGTGCCAGCACATCGGCTGCCACCTGGCTCCACGATCCTGGAACCTCCATATCCTCAAGGCAAAAAACGACCGACCCGTCTGTGTTGCGAATCTCAGAACGGCATTTGACAAACTCAATGCCGCCATACACCGCGTCGGCCTCCCGAGTGAATTTCCGCCCGATTCTCATACCTTGCACCGATTCATGTTCATCCCGCCCCATTTCGATCAGCCGGTCCCGTTCTCGGAAGCGGCTGATTGTTATTGGTTTTCCTAGAATCCAACCAGTTCAAATTTTGCGAATCCCAAAGGAAAATCCCCAATATGTTGCACTTTCAAAAAGGCACGAGTCTAAATCTTGAGGAATTGTGAACCCTTCGTCAAGCCGAAAATTTGACGTCGGGATGAACAGACACATTCAGCGGGCAAACCGTGACCGAACACGGTGCGCGGGAAATGCGTTGGTCGGGGCGATTGGATTCGAACCAACGGCCTACGGCTCCCAAAGCCGTCGCGCTACCAGACTGCGCCACACCCCGACGCCGAATTGGTAGCAGAATCGTGCTGAATTGGGAAGAGTCAGCCGTTGCCGCCGCAGGGCCAGGCGGCTTTCGATTCGTCTAAAGAAGGATGACGAATCTCGGTGCCGGTTTCGATGCCGTAACGGCCCGCGATCCCGGCATTGATCTCCAGCACGGCCTGCACCTGTTCCCCGCCTGAAATGAGCTCGGTGCTCAGCGGCACCGTATTCCGGCACTGCGACACCAAGACCCCCGCATCGTCAAAGAACAGCATATCGAGCGGGATCAAAGTGTTCTTCATCCAGAAGGAAGCCTCACCCGGCGACTCAAAGACAAACAGCATTCCTTTTTGGGGAGGAAGGTTTTCGCGATGCATCAGGCCCGCTGCACGGGAGTCAGGGGTGTCGGCGACCTCCACCCCGAAGCGCGCCGATCCCCAGCTGCCCCGCAGGTCGACATGGTCCCACGCGCATAATTCGGCGGCGCCGGCCGGCAGGGCCAGCAGGAATGCCGATCCCAGAACAAGAACCGACAGCCGGTTCATTCAGGATCGCCGCCCTCAGAACTTGCTTCGAAATCTGTTGCCAGCGGGGCCTGCGCCGTCCCGTAGGCGCTGGCGGGTAAACCGGATTCCCACGGCTGGATGTCATAAACCATTTTGCCGCGCGGCCCCTGTCGGATTCTGATCGCAACCGCCTCACCCGCCTGCAGGTCAACCAGTCTGCTTTGCCGGAGCACTTCCATATGTATGAAAACATCTTCGGCGTTTCCAAAGACATTGACAAAGCCAAAGCCCCGAAGCTTGTCAAACCATTTCACGCGCGCCGGCTCGAGCGGATCGGTCGGCGTCGGCCCGTCCGGTGCTCCGATGGCCTGAGTCGCAGGCTCGTTTGGCGGCGGCGCCGCAATCGAGATGATTTCCGTTGCCTGCAGGCCCCGATGCGACTCCTGCGCCTTCAACTCGACGATGGAACCGTCAGCGACCGAGGCCTGACCAAAACTACGCAACACATTCACATGGATCAGGATGTCGGGTCCCGGTTCGTCCGAAACAACAAATCCAAACCCTTTGGCCACGTTGTACCACTTGACGCGGCCGCGGTATGTTTTTTGAATAACGCGTCCTCCCCCGTTCAGCAGGCCGCGCCAACTGGGCTGGGCCAGCTCGCACGCGCCAGTGACTCCTGCAATAGTATCTGTAACGCCTTGAGACAACAACTTCAAACCGTATAACGCCGCAGCGTGAAGCAAGCGGGTCACAGGCGCAATTGGGTCAATCCGGCGCTCAATCCGAAAAATCCTGACACCGGCAGACAGCCCGGCAACCCAATCCGGACGCCTGCCGCATGTTGGCTGTGCCGCGCATTGCGCCAGACAGCCCCCGTATTCTCAATGGCGCCGGCGCACATGCTGCCATTTGACGGGCCCGGCCGCCGGTCGCCATCGGATGCACGGTGTCAGGAGAATTCGAGCATGACAGTCGGCGTGACCGACGGCGGGTTTCGATGCCTGACCATACCTTGGGAGAGCGCCGCTTCGGGGCACACCGAATTCCACTGTTTCAATCCCATGCAGGGCGTTTCGGCAACACCCAATCCGAGCATCCTGTCCTCGGGCCAGCGCCGGTCCCGAACCCTCCGGATGACCGGAGAATGCCGTGTTCAGGGCGAAAGCCTTTGCACCGACCAGCGCGCGTCAACGGAAATCCGCCGCCACAGGAACCGGTCATGCAGCCGGTGCGCCCCGTTGTTCCAAAACTCGATCTGCAGCGGGATCAGCCGGTAGCCGCCCCAGAAGTCGGGCCGTTTCGGATCTTGCCCATGCTCCTGCTGCGCCCGCTCGAACCGGGCGACAAGAGCTTCACGGTTCGGAATCGCAGTCGACTGGCGTGAGGCCCAGGCGCCGAGACGGCTTTCGATGGATCTGGTCGCGTAGTACTCGTCCGCCTCCTTGCCAGACCCCCGCACGACGTCGCCGCGCACGCGGATCTGCCGGCGAAGCGACTTCCAATGCAGCGCCAGAGCCGCCTTTCCGGCGGCGTCGATTTCCTGCGCCTTGGCGCTCGCATAGTTCGTATAAAAAACAAACCCGTCGTCGTGGACCGCTTTCACCAGCACCATGCGCACATTTGGCAGGCCATCGCCATCAACGGTCGCCAGAGCGGCCGCATTCGGGTCGTTCGGCTCGGTGCGCACAGCCTCGTCTATCCAGCGCCGGGCGATTGCAAACGGATTGTCGCCGGCAAACTGATCCGTTCTGTCCGCCATTCCAGCCCCTCTTCGCCCGTTCGCCGCCGTTCTGAGGGATTGCGCGGCTATTGAAGCCCAAATGTGTTTCCCCTAAACGGCAGACAACCCAAATGCGTAAGGAAACCATTGATGTCAACGGCGTTGATGAAGGGCAAGCGCGGCTTGATCATGGGGGTGGCCAATGACAAGTCGATTGCCTGGGGAATTGCCAAAGCCTGCGCCGAACACGGAGCCCAGCTGGCGTTTTCGTACCAGGGAGAGCCGTTCCGAAAACGGATCGAACCGCTGGCCGCGTCGGTTGGCAGCGACCTGTGCTTCGAATGCGATGTGGGGGCTCCAGAATCGCTTGATGCCTTGTTCGATAATCTTCGCAACTGCTGGGGCAGCATAGATTTTGTTGTCCATGCGATCGGGTTTTCCGACAAGCGGGAACTGCGCGGCCGCTATGTCGAGACCACGCAGGAGAATTTCACGGCAACGCTTGATATTTCAGCCTATTCGTTCACTGCCGTTGCGCAGCGGGCGGAAAAACTGATGCCTGATGGCGGCGTATTGCTCACATTGACCTATTATGGCGCCGAAAAGGTCATGCCGCACTACAATGTGATGGGTGTCGCGAAGGCGGCTCTGGAAACTTCCGTGCGCTATTTGGCCGCCGATCTCGGACCCCAGAACATCCGTGTGAACGCGATTTCGGCGGGCACAATCAAGACATTGGCGTCATCCGGCATAGGCGATTTCCGTTACATTCTGAAATGGAACGAGCTGAATTCGCCCTTGCGGCGAAATGTCAGTCAGGCCGAAGTCGGCAACGCGGCGCTTTACCTGCTCTCCGACCTCGGCACGGGGGTCACTGGCGAGATCCTGCACGTCGATGCGGGATACCATGTGGTCGGGATGAAGCGGGCCGATGCGCCCGACATAGATGTCGTGACCGGAAGGAAATAGATGATATCGCAATTGCCAAATGAAAAGGGGTTCACGGTCAGCTGGGATCAGCTGCACCGGGATGCGCGCGCCCTCGCCTGGCGGCTTGAGGGCGCGCAGCCGAAACCGAATTTTTGGAGCCGGATCGTCGCCATAACACGCGGCGGCATGGCCCCGGCGATGATCGTGGCCAGGGAGCTGGATATACGCGTGGTTGATTCAATTTCGGTGCGGTCCTATGACCACAAGGCACAGTCGGAACCGATGGTCATCAAGGAAACCGTGCTGCCCGACTCAGACGACACCCTGATCATTGACGATCTAGTGGACAGCGGCAAGACACTGGCGCTTGTGCGCGAGTGTTTTCCAAAAGCCCATTTCGGCACCGTTTACGCCAAACCCAAGGGGCGGCCGTATGTCGACACTTTCATCACCGAAGTCAGCCAGGACACGTGGATCTACTTCCCTTGGGACACCGCGCTTCAGTATGTCGGCCCCTACCGCTCGGAAGACTAGCGAAACAGCTGCCGCCGGTTTTTTCGGCATTGCGCCAACGGCCTGCTGCGCCCCTAAAACATCCAACCTGGACTTTCTCCGGATTATGCGGACCGCACGGTTATGATTCCGCGCTATTGCCGGCCGGAAATGGCCGCTGTCTGGTCGGATGCCAACCGCCTGAAGGTCATGTTGGACATCGAAAAATCCGCCTGCGAAGCGATGGCCCGGGAGGGTCTCGTTCCCGCATCCTGTGCGGCAGCCATCCGAAACGTGCCGCCGGACGCCATCAGCCCGCAGAGAATCGCGGAAATCGAACGCGTGACGAGGCACGAGACGGCGGCGTTTCTGAGCCATGTTGCGGAACTCGCCGGATCGGAGATTGCCAGATATCTTCACTTCGGGATGACATCCTCCGATGTGCTCGACACCTGCCTGAGTGTGCAGCTCCGGGACGCTGCTGACGTATTGATCGCCGGCCTCGATTCCCTGTCGAAGGCGCTGAAACGCCGGGCATTTGAGCACAAGCGCACAATCTGCATCGGCAGAAGCCATGGGGTGCATGCCGAACCCACGACGCTGGGCATGAAACTCGCGCTGGCGCACGCGGAGACGAGCCGCAACATCGAACGGATGCGGCGTGCCCGGCAAGAAGTGGCAGTTGGCGCGATTTCCGGACCGGTGGGCACTTACGCGGGCATGGGCCCTGAAATCGAAAAGCATGTCTGCCGAACACTCGGGCTGACGCCGGAAACTGTTTCGACTCAGGTCATTCCGCGCGACCGCCATGCGGCCTATTTCGCTGCCCTGGGTGTGATCTCAGCGTCAGTCGAACGGCTTGCGACTGAAATCCGCAGTCTTCAGCGAACAGAAATCGCTGAGATCGAGGAATCATTCTCCGCTGGCCAAATGGGTTCTTCAGCAATGCCGCACAAGCGCAATCCGATTCTTGCCGAAAACGTGACCGGTCTTGCGAGGCTCGTGCGGTCGCACGTCACGGCTGCGTTCGAAAACGTGCCGCTTTGGCATGAGCGCGACATGTCACACTCTTCAGTTGAGCGGGTTATTGCCCCGGACGCGACACTGGCGCTGGATTTCGCACTGCATCGGCTGGCCGGCATTATCAGCGGGATGACCGTGTATCCGGAACGCATGGCGCGCAATCTCGAACTCACGCGTGGCGGCCATTTGTCGCACCGGGCGCTGTCCGCTCTGGTGGCTGCAGGCGCCGAGCGAGGCCATGCCTACAGATTGGCGCAGCGAAACGCTGCCCGGATTCACACGGAAGATATCTCGTTCCTGGAGGCGCTGACCTCGGACCCTGAGGTCACCCGGTTTCTGCCTTCAGAAAAAATCCTGCTGCTGTTCGATAATGAGCATTTCACGCGTCACGTCGACGCGATATTCGAACGTGTCTTCGGTCAAACGGAAATCTGAACGGCCGGCCGGCCGCGTCAGGATTCTTCAATCACCTGTCTGCGCGCCTCTTCATGAGCGGCTTCCATCTGTTCACGAACGGCGGACTCATCCACCGAATCGCCGAGACTTGCGCAGAGCTTCCGGAAAACGTCCTCTCGTCCGGCTTCTTCAAAGTCTGCATCGATCACCTCTCGCACAAAGTCGGCGGATTCGGACTCGCTCAATCCCTTTTTTTTTGCCACCCACTGTCCGAGCAGCCGGTTGGCCCGCATGTCGACTTTGAAGCGCAGCTGTTCATCGTGCGCGAATCTCTTTTCAAATGCGTCTTTTCGCTCGTCAAACGACTGCATCTGCTGTCACTCCTTAAATTCGGCGATCCCTTCCATATGATGGCAGTGAATCTCTTCCGCAAGACCGCTGCACCGGCAAACCGGCGCGTTGCACCCAAAGACCGAGATTCAAGCTGGCCAGGCTTTCCTTTTCCCGTGCCCGCAATGTTGGCTTCTGTGCCGCCAATTCCAACGGGCTGCGCTGAAATCTCCGCCGCGGCGCCGCACCGCTTTGCCCGGAATCCGGCTCCACCAGAATCCCCAGCCCAGGCGCTTCCTTGCTGACAGCAGCGATATGTCTTATCGTTCCGCCGGACAGAGATGTCCGGCAATTCACCGCAGATTGGAAAAAACGATGGCGCGCCGAAGACTTGTCTATCGAGGCGGCACAAAGTCGCTCTTTGAGGGGGACGCGGCTGACACCCTGGTGCTCCATTTCCGGGATGAACCGACAAACGGACAGGAGAGCCGCAGCGACAACATAGAGGGCAAGGGCATTCTGAATAACCGCATCTCGGAACATATCATGCATCGTTTGAACAAGATCGGTGTCAGCACCCACCTGGTGCAGCGGTTGAACATGCGCGAGCAGGTTGTCCGGGTCGCAGAGGTTCTCCCCATTCAGATTCTGATCCGGAATTTTGCCGGGTCGGACATCAGGCAGAGGCTGGGTCTCAAGGGCAGCGAGCTGCTTCCCCGGCCATTGATCGAATTTTACCTCAAGGACGACGCGCTGGGATTCCCGTTGATCACGGAAGACCATTTGAACGCCTTTGGCTGGGCGACATCGATGGACCTTGACGAGATCTATCCGCTTGCCGGACGGGCCAATGACTTCCTCTCCGGAATGATGGCAGGGGCCGGATTCACGCTGGCCGCATTTTCAATTGAGGTCGGGCGGATATGGGAAGATGACCGCAGCAGGCTGGTGATTGTCGACGAGCTGAGCCCGGACGTTTTCCATCTTTGGGATGACAGAAGCGATGACCGGTATTTGAACGGCAATTCGGCCGACAGCGCTGACAACCAAAAGAAAGTGCATACGGAATTGGCGCTGCGCCTCGGCATCCTTCCGGAAGTGGGGGCGCGGAATATGAAGCCGCGGCTGGTGAATTGACGACCGGGCGCGCCCGCCTTGACCCACGCGAGACTGAATTTGGCCGGTCAGTTCCGGGCTATGCTACGCGGCAGGCGGCGCCGCCTCTTCCGGCGCGCCAAGCTGAGACAGTTCAACCGACAGGTCGCCGTATCCTGTGTGTCGCCTGATATAGCGTAATCCAAGCCTCTGCGCACAGTCTTCGGCGATTTGATCGAGCTCGGGGTCATCGGTCTGAGCCAGGTAGACGATTGAATCGTAGTTGCCGAAATACAAATCCCGCAATTCCGGATTTCGGTCCAGGCCAAGCGGTTTCCACACAAAGGAGTCAAACTGCCTGACAAGAAAATCCGTGAGGTAAAACGTTGTCAGTTCGGAGTCGCCGCGCGCAGCGAACCGGTCATTGCCGTCGAAAAACGAATAGCAGTGAGGCCCTTGCAGCATGGCAACCCCTAGCTCATCGCATTTCCGGCGCAGCAGCCCGCCGGTTCCGCAATCGGCATAGGCCACAAAAACCGAACTGAATTGCTCGCGGTGCTCCCGGACCGCCGCCTCGACCGCAGCCGGAATGCGGTCAGGATACAGGTGCAGCTTCGCCGGCAGACAGATCAGCTCCAAATGGTTCAGACCATTGATGCGCTTGATTTCCAGTATCTCTTTGGCGAGCGCGCCGCATGCGATCAGCAGGATCCTGCCGCCGCCGGGCATCTTTTTGTCAGATTTGCCCATCTTCCAGATTCACGGGAGGTTCCGCATAGGCAGGATTTCGATTACCCGCCAGCCAGGATGTTATGCTTGCGGGCCATGAAGTCTTTCGCCGTCTCAACGGCAACCGCGGCATCGCGGCAATACGCATCGGCGCCAATGGCCTTGCTGAATTCCTCATTCAGCGGCGCTCCTCCGACTAGCACCACGAAGTCGTCCCGCCAGCCCAGCTCCACCAGACGGTCTATCACCACCTTCATATAGGGCATCGTTGTCGTCAGCAGAGCCGACATGCCCAAAATGTCGGGCTGTTCCGATTCCAGCGCTCCGATATAGTTCTCAACCGGATTGTTGATACCGAGATCGACAACCTCAAATCCAGCCCCTTCCATCATCATGGACACAAGGTTTTTGCCGATGTCATGAATGTCGCCCTTGACTGTCCCGATCACCATTTTGCCCATTCTCGGGGCGCCGGTTTCCGCCAGCAGCGGTTTGAGAATCGACATGCCGGCTTTCATCGCGTTGGCGGCCAGCAAAACTTCGGGAACGAAAAGGATGCCGTCGCGAAAATCGATCCCGACGATACGCATGCCCTCAACCAGCGCCTCGGTCAGAACCTTGAAAGGCAGCCACCCGCGTTCAAGCAGGATATGCACACCCTCTTCGATTTCCTCTTTCAGGCCATCATACAGGTCGTCATGCATCTGCGGAACGAGTTCATCGTCCGGAAGTTCCGACAGAATAATGTCGTCTAGGGGTTCATCAGACATAATTGGATCCGCTCAGCCGGTGACCGTAAGATACTGCCGTTTCATCGAAAATGAAGAATCTTGCAACTTAAAAAATCGCCTTACTGACCTGCGATCACCCGCTGGCGCGGCGACGGGACGGCCGGCGTTTCCTGTTGTCATTGGCCGGCGCCGACAGCGGTCCGAGCCGCGCCGCGACTTCTGTGAGATCCGGAGGCGGTCCCTTGGGCGCCGATTCCAGCCGGTCCCGCATTTTTGCCAGATGTTCAGCCGATGTGCCGCAGCAGCCGCCGATGATCACGGCGCCGGCGTTGCGAGCCAGTTCCGCGAAATCCGCCATGAGATCGGGGGTGCCGTCATAGCGGATGTGTCCACAGACATATTTCGGAATTCCGGCGTTGCCCTTTGCGACGATATGGCCGTGCGGCTGCGCCTCCGCGAATTCGAGGATTGTGCGCACCAGATCGGCGGCGCCGGCGCCGCAGTTTGCTCCGAAACCCAAGGATGCGGGCGCTTCAGACGCTGTCCATTCCGCCAGCCGCGCGGGCGCAATTCCCATCATGGTCCGCCCCGCGCTGTCAAAACTCATTGTTCCGATCCAGGGGATGTCAGCCAAAACGGCGGCATCGGCGGCGGCGGCCAGCTCTTCCAGGTCTGACATGGTCTCAATCCAGATCAAGTCGGCGCCGCCGCACCGCAGCCCTTCAATCTGCTCCGCGAAAATCTCCGTCGCAGATTTCCTCGTCAATTGGCCCATCGGCGCCATGAGTTCACCCGTGGGTCCGACCGAACCGGCCACCATGACACCGCGGCCAAGAGAATCCGCCGCTTCGCGGGCAATCTCCGCAGAAATCTGAGCCAGTTTCCTGCAGCGGGTTTCTGCTCCGTGAAGCTTCAGGCGAGCGGAGTTGCAGCCGAAACTGTTGGTCAGAACCAATTCCGACCCTGCCAAGACGGCGTTTTCTATGAGCGCCGCAACCTGTTTCGGCTGGGATTCATTCCACAGCTCCGGCGAGTCGCCGGCCGGCAGCCCGGCGGCAAACAGGTTGGTCCCGGTGGCGCCGTCCGCAAGCAGCCAGCCCCGTTCCGCCACAATTCTGTCAATCCTGGCTTTTGGATCCATTTCGCTCCGTCGTCCTCACCGGTGAAGTCGCCCGACCGCAAATTC
Organism: Paracoccaceae bacterium; assembly: GCA_965221935.1. Lineage (GTDB taxonomy): Bacteria > Pseudomonadota > Alphaproteobacteria > Rhodobacterales > Rhodobacteraceae > JAPOXR01. Next base: position 44,089 of record CBDCSZ010000064.1, read on the forward strand.
CGATACTGCCGCAGCGCCTGCAAACCGATTCAACATTTTTCGGTCAATCGCGTGACGAGGCGGCCAGGTGGCGGATTCGCCCGACCATCGCGGTCAGCCCGTTTGACCTTTGGGCGGTCAGATGGCCGCGCAGACCCAGACGGTCCAGTTCGGCGCGCGCGTCCACGCGATGAATCTCAGCAATCGGCACGCCGTTATAAAGGGCCCGCAACACCGCGATCAGGCCGCGCACGATCATGGCATCGCTGTCGCCGCAAAACTGAAATGTTTTGATGCCGCCACACTCGTGGACTTCCGGAACAATCCAGACCTGACTGGCGCAACCCTCAACTTTGGCAGCCGGAGAGCGGGCGCGGTCAGGCAGGTCCTTCATAGCTTTGCCGAGGTCGATCACATACCTGTAGCGATCCTGCCAATCGTCAAGGAAAGCGAAATCTTCCACGATCGTTTCAAATGTGTCGGTGGCCAATTCAGACGTCTCCAGGGCACAGGACAGGATTGGAAGGCGTGCAGAATCCTCGGCTGCGCGCGCGGTCGGGATAAGACATTTAAAAATTGTTTAATTTTTCTTACATAGTCTATATATACCGGCTTGATGACCAGTGGGATTAAAAAATGAAGAGAATATTTGCAGTGCTGATCGGTTTGACGGCTGTTGCCGGGTGTTCTAATGTAAACACCGATACAATTAATCCGATAAACTGGTTCGACCGCGAAGAGGCTCCCGTCGCCGCACCGGAACCCGTAGCGGTGATCGACACTAGAGAACTGCTTCCTCAAGTGACAGAGGTGTCGCAGCTTCCGACTTCTAACGGTTTGATTTTGCTTGCAATGGGTCTGCCGCCGACGCAGGGATTCTGGGATCCCGTGCTGGTGCCGACAAACAACGAGCTGCCGCGCGATGGCTTGCTCATCTATGAGTTCCGGGCATCAGGTCCGACCGACACAGTTGTTGAGGGCACCGCTGACAGCCGGGAGCTGCAGGCGGCGCGGACAATCACCGCCAACAAGCTCGAAGGTGTGACCGGGATCCGCGTTATTGCCTTGGCAAATCATCTCGATATTGCGCTTTGAGCGAGACCAGCTGGGTTGCGCCGCTTGATGTGGTGAGCGCAATCTGACCCCTGCACAGGCGTTGCGCGTCTTTGCCGAAATGTTCTTTGCGCCAACCCTGCAAAGGGCGGGCGCAAGGTTTGTCTGCAGCAATTTCTTCCAGATCGGCGGTTGTCGCAATCAGCCGCTCCGCCACGCCCAGGCGTTTTGCCTTGTGTTTCAGCAACACCTTCAACAAATCCAGATCGTTGTTTGAATCCGCGGGAGGAGCTGCGGGTTTTGGGTTCTGCTCCTGCAGCGGGCTGTCGAGGGCTGCCTTGACGGCAGCGAGTATTCCGTCTGCGGCCGGACCCTTTTGCATTTTTTTCGGCAGGAACCGCGCTTGCTGCAGGTCCTCTCGGTTCAACGGCCTGTTTCCAGCAAGTTCCAAAAGCGCTTCGTCGCGGATAATCCAGTTTCGCGGCAGGTCGCGTTTGCGGGCGAGCAATTCACGAAACTTGGCCAATTCACGCAGTGTCGATTGGAATCTTGCCGATCCTCCCCGCCGCTTGATGCGCAGCCACGCATCGTTGGGATCCGTTTTGTAGGTCGATGGATTGGTTAACACAGCGAGATCGTCGTCAATCCAGGACCGGCGGCCATTGCGACGCACCCGTGCCGCAAGGTGTGTGTAGATGTCGCGCAGGTGGTCCACGTCAGACGCAGCGTATCGCAGCTGCTTAGTTGTCAACGGTCGCCGCGACCAATCGGTGATCTTGGATGACCGGTCAATTCTCACACCGGCAATTTCCCGCGCCAGAGTTTCGTAACCGACTTGATCGCCATAGCCGCAAACCATGGCAGCGATCTGGGTGTCGAACACCGGTTCCGGAAGCGTGCCCAACTGCAACAGGAAGATTTCAAGGTCTTGCCGGGCGGCGTGCAGGACTTTCACGGTCGACCGGTCACGCAACAGCCCTGCCAATGGTTCAATGCTGAATTCCGGCGCCAGCGTGTCAAACAGAGTGACGCTGTCGGCATCCTCTGTCGGAATCGCCATCTGTAGCAGGCACAGCTTTGGATAGTACGTTTTTTCGCGCAGAAACTCGGTGTCGATGGTTACGAACCGGCAGGCCCGCGCTCTTTCGCAGAATTTCTGTAGATCTTCCGCGGAGGACCTGAACTCAAACACGCTTGAAAAACCTCACTCACACAATGTCCACACTCACAGCGTTCACACACCGAATCACAGGAGTCGCACATTTCCCCTTCCCCCAAATCAATATTTTTGGCCCCGGAATTGCGCAACTTGGGGCAATCCAATCTGTTGGCATTAGTGGCAAATTTGATGCAGTATCGGCCCTCTATCTGAAAAACAGGCTGAATTGGCAGGAGGGAGATTGCGGTGCGGTTGCTGATTCAGCGCGTTTCGTCAGCGGTGGTTGAAACTGGCGGCTATGAGACTGCGCGCATCGGCAGCGGCATTGTCATCTTTATTTGCGCGATGCGCGGAGACACTTTGGAAATGGTTTCACCTCTCGCTCGAAAGGTATCGAACCTGAGGATCTTTCGGGATGAACAGGGAAAGATGAACCTTTCGATTGTCGCCGGCGGCGGCGCGGCCCTGGTTGTCAGCCAGTTCACGCTTGCCGCCGACACCTCACGCGGAAATCGCCCCGGATTCTCCAGCGCCGCCGACCCTGTTCTCGGGAAACAGCTATATGAGAGATTTGCGGCCGATTTGGCAAACCACTGTCCGGTTCAGACCGGTGTATTTGGCAGCGAAATGCAGGTTCATCTGACAAATGACGGTCCTGTGACTGTCTGGATGGACACATAGGCTGAATCGCCGGGCGAAATCTGCGGCGAGTCGGATTCAGACCGTCTGCTGTCCGGTTTGCGGCCCCCGTGTTGGCATTTCAGTCAGGCACAGCGCCAATCCCCGGCGCCGTTTGGCAGACACAGCGCTGCGGCCTGCCTCCACACACCTTGCCGGGCATGGTCCGCATGTCCTGCGGGCGCTGAACGGAAAGCGGCGGCAACTGCCGCAGGACCACCGATTGCAGATCGAAACCATTCTGGAATCTCCGAACCTTTTGCCGGAACACAAACGGCGGCCGGCGGATTGCCGAACCCTATGCTTCCCAAGGCGCCCGCATTCGTTCGGAAGGTCCGCCTGCCGTCACTTTGCAACAAAGGGAGCAGCGCGGTCCTGATGCTGCCCAATGACTTTGGCCAACACGCGGGCGGCGCCCCGCGGACCGAAATACACTGCCGCAATGGCAAGTGGACCGACATACGGGTTTTCAGTGGACAGTCCCAAGCGTAACGGATAGTGCATCGCCGATTCCGGCGTAGCTCAGCGGTAGAGCAGTTGACTGTTAATCAATTGGCCGCAGGTTCGAATCCTGCCGCCGGAGCCATATTTCCCGCCGTGTATCGATGCGGCGCTGCGGCGTGAGGTGTGAAAACCACGCGCCGAAGGGCTTCCAGAACTTGCTTCCTGACCGCTCGACCTGTCGGGCGACACAAGCCGTTGTTCAATCGGCATTTGCCCCGAGCGGCGCTGTCCGCCGGGCTTGCGATGGAACGGTTCCGGACCCGTTGCGCGACTTCCGTTGGTCATAAAAGGAAGCACGTCTGGCATTGTTGGAGCGCCTCTGGCAAGGGGAGTCGAGCCGTGGGAGAGAGATTTTCCGCAGCGACCGCCGCGAACCAGGCAAGGCAAGCCGCTTTCCCACAGCAGCGAGGATTTCGCATTCGCCCATAATCGGCGGCGTATTCACATATTGGAGTGTCTGATGCAGGATCGATATGTTGGCGATATCGGGGACTTTGCGAAATTCGGGCTCTTGCGGGCAATCAGCAAAGGGAGAAACCTGGGCGTGGCGTGGTACCTGCACCCCGATTCCGGTCCACTCGGTGACGGTCGCCATACCCAGTACCTGAATCAGCGCGAGAAGTGGCGCCGTATCGATTGCGAGTTATTCGATAATCTGAAGCAAGTCGTTGATCTGAAACAGAGATCGGTCACGGAAGTGCAACAGTGCCGTATCCTGGGTAACGCCGTCTTCGCGGACGAACTGCTCGATTTAGAGAACGTTCCGGTTCGTTGCCGCGAGATTTAGCGCCGCACATGGTTCGACCGTGTGAAGGTGACGCTTGCCGGCTGCGACCTGGTGTTCGCCGATCCCGACAACGGTCTGGCCTCGAAAAAATAATTCAGCCCGACGCTAAAGACCAGCGCGAAGAGTATACCGGTGTGTGAGGCAAAGGCTCTTGCCGAAGGCTCAACGGCTGTAATTTATCATCACAACACGCGCCGCAAGGGTGGGCACAGCGAGGAAATCTGGTGCTGGATGAACGAATTGACCGGCTGTACCAGAGCTTGGTACTGGCGACGCTGGAGTAACCGGACCTTCTTCATCATCAACCCCGATGACCGAATGGAACGTGAACTCGATGAATTTGCGGAACGTTGGAATGAGGGCGGCAAGCTCATATGCCAATAACCACACCACACGATATCTTCGGTCATTGCAGCGCTGCCTGCACGAGAGCGAAGGCAAGCGCGACGGCCAATGTGCGGGGAGAGCCGCGCCGACGCTCGCTTCAGTGCCGTCGCGGGCAACCCGGAACCGGGTCGCTCAACGGATCAGTCTAGGGTCAGGACCTATAACCAGAACTTTACGTCCGCGGCAAGCATGCAGGCGGAGAGGAAGACATCCGGACATCGGTCACAGCGCATGGCAACCCGCCGCCAGTCCTTGATCTTGGCGAAGCAGTTCTCGATCTTGTGACGTTCTTTGTAGATCTCCGCGTCATGGGGGATCGGCGCGCGCCGGTTCTTTCTTGACGGTATGCAGGGAGAAATGGCCTTCTCTTTCAATGACTTGCGCAGCCAGTCGGCGTCACAGCCGCGGTCGGCCGCCAATGTCTTCGCCGGCGGCGGGTCCCGCATGAGAATCCGGGCTCCTGTGCAGTCGCTGACCTGGCCGGCGGTCAGGATCATCCGCAGCGGCCGTCCGCGGCCGTCGGTCAATGTGTGCGGCTTGGAGTTCAGACCGCCCTTGGTCCGTCCGGTCTTCCGTCCGAACCCCCTTTTTTTGAGCCCGAGGCCCGCCGCGGTCCGGCGGGCCTTGAGATGGGTGGCGTCGGTCATCAGCGTTCCGCCGGGATCTTCCGTCGGGTAGGACACTGGCGCGCGCACCATAGGTCACGTTTCCAGCGTCCCCCTAAAATTCCGGACTTCCGGTTTTCCCGGGTCCGGCTTCAAGCGTCAGGCACCCCCGCAGGAGTTCGTTACGGTGCCTTCCGCGACATCCGCCACGCTCAAGGCTGACCCAGCCATACCCGTGGCATCATCCCGCGTTTACGCCGCCCTTCGGCTCGACAGCACCACCCCTTTCAACCGGGGTGGTATCCTCGGTCGGCGCCGGGCTCTGAGTCCCGGCATGACCTGCCGTCTTCGCCACCTGAGCCCAGAGGCCCTCGCTCCGGACGGGTTGTGTTATTCCGTCCATCACCGCTTAATCCGATCTTCATCCCGCCGCCGCCCCCCGCGCTCCCTGCAAGACGTTGAAAACGTGAGGTTTTCTGGCCGCCGGGCCGCTTTTGTCTTGTCAAAAAGTTTCCAGTGCAAGTTGCGCGGTTTCAGGCCGCGTGCCCACTGACGTATTTTCGCAACAGTGCACATTATTATGGTGTTAAAGGAACACATCCTGTGGACAAGGAGACGGCAGGCACCATGGATTGTTGTCATTGCGCAGGGAGACCGCACATGTCATTCCACATCGAGACCATCCCCAACAGGCGCGGCCGCGACACAATCCTCCTCAGGGAGGCCTGGCGCGAAGGCGCGAAGGTCAGGAAGCGCACCATCGCCAACCTCACCTATCTGCCGCCGGCGGTCACCGACGGCTTCCGCGCCGTGCTCAGGGGCGGAATCGTTCTCGGCTCCCCGGACGAGGTTTTCGGGATCCGCAGGTCGCTGCCGCACGGCCACGCGGCGGCGGCGCTCGGGACCATGCGGAGCCTCGGATTCGAAGGCATCCTCGGGCGGAAAAAAAGCCGGATGCGCGGTCTCGCGATGGCGGCGGCGGCGGCCCGGATCATCGATCCGGCCTCCAAGCTCGCCACAGCCAGGGCCCTTGACCCGGAGACCGCCTCCACCAGCCTCGGGGAGCTGCTCGGCCTCGGGCCGGTCAGCGGCAACGAGATGCTGGACATGCTCGACTGGCTGCTTGAGCGCCAGCCCTGGATCGAGCGCAGCCTCGCGAACCGGCATCTCAGGGACGGGACGTTGGTTCTGTACGACGTCTCGTCCAGTTACGTTGAAGGGAGGAAATGCCCGCTGGCGGCCTTCGGCCACAGCCGCGACGGAAAGAAAGGCAAAATGCAGATCACATACGGGCTGGTCTGCTCGGGGGACGGAACCCCTGTGGCGGTCGAGGTGTTCAGCGGAAACACCGCCGACCCGGACACCGTCAGGGGCCGGGCGGAGAAGCTGCGCCGCCGTTTCCGGGTTGAGAACATCGCGCTGGTCGGCGACCGCGGCATGATCACATCGGCCCGCATCAGGGAGGATCTGATTCCTCTCGGCCTTGACTGGATATCGGCGCTCAGGAGCGCCGACATCCGGAAGCTTGTGAAGAAGGGGAAGGACGCGCCGGCGGCGCTGGATCCGGCGAGGCTCGCTGAGGATCAGGTCGCCGAGACCGTGTCCCCGGACTTTCCCGGCGAGCGGCTGCTGGTCTGCCTCAATCCCCGTCTGCGGGAGGAAAGGGCCCGGAAGCGGGAGGATCTGCTCAGGGCGACGGAACAGACGCTGGCTGAGATCGCCGCCGCGGCGTCCCGCCGCCGGCCGGGCCCGAAGAACCGGGAGATGACGGCGAAGGCCCTGGGGCGCAGGGGCAACAGAAAAAAGGTCGAAAAACACTTCAATATTGAGATCCGGGACGGCGGAATGGACTGGAGCCGCGACGCGGCGAAAACCGCGGCGGAGGCGGCGCTCGACGGAATCTATGTGGTGCGCGCCAGCCTCGGAAAGGAATCCATCGGCGGCGAGGCGGCGGTGGCGGCCTATAAAAGCCTCGCGCTCGTCGAGCGCGCCTTCCGGACCATGAAGACGTCAGGGCTGAGGGTCCGGCCGTTCCATGTTTACAATGAGGGGCGGGTGAAGGCGCATGTGTTCCTCTGCATGCTCGCCTGGCATGTGGAGCGGAGCATGCGGGAGAAGCTCGCCCCCATCCTGTTCGAGGATGACGACCGGGAGGCGGCCCGCGCAAGGCGGTCGACCCCTGTGGAGAAGGCGGAGGTCTCCGAAAGCGCCAAGGCCAAAGCGGCCTCGAAACAGACCCCTGACGGCCTGCCGGTCCACAGCTTCCGGACGCTGCTCGCCGATCTCGGAACGCTGACGCTGAACGACGCCTTCCTGCCCGGAAGGCCCGGCAGCGCGTTCCGCATGGCCGCGCGGCCGACCGCGCTCCAGAAAAGGGCCTTTGAGCTTCTGGAGATCAAACCGCCCGGAAATGTTGTCAGTTCAATGACAGGCTGAAAAAGCCCTCCGGCCCGGCCGGACCCCCAGAAAATCAAGCGAAAACAACATGGTGTCCTTGCCTGCGCGGAGAAAACCTGTCAAATCCCGGCATGAAGTTCGGCTTAATCGGCCTCATCCGCCAGTCAGGAGGACTCCGCGTCCTTTCCCGTACTCCGGTTATGGACACGGTCCTTGACATTCGAGGGTCACAACATCCTGTCTGTCCTCCTCACCTTCCGGACTTTCACCACTGAACCCTCCGGGATTGCCGCCACCTGTACGCCGGGCGATCCGATGCGTGCATCTCAGTTCTTCCGCACCGGCACTGGCCATCGGGCAGAGCGGAGACCCTTGGCATCCTCCAATACCCCCGCAAGTCGGATTCCATGCGGGGAGCGTTTTTTCGACGCTTCATACGGACGTTCGCTTTCGCTACGGCCCTCCCGGTTGTTCGCCTCCCTGTCCGACCGGACCAGAGGGACATCGTCCTCCCAGCCCACAGAGGCTTTTACGTCCCCGCTTCCGGACGCCGGGTCACCCCAGACACCCGTGGGGATATGACTACGACGCCAAACTGAGAATTGCGCCGGCGGGACTTCCACCCGCAAGTTCAGCAGCTAGTCTCGCTGCACCCGCCCGCAAGCCCCTCGAGCATGCGGGCGAAGACGCCCTTCATGCTCCAGCGTTTCCACCGGCTGTGGAGCGTCTTGTGGGGACCGTGCTCCGCCGGCGCGTCCCGCCGCCTTAACCCGTTGCGGTTTATGAATATTATGCCGCTCAGGACCCGCCTGTCATCAACCCCGGGGATGCCCCTTGACTTGGGGAAGAACGGGCGGAGGCGTTCAAGCTGCGCCTCCGTCAGCCAGAAAAGACCACGCATGCTGCCGCTCACTGCCCGGTTTGTTGTTTTCAGGCAGTGAATCAGACACAATCGCGTCTGTCAACCATTATAGGGTCCTGATCCTAGCGCGACAATCAAGATGGCAGTCTCGTTGAGGGGTGTTTCCGGTTGCAAGTGGCGACGCATCCAGGCAGTGCCGACGCGCCGGGCTTCCGCCTGCATCCCCTCAAGGGCAAACGTGCGGGCCAGAGGAGCATTCGCGTCTCGGGCAACTGGCGCTTGGTGTTCCGTTTCGAGGCCGGCGAGGCCGTAGACGTGGACCTGATCGACCACCACTGAACAAATGGGAGCACCAACCATGAACGACATTGCGAGCGATCGCGTCGGCCCAATGCAGAACCCGCCGCACCTGGGCGAACTCATCCGCGAGAGCATGGACGATGTGGGTTGGAACGTGACCGAGACTACGGCTCGGCTCGGCTGCGAGCGCGGAACGCTGTCGCGTCTGCTAAACCGATCTTCATCCCGCCGCCGCCCCCCGCGCTCCCTGCAAGACGTTGAAAACGTGAGGTTTTCTGGCGGCCGGGTCGCTTTTGTCCTGTCAAAAAGTTTCCAGTGCAAGTTTCGCGGTTTCAGGCCGCGTGCCCACTGACGTATTTTCGCAACAGTGCACATTATTATGGTGTTAAAGGAACACATCCTGTGGACAAGGAGACGGCAGGCACCATGGATTGTTGTCATTGCGCAGGGAGACCGCACATGTCATTCCACATCGAGACCATCCCCAACAGGCGCGGCCGCGACACAATCCTCCTCAGGGAGGCCTGGCGCGAAGGCGCGAAGGTCAGGAAGCGCACCATCGCCAACCTCACCTATCTGCCGCCGGCGGTCACCGACGGCTTCCGCGCCGTGCTCAGGGGCGGAATCGTTCTCGGCTCCCCGGACGAGGTTTTCGGGATCCGCAGGTCGCTGCCGCACGGCCACGCGGCGGCGGCGCTCGGGACCATGCGGAGCCTCGGATTCGAAGGCATCCTCGGGCGGAAAAAAAGCCGGATGCGCGGTCTCGCCATGGCGGCGGCGGCGGCCCGGATCATCGATCCGGCCTCCAGGCCGGCCACCGCGCGGGCCCTCGATCCGGAGACCGCCTCGACCAGCCTCGGGGAGCTGCCCGGCCTCGGGCCGGTCAGCGGCAACGAGATGCCGGACATGCTCGACTGGCTGCTTGAGCGCCAGCCCTGGATCGAGCGCAGCCTCGCGAACCGGCATCTCAGGGGCGGAACCTTGGCGCTCTATGACGTGAGTTCAAGCTTCGTGGAGGGAAGGAAATGCCCGCTCGCCGCCTTCGGGCACAGCAGGGACGGGAAGAAAGGCAAAATGCAGATCACATACGGCCTGGTCTGCTCGGGAGACGGAACCCCTGTGGCGGTGGAGGTGTTCAGCGGAAACACCGCCGATCCGGACACCGTCAGAGGCCAGGCGGAGAAACTGCGCCGCCGTTTCCGGGTTGAGAACATCGCGCTGGTCGGCGACCGCGGCATGATCACATCGGCCCGCATCAGGGAGGATCTTATTCCTCTCGGCCTCGACTGGATATCGGCGCTCAGGAGCGCCGATATCCGGAAGCTTGTCAGGAAGGGGAAAAAGAAGCCCGCGGCGCTGGATCCGGCGAGGCTCGCTGAGGATCAGGTCGCCGAGACCGTGTCCCCGGACTTTCCCGGCGAGCGGCTGCTGGTCTGCCTCAATCCCCGTCTGCGGGAGGAAAGGGCCCGGAAGCGGGAGGATCTGCTCAGGGCGACGGAACAGACGCTGGCTGAGATCGCCGCCGCGGCGTCCCGCCGCCGACGCGCAATGGCATTTCCTTAACGATTCGGCGTCATTTCCTTAAGGGGGCGCGCCATTTCCGGGGCGGCTTCGCCCCTTTCCGGCAAGGTTCGGTTTCAGGTCACGCGGTCTGGTGTCGTCTCCGCTGCCACTTTCCGACGGGTTTTTGGGACCGGCGCGGGAATGACCGTCCCGGCCGCAGCCGCGCCCGGGCCGCGAGGACCGAGTTCGCCACGCGGCTCACGGCGTCGGCCAGCGCCGACGTCTGCGTCAGGATCAGCTCCTCGAGACTGCCGGCCAGCATGGCCAGCGCGTTTGTGAAGTTCGTCCGCATCTTCGGCAGATCGCCTTCGTGCGCTTCGTCCAGCGCGGCGTCTCCGCGGTTCGTGAACAGGCGCGCCATGGCGATCAGGTTGAAGTGCGCGTAGAGCTCCTGGCGGACGCCGCGCTCGCTTCTGCCGTGGAACTCCTCCACCGCGAGGGTTGTCTTGGATATCTTGAACAGCTCCTCGATCGACCAGCGCCCGTGATAGAGTTCCGAGAGGTCTTTCCGGCTGTATCGCTCCGTATCGGCGAGGGTCGTGGCGAGCACATAGCGGCTTTCTCCGATGTCGTATCGGACCAGGCGCAGGACAATCGGGGAGGACGGCTCCGGGATGCCCGCGGCCTTCAGCCTGCGCAGGGCGTTTTTGCCCGGGGTGATCCTGACGAGGGCGTCGTCGCGGTCCCCGTCGCGGAATCTGTCGAACCCGGCCGCGGAGTTGCGCTGGATGCGGAACACCGGGTGCAGTCCCCGCGCCGTCATGTCGCGGAGCAGGACGAAGGAGAAGTATCCGCGGTCGAAGACGACGACGTCGCCGGGCGAGAGGGCGCCGAGATGGGCGCGCGCGGCGGCGCGCTCGTCGGCGCCGGACGTGAGGGTGAAGTCGACCGGCATGCGGCTGTCGAGGCGGTAAAGACAGGACAGCAGCCCCTGCGGATAGTGGGCGCCGCCGCTCGGGAGCGGGTATCCGGCCTCGGCGAGCGGCCGCGGCAGGTTGATCTTGGAGCCGTCGACGGCGAAGGTCCGGCGCCCGTTCCAGTCCGGGCCGTGGGTGTCGTGGGCGAGGATCCCGCGGTGCAGCTCGCGGAACACGTCCTCGTGCACGCGGGCCCGGGCCTTGGCGATCGAGGAGATGGCCACCGGCTCCGGCTGCGGCAGCGCGACGCCGAGGCGGCGGCACTGGTCCCACAGCTCGGCGGTCACGGTTGTGTAGCCTTTCCGACCGCGCGACAGCGCCAGGCGGAACACGAAAAGCATAATAATCAGGGTGTTAAGCGTCCGCCGCCGCTTTATCCATGTCTCGTCGCGGCGCGCGGCGATGTCGGCGGCCGCGTCGGCGATCCGGGACCACATCGCGGCGAAGCCGTGGTCAAAGGCGGCGGGAGAGCGGCGTTTCGGCCGCGGCCCGGGTGTCGTCTCCCCCTTCAGGACCGCGCGGAACTCCGGGTCCAGCGGCCGGACCAGAATCTCCTTGGCCGGCTTGGCGCCGCGCCCGCTGCGCTTTCCGGCCGTCATGCCGATCGTCTCCCAGTTGGCGGCCTTGTGGCAGGCGCCGTCGAAGCGGGTCGGGTCGATGAAGGTCTCGCAGAGGACCGGGCGGCAGCCGTGGTTCGCCTCCCAGCGTTCCGCAAGCCCGCGCAGGGCCAGCGCCAGCGCCTTCGACGCCAGATTGTCGACGCGGACCCACGGCAGCACGAGAAAGCGATGGAGTGGACGCCCCCGATCTGCGGCGTCATGATGCGCCAGAATAAGAACGCACGCTTGTGTGCGTCTGAAACGCGAAAGGAAGCGTCCATGGAAAAGGTCAGCATAGTCGGTGTCGACATTTCAAAGAGGGTTTTTCAATTGCACGGATCGACGGCTTCCGGCCGGCCGGTTTTTGTGAAGAAGCTGTCGCGGAGCGGGTTCCTGCCGTTCCTCGAGGATCTGCCGCCGTGCCTGGTGGTGATGGAGGCGTGCGGCGGCGCTCACCACTGGGGCCGTCAGATCATCGCCAAGGGACATGAGTGCAGGCTGATCCCGCCGGTGTATGTGAAGCCCTTCGTCAAGCGGCAGAAGAGCGACGCGAACGACGCGGCGGCGATCGTGGAGGCGGCGCAGCGGCCGACCATGCGGTTCGTGGCGGTGAAGCCGGAAGCGGCCCAGGCCGACGCGATGCTGTTCCGGACCCGCGCTCTTTTCGTGCGGCAGCGCACGCAGACCGTGAACGCGCTGCGCGGCCATCTCGCGGAGTTCGGCCTGGTGTCGGCCCGCGGCGTGGCAAATGTGGAGGCTCTGAGAGCCGAGCTGGAGAAGGCCGCCGAAGGGGTTCCGGAGCTGGTTCGGCAGTCCGCGGAGATGCTGTTTGGCCAGATCGACGCGCTGAACGGGCGGATCGCGGAGCTGGACCGCGAGCTGAAGCGCCGCTCGCGGGAGCGGGAGGACATCCGGAACCTGATGACAATCCCCGGGGTCGGGCCGATCAGCGCGATGGCGGTGCACGCGTTCGCGCCGCCGATGGGGAGCTTCCGCAGCGGCAGGGACTTCGCCGCCTGGACGGGCCTGACCCCGCGTCAGCATTCGACCGCCGGCCGGCAGAGGCTCGGGCGGATCACGAAGATGGGGCAGCGCGACATCAGGAGCCTGCTGGTTCAGGGGGCGGTCGCCGTGCTGCGTCATCAGAGAGGCCGGGAGGAGATCGCGGACCCCTGGCTGCGGAGGATGATTGAGGAGAAGCCGTTCAAGGTGGCCGCGGTCGCCCTGGCGAACAGGATGGCCCGGACCGTGTGGGCGCTTTCGGTGAAAAACGAAGTCTGGCGGCCAAGGGCGGCGTGACGGCTGCTTGGAAAGAAAAAAGAGGAAACTGAGGAAGGAGAGAATTCGGGACGGCCGCCGCGCCCTCCGGGGCGTGATCCGGCGGCCCCCGGACTGTGCGCCGGGAGCGAAGGACAGCGCAGGGGCAAGAGTCGGAAAGACGGGGCCGGAAGAACCAGGCATAGCCGCAGGGCTTCGAGCCCGGGTAAGCGATTTGGATCCGGTCCGCGAACACCATGCGGGCCCGCGGCCGACAGCGCCGCATCTGAGAGGCCGGACATACGACAGCGCCCGACTGCAGGCTTCCTGTGTTTCTGAGATTCCCGGTTGCGCTCAGGGGGGCGTCCACATACGGCTGTTCGACACCGCAAGGTGCAGGCGGCGGCCGCGGTCAGCCTCGCTCCAGCCGATCCATTCGTCCCTCGCCGGCAGCTCCCGCGCCGCCGCCTCGAACAGCAGAACGGCCAGCGGCCGCCCGCTCCGGTCGCGGACGAACCAGCGGATGTGCGGGCCGAAGGGCCGCGGACAGCCGAGATAATGACAGCGGTCCACGAGCGCTTTCCACAGGGCGGCGTCCTCCGGCGACGCCGCCTCCTCCAGGGCCAGGGGCTCCAGGGCCGCGAGACCGCAGGCGATCTCCGGCTGCGGGTCGGACGCCCGCACATGGACAATCGGCCCGGGCGGCTGTTTCGCGGCCGTGCCGCGCTTCTCAGGCAGGGTCAGGATCCCGCACTCCTCAAGGCGCTCGAGAACACGCAGGCACGCCGAGACGCGGTATTCACCTTTCGGCGTTGTCCAGCCCAAGTGCTCGCAGATGGTCTTCGACAGCTCGTTGCGGCTGTCGTTCGGGAGCATCGCGACGGTCTCTGCGATGTCGGCGATCTGGCGCCGTGTGAAACGCCGGCCGAAAAAAGTGGTGGACTTGAGGGCCTCGATTCGCGGGTCCATGGCTGCGCTCCCGGCAGGACAGTCTGATTCGCGCCTAACATGCAGCGGCGGTGTAGCCGTGTCAACCCCGGAAGCCGGAAAAAAGGAGCGGACGGAAAAAGAGCGTGGAATCAGATGACTGCCGCCGCGGACAGAACGGCGTCAAAATCATGCCGGCCTAATGAAATGCCATTGGCCGGCCGGGCCCGAAGAACCGCGAGCTGACGGCGAAGGCCCTGGGGCGCAGGGGCAACAGAAAAAAGGTCGAAAAACACTTCAATATTGAGATCCGGGACGGCGGAATGGACTGGAGCCGCGACGCGGCGAAAACCGCGGCGGAGGCGGCGCTCGACGGAATCTATGTGGTGCGCGCCAGCCTCGGAAAGGAGGCGGCCGGAAGCGGGGCGGCGGTGGCGGCCTATAAGAGCCTCGCGTTTGTCGAGCGCGCCTTCCGGACCATGAAGACGTCAGGGCTGAGGGTCCGGCCGTTCCATGTTTACAATGAGAGGCGGGTGAGGGCGCATGTGTTCCTCTGCATGCTCGCCTGGCATGTGGAGCGGAGCATGCGTGAGAAACTCGCACCCATCCTGTTCGAGGACGATGACCGCGAAGCCGCGCGCGCCGGGCGGTCCACCCCGGTTGAAAAGGCGGAGGTCTCCGAAAGCGCCAAGGCCAAGGCGGCTTCGAAACAGACCCCTGACGGCCTGCCGGTCCACAGCTTCCGGACGCTGCTCGCCGATCTCGGAACGCTGACGCTGAACGACGCCTTCCTGCCCGGAAGGCCCGGCAGCGCGTTCCGCATGGCCGCGCGGCCGACCGCGCTCCAGAAAAGGGCCTTTGAGCTTCTGGAGATCAAACCGCCCGGAAATGTTGTCAGTTCAATGACAGGCTGAAAAAGCCCTCCGGCCCGGCCGGACCCCCAGAAAATCAAGCGAAAACAACATGGTGTCCTTGCCTGCGCGGAGAAAACCTGTCAAATCCCGACATGAAGTTCGGGCTAAATGGCAAAACGGGGGTTTCGGCGACCATGGCGCTGGCACTTGAGGATGTCGGCTGGGGAACCGCCGAGCACTGGATGCGGATGCAGGCCAATTTCGAGCTTGCGCAGACGCGTCGCGAGAGGGTCACCACCTAACGGCGCATGGGCCACTCTTCTTCTCAGACACCTCGCACCATACGGGATCCGGCCCGCGCTTCCAGGAACGCAGAACGCCCCCCGGGGCCGCAATCAACCAACCGGACGGGACTTTCAATTCCGGAATTCCACACTCCCGCCAGACTGGAAGCTGCTTCCATGAAGGTGCCGGGAAAGAGAAATCAGACGCCGCGGATTATTCCGATCTCCAGACGGTCACACGTCGAAACAATCCGAAACAGATCCACTGCTCCCCGTCGAAACAACATGCACTTCAACAACTGCCTTCTCTGCAAGCTTGCGGCATATTCCGCTTGCTCACCGAAGGGATCGACACCGCCGCCGACAGGTCAAGACGATGCTGAAGGATACCAGGGGTTATCCCTTCGTCAACGACGTGATCCGCATCCTCTCAATCGACCGCGCCGCCATTCATCATCACTTCCCGTAGGAACGGATCCGGGAGTTCCGGGGTTGGCGGCAGAGAAAGGGCAGAACGCAGGCTGATCTACGGTTGATACCCGAGCATAGATGGAGGGCGCGCCATTCCAATTGAACCTTCCTTGCACGGGCGCAGGAGCCCTCATAAGGAGAGCGGGAGCGGGAGAAGTGTAGCAATGAACAGAACGGCAACGTAAGGCTCACTGGAAATCGACGTCACGGATTTCGGGCCGATCGCCCGGGCCAAGATCAATTTGCGTCCGCTGACGGTGTTCGTTGGACCCAGCAACACAGGCAAGTCCTATCTGGCGATCCTTATCTACGCGCTGCATCGATATTTCGGAGGCATTGGTGGTTTTGCCAACCGGCCTTTCAGCAAAGGATTCCCGTTGTTTTTCAATCATGAAGAGCTAGACCGATCTTCATCCCGCCGCCGCCCCCCGCGCTCCCTGCAAGACGTTGAAAACGTGAGGTTTTCTGGCCGCCGGGCCGCTTTTGTCTTGTCAAAAAGTTTCCAGTGCAAGTTGCGCGGTTTCAGGCCGCGTGCCCACTGACGTATTTTCGCAACAGTGCACATTATTATGGTGTTAAAGGAACACATCCTGTGGACAAGGAGACGGCAGGCACCATGGATTGTTGTCATTGCGCAGGGAGACCGCACATGTCATTCCACATCGAGACCATCCCCAACAGGCGCGGCCGCGACACAATCCTCCTCAGGGAGGCCTGGCGCGAAGGCGCGAAGGTCAGGAAGCGCACCATCGCCAACCTCACCTATCTGCCGCCGGCGGTCACCGACGGCTTCCGCGCCGTGCTCAGGGGCGGAATCGTTCTCGGCTCCCCGGACGAGGTTTTCGGGATCCGCAGGTCGCTGCCGCACGGCCACGCGGCGGCGGCGCTCGGGACCATGCGGAGCCTCGGATTCGAAGGCATCCTCGGGCGGAAAAAAAGCCGGATGCGCGGTCTCGCGATGGCGGCGGCGGCGGCCCGGATCATCGATCCGGCCTCCAAGCTCGCCACAGCCAGGGCCCTTGACCCGGAGACCGCCTCCACCAGCCTCGGGGAGCTGCTCGGCCTCGGGCCGGTCAGCGGCAACGAGATGCTGGACATGCTCGACTGGCTGCTTGAGCGCCAGCCCTGGATCGAGCGCAGCCTCGCGAACCGGCATCTCAGGGACGGGACGTTGGTTCTGTACGACGTCTCGTCCAGTTACGTTGAAGGGAGGAAATGCCCGCTGGCGGCCTTCGGCCACAGCCGCGACGGAAAGAAAGGCAAAATGCAGATCACATACGGGCTGGTCTGCTCGGGGGACGGAACCCCTGTGGCGGTCGAGGTGTTCAGCGGAAACACCGCCGACCCGGACACCGTCAGGGGCCGGGCGGAGAAGCTGCGCCGCCGTTTCCGGGTTGAGAACATCGCGCTGGTCGGCGACCGCGGCATGATCACATCGGCCCGCATCAGGGAGGATCTGATTCCTCTCGGCCTTGACTGGATATCGGCGCTCAGGAGCGCCGATATCCGGAAGCTTGTGAAGAAGGGGAAGGACGCGCCGGCGGCGCTGGATCCGGCGAGGCTCGCTGAGGATCAGGTCGCCGAGACCGTGTCCCCGGACTTTCCCGGCGAGCGGCTGCTGGTCTGCCTCAATCCCCGTCTGCGGGAGGAAAGGGCCCGGAAGCGGGAGGATCTGCTCAGGGCGACGGAACAGACGCTGGCTGAGATCGCCGCCGCGGCGTCCCGCCGCCGGCCGGGCCCGAAGAACCGGGAGATGACGGCGAAGGCCCTGGGGCGCAGGGGCAACAGAAAAAAGGTCGAAAAACACTTCAGCATTGAGATCCGCGATGACGGAATGGACTGGAGCCGCGACGCGGCGAAAACCGCGGCGGAGGCGGCGCTCGACGGAATCTATGTGGTGCGCGCCAGCCTCGGAAAGGAATCCATCGGCGGCGAGGCGGCGGTGGCGGCCTATAAAAGCCTCGCGCTCGTCGAGCGCGCCTTCCGGACCATGAAGACGTCAGGGCTGAGGGTCCGGCCGTTCCATGTTTACAATGAGGGGCGGGTGAAGGCGCATGTGTTCCTCTGCATGCTCGCCTGGCATGTGGAGCGGAGCATGCGGGAGAAGCTCGCCCCCATCCTGTTCGAGGATGACGACCGGGAGGCGGCCCGCGCAAGGCGGTCGACCCCTGTGGAGAAGGCGGAGGTCTCCGAAAGCGCCAAGGCCAAAGCGGCCTCGAAACAGACCCCTGACGGCCTGCCGGTCCACAGCTTCCGGACGCTGCTCGCCGATCTCGGAACGCTGACGCTGAACGACGCCTTCCTGCCCGGAAGGCCCGGCAGCGCGTTCCGCATGGCCGCGCGGCCGACCGCGCTCCAGAAAAGGGCCTTTGAGCTTCTGGAGATCAAACCGCCCGGAAATGTTGTCAGTTCAATGACAGGCTGAAAAAGCCCTCCGGCCCGGCCGGACCCCCAGAAAATCAAGCGAAAACAACATGGTGTCCTTGCCTGCGCGGAGAAAACCTGTCAAATCCCGGCATGAAGTTCGGGCTAGACCTGTCCGATGAGAGCATCGACAACCTTTCGACATTCCTGAGTTCTAAGAGTGAAGGCAGAGTCGTTCTCACGCCTGAAGTTGCCAACGCGTTCCGATCCGCCTTTGACAAGCACGCGGATGCTCTTGCCGCCGAAATCGGGAGATGCTTCGGCATCGGTGAGATCCATGCCCTTACCCGAAAGAGTCGAACAAACGCTGCTCGTATCGCAATGCGCCGGCGGATGTCCAACGGTTCGGAGTTTGGGATTCATACGCTATCGCTTGGGTGCAAAACCGAATTCAAGACGACAATTCCGGCAGGAATTCCGATACCGCACGACTGCGCAGCGGACGATACAATGAATTGGTTCCTGCCGAGCGAAATATCTGCGCTGGACAAAATGAAAGGGGACGATTCGGATCGGAAGTTTGCAATCATCAACACGCTGATGTCACTCGTCGGCGACTTGCTGATGCCTTCCGCTGTTGGTGTCTTGCGCTTGCCAGCGTTCTACCTGCCAGCGGATCGCACTGGCGTGATGCACGCGCACAGCGTTGTGGTCAGCGCCTTGATCGCGAATGCGCCTACGGCGGGTCTTCGTCCTGCTGCCCGTACGCCAATGCTCTCTGGAGTGCTGGCAGACTTTCTCGGACAGTTAATTGAGATTGACCGTCCCGGGCGGCCACGGCGAAAGCGCGGTTTGGACCTTGGCACGAGAATCGAGCAGGATGTTCTCGATGGATCAGTGCGAGTCGATCGATCGACATCGACCGGCTATCCGCGCTTCGCCTACCGGCCGAAGAATTGGAAAGAAAATCTGGCGCTGGCAAACGCGTCGTCCATGGTCTCGGAGCTTGCGCCGGTGGTCCTGGGGTGTAGCCCAAGTTAGTGACTGGCCGCGACGGCTTGCCTTGCCTGCCAGTCCAGGAATTCGGGCAGCCGGAGGTTCATGACGCAGCTTTTCAGCGCGAGCATGGCGTTGGCTCCTCTCTCCGACCAGCGGGTGCCGGGGCGCTTCAGGCGCAGCCCGTACTGCCGGCATCCGCTTTCCACGACGCCGCTCCCGACCTGCATGCCGAGGTCACGGTATTCGTTGTACCGCATCCGCTCCATGTTGTTCCTGAAGTAGCGGCAGCACGCCGCGACATCTTCGTGCCGGCCGCTGAAGGGCTCGAGTTCCCGGACCACCTCGGCCGCCCGGCCCGCCGCGATGTCCGCCTTGATCTCCTCGAACCGCCGGTTCCGCCCCTCCCTGTCCGGGAGGATCGCCTTCACGGCGCCGGACGCGTATTCGAGGGCATGGAACATATCGAGCACGAAGGTGACCTTCCGGCCGCCGAAGATCTCCTGGCAGGTGTTCCTTGTCCATTCCGCCCCGTCGGAGATGACAACAAGCTCCCCGGCGTCGTGCAGGCCCCGGCGCCGGGCCTCGCGGTCCAGCCGCACGGCGAACGCCGAGGGATCCTTGCCGCCGGACGGCGCCGCCGCGCTGTCGATCAGGCAGCTGAACGTCTCGCTGCCCCGGTCCTTCAGCGCCGCGCCGGTCTCCGGATCCCGCCCCTCGGCGGTGTACATGACCGCGAGCTTCGCCTCTCGCGTCCTGGAACTCCCGTCGTCCTGCTTCCCCGCAACGCCTTCGACGTCCTCTTTCCGCATCGGAATGCCGGTCCCGTCGATCGAGAGATACATGCGCGATTCCAGAGGCTTGCCACCGACCACCTCCTCCCGCTCGAACCGGAGCGCCGCCTCGCCGAACGCCAGCGACCAGCGCTGCAGGGAGCTCGACGAAGCGGCCACCCCGGCAAGGTTCGCGATGTGCCGGCTCGCCGCATCGAAACTCATCAGCGGCACCGTCTCGGCCATGACGCTCGCCATCCCCGGCGTGAAGGTGCTCCCCTCCAGGCCCAGTGCCCGGTCCAGCGGATAACAGCCCTTGCCGCACGACCGGCAATGGAAGTACGTCCGCTCGAACTCGACCCGGCCCAGCCGGGTCAGGAACGACTTCCCCTTCCTTTCCTGGCACCGGCGCATCGGCGTGCCGCAGCTTTCGCATCTCGGCGCCGGCAACGCCCTGTCAAGCCGCTCGACCAGCTGCTTCAGCGCCGTTGCCCCGCCGCCTAGGGCGGCGTCCCGGAGCGCACGCTCCACGCCGTCAAGGTCGGGGACGCCCGACGCGAGATCCGACGCCAGCCTCGGAAGCTGCGGCCCGAACTCCGCAGAGACGGCGGCAAGAAGCGCCGGAAGCGGCCCGTCCTCCGCGACCTCCAGGCTGCGCACCTCGCCGCCCTCGATCCAGTACCGGACATGCCCGCCCTCGTACGGCCGGACCACCGACGCGCCCTCTTCGTCCAGACCTTCCAGATACGCCACCGCGTCCGGATGCCGGTGCACGCGCTTCTCCTCGTCCTGCGTCATCATTCGCGCTCCTGCCTTTCGCCTCTGAAAGCGCGCCGCCGACCGATTCGCCCGGCCGTTGTCGGACACGCCCGCTACAGAAAAAAATGGCAGAAATCGCCGATGTCAACAAATTGGGCTACACCCGTGGTCCTGTATCTCCGTCACTTGGTCAAACCCGACAACGTCTTGATCGTCGAAGAGCCCGAATCGCATCTCCATCCGGCGATGCAGGTCATGTTTACCCGTCAGCTTGCCGCGCTCGTCAACGAGGGAATTCAATTGATTGTCACCACACACAGTGAATGGCTGCTCGAAGAATTGGCCAACATCGTGCGACGCTCCGAACTCCCCAAGTCCAAACACAGCGACTCCGCGGGCGATGTCGCACTTCGCCCTGAGCAGGTGGGGGCATGGCTATTCGAGCCCAAATCGCGACCAAAGGGGTAGATCGTCAAGGAAATCCAACTTGACGATACCGATATGTATCCCACCGGCTATGACGCGATCACGGCGGCATTGCACAACGACTGGGCCGAACTCTCGAGTCAAATCGAGGATGGCTCGTGACGGATTTGTTGGAGCGCGTTCGTCTTGCGCTGGACACCAGGTGTCTGATCCAGCGCGGCGTGAACAAGGGCGGGTGCAAAATCTCGATGGCCAACGCACCGAACCCGCGTTTGGAAATCGATTTCGACAAACCGGGTTCGCCGCTGTCCCAAAACGCGACGCGCCGTGACTATCTCGTGATCGCTGAAGGTCAACAGAGTTTCGGCTGGGTCGCACCGCTTGAACTGAAACGGGGACAACTGCGTGCGGATCGGGTCGTCAGACAATTGAAAGCGGGGGCTAAGGCAGCAGAGAAACTCGTTCCCAAGAGTGTATCGGTCAAGTTTCGCCCCGTCGCAGCATCAGGCGGCAGGTCAATGCATGAACGCAGGAACCTGCGGAAAAAAAGAAGCATGATTCGGTTTCATG
Organism: Paracoccaceae bacterium; assembly: GCA_965221935.1. GTDB lineage: Bacteria > Pseudomonadota > Alphaproteobacteria > Rhodobacterales > Rhodobacteraceae > JAPOXR01. The sequence continues at coordinate 65,560 of CBDCSZ010000064.1, forward strand.
GACATTCTGAGCACGTCCGGTTGATGTCGTGCGGAGATCGATTGGTCCGGGCGCTTGGATTGTAATTGATTGCCGCTCAAACCAGTCTCCCAAATCTTATGTTCGTAACAAACCTCCTTGTTCTCGCCGAACGCGTTTGCCTTGAGGCGGAACCTCCTGACGGACGCAGGGATCCCATCGGCGGACTTGACCCACCTACCAGGCTTCGGCATTTCCCCGTGCGCGTCGATGAAGGACATGATGTCGGCGTTGAGTTCGGCGACCGAGCGGTGCGCGTCCTTTTTTTTGGTTCTTCCAGGTCAGTTCCGGGAACCGGAGCTCGGCCTGCCTGAGCCATGACGCCGAGGCCGGCGTGAAGCGGACAAGCAAGCGCCTGCGGCGGGCAAGCCACTTCCCTACCTTCTCCGTCCTGTGCGCCGCGCAGCTTTCCATCGCCGCCAAGTGGAGGACATCTGTTGAATTGCATGTTGTTTCGACGGTGAGCAGTGGATCCGGTTCGGATTGGATCGGCGTGTGACCGTCTGGAGACCGGAATAGTCGGCGGCGTCTGACTTCTTTTTCCCAGCGATCTTTCCGGCAGATTTTTCTTTCCCGGCAGCTTGACAGATGGGGGCTCATAAGAGGTTCTAGCGGTAAGGCGGGAGCGCTGGTTTCCGGCCTTTGTTTTCCGTCTCTACCTGCAGCCGGCGGGCGAAAATGAACTTCCTGACTGTTGGTCGGCAGTGAAAGGCGATCAGGACGGTTGCGCCGGGCACGGTGCCCGCAAATCCGAAACTGCGCTGTTCGAAGTCTTGGTTCCGGCAACCGATTTGTGCATGAACGCGAGCGGTACGGTGGACAGGGTCAGTTGGCGAAAAACCGCGACAGGCGGGAAACGGCTCCGTCGGCATGAGCAAGACCGCGGCTTCGCAGATCGAGAAAATGGGCGAAAACGTTGCGTGCCGCGGCCGCCCGGAGCGTGGACGGTGTGTCCTTGTAGATGCGGGAGGCCACCTCTTCCGCCGAAAGCGGCCCGGTACGTATCTCTGCCAGAATCTGCCGTTCGCGCTCTTTTCGGTGGCTGATCTGGTGCGCGATCATTGCCTTCGGATCTTCAATCCTGTCTCCATGTCCTGGAAAATACACAGTTTTCACTGCGCATCCCCAGCCGCTTGAGTGAACGCATAAAGTCGGTCATGTTGCCGTGCGGCGGCGACACCATCGTTGTCGACCAGCCCATGACATGGTCGCCGGTGAACAGAGCGTTGCCTTCGGGCCAAGCGAAACAAACATGGTTGTGAAAGTGCCCAGGCGTCCACAGGGTCTCCAGCGACCAGCCCCCGCCGCGGACAACCTGTCCGTCGGACAACAGAATATCCGATTTGAAACGACGGTCGGCGCCCTCTCCTCCACCCATCGCCATAGCGGCTTTTGATGCCTGCTCATCTGTTCCGATCGTCAGTGCCGATCCGGCATGCGCGTAGGTCCTGGCGCCTGTTATTTCCGCAAGCCGCGGCGCCAGCGCGGTGTGGTCAACATGCGAATGTGTGACAAGAATCGACCGCAGCGCGCTGGGTGACGGGAGCGCATCGAGAATCGCCTGCAGATGCCGGTCATCGTCCGGGCCGGGATCCACCACGGCAATCTCGCCGTCACCCACAAGATAAGTGTTTGTTCCGGTGAACGTCATTGGCGAAGAATTGGGCGCGACAATGCGCTGCAGTTCAGGCTGAATTGACTCGGCCTTTCCGACAGGGGGGTCAAATGCTCGCGAAAAGGGGTCTGGCAGGTTTCGAAATCCTTGAATGGCGGGTGGATAAAGTCTAATAATCCGGCATGACAATCCACGGACACGTTGCCGGGACTGCGCGCCGCTCAACGACCAGAGCAAGGCTGCCAAATCTCAAGAGATTTCTTCCACAGGGGCTGCGCGGCAGAGCTATCCTCATCCTGCTTTTTCCGGTGATCATGGTGCAGCTGGTGGTCGCCGCGGTCTTTATTCAAAAACATCACGATCTTGTCACGCGGCAAATGGTCTACAATGTCGAACCGCACATTCGATTGGTGTTGTCGCGGATCAACTCTGCGGCAAACATTGACGACGCTGTCGAAAAGATAACACCGATCACAGTGCCGGGAAATCTGCAGGTGACAATTGGTTCCGAGCATGCCGCGAAAGACCGAAGGCTGTTCTATGATTTTTCCGGCAAGATCGTCATCGATACGGTCAAAGCCGCCATCCCCAGCGTGACCGCTGTTGACCTTTTGAACGGCGGCGGAAGCTTTGTCACAATCCGGGCCGACACCACGCTCGGCAACACCGACATCGTGCTCTTACGCAGAGCTGTCTCACCGTCAAATCCGCATCAGCTTTTGATTTTGATGATTGTCACCGGCATTATCCTGACCGCAATCTCGTCAGCCTTCCTCAGAAATCAGCTGAAACCCATTATTCGATTGGCTGCAGCTTCTAAAGCATTCGGCAAAGGGCAAAGGATTGAACTGCCGGTATCGGGCGCAACAGAAGTCAGGGAAGCGACGCGCGCGTTTCTGGATATGCGCGAACGCATCGAAAGCCACATTGAACAGCGCACCCAGATGCTGTCAAGCATCAGCCACGACCTGAAGACACCGCTCGCCAGGCTCAGAGTTGGACTCGAACTCCTTGAAAAATCGCCGGATACCGATGAATTGATCGCCGATGTCAATCAAATGGCAACGATGCTGCGGGAATTCGTCGAATTCAGCAAATACGCCAAGCTGGAAGAACCTCAGATCATCAGGGCATCTGTGTTGGCCCACGACATTTGCCGCGACGCGCGCCTCCCCGGGCGGTCTCTTTCGTTGGTCATGGACGGCGCTGTGCAGTCGGGAATGGCCGTCAACGTGCGGCCAATGACAACGCGCCGCGCAGTGCAGAACCTGGTTCAAAACGCATTCCATCATGCGCCGACCACGCGCCTCTCGGTCACCTTGAACAGCGGAATGTTGAGCTTCATCGTGGAAGACGACGGCTTTGGCATCCCCGAGAACCAAAGACAGCTGGCGCTGCGTCCGTTTGCCCGTCTGGATTCATCGCGGAATTTGAACAATCTGGAAGGCATCGGGCTGGGCTTGGCAATCGCGGAGGATATATCGAACAGCCAAGGGGGCTCATTGACCCTCGACTCGAGTGAAGACATGGGCGGGTTAAAAGCGACGATTTCGCTGCCGGTCTCCGATCTCAACAGCATCGACAGCGGCGGCGAACAGATAAACGAAACCGGCTGGTAGGCCCGGAGGGATTCGAACCCCCAACCAAAGCGTTATGAGCGCTCTGCTCTAACCGTTGAGCTACGGGCCCCTGCCCTTCGTCTTAGGCAACTGCAAAAACCTGGTCAAGCCAGTCAAAGCGCGGCCGCCCGCTACCCGACAAGTTCAATTTTCGAGAAAAAGAAGCTTATCTCGGAAGCGGCGGTTTCCGGCCCGTCCGATCCGTGCACCGAATTCTCGCCAAGCGACAAAGCGAACTGTTTCCTCACCGTGCCTTCGGCGGCGTCGGCGGGATTTGTCGCCCCCATGACGTCGCGGTTCACGCTTATCGCGCTTTCACGTTCAAGGACTTGAACCACAACCGGACCGGAAGCCATGAATTCGCACAGCTCGTCATAAAACGGCCTTTCTTTGTGGACCTCATAGAACAGCTCCGCCTGCCGAACCGTGAGCCACAGTCGTTTCTGGGCGATGATTCGAAGGCCGGCGTTTTCCAGCATGGCGTTGATCTGGCCTGTCAGATTGCGTTTGGTCGCATCTGGTTTGATAATGGATAGAGTTTGTTCGGTCACAAAGTTGCCTCCAGGCGGAATGCGTCGCTGTGGCTGCGGGGACTGCTGCCGTAACACTCTTCGGGTCAAATGCAAGCTCCAGACACCAGCAATTCCCGCTTATTTCCCGGAATTGCCGGGAACGGCTGCGGCGGCGGGTTGCGCCGCGCCCGCCTGGCGGGTGCGCAGCCTCGGCCGTGCGGCGCCGCCGCCTGTGTGTTTCCGCGGCTTGATCTGTGACCCTGGGGAGCCGGATTCGAGCATTTCCGGACGCACGGATCCGGTCTACGGCTCCGGGCGCGGGGCCCCCAATGGCATTTCATTAGGCCGGCATGATTTTGACGCCGTTCTGTCTGCGGCGGCAGTCATCTGATTCCACGCTCAATTTCCGTCCGCTCCTTTTTTTCGGCTTCCGGGGTTGACATGACCACACCGCCGCCGCATGTTAGGCTCGAATCAGACTGTCCCGCCGGGAGCGCAGCCATGGACCCGCGAATCGAGGCCCTCAAGTCCACCGCCTTTTTCGGCCGGCGCTTCACGCGGCGGCAGATCGCCGACATCGCGGAGAATGCCGACAACCGGATTATGCCGCGTTCGCGGCCCGGGGCGTTGATTCCCCGGGCTTTTTTGCCGCCGTTGTCGGCATAATCACTTCCAATCCGGACCCGCATTTCCTCTGCGCCAAAGCTCCTGCCGATCTGCCTTTGGCTCATGACAGGCCGCACGACCTTTGCGTTCGAGGGTCGTGACCGGGTGCGTTTTCGACGACTCTGATGATCGAGAGAGAGCCTGGTCTTTGGCTCCCTGTTCAGTCCAGGCAATCCTGTTCGTTCCACTCATTCGCAACAAAGGAACGAAAGGATGCAATCAAACCCGATCGGAATCCCATTGCCAAGGGAACAGGGGCCAGACTGGCTGCTTCCCCTGCGCAACGCATTCCTGGCCTCGCTTCTGTCGCTTGGCCTGAAGACCAGCACCGTCAAGGTTTATGCCCGTGCAATCGACCGGTTTTGTGCCGAGGCGGGGCGTCGCGGGCTGACGGCGCCGGACGGCGTTGACGAGCCGGTTCTCGTGCAAGCCCGTGATCCGCTGCCTGCAAGGCTTGCAGTTCACGTCCGGCGAGAACGGGCATCTGTCCTGGATCGGTTCATCGCCTTTCTCGTGGAAGAGGGCGCCGCGGCGGCCGCGCCACAACCGCCGGAACCGGCGCCAACGGCTCTTGAGACCTTGTGCACGGATTACGGCGCCTGGTTGCGGACCCGGCGCGGGTTGGCGCCCAGCACCGTCAAGACGCGTCAAGGCAAACTTCGCAATTTCCTGGCCTTCCGGTTCGGCAATGCAGCTCCGGGCGACCTGAATGCCATCACCCAAGCCGACATCATTGCCTGTCTGGAAGCGACGGACGAGGCGGGCCTTGCCGACGCACGATCAAAGGCCGATTCCCTGCGATCCCTGTTCCGCTTCCTGTTCGCGACCGGCCGGACCGAGCGGAACCTGGTTCCCTGCGTCCCGCGCATGTCCAGGCCCCGGTCGACCGCACCGGCGCGGCACCTGTCGCGTGAAGAGGTCGAGCGTGTCCTGGCGGCGGCCAAGGGAGACAGCGCCATCGCCCGCCGCGACCATGCGATGCTGCTGACGATGGCCCGGCTCGGCCTGCGCGGCCAGGAGGTCGTCGCCGTCCGGCTCGACGACATCGACTGGCAGGCGGGCGAGATCCTGGTCCGCGGCAAGGGCGCGCGTCGGGCGGCCATGCCGCTTCCGGCCGACGTCGGCGAGGCCGTCGTGGACTGGATCCGGCATGGACGACAGGGCAGTTCACGGCATCTCTTCGTCAGCATCCGCCCGCCCTTCCTGCGCTTCACGTCCGCCGCCCCGGCCAGGACGGCGCTCCGCAGGGCCCATGCGGCGTCCGGCGTCGCGCCGCCCGGGGGCGAGGTCCGCTGCCATGTCTTCCGGCATTCCCTGGCCATGAGCCTGCTGCAGGACGGGACGCCGCTGGCCGACATCGGCAACCTGCTGCGCCACGAATCGGCGCAGACGACGACGGTCTGCGCTCGGCACGACATCGAGGCCCTGCGCCCGCTCGCGCGTCCCTGGCCCGTGCCGCGGCCCATGCCGGAGGCACGATCATGACGTCGCTCTCCGCCCGGCTTTCCGAGTA
>CBDCSZ010000065.1:0-81142 GCA_965221935.1 Paracoccaceae bacterium
TCTCCGGGCCCGCGGAGTGGTGTTGTCATGTCGCTTCCAGAACCTTGCTCAGAAACTGTTTCAGCCGTTCATTCTGCGGATTGCCGAAAATCTTGTCCGGCTTTCCCTCTTCGACGATAACTCCGCCATCGAAGAAACAGACCCGGTCCGCAACCTCGCGGGCAAATCCCATCTGGTGGGTCACCAGCAGGATCGTGTAGGCGCCGGACCCTGCCAGGTCGCGAATCACGTTCAGGACCTCGCCGACCATTTCGGGATCGAGCGCCGAAGTCGGCTCGTCGAACAGAAGAATCTCCGGCTGCATGGCAAGCGCCCTTGCGATCGCAACGCGCTGCTGTTGACCGCCTGACAGTTGGCTGGGATAGTGGTCGCGCTTGTCTGACAGTCCCACGAGCTGCAGCAACTCCAAGGCCTCCTCTGTTGCCTGGGCCTTCGGCAGGCCCTTCGACTGCACCGGCGCCTCGATGCAGTTCTCCAGCGCGTGTCATGTGCGGAAACAGATTGAAATTCTGGAAGACCATGCCGATCTTGGACCGAATTCGCCGGACATGCGATTTGTCGGCAGGCACGAGGCTGTCGTTCTTCCGCATGAGGTTGAGGGGCTCGCCGTCAACAGACATGACTCCCCCCTGGATGCCTTCGAGGGTCATCAGCACCGCGCAGCACCGTCGTCTTGCCGGAACCAGATGGTCCAATGATCGCCACCACCTCGCCCTCATCGACGTGAAAATCCAGATCCTCCAAGACTTTGAGCGCCCCATAGGCCTTCAGGACTTTCTCGAACACGATCTTCGGGCTGGTCACCTGAGGATACTCCTTTTGAGCTTGATCTCGACCAGCCGAACCAGCTGCGCGGATACCAGGCTCATGACGAGGAAAAAGACCCCGGCCACCGTGACCGCTTCGGTGAATCGGTAGTATTCCGAGCCGATCAGCTTGGATGCGTGCATGATTTCGGCGACCGCGACGAAAGAGAGCAGCGGTGTCTCCTTGAATATCGCGATCAGGTAATTGCCGAGCGCCGGCACGATCGGCGGAAGCGACTGGGGAATGATGATTCTGCGGTAGGTCGTGAAAGTCGAGAGGTTCAGGGCCGTCGAAGCTTCCCATTGTCCGCGCGGCACGGCCTGGAAACCGGCCCGGTAGACCTCGGCGCAAAGGGGTGGAGTTGTAGAGCGCGATCGCGATGATGCCGGTTGTGAGCGGTGGCAGCGTTATGCCGATTTCGGGCATCAGGAAGAACAGGAAAAAAATCTGGACAAGAAGCGGCGTCGCCCGGATGAATTCGATGAATTCGGTGACAACCGCCGCCACAATCCGGTTGCTTGATGTCTTGAGGAGCATCAGCACAAGCCCGCCGACGAGAGCGAGCAGGAAAGATGCCACGGTCGCGTAGAGCGTGATGCCTGCCGCCTCCCAAAAGCCGGGGGAAGACCACTTCGAATGTGAAATCCCATCGCCAGTCCATGGGTCAGTAACCCCGCTTCAGGTGCCGGGTGAACCGGTCTTCTAGCGCGCTGCCGCCAAATCGGATGAATTGGGCAAAGCAGTAATAGAGCATCACCGTAATCGCGAAGATCTCAAGCGTGCGGTAGTGGAGTTGGTTCTGCTGAACGGAGGCGTATGTGATATCGACCAGCGTCACGGCCGAAACGAGCGCCGTTGCCTTCACCATTTCTATGGTCAGGTTGACCATGCCAGGCGTCATGACCATCACCGCCTGCGGAATCTCTATACGCGTCAGCCGTTTCCAATCGGTGAGGTTGAGGGCGATTGACGCCTCGCTCTGACCCTTGGGAACGGCGGCCATCGCGCCGCGGACGATTTCCGCGCCGTAGGCGCCGAAATTGAGCCCGAGCGCCCAGCACCCCGGCGGTCATCGGCGACAGCACCACGCCGAACTCGGGAAGGACGAAATAGAACCAGAAGAGCTGCACAAGCAGCGAGGTTCCGCGGAAGATTTCGATATAGACGATGGCCAGCCAGCGAACCGGCGCAATTGCGCGGTCCTTCGCAATGCCGGCGACAAACGACATGACCAGAAACAAAAACGCGGACAGGACTGAAACCTGGAGGGTGACGACAGCGCCGCGCAGCATCGCCGGCAGGAAAATCCGCATTTCCGAAAATGTCGCGAAGGTCAGTCCGACGAGAAATGCGGTCAGCGCGACAACGATAGAGAATCGACCGGCCACCTCTCGCGCCACCTATCGGACTTTGTCGCTAGGTTTCGTTTGGGCGGCCGCGCGACCCGACTGCAATTGCGGATTTTCCCGCGAACGCAAACGGTCGACCCCGCTGTAATTCCACGCATTGTAGGATTTGCCGCGCCTCAGGTAACGCTCGCCGGTCGCCGTGTGCGGATTTTCGTCCCAGGAGAAGACCTTTCCCTTTTCAAGCGCCTCACGCACCAACAGGCGGGTTTTCTGGCTTTTCACGATGACTTCGCGAAGCTCGGCCAAATCGCCCCAGGTCTTGTCGCCAAGCGATCGCAGCTCTGATTCCAAGCCCGACACGGCTTTCTTTCCGGCCAGATTCTCGACTTCGTGCGGATCGTCGTCGAGATTGAAGAGCAGCGGCGGTGCCGAGGCGGAATATATGAATTTGTGCGGGCCGCGCTTGACCATCATGACCGGCTCAACAACGCCTTCGCATGTCATCTCGCTGAACACCAGGTCGGGCCAGTCCCGCGCGACGCCCTTTGCCAGCGGGATGAGACTGCGCCCGCCGGCGGGCAGAACCGGACCATTCGGGCCGCCTGAACCGGCGATGTCGATGAATGTCGGCAAGAGGTCAATCAAAGACACGTTTTCCCGCACCCGCCCGGGAGCGAAACCGGGGCCGCAAACGATCAATGGCACCTTCACGGCGTTTTCGAAAAACACTTTCTTGAACCACAACCCGCGTTCTCCGAGCATTTCGCCATGGTCGGACGCAAGCACGATGACCGTGTTTGCCGCCAGCCCGGTCTCTTCCAGCACAGTGAGTATGCGGCCGATCATGTCATCGATGTAGGACATTGAGCCAAAATAGGCCCGCCGCGCGTTGCGCACATGCCGGTCGGTGATCCCCGGCGCCGGAAGATTGTAATGACGGTGGATCCGCTTGCTGTGATCGTCGAGCTTCGCTTCCTTGATCATTCCGACATGCGGCGGATCGATTTCCCGGTCGGAATATCGGTCCCAGTGCTCTTGCTTGCAAAGAAACGGCTCGTGCGGATGGGTGAAAGACACGGTTAAGAAAAAACTGCGCGTATCTTCGCTTCTGGCGAGATCGAACAGCTTCTGACCGGCGTGGAACCCGACTTCCTCGTCGTAATCCATCTGGACCGTCCGCGGCACAGGGCCAGCCATGAGCAGCGCTTCGCGGGCATCGGTGGCGAAATCGTCGTCCTCGCCGTCCCATTGCGGCATGGTGAGAAAATCCGCCGAGTAAATCTCAGGCGTCAGCCGCTCTTCAAAGCCGTGCAGTTGATCCGGACCGATGAAATGCATCTTGCCGCAAAGACTCGTCTGATAGTCAAGATACCTGAGATAGTGGGCAATTGTCGGGATCGACGACCGGAATTCGGCGGCGTTGTCATAGCATTCGATTCGGCTGGCCAGCTGGCCGGTCATCATTGAACATCTGGACGGCGCGCATACCGGGAAATTGGTGTAAGCGTTCTCAAACACGATGCCATCGTCTGCCAGCCGCTGGATGGCAGGTGTCTTCGCGCTGCCGCCATAGGCCGACAGCGCCGATGCCGTCTGTTGATCGACCATGAGAAAGAGGATGTTGGGGCGTTTTGCCATTTCCGCCTGCCTCCATCCCTCATGGCATCGGTCGCGGAATCCGCGATGCCGGCTGCCGGCGCCGGTTCGGCGGCGCCGGCAACCCGTTTAAAGCTCCGCCTATCCCTCGCACAGATCGGCGGTGTTCTGTGACGGCAGCTCGTCCGTTTCCATCCCGTGCTTTTCAAAGATCGCGAGATGCTCCGGCGATCCGATAAAAGCGGTGAGCTCTGCATTCAAGGCATCGACGAAATCGCCGTCCTCCTTGCGGAATGCAAAGGCTCCGTGCGGCATAGCGACTTCGCCGGCCACCATGCTGAATGCCGCAACCATCTCCAGATCCTGCTCCGGCACGCCACGCACCACCTCACGGCTCCCGGGCACGGAAAGCGCGTAGACCTGTGCCCGGTCGGCGCGCAGGGCGGCGATCGCGGTCGGATTGTCAGGAATCTGCATGATCTTGTCGGCGGCAACCCCAGAGGCTTCTGCGTATCCGGTTTGCGCCGCTCCCGAAACCACGGCGACGGTCAGCCCCATTTCCGCGATGGAGTCATAGTCGACCACACCATGCGGATTCCCCTTTGTCACGATGAGGGTCTGCCTGATTCCGAAAGTCGGCTCAGAGAACCGGACCTCTGCGCAGCGTTTCGGTGTCACGAACATGCCGGCGGCGACAACGTCAAAGCGGCCCGACTTGACGCCCGGTATCAGCGCGCCCCACTCAATGGCTTTGGCGTCGGCAATTTTGCCTCCGAGCTTCTCAAGCACTGCCCTCAGCGTATCGACATCGGTTCCGGTCAGGTCACCGTTCTCGTCGGTGTATGCGTACGGCTTGAAATTGTAGAATGCCACGTTCAGCCCGTCACCCATGGCGGTGTCCATCAGGCTCTGGGCATGTGCGGGCAACCACGCAATTGCCGTTGCCGCCGCGACAGCCAGAGCGATCAGCTTCTGCTTCCATACTCTCATCATGACTTGTCTCCTTGCTGTGAGATTGTTGTTGATTGCGCGAAATCGCCACCCCGCGCTGGTTGAATTTGAACTCGCCGCCATTGCCTATGCGTCCACAACCGGAATGTCCCGGTCCGCTTCCGGGGCAGACAGGAGATCCGGATCGCCGCCGGTCACCGCCCAGTTGTCTTCCGCATTCAGGAACCCGAGGCGATTGGCGAAATTCGGGTTGCAGGCAAACACATTGCCGGCCTCAAAGGCGATGTCCTCAAATGCCGCAAGTGACGGATACTCTGTGGTTTCGATGCCGACACCGTGGCCGACCCGGCCAACGCCCATGGTGCTGAGACCGCGTTCCGCAAGATAGCTGTCAACCACATTGATCACATCCGCAGGCCGGTTGCCCGCCCGCAGCTGCAGGCTGCAGTCTCGGCGAAGCCGCATCATCCAGCGATAGAATTCGGCCAGCTCATCCGAAGGAGGACCGACCGAGGCGGTCCGCGCAATATCCGACCAGTAACCCCGGCAGGACACGCCGACATCAAATCCCAAGGTTTCGCCCCTGCTGACGATCCGGTCCGTCGGCAGCAGGACAATGCCGTTCTCGCAAGGCCCGGAGAGCACGCACAGCAGCGACAGTTTCTCTGCGCCGCCGGCAATCAGGTTCTGGCGCAGAATCTGCGCGACCTGGTTCTCGGTCATGCCTTCATGCACCTCGTTGAACGTCTTCGCCTGGGCCTCGGCATTGATGACCGCGGCCCGGCGCAGGTATTCGATCTCGAGGGGAGACTTGATGTTCCTGACAGCAAGAATGATGTCGGCGGCGTCCACGAATTCGGCCTCCGACATGCCGGCCCGCACTTCGCGAAACCCAAGACAGCTTATGCCCAGATACTGCTCCCTTCCAAGTTCGCAGCCGATCCGGGCGCGCGAAAGCCCCAATTCCTTCAAGACACCGGCAATGAATTCCGGGTGACCCGTCAGGCCGCCGGTTGTCCGGATATCCGTGACAAAACTTGTCTGCTCGATTTGGGCGATTTCGAATGGCATAGTGATGAGGGTCGGATCGGCATCCTTCGGCAGAATGAAGACATAAGAGCGGATCTTGTCGACGGCGCACTGTTCGGAGCGGTGGCCGGAAAAATACTGGTAGTTGAGCCGTTCGGTGACCATGAGAGCGTCGATGCCGATATCGGCCATCAGCGCCCGCGTTCTCGCATACCGGTCCTCGAATTCCGCCTCGGGAAAATCTGCGTATTGCGGCGTCATCGTTCATGCAGCATCGAATTGACCTTACACATAATGATAGATAATATATTATTTTATGCAAGCGCTTTTTGAAACTGTCGGCACATGCGCGCCGGACACAGAATTCCGGACACGCGGTTCACTCCCCGCGCCGCAGCCGGCGGAAGCGGGTCTGTGCGGGCAAATTCCAGCGGCGGCAGCCGTGAAGCGGTTTGACGATGCCGCAGTTTAGATTTGCCAGGACATCGGCGGCGCTGGGTAAGTCGGTCTTCGATCACGAACCGGGCACGATTTCGCTCAGCAGCGGCGCCGCGTACCCGCCGCTGCTGCCGGATGTCGTGCGCGAGGCGGCCGAGGCGGTCGGCCCCCTGCGTACCGAGGCCATGCAGTATGGGCCGCTGATGGGCCTGGACGACCTGCGCCGGGAGATCTGCCGTTTCGTGAGCGCGGACGGGATCTCCGCCCGGCCGGAAAACGTGCTCGTCACATACGGGGCCAAGAGCGCGTTCGATCTTGCGTGCCGCGTCTTTATCGAGCCGGGCGACCGCATCATCGTCACCCGGCCAACCTACATGACAGCGATCCACATCATGCGGATGCACAATGCCCGCTTTGTGGAAATCGGCCAGGACCGGGAGGGACCGTGCGCCGGCGAACTCGAAGCGAAACTCAGGCGGCTCGCGGCCAACGCCGAACCGATGCCGAAACTCTTGTTCGATGTTCCGGATTTCCACAATCCGACGGGAATCACGACCAGCCTTGAGCGGCGGCAAAGACTGGTCGAACTGGCGCAGGAGTTCAATTTCCTGATCTGTGAGGACGATCCTTACCGGCGCATTCGATTTGAAGGAGAAATCCGTGCCACCGGTCAAGTCTCTCGACACAACCGGCCATGTGATATCGCTCGGCACGGTTTCGAAGACCCTCGCCCCTGGCCTGCGTGTCGGCTGGGCAATCGGCGATGCCGGAATCGTCGGGCGCATGGCGATGCAGAAAGCCGATGGCGGTTCCAACACATTTGCCCAGCGCATTGTGGTTCAGCTCATGCGCTCCAACAAGATCGCGCGCCATATCGACGATTTGGCGGGCCAGATGCGGCGTCACCGCGACACGATGGTGGCGGCGCTTGCGGAGCATGTCCCGGAAGCGAAAGTCAGGAAGCCGGAGGGCGGTTATTTCCTGTGGGTCAAGCTGCCGGACGGCGTGGACGCCGAACGCGTCGTCGAGCTGGGCATCGGCGAAGGTGTGGAAGCCTCGTCCGGACGCCTTTGCTTCCCAACCGACGATCCGGGAAACTTCCTGCGGCTGGCATACAGTTTCGTCAGCGAAACCGAGATCCGGCGCGGCATTGCCATGCTGGACACGGCCCATGGCAAATACATGTCGACCCGTTCCGCCTGAACCCACAGAAGAGGAAATCGATTATGCCCTGTCCCAAAGTCAGCCTTGCGCCGTCATGCGAAGTCGACTTCGACAAGGAAGGCAAACATCACGGCTATATCCGGATTCAGTTTTCCTCGGACCGCTCCGCCTATGGATGGCTGCCGGTGCCGGTCATGTCGATCAGAAACGGCGCCGGCCCGTGCGCGATCGTCATCGGCGCAAACCATGGCGACGAGTATGAAGGCGTTTCAATCTGCAATGAGCTCTACCAAACGCTGCAGCCCGGGGACCTGGCAGGACAGATCATCTTTCTTCCCGCGGCCAACGCGCCGGCATTCTATGCCGGCCGCCGGACATCGCCGCTCGACTGGACCGGCGAAGCCAACCTCAACAGGCTTTTCCCCGGTGACCAGTATGGCTCTCCGACCGAAATGATCGCCTGGTACATCGCCAGCCAGCTGATACACCGCGCCGACGCGATTTTTGACCTTCACTCCGCCGGCAAGTCAATTGACCATTACCCTTCCGTGAAGATCCGGCTCATGGGCGATGACGCCAAGGACGCGCTGCAGATGCGGTTCCTGGAACTGTTCGGCGCGCCGCTCGGGATTGTCGGCAACCGGGTGCACACGACCACCCTTTCCGGCGAGGCTCTGCCCAAAGACATCATCTATCTTTCGACCGAGCTTGGCGGCGGCGGCAAGATCAGACCATGGATTCGCGACTTCGCATTCAACGGCATGAAGCGCTGCCTGCGTGAGATGGGCATCCTTCCGTCGCAGACCGACCTGCCCGAGCCGGAGCACAGTGTCCGGCTCATGGCGATGCAGACCGACGACAACTACATCTACGCCTACAAGGACGGCATGTTCGAGCCCCGCGTCAATCTCGGCGACGATGTCGGCGACGGCCAGTTCGCCGGCTACATCTGGTCGCTCAAGGAACCATGGCTGGCCCCGGAGGAGCTGTTCTTCAAAAAGGGCGGAGTTGTCTTCTGCAAGCGCACGCCGGCGCTGTGCAATGTCGGCGACACTCTTTTTTTCACGCTGAGCGATTTTGCCGGATGACAGGGCGGCCGCTCAAAGACTCACGGATTGTGCCGGATACCCGGTCCTGCCGGCGGCAATCGATTGAACGGCGCGTCTCCAGAATATGATTTCATCGTTGTCGGTTCGGGGAGCGCCGGCGGCATTGTGGCGGCAAGGCTTGCCGAAGACCGGAGCTGCCGGATCCTGCTCGTCGAGGCCGGCCCAAGAGACAACAGTGTGCTGCTGCGGATTCCCGCCGCGATGCGTTATGTCTACGACGCCCCGAAATACAATTGGAGCTACGAAACCGAAGCTGAGCCGTTTCTCCACAACCGGCGCCTGAAACAGCCCCGCGGCCGGGTGCTCGGCGGATCGTCATCGATCAATGGCCAACTATATCTGCGCGGCCATCCGCTCGACTATGAGTCGTGGGCCGAATCCGGCGCCAGCGGATGGTCGTATGCGCATGTTCTGCCGTATTTCAAACGGCTTGAAACGCGCCTCGACGGCGCCAGCGAATACCGGGGCGCAGATGGGCCGGTCAGGGTGACGACGGCGCCGCCGGGGACGCTCGCGCGCGCTTTCCTGGAAGCCGGAGCGCAGGCGGGATACCGCTCCAGCAAAGATGTCAACGGGTTTCAACAGGACGGATTCGGACTCTTGCCGAAAAACACCGGCGGCGGCCGGCGTTCGTCCACGGCGCAGGGCTATCTGCGCAATCCGCCGGGCAACCTTCACATCAGGACAAACTGCACCGTGGACCGGATCCTGTTCAGAGGGCGGCAGGCGTGCGGAATTGATTACACCGGCGGCGGCGAACGGCGGGAGGCGCATGCCCGGCGCGAAATCGTGGCCTGCGCCGGAGCGATCGACAGCCCGATACTGCTGATGAAATCGGGGATTGGACCGGCCGCCCATCTCAGGGAATTCGGCATCGACGTCATTCACGATTCGCCGGGCGTCGGCGAAAACCTCATGGACCATCCGCTGACGTCGGTCCAGGTCGCCTGCCGTGAGCCGGTCACCCTCTTTCGTCATTTCAACCCTGTTTCGAAGGCGGTTGGAATTCTGTCCTGGGTCTTCGCAAGGAAGGGGATTCTGGCCAGCAACCATTTCGATGCCGTCGCCTTCATTCGCACAGCGTCAAAGATCAAATATCCCAATCTCCAGATAGCCCTGTTTCCGATCGCGGTCGCGGAAGGCAGCTCCGACTTTGTCATGCAGCACTCGTTTCAGCTGCAATTGTCGCTGCAGCGGCCGCTCAGCCGCGGATATGTGCGATTGGGCAGGGCAAACGGGCAAAACGCTTCGGTCCGCATCCGCTACAACATGCTCGAGCGCCGCCACGACCTGCAGGAGCTCAAAGCCGGCATCGCCCTTTGCCGCGAACTGCTTCGCCAGCCCGCGCTTGCGCGCTACGCCGGGGACGAGCTGTCTCCCGGAGAACATGTCGCCGATGAGCGGGCGCTGGAAACCTGGCTGAGGGAAACCTGCTATTCTTCGTACCATCCCTGCGGCACCTGCCGGATGGGAATTGGCGGAAGCGCAGTCGTGGACAATGCGTGCCGCGTGCGGGGTGTGACGGGACTGCGTATTGCCGACGCGTCGATTATGCCATCCATCCCATCGGCGAACCTGAACTGCCCGACCATGATGATCGGCGAAAAAGCCGCCGATCACATTTCCGGCAAAGAAATGGCGCCGCAGTCGAACCTGCCGTTTTTTGTCGATCCGGATTGGGAAACCGCACAGCGATAGCCGCAGGATGCGCCGCGGGACACGCGGACGAAACGCCCCTCCCGGGGTCCATGCCACAACGCGGCGGCAGTGTCCGCGTGCACCCCATCGCCGTGCACGGGTTTTGGAGTCTCCCGACCGCACTGGCATGGCGATGGTCCCGAAAAACCGGGCGCCGAAACCGAGGCGTTCCGCAAACCCGCGCCGAAGACAGACACAGGCGCACAAGATGCTTGATCCGCCGTCGAAACCGGCCGCGCCCCGTTGACGGACAGCTTGACAGGGCCGGACCATCCGGCCCGCAAAATGCAGAATTCCCGCTCTTGCCCCTTGCCTGCGCCGCGGCCGGATAAGACGGCCTGCGGCAGTTTCCCGGCGCTCTTGTTTGTCATTCCCGATTGAGACTTCGCGCTCCACCTTGCTTGACACGGCCCGGCGCAGTCCGGCGCGGCGGGTTTCGACTTTCAGCCCGAACCAGCAAATGCGAACCAAGCCGCCAGACCAGCCCAATCCGCAACAATCTCATCAGACACCGGCAAGCAGCGCCCGCAGGAGGGGGCTGCCTGGAGTTTCAAGATCTTCAATCACGTCGAAGTGATGGCGCCCCGCTTCTATTCGCAATTCAGTCTCCGGCCACGCCGCTGCAAGCGCCTGCGATTGGTCAATGAATGCTGGTCTTTCCTGGCCGCCGACCCAGACAGTGACCGAAATTCCGGCAGTCTTTGCGCACAGCGCCGGACTCTCGCGTTCGGCCTCATCCCGGTCCAGCCGCAGTTGCCTGTTCATGGAGGCGCTGGTCAGCGGGCGCAGATCAAACAGCCCAGAAATCGGAACGATGCGTTCGATGCGATTGGCAACCTCCTCTTGCAACACGATGTCTTCGCAGCAAAGCCGCGCCACAAGGTGCCCGCCTGCGGAGTGTCCGGCGAGAAATATCGGGCCGTCAATTTCAGCGGCAGCGCGCTCCACCGCCGATTTGATTTGCCTCGTTATTCCGGAAATCCTGATCGCCGGACACAGCGTGTAGGATGGTATCGCGACTGCGTAGCCTTCATCGACGGCGCCCTTTGCCAGGTGGGACCAGTCCTTTCTTCCAAACGCGCGCCAATAGCCGCCGTGAACGAACACCATGAGCCCTTTTCCCGGCGCCGCAGGCAGGTACAGATCCAGGCATTCCGCTTCCGATGTTCCGTAGCGGAGATCAAAGCGCACCCGACCGGCAGTGTGCAGTGTCTTCCGAAAGTCGGCAGCCGTTACGGGCCACCGGGCAACAAACGACGCGCTTTCAGGAATGTGCGATCCGTTGTCGTAGGCGTCGTCGATCTCGGTTTGGCTTTTCTGAATTGTTTTCCTCCCCAATGGTCAGACCGGAGACGCCTGCACCCCTGTATTGCCCAACGAAGCAAATTCAGCCATCTCGCTCATTGACCGTGCCGCACATTAATCCGCTCAGGAAGCGGAGGCCAATTCGGGCAATTCATGAATTCAGAATCTGCGGGGAGTGAGCGCAGCAATTTGGCAAGTCCGCAGACGGCAACAGGGCACACGGGCGGGCGAGCTGCGGGCAGAAAAATCAGCCCGTGGCCCGCAATTCTGTTCCGTAGATGAGCCCAAGCAGGGCGGCGTCGCGAATGTCTCCCGAACGCCTGTCACGCTCCGGTGTGCGCGCAAGGACTTTCTCCGAATAGAGCGCCGCGATGTGCAGGCCGTCATGCGGGTCAACGACATAATTGCTTTCGCGCCTTTCCAGTTCGGCCGGATCCAAAAGCACTCTCCCAATCGTTCCAACTGCATCGAGAAACGCGCGGTCCTCCGTCAGCTCGTGCCTCGATGACGGATCGAACGGCCCGCGGATCGCCAGAAACTTGTTGATGGCCAGCCACGGCGTCCAGCACTCACCGATATAAAAGGCGCGCGCTTTGACAAGTTTCGATTCCATCAGGAAGTAGAACTCGCCCTCGCGCAGCTTCTGCAGCTTAGCGATCGGCACCCGTTCCTGTTGAATATACTGCCGGTCCGGACGGTTGACCCATTTGGTCGAAACCAGGCCGGGTTTCGCGGTCTTTCCGGCGGCGACAGCGATTCTCTGATGGGCGAATTTCCTGCGCAAGAATTCCCATGTCCGGTGTGCGTCTTCGGTTGCTCCGGCGACCGTCAGCCGCGCATTGGCGGCGGCGGTTTCCGCGACCTGCGGCGAAACAGACTGCATCGACGCCATGTCCTGTCCGGCAATCACGATCATGAAACCAAGCGAGCGCGCCTGCGCCATCATCGTGTCAATGCCCTTCACCATGTAATAGCCGGCCTCATCAAGCACTGCGACAAACGGCGACGGCGACGCTGTCGGTCTGCTGTCAACCAACTCGGTCTTGGTGCCCTCGAGCCGGCTCCCGGCAGCGCGTCCCATCATCATTTTCAGCATTGCCACGACAATTCTGCCGCAATTCCGCATCTCTTCCGGAGCTTTCTGCAGAGCCGGCAGCAGGACAACGAGCACACGGCGGTTCAGGACCACATCGTCAATGTCAACTTCGCCGTATGGCGTGCGGAATATGTGGCCGAAATCGTCTGCCAGAGAACCCAGCGGTTTCGTCAGCTGCATCGAAAGAAACCCGTGCTGCTCCGCCGCCTTCCCCTCCTGCGGTTCGCCATTCAGCGCCCGTTCGATGCTGAATCCGGGCAGCGAGTCGAAGAATCCCTTCAGGGCAAGGCGCGATTTCTCAGAAAACTCGCCTTTGAGAGCGCGGAGATAGAGCTCGATCAAACCGCCGCGCCGGCGCAGCTCGTCCCACGCTTCATCCGGGATCTGTGCGATGTCGGTGATCTGTTGTCCGCCGAGATATGTCTGTTTCACGCCGTATCCAAGGGGCAGAAAATCCCGGATGGCCTGAACATCCAACAGAATGTCCCCGGCGTCGCGCATCTCGCAGAGGGCCTTCATGGTCGATGTGACCAGCGCCATCGCCCTGTGGCGCCACATTTCGCCGGCGCTGCCGGTGTCGCCCATCAGCGAGACAATGAGGTTCATGAGCTGATCGGCGGAACCGTGCGCAAAGGGGTTGAGCGAATTGGACTGCACGTCCGGGCCGCCCGCCGACACATCCGTGCCGCCGCTGTCGGTGAAGTTCAGAATGCGGTAATCGTCCTGGCGCCCGAACCGGGACACGATTGACCATGCCTTTGCATGAAACTCGGTTGTTCCCTTGCCGTCAATGAACATGAACCCTGAGGCCCACATCAATGACTGCGATGCCAATCCAAGCAGGAATTCCGTATTGTGAGTCGGCAGGTAGCATTCGGTGACAAACATGCCGTCCGGCGAGTCGGTCCTGATGCAGGTCATGCGCTTCTGCACAGAACATGTTTCGGCGAACAGCCGTCGGCGGGCATCGGTGCTCAGCGCCCCAAGGCAGATGCGCGCGGAATTGTCCCGGCGCGGTTCCTTTGCCTCGGTCCCGCTTGGAAACCCTTCGGCCGCAGTGACCTCGAGCCCAAATTCAGCCAGCGACCGGTCAAACGGGGGACAGTCCTCGAACAGGCGTTCCTGGCCAGGCAGGCTGAAACGCACGGTTTGCCGGTCGCCGCACTGCACCTGCACCGCGGCCCCGCCGAGCGACCAGATCAGCTGACGCAGCAGGAATCCATCGCGGTCACTGAGAACCGCAACCTTCAGCCAGCCGCTGCCCGGCGGCGGCGCGGCAGCCAGGCCGCGCCGACGGGCCATTGACCCAAACCACTCCATTCGCTGTTTCGGGTTTCCCGACAGCGACGGCATGAAGTCCAGCTGATCGAGACCCCGGCCGGCGGCGAATTCCGCAAGCTCAACAGTGAGTTCCGGCGCTGACCGCACACCGGGCATTGGCCGCGGCAAGGCGACAAAAACCCGAAGACTGCCGCCGCCCTGCAGTGCGCCGAGGCCGATGGCGATGCCGATGTCAGAAGTCGACCAGACCCCGGTCGTATCGCCGGCCGCGAGTGGTGTGGCGTTCTGTCCGCCGCGCAGTCTGACCCGCCAAAGATGGTCACGCGAGCACTCGGCCATTCTGCCGTCGGCGAATTCCAGCCGCACCACCGGCTGTTTGCCCTGCGGATGCACCGAAAGGATTTTGACGGGAATGCCGGAAGGATGCATGACATGCCCGCCAGAGCGCAGCTCACAATTCCGCCGCCATCCCTCAGGCGTCAGCACCAGCGTGTCATCCGGAAGAGCCTTGCCGGCGCCCGTTGTGGCCAGTACAAGCGCGTGCCGGCGCGCGTCGCTGTTGGAGATCCAGAGTTCCTCATTGGTGTCGAAATCATTGCCGAGAAACAGCAGCCCTTCGCCGCGCCTGTAACCTCGCGCCCCTCCGGGCAAAGGCGATCCAAAATCATATCCCGGCCACGACATCGGCAGCCGAAAGGGCAGCCTGTGTTTTTGCACCGCCATCCACAGGCAGTAACCAACAATCAGGGGAACCGCGGCAAGCCACGCTCCGGGAATGGCAGGCATCGACAGTATCGCCAGCAGGGACACAACGGTGAAACAGTCGGGATGCGCCGCAAGGGATTTTGCAAATGGCCGGCTTTGCTGTTCGCCGCTGTCAGAATTTCCGGTCATCAGGCATGCCATCCGATGTGCATCGGCATATGAGAGCCGGTTCGGGCAAGTGTGTCGCCCGAATGTTCGCCGGTCCTGAGCAATTTGCCGTCTGCAGCAGGTTTTGACGGGCACGGATCGTGAAGCGGCGGCGGAAAGCGGCGGTTCAGCCCGTCCGCGGTCCGATTTTCCGCAGCTTCACACGGATCACTGAAGCCCGATATTCGATGTTGTGCCGTCGGTGAGGAGGCCAAGCATCGCCGCCTGGACAATCGCCGAGCGGCTTTCCTGCAGCAGACGCAGATAGCCGATGCGGGCGTTCAGCGCCTCAAGGTCAATGAGGTCCTGCAGCAAGGCGCGCTCGGTTTTGGCGTGCCGCATTTCAAGAGTTTCGGCATCGGGCGCGAAATAAGCCATGGTGCGGATTTCCAGCGCCTGAAGCGCGCTGATTGTATCCGGAATTGTCCGCTCATAACGCGACCGCCCGGCGATTGCGCGGTACGGTCCGGCGCTCAGTGACGGGCTGGCCATCTCAAGCGACAATTCAATGGCGGCGATCGCTGCCTGATTCCGCGCTTCAGCCGCCCGGCGGCGCACGGCTTCCGAAAGTCCGGCAGGCATGCGCAGATCTTCATCGGAGAGCGGTTTGGGCGGAAACGGGTCAACACTGTTGGCAATCAGCCGCGGCAGCGCCCGGCGAACCAGCTCGTCATCAAGCTTAAGCGTTGGGTGATTCAGCATCGTCTGCCACTCGGTGGTGGCATCCTTGGCGCCGCCGGCCTGTTTGATCTGCTCGCGCTCGCGGGCAAGATATGCGGCCATTCTGATGCCGTTGGCGACGACCGGATCCGACTCGCCGCGGGACCAGGAAGCGGCGCCGCTCACCGCCGCCGAAGCCGTCGGTATATCCGTCGTGGCGGGCAGGCCTGGTGCCAGCGCCGTGTCCAGGATCAAACAAAAGTCAGGGTTGGGATCAAACCGGCCGCTCTCGGCTTCCGCCCTCATCTGCGACCGCAGCAGCCGGGCTTCGTTCTGCGATGTTCCGTCAGCGATCCGTTCGGCGGCTTCCACCTGCCGGTCGAGATAACTGCTGTTCTGCTTCGACTGCATCCGGAGGGCCTCGACAATGCGCCGGGCCGCTTCCGACGCCTCATAAGTGACATGTTCCCGGGTTACGCCATGCATCGCCCGGATGGCGCCGCAGCGACAGCCAGCGAACTGCGCGTCAGCGGGAGCAGCCGGCAAGATCGCTGCCGCGGCAAGCAAAGCAAGCAGGCCGGCGGCAGACTGGCGCACAGCGCCGCGGTCTCGTGTCATCATTGGGAAGCTCCGTTTCCATAAAGCGTGCGCCAGATATCATCCACCGGATCGCCTTCGCCGATTTCTCCCTCCCGACCGCCGTTCCTAGTCCTGGCAGTGGAGCGCTGCCGCATTCCGGATGACGCGCCGGCTCCAGAGCGGCTGTTGCCGCCGGTCAGCGCGTTGTGTTGCGCGATGCCTTCGCCCAGGCTCCGCGCGATATTAAAAGAGTCTGCGAGGCCAGGCGGCAGTCCCAGTTTCAGCAGGTCCAGCGGACTGGTGAGCGGGCGTGTCACCTGGCGCCACTTTCTCTCCGCAAAACTGCACATCTGACGGGCGCTCGCGCCTGACCCGATGACACCGTCAAACGATCCTGAAAACAGCGATTCAAGACCGCCCGTGGGCGCAAACCAGTCGAGCGGCAGTTCCATCAGCTTGTCGAGGCAGCTCAGGTCGCCGACGGATGACGGAGGCTCGATCGACGCTTCAGCCCTGCGGACCGCGGATTCGATCTGCCGCCTGGTGCCGGCGGCAATCCGGTCGCGCGCCTGTTCGCTGCAGTCTGCGCTGATGGCTTCGCGCACCCAGTCGGCCTCTGCCTGGACAGCGAACAGCGATGCCAGCGCAGCGGCCGCCGCGGCAATTCTGAAAGACATTCACCACCTCGAATCGTGTCAATTCAGGTGGGTAACGACACCGGAGTCGTGAAAATCCGAAAGACAATACTTCGTATTGGGCAAGCCGATACGGCGGTTCAGCCTTCCTGCGGCCACAATAGTGTGGATTTCCCGGCTGCATCGCCGCCTGTCGGTTGCAGAGTGGAATATCATGGGAGGCGGGAAAACGCGGCGGCCGCTGAGGCGCGGCGATGGGACCGGCGCACCTTCTCCGGAACCCGACGAGCGGCGCAACGCTCCGCCGCAGGTCTGTCGAGGTTTCGCTTGCTGGAGCCGGCGCGCCGGGAAACAGGCCGCCCCCTGCCGGCAGACAGACACCGGCGCCAATGAAGAACGGCTGGCGAACACCCGATTGCCCTCTGTGACCTTTGCCGAACCAATTGCAGCTCAAAGCCATGACGACCGCGCGTTTGTATCGCAGTTCATCCACACCTAAAGTGGATCGACCCAACCGAAACTGAAGCGGGATGCCGAAATGCCCGGAGATCTCACCATGAACACGCCGCGCCGCGAGAGATTGCCTTTTTCGAAACGCCGCTTGGTATATGTCACTGTTTTTTCGTGTTGTTTGATGAGTGCCGCAGGTTTGTCCGCAATGGAGGCAAATGACACGATTGTGACCTCTCACGGCATCTCCGCGTTCGGCGATCTGAAGTATGCGGCGGACTTTGAGCATTTTGACTATGTGAATCCCGACGCGCCGAGGGGCGGAGCGATTTCGACCTGGGGATTTGGCACTTTCGACAGCCTCAACCCGTACATCGTGCAGGGCAATCCGCTATACCGCCTTGACCTCGTGTTTGAGAGCCTGATGGCGCAGTCTCACGACGAGCCCGATTCCTATTACGGGCTTATCGCTGAATCGATCACCTACCCTGAGCCAGGCAGGGGATGGGCCATTTTCGATATCCGGCCGGAAGCGAAGTTTTCCGACGGCAGCCCGGTCACCGCGGACGATGTCGTCGCTTCGTTTGAACTGCTGTCAACCCACGGCAATCCCCAGCTGCAGATCGCCTACCAAGCCATCGTCAAGGCGGAAGCGCTGGACACCCATAGGGTCAAATTCACTTTCGACGAAACCGCGGCGACACGGGATCTGCCGCTTCAGGCCGCTGCAATGCCGATATTCGCAAAGTCCGGTGTTGCGGACCGAAACTTCGCAGAATCCTCTCTTGAGCCGATCGTCACATCCGCCCCGTACATCGTTGAAGAGGCAGATGCCGGCCATTTCGCGGTGTTTCGCCGGAGGTACGATTATTGGGGCGACCACCTGGCCGTGAATAAGGGGCACAATAATTTCGACACAGTCAAGATTGTGTACTACGCAGACTACACGGCGTCGTTTGAAGGTTTCAAAGGCGGCGATTACGACTTCCGTCAGGAATACTATTCGAAGCTCTGGTCAACCGGATATGATTTTCCGGAGATTCAAAGCGGAATGGTCACGAAGGAGGTCATTCCCGACGGCGAACCGTCTGGCGCCCAGGGCTACTATTTCAATCTCCGGAGACCTGTTTTTTCTGACATCCGGGTCCGCCAGGCAATCGGTTTGGCATTCAATTACGAGTGGTCCAACCAGACACTGTTCCATGGGGCTTACGCGCGCACTGACAGCTTTTGGGAGAATTCAAACATTCAGGCCAACGGAATGCCGTCAGCTGACGAGCTTGCCCTTCTGCAGCCGCTGCGCGGTCAGATTCCCGAAACGGTTTTCACCGAGCCTGCCTTTACTCCTGCCGTCTCTGACGCAGCGAAGCTGGCCGACAGGGGCAACCTGCGAAAGGCAAACGCGCTCCTTGACGAGGCTGGCTGGCAACTCGTCGATGGCAAGCGGCAAAACGCCGATGGCGAACAGCTGACGTTTGAGTTCCTTTCCCAAGGTCCGTCTGCCGACCGCATCATCAATCCGTACGTCGAAAACCTGAAGGGACTTGGCATAGACGCAAATGTGCGGTCACCAGATGCCGCGCAGCGCCGGCTGTTGGTTCAAGAGTTCGATTTTGATGTGGCGACTCGGCGTTACTCGTTCTCGTTGACGCCGGGAACCGAACTGCGGTCGGCGTTCGGCTCGGTGAGCGCCGCGGCAACCGGCAGTCCAAACATTGCCGGCGTTGCGAATTCCGGCGTCGATGCGCTGCTTGACGCAGTTGAGGCGGCAACCACACGGGATGAGCTGAACACTGCGATCAGCGCCCTTGACCGGGTCCTGCGGGCGATGCACATCTGGGTTCCGCAATGGTACAGCGGCACGCATCGCGTGGCCTACAGAAACGTCTTTTCCAGGCCCGAGAATAAGGCCCCCTACCACCTCGGCGAGCTGACACAATGGTGGTACGATAAGGACAAGGCAGCGCGGCACGATCTTTCTGAATGAGAAATTGATCCTCAATCGGGCTCCGGCCGCTTCAGACCCGCACCCGGTCGGATACGCCTTGGTCGCCGGCGCGCCGCCGGACCGACCATGAGCCGGCAATTCGCGCCAATTCATTCACCGGCGGCCGGAAGCCTCTGCTGAACCCCGCGCCTTGTGCCCCCGACCGGCGCCCGGTCCGGTGTTAGCCTCAGAGATGGCGCCCAATTGGCGGGGGTGATTTTCCACAAGTAAAGCCAGGTTGAAGCGGATTGACCGCGGGCAAATTCACAAGAGCAAAGTAGCTGACTCTCCTGGCGGGGCACCCATGCGGACGCGCAATAGTAAGGAGTCAGCGATGCATTCTGATTTCACCAGTTTGACATCGCGAAGAAATGCCCGCCGGGCTGTCCCGCCGACCGTCGCTGCGAAACCGGCCCCCTGCCGCGCCGCAAAGCGATGTTCAGAGAAAACTCTGCGCAGAACGGGAGACGGCCTGGATTCCTGTCACCGAACCGCGCCTGACTGGGCAGCTCCGCTCGCCAGGCTGGTCTCCGCAGGCGCCGCATTTGCGGTCCTGGCCGCCTGCGCTGAACTGAAGCAGCATAACGCGGAGCTGTCCGCGAAACGGAAGGAAGCGGAAAACCTGCTTGCAATTGCCGGCAGCCCCGCCGCCGGCCCCGGATTCACCGCATCGCGACCCGCGCCCGGAGACAGCATTCAGGACACATCCAACAGGCACCGGCTTCCCGCCGAACTGCGCACGGCGGGTTCTATCAATTATGTCGCCGCCGAGTCGGTGAATCTCGCGGATGCGCTCGCTAAGCTGACCGATCTGACCGGAATCACCCACTTGATACTGGCGGGCGCCGATGAGAAACCGATTGCCGCTCTTTCCGGAGAAATGGAAGGAGCTGTCCGCGGCTCGGCTGCCGGGCTTGATGCGGCCGGGCTCGGCCAGATGTTCCGTCCTGAGTTCAATGACTCGCTGCCGGGAATTCTTGACAGCCTGGCCAGCCGCTTCGGACTGGAATGGACGTATCGGCAAGGCAATGTCGTGTTCCGGCAGTTCGTGACCCGCCGCTACCAAATCGCCGCCCTGCCTTCGCAGACGGAATACTCCTCTTCGATCGGCAACTCCAACTCTTCCGGGAGCATCGACTGGTCGGCTGAGATCAAGTCCTCTCTCGCCGCTATCGCCGGCAGTGACGCCGTCATGTCCTATGGCGAGGGATCGGGGTTTCTCACAGTCACCGCGCGTCCGGCGGCGCAGCGGAAGATCGCTGACTATGTGATTGAGCTGAACGGTTTTCTCGGCGATCAGGTCGCAATTGACATCAACGTGCTGACGGTCGCGCACAAACAGTCTGAAAAATACGGATTCGATGTCGATCTTTTCATTGGCGAAGACGGCAAAGACCACATCGCGTGGACCGGTCCGCGGGCTCTGACCGGCGGCGCAGGAGCTGTGAATGTCGGTATCGTCTCCGGCAATGTCGATCTCAGCATTCTGCTGTCAGCCCTCAGCAGAGAAGGCGATGTCACCGTCGAAACCCGCACCGGCGCCACAACTTCAAACAATCAAATCGTGCCGATTCAGGTTGTGAACACAACCGCCTACGCAAAAAGCGTTGAAAGCGCCGCCGGCGCCGATGGCCGTCTCGGCACAACAATCAATCCCGGCACCCTGACGACCGGGTTCGAAATGCAGCTGCTGCCGCGCATCCTTGCCGGCGGCGACATTCTGCTGCGCTACAGCATAAAACTCTCCGATCTCAACGATCTGGCGGAGTTCACATCCGACAGGCAGACCATTCAACTCCCCAAACTGTCCACCACATCTTTCGAGCAGCAGGCGATTCTCGGCGACAGCGAAACGCTTGTCCTGATGGGATTCGAGCGCGACCGACACGCTCATGACCGGCCCGGCGACAGCCCCTTTGCGCTCCTGTTCGGCGGTCAGTCCGGAGCTGACAGCGAGCGGATTTCAACGGTGCTGACCATCCGGCCGCGTATCGTCCGGTCAGACGGGCACGGCCGTACAGCCGGCGCGCAAGGCAAGTGAAACTTCGCAGTTTGCGGCTTCCAGGCAGGCGCCGGCCTGCCGCTCCTGCCGCTCCAATTGGAATGGCCGGCGCCAATCGGCTGCGCTGCGGCGGCCGTGACGCAGCGCTCGGGCTGCTGTGGCAGCCGGTCCAGCCACAGATTCCGCTTCGCGAACAAGCCCGTCTGGCAGGCGGACCCCACGACGGTTTCGATCTCTGTGTGCGCTTCGCCGAAGGCAGGCAAATCGGGTTTGCGTCCACCGGCGACGGTCTGTCGGCTGGAATGGCGGCCGGAGCCAGCATGTGCGGCAGTCCCTACTGGGGCGACAACTGGCTGGCGGCCTTTGAGATATCCGGCGAGCCCGCCTCGTGGTGGATCATCGCCCTGCGCGGCGGACTCATTTACGAAGATCAGCTTCACCGAAACAGCGACAGCGCATGCGCCGCGTTTCAGAAGTCTCTCGAAGCCCCCGACTGGGAGCACATTGTCGCTCCCGGCGACTGGAACATCGAAGGCGCGGTCGAGACACCGCTTGCCGAAGCGATGGCAGCCGCGCCGGAAGCCCGGCTGCGCCCGGTCAACCGCTGGCCGCGGATCGCGTTTGCCGCAGCTTCCGCGCTCATCGCCTTGTTCTTGCTGTATTTCGGCTGGTCGGAATTGTCTGAGTTCCGCGAAAGCAAACAGCGCGAGCAAGCGGCAGCCAAGCCGGCGCCGGCCGTCCTGCAGTCGTTTCCCTGGAGCGGATCACCTGACATCCGGTCTTTTGTAAATCGCTGCGCCGATGAAATGGACCGTCTTGCGGTCGCGGTGCCCGGTTGGAAGACACAAGATGCTGAATGCGTCTGGTCGGGCGCCGATGCTCAGGTCAAGGTCCGCCGCCAACGGCAAGGCGGAAGCGCGGCGTGGCTGCAGGCCGCCTTGCACAACCGATCGGCGGGCCAAGCCGTGATCCTCAAAGGCGGTCAGCTGGCCGAACAGCGCAGCTCTGTGCGGCTTTCCGCAAGGGCGGGGGCGGAAGCAAACCGGCCGGAGCGCCCCGCGAGGCTCGAAGCCCGGCTGCGCGACCGGTTTCTGACACTGGGACTGGAGCTCAAGCTTGTGTCGCGCGACGCGAAACCGCGGGCCGGTTCCGGAAAACCCGCCCGCCGGAGCTTCGGCTATCACGACATCACTGTCGCGACATCCGCCGCGGTGCGTGAATACGCGCGACTGATCGCTGACGTGCCGGCGGTGGTGCCGCAAAGGCTGGTTTACCGGCCGGACGCGGCCCGCTGGCTGCTGACTGCCAGGGCCTATCACCCGGCCGCCAGCGTCGGGCAGGCGCGATAAATCGCAGGAGTTCTGAATGAAACGCGGAACCTTGCCATCGGCGTCGGCCCTGCACCTTTGTGTGCTGGGAGCCTGTGCCGCGGCGGTGATCGGCCTTCAACCGGCCTCGGGGTCCGAGATCGCAATGCCGGAATGGCCGGACGAACTCGCAAAACTCACTGTCGATGCGCCAGCCGGTCAATCGGCCGCATTGCCGGATACAGCCGGGGCGGACCGGCCCGCCGCCGACACAGCTGCGATATCCGAAGCGGCGGATGCGCCATCTTCCGCCCCCGTGACCAAGCCGCCGATCGCAATTCA
Organism: Paracoccaceae bacterium; assembly: GCA_965221935.1. Classification (GTDB taxonomy): domain Bacteria; phylum Pseudomonadota; class Alphaproteobacteria; order Rhodobacterales; family Rhodobacteraceae; genus JAPOXR01. The sequence continues at coordinate 22,698 of CBDCSZ010000065.1, forward strand.
GCCGGCTGACAAGTCCGAACCCGCCGAGAAGCAGGCCGAGGCCGCGGATCGGGATGACGTCGGAGCCTCCCCTTCGGCGACGCCGGCCCCGAAGACGCAGGCTGCGCCGATGGCAGCGGGCGCGACAGAAGACACCGTAACTGGAGAGCGCATTGACACTCTCCTCGAGACCGGGCTGATCGCCAGGCAGTCCGCGATCGCGGAAAGCATCATCATTATGGAGCGGCAGCTGCGGCAGGCGGAGCTGATCGGCCGATTGATGGCCCTCTATGGCCCCGATGCGCCGATCGAAATCTCGCCGGGCGAATACCGTTCATTCGGCGAAACGCCCGCCGGCCGCAAAATCGCCGCCGAGATCGAAGAGGCGGAACTCAGCGCCAACATCAGGCTGCTCGAACTCCGGGCTGTGGAAGCGGCCCTCCTGAACACATTGGAGCCGCCCGAAAACATGGTTATCGCGGCGAACGAGCTGCCGCCGGACTTCGCGGCTTCGCATGCCCTGCGGGCGCCGCCCGAACTGTTGGAAATCCTCGGAATCAACGGTGAATTCCGGGCATCGTTCGTGGTGGGCGGACAAACCGTAAGTGCCCGGCCTGGCGACACGCTGCCGGACGGGTCCACAATCGAATCCATTTCCGGCGACACTGTTCTGCTCCGGCATGGCGATGAAGAAGAGGCCGTGACTCTTGGCAGATGAGCCGGGCGATCGTCGCTCATCAGCCCTTGTCACCGTTCCGCCCGATGGCGGCAGAACCGATCCATTCGAAGATCTCCGCGCCGGCGCCCTGATATCGGGACCTGGCGGCGAGTTGGAAATCCCCGTCGCCGACCGGCGGCTGATCGCGGCCTTTCAGGGCGGCCTCGCTGTCGTCGCCAAGGGCAGCCGGTGGTCGCCCGAAGTCAAGGCGATTCTCGACCGCGCCTTTCGGGCCGAACTCGACATTCACAGGATTGTTGAGGCCGAAAGCGAGCAGATTCTCGCCGTCTACGAACAGTTCGCCGAACAAAGCGGCAGCGTGTTCGGGCAGCGCAGCGAAATCGAAAGGCAGCGCGACCTGCGCCGCATCATTGCCCAGGCCGCGGATGCCAGAGCTTCGGATATCCATTTCAAGCTGCTTCCCGGCTACTGCGAAATCCGCATTCGCGTGCACGGGCGGCTGTGCCCGCTCGCAAGCCGTTCGCCGGACGACGGAATCGCACTGATCAATGCCGCATTCGCGGTCGCGGCCGATCAGGGGTCTTCCGCCGGCGCAACCAGCTTCATGAAGGGCGCATTGACCCGCGCATCCGGGCTGCTGCCCGCCGGCGTCGATCTGGCGAGGCTGCAGTATTCGCCGGCATCGGGTCACCGCCCATTCCTGGCGATGCGGCTCAAATACGCCTCGGGACACGAAGTGTCAGACCTTGGAAGTCTCGGCTACCTTCCCCGGCAGCTCGCCGATCTGGCGCTGATGCGGCGGCGGACGAGCGGGCTTTATCTGCTGGCGGGGAAGGTCTCGTCGGGAAAAACAACAACGCTGCAGCGGCTTCTGAATGCGATGGTGTTGGAAAAGTCGCACGAGATTTCCGTGTTCGCGATCGAGGAGCCGGTCGAGCTGGAGGTCGCCGGCGCGGTGCATGTTGCGGTTGTCGCCCGCACCGGCCAGACACGCTCGGAAGCCTTTATCGAAGCGGTCAAAGCGACACTCCGGTCGGATCCGAATGTCGTTGTGATTGGCGAACTCCGGGACCGCGAACTGGCTGAACACGCGATCGAACTGGCGATGACCGGTCATGCCCTGTGGACCACCGCCCATGCCGGTTCGGCGCTTGGCATCCTTGACCGGCTGAGCGATCTCGGCATCGAAGGCTGGAAGCTTTCGGATCCGGCGGTGCTGCGGGGCCTGGTCTATCAGCGGCTCGTGGGCGTGCTCTGTCCGCGCTGCAAATCCTCCTACCCGGAGGCGTTGCGCCGGGGTGTGCTGTCGCCAATGCTTGCGGCGCACGTCTCCGAACGCACCGGACGGCCGATTGCCAGGCTCTATGTCCGGGGGCCCGGCTGCGGCAGCTGCCAGAGCGGCCTCGCCGGCCGCAGCGTGGTCGCAGAAACAGTTCTCCCGGACCCGAAACTGCTGGATCTGTATTTTCGCGGCGACCGCTCCGGCATGCGCTCTCACTGGCTGAAGCCGAAAGACGAAGGCGGGCTCGGCGGAACGCCGGTGATGCACCACGCGATGATCAAGGTCGGGCTGGGGATCTGCGATGTCAACGAAGTGGAGGAGGAAGTGGACTTGATCGGCTCCTACGAAAGGGACTGCCCGGTCCATGCCGCGCATCTCGCCAGCGAAATCGCCACAGAAGGGACGGCGGACTGATGTCGTTTGCAGCTGACCTCGCGGTGGAAGCGAACCGGATTTTTGCGCGGCTGCAGCTGGATTCGCGGCGGCGGCAAAGGCTTTACCGGGAGCTTGCCGGTCTCCTGCAGTCGGGCATGTCGCGGGGCGAGGCTCTGGAGGTGCTTTGGCTCATCGCATCGCGCGACGGCAAGAAACCATCCGACCCGGCGGCCGTTGTGCTGGCGGATGCGCGCAACGGCGTCAGAAACGGGCTGTCGCTGGCCAACTCCTTCAAGAGCTGGATACCGCGTGAAGATTATATGCTGATCAGCACAATCGAAGACCTTGACGGATTTTCAGATCATCTCGAATCCTGGTGCGCCACGCTTGAAGAGCGCGCCGGAACACGCGCTGACGCGGTGGCGGCCTTGGCTTACCCGGGATTTCTGCTCGCGACCGCCTACGGTCTGCTTGTCTATTTCGATGTCAAAATCATGCCGCCGCTCGCCGAACTGCTGCCCCGCGATCGCTGGAGCGGTTCAGCGGCGCTGTTTGAACAGGCCTGCTCAGCGGCGGCGGATTACGCCTTGATCGTGGCCGCGCTGTCGCTCGTTCTGCCGGTCGCCATGCTGGCGATTCTGCCGAGATGGTCCGGCCGCGGCCGCAGTTTCGCCGACAGGCTGCCTGTGTTCGCGCTCTACCGCGCCTATACCGGGATCGCATTCCTGCAGTCGATCGGCGCCCTGATGTCGGGCGGCCTGCCGCCGGCCGAGGCGATCGTCCGCATCAGGGACGGCGCTGAACCTTATGTGCAGCACCGGCTGGATCTGGTCAGAGCAAACCTGTTGAACGGCTGCGGCCTCGGGTCGTCAATGGAGCTGGCCGGAACAGGATGGCCCGATCCCGAACTCGCGCTTTCACTCAGGGTGCTGTCGCATTCGGCGGATTTTCCGTCACAGATTCTGCGCATCGCCAAACTCTGGCGGCGCGAGATTCAGCAACGCGCCGAAAATGCTATGGGCGCGCTGCGGATCGCGGCGTTCCTTGCGGTCTTCGCTGTGATTTCCGGCGTGCTGTCCGCGATGTATGAAATCCAGGGCCAGATCGCTGCCAGCATGTATTGATTGGGAATAACATTCCAAAGTGCCGTTTTGTTGTTGGCGCTGGCCCGGTAAGCCTATGCATGGACGCATCGAACCCGATTCTCTGTCTTGCCTTCTCCATTGTCGCAGGCATTCGTAAACTCACACCCGGTCATTTCCGGCTGCCGACCGCAGAGCTGCCGGCACATTTGGCGGAACGGCAAGGATCGTGAGGCAGCCAATCAGCACGGTGACGGCTGCCCGGTCAGCAAAATTGGAGCCTGAACAGAGACGTTCGTGCCGGCAACGTATCGGGAGATCATGACCGCGGGGAATATTCGGTCCGAATGAGAACCGGAGGCACCGAATGACGAAGGTGGATTCGTGCATATCTGGTCGGCGTGGGAGGCAGTTTCGAAAGTGCCTGAAGCCTTCGGATCACGGAGCTCTTTCTTGTGACAGAGATACATCAGATTGCTTCGAGCAATGGTCTGCAGCCTTTGATAACCCGCTGCTCGACCGGAACTGTTGTCTCCACCTTTGCCTAGGGTCGCGGTTGAAGGTGCCCCAGACCCAGTTTTCCGCGACACCCATCCTTCCTGGGGGCCGGGTAGGCGGGGTCGTTACCGAGCCCCGCCCCCCACAGATCCGGACAGGCCCACATTAGAGCATCCGGCTCCTCGCATGGCAGCTTCGCAATATACCTGACCGGCTATCCGGGTTCGTTGCGGCAACACGGGTGCGAAGCTCGGTGTCTTCACGTGTGTCCCTCTCCCGGCTCTGTCCATGCGACGCCTCGCTTTCCTCCAGCGGGTCCCGAAGGCCACGGTTCCCCACCTTCACAGGTACTATCAAGGCGCTCCGACTCCCGATCCCGCATCCTTGGGCTTATTGTTTCGCCGTCCGGTACCGTGCGAGCCTGCGGGGGTTCGTTCGTCGGGTAGGACACTGGCGCGCGCACCATAGGTCACGTTTCCAGCGTCCCCCCTAAAATTCCGGACTTCCGGTTTTCCCGGGTCCGGCTTCAAGCGTCAGGCACCCCCGCAGGAGTTCGTTACGGTGCCTTCCGCGACATCCGCCACGCTCAAGGCTGACCCAGCCATACCCGTGGCATCATCCCGCGTTTACGCCGCCCTTCGGCTCGACAGCGCCACCCCTTTCAACCGGGGTGGTATCCTCGGTCGGCGCCGGGCTCTGAGTCCCGGCATGACCTGCCGTCTTCGCCACCTGAGCCCAGAGGCCCTCGCTCCGGACGGGTTGTGTTATTCCGTCCATCACCGCTTAATCGGCCTCATCCGCCAGTCAGGAGGACTCCGCGTCCTTTCCCGTACTCCGGTTATGGACACGGTCCTTGACATTCGAGGGTCACAACATCCTGTCTGTCCTCCTCACCTTCCGGACTTTCACCACTGAACCCTCCGGGATTGCCGCCACCTGTACGCCGGGCGATCCGATGCGTGCATCTCAGTTCTTCCGCACCGGCACTGGCCATCGGGCAGAGCGGAGACCCTTGGCATCCTCCAATACCCCCGCAAGTCGGATTCCATGCGGGGAGCGTTTTTTCGACGCTTCATACGGACGTTCGCTTTCGCTACGGCCCTCCCGGTTGTTCGCCTCCCTGTCCGACCGGACCAGAGGGACATCGTCCTCCCAGCCCACAGAGGCTTTTACGTCCCCGCTTCCGGACGCCGGGTCACCCCGACACCCGTGGGGATATGACTACGACGCCAAACTGAGAATTGCGCCGGCGGGACTTCCACCCGCAAGTTCAGCAGCTAGTCTCGCTGCACGTCGGGTAGGACACTGGCGCGCGCACCATAGGTCACGTTTCCAGCGTCCCCCCTAAAATTCCGGACTTCCGGTTTTCCCGGGTCCGGCTTCAAGCGTCAGGCACCCCCGCAGGAGTTCGTTACGGTGCCTTCCGCGACATCCGCCACGCTCAAGGCTGACCCAGCCATACCCGTGGCATCATCCCGCGTTTACGCCGCCCTTCGGCTCGACAGCACCACCCCTTTCAACCGGGGTGGTATCCTCGGTCGGCGCCGGGCTCTGAGTCCCGGCATGACCTGCCGTCTTCGCCACCTGAGCCCAGAGGCCCTCGCTCCGGACGGGTTGTGTTATTCCGTCCATCACCGCTTAATCGGCCTCATCCGCCAGTCAGGAGGACTCCGCGTCCTTTCCCGTACTCCGGTTATGGACACGGTCCTTGACATTCGAGGGTCACAACATCCTGTCTGTCCTCCTCACCTTCCGGACTTTCACCACTGAACCCTCCGGGATTGCCGCCACCTGTACGCCGGGCGATCCGATGCGTGCATCTCAGTTCTTCCGCACCGGCACTGGCCATCGGGCAGAGCGGAAACCCTTGGCATCCTCCAATACCCCCGCAAGTCGGATTCCATGCGGGGAGCGTTTTTTCGACGCTTCATACGGACGTTCGCTTTCGCTACGGCCCTCCCGGTTGTTCGCCTCCCTGTCCGACCGGACCAGAGGGACATCGTCCTCCCAGCCCACAGAGGCTTTTACGTCCCCGCTTCCGGACGCCGGGTCACCCCGACACCCGTGGGGATATGACTACGACGCCAAACTGAGAATTGCGCCGGCGGGACTTCCACCCGCAAGTTCAGCAGCTAGTCTCGCTGCACGTCGGGTAGGACACTGGCGCGCGCACCATAGGTCACGTTTCCAGCGTCCCCCCTAAAATTCCGGACTTCCGGTTTTCCCGGGTCCGGCTTCAAGCGTCAGGCACCCCCGCAGGAGTTCGTTACGGTGCCTTCCGCGACATCCGCCACGCTCAAGGCTGACCCAGCCATACCCGTGGCATCATCCCGCGTTTACGCCGCCCTTCGGCTCGACAGCGCCACCCCTTTCAACCGGGGTGGTATCCTCGGTCGGCGCCGGGCTCTGAGTCCCGGCATGACCTGCCGTCTTCGCCACCTGAGCCCAGAGGCCCTCGCTCCGGACGGGTTGTGTTATTCCGTCCATCACCGCTTAATCGGCCTCATCCGCCAGTCAGGAGGACTCCGCGTCCTTTCCCGTACTCCGGTTATGGACACGGTCCTTGACATTCGAGGGTCACAACATCCTGTCTGTCCTCCTCACCTTCCGGACTTTCACCACTGAACCCTCCGGGATTGCCGCCACCTGTACGCCGGGCGATCCGATGCGTGCATCTCAGTTCTTCCGCACCGGCACTGGCCATCGGGCAGAGCGGAAACCCTTGGCATCCTCCAATACCCCCGCAAGTCGGATTCCATGCGGGGAGCGTTTTTTTCGACGCTTCATACGGACGTTCGCTTTCGCTACGGCCCTCCCGGTTGTTCGCCTCCCTGTCCGACCGGACCAGAGGGACATCGTCCTCCCAGCCCACAGAGGCTTTTACGTCCCCGCTTCCGGACGCCGGGTCACCCCGACACCCGTGGGGATATGACTACGACGCCAAACTGAGAATTGCGCCGGCGGGACTTCCACCCGCAAGTTCAGCAGCTAGTCTCGCTGCACGTCGGGTAGGACACTGGCGCGCGCACCATAGGTCACGTTTCCAGCGTCCCCCCTAAAATTCCGGACTTCCGGTTTTCCCGGGTCCGGCTTCAAGCGTCAGGCACCCCCGCAGGAGTTCGTTACGGTGCCTTCCGCGACATCCGCCACGCTCAAGGCTGACCCAGCCATACCCGTGGCATCATCCCGCGTTTACGCCGCCCTTCGGCTCGACAGCACCACCCCTTTCAACCGGGGTGGTATCCTCGGTCGGCGCCGGGCTCTGAGTCCCGGCATGACCTGCCGTCTTCGCCACCTGAGCCCAGAGGCCCTCGCTCCGGACGGGTTGTGTTATTCCGTCCATCACCGCTTAATCGGCCTCATCCGCCAGTCAGGAGGACTCCGCGTCCTTTCCCGTACTCCGGTTATGGACACGGTCCTTGACATTCGAGGGTCACAACATCCTGTCTGTCCTCCTCACCTTCCGGACTTTCACCACTGAACCCTCCGGGATTGCCGCCACCTGTACGCCGGGCGATCCGATGCGTGCATCTCAGTTCTTCCGCACCGGCACTGGCCATCGGGCAGAGCGGAAACCCTTGGCATCCTCCAATACCCCCGCAAGTCGGATTCCATGCGGGGAGCGTTTTTTCGACGCTTCATACGGACGTTCGCTTTCGCTACGGCCCTCCCGGTTGTTCGCCTCCCTGTCCGACCGGACCAGAGGGACATCGTCCTCCCAGCCCACAGAGGCTTTTACGTCCCCGCTTCCGGACGCCGGGTCACCCCGACACCCGTGGGGATATGACTACGACGCCAAACTGAGAATTGCGCCGGCGGGACTTCCACCCGCAAGTTCAGCAGCTAGTCTCGCTGCACGTCGGGTAGGACACTGGCGCGCGCACCATAGGTCACGTTTCCAGCGTCCCCCCTAAAATTCCGGACTTCCGGTTTTCCCGGGTCCGGCTTCAAGCGTCAGGCACCCCCGCAGGAGTTCGTTACGGTGCCTTCCGCGACATCCGCCACGCTCAAGGCTGACCCAGCCATACCCGTGGCATCATCCCGCGTTTACGCCGCCCTTCGGCTCGACAGCACCACCCCTTTCAACCGGGGTGGTATCCTCGGTCGGCGCCGGGCTCTGAGTCCCGGCATGACCTGCCGTCTTCGCCACCTGAGCCCAGAGGCCCTCGCTCCGGACGGGTTGTGTTATTCCGTCCATCACCGCTTAATCGGCCTCATCCGCCAGTCAGGAGGACTCCGCGTCCTTTCCCGTACTCCGGTTATGGACACGGTCCTTGACATTCGAGGGTCACAACATCCTGTCTGTCCTCCTCACCTTCCGGACTTTCACCACTGAACCCTCCGGGATTGCCGCCACCTGTACGCCGGGCGATCCGATGCGTGCATCTCAGTTCTTCCGCACCGGCACTGGCCATCGGGCAGAGCGGAGACCCTTGGCATCCTCCAATACCCCCGCAAGTCGGATTCCATGCGGGGAGCGTTTTTTCGACGCTTCATACGGACGTTCGCTTTCGCTACGGCCCTCCCGGTTGTTCGCCTCCCTGTCCGACCGGACCAGAGGGACATCGTCCTCCCAGCCCACAGAGGCTTTTACGTCCCCGCTTCCGGACGCCGGGTCACCCCGACACCCGTGGGGATATGACTACGACGCCAAACTGAGAATTGCGCCGGCGGGACTTCCACCCGCAAGTTCAGCAGCTAGTCTCGCTGCACGTCGGGTAGGACACTGGCGCGCGCACCATAGGTCACGTTTCCAGCGTCCCCCCTAAAATTCCGGACTTCCGGTTTTCCCGGGTCCGGCTTCAAGCGTCAGGCACCCCCGCAGGAGTTCGTTACGGTGCCTTCCGCGACATCCGCCACGCTCAAGGCTGACCCAGCCATACCCGTGGCATCATCCCGCGTTTACGCCGCCCTTCGGCTCGACAGCGCCACCCCTTTCAACCGGGGTGGTATCCTCGGTCGGCGCCGGGCTCTGAGTCCCGGCATGACCTGCCGTCTTCGCCACCTGAGCCCAGAGGCCCTCGCTCCGGACGGGTTGTGTTATTCCGTCCATCACCGCTTAATCGGCCTCATCCGCCAGTCAGGAGGACTCCGCGTCCTTTCCCGTACTCCGGTTATGGACACGGTCCTTGACATTCGAGGGTCACAACATCCTGTCTGTCCTCCTCACCTTCCGGACTTTCACCACTGAACCCTCCGGGATTGCCGCCACCTGTACGCCGGGCGATCCGATGCGTGCATCTCAGTTCTTCCGCACCGGCACTGGCCATCGGGCAGAGCGGAGACCCTTGGCATCCTCCAATACCCCCGCAAGTCGGATTCCATGCGGGGAGCGTTTTTTTCGACGCTTCATACGGACGTTCGCTTTCGCTACGGCCCTCCCGGTTGTTCGCCTCCCTGTCCGACCGGACCAGAGGGACATCGTCCTCCCAGCCCACAGAGGCTTTTACGTCCCCGCTTCCGGACGCCGGGTCACCCCGACACCCGTGGGGATATGACTACGACGCCAAACTGAGAATTGCGCCGGCGGGACTTCCACCCGCAAGTTCAGCAGCTAGTCTCGCTGCACCCGCTCCCAACGCTCCCGACATCGTGCAGGCCCGATGCCGGACCGGGGTCTGGATGGATCTCGCTGGCCTTCCCATTCCAGCCTGTTCCTCACACGGACGGAACCGGGCCTCCCAGGTTCCCTGGCGGTCCATCTACAGCTTTGCAACGTTCCCGCGACCCCGGACGGCCCGTCACGCCTCGCCATGGCGGCGTTTCCGGTGCTGCCCCTGCTTTTACAACCACAAAGGCACCGTCATTGATGATTTCGAGGCTCAATAGCGTTGCTTCGCTGCCCGCTGTGAACGCTTCACGACGCACGTTGTCGCACGCCATGCAACACTCGCTTCCGGCTGGCTGGCTGGCCTTTGCCGGACGGGAGTTTCACCCGCTGGACCGCGATGTTGGGTTTCAGTATCAACTTACATCTCTACCTCCTCCCATCCAGAGCTTGGCCTGGCGCTATGTAAATTCACCATTGCGACGTTTTTTCTCATGCTGCGAGGGCCTGGCGGGTTGGTTTGGCGTTGTCATTGGCTGCCAGTGCGTTCCATGCGCGGCCGAACCTGCCTGAGAGGATCAGCGACCGAAAGGTCATGATCGCCTGGCCGCCCTCCATGCTCCATCGCATGCCCGAGCCCTTGAATCTTTTTGTCACGATGCTCTTGTTCGCGGCCTCGACCACACCGCTGCCGATCGGGAAATTGCGGTCCTTCAGGGCCCGGCAGCGCATGCGCAATCTGTTCCTGCGGAAGAATTCCAGCTCCCGCTCCACATCTGCGCGGCCGCGGCCGCAACTGTCCCGCAGGCAGCGTATGGCCCGGATGACCCGTTCCACCAATGGCATTCGGATAGGTTTGCCGTTCCAAGTGCGGGTTTTTTGCGGCCTGCAAGGCGTTGATATGACGGGACTTTCGGCGCGGGAATATTTTTTCACCGCCCCCTTAACAGGCGCCTGGCGATCTGCATGCTGTGGTTATACAGATGCGGGAATCGCCCATGGACCAGCGGATCATCGACCTCAATTCGACCACCTACTCGGGCCGCCGCCTGAACCGGCGGCAGATCGCCGACATCTAGGAGACCGTCGGGCTGTTCCCCAACGACAGCCGCAACGAACCCCCGAAGACCATCTGCGGACTTTTGGGCTGGACGAAGGCGAAGGGCGACTGCAGGGTCGGGGCCTGCCTCGGGATGCTGGAGACGCTGAAGAACCGCGGCATCCTGACGCTGCCGCCGAAACGGGAGGGCAGCGTCCGCGACATGACGCGGGCGCCGGCATGGACCTCCGCCTCCGACCCGCCAATGGCATTTCATTAGGCTGCAGTGATTTTGACGCCGCTCTGTCTGCGGCGGCAGCCATCTGATTCCACGTTCTTTTTCCGTCTGCGCCGTTTTTCCGGCTTCCGGGGTTCACATGACCGTCCCGCCGGGAGCGCAGCCATGGACCCGCGGACCGAGGCCCTCAAGTCCACCGCCTTTTTCGACTGGCGTTTCACACGGCGCCAGATCGCCGACATCGCGGAGACCGTCGCGATGCTCCCGAACGACAGCCGCAACGAGCTGTCGCTTACGACTGGCTTACGGTCATCGGCGGCAAGCCGTGACGAATTTTCCGATGAGGCCGCACCACATGTCGTCGATCGCCGAACGGTTCGGTGTGTCCGCTCTCTACAGCGATGCCCGAGTGTTGAAGATCACTACGGCAATACTGCCGATTTCATCCGCACCCTGCGGGGTTGCTCGATTTCTGCCCGGACTTTATCCGGGAATCTGAAGCAGGTTCGAACGACAGGAGATCATTGCGATGGCATTCCAGACGCCTATCACGATCAGCGACGCGCTTGAGCGGATATACAAGCGGCAATACGCCCTGCCGGCGATCCAGCGCGAGTTCGTCTGGAGCCAGGAACAGATTTGCGCACTCTTCGACAGCCTCATGCGCGGCTATCCGATCGGCGCGTTTCTGTTCTGGGAAGTCAAGAAGAAATCGTTACGCAAGCACAACTGGTACGAATTCATTACCCGCTACCACCAGAAGAATGATCCCCACTGCCATGAGCTAACGATAGCGGACCGCTCGCGAGGCGTCACAGCGGTCCTTGACGGGCAACAACGATTGACGGCGCTCAATATCGGAATCTATGGCAGCTACGCCGAAAAACTCCCGCGGCTGTGGTGGAACAATCCGTATGCGTTTCCGAAGCGACATCTATATCTGAATTTGACCAGAAAGGCGGATGACGACGAGACAGGCTCCGAGTTCCTGTTCAAGATGATGCCAAAGAAAGGCGCCAGTATGGTGCCCGAATGTGAAACAGCGGGTGATCCCTCGTGGTTCCGCGTGAGGGATATTCGGAAATTCCAGAAAACGACGGAGATACACAGATACCTCCAAACTCTCGAGTTGGCCGATCACCCATTAGCGTTCGACCATTTGGAACGACTTCGCGAAATAGTTTTTTCTGACAGAGTCATTTCGTTTTACGAAGAAAGAGACCAAAACGTCGATAAAGTTCTGGATATCTTCATCCGGACCAATAGCGGCGGAACGCAACTGTCCTACTCCGATCTCCTGATGAGCGTCGCCGTCGCCGCATGGAAGGGACGGAACGCGAGAGAGGAGATCCACGGCTTGGTTGATGACCTCAACGAAATCGGCGGGCAATTCCAATTCAACAAGGACATGGTGCTCAAGGCGGGACTATTGATCTCCGACGTGACCGATATCCGTTTCAAGGTGACGAACTTCAATCGCGATAACATGGAGACGGTCGAGCGGAAATGGGAACTGATCACGGAGTCTCTGACCACGGCGGTCCAGCTGATCTCGTCGTTCGGCTTTTCAGGCATGAACTTTGCCAACCAGAATGCAGTAATGATCATCGCCTACTTTCTCAGCCGCCTCCCCGACCGAAACCGCATCCTTGATGGGGCCAGCGAAGATCGCAGGGCCTTCCGCAAGTGGTTGATAACGGTGCTGGTCAAACGCGGACTCTGGGTGAGCACCGATGCCCTGCTCGGTCGCGCCCGCAACGCCATAAGGGAACATCATGGCTCCGGGTTCGACGGTGACGCCGTCGCATCCGCGATGGCGGGTGTTGGCGGCATGGACTTCACGGACGAGGAGATAGAGGATCTCGCCGACACGTCCTATGGCGACTGGTCGGCCTATTCGCTGTTGTCGCTGCTGTTCGATCATGTCGATACGGCGAACAATGTCTTCCACATTGACCATGTGGTCCCGCGGGCGCAGGCGACGTCGGCGAGGATGGACCGCGCCGGTTTGGACGATGACGACCGCAAATACATCTCGGAGCGCATCAACCTGCTGCCTAATCTGCAACTGCTCAACGGGCGAGAAAACAAGAGCAAATCGGCGACGCTCCCGCGCCAGTGGATGGAGTCGTCGGACGCCTTCGCCGACGATCGGTCTCGAGACAGCTATGCAGCCTTGCAAGATTTGGGCGACTGGCGCGTTCTGCCTGAGAACCTCTGTGGTTTCCGCGCCTTCTACGATGCGCGGCGGCAGCGAATCGTGGACCGCCTCAAGGAACTGTTGCCCTACAGGCAGGCTCTCCAGGAATCCCGACTCCCTCCATCCGGGTAGAAGGCGACGCAGTTCAACCGGCGCAAGCCGCGCTGGCACTGTGGGTGCATCCCAATTTCTTTGTATTGAGTGATTCGCGTAAATTTTTTGCATCGGGGGCTGCGTCCGGCGCAGCGCGGCGTTTGACTCTCTTTTGATCCGACGGATTGGGCGACGGCCGGGGAACACGGCCGGGCACGGCGTTGGAAGGAATCGAGCGGCAGGAATCGAGGATCCATGGCCAAGCGCAGGAAAAAGCCGGAATTCCGGCATCCGGACACGGTTGCGTATCTGCGGAGTCTGAACGGGGAGGAGAAGGCGGTTCATCCGCCGGCGTTTCGCGCGCATGGGGACGGTTTCACCCGATACTGGCTTGAGGATGGCGAGGTCCGCTGCCGCGACGTCACGGCTGCCGGGCTGCCGTCGTCCGGCGCCGGTGTGTCGGCGCTGGAGACGCTTCTGTCTGCGGCGCGGGAGCGCTTCGGTGACCTGATGCCGAAGCTGGCGGCGGAAGCGGGCCGTCCGGTCCCGGACCTGGACAGCATCGGGCGCGCGCTGCGTGACGGTTCGCACGCGAGCGGCGCCATGGGCCTGAAGGCGATTCTTGAGGATCTTGACAGGCGGCTGCCGGGGCCGGTCTGCGGGAATTGCGGCAAGACGATGGCCTGGCATCTCCGCGAGAGCAAGACTTTGATGACGCGCCTGGGCCAGGTCACGGTTGAGCGTGTCTGCCGTTACTGCCGCGAGTGCGGCCATGGTCATTTTCCACTGGACCGCGCGCTGGGGCTTGAGGGCGGGAGCCACACGCCGGGCGCGGCGAGCCTGATGGCCGATGTTGTCGGAGACAGCAGTTTCGAGGAGGCGAGCCGCAAGCCCGGCAACCTTGCCGGCGTGACCATCCCGCCGAGCACGATGCACAGGCGGTGTCTGAAAATCGGCGCGCGCGTTCAACGGTTTGAGCAGGAGGCTGTCGAACCCGGCGCGCCGGCGGCGGCGCGCATGTGTCTGAGCATGGACGGCGCCGGTGTTCCGGTGCGCAAGAGCGAGGTCAAGGGGGTCAGGGGCAAGCAGGCGGACGGCAGTGCGAAGACCCGTGAGGCAAAGGTTCTGACCATCTGCGCGGCCGGGCGTGTTCACCCTGAGACCAGCGATCCGGAGAAGGATCCGGGCAGCGGGACCCACAGCGGGCTCATCGACAGCGCCGCCGCCGTCGGCGGTGTCAGCCGGAGGTCCGCCTTCGCCGGCCGGCTGGAGCGGGAGATCACCCGGCAGGGGCTGCGCGAGGCTGCGGAGGTGGTGACGGTCTCCGATGCGGCCTCCTGGATCCGCAGCGTCTGCGGGGAACTCCTGCCCGGCCGGAAGGTCACGTTCATTCTCGATCTGTGGCACGCACTGGAATACGCCGGCGCCGCCTTGCGGGCGCTCGTTCCGGACACGGCGGAACGCAAGGCGCGGCTGGAGGCGGTCAAGGCGGATCTGAAGGCCGGAAAGGTCGATGAGGTCATCGCCGCGCTCAGGCCGCATCGTCACACGGACAGCGCCGCCGCGAAATGCGTCGATTACTTCACAGCCAACAAGTCGCAGATGCAGTATGACAAATATCGCCGACAGGGCATGCAGATCGGATCCGGCGTCGTGGAAAGCGCGTGCCGGCAAATCGTGGGCCTGCGCCTGAAACGGCCCGGCAGCCACTGGAGTGTCCAAGGCGCCAACGCTGTCCTTTCCATCAAATGCTGCCTCACGAACCATAGGTGGGTGGACTTCCTCGACTGGAAAGCTCAACAGGCCGTGGCCGCCTGAAACAAAGAGATTGGGATGCACCCCCGAGCTTCCCTGATGTGTGTATGAGCCGCCCCAGGATTTGCGGAGGCCGCTTTGCTCGAGTCGCGCGGCCAAGGCCGCGTGTGCGCGTTGGCGGCAGTACACCGCGTCGACCTGCGAAGGAGACGGATTCGCGACGCTCCGCGGCGGACACACATTCACGTCCCTGAATCAAGTCGCCCATGAACGGCAGGTCGAGCGATGCGAAGCACCGGACCCACGTCGGAATTCTCGGTACCGGCGTCATGGGGTCAACCATCGGCATGCGCATGGTCGAGACGGGATGGTCGGTCACCGCGTACAACAGGACGCGTTCCAAGACGGATGCGCTGGCCGCGGCTGGTGCTCGAATCGTCGACACGCCCTACGAGGCCATGCAGGACTCGGACGTGGTGTTGGCCCTGCTGACCAACAGCCACACGCTTGACGGCCTGTTGTTCGGCCCCGACGGCGCGCTGACGCGCTCCACCGTTCGCCACTTTGTCGTCGACCTTGCCACGAACGACCCGGTCGCCGTTGCGCGAACGGGAGAACGCGTTCAGTCAGCGGGCTCGGATTTCCTCGAGGCACCCGTGACGGGCAGTGTTCACGACACGAGCCACGGCACCCTGAGTTTCCTGTGCGGCGGTGCGCACGATACCTACGAGCACGCGCAACCGCTGCTGGAACAGATAGGCAACCGCGCCTTCTTCATGGGCTCGACGGGTGCCGGAGCGAGCGCAAAGCTGGCGTTGAACCTGCTGGTGGGCGTCATGGCCGAGGCGCTTGGCGAGGCCATCGCGATGATCGAAGCGGAGCGCATCGATATCGGTTCGTTTCATCAGGCCCACGGCGTAAGCGGCCTCGCCTCTCCGCCCTATCAGCGGCTGGGAAGGCTCTACGTTGACAATGATTTCGAAGCACGGTTCTCGCTCGCGAACCTGGAAAAGGACATGGAGCGCATTCGAGACCGCTCCGCGGCACTCGGACTTCAGCCGGTGCTGGCAA
This sequence comes from Paracoccaceae bacterium, assembly GCA_965221935.1. GTDB lineage: Bacteria > Pseudomonadota > Alphaproteobacteria > Rhodobacterales > Rhodobacteraceae > JAPOXR01. The sequence continues at coordinate 38,537 of CBDCSZ010000065.1, forward strand.
ACGCCATGGTCCGGCACATGCGGGCGATCCACCCGGCCGCGAAGAACAGGGACTACTCGTTCCTGGTCGCGCAAAGGAAGGCATGACGATGCGCAGTGGTCGGGGCGCCCCACGCCACGTGTAGCGATTCGAGATCGAAGTCCGTGCCCCCACTGCAGCGATTCCCGCAATGACGCATCGCGCAGTCGCGTCCCGCGGTCATCGCCCGGCTGCGCTGTTCGCCGCCACCCTCTTGCTGTCGAGCAGTCTCGCGGCTGCGCAGCCGAGGCTTCGCGGCGACATTGGATTCGAGCTCGGCCATCGGCTCGCGCGAAACGAGAGAACGTTGTCGCGTGTCGAGGCCAACCTGTCCGCGAACCGGCGCCTGGCCGAATGTGACGCGCGAATCGGCGCGCGACTGCGATACGACCGCGATCTCGAACCCGAGAGTCACAACGAACTGGAAATCCGAAACGGCGAGCTCGCCTGTCGCCGTGAGCGCTGGCTGGTCAGCGCGGGGCGTCAGTCTGTCGTGTGGGGACGGTCCGACGGTTTTCCGGTTCTGGACATCGTGCACCCCTTCGACCTGCGCGAATTCGTCCTCGACGGACTGGAAGCGTCACGTCTTCCTCTGACCATGCTTCGTCTCGAGCACGGCGTCTCCGACGAGACAACTCTGCAGCTTCTGCTGATCGGGGAGCATCGCGCGGATGTACTGCCCGATCCCGACAGCGGATTCGCGCCATCCCTGCCGCAGGGTGCATCCCATATTTTTGTTTCAGGCTGCTGCGGCCTGTCTGGCTTGCCAGTCGAGGAAGTCCGCCCACCGGCCGTTCAGTGTGCAGCACCGGATTGCCAGAATGGCGTTCGCGCCCTTTGTCGACCAGTGGCAGCCGGATCGTTTCATGCGTTGCACGACGACATGGCTGCAGGCGCCCTCGACCACGCCGCTGCCGATCTGGATGCCGCGCCGCCGATAGACATCGTAATGCATCCGGTCGCGGTTGTTGGTGTAGTAGATGACACATCGCGCCACCGCCTCGTGGTTTTCGCAGTGCGGCCGAAACTCGGCGATGATCTCGGCGACCTTGCCCGACAGCAGTTTCTCCTTCAGTTGCGCATACTGCTGCCGGAACGCCTCGGCGTCCGGCCACAGCGCCTTCAACGCGTTGGAAAGGTATTCTTTCGCATGGAAGGCATCCAACACGTGGATCACATTGCAGCCGGAGAGCAGCATGTCGACATGATTGCGGATCCAGGCGGCGCCATCGGAGATCGCAATCACTTCCCCGGCCTCGCGGACCCCGTTGCGCACGAACTCCCGGTCCGACCTCTGGCCATACGGCGTGGCGCGGGTTCCGCCCCGGGAATCGGCGCTGTCGATCTGGCAGGAGACCACCTCGCTGCCGGGATCCTTCACCGGATCGCCGGTCCTTTTGTCTCGCTTGTCGGCGGTGTGGATCGTCAGCAGCCTGGATTCCCGGGTGCGGGAACTGCCGTCCTCCTGCTTGCCCCGGACGCCCTCCGTCTCCGGCTTGCGCATGGGAATGCCGGTTCCGTCGCAGCTGACATAGACGCGCCGCGAAGCGGGCGCGCCTTCGACCACTTCACTGTGCTCGAACCCCTGCACCCATTGGCCAATCTCCACCGACCAGCGGTGCAGCGTCGATTCCGGGATTTGCAGTCCGGCAAGGTTTTTCAGCATCCGCGCGCTCTCCTCGACGCTCAGCTTGCCAATGGTGTCGGCGATCAGGCTCATCGCCCCGGGCGTGCAGGCAACACCCGAAAGGCCGAGCGCGCGGTCCAGCGGATAGACGCTCCTGCCGCAGTCCTGGCAACGAAAGCAGCGGCGGCGCAACGCAACCTTGCCGAAGCGCGTCGCAAAGCCCTTGATCCGCTGGCCGCTGGCCGACATCGGCCGCCCGCAGGACGGGCAGTCCGGCACCGGCAGCGCCGCGTCATGCTGCTCCAGAATCGCCTTGTAGGCCGCCGCCGCGCTGGCCTAGAAACTGTCCCGCATGAAAGTCTCGACGGCGTCCAGATCAGGCGCCTTCTGCGCTACCGCGCCGGTCAGCTGCGCCAGCCGCCGGCCGAAATCCTTCTCGACCGCCCGGAGCGCGACGTCGAGCGCATCCCGCGCATCCAGTTCCGCCGCATCGACGCGGCGCCAGCGGACCTCCTCAGCCTCGATCCGGTATTCCACAAAACCGTCTTCACCCTCGCGCAGAAGAGGCGGTTGAACCGCCTCCTCCTTCGCCGTCAGACTCCTCAGACAGGCGACTGTCTCCGGATGGGGAGGCCGCGAACCCGCCTTGCTTGCCTTTGTCATGTTCCTGCCCTTGCCTGTTACCGCCGCGGCCGGGCCGCCGACCGTTGATCGGCCGTTGCAGGCCCCGCGACACCGCGCCACTGAAACAAAAATCCGACAGCGCCGCAATCCGAAGGGCAGAAGAATGATCCAATTGCAAAATCTGGGATGCACCCCCTGCCGCAGACTCACCTTGACACGCTGGCCGGTCGCGCTGGCTCGCAGGGCGGGTGGGGCCTTGACTCCGGACAGTTCGGCTTGAAATGGGAGTACACCGGCAACGACTTCAGCTACACGTTGAATTGGCTCAATCGCCTGAGTTCGCAACCATACTTCGAATTCGATGCGGTGCGCGGCGCCGTGCAACGCAGGTTCGCGCGCCAGTCGGTGCTCGGAGGCAGTTTCGACTACCCATTGGCCAAGTGGGTTGTTCGCGGTGAAGCGGCCTACATCAGTCGCGTCGACCTCGATCGGCAGCACGCGCTGTCCGATGGGCCTGACTATGCGCCGTTCGAGCAATTCACGTGGATGTCGGGCATCAGCCGGCCACTGGGCGACTGGTACCTGAGTGGCCAGTTCGTGGAAGCCCGCAACTTTGGATCCGATCAGAACGGGCTGGTCACCGAGCCACGCAGACTGCTGAGCCTGCTGACCAGCCGGCCATTCCTGCAGGACCGGTTTCATGTCGATCTGTTCGTCGCCCACGACGTAAGCCACCATGGGGCCTGGTACAACCTGGAACTGCGCTACGACGTTGACGCGCATCTGACCCTGTTCGCCGGGCTCGATATCCTGTCCGGCACCAGCAGGTCGGCGTTGGGCAGACTTGATCGGGAAGACCGCCTGACATTCGGCGCTCGTCTGTCGAAATGATGGCTCGCTCGACCCGCGGTCGAGGCGTGGCATCGGCCAGACGCGCCGATTGAACTCGGGCTACCGCAGCAGGAAGAGCGAAATCTCCGGAAAGAAGAGCAGTACCGACAGAACCCCGGGCTGAAGGCACATGAAGGGTCCGAAGAACCGGCCCCGCAGGCGGCCGGCACGCAACGTCAGGAGCCCGTTACGGCAGGGGAGGCGCGCCGGCAGGCCTCCCACGATTGCGTCGGTGCGGTGCGTGGTCGCTCCATCGACGTGTGTCGCGGCGGCGTATCTCGGCGATTCGCGCCATCGGCTCCCGCGACAGCGGGGCAAGAGCGCGTCAGAGGCTCGAACATCCGCCTGAATTGCATGGCGGCAGGCTTGGGTGGATTCGCGACCCCGGAAACCAGCGTCCACCAAGGGCCGCGGTCACTGTCCCATGATTGTGTTGGGGAGCCAGAGGACCAGGTCCGGAAACAGGGTAATCAGCACCAGCGTGGTGACGTTTGCTGTCAGAAACGGTAGCGCGCCCTTGAAGATTTCGCCGATTCTCATCCCGGAGACGACCGAGCACACGTTGAGGCAGTTGCCGACCGGTGGGGTGCAGGCACCGACGGCAAGTCCAGTGACCAGGATCACGCCGAACAGGACGGGATCGACTCCCACGGCCACCGCCGCAGGCAGAAACACGGGGGTAAGGAGCAGGATGGCCGGCGCGATGTCGATGAAGGTGCCGGCAATGAGCACAATCACGTTGATCAACATCATCATGCCCGTCGGCCCCAAGTCCAGGTTCGCGAGCACACCGGCAATTCGTTCCGGGACTCGCTCCAGCGCGAGGACCCAGATGTACATCTGCGACGCAGCCACGATGATCATGATCTTGGAGCTCGTAATGGCCGCTTCGCGCAGACATTGGATGAACTTTGCGACGGTCAACTTGCGAATGATGACGAAACCCAGGATTAGCGCGTAGACGACAGCCAGCCCGGCCGACTCGGTTGCCGTGGCGATGCCGAACGTCACGACGCCGACGATGAAGAACGGCATGGCCAGAATGAGGATGGACCGCCGCAGCTCGTCGAATACGTGACGCGGGCTCGTGTCCACCATCTCCTTGGGGTGTCCCTGCCGGTGCGCGATGATGAACACGAGCGAGAGCTGAAACAGGCCTATCATGATGCCGGGCACGGCCCCGCCGAGAAAGAGTCGGCCGACCGATTCCTGCGCGACGATCGCGTAGATGACCATGACGACACTGGGCGGGATGATCATTCCCATCGTCGACGATGCGACGGTGATGCCCGCCGCGAACCCCGCGGGATAGCCGCGCCTGCGCATTTCGGGAATCAGCACCGAGCCTATCGAAGCGACATCGGAGGCGGACGATCCGGAGATGCCCCCAAATATCATGCTCGCAATCACGTTCACGAGCCCGAGGCCGCCGCGCAAGCGGCCGACGAATATCAGGCTGATATCGATCAATCGCTGCGTGATGGTTGCAGCGTTCATGGTGAGACCCATGAGAATGAAGAGCGGAAGCGCAATGAGAACGAACGAATTCATTCCGGACATCATGCGCTGGGGCAGAATCTGAGCGAGGCCCGGTTCGAAAACGAAGAAATAGGCCATCGCGGACAGGCCGACCGAATAGGCGATCGGAACGCCGATCGCCAGCAGCACGGCGAGAGTGCCGCCCAGGACCATTCCTTCCAACATGGCCTATTCCCGCACCCAGCGCGGATTCTCGGTGCCGGTCAGGGTCCGGAACGCTCGGATCAGGCAGAAGAGAATTGCAAGTCCGCAGCCGATCGGAATACACGCCTGCGCGACGTACTGTGGCATTTCGGTTGCCGGCAGGAGAAGGTATCCGGTCTTTCCAATCCATGGCACCGAGTACCAGATGGCCATGCCGTTGAAGGCAGCGACGAGAAGAGAACCGGAAACGTCAGTCGCGCTCTGAAACGGACGCGACATACGCTCGGTCAGGACGCTGACCGCGATGTGCTCCCGATAGGCGATCGCGACCGCGGCGCCGAGCGCGGTCGAGTAGACGAACAGAATGCGCAGCACTTCGATTCCGCCGATAATCGACGTGGAGAAGCCGTACCTCAGCACTACGAGCACGAATACCCAGGCGAGAATGGCGGCAAGAGCGAGGACAAGAAGCGTCTCGACGGCCCGCAGGACGCCGCGTTCCGCTCGACCAAGGAAATCGAGGGGGGCGGGGGTGCTCACCCTTCAGGTCCCCCGCTTCGTGCCGCGGAGAACTCTCCTCCTGTCGGCTGCGAGCGAAGCCCCGGGCAACGGGGCGGGTCGCCGAGCGAGGGCCTGTACAAGTGTACGGCTGACTCGGCCCGGCGTTCCCGGTGTGTCCTTCAACTGCTCGGAACCCGCAGCGAATGCGCTACGTCAACCTCCGGATGCGATCCGCCGGACTTCCTCGACGTCATCCCATGTGAAGGCGCCCTGCTCGATGAACATGTCGTACACGCCGCTTACCCGGTTCCGGAAATCTTCGAGCGCCTCGGCGGAAACATAGTTTGTCCCGCCTCCGTTGGCCTCCATCACCTTGGTCAGTTCGGCAATGATCTGGGCCTCGCGATGGCGCTGCAATTCGTCGGTCAATGCCGTGGCTTCCGCAGCCACCTCGTCGAATGTGGCCTTCAGGTCGTCCGGCAGCGTGTTGTACCAGTCAAGACTGACCATGAACGGATCCGGACCGGTCGCGTAGTTGCTGATCGTCATGTACTTCTGGACTTCATGGATCTTGAAGTCCCAGATGTTGGCCGGTGCGTTGTCCTGTCCATCCAGCACGCCGGTCTGCAGCGCCTGGTAGACCTCGCTGTAGGCCATCTCGATCGGATTGGCTCCGAACGAGCTCATCGTCTCCACGAACAGCGGCAGCTGCGGAACTCGGATGCGGAGCCCCTCGAAATCCGCCGCCGTCTCGATGGGACGAACGTTGTTGCTCCAGGCCCTGAAGCCGTTCGAAATCGCGACTGCGGGAATGTGCACCCCTCTCTCGGCTGCGCCGGCCGCGACCTTCTTGGTGAAATCGCTCTGGATCAATGTCAGTGCCTGATCCCAGCCGTCCACCAGGAACGGCATCAGAAAGATCGCGAACTTGGGATTGGCATCCATGAAGAATCCGCCTCGGACGCCCTGGAGCGCCCCGGTCAGCATCTGATCCATCATCTCCCGCTGCGTCCCGAGAACGCCGCTGTAGTAAACCTGGACATCGATTCGTCCGTCGGTGCGCTCTTCAAGCTCCTTCTCAAAGAACGCCATCGACTTGCCGCGATCGGAAGAATCCGGCGATTCGAGGCCAAACCTCATTTTGTACTCCGCTGCGACGGAAATTCCGGTCGACAGCAGCAATGCAGCCGCACAGAGTGCAGCAATTTTTTTCACCGAAATCATGAATGTAACTCCTCTGGTGAGTAACGTAGCCACCGCGTGGCGACGAGAAACATAAGGGCCCCGGCCCAAGAACGCAACGCGGCGATCCGATCGGCAGTAATTCCAATTATGCGTTCACATCGGTTTTTTCTTCATTTTCGGCTGCGTTTCCGGGCGGATTTCTACTGTGTTTCGGCGGAAGGGGCGGGGCTGCCGGTTCCGGTTACGGAGGCTTTTCCGGCAGCTCGCCGGTGATGATTGTCCGCATCACGGCGTCCCAGTCGTCGTGCACGACGTAGACGGTCAGGAACTTCAGGTTGTCAAGAAGCCGGTAGCGGGCGGCGAGCTTTGCCCGGGCCTCCTGCCAGCTTTCGCAGACCAGGTCGCAGGCGCTCTGCATCAGGAACGCGATCAGGTTGAAGGTCGCCAGCAGGCTGGCCAGGGTTTCCTTGCCGTGCCCGAAGTTGTGCTCGAGATGGTAGCCGTCCTTGAGAGCCTTGAAGGTGTTGTTCTCCACTTTCCACCGGGCCCGGGCGCAGTCGGCCAGTTCGGCGACGCTGTCCGGGCCGACCGGGAGGTCGGTGGCGAAGCTGTTGCGGTAGAGCCGCTTTCCGGACGGCGATGTGATGGTGACTTCGAACCAGTTGACTTCCAGCGCGTCCTTTCCGTCACGGATCGGCAGACCGCTCATCCAGCGGTAGCGCAGCTGGCGCTTTTTCTTTTTCCGGCCCTCGGTCCGGGTCAGACAGCCGGTCTCAACCCCTTGAATATACTCGTAAAGCGTTGTGTGCGAGCTCGGCTTGCAGGTCAGGATGAAGCTTCCGCCGGCGGCCAGCACGGCCTCGCAGAGCGGCTGGCGGCAGTAGAGGTCGTCGCCGAGATAAACCGGTCTGAGCCGGGCCAGGCCGGATCCGGTCCGCCGCAGCCAGCGCTTGGCGGCGTTGATCTCGCAGTCCTGTTTCTCAGCCCCGTCCTGCGGGCGGATGAACTCCGGCGGCAGCGGCAGGAGGCGCGAGGTTCCCGGGGCGACGATGCTGGCGCCGAGCACGGCGTGGAAGTTCTGTGTCCGCCCGTCCGCCAGTTTCCGCTGCGAGCAGTTCCGGCAGCCGATGCTGCAGGAGGTGAAATACTCGGTGCCGTCAAGGGCGATCAGCAGCCGCCCGTCAAGCCGGCGCAGCCGGTCAAGGGCGCCCTGGCGGTCCAGCTGGTCGACGGTCCGGGTGAAGATGGAATCGAAGCGCTCCGGCGGCACGCCGTCGAGCACGCTGCGGATGTGGCTGTCGGTCGGCAGCCGTTCAATGCCGAACAGGGTCCGGGCGTTGGACCGTCCCTGGCGGGACTGGAGCTGCGCCTGCGCCGCCAGGAAGGACGGGCACTGCAGGAAGAAGACGGCGAAGGCCGCCATTCCGATGTCGGCCATCTCCAGGCGGGCGTTGGCGCCCGTCCTGCGGTCCGGGGCGGACGCGCAGAGTTCGCGCATGGCGGCGATGTATCCGGCCAGCGGGGACATGGCGCCGCATTATGCACATATCAAAAATTTGTACAAATGTAAGTAAAAACAACAACTTACATGTCTTCTCCGCGCCTTTTCCCCAGGAGCCGGCGGCCGGAGCGGCGTCGGCGGCAGGTGATTCGCCCGCCGCCGGGGAACCGCCGGCGCGCAGCCGCCTGCGGCGGAAAAAAATTTCCCCGGGCAAAAAACCGTTGTGATACAACACGTTAAAAACTCAAAAATCCAAAATTAGAATTACTGTCCGATCGGTCGCCGATGGTCCCCGGAAATCGCGTGAACGAAGGGCCACGCAACCCTCCTTTCGGCGATATGCCACCTGCTCGAGCATGGGCCATCATCCGGGCGTCGGACGGTGACGGAACCGGGATGCGTGGCGCTGGCGCCTCAGGCCTGTGACGACGCCGGAATCGGCGTGTCGAATGCGTAACCGGGCTCGTGCTGCTGGCGCTTCCAGGTGTCGCGCATCTCTTTCCAGGCACCGAGGAGCGTCCACGGCTTCGGCATGTCATGGGCAACCGTCCGATGCAACCTGCCCAGGTTGTAGCACGGCACCGCGGCATACATGTGGTGCTCCAGGTGCCAGTTCATGTGCCAGTAAAGAAACTGCGATACCGGGTCGAGCGTAATGGTACGGACGCACTTCCTGAAATCGGGGAAATTGCTTCGCAGGCCGCAATGCATGAGTGCACCGACGAAATACCTGAGCCAGTTTCCAATGAACATCGAGCCGGACACGACAACGGCCAGGATAGGTTCTCCGATTCCGAGTGAGAAGGCGAGCACCATCGCGTGCAGCAGTAGCAGTAGTCGGGACCACCTGGCCGCGATCGTCCGTTCCTCCGGGTATCCCTCGTAGAGTTCCGTACCCCACGAATTGAAGGGATTATCGAAGCGGTTCGATGCGATCGCGACAGTATTCTTCAACGTTGGAATCAGGCCCCGCGCATGATATCCACCGGTCACGTTGAACGTGAAGAGTTGTAGAAGGTATAGAGGGCGAAGCGATGGCTCCACCGGCATCACCTCCTCGCGATCCCCGTCGAGGAACAGCGTGCTCCTGTGGTGGTACGTGTGACTGAACCGGTAGATGTGGAAGTTGTACCAGCCAAGGAACGAAAAGATGCGAAGAAAGAATTCGTTGAGCCACTTCGTCTTGAATGGCGTCGTGTGGCAGAGTTCGTGATGCGCGGCGGAAAAGAATGACGCGACGGTTCCGTGCAGGAACAGGGCGACGGCAAGACCCCACCATAGTTCCAGCATGAAGAGGTAGCCGGCGACCGTGCCGGTTCCGATCCAAATCCCAAGGTGGCATGCAGACTGGACGAGGCCTCGAAGGTCGCTCGGTTCCGAGAGAGCGCGAAGCGTCGTGGGATCGATTGGACAACGGTACCAGCGGATCCGGTGGTTGTTGCGGAAATCGGCGAGCGGCGGCAGCGTGCCCGGCCCGCTGGTCGTGGCCTCGGGATTCATGGTTCTGGAAACCGCGGCAGGATCAATCCGGACATATTACTGAATTGAGAACCAGAAACAAGATTGCATCGACGAGACAGGCAGCCCGTGACCTTTCTGCGTGGCCGCGGCGGCGGGCGGCTTCGTCTGGCTGCGCGCCTCGCTTCCCGAGATCGACGGCCAGCGGACGCTGGTCGGGCTCGCTGCCCCGGTGGACGTGATCCGCGACGAGCACGGCGTGCCGCACATCGAGGCGTCGAGCGAGGAGGATGCGCTCTTCGCGCTGGGATTCGTGCACGCGCAGGACCGGATGTGGCAGATGGAGATGAATCGGCGCGGGGCGTCTCGCCGAGGTGCTCGGAGCGGCCGCCCTCGACACGGATCGCCTGGTGCGGGTCCTGGGGCTCCGGCGTCGCGGGGTGAACGCCTGGCTCGGGACGCGCAAGGGGCCGCTTGCGCCCGAGTTCCTGATTCTCGGGGTCGAGCCCGAGCCGTGGCACGCGGCGGACTCGGCGGCATGGCTCAAGGTGATGGGGCTTGTCATGGCACACGAACGCCATATGCACGGAATCCGGAAGGATCGGTTTGAGAAGCGGATTGGGTCCGATGCTGTGATCGAGAAGGTCGGTGACCCGCTGTTCCAATGAAATCAACAAATCTCTCGAATAGTGGTCCGCGGGTTTTTGGCGGCCAGCGCAATCATCAGGTTTGTCACAAAGGAATTATCCGCACGAGGCAATTCGATCCAAAGAAAAGTCAGAACCCGGCGCAGCCGTTCCGGACCCGTTGCCAGGCTGCCAATTTCCGCCTTGCGGTCGAACCCTTTTTTCAGCCAAGGGGCCAGCATCCGGTGGAACAATTTGAATTTCGAGTCGCTGTGCCGGTGGATGTTGCCAGTTGCCGTATTGGCGCTCGCGACGATTTCCGGAACAGTTATCGCCGCCTTTGCATATAGGTCGCGGTTGAAGGTGACCCAGACGCAGTTTTCCGCAACACCCATCCTGCCGGGACGGCGCGGGTCCGGACAGTAGATATGGGGTCCATTGCTGATTCTGTCCGCTGCATTGGCAAGAAAAACATGACTTTTCCCCAGGTCGATGACGCAAGCCGTCGATGCCGGCGCCCGGGCCGACGCCGCGCAGCCTTGCGAAACCGTGGGTCCAGTTGCATGCTCTGCGCCTGCGACCGGGAGGCGAATGGTCACGAATTGTTTGATTTCCTGCGTAAGAGCCCGCACGTTGGATTGCTGGTCCGCACGAAGCATGACCGGCTCCAATTCGATTTGGAAGGAAACTCCTTCACATCGCCAAACCGGTTTCACCGTCAAAAAAGAATCTTCGTGGCCCGATTCTCAGTGACACGGCCTGCGCAGGCTCTAGAGTGCAGTCCGCGTCCAGTTTGGCAATGAGCTGTTGGTCTCCCACGGCAACGGTCACAAGTGTCGCGTCCCCGGTCATTTCAGTGGCGAAAACGGTCCCGTGAAGCTCGGGCTCGGCCCCGTCCGCCAGAAATATCGCTTCGGGCCGTATCCCCAGGGTTGCCTTGGCGCGATCCGGCTTCGATGGGGCCGCCAGTGAGATTCCTTCGGCACTGAACCGGCCGTTCACGATCTCGCCATCGAGCAGGTTGCAGGAAGGTGACCCTACAAATCCTGCCACAAAGGCCGTGCGCGGATTGTTGTAGATCTCTTTTGGCATCCCAATCTGCTCGACTTCGCCATCACGCATGACCACGATGCGGTCGGCGAGAGTCATGGCCTCAAACTGGTCGTGGGTCACATAGATCGTCGAGGTTCCGACTTCCCGGTGCAGGCGTTTAATCAGACCGCGCATAGAAATCCTGAGACGTGCGTCGAGGTTCGACAGCGGTTCATCCATCAGGAACGCAGCAGGCGACCGGACAATCGCCCGGGCCAGGGCCACACGCTGGCGCTGGCCGCCCGAAAGCGCCGCGGGTTTCCGGCCAAGGTAATCGGACAGTTCCACCAGTTTGGCAGCGCTGAGGATTCTTTTTTGTTGCTCGTTCCGTTTCACGCCGCGCGCGCGAAGGGGAAACCCAATATTCTGAGCAACCGTCATCTGCGGGTAGAGTGAATAGTTCTGGAATACCATCGCAACATCGCGTTCGCGCGGGTCGAGATCGGTGACATCCCGTTCACCGATACGGATTGTTCCGGCGCTTGGCGTTTCCAGCCCGGCAACCATCCGCATCGTGGTGGTCTTGCCGCAGCCCGACGGCCCGAGCAGAACCAGGAATTCCTTGTCTTCGATGTCGAGCGAAAGATCCTTGACACCGACCGCGTCGCCCCAGAACTTGCTGACGCCGGATAGCGAGATTGAGCTCACCCGTTATCCAGTCGCACCTTCCGCACGACATCCATCAGACGGCGCACGCGATCCACGTTTGTATTGTCCCACATCGTCCCGTCGTTCTTTAACGAGACGCCGACAATGGCCCCATCCGCGTGGGCCAGAATCTCGGCGGCGTTTTCCGGCGTCACTCCGCTGCCCGCGATGGTCGGCAGTTGCCCGCCTTCTCGGATCAAAGCGATTTCCCCTACATCTGTCGCATGCCCGGTTCGCAAGCCGGTGGCGACAGCAATATCGGCCTGGAAGAAAGCCACATCGCGGGCCTGTTCGATGACACTGCGGTCGGCCACGATCGCGTGAGCTCCGTGTTTGACATGAACATCCGCCATAATCGCGATAGCCTCGGCGTCAATCCACGCTCGATAGCGCAGCGCTTCGGCCGCGGCGCCTTCGATCAGCCCCTCGTTGGCGACATAGGCATTTGCCCACTGGTTGACCCGGATGAATCCAGCTCCGGCGGCCTTTGCGCAGGCCAGCGATGCCTTCGCCGCATTGGCGACAATGTTGAAACCCACCGGCAAATCGAACTCATCGACCACTGCACGGCCAAGAACCGACATTGCACTGACCGTTTCTAAGCCGATATTCTCCGGGCGCCGAAAGGGGACGTCACCGGCATTCTCGATCAAGAGCGCATCGACGCCGCCCTGTTTCAGCCGCCCGGCTTCGGCCAGCCCGTGCTCGATCAACGCGTCGATACTGCAACTGCGCGCCCGGGGAGACCCCGGTGTCGGCAGGGCATGGATCATCCCGATGATGGGCTTTTTCACTCCCGTCAACGCTTTGAGTTTGTCTGCCTTGTCGCCCATCTAACCAGCCTTCCGAATTGCTCCGCTCGACCCGAACCGCCAGATCCGCTGTGCATTTGTCCAGAAGACCATTTTGAGCTCGCTGTCGGTCAGACCGATCTCGCGCAGCTTGAGTTGCTCGACCGCAGTCGACTGGTACGGCGCGTCCGACCCGTAGGTCAGCCGCTCGGCGCCGACATTGGCGACAAAGGTCTTGATGTCAAAGGGAAACGCCTGGGACATGTCCACAGTTATGTTCGGGTATTCCTGGCAGGCGATGATCGCTTCCCACAGGAACGAATGCATGCCGATATGCGCCAGGACAAAGCGGACATCCGGATAGGCTTTTGCCGCCTGCGCTTGAAGATAGGGAAGGTCGCGCGGCGCATCACCCGAATGGAAGAGCACGGTCAGATCATGCTCGCGGCACTTGTCCAGCATCGGCCCGGCGACGGAAAGGTCGTTCGGGCGGTAAAAGTCGTAGCCTGCGACCAGCTTCAAGCCGCGGCACCCCCATTCAGCCACGTATTTGTCGATCAGGTTCCTGGTATGCTTTGCACCGAATGTGGGGTTGATGCGGGCAAGACCAGCGAGCCGGTCGGGGAATTTCGATGCCGCTTCGCCGACCTGTGCGTTCGCCTTGTCGTAGTCTGCGTCCCAGGGCGGGCTCATCACTCTGTCGTGCGGGAAGAGGACGCCGTGACTGGCATTCTGGCTGTCAAGGAAGTCGATCACGCTGTCGGGGCGGCCGGCTATCAGGTTCGGGCAACAGGTGTGCGCCGCAACGTTCGGATCGGTGCCATAATGGATATGGGTATCGATGACTTTCAATTCACGCACCTTTCTCGAAATAGATCTTCGCGCGCCGTTCGGCCCTTTCGCGGCCGACCAGATTGGTCTGGCAACCCCATTTTTCCACGACGTAACTGGCGGCGGCGGCGGCGATCCGGGCAGCCTCTTGCAATGATGCCCCTTGCGCGATCAACCCGATGGCCGTTCCGGCAAAGCAATCTCCCGCGCCGGTCGTGTCCTGAATTCGTGCGCAAGGGACAGCATCACAGTGAAACTCTCCCTCGCCAGTGATCCAGCGGCTGCCTTCGGATCCGCGGGACACGACGAGCGTGGACAGACCGGTCTTCAACAGGTCTTTGGCCGACGACAAGTCCAGAACACGGAGCAGGGCTTTGCATTCCCTTTCCGAAATGAACAAATAGTCTGCCGCCTGCAGGAACTTCAATGCCTCCTGATTGGCCGTGCCGACCATGCCATTGATCACGGTCGTCTTCCCCTGGTCCCGCGCATGGCGGATCGAAGCGAGCGTATAAGACGAGAATTTCTCGCTGACGGCGATGACCTTGGAGTTTTCGATCTGCTGGAGCGGCGGCGCCCAGTCGCTTTGGTCGGCGGCCACCCCGAGATGCGAAAAGCACATGCCACGACCGCGGTTGTCTGAGATGTTGAAATTATACCCGCTGTCGGCGTCACTGCGTACGTCAACGCCACTCAAGTCGACTCCAAGCTCCAGCAGGTGCGCGCGGTAGCCGTAACGGTTGAAGTCATCGCCAACCACCATTCCCAGACCGACATTGACCCCGGTCGCCGCGGCCGATGCCGCGAGATTTGCCGAGCAATCGCCAAAAAACCGTGTATGCAGCAACTTCGACGGCATTTTCAGTTCGACCGTTTCGCCTTCTTCGGGGTAGTGATCGGCGCGCAGGATATAGTCGAAAAGCGCCCAGGCGCCGACGGAGAGAATGTCAAGCTCAGTCATCTGACCGCTCCCATCGTCAGCCCCCGAGTGATGTGTCTTTGCAGGTAGGTCGCGGCGATCATTCCCGGCACGGCAGAGACCATGGCCGCTGCCGCCATGAGACCCCACTTGATCTGATCGAAGGTCATGGCTTGCAAAATTCCCATCGTGACGGGCCTCGAGTTCGGGCCGGCAAGGACCAGCCCGAAGATCAGGTTGTTCCAGCTGAAGATGAACGCGATGATCATCGCGCTGGCAATCCCAGGTCCAGAAATCGGAAGAATCACTGCCCGTAGTGTCAGCAGGATGCTCGCTCCGTCGATCCGGGCAGCTTCCTCGATCTCGATGGGAACGTCCTGAAAAAAGCTCATCATGATCCAGATGACCAGTGGCAGGCAGATGAGCTGATGCGAAAGAATCATTCCGACATAGGTGTCATAAAGCCCGATTTGCGTATAAATCAGGTACATCGGCAGGATGACCATCAGCTCGGGCGCAAACCGAAAGGAAAGGAACGTGAACGCGATGTGTCTGCGTCCGGGAAGTCCTCCGCGTGCCAAGGCATAGGCAGCGGGAATGCCCAGAAGAACGGCTAGGCACACGGCTCCGCCGGATTTGATCAGCGAGTTCAGCAGAAACCTGACATATTCCGGCAACTCGCCGGCCCGCAGCGTCCCTTCCACGCCCAATATTGTTTCACGGTAGTTTTGCAGGGTCGGCGAAAACAGAAACTTCGGCGGGTACGAGATGATGTCGCGGAAGTTCTTGAGCGACATCATGAAAATCCAGATGATCGGGAACACGAAAAACCCAATGAACAGGACTTGCGCCAGCGCGCGCGGCGTTTCGGGTTAACTTAGCCGTTTTCATTGGGAGCGCCCGATCGCCGCTGCCACCTGGCCATCAGGAACATGCTGATGAAGTATGACATGAGCCAAAGCACGAACACCGCTGCCATCGCCTTGCCCACGCTCGACCACCGGAAAGCTTCCTCATAGGCCATGATATGCATCGTCCGCGTGGCGTTCAGCGGTCCACCGCGTGTAGTCGCGTAAAACAGCTCGAAGCTCTTGAGGCTGTCCGTCACCCTGAACAAGGCAACCAGAACGATGAAGGGAATGATCCAGGGCAACTGGATTGCGCGGAAAATCAAGAGTGCTCCGGCCCCGTCCACGCGTGCGGCCTCGTCCAATTCTGGCGGTATCGACTGCAGCCCGGCCAGCAGGATCAGCGCTGCAAATGGGGTAAAAACCCATGTGTCGATCAATATGACCGAGAGCAACGCCGTATCGACGTGCGAAAGCCATGTCTGCGGAGGAACGCCGACATTGGACAATAACCAGTTCAGTATTCCGCTTTGCGGCTGCATCATCGTCTTCCACATCAACCCGGCCACGACAGGCGGGATCAGAAGCGGCAAGACCAGGGTGCTGCGCAGGATCGGCTGAAACCAGCTTTGACCCAGCAGCAGCAGCGCGATGCCCAGGCCAAGCGGGATCTGGACAAAGATCACGCCGGCGGTGAATGCCAGTGTCCTGACGATGCTGTCGCGGAACTCGTCATCCGCGAACAGGCCGATGAAGTTCTGAAAGCCGACGAAATCACTGGTTTCGTAATACAGCTTGCGGTCGGAAAATGCCGTCAACACGCCCTGGACAAACGGGTAGAGCGCGAGGGCCAGCATGGCCAGCGCCGGCAGGAATAAAAGAAGATAGGTCGTCCTGGCCGACATACTGCGGCTCGAAAGATTATCAATGGCGATAATTTGGAACAATCGACCCAAACGGCCGCGGTCAATCGACCGCGGCCGGAGATACCAAGTTTAATTGAACATTTTCCCGATATCGTCCTGCGCTTCGCAAAGCGCAGTCCTGGTATCGGTTCCGTTGAAATAGACCTCCTGTACGGCCTGTGCCCAACGGTCCAGCATCCGGGTCAGCTCCGGATGCGGCGGGAAGCGAACCGCGGCAACCGCGGCCATTGTCGCCGTCACGTCACTGTATTGACCCGGCATCTCGCCCCAACTGTCGACCATCGCCACCACATCGGAGCTTTCCCATGCGGATGCACGCACCGGGTTCATATTTCCGGCCAGGTGCGTGGCGATCATGGTGTCCTTGGACGTTACCCAACTCAGGAACAGCCATGCCGCTTCCTTGTTCTTCGAAGCGGCATTCATCGACATCGACCAGATCCAGGCCCCTGCTTTGCGCGTGCCGTCCGGCCCCAGGGGCGTCGGAGCGTATCCGACATCATCCGAAACTTCCGACTGTTCGGCGTCCTGATAGACCGGCGCGAACAAATCCGCCTCGTTCAGTGACAGGGCGTACTGACCGGAAGCGAACCCTTGGAGGGCCTCGTACCACGTGAACGCGCCGGCGCCCTCGGGCGATGCAGTCTTGATCAGGGTCACGAAGTCATCCGTGGCCCGCACGCTGGCATCCGAACAGATTTGCAGGTTGCCGTCCGCATCGATCATTTCGACACCATAGGACTGAAGCATTGTGCCGAATGTCAGATAGGGAAGGTCCCAGTACTTGTCGAACCGAGTAATCAGCCCGAATTCCGCCGATCCCGTATCGAGCTTGTCGGCAATGGCCAGAAGCTCGTCGTAGGTCTCCGGAACCTCAAGACCAAGTTCCTTGAAAACGCTCGGGCGATAGGCCATCAGGTAGCTTTCCGAATTGATCGGGAGTGCCCAGAGCGGGCCTTCGCCGATGCCTTGCATCGGCACCCTGGTCCATCGGTTAGAGTTCAAGACTCCCTGAAAGAAATCACCGACATCGTAATCCGGGTGGGTCAGAGCCGGGTCGTCAATGAACGCGTCCAATGGCTCCAGCCAGTTGGCGGTCGCATACTGCCAGTTGTTCAGGGGCGATGTCATGAACACATCGACAGACCCTGCTTGAGACGAAAGATCGGCCAGCAGCTTTTCGAATGCGGCCTGTTCGGCCAACACATCGAGATTAACCACAATGCCGGTCATTTCCTCGAATTCGGGCACCAGCGGCTTCAGCGCGTCGACAAACTGGTGCGAGAGACAAGCAGAACGTTGACGGAACTGCCTTCCTGCTGTTTCCAGTCGAATTCGTCGGTAACAGCGGCGGTTGAAGCGCCCAGCAACGCCGCCCCCGCGAACGCCGATATCCAGCTTCCCGATTTCAGTATCTGGAGATGGTCAAGTTTCATATTGGTACCACCCCTTGTCTTCTGTTGGTTGCAAGATAGCAGGCCTGACCCTGTGAAGTCTTGTGCATGGTAGACACGATTCGGTAATATTCCGACACTTGGCACCTGAAGCCGGTGGATTGACTGTGGCATTTGAGTCGAGCACCCTGACTGTCGGCGTTCTGCTGTTGGCCGACTACCGGCTTTCCTCCGTTGCGACTCTTGCCGATACACTGCAGTGCGCGACCGAGCAAATGGGCAGAGATTCCTGCCGGTCTGTCCTGATGTCACCGGCAGAAAAACCGGCCGTTTCGATCTGCGGAAGATCACTGACGGCCGAAAGCGCTCAACTCTGGCCTGAGGATTTCAGCTACCTGGCGATCATTGGCGACTATCGAGACCGGCTCGGCATGCCTGAACATACCATTCAACGCTACATCCAGTCGGCGGACCGGCTGGCTGTGCCGCTGGTCGGGATCGGAAACGGCGTCGCGACACTGGCGCGGTTCGGTTTTCTTGACGGTCGCGAGGCCTGCTCCGCCATCGCGACCTTGTTCGAGTGGAGACGGCAGTTTCCCGCCGTCAAGTTTCGTTCGGGGCAGCTGATTGTCGAGGACGGAAACAGGATCACTTCCCTTGACGGGGCCGTCGGCGTCGATCTCGCGGCACTGCTGCTGGATCGCCATTTCGGGAGACGGCTTGCCCGGAGAGCGGTCACCGGGATCCTGTTGGACCACGCGCGCCATCCGTCTGCCCCGCCGCCATCGCAGATCGCGGTTTCACGTCCCGCGGATACCAGAGTCGCGCAGGCCATCGATGTCATGAACGCCAATGTCCAGGATCCCGTGCCGCTGGCCACAATTGCAGGCATGGTCGGCCTGTCCACGCGCCAGCTGGACAGACAGTTCACCGCGGCGTCCGGGAAAACCGTTAGCCGGGCCTACCTGGCCATCCGGATCGACAGGGCACTTGAGCTGCTCTCGCAGACCATGTGGTCAGTAACCGAAATCGCCCACGCGACCGGATTTGTCGATGGCGCACACTTGGCGAAGACGCTGAAAAAATCCGAAGGACTGGCCGCGCGCGAAATCAGGTCCCGGGCCGCCGAAAAGCGTCAGGAAGAGCCCGCCAGACGGTAAGCTCACCCGCTGCCTCGACACTTTCGACCCGGACCAACTTGAGAAAACCGGCAGCCTGCCGGGCGAGTTGGCCTTCGACAACCGCCTCGCCAGCCAAACGAACCTGGCCGAGGTCGACAGGAAAGGAATTGCCTTCCTCACCCCGCGCCGACGCTCGAGGAAAATCATTGCAGCGGTTCGTGCCCTTCCAGAGGCCGACTGGCACCGCATCCGGCTCGCCAACATCGGCCGTCGCTTCCGCACGCCGCAGGTCATCGACGAGATCGTCCGCCTGCCGCAGCAGCCTTGCGAAAACCGCCAGATCACCATCGCCGCGCTCGGCCACGACGACTCGGTCCTGCCCGTGACCAACCGGATGCAGGCGAAGCGCATGATCATCGAAATGGGAATTATATACCTATAGTGGCAACTTGCCATTGAAACTGGCCCGGAGAGCCTGTTTAAGAGTGCCATAAAGGAAGCCGATGATGGCGACGACCAAGGGACCGGGTAAGGCATTCAGGGCAGGCAGCAGCCTCAGGAATCTGATGGCCATGTGCCCGACCGACGACACGGCGCGAGAGTGGTTCGAGGCCCACATGTGGCCTAACGGCCCGTATTGCCCCCGGTGCGGCAGCTTCAATGTCCAGTGCGGTATCAGGCACAAGACCATGACGCATCGTTGCCGCGAGTGCGAGGGCAAGCCGCGCTTCAGCCTCAAGACCGGAAATGTCATGGAGGGTTCCAAGCTGGGCTGCCAGACATGGGCCGTTGCACTCAATCTCGCCATGGCGGGCGTGGAGGGCGTGTCGAGCATGAAGCTGCACCGGAGACTTGGAGATCACGCAGAAGAGCGCGTGGCATCTTACCCACCGCATCCGCAAGATGCTCGACGGTGGCGAGGTTCCGATGTTCCACGGCCCTGCTGAAGCCGACGAGACCTATGGCGGCGGCACGCGGAAGAACATGCCGAACCGGAAGCGGAAGACGCTTGAGGGCCGGGGGCACGGTCGGCATGGCTGCCGTCGCGGGCGTGAGCGATCGGGAGACGGACCGGGTATCCGCGCGGCGCATGGACAGGACCGACGCCAGCGCCCTGCAGGGCTTCGTCAGGGAGCACGTCGAACCTGGCGCGACGCACTACACGGGCAAGGACCGCGCCTGAGCTCGGATGCGAAAAACCGGTCGATACTGATGCCGCAACAGCTGGCCACGACCTCACGCCCGGACCAGAGCGTGCGTAAGCGGCGGTTTTCCCGCCTGATCTATCACGTCAAGGTCGGATGGCAGGAACCCACCGCAATCATCGGCCTGCTGATGGTCGTTCTTTTCGCCTATCTGATCATTGTCCCCATCATCACATTGCTGCACGACGCGGTCGAAGTGCAGTTCGGCGATGCACGCCGGGCGAAATCCGAAGTCGGCACATGGACGGTCTATTATCTCCACAGAACACTCGTATCGCCAATTGCGCAAATCCTGTTCTGGGAGCCGCTCACGCACACATTGACCTTCGCCGTCGGGGTCATACTGCTTTCGCTGTCCATCGGCGTGCCGCTCGCCTGGCTGCTGAGCCGTTCCGACATGTTCGGGCGGCGATGGTTTGCGACCGCCCTGATCGTGCCTTACATGCTGCCTTCCTGGACATTTGCGCTCGCCTGGCGCACCGTGTTTCGAAACCGGACCGTCGGCGGACAGCAGGGCTGGTTCGAAAGTCTCGGATTCACGCCGCCGGACTGGCTGGCGTACGGTCCGGTCCCGATCACCATCATTCTCGCGCTGCATTACGCGCCGTTCGTCATCCTGCTGTATGGCAACGCGCTGAGAAACTTTGACTCCCAGCTGGCGGAAAGCGCGCGCATTCTCGGCGCGAAACCGGGAACCGTGGCATGGCAGATCATGTTTCCGCTCATGCTGCCGGCCCTGCTGTCGGCGACCATCCTGATTTTTGCCAAGTGCATCGGCGAATTCGGTGTGAATTACATTCTGGGTCTGCCGGTCGACTACAACGTGCTCGCGACTTCGCTCTATCGCAGCATTTCATCCCGGCAAAGCGGCGTCGCGGCGGTCTTGGCCGGGGCGATCATGCTGATCGGCATCATCTCCCTGCTGATCGACGCCCGGCTCGTTCGCGAATCCCGCAGGTTCGTGATCGTCGGGGGCAAGGGTTCCATGGTCCGCAGGTCCGCGCTGGGCATCTACAGGCTGCCGGCGACCGGCTTTGCCGCTCTTGTCTTCCTGGTTTCCGTCGGCGTGCCGCTGCTCATCCTGGTGCTGTCCACTATCATGCGAATACCGGCCGATTTCTCTGCCGGCAATTTCACCCTCGACTACTGGATCGGGCAGAATCTCGAAACCGTCGCGCTGCGGACCGGCATTCTGATGACGCCGGATCTCTGGAACGCGAGCTGGAACACGCTCCGGATCGTCGGCATCGCTTCGGTGAGTTCCGGATTTCTCGGCCTGCTTGTCGGTTACGTTGTCGTGCGCTCCCGCGTGCGCTGGGTATCCGGCTTCCTGCGGCATGTGACATTCTTTCCATACCTTGTGCCTGGCATCGCGTTCGCGGTCGCGTATCTGTCTCTGTTTGCGGTGCCGCGCGGGCCGATACCGGCGCTCTACGGCACCGGCCTGATCCTCATTCTCGCGCTGACCGCCGACCAGATGCCCTACGCCTCCAGAGCGGGTATTTCGGCAATGATGCAGCTGGGGAAAGATCCGGAAGAGGCTGCCCAGGTCACCGGCGCCGGGTGGTTTCGCCGCATGCTCGGCATTGTGATTCCAATACAGAAGGGCGCGCTTGTCACCGGCATCCTTCTGCCTTTCATTTCAGGGATAAAGGGGTTGAGCCTGTTTGTGGTCCTGGCGATACCGAGCACCGACGTCCTGACCACCTACGCCCTGCGGCTGATCGACAACAACTACACGCAGGCCGCGAACGCCGTTGTGCTGATCATTGCCGCCATGGCCTATTTTGGCACCCTGGCCGTGCAAAACGTGACCAGGACGAATCTTGCCGACGGATTGGGATAACGGAATGCCGGACATAACACTCAGCGGAATTGGCAAGTCGTATGACAACATGGCACCGGCCGTGTCGAATGTGGATCTGGAAGTTCAGGACGGCGAATTCCTGTGCCTTCTGGGTCCGTCGGGCTGCGGCAAGTCGACAACTCTCCGGATCATCGCGGGGCTGGAAAGCCTGAGCGCCGGGGAAATCATGATCGGTGACCGGATACTGGATTCACGCGAACGAGGCGTTTTTGTGCCGCCCGAGCGGCGCGGCGCCGGGCTGGTGTTTCAGAGTTATGCCCTCTGGCCTCACCTGACGGTTGAACGAAACGTCAGTTTCGGCCTCCGCCTGCGCAAGATTCCGCGCCAGGAATGCGAGGACCGCGTCGACTTTGTCATGAAGACCCTCGGTATCGAACAGTTGCGGAAACGCTATCCGTCGCAGCTCTCCGGAGGTCAGCAGCAAAGGGTCGCGCTGGCCCGCATGCTGGTTATCGAGCCCAGTGTCCTTTTGCTGGACGAGCCGCTGTCGAACCTGGATGCCAAGCTCCGGCTGAAGATGCGCGCCGAACTGAAGCGCATTCACCGTGAATTCGGGACCACCATCGTTTTTGTGACTCATGACCAGTGGGAGGCGATGACACTCTCCACACGAATTGCGGTCATGAACGAAGGCTCGCTGCTGCAGGTGGGAAGCCCTGACGAGATATACAATTTTCCGGCAAACCGCTTCGTCGCTGAATTCGTCGGCAATCCTCCCATCAACATGATTCCGGTGAACAATGGCGATGGCGAAGAACTGTCTCAGACCACCCTCGAATTCGTAAACAGGTCTTTCCCCGGCGCCGGCGAAATCGGTTCGGTGGGGATCCGGCCGGAAGCCATCCAGCTTTCGGAGGACGGCGCTTCAGACAAAACCCGGTATCTTGCAAGCCAGGCAGAAATCGCAGGCATCCTTCCGACTGGAGGAAACTGGATCGTCGAGTTGGATGTTGCCGGCTCGACGCTGTTCATCTCGACAAATGTCGCGCCCGGCTTCAGCGCCGGAGAACAGCTGCATTTTCAGGTGGACCGTTCCCGGCTTCACCTGTTCAACATTGAAGGGGAACGGATTTCGAGCTACGATCGGTGATCGAAGCCGGGCGCCAGGCATCTCGAAGTCTCGCACACCGCCGGAAATCCGGCCGAGACCGGAACCGGAAAGCAGAGATTTGTCCAGTCGATCGATCGATCGAGAATGAGTGCCCGAAGAAAAATCATTTCGGACGTTTGTCCGGATAACGAAAGGTCAATGACATGAAAAGATTCATCATCTATCTATTGGGCGCGCTTGCCCTGACCGGGTTGGCCACGCCTGGATCAGCGGAGGATTTCGACCTCGATGCCCTGATCGAGGCCGCCAAGGGCGAGGAACCGATAACGGTCTACTCAAGCACCGGCAAGATCAAGACGTCGGCAGCCGCCTTCATGGAAATATACGGCATTGAGGTGGTCGGCACCAAGGTGCCCTCTTCAGCACAGATCGAAATGATAATACGGGAGGCCCAGTCGCAGAATATCGTAGGAGACGTGATCCTGTCCTCGGATGCCGCTTCCACGCTGGCCGAGGTCGTCCCGAGCGGCATCGTCGTATCCTGGGTGCCGCCAGATCTGGCGGACACCATTTCGGAAGACTCCCAGAATCCCCTTGTTGTTTACCGGGACCCGGCAGTCTGGTCGTACAACAGCGACAAGTATGACGAATGTCCGGTGGACAACGTCTGGGCCCTCACCGAATCCGACTGGAGCCGCAAGGTCGCCATGAGCGATCCGCTCAACAAGCCGGGTCTTCTTGACTGGTTCAACCAGATGGAAACGCACTGGGATCAAGCTGTGGCTGATGCCTACGAATCGCACTACGGCAAGGCCCTGGACACCAGTGGTCAGAGTGCAACCGCGAGTTGGATCCAGGCTTTGGCCGCCAATTCTCCGCTGTTGACCGATTCAGACCAGGCTGCGGCCGAAGCCATCGGCACGCCGGGTCAGGACGATCCCTTCATGGGCCTGGTTTCCACCGCAAAGTATCGTGATGTTCTCACCGGAAAACTCACGATGAAGATCTGCGCCGACATCCAGCCATTCGTCGGTTATGCCAATCCCGCTTACGGTCTGATCTCTGTTGATACGGACAGCCCGAACCTGGCCCGGCTCTTCATTCGTTTCATGATGACGGAGGAGGGCGTCGCGCCAATGACCAGGGATGGCAAGGTTTCCGGAAACAGCGCCGTGCCTCGGCATCCCGAGGAGCCGTCAGGTGTCAATGCGTATTCCGATCAATTGACGCCGCACAATGCCGCCACCGGCAGTGATGACTTTGACAAGCGGCAGGATTGGCAGGACTTCTGGCGGCTGAGCTACAAGCGTTAAGGCCATCGAGTTCGGAAAGCCCGCGTGACCGCGAGACATCGCCCGGGCTTTCCAGTCGATTGAAGGGTCATCGAACGCCAATTGACACCGGGTCCCGGACAACTGCGGAAAGTTGACCGGGACCTTCCGGTTCACACCCGGACAGATGGCCGCATCATTCCCGGTGCTATTTCCGGCATGGGATCAATCGTACCATTCGCCGAAATCTGTTGATTTCGAAACCATCCCTGGCCCGGAATTCAAACGAGCTTTCCCACTCCGATGATTGGCGCCATGGCAGACAATCGCCGATCGAACCAGCAAGGGGAACGCTCGAATTCCGGAGCATCTGTGAACTGGCAGCCGGATTCCGGGCAATCTCCGGTCCCGTGCCGCGGCGGGGGGCCATGGCAGTGGATGCATTATCCCGCTTTCGTCTTACGCTGATCGTTGTTTGCAAGGACGGTTGCGACTGGTCTGTCGGGATGTTCGGCCGGGTTTGCCAGAAGGGAAGCGCAGCGCCGCCAGTGACGCTGGCGGACGGTGGCCGGCAGAAGTCCACTTGGCGTCCCGACCCGGTTGGATGTGCTTGCCCGCGAAGGCCAGCCTGCCGGTCGGTTGACAAGAATGCTGTCCCGCCAGGACACCTGCGCAAGTCCCGAAATCAATGCTTCCGCCGTCGCACGACAATCTGGGACACATCTCACTTTGCCGTAACTTCAGTTCGAAACCAGGCTGTATGTGATGCCTCGCATGCAATTGAACATGGTGGAGCGTCCGGCGACCCTGGGGCACGGCAATCTTGTGCACAAACGGCAACACCCTGTTTTCCGGAAACAAACCGTGTTTATCAGCCGGGTTTCAGAAAGCACCGTAGCGTGCAATCTTATGCGGGCAAAAATGCGCCGGCAGGGACCATGATCCAATGACGCGCCGTGAATTCGGAACGGTCTCAGCGTTGTTTCAGAATAGGAGAGATTCATGTTCGAGCAAGAAAAACTCGATAGGTCCGGCGGCGCTTCCGTCAGTTACGAAACGATCAGCCTCATTGAATCCGGACTGGAACCGGACGGCTGTCAGGTTTTCATCGGAGGAACTGAAGCCGCGCGCGATATCGGTTTGCTGCGCAAGCACAACATCGCGATTGTCGTCAATTGCACAATCAATCTGGACATAAACTACGTTCTGGATCCGGCCAAACCCGCCGAAGGCGACAGCTGTGCCTGCGGAGTCGGGCCCCTGCGTATTTTCAAATTGGGATGGGTGGACGGACCGGGAAACACCGAGGACATGATTCTCGGGGGATACTATCTGCTCGACGGCGCTATTCGTCAGACAATTCCAAACAAGGACACCTACCCCAGGCAAGAAAAAGGAAATGTCCTCGTTCACTGCCGGGGAGGGCGAAGCCGTTCGACCGCGCTCGTCGCACTCTATCTCCATCTTGACCGACCGGAGAAATTTCCATCTCTGGACTGCGCGCTGGAACATGTGCGGAAGAAACGGGGCCTGTCCCCCGAAGAATGGCCCACTGCGCCAAAACCCGTCCTGGTCGAGGCCGCGCGGCGGGCGGCAGAATGCGTGAAGCAACAGAGAAAACTGGCGCATCCCGGCAAGTAGCCATTGCCCGGTCCCCAACCATTTCAACAAGGACCGGCCGGAAGATGTCCAGTGCCGCCAGAACTTCCCCTTGCCTCGACTGGCGGCAAAGCCAAAAGGTGGCCATTGACCAATCTCCCTTGGCCGTGAAGCTGGTCGATGACAGGATTGCCGGGGGCCGCGGCTTGTGGGGTGGCGCCACCGTCCCGGTCGGACCGCGCCGGAACCGCTTCGATGGCGAGAAAGGGGACGTCTGCGCCCGCTGCGAGACGCATTTCCCGTTCCGCATCATGGATGATGATCATTTCCTGCCCCGGTCGCTCGGCGGGACGGACCATCCCGAAAACCTTCAGCTTCTCCGCCCGGGCCGCAGCCGCGGCAAGGACGGCAAGGTCATGGCCGAATCGAGGGCCTCGCAATGACGAACGATGAACAGGATGTGGCAATCGACAGCGTGGTCCGCGGGGACCGGGATCTCATCAGGGAAATCGGCTGCCGCGACACAATTCTCTTCCGAGCCTCGGAGAACCTCAGCCAGGCGCGCGCCGCAACAGATATGGCCTGCGGCGAAGACCGTGGGTTATCCGCCGCCGGGCTTGCGTATCCGCCTGTCGGGGATTTGCCGCCGCGCATTGAGCGTCTGAGGACGGCCGGCGCGAGGCTGGCCGAAAAACTTGATGTTGGACGGAGTGGGAAATGGCCATTGAGCGTCCGACAGTGCGGGTCATGCCGAACCGCTACCAGCCCACAAAAGCCGAAGTCGAGGAAGTGTTTCAGCCGCCGCGCAAGGCAGACGGTTCAGCCTACACCGTCAATAAGGCGGTGCGGACACTGATGCGCCCTGTCAATGTCGTCGAAGACCCGGAAGCGTAACGCTGAGTGGCACGTACATATGTGATCCGTTATTCATTGGCCGCCGACGGCAGCGTTTCCAATCCGGACTGCGGCTGATTGAACTTCACCGCCATTTATGGCGGGCGCGGTCCGGCGGTCGGAATTTGCCTTGGCGCTGCGCCCAAAATGTCCAGACGCAGCTTGACACATGACGGAGGCCAAACGATTGAGACCCGCCGTCCCGGGCGAAAAACTTCGGCTCAACCCCGCCGGGGCGCGGAAGAGAGCGGATTTTGCGGCAGCTTCAGGCAAGGAGGAACGATATGAGCGCAGTGCAGACTATACCCGCCCGCCGCGGCAAGGCGGCGCGCCTCAACACGGGGCAGCGCCTTAGAATTATCAACACGCATGGCGAACAAGTGGTTGATTTTTGGGCGTTTCGCGATGACGATATCACTGAATACATGGCAATGGACGCCACCCGCGCATTCAATCTCAGGATGCGGCCCGAAGTTGGCGATCAGTTGATGACCAATAGGCGGCGGCCTATCCTTGTCCTGGAAGAAGACACGTCATCGGGCGTGCATGACACGCTGATGGCCGCCTGCGACCGGTGGCGTTACGGGCTTCTCGGCCATGAAGGGTATCATGACAACTGCGCCGACAACCTGACTGCCGCCCTTAGCGAACTCGGACTGCAGGAAACCCACACCCCGCCGCCTTTGAATCTGTTCATGAACATTCCCTGGGATCTGCAGGGCGGCCTGAGTTTCGATCCGCCGGACAACAAGCCCGGAGACTATGTGGTTCTGCGGGCGGTGATGGACTGTGTGGTCGCCATGTCGGCATGCCCTCAGGATATTCTCCCCATAAACGGCGTCGCCAATCAGCCCACCGAAGCGCACTTTGAAGTCATTTGACACTTGACTGGAGGCACGCGGTCAGGAGCGCCGACCGGACCGACAACAGGCTGAATTCCGTCATTGCGGCGAGTTTCCGCATGCCTGCAGGCATGGTGACGCGCCCGCGGCGCGCGCAGCGGCGGGCCTTGCCGCACGCGCCGGACCGCCCCGGCGGACGGGAGAACTTATGCACAGGAATTCACAACCCGCCGTGACTATGGCTGCGCAGAATTTCCCTTGAACGACTCACTGTCACTCCGTTGCAAAACGGCCTGAAGCCGGGCGGTGTCCGCCTGCGCTGCGGGCGCATCCATGGAGAGCAGTTTGAATTTTCTCAATAATCCCACCGGGCGCGGCCCGGAGCCGGCAGATGCCGGCGAACGCGGCGCCACCCTTATCGAAGCCGTCCTGTTCACCGTTGTCGCCCTTGGCCTGATCACCGGCGGCGTGGTTTTGTACGAGCAGGCATCGAATTCTTCCCGCAACAATGATGTCATCCGCATGATCGCGTCGCTGCAGTCGCAGGTGCGGGCGCTGCATCAGTCACAATCCGATTTCGGGACCGCCGACATGGCGGATCTGCTGATCGCATCGAATGCGGTGCCATCGTCTCTGCAGACCGATACCGATAGTGACGGAGACAATGACGCCATCGTCAGCCCGCTCGGCGGAGACGTCACTGTGACCGGCGCCACCGAAAACTTCACCATCGAAGTGGAAGATGTCCCTGTCGGCATTTGCTCGCGCATTCTCGCATTCGACGCCGCTGGAAACGGCACAATCGGAACAGGCATCGTTTCGGTCACCGATGGCACGGCCACCGACACCGACGGCATGACATCCGACCAAGCGGCCACGTTCTGCACCACGAACGACACCGCCGGCGAAGTCGACCTGACCTGGACTTTCAGCCGCTGACCGGTTGCCGGCTCCGGTCGGCAATTGTCAAACCCTGCGCCCGGCCGCAGCGGCCGGGCGCGATTTCCATAGACAATCCCGGAGTTTGAGAATTGGCACGCCGCTATGGCGAAGCGCAGTATGCCCGGCTTCGCTACGAAACTTGGATGCGCAGCCACATGCGAATGACCTACGCGGTCGTTGCGATGGCAGCCGTGACCGGCATCGCCGTGTTGGTCGCGGCGTGGGCGCTGTCGGCGAAACCCGAACCGCGTTACTTCGCCTCACGGGAAAACGGGGGCATCTTGCCGCTGGTGCCGGTTTCCACCCCGTTTCTGTCTGACGGCGAGGTGACAAACTTCGCCGTCGATGCTGTGACCCGCGCCCTGACCATGGATTTCGCCAATTGGCGAAGCGACCTGTCCGGCGCCTCGCGCTACTTTGAGCGGCCGACCGGCTGGAACAGTTTTCTCGATGCGCTGGAGGGGTCGGGAATGCTCGCCTATATTCGTGAGCATCGCCTGGTTTCGACCGCGGTCGCCAACGGCGCGGTGATCGTGAGCGCCGGTCCCGACGCCCGCAAACGCTACGGCTGGACGATACAGATTCCGCTGACCATCACCTACGAGTCGGCGAGCGAACTCAGCCGCGACAGTTTGGTCGCCGAAGTCGCCGTGTCGCGTCTTCCGACCTGGGAAGTTCCTGATGCCGTTGGAATCACGCGGATTGTCGTGCGCCCGGGCAGAACCGCCGAACCGTCATGATCTGTCCCGCTTCCGCCATTCCTGCGCCAGTCCGGCGCATATGCGCACTCGCGCTCACAGCCGCCGTCACAGCCCTGTCTCCCAGCCCGGCATTGCCGCAGTCCGCAATGCCTGAAGCGCCGGCGCGCGGCAGCCGGGCGGATGGCCAAACGATGGAACCGGGCGACAGCACGTCGCATTCCGCGGGCGGCGCGATTTCCGATGCGCGCGAAGCCGGTTTCCAGAGCGCCCTCGAAAGCGTGTTTCCAATGACGCCGCAGATGGTGCGTGACTACCGGGATGCGTTCGACACCAATGAGGATTCAACCCTGCGCCGGCCGTTTCCCAAAATCATCGATGACGCGGCGCTGGTTTCGCTCGAGCCGGGCGAACAGCCCATCGAACTCTATGTGGCTCCCGGGCTGGCGTCAGTGGTTGGATTTCATGACGCTGCCGGCAAGCCATGGCCGATCCGGCAATTTGTCCTTGGAAACGGAACAGGATTCACCGTGGCGCAGCTCGGTGAGAATTCCAGCGCGCTGGCGGTGTCGCCGCTGGTGCGCATCGGCTGGACCAATCTTGTCGTCGCCCTCGCCGGCGAAGAAACACCGGTTGTCCTCAAGATCCTCACGGACGGTGAACGGGCGCATTTCCGGCGCAGCATTCAGATCATGAAATTCGGGCCGGCCTCGGACGGTGAATCCGGCCGGCCGGCCGACACCCTGCCACAGCCGGGCGACAAGCAGATGATCGCCGCATTGACCGGCGTTGGACTGCCGGAAACAGCGGTTCGGGTGCCGGTGGCCGGCGTTGACGCGCGGGCATGGAAAGTCGGACAAAACATTCTTGTCCGCAGCAAAGACACTCTGTTGTCGCCGGGCTGGACAGCATCGCTGGCCGGACCGGGCGGGATCCGCGCCTACCGGCTCAACGCGGTTTCCACGCTTTTGTTTTCCGTCAACGGAAAAATCGTCCGAGCTGTCGTGGAACTGCCCTGATGAACCGCAATGAAGCAGAAACCGCCGCTGCCGGACAGATTCAGCGCTGCCCGGCGGATCTGTGCGGATGCCGCGCGGCGCGCTTCTCCGCGCCGCCTTCCGCTGAAGTGACTGCAAAATGATCGGCCGCCTGCTCTCACTCCTGGCCAGCCAGCGGCGGAAGAAAGCGGCCGAGCAATGGTCAGCCGAACCTCTGCCGGGATCCAGAACAGAGGGGAAAGAGGGATCGTCAGCATCCAATTCCGGCGCGGCCGGATGGCTCAGGAGCAGAATGTTCCTCGGCGAACTGAGATACGCCGCGACCCTCGGACCATTCAGGACGGCTGCGGCGCTGGTTGTTGCCTGCGGACTGCTCGGAGCCTTGGGCTTTTTCGCGCTGGCGCCGCCGAAAGCTGATCCGTCCCGGCTCGCGCGGGTGCCCAACATTGACTCGACGCCGGGAGGACAGCGTCAAAGGGTGTCACCGAGCTATCGGGAAACCCTGCGGACGGCAAATGTCAGCCAGGCCGATGAAGCTGACCGAACCGGCGCGTCCTTTGTTTCCATTCCCGAAGGATTGCCCGAACAGACCCGTCGCCCCCGACCCGCATCGCAGCCTGGCGCTGCACAGGACACCCACTCGCCCGATCACGGGCGCGGCGACCCGGATTTTCAAGCCGCGCAGCGCATTGCCCGGGTTGCCGGCCGGTCAGCGGCAAACGGCGATGAATCTCGGTTTTCGCGCCACACCGAACACATTCCCGTTTCGGCGGCGGCGGCCGTTCCGGCGTCATATGCGGAGCCCCGAGAGAATCCGTTCCACTCCGCAATCCTGCGGCAAATGAATGCGATTGCGCGCGGTATGGAAGTGCCGGAACCGGTCAGCGTCGAGCTCATTGCCGATGCCCGCGGCCAGGACATGGCGTGGGCGCCGCAGCCTGCGGACAATTCGGAAGCCGCTCAGCCGGGATCGGCTGCGCCGGCGGCAATCGCTGTCGGAACAATCTTTGAGGCAGTGACGGTCTCGGAGGTCGATTCCGATGTGCCTGCCCCGGTCGCGGTCCGCGTGCGTTCCGGACCTGCCACGGGATCAATTTTGATCGGCGGCTTTCAGACCAACAGCCTGGCCAGCGGGTTTGTCATCGAATTCGGCAGGCTGGTGACGCCATCGGGCTCGGAGACCGCAGTGCGCGCCGTTGCTGTGGATCCTCTCTCACGGGCGTTCACTGTGGCGAGCGAGATTGAGACGCGGCCGGTCCAGCGTTACGGGCCGATGCTGATCTCATCGTTTGTGTCGGGATTTGCCGCCAATGCCACCCGTCCTGCCATGACGCTGCTTTCCGGCGCGAACAGCATCATTGCGGCCAGCGAAAAACCCGGTCTTGGGGAAAACTTTGCCGCCGGCGCGGGCCAAGCGGCGGCGCAGGCATCGGCGGACTTGGCTGCAAATGCGCCCAAGACTGCCCGGATCCGCCTTTATGCAGGAGAACCGGTCGGCGTCATGTTTCTCGCACCCGTACAGCTTCCCGAACCACAGCAGGAATAGGTCATGGCAAAACAACGATCGGAATTGCCGACAAGCGGCGCGTCTCCAGGCGGCGACGGAACCGCGCCGGGCTTTGACCGCCAGCCTGACGCGCCATTCGAGATTTCCGCTGACAAACTCACCGCGGAAGAATTGCGCGAGCTGGTCGAATTCGACACCGGCGCGGCGCCGGGAGACCAAGAGCCCGGCGGGTTTGACACGGATGCGCCGAACGGCGGGGCTGGAATTCCTGAGCCCGATCTTGACACAGGCAGCGTCTCCGCTTCCGAATTGACGGGCCAACAGGATCCAGCGCACGGTCAAACCGCCGCCGCTGCGCCCGGCGGCTCCCCGGGCCGCCTCACTTCCCTCAGAATACTGCCGGATCGCGGACATTCGGAAGAAGCGGAGGACTTCAGACCCACAATGCCGGCCGGCCTGGAAGCCGAATTCGAACCCAACGGCGGCGCTGTCCCGAACGCAGCTTCACCGCAGCCCGCGAACCCGGCGCCTCATCGCCAACCGGCGAACGCAGATGGCGGCGCCGCATCCGCGCCCGGGCAATCCGCCCAACCGGGCCTGCACGGATGTCATGCAGGCGATGAGCTGCATCCAGACCCGTCCATTCGAAAACAAGGCAGCAAAGAATCGCCGGCGCGGAAAGTGCCCCGGTCAGGCGTCATGAAACCGGTTGTGAAAGGTTTGCGTTTCGCTGCCGTTCTGTTGCTGGCGTCTGGATTCGGAGCTGCCGGATATCTCGCCGGCAATCCGGGAATTGATCTCGCTGTCCTGACCGGCATGACTGAACTTCCGGAAACAACACCGTTTCCCGATCGGTCCAGCGCATCTACTTCCATGCCTGCAGCTTTGGAGAATGCGGCCGTTGCGGCGCAGGATGACCGCTCGGTTTCAAAGAGCCTCAATTCCCTTGCAGACCTGGCGAGCCTGCCCAATCTTCCGGCGCAAGTGGCAGTCTCCCCGAGGTCAGCTCCCAATGATCCCGATCCAATCGTCATCGCGTTCTGGCCGGCGGACGGGGCATCTCGCTTCACGGAAATCAAATCCGGTGACGTACAAATGTGGGACTTGTTCTTTCAGACCGCCGCACGGCCCGTGACGCGTCTGGCTGCTCCGGCTGCCGAAATCTCTGCGCAAGAGGCCGCTCAAGGAACCGCCAGCGTCCAAACGGCCGCTTTCTCTCCCGCCATTGCAACCGGCAATCCTGACCATAGCAGGGCCGGCACAGCCGGGGGCTTTACCGGAATTGCCTATATGCCGGCGAAGCAGGGAAAGCTCATGGAACAACAGGCCGCCCGCAGGTCTGTGACTGAAAGCGATGCAGCTTCGCCGGTTTCTGTTTCCGGAGTGCCCTCGCGGCATTCGGACGCGCTCAATGGGGACCGCCTGGCTGCCGAGGCGACCGCCGGCCGGTCAATTATCGATGCGGCGGCATTGCTGGAGTTCGGCCGGCGGCTTGATGCGATTGAAGCCCGTCTGCGAGCCATGCAGAAGCCGCAGGATTATCCGAAATTGAAGTTTGCCCTGACGCTGCCGCAGAACACCCGGCTTCAGCGGCCTTCATTCAAGCGGCAAAACGCACCCGTAAATGGCGGCGCCCATTCTTCGTTGGCGTTTCCTTCCGCCGAGGCGGGAGGCGCCTCGGCGTTTTCATTGGTCGCCGGCACGCTTTGCGCGGAATGCACTGCGCTCCGGGATGCCGAAATCGGCGATCGCGTTCCAAGGTTCGGGTTTGTGACGGACATTGTCAGCTATGCCGAGGGCGGACGCATTCTCGTGATGGAAAACGGTTCGGTTTACTTTAACTGACCAAGGCAGGCGCGCTTTGGGAGATTCGCTCTCGGTCATAACTCAGCTGGCCTCCCATGTGCCGCGGTTTGAGGGGCTGTTGCGTGCCATTGTGTTTTTGATTGGCGCAACCCTTGTCATTCAATCGCTGCGTCTGGCCGTGCGGCGCGCAGAATTCGGGCCTCAGGCCGCATCCTGGTCAAAAACCGTTGCGGGATTTTTCGCAGGTGCTGCGCTGCTCGCCTTTCCCCACACCGTGTCGGCGCTCGTCGGGACATTGTTCGGCGCGAATGACCTGCACAGCGCGTCGTCCATATTTTCTTACGGCGGCGGCATGCTGCAGCCGCTTGCCGGGTCGCAAAAGGCCGTTGAGGCGATCGTGCTGATCATACAGCTGATTGGATTCATCGCCATCGCGCGCGGGCTCCTGTTTTTGAATTCCGCTGCGTCTGCTGGCGGCCCCAGGACCTTCGGCCCGGGTTTCACGTTTGTGATCGCCGGCGCTCTCGCTGTCAATTTCCCGGCTTTCTTTGGCATCATGACGGAATTGTTTGTTCCGTCCGGTTGAAACGGGGACTCCGCAGGGCTTCTCCCCTTGCGTTTGGCGCCTGTGAAGCGGCCAAACAATCTCCATTTTCTTCAGCGTAAGGCCATCAATGCGGAGGACTGTGACGGCAGCGGCCTGACACAGCCTGGCATTCCGTTTTGAGGCGGTGCGGGCAGTGCGAATTCACTCCCAAAGCACCGTTGGTGAATTGAGCGGGCGCAGGTCTGCGGTCTGGCGCAAATGAGAATCGGTTTGGCGCTCTTGCAACAGCGTTTCCTTGCCGAGTTGCCCGTCGATGTGACGTCCCTCGCCCCACACCGTCGTGGGTTCAGCGCGCGCCCGCGTCGATTCCAGCGCCACCTCCGGACGGACTTTCCGGTCGCAGAGCACTCATACGGTCTGCATGTTGTCGGGGAGCGCGCGCTCGAACAGGATGCCTGCGCCGTCGACCGGGTTACAACCGGCGTTTTTGGGTGGTGTGCCGATCTTCACCGGCGAGAAGGCTTCGTTCGGGCCGATTATGGCCCGGACCGCGGATTGACGAATTCGATGCCGAAGCCTTCAATGCCCCTGACATTGCGCGCCGCCGCCGCCATACCGCGGGATCGGGCAATCGCTGCAAAGTTTGATCGAAACCGCACGGCTATCAACCGAGAAAAGCCGAACTGGAGGAACCGATCGCGATCCGCTGGGCAGAAAGGACTATGCCGTCGACGGTGGAGCTTGCCCCATCGAGGATCGTCGAAAACCCCGACCCGTAGGGGGTCTGACCGAGTCCGCGCCTTGGCCGATATAACTGAGTGGTTCCCGTGCGAATATTCTGGTGCGCCGCTTCGCAGCGGCGGCATTTGGCCTCGGTGCCGGAATTGGGAATTATGCCAATTGTCTCATTGCTCATGGGCCGACTGGCATGAACGCCAGCAAGAGTTGCCGCTCTCATTGGGATCATTCGCTACAATCCCAGTTCCGAAGCCGTTATGCTGCAGTTTGCGCTTGTCTGAAACAGCGGAAACGCAACTGCTTTGAAACTGGAATATCTTCAACCCGAGTGCACTGTACGCGGCACCGCGCGGCGGAAACCATTACGGTCGTTGAGATGAAGTGGCATGGAGCTGCCGCATTGACCCTGTTCTACAGCACGGCATCCGGAAAGGTCGCTGAGGAAATCCTTTTCCGCGACGGGAAGCGCGACTGGAAATGGTGGAAGCCGGGATACTCGTTTTGGAGGCTGGCAAGGATCGTTTGAAGAAGCCCAATGAACTTCCGATCGACTGGGATCCGCGGATGGACCGGCGGTTGACCACATGGGAGATGGTGCGCCATCTAATCCGTGTTCTTGAGACCGAAGGAGAACCGCGGAAGCCAACGGATGCTCCGCCAATCGTGTGCGTGCTCTTGGCGGTGCCGCTGACACCGCCCGCGAACTCTGCTACAGCCTCCACGCGCTGGCTGATCGGAAATTCCGCGCGGCTGCAACGCGCTCGCCCAAAGCTGGCCGACAATCGCCGATATCGCGTGTTCGCCGGCGTCGGTGCCAGTCAAATTTTTCGAGCTCGATAACTCACGGAGATGACCGGAGTGTTCCAGACGAGGCCATAACGAAATCGAAGTTGACCATGGCAGGGGAGTCGGCAAGACAAGCCGCCGGTTCGTCGGTGCCCGATCAAAGTCTTTACGGAGCCAAGGAATGAACAGTCGATTGACGGCTATACTCGAGCGAGAAGAAACCGGTTACGTCGCGCTGTGTCCTGACGTGGATGTGGCCAACCAAGGAGACAGCGTCGCGGAAACGCGCGCGAATCTCAAGGAAGCGTTAACCCTATTCTTCGAGGCAGCTTCGCCGGAGGAAGTAGAACGTCGCATTAAGCACGAAGTATACGTTACTGATGTCGAAATAGCAGTTGGCTAGGCCGAGACCGCTGTCCGGCCGCAACGATTGTCGGATACTCGAAGCGCATGGATCTGCGGAATTCCGGCACAAGTGGAACAACGACAGTGCCGGTGCCAATGCATCGAGAACGGCGGACCGGCACACTGATATCGATTATTCGCCAATCGGGGTTGTCCGGCACTGAGTTTGAGAAAGGAGCGTGAGGCTTGTCGTCCGTGCAGCTGACGGTCGCACATTATTGTGCGATGCATCCGTCCGTGAACGGGCGTGAATTCATGGCGAGAGTGAGAATGCCGGCACACAGGAACGGGAACGCGGTCAGGTTCGACCGCGCGAGGGGCAAGGGCAGCCACGGCACCCACTATTACGGCGACCGCCATACCGTGGCGCAGTCCCGCAGGAAGCCGCTCAAGACCGGCACAATACGTGGCATGTGCAAACAGCTCGGCATCGACCCGAACGACCTTTAGGGAATTCCGATCATGGCAACCCGGTACAGCTACCCCATCGATCTCCACCAGGAAAGCGAAGGTGGCTTTTCGGTCACCTTCCCCGACTTCGACGAAGCCTTCACGGACGGCGATACGTTTGCCGAGGCGGTCGCGGAAGCCGCCGATTGTCTGGAAGAGGCTCTCGCAGGACGCATCGCGCGGCGCGAGGACATCCCGACACCGAGCCCAAACAGGGGCCGGCCCGCGGCGGTTCCCGGCGCGGTTCTGGCCGCCAAGGCGGCGCTCTACGAGGCCCTCCTCCGCCAAGAGAGGCTGTCCAACAGCGCCTTCGCGGCTGCCATGGCCATTCAGGAAAGCGAGGTTCGCCGCATGCTCAATCCCGGCCACGCCGCCAAGATCGGCAGGCTGGAGGAAGCCCTGGCGCGCTTCAAGAAACGCCTGGTGGTC
Organism: Paracoccaceae bacterium; assembly: GCA_965221935.1. GTDB lineage: Bacteria > Pseudomonadota > Alphaproteobacteria > Rhodobacterales > Rhodobacteraceae > JAPOXR01. The sequence continues at coordinate 75,256 of CBDCSZ010000065.1, forward strand.
ACCGTGGAAGAGGCTGCCTGACCGTCGATCGGCGCCGGACGAATACGGAAGCGTGCGTGCGGTTTTCGTCTTGGCGAACATTCAACAATTCGATGCCTTGGCGTTCCCTGGCAAGGCTCTCGAACGCCAACTCGATACCCGGGAAGCTCTCGAATTCGACTTGAAGCCCAAGCCCGTCCTCGAGTGCGGCTTCCCGCCGCCTCGGTCCGCAACCCATCGATCTGACGCCGCAGGAGGCCACCGTGACTGGCTCGGTCTCGCGCTGGAATAGGCGATCTTCCACCTCCCGCTCGTGATCGACAGGCCTCGGTCTCCGTCACTCCTTCGAGCACAAAATGCCGGTATCTTTCGTCGAATCCATTTGCCATGCCGAGGCCGAGTTTCTTTTATTGCGCAGACTTCTCGTTCAGCTTGTCGCTTATGGCCTTTCGTTCCACCAGCATGGCGAGGACATCCGCTTCCTCCACACGGTCGCGCTGGCCGATCAGCCCATCCTTGACCACTTCGGCGGCGGCGCGTGCAACATCGGCGCAGCTCAATCCTAACGCTGCCTCGGCAAGCCCTGTCCAGCGAGTCTCCTTCGCTATGCAATTCCCGAGGCGTGCCTTGAGGAGCTTCGCGATCTGCGACCGGTCGGGAAGATCGTAGTGCAGCACATCGTCGAAGCGTCTGAACAGCGCAGGATCGAGGATGTCCGCATGGTTGGTCGCAGCCACGACTGGACTGTGGGAACGATCCTGTTCGATCAATTGCAGAAAACTGTTCAACGCCCGGCGGATTTCGCCCACATCGTTAGCGACACCGCGTTGCGAGCCAATGGCATCGAACTCGTCGAAGAAGTAAACGCGGCGCGTTTGTCCCGCGGCATCGAATACCTGTCTGAGCTTGGCCACAGTCTCACCCATATACTTGGTAATTGGTAAGCGCGAGCGTGACCGCGCCGATGCAGCGGAGGCGCTCTGCGGGGATCTGCGCCGTCCTGTCGCGGGCCTGAGAGACAGCGGAACATCCAGACACCCGGGCGGCCCGCAGGGGCCTCCGGGGAACCCGGGCAAGGCGTGTGACCGTAAATGAGCTTGGTTCGCCGCGGACCGCGGCACCGTCCACAAAGATGGGTCCCGCCTCCCGGAACGCCGCACCGCCCGAATTGGGCATCATGGTCACGGGGCCGGCAAACCGCCGGACAACCGAACCGGATAAGAGTATGGACGCGCCGTTGAGCGCGCCTGGGACACGCGGCGTTCCGCCTGGAGCATCCCCGAATGGCGCCGAACCGTTCCGGCGACAGGGAGAACAGCAATGTGACCACTTGGGAAGACCGCTGCCGGACGCGCGGCGAATTCGGTCATAAAAAAAGGGCTTGACAATATGGGTCCTCATAAGAGCTCATATGTGTCTGATCAGGCACAGGATGTCTTCGGAGGCAAGCCGATCATCCGCGACATGCGCATCGCCGTGGAGCATGTTCTGGCCGATCTGGTGGCGGGAGATTGCCTGGACACGCTGCCCGAAGAGTATCCGTATCTGGAATCCGAGGACATCCGGGCATGCCGGCTTTACGCCTGCCGTGCCGTGGCGGGCGACCGCGTTTATGATCGGAATTCAACCGGCGATCCACTGGCCTCGCGCCGAACGGAACAGGGAGTGAAAGGTAGAGTGGAATATGAGCGAACAGGCCGCGCTTTTGGAGCGTATCACGGCTCGCCCGGATGTCTTCGGCGGCAAACCCATAGTTCGCGACATGCGGATATCCGTGGAATTGATCTTGGGCCTCCTGTCGCAGGGCGTGACCTTCGAGGAAATACTTGAGGACTATCCGCGTCTGGAAAGGGACGACATTCGCGCCTGTGCGGCCTACGTGCACGCGGTGATCGCCGGTGACAGTATTTCCGCGGAAGCCGTTGCCGATCCGTGAGATTCCTCGTCGATGCGCGCGAAGGCGGCCTGCCGAAAATGAGGACGAACTTCACAAACGCCATCGCCATGCTGGCCGTCTGCATCGAGGAACCGATCCCGGAGTGCGGCGGATATGGCCGGCGCCGCGAGCCGCGTGGCCGACCCGGTTCTCGCGGTCCGGGAGCGGCTGCGGACTGGACGCTCGTTTCCGCGCCGGTCAAGAAAACCCGTCGGAAAATAGAAAAGCAAACAACACCAGACCGCGTGATCTGAAACCGATCCGGACCGGACAGGGGCGAAGCGGCCCCGGAAAGGGTGCGCCAGCTTACGGAAATCCCAATGTGCCGGCAGCCCCTGCGCCGTAGCCGACCGCGTATCGCGCTTTCTCCATGCCGCGAAATAAGGTTCGCGTTCGTGGCAGGACAATTCAGTCTGCGGTTTCCCAGCCGCAACGGCGTTTGCTTTTTTTGCAGGGATCGGAATTGCGGCCCAATACCCGTCGCTTTGGCTTTCTCGGTCGGCGAGACATCCACGCTTCACTTACGGCATGCCCGGCAAAAGGCCCATTATGCCCGGCCAACCCGGTCAGCGCCCCTATTGGAACCGAAAGCATTCCACTGGGAGGGCACGTTCCTGAATTCCGGACACTCGCCCGCGCTGTTGCGCAGGCGAGTGCGAACGACTACGGACAAGACAGCCTTTCCATGTGCGGCCAGGGTTCCGTTGCGGAAACGCGGGCCGGCCCGAACGCCGTTATGAGCCGGTGGCTTACACCCGAGGACCAATAGACCAGAGGGGTGGAGAGGGCGTATTGCGCGTCTGAACACCAACTGGGAGCCTCAGGAATGTCCGTCGCCGGTCTCGGCCTCGTTCTCGCCGCAGCATTCTGTCACGCCACATGGAATTTATTTGTCAAGCGCATCAATGCCGGACCGGAGCTCATATGGCTGTTTTCGGCGCTGATGGTCTTGATCTATTCGCCAGTCGCAATCTGGATCATCGCCGTAGAAGATCCCGTTTTCGGGGTGTGGCAAGCTGGTTTTGTCGTTGCCAGCACGGTGCTTCATCTCGGATACTTGATGTTTTTGCAGACCGGCTATCGCAAGGGCGATCTTTCACTTGTCTATCCGATCGCCCGCGCGACAGGTCCGCTGGTTGCGACATCCTTAGCGGTGCTCTTGCTCGGCGAGATCATTTCAGTGCAGATGGCAGTCGGCGCCGGGATCATTATTTTCGGAGTCCTGATGCTCACGGGCGGTGTTTCAACAGGGGCAAAACACCTGTCCGCTTCGTTGCCATTCGGTCTGGGCGCTGGAATCCTGATAGGATGCTATACGGTGTGCGATGCGTATGCCGTATCGATACTGGCGCTGGCACCGCTGATTCTCGAATTTGCTTCCGGCATATTGCGGGTCACAATCCTCACGCCGGTTGCCATCCGTAAGCGCCGGCTTATTCGCCAGCTTTGGCAGAAACACAAAGCGGGCGTCATTGTCATTGCTGTATTCAACCCGCTTGCGTATATTCTTGTTCTTTACGCCCTCACCTTCACCCCTGTCGCTTACGTGGCGCCGATGCGGGAAACCAGCGTGCTTCTGACGGTATTGGCTGGAAGCCTGCTTCTCAACGAAGGCCGGCTCGGACAGCGGCTTGGATGGTCGGTCTTCATTCTTGGCGGAATGATTCTGCTCGTGTCCAGCGAAAGCTGATCTCGATGCGATTTCAGTTTTCAACTTTCGCTGCCAGACCGATCCGTCCACACCTTCTTCAGCGCTGTCTGCATCGTTGCCGCCGTCATCAGCCGTTTTTGAGTCCCGAGCCTGGAAACGGACTGGCGCGGAAAACGGCGCCCGGAGCATATCGGGCAAATTGCAGTGACCCTCGATCCACGCGCGAACGTCGGATGAAATCCATCCCACGGCCTCCAGAAGGTCGTCAGGATCCTTGTTCAGATCCCGGCTGGCAGTCGGTTCGTGATGCGCGATCCGGTTTCGAAGCTGTCTCAGGTTATCAGGCCCTGTTGCAAAAATTTGCCGGAGTTGCCGAGGTGTGGTCTGGCTCCGTCTTTCTTCAAGATCCTTGCTGGATCGTGATCTGTTCCAGTTCAGCACCATGCAGGGACATCAACCCGCTCATCATCTCTGGCCCGATCCCGAAGGCTCGTTCGACAAGACGCACTTCGCCCCTGATGCCGGGCTGAAGCTGGAAGGCCCTGGCTGTTTCTTCTTGAGCGCACGCATTGCCTCGAAGCCCTTGATCGTGGCGCAGGCCGTCTTCATTGACTTGAAGCCAGGGGTCGGCTTGATCAGGCGCTTGAGTTTGCCATGGTCGGCCTCGACGACGTTGTTGAGGCATTTCACTTTCCGGTGATCAGTTTCGACAGGCCACTTTCTTTCTTCAGTTCGCGAATGGCTTGGCTGTAGCAGCCCGCTTTGTCGGTGTTGATCACATCGGGCTTGTCCCAGGATTTGCAGCCGCGCAAGGCTTTGCCGAGAAACCGCTTGGCGGCGTTGGCATTGCGGGTTTGGGACAGGTGGAAATCGATGGTGTTCCCGTGGCTGTCAACGGCGCGGTACAGATATGCCCATTTGCCTTTGACCTTGATGCAGGTCTCGTCCACGCGCCAGGACCGTGAGAAGCTGCGCAGCCGGTAATGCCACCGCAGGCGCTTTTCGATCTCGGGGCATAGGTCCGGACCCATCGGCAGATCGTGGTGTGGTCAACCTTGACGCCACGCTCCTCCAGCATTTCCTCAAGGTCACGATAGCTGATGCCATGCCGGCAAAACCACCGAACTGCCCAAAGAATGATCTCGCCCCGGAAATGCCGCCACTTGAAATCGCCTGCCATCGGATCACCCATTTCGGTCTCAAGAAGCAGAGCTGCGAGGAAAACGCGCAGGGCACCCTGATCAAAGATCTCATGGCCCATTACGGCCTCTCAAAAGCCACCATCTGCCGATACCTCGGAACGAAAGACGACTGACCAAAATTTTTGCAACAGGGCCTTTCCGCCTCCGCCAGCCTCTGGAGCGGCGCATCTACGAAATCGACCGCAAGCAATGTAGCAAGCAATCCGAATGGCAAATCAATCTGGACATGCTGCGCGAAAAGTGCGGGGCAAAGACGATACTAGGGCAATTTCGGCAAGCAGTCCGGAAACTAGCAGCAGCAGGCGACCTGCTGGACTATACCGTGACCTTTGATGCTGAGCGGGACATGGTGATCTTCCGCCGCATGGAAGGGTCACTGGTCGACCGCATCCCTGCACCGAACAGTTCCAGTGAGATTGAGCTACCGGAATCTGTGGCTATCAAGGCCCGCAAGCAGCACGGCCCGACCGTTGACCTCGCCGCCGCCGAGCGGGACTGGCGGCGCTGGATGGACCGCAAGGGCGTCCGGCCAAGCAACCCGGCGGCGCTGTTCCTGTCTTTCCTCGCGACATGGATTGACCGTCAGCCGGACCAGGACGCTGACGGGAGCGATGGCCCCGACTGGATCGGGGAAATGGCACTCGATTGGTGGGCAACGCTCGACGACGCCGGACGGGAGAAATGGCGCGGGCGTGTCGGTGAGCGCATTGACCTGGATGATGAAGAGGGCTGGTTCCGTTCGGAGGCCTCGATGGCGCGGGATGCGTTCGACCGCCGCTGGCGGCGCCAGCACTGTCCTCCCGAGAAATCGGAGCTGCCGCCGCAACTCCTGGTCAGGGCAACAACTGCTGCCGGTCCGGCCGCAGCTCCGGAGGCCATAGAGACGGGCTGGCGGGAGTGGATTGTTGACCAGCCGCCCTGGATGCAGGACATGCTGATGCACTCGGTCATGACATATGCACGGCAACTCGCCGGGGATGGCCAGCAAGGCGGCGATTGACCGCCCTGCCCCGCCATCACTGTTCAGAAACCCGGCAAAGGCGGATTTTTCCATATCCCCGGCGCCGGCAAGCGCAACGCCGACCGGTGCGGGACAATGAGGCAGGTTTTGGGAGGCAT
>CBDCSZ010000066.1:0-4723 GCA_965221935.1 Paracoccaceae bacterium
GGTCCCGAACAGGAGCAGCGGCTCCTGGAACTGTCGAACGACTTCGCAAAGTCTGGAACGCATCCACAACCGACAACGCCGACCGCAAACGGCTGCTGGGCCTGCTGATCGAGGACGCGACCCTGACCCGCGAAGGCTTCCGGGCCCGTGTGGGGCTGCGCCTGCGCGGGGGCCGGGCCTTGACGCTGGAGCCTGTCGACCTGCCCAGACCGCGGTCCGCCGCGGTCCGCCGCCATGCGTCCGATGCGGCGCTTCGCGAACTCGGGCAGATGCTCCGTGAAGGGGTTGACGACGTCAGTGCGGCGGAGGAACTCAATCGGCGCGGACACCGGGACTCCCGGGGCGATCCGTTCACCGGGCGCAGTGTCTTTGCCATCCGGGAACGGCTGCGTTGGCCAACCCATCTTTAACATTTCTGCGTTGGATTTGAGGTCGATTTGACGGTGTTCGATTCGCAACTCATTGATTTATTGTGATTCGATGTTTCAGAATCGTTTGTAGTGCCATGTTTTTTGAGTAATGCCTTGCGGCGGGGGATTCCTTTTGCTATAGCTGCCGCATGTTCATTCGACAGACCAAGACCGGCACCGCCAGCGACGGCAGCGACCAAATCACCTTCCGCCTGGTCGAGAACCGCCGCGAGGGGGACAGGATCCGTCAGCGCACCGTTCTCAATCTCGGGCGCCATTTTGCAATCGGGCGCGGGCACTGGCCGGACCTGTGCCGACGCATCTCGGATCATCTCACCGGACAGACCGCCCTCGGCCTCGCCGATCCCGATCCGGGGATCGAGGCCGAGGCCCGCAGAATCTCCGCCCTGCTGATTGGCCGCGGGAAAGACAGCGGCGGGGAAGGGCGCGAAGCGGGACTGGCAGAGTGTTGATGTCAATTCCGCCAGCGACAGCGACGGGCGCTCGGTCGGTGTCGAGCATGCCGGGCTCGAGGCGCTGTCCGGTCTCGGCCTGCCGGCATTGTTCGACGGTCTCGGTTTCAACCGCCGCCAGCGCTGCTGCGCCCTGGCGGCCATTGTCGCGCGCATGGCCGCGCCGAACTCGGAGCGGGCGACCAACTTCTGGCTGCGCCGGCACAGCGCCCTCGGCGAGATGCTCGGGATCGATTTCGGCGCTCTGAGCGACATGGCGCTCTACCGCGCCTCGGATCTGCTCCTTGCCCATCAGGACAGCATCGAGGATCACCTCTTCGCCCGGTCCCGGTCCCTGTTCGACCTCAAGCCGACGATCGCGCTGTACGATCTCACCAACACGTTCTATGAAGGCCGGGCGCCAATCCAGCCCAAGGCGCGGCGCGGGCATTCGAAGGAACGGCGCAGCGACTGCCCGCTGCTTTCGCTTGGCCTGGTTCTCGATGCCAGCGGCTTTGTCCGGCGCAGCCGGGTGTTTGCGGCAATGTCACCGAACACAGGACACTCACGCACATGCTCACCAGCCTCGGCGCTCCGGAAGGCGCGGTCGTCATCATGGACGGCGGCATCGCGACCGAGGACAACCTGCGGTGGCTGCGCGCCAGCGCCTATCGCTATCTCGTGGTCTCACGCACCACCAAGCGGGTCTTCGATTCCGACGAGGCCAGGGCAATCACGACCGCGTCATGCGACAAGGTCGCCATCTACAAGGAATCCGTCACCCGCGAGGAAGAGGACGGCACGGAATACAAGGAGTCCTGGCTGCGGTGCCTTTCCGAAGCCCGGGCGGAAAAAGGAACGCGGCATCATCAATCGTTTCAGGACACGTCTCGAAGACGGCCTGAAGAAACTGCATGACGGCCTCTCCCGCCCCAGGACCCGCAAGAAGCTTGACGACATCCAGCGCCGGATCGGGCGGCTTGCAAAGGAAAACGCGCGGGTCGCCCGGCATTACGAGATCACCGTCACCCCCGACAGCGCCGGAACCAAGGCAACAGCCATCACCTGGAACCTCAATCCCGCCGACAATTCCATGCTGACCCACCCCGGGGTCTACTGTCTGCGCAGCAACATCCTCGACTGGCCGGCAGAGACCATGTGGCAGACCTGCGCGACCCTCACCGACGCCGAAGCCGTGTTCCGCTCGTTGAAATCCGAGCTCGGCCTGCGTCCGATCTTCCATCACAAACAGGGGCGCGCCGACGTTCACCTGTTCATCTCAGTCCTCGCCTATCAGGCAGTCCCAGACACTGCGCAGACCCATGAAAGCGGCAAACATCCACGACAGCTGGACGACGGCGCGCCAGACGCTTGCGACACTGCAGCGCACGACAACCAGCTTCAGGCGCCGTGACGGCAGGACCCTGCATGTCCGCAAGACCGCATCCGCCTCCCCCGAACAGGCGGAGATCTACCGGGCGACGGGCCTCGCGCCGCCGCCCAGGAACCTCGCCAAGACCATCGTCTGAACCGATTCCGGCAATTCGTGGCGGCGGCCCGAAACGGCCGCCTCTCCGGATTGTAGTGCCATTCGGATTTTTTACCCGTTTGAAATCAACGCGTTACGCACTACAATGTTAAAGAGGGGCCAAGCGCCCTCAAGTGCCGGCGCGGGCAGCTGCGCAGGCGGGGATACCTGGACGCCCATGAACTGGGAGCCAGACTCGGAATCGACCCGGCGACACTGCGGGCGCGGGCGCTTCGCGGCAGCCGCGGAATCCTTGCTTACCGCTTCAAGGTGGGCAAGCGATGCTTTTGCATGTACAAATCGCTGTCTGGTGATACCAACCAAGCGGACGATGCCTTGAAATCCAGGCCACACGCTGGCTCGCAAACCCAATTGTCACGACAATCCGAGAAGGTTGCACTATGAAACCCAAGACTTTCCCGCAGGATGGTATGGCCGTGCATTCAGCAGCGAGACGCCCAGCCTGCCGCAGATCATCATCAATTGCCGGGACCGGAAGTTGGCGCCGTTGTCGCAGAACAATCTCTCCACCAGGCCCCTGCGCAGGATCGCCTCCTTCAGCACGACCAGGCAGTCGGCCGCGGTCTCGCCGAAGGCGAAATGCGCATACGGGACAACCCGGGTCGCGTCGTCGAGCAGGGCAATCAGGCAGGTCTTTCCCTTCCGGCCCCGCGCGTCCCCGACCTTCGGGCCGTGCATGACGTCCGACTGCCAGAGCTGGCCGGCCGCCTCGGCGGCGAAGCGGCGCAGGTCCCCGGGACGGCGCGTCCGCGCGGCGCTTCATCAGCCCCTCCCGGGTGAACAGCCGGTGGAGCGTCGAGGGGGCGATGATGACATCGTCGGGGACGGCGTCCGTGGCCCGCGCCCGCGCGATGACCTGCCGGACGCTGAGGTCCATGTTCTCCCGGCGGATCGCCAGCAGGGTCTCGACAACGTCGCACGGCATCTTCCGGATCGAGCCGCGGTCCCTGCGGCGCTTGGGCATCAGCCCGTCGAAACCCGACTTTCGGTACGCGCGGGATCCAGCTCCGCATCGTCGTCACCGCAACCTTGCGCCGGCCCGACCCCGGGATCGTCACCTCCCGTTGCGATTGCCGCTTCAGGTGCGGCCGCCGCCTCGTCCGGCGGAAGGTGCAGGGCCTCCGAGATCATGCCAAAGCGAAACAGCGCGACCTCCTTCCGGTCGTCGGTGATCGTGTCTTTCATGGTGATTTCCTCCGTCATTCCGGGCTCCGATGCGCCGGTCGGCCCCATCTGCCGCGATCGGCATCCCCGAAACAGGGTTCGAATAGTGTTGGAGGCCCGGTCGGGGGTTTCCCACCCAGTCCGGGAGGCCGGAATCCGACCGGCGGCGGCAAAAACCGCAGCTGGTCCGTCATCTCCCTGCGCAGGTCGGCCAGCAGCGTTTCGGTGCCGAGCGCGGCGCGCATCGACACCAGGTCCGCCGGAGTTCCTCTGAACAGGTCAGGGCGCAGCGTGACCACGGCCGCCAGGAAGACCGACACCGCCGTGAACGCGCGGCGCAGGCCGCGGACCGCGTTCGACAACTCGTCACGGTGAGGAAACAGGCGCCGGGCCGCCGCCCAACGGCTCGGGGCTTCGGCGAGAACGATCATGGCGTCTTCGATCTCCTGCAGCGAACCGCGGCGCCGGGCCGCAGCGAAATCCGGAAGACAGCTGATCGTGGTCTGGCAGTCACGGCAGTCGAACCGGGCAACGCGCATCGGAACCGGCGTCTTCCGCCCGTAGGTCCCGTGACGCATCAGCCCGCAGTCGCCGCCCGCCAATGGCCTTTCAGGCAGGGAGGAAAGCTTGCGTTCCTCCACTCCTCGCGGCTAACATACTCCTCGGCAGTCAGTTCTGTCTCAAAGCGTAGTTGCACCTGGCTGCCCACGGCCCGGCGAGGGCAATCGAGCGGGCCACCCTTTTCTGTCTCAGGTCATTTGTGGCAGGCCCTCCAGCCCAATCAAACCGGAGGGCAGCCGGACCGCAACGGCCCGCGCCAAAATGCTGCTTGATATGATTCCAACCGGAAAGGGCGGCTACTTGAAAAACCCTGCTTGGGGAAGAAAACCCGTCCCGGATTGTCCCTGAATCACCGAAAAAAACTGTCGGCAGGGAACGTGGGACAAACCAGCCGTCTCAAGCCAGAATATTCCGGGACCCTACAGGCGGCTTCCGCGAGCAGATCCCTGGCGAGCTCCGCCGCTGTCCGCCCCCTGTCATCGCGGGCTTCGGGGTCAGCTCCGGCCGCCAGCAGCTCGCGGACGATCTCAGGCCGTCCCAGCCGGACGGCGAGATGCAGGGGCCCTCCGGGACCGAGCGGCGGATAC
>CBDCSZ010000067.1:0-118548 GCA_965221935.1 Paracoccaceae bacterium
ACCGTGAGCGCCCTGATCGACAGCGCCGCCGGGCGCGGCGGCGTCAGCCGGACATCGGACTTCGCCGCCCGGCTTGACCGGCATCTGTGCCGGGAAGGCGCCTACAGGGCAAAGGTGGCTGTCCTGATCTCCGACGGCGCGGCCTGGATCGCCAGCGCGGCCGACGAGCTTCTCGCCGGCATGAGAAAGACCTGCATTCTGGATGTTTACCACGCGCTTGAATACGCATCCGCGGCCCTCAAGGCGCTGGGCGGGGACAGCGGCGGGCACAAGGAGCGGCTCGCGGACGTCAAGGCCCGGCTGCTGAACGGGGAGGTCGCCGACGTCATCGCGGACCTCGAGCCGCACCGCGGGCGGCACAAGGATGTGGCAAAGTGCATTGACTGTTTCGAATCGAACAAAAGCCGGATGCGCTATGACGAATACCGGGCGCGCGGCATGCGGACCGGAAGCGGCAAAGTCGAAAGCTGCTGCAAGCAGACAGCCGCCAGCCGCTTCAAAAGTCAGGATGCAAATGGTCGGTGCGGGGCGCGAACGCATTGCTGGCGCTCAAAAGCTGCTGGACAAACCTGCAGTGGGAAGAGTTCGCTCTCTGGAAAGCACAGCGCATCGCCGCCGCCTGACCCAGAAAAATGGCGTGCACCCCCGTTGCCTGCCAAAACCAGTGCAGCGATGCCCTACAGCCCGGCGTCCAGCATCGCCCTTGCCAGGACCGGGACCGAGTCTTCATTCAGCCCGGCGATATTGATGCGGCCGTCGGCGACCATATAGATTCCCGCCTCCGACCGCATTTTCATAACCTGATCCGGCCCGGCGCCCAAAAGTGAAAACATGCCCCGGTGCGCGGAGAGAAACCCAAACCGGTCCGACCCGGACAGCCGCCGCAGCTCATCGGCCAGCAGCTGCCGCAGATTGAGCATGCCGCTGCGGATCTCCTCCAGCTCCCGCTCCCATTCAGCCCCAAGATCATTGTCACCGAGAATCATCGTCACCAGGCGGGCACCGTGATCCGGCGGAAACGAGAAGTTCTGCCGGTTCAGGTGCGACAGTGTCTGCTGCGTCAGCCCGCTGGCCTTCGGCGATTCCGCAACCGCCATCAGCACGCCCGTCCGTTCCCGGTAAATGCCGAAATTCTTGGAACAGCTGGCCGCGATCAAAGATTCCGGAATCTCTGACGCGATCCGCCGCGCACCCGCCACATCCTCCTCAATCCCATCGCCAAATCCCTGGTACGCCAAGTCAATCAGGGGCACGATTCCTGTCTTGAGGATCGTCTCAATGACGGATTCCCATTGCTGCGGGTCAAGATTGACACCGGTCGGGTTGTGGCAGCAGCCATGCAGAATGAGGATATCTCCCGATTTCGCTTCCCCGAGGTCCCGCATCATGCCGTCGAAATCAACGGCCCGCGTTTCCGGGTCGAAATACCGGTATCGGCGGCAGGAAAGCGCTAGGTGCCGCACCATTGAAAAATGGTTCGGCCAAGATGGATCGGAAATCCAGACCGTCACCTCGGGCGCTGCCAGCTTGATCAGTTCAAGGCCCTGCCGCACGGCGCCGGTACCGCCGGGCGTGTGCACCGACGAGACGCGGCCTTCGGGAGCGCTGTCACCCAGCGTCAGTGAGATCATTGCGTTCCTGAACCCGGGGTCGCCGGCGATACCGGTGTAGGACTTGGTCTGTTCAGATTCCCAGAGTGACTTCTCGGCGCGCTTGACCGCGCGCATGATGGGCGTTGCGCCGCTGCGGTCGCGGTAGACACCGACCCCGAGATCGATCTTTTTTTCGCGAGGATCGTCTTTGAACTCTTGAATCAGCTTGATGATCTTGTCCTCCGGCTGCGGCGCGAGAGAATTCAGCATAGCGTGTCCTTTCGATAGTGCCGGGCGGCCGGCTTGCGGCGCGGACGGGTGCGGGTCTCGCTTCTGACCAGTTCAAACGCACGTCCTTTGTAGAGCGGCATAGCACGCGGGTGATCCAGAGTGCAGGTGTTCACGGTCAGTCTCCGCACACCGGGCCCCGCCCATCCAAGGGCCACGGCGCGGTCAAGCAGCCAGCCGCCAAGCCCTCTGCCGATCGCCTGTTTGACAAGGCCGAAATAGGCAAGGTTGCAGACGCCGTCAGTCCTGAAGTCCAGCACAAAAAAGCCCTGCGGCCAGCCATGACGCATCAGCGTGTGCATGCGCGTGCCGGCGCTGCCGACAAAAGCTTCGACATCGCGCGGGTCTGCGAGATGCATGTCCTCCCAGACATAGCCGTCGCCGACGGCGTCATACATCGCGAAAAAATACCAGACCGGAAAGTCCGCCGCCTCGACCAGTTCGGCAAATTCGCCGGCCGGGCATGGAACCGGATCCGCACTGGGCGGCTCCAGCATCTGCAGCCAGTCAATCCGGTAGCTCAACAATCCGTCATCTGCGGAGCTGACTGTCATCCGGTGGCCATGGGCAAGTCACTGCGTCCGCCCCATTCCGCCCATGAGCCGTCGTACAGCGCATGGTCGGGATGACCGACGATCTCCAATGCCAGACTGATAATGGACGCTGTCACGCCAGAGCCGCAGCTGGTGATGACCGGCCGGTCCAGGGCGACACCCGCGTCAGCGAACACCGAGGAAAGCTCATCCGGGCTTTTGAAGGTGCCGTCGTTCCGCACAAATCTGTCAAACGGAATATTCACCGAGTTCGGAATATGGCCCGCCCGTAGGCCGGGCCTCGGCTCCGGCGCGTCACCGCGAAACCGCGCCGCCGGCCGCGCATCCAGAATCTGCGCGCCGCCCTCGGCCGACGCGCGCGCCACATCGCCGACATCGCGGGTCATGAAATTCTGAACCCGTGTTGTCAGGTGCCGGCGGCTCGCCATTGGCAGCGTGTCTTCCACTTCTCTGCCCTCGGCCAGCCACCGCGGCAGGCCCCCGTCCAGAACCGCGGCGTCGTTATGGCCCATATACCGGAACAGCCACCGGACTCGGGCTGCGGAAAACATGCCGAGTGTGTCATAGACGACCACCTGATGACCGTCGCCGATCCCCATTGCCTGCACCTTGGACGCGAACACTTCGGGCGGCGGCGCGGTGTGCGGCAGTGAACTTCTGCTGTCCACGATCTCATCGATATCGAAAAAGAAGGCGCCGGGCAGGTGCCTGACCTCGTACTCAGCTCTTGCGTCCCGGCCGGCCGGCGGCAAATGCCAGGTTCCGTCAAGCACCCGGACATCCGGGTCCTCCAGGTGGCGCGCCAGCCATTCAGTCGAAACCAGTGTCTGTGAATTCTCATAAGGCATAGCCATCTCCCGTTCCCGCGTTCAGCCGTGCTGGCGAAGCAGCCTCGCTTTCTGCCTCTGCCAGTCGCGTTTGCGTTCCACATCGCGCTTGTCGGCCCGCCTCTTGCCTTTGGCGATCGCGACTTTGAGCTTGGCCATGCCCTTGTGGTTGAAATAGAGAACCAGCGGCACCAGCGTGAGGCCCTCGCGTTTCGATGCTGACCAGAGCTTGCTGAGTTCGCGGCGGCGCACCAGAAGCTTCCGTTTCCGTTTGTCCTCGTGGTTGAAAGCGCCCGATTTGGAATAAGGAGCGATGGAGCTGTTGATAAGCCAAAGCTCGCCGTCTTCGACCGAGGCATAGCTCTCGACGATCGAAGCCTGGCCTGCCCTGAGGGACTTCACCTCTGAACCGGCGAGCGCCAGGCCGCACTCGATCTCATCCAATATCGAATAATCGAAACGGGCGCGGCGGTTCGCGGCGACAACCCGGTAATTTACGCCGAACTTGGTGTTTGGCATGGGCATGGCAACAACAAAGCCGATTCGGTCAGTTTACCAGGCCCGCGTGCCGCATCGCCTTCCGGATCCGTTCCTCGACCGGTTCGGTCACCGGCGTGAGCGGCAATCTGACTTCGTTGGCGCATTTGCCGAGAACCGAAAGACCGTATTTCGCTCCGGCCAGCCCCGGCTCCGCAAAAATCGCCTCGTGCAGCGGCAGCAGCCGATCCTGGTGTGTCAAGGCTTGGGCATAATCTCCGAGAAGTGTGGCGTTCTGAAACTCGGCGCACAGTTTGGGCGCGACGTTGGCGGTCACCGAGATGCATCCGACACCGCCATGGGCATTGAAACCGAGCGCCGAAGCGTCCTCGCCGGACAGCTGGATAAAGTCCTGGCCGCAGGCGGCGCGCTGCTGCGACACCCGCACGATATCGCCGGTCGCGTCTTTCACTCCGACGATTCTCGGCAGTTCGGCGAGCCGGGCCATTGTGTCGGGCTTCATGTCTATGACCGAGCGGCCAGGAATGTTGTAGATTATGATCGGCAATTCCGAATTGTCGTTCAGCGTTTTAAAATGCCGGTACATCCCTTCAGGAGTCGGCTTGTTGTAGTACGGCGTGACCACCAGCGCCGCGTCGGCGCCCACGGACTCGGCGAACCGCACAAACCGCAGCGCCTCTTCGGTCGAATTTGAACCGGCGCCCGCGATCACCGGAACCCGGCCGGCGGCGGTCTCGGTCACGGCCTTGACGACCTGCTCATGCTCGTCATGCGACAGCGTCGGGCTTTCGCCGGTGGTCCCAACGGGCACAAGGCCGTGCGAACCCTGTTCGATTTGCCACTCAACTATGGCTTCCAACGCGCCAAAATCGACGCGCTGGTCCCGAAATGGTGTCACGAGAGCAGGAATCGAGCCTCTGAACATTTTCTGAGTTCCTTGGATTTGCGCAACAGCCACAACCTAACTGTCCCTTTTGAACTTGCCAAGATATGCGTGAAAACTATGGTGGGCAGAAAAGGAGGCACGGGCAGAAGAATGACCTCTGTGGGAAAGCTGCGGCTGATTTTGGCCGCAGCCTTAATATGTTGCTGCGTGCATGGCGCGCTGGCCACAAACTGGCAGGCGGAAGGCAAGGTCTTCGCCGATGTGCTTGCCGCTGCGCGCCAGCAAAACTGGTCTGGAGCCAGGCAGCTGGCAGGCCGCATCTCGCTCCCGGCCACACGCACGGTGGTGGAATGGCTGCAGCTGCGGGACGGCGAAAACGACTGGCAGCGCTACAACGACTTCATTGCCAGAAACGGCGACTGGCCCGGACTGAAAATCCTGCGAAGATCCGGTGAAGCCGCGATCACGGCCAATGCCGACCCCGAACGGGTGATCGCGTATTTTCGAATTCAGCCGCCACAGACAGGCAATGGCGCCGTTCGCCTGGCAGAGGCGCATTCCAGACTCGGCCGGCACAACGAGGCTGCGGCGGCAATCGCCGACGGGTGGAAATCGCTTCCGTTTTCGGCCGCGGAACAGGCGGAAGCAGCGGCATTGTTCTCCCGAGAAATCGCGCCGCTGCATCTGGTGCGGCTTGACAATCTGTTGTGGGAACGGCGGAGGAAGGAAGTCGATCAGCTGCTCCCGATGCTCGGCAAGGGGCACCGGGCGCTCGCCGCCGCCCGAATTGCGCTGCAAACGGATAAAAACGGCGTCGATGGCCTCATCAGCCAGATCCCCGACGAGCTGGCGAACGATCCAGGACTGTCTTTTGACCGCATTGTGTGGCGCCTTAACAATGAGGCGGAGGAACGGGCGCTGGATTTGTGGCTGGACGTCAGCGTTTCGCTGGACACGCTTATCCGACCGGACCGCTGGGCAAAACGGCGCCTTAGCCTTGCCCACTGGCTGATGCGGGAAAGACGGTTCGACGAAGCCTACAAAGTGGCTTCCCGCCATTTCCTGAATGAAGCTGACGGTCCGCATCGCTTGATGCTGGTTTCGGCGGCGCACCGGGACCGGGCTGAGCGGGATCAGCAGCGGCGCTTCGCCGATCTGGTATGGATATCCGGCTATCTTTCGCTGCGGTTCCTGAGCGATCCGCGGTCGGCCGCGCGGCATTTCAACACATTCCTGCACACTGTGGACACGTCGATTAGCAACGGCAGGGCCGGCTACTGGCTTGGGCTTGCTTACGAAGCGGCCGGCGAGACCAGTCTGGCCAAGGAGGCATTCGCCTACGGCGCCCGTTTCCAAACGTCGTTCTACGGCCAGCTCGCGGCTGAGCGGGCGATGATTGCGGCTGACACAAAACTGGCGGGGCCAAGTCAGGTAAGCCGTCCGGCATCGATGCATCTGCAGCGCTTGCCGGTGGTGCAGGCGGGTCTGCTTTACCACTACGCAAACCAATCATCGCATGCAGCGTGGTTTCTCGCCCATGTCGCGGAGACTCTGAATGAAAGCGACACCAAAGATCTGGCGGCGCTGGCTTTCATGCACGGAGCGGTTTTTTCGTCGGTGAAGGTCGCCAAGGAAGGCGCGAAACGCGGTTTCTCGGACATTGAACATCTCTTCCCGCTGGTCGGAATTGAAGATTACAGCCTTCCGGTTCCGGCAGAGATCGCAATGTCGGTCGCGCGGCAGGAAACCGAGTTCCGCGATTCGGCTGTCAGCAGCAGGGGCGCGGTGGGCGTGATGCAGATCAAACCCAGCACCGGCGAGGAGCTCGCCGCCAAGATCGGCCTCAAGGGCAATATAAAATCCCTGTTGCACGACCGCTGGCACAATGTCCTGCTCGGCTCAACCTATCTGCGCAACCGTCTGGACGATTACGGCGGTTCCTTCATCATGGCTATTGCCGCCTACAATGCCGGTCCGGGGCGAATTGCAAGCTGGCTGCCGACAATCGGCGATCCCCGTTCCGGACAAGTGGATCCGATAGACTGGATTGAGCACATCCCCTTCGGCGAGACCCGCAACTATGTGATGCGGGTGATGGAGGCGGTCACGATTTACCGAATGCGGGTCAGCGGCGCGAGCCGTCCGATTCGGCTGTTCAGGGATCTCGAGTACGGCTGAAAGGGATCTTGGTGACGCGCTGCCGCCACAGCGTGAACAGCCCTGCCGCGACCACGATGCAGCAGCCGACCACCACGTGCGCAGCCAACGGCTCGCCAAACACCGTCAAACCAATGGCCGAAGAAAAGACCAGGTGGAAATAGGCGAATGGCTGAACAACGCCCGCTTCGCAGGCTTCGTAGCATTTGATCAGGCAGAAGTGGCCGGCGGCTCCGGTCAGGCACAACAGCGCCATCCAGCGCCAGTCGGGGCCGCTCATCGGCTCCCAGAACCAAATGCCGAACAAAGTCGCGGCCGCGGCTCCGACCACGCCGGTCCAGAAAAAGCTGGTGTCAGCGGAATCGCACCGCGCTGCATATCGGGTCAACAGACCGTAAAGCGCGAACATTGCCGCGCCCGCGAAGGCAACGAGCGAATACGGCGTAAACACGCCGGCGCCTGGCCGGATGATGATCAAAACGCCGACAAATCCGATGGCCACCGCAGTCCAGCGCCGCCATCCGACGCGTTCGCCGAGAATGGTTCCTGAAAGTGCGGCGACAATCAGCGGATGGCAGGCAAACAGCGCGTGGGCTTCCACCAGGCCAATGAGAACAATTGCCCACATCGCCACCAGCATTTCCGTTGCCAGCAGCACGCCCCGGAAAATCTGCAGAACGGGCTGCGGCGTCCGCGCCGCCCTGCGGATGCCGCCATGACGCGAAGCCGACAGGGCCAAAACGAAAAGGCAGAAAAACCAATACCGAATCATCACCACCATCATCGGATTGTAGGTGACCGAAAGATGTTTCGAGATGCCGTCCTGGAACGCAAAAGTGAGTGAAGCCGCGGTCATCAGCATGATGCCAAGGCGATGGTTCGACTGTGTCAACTGCCCGTCCCGATACTGCCGCGGCACATATGCCGCTTTCTTCCGAAACCGGGGCGCCTTTCAACAAAAAATCCGGCATCGGCAAGCGCACGCCTCACCGAACCGGCGGCGCTGTAGGTGGCAAAAGTCCCTCCGGGTGCGGTTTTCCCGGCAACCGATGTCATCAGTCCGGACTCCCAGAGTTCCGGATTGCGCGATGGAGAAAACCCGTCGAGAAACCATGCGTCCGCCTTGCCGTCCCAACGCGGCAAGGTCTCGCGCGCGTCGCCGTGAATGACCGTCAAGGCCAGCCAGGGCAGCTTGACAGAAGTCCCGCCCTCCACCGCGGCGCCGAAGAATTCGGCAGCGGTCGAGTCAAGGTCTGAAAATGGCAGCAGCGCGCGCCGCATGTCGGCGACAGACATTGGATAGGCCTCAAAGGCGGTGTAGCGCAGCGGCCCTTCGCTGCCGCTTTGCCGCCAACAGCGCAGCGCCGCCAGCAGGTTGAGCCCGGTTCCGAGTCCGAGTTCGGCAATGTGAAACCCAGGCGCGAAGCGGTCCGGCAGACAATTGCCCGACAAAAACACATGCCTTGCCTCGCCAAGGCCGTCCAGCGTGTCAAAATAGGGATCGTTGAACCGGCGGGAATGCGGCGTCCTGCCATCATGCCAATCCACGGGCTCGTGTGTCGGTTGGTCAATCGCCATCGGTTCGCCTAATAGTCACTGTCCCGAAAATGTGAACACCCGGAGATGATGGCCATCGCGTCTGTTGAGGTTTTTGGCGGCGGGATTCTCGGCCTGGCCGTCGCCTATGCCTGCGCCAAGAGAGGCGCCCGGGTCCGGGTCATTGAGAAACGCCATGTGGGCGCGGGAGCCAGCGGCGGACTGCTCGGCGCTTTGGCGCCGCACACGCCCGACAACTGGAACGAAAAGAAGCAGTATCAGTTCGAGAGCCTGATGCTGGCGGAGTCGTGGTGGACCGAGGCCGCAGGCATCGGCGGCGTGTCTCCAGACTATCGGCGGAATGGACGTATCCAGCCGATCGCCAATCAACGGTCCCTTGGTTTGGCGAAACAGCGGCAGGCCGAGGCTCGGCGGCGCTGGAACGGGTTTGCCGAGTGGCGGGTGCAGAACGTGTCCGGTGACTGGGCGCCAATTTCCGCCACCGGATTTTCTGTCGTCGACACCCTTTCGGCAAGCATCAATCCAATGAAGGCGCTGCAGTGCCTCGCCGGTGCCGTGGAGGCCCTCGGCGGTGAGATTCTGGAAGGTGTCACAGTCGGCGACGGCGCCGAATTCACGGTCCACGCAACCGGGTTCGAGGGGCTGGTAGCGTTGAACAATTCCCTTGGCGCAGACTTCGGGGGCGGCGAAAAGGGCCAGGCCGCTCTGCTGGCATGCGATGAGGTGACGGGGCCGCAGATTTTCGCAGATGGAATTCATGCGGTGCCGCAGTCCGGCGGAGCGGTTGCCGTCGGCTCGACATCGGAAAGGCAACATGACGGCGCCAGGGCGACAGACGCGCGGCTTGACGAACTCATTGCCCGCGCGCGCCGACTGATACCCGGGCTGAGCGGGGCGCCGGTGATCGGCAGATGGGCGGGAATCCGTCCGCGCCCGTCCACCCGTTCCCCGTGGCTCGGTCCCTATCCCGGGCGGCCAGGCCACTTCGTTGCCAATGGCGGATTCAAGATCGGCTTCGGACTTGCGCCAATGATTGGCGAGACCTTGGCGGACCTCATGCTTCAGGGACAATGCCGGATTCCGCGCGCATTTTTTCCGCGCACGGCGCGCTTCCGCAATGATTCCCGATCGCAGCCGCGCCCTTGATGTCCTGCCGGCTTGCCGGTGCGGACACTTTTCGGTTAGTTGCCGCAAATTCGTCGCCGCGCCCCGAAAGGCCGTCCGCATTGGCCGAAAACTATTCCGATAAGCTGCTGCGCAGCGTGCTGAACAGTGTCAGAAGTTTTGCCTGCGTCGGGGTTTCGGGCAACGATATCCGACCATCCTATTTTGTGGCGCGTTATCTCAAACTCCGGGGATACAGTGTGATTCCGGTCAACCCGCGCTATGCCGGACAGCGTTTGTTCGGCTCCGAGGTCTATCCGAGCCTGGAAGAGATTCCCGGCGATATTCCGGTGGACGCCGTCGATATTTTCCGGCGTTCAGAAGAGGTGCCGGCAATCGTCGAGTCGGCGCTCGCGAGATTTCCCGACCTCAAAGCGATCTGGATGCAGGTCGGAATCGTCAACGACCAGGCCGCGGCGCGCGCCCGCGGGGCCGGCGTCAGGGTGATCCAGGACCGTTGCCCGAAAATCGAGCACCAGCGGCTGAACTGGGAGCTGCGGATGGCGGGCTTCAACACCGGCATCATTTCGTCAAAACGCCAATAGCCCGGACGCAGGCATTTGCCCACACATGCAATTTGGCCCCTTTGACTTGAGACCCGGCCGCCGCACCGATAGAGACGCGGACAGTGTGAAGCCGCGCCGCAGAAAGATACGCCAATGGATCGAGTTGTTGCGCCGAAAGGTGTCTATGCGGCAGTCGCAACGCCGATTGACAGGAATCTTCGGCCCGACCGCGCGCGGTTTCTGGAACACTGCCGGTGGCTGCTGAACAACGGCTGCAGCGGGCTGGCTCCGCTGGGAACAACCGGCGAAGCGAATTCGTTCGGGCTCGATACGAGGATTGAGCTGGTCCGGTTCATGGCCGACAGCGGATTGCCGATGGACCGGGTGATTGTCGGCACCGGGTCCACGTCAATAGAAGACACCGTCAAGCTTTCGGAAGCGGCTATCGAGACCGGTGTGGCCGGGCTGCTGATGCTGCCGCCCTTTTACTACAGCGAACCGGCCGATGAGGGGCTGTTCGCGTATTTTTCCGCGGTTGCGAAACGTCTGGCGCCGCGGCGCCCGCAAATCTACCTGTACCATATTCCGATGTTCACCGATGTCGGCATCTCAGTCGATTTGGTCGGCCGCCTTCGGCAGGAATTTCCGGGCCTTTTCGTCGGATTGAAAGACAGCGCCGGCGTGTTTGAATACACGGTGTCGTTTTTGAAGGCATTTCCTGGATTTGCCGCGTTTTCGGGCACCGAGGTATTTGCGATGCGCAATCTGATCGCCGGTGGATGGGGCTGCATTTCGGCAACGACAAACCTGACCGCGCCTGTTGTGGCGCACCGCATTTCCGGCAGGTCCGCGAACACAAGGTCGCTGGACGCAGCCATCGATAAGCTGCGGCTGGCGGTTTCCGCCAAGGGAACAATCAGCGGCACCAAAGCCTATCTCTCGCTTTACAAGGGCGACCCGGAATGGGCTCGGACGATGCCGCCCAACACCGCGGCGGACGATGTTCCGCCTCTCGCGGCGGTGTTCGAGTCTCTCGAACCCGCCGATGAGCTGCGCGCCTTGTTCGGCGAGGCGGTCGTTCAGCGCAGCCCGGCCACCGCCGCCTGAAGCCGGACGCAGGCTTCGGCCAGAACCGCGCCGGAAGCGGCAAAGCTCATGCGGAAAAACCCGCTGGCGCCAAATTCGGCGCCGGGGACGACAGAAATCCGGTGCTCGCGAAGCAGGTATTCGCAAAGCGCCGCATCGTCCCGCAGAGTTTTTCCATCCGGCGTTTGCTTGCCGTACAGCCGGTCACAGCCGACAAAACTGTAGAATGCGCCGTCCGGCAGATGCGGGCGGAGACCTGGAATCGCCGCGAGGGCGGCATGCAGCCTGTCGCGCCGGGTCTGGTACGCGGCGCGGCACGCGGCGATGAAGTTCTGCGACTGTTGTAAATCTGTCAGCGCCGCCAAGGCCGCCGCCTGCCCGATTGATGATGGGTTGGTGGTTGACTGACTCTGAAGCTTGGCCATCGCGGAGATCAGATCGGCCGGGCCGGCTGCAAAACCTATGCGCCACCCGGTCATGGCATGCGACTTTGACACCCCGTTTACGGTCAGGATGCGCTCCGAAAGATCCGGCGCCAGTTCGGCCATGGTCGAGAAACGGACATCGCCGAAAGTGATCTTTTCGTAAATGTCATCTGCCATGACAGCGATGCCGGGATGCCGGCGCACAAGCTCCGCCAATTGCCGGAGCTCATCCGCTGTGTAGACGGCGCCGGTGGGATTGCATGGTGAGTTCAGAACAATCCAGCGTGTCCGGCCGGTGACTGCGGCAGCCGCCGCTTCAGCGGTCAGTTTGAAACCCGTCCCCTCTGAACATAGCAGCAACACCGGGCTGCCGCCGGCGATGGTGACGATGTCGGGGTAGCTCACCCAGGACGGCGTCGGAATGATGACTTCGTCCCCCGGTTCGACCGTTGACAATAGAGCGTTGAAAATCAGCTGTTTGGCGCCGGTTCCAACGATAACGCTGTCGGCGCTGCAGTGGATTGCGTTCTCACTGCGGAACTTTTGTGCCACGGCTTCGCGCAACTCCCGCGTGCCGGCGACGTCGGTGTAGCGGGTTTTTCCGGCGGCGATCGCCCGCCGCGCCGCTTCGGCAATGAATTCCGGAGTGTTGAAATCCGGCTCGCCCACATTCAGTTTCAGAATCCGCTGTCCAGCCGCTTCCAGTTCACCGGTGATGCGGGCAATGCGGGCGGTTCCCGATTCGCGGGCTTCGGCAATGCGTTTTGCGATCCGCATGGTCCTGTCCTCTTCGCTTTGGTCCGCGGCACCGCTACATCCCCGGTTTGGATTTTGCGAATGGTTTTCTAACTGGCCGCGGTTTCTCCCGGCTGCGGCGCCGCCGCCCAGGCAGGATGCTGCGGGCTTCCCGGCGTCAGCAGGTGACGCAGCAGCGCAACCGGGTGGGCGCGGAGTGTCAGGCGCATGGACACGTAATCCTCCACCACCTGCTCGCCAATCGTCATGGCAGGCAGATCAACCGTCGGACCGGTCTCAGGCCCGGCCTGCTCAAACAGCGGCAAAGCGACCGCTTCTTTCACCGCCATGGCCTCCCAAAGCGCCTGGCGGCGATTGATTCCCAAAGCTGCGAAAACATCGGCCTCGGCAAGAAGTTTCAGAATGCGGGGCGGCGTTCCGGCGCGCCGCCAGACATCACCGACCTGGCGGTAGCCGTTTCCGCGGGCGGCGACGATCCAGTCGGCATCCTCCTGGCGCATGGATTTCACCTGCCGCATTCCAAGCCTCACCGCCAAACCGCCCTTGCCGTCGGGCTCCACCGTGTTGTCCCAGGCGGAAGCATTGATACAGACCGGACGAACATCAACACCATGGTCGCGGGCGTCACGCACAATCTGCGCCGGAGCGTAAAAGCCCATCGGCTGCGAGTTCAGCAGAGCGCATGCGAATATCCCGGGATGATGCCGTTTCAGCCAGGCCGAAACATAGACCAGCAAGGCAAAACTCGCGGCATGGCTTTCCGGAAACCCATATTCCCCAAATCCTTCGATCTGCGAAAAACAGCGTTTGGCGAATGCCCGGTCATGGCCGTTCGCAGCCATTCCCTTAATGAACCGGTCACGAAACAGATGGACGGTGCCTGACTTGCGAAACGTCGCCAGCGCACGGCGCAGGCGGTCAGCCTCGCTTGGCGAAAAGCCGGCGCCGATGATCGCGATCTGCATCGCCTGCTCCTGGAACAGCGGCACGCCCATGGTTCTTTTCAACACATCGCCGAGGGGGCCATGCGGAAACACCACCGGCTCCTGGCCGTTGCGGCGGCGGATATAGGGATGAACCATATCTCCCTGAATCGGCCCGGGGCGGATGATCGCCACTTCAACCACCAGATCGTAAAACTTCCGCGGCTTCATCCGCGGAAGAAAGTTCATCTGCGCCCGGCTTTCGACCTGAAACACACCGACACTGTCGGCTTCACACAGCATGTCGTAGACAGAGGGATCCTCCTTCGGCACCGTTGCCAGCTGCAGATCCTGTCCGCAATAAGACCGGATCAAGGCGAACGCCTTGCGGATGCAGGTCAGCATGCCGAGACCGAGAACATCGATTTTGAGAATCCCAAGCGCGGAAATGTCATCCTTGTCCCAGCAGATGACTGTCCGGTCCTCCATTGCCGCGTTTTCCACCGGCGCCAGCTCATCAAGCCGCCCTTCGGTGATGACAAAACCGCCGACATGCTGCGAAAGATGGCGGGGAAAGCCTTGGATTTCCTCACACAGCCGCATCACCTTCGCAAGCCAGGGATCAGATGGATCCATACCCGCCCCGCGAAGCTTCTCATCAAGGTTCTCGCCGCGGCCCCAGCCCCAAATCTGCGAAGCCAATACCGCCACCGCGTCAGCGGACATTCCCATGGCCTTTCCGACTTCCCGGATCGCCCGTTTTCCGCGGTAGTGCACGACGGTTGCGCAAAGCCCGGCGCGGTGACGTCCAAAACGCTCGTAAATGTGCTGTATGACTTCCTCACGTCGCTCGTGCTCAAAATCGACATCAATATCCGGCGGCTCATCGCGCGCTTCCGAGACAAACCGTTCAAACACCATTGACCCGACTTCCGGCGAGACCGAAGTCACGCCAAGCGCATAGCAGACAATGGAGTTGGCCGCTGAGCCGCGCCCTTGGCAGAGGACGAAGCGGGATCTGGCAAAATCCACGATGTCGCGCACCGTCAGGAAATATGGCGCATAATGCAGCTTGCCGATCAGATGCAGCTCCCGCTCAAGCATATCCCGCGACCGTTTCGGAACACCTCCCGGATAGCGTCTCTGAATGCCTTCTTCGGCAAGTCTTTCAAGCCGCTGCTGCGGTGTTTCCTGCGCTCTGCATTCAGACGGATACTCGTAGCGCAGGTCATCAAGCGAAAACCGGCAGCGTCCAGCGATCTCTCCGCTCCGCGCAACCGCGGTCTCGCGGCCGCGGCAGAGACGCAGCATTTCAGCCTGCGAGCGCAGACGGCGTTCCGCGTTGGCCTGGGCGCGGCGGCCAAGCTGGTCCACCCTGATCCCTTTGCGGACAGCGGTCAAAACATCAGCCAGACAATGCCGGTCGCCGACATGCATGATCGGCCGGGCGCTTGCCGCCAGCGGCAGACGCAGCTGTCTGGCTTGGCTCTGCAGCCCGTCAAACCACTCCCAGTCACGCCCGTCATAGCGCGGCGCCAATTCGAGACTGACGGCGGACGGGCAGCATTCCGACAATTGCCGCACCGCCCGCATCCATTTCCGGGAAGGGCGCGAAGGCGGTCGGACGAGAAACTCCATGCCTTCGGCGTGCGCCAAAAGATCGGAAAACCCGATGCGGCATTCGCCCTTCGGGGCGCACAGCCTGCCTTTGGAAATCAGCCGTGTCAGCCTGCCCCATGCAGTCCGACCGCGGGGAATCGCAACCGCGCTGAACCCGTCTTCAGTGATGATTCCCGCCGCTGGAAGCAGCCGCGGAACGCAGACCGGCCCGCCGTCTTCACCCTCTGCGATGCGCCGGGCGATATCACGCAGCTCCACATGCGCGCGAACGATTCCGGCGACTGAATTTTCGTCCGCGATGGCGAATGCCGACAACCCGAGACCCGCCGCCATGCGGGCATACTCCTCAGGATGCGAAGCGCCCTTGAGAAAGGTGAAGTTGGACGTAATGCCAAGTTCTACGAACATTGTTCTATTATAGTTCCTTTTTGTTCGATTTAAAACCCATAAAGCAAAGGAGACGATTCGCATGGCGCACAAGGCCCCGACAGCACGCAGGCGGAGCATTCCAAGCCCAGCCGCAAAGGCGCAGGAACGACCGAGGCCGCTTCCCGGTCGCGCGCCGCGGTCATGCGGTCCGGAACGCAGGCTTGCGGCAGCGGGCTAACGCCACATGCCGGTCACCGGCATCAAACGAGTTCGAGCATGAAGAATTGCCGCGGGCCTGGCATCCGCCGGGCGGGCCGTCCGCAACAAGCGGTCCGGCGGGCCGCGGGGTCACTTCAGGGCCGCTGCGTACGGGCCGGTTTGAGCCTGAAAATACAGTATCGGTTGTAGCGGCAGAACGCAGCGGCGCTTTTGAATTTTCCCAGCAGGCGCCGCTTGAGACGCTCGCGCCGCCGCCTGCCGACGATCATGTGAAATGCAAGCTGCAGAGCCCGCCGCCGCAGGGGATAGGCGATCTGCAGATGCTCATCCACCCGCAGAACCGAGGCGCCGAGCATGTTGTAGAGCTGCTGTTCGAGATCGACCGACGGCGCCACCGCCTCGGTGATGTCTTCCTCGCACAGAACAGCGATTTCGCTTGCCGGCAGCGCTTTCCGAAACGCGGCCAGCGCGTGCCCGCTTCCGACCATGCCGACATCTTCGAATTCGCTGAAAAACGCCTCCGACCGGAAACAGTCGGCAATCAGGATTTCGCCGCCTTGTGAAAGACATGCCCTCGCCTTGGCCAAGGCTGCCTCAATCGGAATATACTGAAAACTCTCGGAAAACAGGCATAGATCGAAGCGCGGCTCAGCCGGAAAGTCCTCAAACCGCATGACGTACACCGCCGCGCCGCCGGCATTGGCCCGGCAGCGGGAGGCATGCACCTCGCTCGGGATGACGATATCCACCGTGTGTCCAAGACCGGTGAGCGCGCGCGCCGTGTCTCCGCAGCCGCCGCCAATATCGAGAACTCTCAGCTTGCCCGACGGCAAATGGGTGAACAGCTTTCTGGTGTAGACCTCCTGCGCCCGCAGCAGATTGGCGGCGCATACTTCCACGCCCGGCTCCCATATCCCGTAATGCAGGTTCTCGCGGCCCGTCAAAAACCTGACCAGACCAGCGCTGAGGTCGAGACCGAGCTCTCTGGTGTCTATCCTGCCTCGCCTTGTCGCCATTACGCCATCCGATTTGGCAGAAAGCTTCCCCTGATGCCGCGCGCAGCGCGGCCCGCACGGCGGCGGTCGGCGTTAGAGTCTGTCAGCAAACGCGCCAATCACCTTGCGATAGGTGTCGGTTTTGAACCTGACAGCGCTGGCGATGACATCTTCCGCCGAGAGCCATTTCCAGTCCGAAAACTCCGGGATTGAAGTGGCGATGTTGATGTCTGAATCGCTGCCGGTGAATCGGAACAGAAACCACTTCTGGGCCTGACCGCGAAACTTGCCGCCCCATAGACGGGGAACCAGTTCGGACGGCAGATCGTAATTGAGCCAGTCCGGCATCTCCGCCACCGGTTCGGCCAGGTCGGCGGCAACTCCGGTTTCTTCCATAAGTTCCCGCCGCGCCGCCGCCAAGGGCGCTTCGCCGCGGTCGATGCCTCCCTGCGGCATCTGCCAGGCATTGAGGTCGCTGTCGATCCGCCGGCCGGCAAAAACCAGCCCGCGCCGGCTGGCAAGAACAATGCCGACGCCCGGCCGGTAGGGAAGGCTGTCCAAGCGCGGCCGCCGCGACAGCTGATCCATGCCTTGCGGTCAGTTCTGCTCAAGGGCGCTGATCGCCGCCAGCACATCAATGGCATACGCAAGCTGCGGATCCTTGCCGCGGAGCTCCTGCATCTCCTGAAGCAGCGCCTCGGAATCCTCCTCGTCTTCCTCGACATTCATCAGGCTGTCATTGTCCAGGCTGTTGACGAGGTCGGCCTCGGAAGTGAATTTCACTTCGTCTTCAGGCTCTTCCGCCGGGCCTTCGGTGTTCCTGCGCCCCTGAAAATGAATATCCGGAACAATCCCCTGGGCCTGAATCGAGCGCCCTGACGGCGTGTAGTAACGCGCCGTTGTCAAACGCAGACCGCCCCTGCCCGGACCAAGATTGACAATCACCTGAACCGAACCCTTGCCGAAAGTCTTGGTGCCGACAACCACCGCCCGTTTGTGATCCTGAAGAGCTCCGGCGACAATTTCCGATGCAGAGGCCGAACCGCCGTTAACCAGCACCACCATCGGCTTCCCTTCCGCCAGATCGCCCGGTTCGGCCATGAAGTTTTCGGTTCCCTGAACATCCCTGCCGCGCACCGACACAATGTCGCCTTGGTCCAGAAACGCATCTGAGACTTCCACAGCTGTCGTCAACAGCCCGCCAGGATTGTTTCGCAGATCCAGAATAATGCCGGGAAGCTCCTCCAGGCCGCCGGCGATTTCCGCCTGTTCTTCGATGCCGTCGGCGACATTTGTCAGCGTCTGCCTGTTGAATGTTTTGACACGAACCACCATGACCCCGGCTTCCAGCCGCACTTCGGCCGCGGCGATTTTTATCACATCGCGAGTGATCTCGACATCGAACGGTTCGCCCGCGCCTTCCCGCTCAATTGTGAGGACGATTTCCGATCCGACCGGCCCGCGCATCAGTTTCACCGCATCGTCGAGGGTCATGCCAAGGACCGTCACACCGTCAATCCCGGTGACAAAGTCTCCTGACTGCAGGCCCGCCCGGGCCGCAGGCGTGTCGTCGATCGGTGACACAACTTTGACCCAGCCATTTTCCATCGTCACTTCTATGCCGAGCCCGCCGAACTCTCCGCTGGTCAGTTCTTCCGTCTTATCCATCTGCTCCGGCGTCAGATATCCGGAATGCGGATCAAGCGACGAAAGCATTCCCTGGACGGCGCCCTGAATGAGATCAACGACTTCAACTTCCTCAACGTATTGCGTGCGCACTGTCTGGAATGCTTCGCTGAACAGGTCCAAAAGCTCATAAACATTGAGTTCAGACTCATCCTCCTCGGCGCTTGATGCGGATATCAGCCAAAAGGACGTCAGAATGGCTGCAGCGGCAAAAAGGGCGGCTGTGACTGGCTTTTTCATTGTCTCCAAGTTCCGTTGGAAGTTGCGGCTGGCATCCCGGCGGGTGGCGGCAGCAAATCAATTGTTGTGTGGTCAGCCATTTAATGGATTGTCACGACCATTGGCAATCTAGAATCGCGCGCGGCGGCGGCGCGCTCAAAGGCTGGTCAGCCGATAAGGCTGGCGCCGGTCATCAGCGGAGCCTGTTGAATTCCCATGAGTTTCAGCAGGGTCGGCGCAATGTCGGACAGAGTTCCCTCGCTCAGACGGGCATTCTCCGGGCCGCCGTAAAGAATCGCCGGCACCGGGTTCGTCGTGTGCGCTGTGTGCGGCGCGCCGGTGTCCGGATCTATCATCGTTTCGCAGTTTCCATGATCGGCGGTCACCAGAATGGCGCCGCCCGCCGCGTCGACGGCGGCGATCGCCTTGCCAAGTCCGCGATCCACAGCCTCGCAGGCCTTGACCGCTGCGGCGAGACTTCCGGTGTGGCCGACCATGTCAGGATTGGCGTAATTCACCACGATGAGATCAAATCCGGCCTGAACGGCGGCGATAAACCGGTCAGTCACCTCGGCGGCGGCCATTTCGGGCGCCAGATCATAGGTCGCGACACCGGGGCTTTGCGCCATGAAGCGCTGTTCACCGGTCTCGCGCTTTTCTTTGCCGCCATTCAGGAAAAATGTGACGTGCGGATACTTTTCGGTTTCCGCGAGACGAAACTGTGTCCTCCCGTGCCGGGCCGCCCACTCACCGAGTGTTTCTGAGATCACCGGTTTGGCGAACAGAGCATCAATCCAGGGAGGCGCATCCTCGAAATACGGCGCCATGCCCAGCGCCGCCGCCGGTTTGGGAGCTGCCCTGGTGTCAAACCCGTCAAATTGTTCATCGCAGATCGCCGCAGCGATCTGCCGCATCCGGTCAGACCTGAAATTTGCCAAAAACAGCCCGTCACCGGCGCCCAGCCCGGCATAGCCGCCGACAACTGTCGGGCTGATAAACTCATCGGTCTCGCCGCGCGCCGACGCGCTGGCGACCGCCGTTTCACAGTCCTCTGCGGACATTCCACGACCGAGCACAATCGCTTCCCACCCGCGTCTGACGCGGTCCCACCGCCGGTCCCGGTCCATCGGGAAGTAACGCCCGGACACCGTCCCAACGCTGGCCGCCGCGGGAAGAATACGCTGCAGCCGCGACAGATTTCCCTGCGCCATTCCCGGCGGCGAATCTCTTCCGTCTGTGAACGCATGCACAACAACAGGCAGACCGAGATCCGCAAGCGCCTCGACGGCGGCGGCGATATGCGAGGTCAAAGCATGGACGCCGACATCTGTCACCAGGCCGGCAACGTGCGCCTTGCCGCCGGCACGCAGAATCCTGTCTGCAAAATCCCTGATTTTCGGCGCCCCCTGAAAGGCGCCGGACGCAATGGCGGCGTTGATCCGCTGCATCTCCATGAGAATCGTGCGCCCAGCGCCAATATGCAGATGGCCGACCTCTGAATTGCCGATGCTGCCCGCGGGAAGTCCGACCGCTTCGCCATGCGTGATCAGCGTGGCGGCAGGGCAGTTTCCCCACATCCAGTCGAAATTCGGCGTGTTTGCCTGTGCGACTGCGTTGCCGAAACTGTTGTCCGACAGACCCCAGCCGTCAAGAATGCACAGGACAACCGGTTTCGTCACGATGCTGCCGCTCTTGGTCTGTCACGCACGGTGGTACGGCGTGCCGCTCAATATGGAGACCGCGCGGTAGAGCTGTTCCGCCAACAGCGCCCGCGCGATCAAGTGAGGAAAAGTCATGCGGCCGAGCGAGATTGAACAGTCCGCGCCTCGCGCCAGATCAGCATCGATTCCATCCGCGCCGCCGATCAGGAACACCGCATTGCGACAGCCGTTATCGCGCCATTTTGCCAGCATGCGGGCAAACTCGCCGCTGTTCACCAGGCTTCCCCGTTCATCGAGCGCGCAAAGAGTGGCGCCGTTGCGGGAGACAGCGTTTCGAACCAGGCGTTCGGCGGCTTGGCGCGTGTCGTATTCCGTGACGCTCGCAGGTCCAAGTCCGACCGCCGGGCCGCCGCGGCTGATCCTGTCGACATACCGGGCCGTGAGCTCGTTCTCGGGACCCGACCTGGCTCTGCCGGCGGCAAGCAGGCAGAGCTGCATTCAATCAGCAGGCGATTCGTGGACCGGGGCCATCCAGAGTTTTTCAAGCTGATAGAATTCCCGGACCTCGGGCCGGAACACATGGACGATGACATCGCCGGCATCGATCAGCACCCAGTCACCATGTTGCTTGCCTTCGACGCTCGCCGGCAGGAACTTTTCGTGCTTGAGCCGTTCGATCAGCTTTTCACTGATTGAGATGACCTGCCGTGTTGACCTGCCGGATGCGATGACCAAATGGTCCGCCATATCCGACTTGCCCGCCAGATCAATGCAGACGATATTCTCAGCTTTGTCGCTGTCCAGGGAATTCAGGATGTAGTTGACCAGAATCTCTGTGTCCGGTCGATTTGGAGCCTTGCTTGAATCAGGCTCGCCGACAGCCGCCAAATCAGCGGCGTGCGCATGTTGCGACAGAACAATTACCTCCTTGTCCTATATCTGCGCTGCTGGTCAGCCGCGCATACGCATTGCTTTGCCCGAGACATAGTGACGCCGCCTTCAAAATGCAAGAAAATATCGGATGCGCACCGACCGCGGGCGGCGTGGCGGGCTGTGGCCTGCGCAGTCTTTTGGTCAAGGCGCTGTGAACTCCGCAATGACGGCACCCGGTCGGAAAACCGTCAGGGCAGTTCCGGGGATTTCCCGAAGTCCCCCATTTTGAATTCTTTCTTTTTTTGCCAGATGGACAGCGAAACACAGCCCATGCATTGCAGTGCATCGCTGGAACATCATCGCATGGGAAACCTTTCGCCGCCGGCGCCATTGCCAGCGCGGCCGACGCATACCGATCGGAGCTGTTTTGTCACCGGTCTGCCCCTGATGAGCGGCCGTTTCGGTCCAGCGCTCGTCACCTTCGCGTCCGGAATTCGAAACCGGCGCGCTACGGGCCGACTGACAGCCATCCACTTACGAGAAACCTGCACGTCACGACCGGGCAAGAATTCGAGCGGGGCGGCAACCCCAGCCCGCCTCAGGCCAGCTGCCGGCAAAGAAGAGGGCCGGAGCTTCCCGGACTGTTCCGGTTTCCAAGAAATCCGATGTCAGCCCGAACCGGGAAAACCAATACACTTCACAGCGACCTATTGTGAGAAACGACAGCTGCAGATCGCGCAAAACAGATTGATTGCGGTGCCGCCCTTCAGGGCGAACTCTTCCCGCCTGGCGACGGAGGGCAGCGCTTGGACGACCAGCCGCGCCTGACGGTGGAACGGATTGCGTCTATCCATGCATCGTCTTCGGCACAGTAATCCCGTAGCGGTTCACAAACCGGCCGTCCCTCGCCAGAAAGCGCTTGCCCCGGCCGAGGTCGAAGTCGCCGGCGTCCAGCCGCTTCATCCAGACGTGTCCCTGCCGCTCCGCCAGCCAAAAGAACAAACGCTTGACCTTGATGCTGCGGGTTCGGTGCAAAAGGGCGTCGAGCCGGCGCGGCGAGAGGTCGGCGAGCCCTTCCATCAATTGTCCGGCATGTTCGAACGATATCCCGGCCGGCACGTCCTTCAGAATCTCGAAAAACGCCCGTTCGAGCGTGGAGGTTCGCACCGACTGGAAACCGTCGCCCCAGGGAACCTCGACCGTGAAGGACGGCAGGTAACTCTGTTGGCAGCGCTCCGTCGATTCCTCCGGTTCCGAGAGCCATGCGGTGCCGTGGCGACGGAACGTCTCCTCGAGACCGAGCCTGTTGGCCCATGACGGCAATGGCCAGGAGCCGTACAGGTGAATCGCACGGCGGCGGGACAAGGGCAGATAGTGCGCCCGACCGCGCAGCTCCAGCGCGCTCTTTCCGCCGACGACGAAGCTGCCGCCCATCCGTTGAAGGGAGCCGACGACGCCTTGCCAGATGAGCCGGCTTCCCGGACGTATGTAGACGCCGGGCCGGAGCGGCAGAAGCTGCCCGCTTTTGACCAGATTGTCGACGGCATGCCGGGCGAGACCCTGTTCCATGAGCCACGACCGGGTGACCAGCAGGCCGTTTGGAACCAGCTCGGGCAGCTCGGCGCGCAGGGCGGCATTGAGAGGCATGGTTCAGGTCCTGGCGAATTGGCAGCAATCATCGCCGTATATCATAAGAATCATAAACCTAGACAGACCTTCTTGTGGCTTCGGACAACAACGATTCTGCGGCGTTTGACGCCGTGGAGACGAATAATCCCGAAGCCTCAGGGGGCGGTTGCTCGATACTTGGAGGCATCGGCGCTCATCGGCGTCCGAGCGCCTCATTCTTCTGCCGCCTCCGCCGTGAACCGGCGCTTCCCTTCCTCCAAGGGTGCACAACAATTTTGTGGCATTCTTGCGACATCCGTTTCGATTCAGCCCACACGCCGCTCTCAGAAGTCGTCGAAACGGTTGCTTGGGACCACGCACCGGAGGGCGATGATGGAATCTGCACCGCTGACGCTCCAGTGCATTCCGCCCCGCTTCAGCCGGTCGCCGATCGGTGATTTGCACGCGCCCTCGACAACACCCGTCGACACGTACAGACCCTGGTTTCCGGAACCGGGGATAATCCATGCGCGCGCAAAGGTCCCGGAAACACTCGATGTTCCGCGCCGCGTCCTGCCCCAATGCGCCGCAAGATCACTCCCCTTTCCCCAGAGGGCCCTGGCGACATCGAACAGATGTTGTTTGGCGTGGAAGACATCCACAATCTGGATGGAGTCCGGCACATGCCGGTCCGCGAAGTTCCATATTCACGCAGCCCCGTCACCAAGGATGACCCGACGGTCGGCGCTGAAGAAGCCCCGTCGCTCCGTCTCACGCAGGATCCGGTTCGCGAAGGGAGCCGGTTCCCTGCCCGTGTCGCAGGCTGCAATCGATTCGATGGCGGCGCTGCAGGTGACGGATCCGCATATCGGAACGGTCGACCCGCCAGACCGCCTGGCTGGCAAGTCACAAATTCGTCGTGCACCCCAGGCACTCAAAAGCCTTGCCGTTCCTGACCGCGGAAGGGCAGACAAAGAAACTGAGTGGCTGGCGTTACCCTGAGGCGGATCCGAAATAGAACAGGTGAGACGCAGGGTCGATGGCGAACCGTATCCTTTCAAGCAGTCCGGTGTATCCCAAGAAATTCCCTCTTTGCCATTCGCTGCAGACGAACAGAGTCGCGTCAATCTCCAGAGATTGTCCTTCCTGGGCGGCAAGCATAATCGGGTGTCTTTCAAGCGTTCCTGTCATGCGACCAGCGGCCGTTTGCAGGTGCGCGTTGGGTCCATTAGCGCCAAGCCCCAAAGTTTCAGTCAATTCAGCGTTCAGAACAACCCAAGGTGTGGCTGGATCCAATCGTGCGAGTGTGGCGATTTCAATATCGCCCGGAATTACTATCTGGACGTGTATGGAAGTTTGATTAGATTCCAAGGACGGATCTACTTCATAGTAAATGGCAGCGTTGGGGGCGAATGGCTCCCCATCTAGGATTAGCATGGCCACATTTACTCAGACATCAAATGCTGAACAAACGGCGTCTTCTGCCGTTCGATTCTTGTGTCCAGGTTTGCGAGCAGTTCACTAAGAGTGGTGGCAAACGCGATCAGGTGATCTTTATCAAGAGCAATCCATTTCCCGCGATACTTGTGACCATGCTGCTTAATCCAGGCCGTCTCCCGTTCGCGACCAGATAAAGCCCAACCTGTCGGCGACACTCGACCAGGTGAAATGGCCCGGAGCAGGCTTGCGATTTGCCGACTTGCCGGGTATCGACTCAATCCAATCTCAAGTGCGTTTCGCGCGTCGCGAATCTTATGCTGGTCAAGCAAGTGCTTCACACGCTCAATCAACAAGAATGGCTGAGCGTCGGGAGTGGGGGACCTTGGAGAGACGATGTGGAACAACTGCGGCTCGGTAGGCAATGGGGTAATGGCAGTGCGGCTTTTTACAAAACCGCATTTGGCCGCTGCTTGGAGAATATCAAGCCTCGTGGTGGTGCCGAGAAATTCTCTGCGATAGGTATCGCTCACGGTGCGGGGCCAAGGGCGTTCCAGTGTCGGATGTAGATCATGCAGAATTGTGTCTTCTTTAGCAGTCGAAATGGAAGTGTTCCGCGGTAGAGCTCGTATGCGCGTGGCCCCGAACAAGTCGGGTCTGAACTGCAAAACCGGTTCTACTCGCCCGAAATAGAGCTCTGCACGTCGCGGTGCGTACAATGGGTGGAGTCTTTGCAGCAGGTTGGGCTCAGGCCCAACAGCAGGCAAAGCAGGAGGTCTGGAGTTTGCAAGGGCGTAGGGCTCTATTCTCACCAATCCGCCTCCAAATCCACCAGAGCAAGCAGGCTATTGCTGTGTTCAATTACCGCGTCCTTTAGCCTCTCAGCAGAAATCCTGCTTGCGTCAAACCCCATTGCTATACGTACAAAGACGCAATCTGAGAACTCCCCGGACATGTCCAAAGTGATCGAGGAATGGAGTCTCAGATCGTGCTGCCCAAAGTAATAGGTAACGGAATTTCCAATTTCGGATTCGGGGTTTTCGGATGTTGTGGAAATGAAGCGGCGAGTGTGATCGGCTGGCGAGATGTCTTCCAAAGCGGCGTGAAAAGAGAACAGAACGACATAGTGTCCGTATGAGCTAGGTGGCAGTATTTCATTAACCGCACCGAAAAAGGAAGACGACAGGCGTGAAATTAGTTCTGTATCCAGTGAATGTGGGCTGAACAAAGCAATCTGAGCTCGGTCGATGGAAATTCGTGCAACTCCATTGACTGGTTTTAACTCGAAGATAACATTTGCGTCGCCTATTGGATTGGTCTCCTGATCAACTCTGATATCTTCGCCTCGAATGGGACAAAAAGCTGAAAGGCAGGACGAGACGACATTGAGCACATCAGAGTTTGCACGAAGAAGATTGAACGCAGGTGCGGCGAAAAAACCTTCAACGGAAAGATCGCTTTTCTTGACTGCATATTTGGTCACCGGGCGCCTCCAAGGCTGTCACAGGGTCTGAAATACCTCAAGTGACGAGTTTGTGCAAAACAGATGAGGTGGCCAAGTATGTACGAGCATTGAAAGAGCGGGGAGTAGGCCGAGGTGGTGTTTGGTTGGCTGTTCTCAAGGGGGAGTTCGGCGACTGATCGAAAGGATCGGGGCGCTTGCGTTTGCTGTGCTGCGGTCTCGGTGACGGTGCTGGGCGCGCTCAGGCTTGGAGGCTGAGTACAGGCTTCGACCGAAGAGCGCCAGACAGCGCACCGCATAGTGCTTCACTGTGTCAAGGGGGTCACCAGGAGAATCGGATGAACGCAGTTGGGGAGGGCGGCTCCAGTGTCCTGCCACCATAGAAATGATGGCCATTCCATTGTGGCTTGGCCGGTTTCCCTTCCTGGCTCTCGCGAATGTGCCATTGCAAGACAAGCAGGCAAGAAGACAACGGGCAGCATGGTTTCCCGGCTGTCGGTCGGCCGCAGCGGAAGGCGAACCGCCGGCATCGGCGGCGCCGGGAGCGGTCAGGAGGCGGAGGAAATGGGTTCTGCGGGCAGGAAGATTCACAGAGTTCGGCTTGAGAGGGAAGATCGCAGGCTGCTGATGGAGAATCTGGACAGCGGAGCCCTTTCCCCTGTCCGCTTCGCCGCCGCTTCCGCATTTCTCCGACCCCGGCGTTCCTGGATCAGCGCGACGGCGGCTTACGATCTCACGAGCGGTTGAACGGGCACAGCGTGTTTGCCCCGTCTGCCGTGAAACTCCCTTTGGATTGGACACAGCGAATGCGGCCCGGGGGCATCCATCGCCCATCAGGCCAAATTGACCCACAGCTCTTCCAAACCGTGAAAATGATAGCGGTTGGCATAACGCGGCTTGCCGACGATCGAGAGATTGGGGCAGCGCTCAAAAAGAGTGGCAAGACCAACAGCGAGTTCAAGCCTTGCCAAGGGCGCGCCGACACAAAAATGAATCCCGGCGCCAAAAGAGGTGTGGGCAATCAGCTTGCGGTCCGGAATGAACCTGTCGGGCTGTTCGTAGACCGCCGGATCCCGGTTTGCCGCCGCAAGGATGAGGGCGACGATATCGCCGCGCCGAAACGCGCGGCCGCACAGTTCCCCATCGACCTTGGCCTGGCGCTCAAAGATGTGAAGCGGCGGGTCAAAACGCAGGATTTCCTCGACAGTCGCCGCGCGCCGGTCCGGGGACAGGATTTCCTGAGGATCCAAACCCGACTCGACGATTGTCTTGACGCCATTGCCGATTGTGTTCGCGGTGGCCTCATGACCGGCGTTCAGAAGCAGAATGCAGGTCGACACCATCTCGCCGTTGGTCAGGCGTTTTTCGTCGTCTTCCGCTGCAATCAGCCGCGAAATCAAATCGTCCGACGGCGATGCCCGCCGGCGCACAATCTCCGACTGGATAAAGTCAGTAAATTCGCCTGCCGCCGTTGCCGCCCGGTCTTCAATCGCGCGGTCGCGCTTCGCCTGATACATCGCCACCATGTCGTGCGACCAGGCCAGCATCTGTGCGCACATCTCAATCCGCACTCCCAAGAGTCTGGAGATCACCATGACCGGAAGGCTCTCGGCAAAGTTCTTCTGCAGCTCGGCCATTGACGGGAGCCGTTCGATCAGCTGCGCTGACAATTCCCGGATGTCCGGCTCCAAGGCATTGATCTGGCTGGAGGTGAAGGCGCGGTTCACCAGACGGCGCAGACTTGTGTGGCGCGGCGGATCGAGATCCAGCATGGAATCCCTCGTCAGCTGGGCAAACGGTTCCAGATGCGGCTCCGGTTCCGGCCGGAATTCCTCAGGAATTTCCCGGCCCCAGCCGCGGTCGCGCAGCAGCCGGTTGACCGCCTGATATGAGCCGGTCGTCACCCGTTCGTAGTCGTCCCAGTAAAACAGATCGCCGCCGCCGCGCGTTCGTTCGTAGAACGGGTACGGGTCTTGAACAAACGCATCTTCCAATGGCGATTGGGAAAAACGCTGCATATCTCAGCTGTGGCCTCGTTCGGCTCCGGCAAGGGATCAGCAAGCAAGATACACTGGATAAAGCAAGGTCAAGGCCATATTGCGGGCCGCAGCCCGAAGATATCTTTCGATGCCCATCCCTGGAGGAAATCATGACAGACCGCATGCTCAATCTAGGAGAGATTCAAAGCGCTGCCGGACTGGTTTCGGAATCCATCAGCCCGACGCCGCAGATCGCTTGGCCTCTGCTCGCGGAGGCGACCGGCGCAAATGTCTGGGTTAAGCACGAGAACCACACCCCCATCGGCTCGTTCAAGGTTCGCGGCGGCATCACTTTCATCGACGCCCTAATGCGAAGCGAACCGAATGCCAAAGGGATTGTCACAGCAACCCGCGGCAACCACGGGCAAAGCATCACCCGCGCCGCCGCCGCCGCCGGCCTGATCGCAAAGATTGTCGCTCCGCGCGGAAATTCTGTGGAAAAGAATGAGGCGACGCGGGCGCTTGGCGCCGAATTGATCGAATTCGGCGACGATTTCGACGAATCGCGGATTGAAGCCTGGAGAATTTCGCGTGACGAGCAGCTTGCCTTTGTGCCTCCGTTCCATCGTGACCTCGTCCGCGGCGTCGCCACTTACGCTCTTGAATTCTTCACCGCGGTGCCGGATCTCGACACGGTCTATGTTCCCATTGGCTGCGGATCGGGCATTTGCGGCATGATCGAAACCCGCGACGCGCTGGGGCTCAAGACCAAAATCGTCGGCGTCGTGGCGGACAATGCGCCTTCGCTGAAGCTCTCGTTTGACGCCGGCAAGCCGATCGCTTCCAATTCCGCGAGGACATTCGCCGACGGCGTCGCCACCCGTGTGCCGGTTGAAGAAGCGTTTGCCATATTTTCAAAAGGGGCGGAACGCGTGGTCTCGGTTTCAGAGGACGCCGTCGCCGATGCAATTCGGCTGTATTTCCGCGCCACACATAACCTGGCGGAAGGCGCCGGCGCAGCTCCTCTTGCGGCGCTGCTTCAGGAACGCTCCTTGATGCGTGGGAAACCGGTCGGCCTGATTCTGTCCGGCGGTAACATTGATACCGGCTGGTTCCGCACGGTGATTGCGGGGGGCACCCCGACGGCGCAGTAGACCGTTCAGCGATTCTCCCCGGGCCGGGCCGGATTTTCTGAAGCGCTGAGGGGGCTAAGCCCGAACCAGTTTTTCGTAGTCTTTGGCGATTGTCCGGGTCAGCGCGCCCACTTCAAAATTATAATCGCCGATCTGTCCGACAGGTGTGACCTCGGCGGCGGTGCCGGTCAGCCAACATTGTTCAAAATCCTCGAGTTCGGACGGCAGGATGTGGTGCTCGTGGATCTTGACCTGCCGGTCCCCCAGCAGCTTGATGACCGTTTGCCGCGTGATCCCGTTCAGAAAACAGTCGGGCAGCGGCGTGTGGATTTCCCCGTCCTTCACAAAGAACACGTTCGCGCCGGTCGCTTCAGCGACATAGCCCCGATAGTCCATCATCATGGAATCTGAGCATCCTTTGGCTTCCGCATTGTGTTTTGAGATCGTGCAGATCATATAGAGGCCGGAAGCCTTGGCGTGGCAGGGGATTGTTTCCGGGCTCGGCCGCTTCCAATCCGATATGTCGAGCTTGGCGCCGCGGAACTTCGCATCGTCTCCGTAATACGCGCCCCACTCCCAGACGGCGATCGCGAGCCGGCTGGGATTGCGGGTCGCCGCCACACCCATATCCTCGCCGGATGCGCGCCATAACAGCGGCCGCACATAGGCGTCGCTCAGATTGTTGGCGGCCATGACATCGGCCTTTGCCTGTTCAATCTCTTCAACTGTGTGATTCACCGGTATCTGCAGCGCTTCCGCCGATGAGAGCAGCCTTTCGGTGTGTTTGCGGTTTTCGAAGATCTTGCCGCCATAGGCCCGCTCTCC
This sequence comes from Paracoccaceae bacterium, assembly GCA_965221935.1. Classification (GTDB taxonomy): domain Bacteria; phylum Pseudomonadota; class Alphaproteobacteria; order Rhodobacterales; family Rhodobacteraceae; genus JAPOXR01. The sequence continues at coordinate 29,306 of CBDCSZ010000067.1, forward strand.
CTCAAAAACCGACGAGCCATAATGCATGGCATGCGTCAGGATATGCACCTGTGCGCTGCGCCACGGAACCAGATCGCCGTCGAGCCAAATCAATCCGTCACGGTCATCGTATGCGCCGGCCATGTCTGTCTCCTTGTCGCCAGTTCAGACACGGGCGCCGTGCCTGATTGCCCCATTGGATGGGCCGCCGGTTCCTCTTTGAGGGCTGCGGAACCCGCCAATAGCAAGGCAGCACAACAACGTCAACAAGGTTGACATAACTGCGTTGCTCCAATAGTGCGGCGGCATGCGCGTTGAATCCAAGTCAGGCGGCGACGACCCGCTTCACTATCTGACTGACGATCAGCTTCGAGACGGTATCGAGGCTATGTTTTTCGCTTATCGGGGCTTCACCGCCGATCCCGACCGCATCCTTGAAGAATACGATTTCGGCCGCGCCCACCATCGCGCCGTGCACTTCGTCGAACGCTATCCCGGAATCACCGTCAGCCGTCTCATTTCCATTCTCGGCGTTTCGAAACAGTCGCTGAACCGTGTCCTGCGAAGACTGATCGCTGACCAGCTTGTCGCGGTCCGCATTGGCGCTGACGACCGGAGAACGAGGGAATTGCATCTGACTGAAAAGGGCAAAAAGCTGGAACGGCGCCTGTCTGACGCGCAGCGGAAGAGGATGCGCGCGGCCTACCGGGCGGCCGGCCCTGAGGCTGTTGCCGGATTTCGCGCTGTGCTGGAGCAAATTATGGACCGCCGGCACCGGCCTGACACTGTCGGGGGCGGCGGTCCGTGAAATTTCCGGACTCGATCAGCAGCCATGTGCTTGTCGTCGACGACGACGAACGGCTGCGCACGCTTCTCCAGCGCTATCTCGTGCGCAAGGGCTATTGGTGCTCCTGCGCCAAGGACGCCGCGCACGCGCTTGCGCTGCTTGAACTGATGCAGTTCGATCTCGTCATCATGGATATCATGATGCCGGGACTCAGCGGCATTGAACTGACCAACAAACTGCGCAACACAACCGACATTCCCATCATTGTGCTGTCGGCGAAGGTTGAAGTGGAAGACCGGATCGAAGGATTTCGCGCCGGGGCGGACGACTATGTGCAAAAACCCTATGAGCCGGATGAGCTGGTGCTGCGCATTGAAGCGGTGCTGCGCCGTGCCCAGCAAGACGGTCAGCAGGAAGCCATGGCTGTCATCAAGTTGGGCGAGCATCAATTCGATCCCAGACGCGGCGAATTGCGGCGCGGCGACTCCATTGTGCACCTTACGGAATCCGAACTGAAACTGATGCGCCGCCTGGCGCAGACACCGAACCGGGCCGTGCGGCGCGCCGAGTTCACCGACGACGCGGACGATTCGGGTGAGGGTATGCGGGACCGGTCGATCGATGTCCGGGTTTCACGACTCCGTCAGAAGTTTGAGGTCAATCCGCGAAGGCCGCGGTATCTTTTGACCGTGCGCAGCGAGGGCTACATGCTGGTTCCCGGTTCGCAGGACTGAACCGAACAAAGGATTGGGCAGGAATGACCACGGCGCTGATCACCCACGATGACTGTCTGGCGCACGAAACGCCGCCTGGCCACCCGGAACGGGCCGAACGGCTCAAAACACTGTTCCGGATGCTCGGACGGCCTGAATTCGCCGGCCTGAAACGCTATGACGCTCCGCTCTGCGACGCCGGTCCGATCCTGCGGGCGCATCCCCAGAGTCATCTCGACCGGATCGCGGACACTTCTCCCGCAAGGGGAAACCGGAGCCTCGACCCGGACACCCATATGTCGCCCGGTTCAATGACCGCCGCGCTGCGCGCGGCCGGAGCGAATGTGCGCGCTGTCGATCTGGTTTTCGGAGGCGAGGCCGACAACGCGTTCTGCGCCGTGCGTCCCCCGGGCCACCATGCCGAGGCTGCGCGCGCCATGGGATTCTGCCTTTTTTCCAACGTCATCATCGGGGCTCTGCACGCGCTCACGCATCACGGGGTCGAGCGCGTCGGCATCGTCGACTTCGATGTGCATCACGGCAACGGGACCAGCGCGCTGGCTTGGAACGACGGCCGCATCTTCTTTGCATCGACCCACGAGATGCCACTGTTTCCCGGAACCGGCTACGAGCACGAGACCGGAGCGCACGGTCAAATTGTGAATGTGCCGCTCGGCAGCCGGTCTGGAAGCTCCGAATTCAGAAATGCGCTGGAACGGCGGATACTGCCCGCACTCGCCAGCCACCGACCGCAATGTGTATTCATTTCCGCCGGGTTTGACGCCCATCTGCGCGACCCGCTCGCCACACTGAGACTGACAGAAGACGACTTTGCCTGGGCCACGGGCGCAATATGCGATGTCGCAGACTCGGAATGCGGCGGCCGCGTGGTTTCGACGCTTGAAGGCGGCTACGATCTCCACGGGCTGGAAGAATCCGCGGCGGCGCATCTCGGCGTGTTGATGGCAAGAGGCGCATAGCCTGGAAGCGCGGCCGCGCTGCCCCAATGACACTCGAGCCGCAAACCGGTCTCGGGCAGTTTTCAGGAATCTGCCCGTCCCGTCTGGAGGTGTTTCGCTGGCGGACCGCAATGGGCACTCGGTAAATTTCGCTCATCGGCCCCCAAAAAACGGGTTATGCCCGAAAGTTGGTGACGGCCACTTTCAGGCATATCCCATCAAACATGTTGGCCTTTTGACAGCTATGCACAATATTCGGCAAATCCCAAAATCATCAAACGCGGGTCAGGAGGAAGATCATGAAGGTCGCCACACCGAACAGGGAGGCGCTGCCAGTTGATTCAACGCACTCTTAACTCATGCCTAAATGACCGAACGGAGAACGGCGTCCAGCTGATACGGTTGGGTGCGTTGTGCATGTTGCGCGGATCGCAATAGGCGAACTTGAAAATACTGGCTACAAGCAACCTGCCAAGCGCAAGTGTGGTTTGGCAGGAGCGAAAGCGCGGTCGGAAAAACTGACTGCTTCTGAGAGGAGTAAAATTGCGAGCGTAGCCGCTAATGCGAGGTGGGGATATAATTATAGTTCACGATGTTGCCAAATTCATCTTGAGTTCTTCGGCGCCTGATTCTGTAAGTTCATGGAAGTTGCAAAAGCTTGTATATTTCTGCCAAGCTTGGTCCCTTGTGTGGGATGAAAGGCAACTTTTCCCCAAAAAGATTGAGGCTTGGGCTGATGGCCCAGTGTGCCCTGAACTTTATACGCGACATAGAGGGCGCTTCAGTCTACGCGAAGAAGATATTGATGGAAATGTGGAAAACCTGGACAATGATGCAAGGGAAACAATTCATAGCGTCCTTGAACATTACGGGAATAAAACTGGTCGTTATCTGAGCGATTTTAACTCACATGGAAAGACCTTGGATAGAGGCGCGTGGCGATTCCCCTCCGGGAATTCGGTCTAATGCTGAGCTGTCTTGCGAACCCATGGCAGAGTACTATGGTGGTCTCTGAAGGTTGGTGAAGACTGGGAGGAAAGCACTCTTTCGAAGGTCGGCGCGACGCAGCTGCGGTTTGTGAAGACTATGCCGCCCGACCGCCGGCAGGATCTCACGGGCATCGGTGTCATCAGCGTTCGCCGCCGCTTTTCGCAAAAGCGCTGTGCGACGGCTGGCGGAAAAGCCGCCGAGCGGCCATTCGAATAGAAGATCAACTCCTCTTTGGAGGCCTTGTGAATCCTTGACCGGTTGACTAGGGCCTGTTGACAATCAGGTTGCGGCGACCACGCCCGCAACGAGGTGAATCGCCGCCGCAAAGCTCTCGCCCGTCTTGTCGTAACGGGTCGCCACTGCCCGGAACTCCTTGATTTTCGCAAACAAATTCTCGATCTGGTGCCGCCACTTGTACATCTCACGGTCATGTTCCCGAGGATCCAACCGGTTCCTCCTCGCGGGAATCACCGCCTCGGCGCCGCGCTTCCGGAGTTCCCCGAGCAGCCAGTCCGCGTCGAACGCCTTGTCCCCGATCAAAGCTTCGAAGGGAAGATCCTCCAGAAGCTCCGGCGTCCCCACAATGTCGTGCGCCTGACCGGGAAGGATCACCAACCGCACAAGATCGCCAAGCGCGTCCGCAACCGCGGCGATCTTGCCGGTCAGGCCTCCCCGGGAACGGCCGATGCCCTGGCGGCGGGTCCCCCTTTTGCGCCCGCCGCTTTCTGGTGCGCCGAGACGACAGTGCCGTCAACACACACGCACTCGAAATCGAACTCGTCCGACTACGCGTTGAAAACACGCTCGAAAACACCCGAAACAGCCCAGCGGCGGAAGCGTTTGAACACGCTGTTCCAGTTGCCGAAGCGCGCCGGAAGGCCGCGCCGCGGCGATCCCGTCCGGATCCGCCAAAGCGCCGCCTCGAGAAACCGCCGGTTGTCCGCCGCGCTGACGCCGGGGTCGGTCGCCTTGCCGGGCAGCATGGGCTCGATCCGCGCCCACATGGCGTCGGTCAGCACCGTTCTGTCTGGATTCATTCGTCATTCTGCTCATCTTGCCTGTGCCGCCGTTCCGGCGGTCATTGAGACAAAAGTGGCAGAAATCCGCACAATTCGCAACCTGATTGTCAACAGGCCAGTAATTCCAATTATGCGTTCACATCGGTTTTTTCTTCATTTTCGGCTGCGTTTCCGGGCGGATTTCTACTGTGTTTCGGCGGAAGGGGCGGGGCTGCCGGTTCCGGTTACGGAGGCTTTTCCGGCAGCTCGCCGGTGATGATTGTCCGCATCACGGCGTCCCAGTCGTCGTGCACGACGTAGACGGTCAGGAACTTCAGGTTGTCAAGAAGCCGGTAGCGGGCGGCGAGCTTTGCCCGGGCCTCCTGCCAGCTTTCGCAGACCAGGTCGCAGGCGCTCTGCATCAGGAACGCGATCAGGTTGAAGGTCGCCAGCAGGCTGGCCAGGGTTTCCTTGCCGTGCCCGAAGTTGTGCTCGAGATGGTAGCCGTCCTTGAGAGCCTTGAAGGTGTTGTTCTCCACTTTCCACCGGGCCCGGGCGCAGTCGGCCAGTTCGGCGACGCTGTCCGGGCCGACCGGGAGGTCGGTGGCGAAGCTGTTGCGGTAGAGCCGCTTTCCGGACGGCGATGTGATGGTGACTTCGAACCAGTTGACTTCCAGCGCGTCCTTTCCGTCACGGATCGGCAGACCGCTCATCCAGCGGTAGCGCAGCTGGCGCTTTTTCTTTTTCCGGCCCTCGGTCCGGGTCAGACAGCCGGTCTCAACCCCTTGAATATACTCGTAAAGCGTTGTGTGCGAGCTCGGCTTGCAGGTCAGGATGAAGCTTCCGCCGGCGGCCAGCACGGCCTCGCAGAGCGGCTGGCGGCAGTAGAGGTCGTCGCCGAGATAAACCGGTCTGAGCCGGGCCAGGCCGGATCCGGTCCGCCGCAGCCAGCGCTTGGCGGCGTTGATCTCGCAGTCCTGTTTCTCAGCCCCGTCCTGCGGGCGGATGAACTCCGGCGGCAGCGGCAGGAGGCGCGAGGTTCCCGGGGCGACGATGCTGGCGCCGAGCACGGCGTGGAAGTTCTGTGTCCGCCCGTCCGCCAGTTTCCGCTGCGAGCAGTTCCGGCAGCCGATGCTGCAGGAGGTGAAATACTCGGTGCCGTCAAGGGCGATCAGCAGCCGCCCGTCAAGCCGGCGCAGCCGGTCAAGGGCGCCCTGGCGGTCCAGCTGGTCGACGGTCCGGGTGAAGATGGAATCGAAGCGCTCCGGCGGCACGCCGTCGAGCACGCTGCGGATGTGGCTGTCGGTCGGCAGCCGGTCAATGCCGAACAGGGTCCGGGCGTTGGACCGGCCCTGGCGGGACTGAAGCTGCGCCTGCGCCGCCAGGAAGGACGGGCACTGCAGGAAGAAGACGGCGAAGGCCGCCATGCCGATGTCGGCCATCTCCAGGCGGGCGTTGGCGCCGGTCCTGCGGTCCGGGGCGGACGCGCAGAGTTCGCGCATGTCGGCGATGTATCCGGCCAGCGGGGACATGGCGCCGCATTATGCACATATCAAAAATTTGTACAAATGTAAGTAAAAACAACAACTTACATGTCTTCTCCGCGCCTTTTCCCCAGGAGCCGGCGGCCGGAGCGGCGTCGGCGGCAGGTGATTCGCCCGCCGCCGGGGAACCGCCGGCGCGCAGCCGCCTGCGGCGGAAAAAAATTTCCCCGGGCCAAAAAACCGTTGTGATACAACACGTTAAAAACTCAAAAATCCAAAATTAGAATTACTGTCAACAGGCCCTAGTCTGGTCGGGTTTTTTGGAAAGAGGGTTGCAGGTTTTGGCCTGCATTTGATGTTTCAATTCTGCAAATCGTGCGATCCAGATCGGCCGGTGCGACGGCATCGGCGTCGTCAAATCGAACGCCAGCTGCCTTTGCAAGCTTTCCGTCAGTGGCTCCGTGTGCCATGGACGGCAGTTTGTGCTGCCTCGGCCGGCCGGTGACTCAGTCCGTTTGCATGCGGCCCGCGGCTGGGCCGGGCCGCCGCCGCGTCGGAAAAAACCTTGAAAGGGATTTGTATGTTTGACCTGTCCGAAGACCAGGAATCGCGCGCCCAGCGTCTGCACGAAGAGTGCCTGATCATTGATGCGACCGCGCTGTTCCATGTGGGCACCAAAAAGCGATGGTTCGATCAGGCGCGTGACGCTGGAGTCGACGTTGTCTGGCTTACGACAGGCGGCAACGCGGGGATTTCGGAGACCATCCGGGCGGTCGCCAATGTCATGCGGTTCATTGAAAAGAACAGCGATGTCGCGGTGCAGGTCAGAACCGTCGAGGACATGCGTCAGGCGAAGCGCGACGGCAAACTCGGGATCATGCTGGCGACGCAGGACGCGGCCTGCCTCGATGGCGACTATGCGTATCTGACCGTCATGGACCGGTTGGGCTATCGCGTGATGGGCCTCACCTATTCCGAAAGCAACATGCTGGGCGACGGCTGCGGCGAGCGCACACGCGAAATCAGAGGTCTCAGCTATTTTGGCGTCGATGTCGTCAAGGAAATGAATCGTCTTGGAATCGTCGTTGACCTTGCCCATTGCGGCGATGCGACGACCATGGACGCAATTGAGGTGTCGACGCGGCCCTGCCTGTTCACACACGCCAATGTCAGGGAAATCAGCGACTCGTCGCGCAACAAGACCGATGAGCAGATCAAGGCGATGGCGGCCTCCGGCGGAGTCATGGGAATCACCGGACTGCCGCGGATGGTGGACAACGATCTCTACGCAGCGTCGCTCGACGGCATCCTTGACCACATCGATTACGTCGTCAATTTCGTCGGCATCGACCATGTCGGATTTGGCGGCGACTACACGGATTCAATCGAACGCGTGAAACTCGGCGAGATGCTGCCCGGACACGGCACCGCTTCGACCGCGTCAATGGCGAAGGCTCCGCCGACCACCGGCGCAGGGTGGGCATACTGGCGGGTCAAGCGCCCCGATATGTTGGGTACGATCGAAGAACGCGACACCGGACCCGACTCTGTCAGTCGTCCACCGCTACAAATCGGCAACGATCGGCAACGCCTTCGCCAACGCGGCAGGCTGGGTCAATGCGGATTATGACCATCTGACCGACATCGAAGTCGGCATTACGGATGTCGCTGAACGGGCCGCCGTCTGGAAACAGATTCAGGAAATCCTGATGGATGAGCTGCCCGGCTATCCGCTCTATGGCATGCCGAACATGCAGCTGGTGCGGTCCGGATTTAAGGACGTCATCCATGGTCCGATTGGCTACAATGGCATCCTCGACAAGGCATACGCCGACAATTGACGCGTTGCCCGGCTGAATCTCAGCCATGCGTCTGAGACGCTACGTTGCGGGGCGGCTACTGCAGGCCGTCCCGCTCATTTTTGTCGTCACGACAATCAATTTCATTCTGATTCACTCGGCGCCCGGCGACCCGGTGCATCTGCTGATTGGCGAGGGTTCGGCAAGCGAGGAGCTGGTTGAAAAGACCAGGGCCGAGTTTGGCTTGGACCGACCGGTCCACATCCAGTATTTCAGCTATATCGGCAATGTCCTTCAGCTAAATCTCGGATTTTCGCTGCGCTACCGCCAGGATGTGTTCGACCTGATCATGAGCCGCCTGCCGGCCAGTCTGCTGTTGATGGGTTCCGCCTTCGTTGTCAGCAGAGCCGCCGGCATACTGCTTGGCCTGTATGCCGGCACACGCAAATATTCGCTGGCCGACCGGATTGCGGTCATCCTGTCCATCCTCGGCTACTCCATGCCGGTGTTTTTTCTCGGCCTGATCATGCTGACGGTGTTTTCGCTGAAACTCGGCTGGTTCCCGACCCAGGGTATGTACAACATCCGCGATCCCCAGGAAGGCTGTGGTCTTGTCGTCGATGTCGCGCACCATCTGGTGCTGCCCGTCATCACCTACAGCGCGTTCCAGCTTGCGCTGATATTCCGGGTCACGCGCGTCAAGATGCAGACGGTGATGAAGGAGGATTACATCACCACCGCCCGCGCCAAGGGCGTCCACGAGCCGCGGGTCGTCTTCCGCCATGCCGTCCCCAACACGCTGCTGCCGATCGTCACAATTCTCGGACTCAACCTCGAGTGGCTGCTTGCGGGATCGGTGCTGACTGAGACCGTATTCGCCTGGCCGGGTCTCGGCCGGCTGATGTTCGACGCGGTGTCGGCGCGCGACTTTCCGCTGCTGATGGGACTCTTCATCGTTATTTCGACCTTTGTCATCATCGTCAATCTGATCACCGATATCATTTACCGAGCAATTGACCCGAGAGTCAGTTTCGCATGAACCGGCCGGCGCCTGGGACAGGAGGAAGAACACTGGATTATTGGGTCAGAACCGCGCTTTGCCCGTTGAACGGCAGAAGTGACCGGCGCGCCGCCGCTCCGGCTGCGCCGGGCGACAGAAAACCGGCGGGCCGATGATCAATCACTGGCGGCTGTATTTCACCAACTGGGCCTCGGTCGCCGGCCTCGTGATCTTTATCGTACTGGCGCTTGCGGCAATCTTCGGGCCGTCGCTTGCGCCCTATGACCCGGACAATATTGGCATCGGCTCCAGGGCCACGGCGCCGGGCGCCGAATACTGGATGGGAACCGACGAACACGGGCGCGACGTGTTCAGCCGCGCGGTGTCCGGTGTCCGGGTCTCGCTGCTGGTCGGCGTGGTCGCTGCGGCGGCGTCAACTTTGGTGGGCATTGTCATGGGCAGCCTGGCGGGTTATTTCGGCGGCATTCTCGATCACGCCCTGATGCGGCTCACAGAAGTGTTTCAGGTCGTGCCCCAGTTTTTCCTGGCGGTGGTGCTGGTGGCCCTGTTCAGCGCCAGAGTTTTCAACATCATTGTCGCCATTGCGGTGCTGACCTGGCCGGTCATCGCGCGCCTGACCCGGTCCAAGTTCCTGTCGCTGAAATCGCGCCAGTATGTAGACGCGGCGCGCCTGAGCGGCGCCCGCGACACCAGGGTCATCTTTCTGGAAATTCTGCCGAATGCGATGGGTCCGATCATCGTCAGCGCCACGCTGCTGGTCGGCCGGGCCATGCTGACCGAGGCCGGGCTGAGCTTTCTCGGGCTCGGCGACCCGAGCCGGGTCAGCCTCGGCGTCATGCTTTACCAGTCGCGCCCATTCATCCAGTTCGCGTGGTGGGCGGCGCTGTTCCCCGGCCTGCTCATCTTTCTGTCGGTGCTGAGCACAAATCTTATCGGCGACGGCCTCAACGATGTCATCAATCCGCAGGTCGTCGAGGACAAATAACGCAATCGTCGCGATCATTTGCGATCAACCGCAGGGAGCACACCATGACGCATGAAGAACGACTGACACAGCATGTCACAAATCTGCAGTGGGAGGACATGCCAAGCGACGCCCGCGATGCCGTGTCGACACTGCTGATCGACACCGCCGGCGTGATTCTGGCCGGTCTCAAGAGCCGGGAATGCCAAAACCTTCTGGCCCGGCACGTCGCCTGGGGCGGGGCACCCGAGAGCTCGGTCGCCGGCAGCGAACAGCGCCTGCCGGCGCCGGCGGCGGCGTTTCTCGGCGGCGTGCTGGCGCATTGGTGGGAATGGGACGACACCCACGACGATTCCGCGGTGCACGCCAGCGCCGTGATTTTTCCAACCCTGCTGGCGGTGGCGGAAGCGACCGGAAAGGACCGGGGGAAAGAAGCCGGCCGGGAATTCGCCGCCGCGGCCGCAGCCGCTTTCGATGTCGCCTGCCAGATCGGGGCAGCGCTGGTTCCGCACTACCACGGGGGCGTGATGGCCACCGGTGTTCCAGGACATATCGCCGCCGCCGCCGGCGCCGCCCGGCTGCTGGGTCTGGACCATGACGGGATCATGTCGGCGATGGGCATTGCCGCCGAACAGGCGGGCCTCAGCCGCCAGCCCCTGGCCGACCGGGTCAATGGCAAAAACATTCTGTGCGGCATCGCCGCCGGCCAGGCTGTGCAAAGCGCCTACAGCGCCCAGGCCGGCATCAGGGGATCGGCGAATTTCATTTCGGGAAAATACGGGCTGAACGTGCTGTTTGCCGAAGGCAGAGGCGATCTGGAACAGGGGCTGTCCCAGCTGGGCGAGCGATTCAGCGTGGTGGAGACAAGCATCAAACCATATCCCAGCTGCCGGTCAACGCATCCGGGGCTTGATCTGACTTTTGACATGATCGCGGATGAGCCGGATCTGCCGGGAAAAGTGGAAGAGGTGGAAGTCCGGTCGTCGCAGATCGTCTATGACTTGGTCGGGGCGCCGTTCGCCGCGGGCGACGATCCGCGCGTGGCCGCCCAGTTCAGCATCCCCTATACCCTGTCGGTCGCCCTGACCCGCGGCAAGATCGCACTCGCCGACTTCGACCCGGCGCAGGTGACAAGCGACGACGCGGTGCTGGCAAAGACCAAGACTGTCAAGGTGACGCCGTGGGATGAAGAGGTTCCGGGCGCCACCTGGTGGTGGCCGCACCGGGTCAGCATGCGCCTGTCAGACGGCACCGCGCGTGAACGCGAGGTCAAGGCGCTCCGCGGTTCGATGGCCCGCCCGTTTCAGCTGGACGAACAGGACGCCAAGCTGCGGGAAGCCGGCAAGGCCGCGCTCAATGCCGACCAGCTGCAATGCCTCGCCGATGACGCCCGCACGATTGGCGAATGCGGCATCGCGCCGGTGACCCGGCACATGCGGGCCGCACGGGCGGTGCATTAGACAGAAACGACACCTTCAGAGACTTACCAAGGAAAAAATTATGGGTCATTCCGAAGCTCTCAGAGCCTTCAGCAGCATTCCGCTCACCAGCGAACGGTCGCCGAAACCAAGGGATTCCGGGATCAGTGAGATCTGCGACTGGGGATTGCCGCTGGGGTATCTCGACGATTATCTCGATCACAACGCCGAATTTCTCGATGTTGCCAAGATCGTCCTCGGCTTTGCCGGTATCTACACCCACGAAAAACTTCTGAAAAAGATCGACATCTACCACAAACACAATGTCAAGGTGCAGCCCGGAGGCATCTACTTTGAGTATGCGGCGGCGCAGAACAAGGTCGACGCGTTCCTCGGCCATTGCAAGGAAGCGGGATTTGACTATGTCGAGGTTTCGGACAGCCGCAGCGACTGGACCCGTGCGCAAAAGGCCGCCCACGTCAAAAGCGTTGTCGATGCCGGACTGGCGGTTATTCCGGAATCCGGCGGCGGCGAACAGCACACGATCCAGGAAATCGTCGACGACGTAAAGGCGTCGCTCGATCTCGGCGCCTGGAAGGTTACGGTGGACACCGCCGAAATCCGCGCTCCCAACGGCGAGATCCGGGAAGATCTGTTTGATGCCCTGCTGTCGGAAGCCAAGATGAATGACCTGATCTTCGAGGTATGGGCGATCCCGATCTGGGGCGGCAAGACCCACCAGATTCGCGAAACCGAACTCTGGCTGCTCAAGCAGTTCGGACCCGAAGTCAACATCGCCAATCTGATGCATGACTGGCTGTTCCCGCTGGAAGCGCTGCGCCGGGGGATGGACATCAACATCAACTCCAAGACCGGTGGCCTGGACTACACCTGACGGCACCAGCCGGTCTTCGGACCAAGACGGGCCGGAGCGGGCGGCAATGAGGCCGGTCATCCGCTCCGGTCTGCCGGCGGTCGCAGACCATGTCTGAGCTGATCCGGGTTGAGGGGCTGAGCACCCATTACCTTGCCGACGGCATGGCGGTGCGCGCGGTTGACAACGTGTCTCTGCGGATCAACCGCGGAGAAGCGGTCGCCCTGGTCGGTGAATCGGGATCCGGCAAGAGCACGACCGCGTTTTCCATGATGCAGCTGGTCGCCAAACCCGGACGGATCGTCGGCGGCAAAGTTCTGCTGAAGGGACGTGACATCCTTTCGCTTGGCCGGTCCGAGATCGCGCAGATCCGCGGCCGGGAAATGAGCATGGTTTTCCAGGAGCCGATGACTTTTCTCAACCCGTTGATCCGCATTGGCGAGCAGATTGCCGAAGCGCTGCGGATACATGACGGGCTGCGACCGGGCGAAGCGCGGGAGCGGGCAATTGAAACGCTGCAGCTGGTGCAGCTGCCCAATCCGGAAACCGTGGTTGACTATTATCCGCACCAGCTCAGCGGCGGCATGCGCCAGCGCGTCCTGATCGCGATTGCCATCGCCTGCCGCCCGAGCCTGCTGATCGCGGACGAGCCGACGACCGCGCTTGATGTCACAATTCAAGCGCAGATCATGGAGCTGCTGTGCCGGCTGTGCAGCGATCTCGGCACCGCCCTGCTGCTGATCACCCACAATTTGGGACTGGTGGCTGAATACTGCGACCGGGTTTATGTCATGTATGCGGGACAAATCGTCGAAGAGGCCGGCATCTTCGAACTGTTCGAGCGGCCGCAGCATCCCTACACCCAAGCCCTGCTGGACTGCGCCCTGATGTTCGACCGGCGGGCGGAGACATTCAGGACGATAGAGGGGCGCCCGCCCAGCCGCGTTCAAGTGCCGACCGGGTGCAGGTTCCATCCGCGATGCGCCAAGATCATGTCAGAGTGCTCAAAAATCGCTCCTGACATTTCGACCTTGCCGAACGGAAACCAGGTTCGATGCCTGCTGCACAATTGACCGCCAATGACTGAAACGCTGGTTTCAGTCGACGATCTCAAGGTCCATTTCCCGGTATCGGGCGGCTGGGCCACGCGCGACCGGCGCGTCGTGCGGGCGGTTGACGGTATCAGCCTGGTCCTTCAGCGCGGGGAAGTTCTGGCGGTTGTCGGTGAAAGCGGCTGCGGCAAGACCACGCTTGGCCGGACCGTGGCCGGCCTGACCAAACCGACGTCCGGGCGGATCGCATTCGAAGGCAAGGACCTGGCCACATTGTCAGCTGGCGACCGGACGGTGTTTCGCCGCCAAGTGCAGATGGTCTTCCAGGATCCGTACGACTCGATGAATCCCCGCAAGACAGCGTTTCAAATGATTGCGCAGCCGCTCACCCTCAACAGGCTGGTGCCGAAGGCGGACATGGAGCGGGAGGTGCTGCGGTTGTTTGACAATGTCGGTCTGGCGCCTGGCGAAGCCTATCTGACGCGCTCGCGGCACCAGCTCAGCGGCGGCGAGCGGCAGCGGCTGTCCATTGCCCGGTCGATTTCGGTGAAACCGTCCATCATTGTCGCCGACGAACCGGTTTCGGCACTGGATATATCGATCCAGGGCCAGATTCTCAGCCTGATGCGAGAGCTGCAGGTGGCGTCTCAGATTTCCTATTTGTTTATTTCACATGACCTGGCGGTGGTGCGCTCGCTCGCCGACCGGGTGATGATCGTGTATCTGGGTCAGACTGCCGAAGAAGGCATGACCGACGACGTGTTCAATTCGCCCCGGCATCCTTACACCATGGCCCTGCTGGCGGCACATCCGATTCCGAGCCCCGCCCTCAGCAGGTCGCGCCGCCGGCTGGTGCTCACCGGGGACGTCCCATCGCCGATCGATCCGCCTGCCGGCTGCCGGTTCCACACCCGATGCCCAATCGCCGAAGACATCTGTCACCGGCAGCAGCAGCCGCTCAGGCAGTTCGCCAACGGGCACCGCGCCGCCTGCCATTTTGCCGATAAGCTGGAGTCCAAAATGCGGTCTGTTGCGAGAGTTGCGGCGGCGGCCGCGTGACCCGGCTTTCCGCCCGGTCGTGCAGGCCAGCGCGCGCAGGCGAAGACACCGGTCTGTCGAAGGCGTCCGGTCCCAGGGCACAGCCGGCGCCGGGCGAGGGTTTTCGCAACACAGAGGATCGCCGGCCGGCCGAATTGAATTGCGTGTTGGCCCAGCGCGCAAGATTGTGTCAAAATTGAATTCAGTTTAGGTCTCGCGGGAAACGAAAGCCGGTGGATCCACTATGACGGAATCGAAACCAATCGATCGAATGTCGTTCGAGGAAGCGCTCGAGGAGCTCGAATCAATCGTGGGCCGATTGGAATCGGGAGACACTCCGCTTGAAGCCGCAATTCAGCTCTACCAGCGCGGCAGTCTCCTCAAGACGCATTGCGAAACAACTCTGAAAGCCGCCGAAGAACGGGTGGAAAAAATCACCTTGAATTCAAAGGCTGAGCCTGTGGGAACAGAGATTCCCTTTTGAGTTTTCGCCAGAAACTCGCGGAAATTCGTGAGAGAATCGATTCACACCTAAAGTCGGACTGGCTGCCGGACAGCAAGCTGGAGCTTCATTTCGCCATTGAGCACGCGCTTTTTGGCGGCAAGCGGGTGCGCGGATTTCTTGCTGTGGAAAGCGCCCGGCTTTGCGGCATTGAAGATGAGCGGGCTCTGCAGACTGCGGCGGCGGCCGAATGCGTGCATGCCTACTCACTCGTGCATGACGACCTGCCCTGCATGGATGACGACGCAGTGCGCCGCGGCAAACCGACCGTCCACGCGGCGTTTGGAGAGGCCGTGGCGGTGCTGGTCGGAGACGCGCTGCAGGCGCTGGCGTTCGAGCTGCTCGCCGACCCGGTGACATCGCCCGACCCTGAGATCCGCTGTCGACTCATCAATTCGCTTGCCCGGGCAGCGGGCGCCGGCGGCATGGTCGCCGGGCAGGCCATGGACATGGCTGCAACCGCTTCACCGCAGACGCCGACAATTGAATCGGTGACTGAGCTTCAGAGGTGTAAAACCGGCGCCCTGATTTCATGGTCGGCAGAGTGCGGCGCTGTGCTCGCAGGCCAAGACACATCGCCGCTGCGCAGCTATGCCGACGCTCTTGGCCTTGCTTACCAGATTGCGGACGACCTGATCGATGCCGGCCGAAGCGATGGGCGGGAATCGGAAAAGGCGACCTTTGTTCATCTTCTCGGCGAAGCGGCGGCGCGGTCAAAGGCGGGCTCGCTGGTTGACGAAGCCTGCGCCGCACTAGACGAATTCGGGCCCCAGGCAGATGCGCTGCGGTCCCTTGCGCGGTTTGCCCTGGAACGGGACTATTGACCTCAGCCCCTGCGGAACCATTCAATTCGCAGTGAGTGTTGGGGCAATTCCGGCAAAGGTGTGACCGCTTCCGCGATCGCCTGAGAAGGGCGCGGGTTTCGATCCGAAGCTGGGCGATGTCGGTTTCCCTGTGGCATCCAGCCTTGGATGCAACCGGCAATGACCGAACCGCTTGCGGACCTTCCCATGGATATGAGCGTGCCTGTGGGCCGGTGTGAACAGCTCGGCATTGGAACGATTGAAAACGAATTCCTGCAGCAGGCGATCGAACGCTCGAACGGTCCCATTTATGCTTCGTGTTCGCCGCGGTCACGGCCTGCGGGATTGAAATTCCGTGCGGTTGAGATTCGCGGCAGACGGATGAGACGAGAATGAAATAGGAGGTCTGGATTGTTTCAGTCGGAACGGTCACTATACTCTGTGTATGGGCGGCAGCATGATTGACGAACGATTTCGGTGCAGCGCGGAGCAACGCGCGGCGCGCTTTGGAATCACTGTTCAATATGAAGATATCGGTGACAGGTTGATGGAGCTGCGCAAGATCGCATGGGACCGCTACGACTCCAGCGCGCTTTGGTCTGTGCCGCCGCACGCAACCTATAGCTCTATGTATGAGGTTGTTGACGGGCTGCGCAGCGATGGCGACCTTGAGGCGGCCTACCTGGCTGCGGCAATTCTGCGGGAAATCAATTTGAGGAGGGCCGGTGCCGCTTGACAAGTTCCAGAAATCCGTCATTTCGGCCATCAGCCGCAACCGCGGCCCGGGAAGCCCCTTTACCGGTGGCGGCGTCATCCAGCAGCATGGAATCCGCCTAACTGACGACCAAGACATTCTCGCAGCCGACGATGAGTTCATTGATCGGCTCGTCAAGACAGATGTTGCGGCTTTGCAGGCTGCCGGTTTTACGGTCCAGCTGCGAAGCAGCTACACGGGATTTAGGGATTGCAGGGTTGCGAAACCCATGGCCGGGACCACGATACTGCAGTGGACTGCGGCACTTGCCAGCGAGTATTTCGCACCGGTTCCCGACGACCTATTCGGCTACCGGCTGCATTTCGCCGATCTTGCCGTCAACAAGGCCCTGGCGGCGGCCAACCGGACAAAAAAGCGCGATTTTGTGGATTTGGCGATGCTGGACAGGCATGTCATGCCGCTCTGGCGGATCGTCTGCGCCGCTGCGGGAAAGCGAACGGACCTCAATCCGTTTTCCATCGTTGAAAGGATGTCGCGCAATTGGGACATTGCCGTCAGAAGAAACGACCCGAGCGACCGGCTGGATTTGACGACCGATTTCACGCTGGAGGAGGTTGGGGAAGGTCTGGATGCGGTTTGTTTTGAGGTTCGGACTGTTCTGGACGATGTCCCGCCTGTCGGTTACGGCCGCTTGCAGGTTGACGATGCCGACCATCCGGTCACTGCCAGAGAAGTCTCATCCGGCGGAACTTGGATGGCGCCGAGACCAGGCGGCGCCCTGCCTGCATTTGCCAGTATGGACAGCGAGATGATCGCCGGACTGATCGCCGAGTACGGTCTCGAGGGGAGCCGTTACACAGGGACAGCTTCATTGGCGGACCAAGAGCAAAGAGACAGCGAATTGAACAGTTCTGCGGACGAAATCAGGCGGAAGGAACCGGAGGACAGCGGCCCATCCTTCGGTTTCTAAACCGATCTTCATCCCGCCGCCGCCCCCCGCGCTCCCTGCAAGACGTTGAAAACGTGAGGTTTTCCGGCCGCCGGGCCGCTTTTGTCTTGTCAAAAAGTTTCCAGTGCAAATTGCGCGGTTTCAGGCCGCGTGCCCACTGACGTATTTTCGCAACAGTGCACATTATTATGGTGTTAAAGGAACACATCCTGTGGACACGGAGACGGCAGGCGCCATGGATTGTTGTCATTGCGCAGGGAAACCGCCCATGTCATTCCACATCGAGACCATCCCCAACAGGCGCGGCCGCGACACAGTCCTCCTCAGGGAGGCCTGGCGCGAAGGCGCGAAGGTCAGGAAGCGCGCCATCGCCAACCTCACCTATCTGCCGCCGGCGGTCACCGACGGCTTCCGCGCCGTGCTCAGGGGCGGAATCGTTCTCGGCTCCCCGGACGAGGTTTTCGGGATCCGCAGGTCGCTGCCGCACGGCCACGCGGCGGCGGCGCTCGGGACCATGCGGAGCCTCGGATTCGAAGGCATCCTCGGGCGGAAAAAAAGCCGGATGCGCGGTCTCGCGATGGCGGCGGCGGCGGCCCGGATCATCGATCCGGCCTCCAAGCCGGCCACCGCGCGGGCCCTCGATCCGGAGACCGCCTCGACCAGCCTCGGGGAGCTGCCCGGCCTCGGGCCGGTCAGCGGCAACGAGATGCCGGACATGCTCGACTGGCTGCTTGAGCGCCAGCCCTGGATCGAGCGCAGCCTCGCGAACCGGCATCTCAGGGGCGGAACCTTGGCGCTCTATGACGTGAGTTCAAGCTATGTGGAGGGAAGAAAATGCCCGCTGGCCGCCTTCGGGCACAGCAGGGACGGGAAGAAAGGCAAAATGCAGATCACATACGGCCTGGTCTGCTCGGGAGACGGAACCCCTGTGGCGGTGGAGGTGTTCAGCGGAAACACCGCCGATCCGGACACCGTCAGAGGCCAGGCGGAGAAACTGCGCCGCCGTTTCCGGGTTGAGAACATCGCGCTGGTCGGCGACCGCGGCATGATCACATCGGCCCGCATCAGGGAGGATCTTATTCCTCTCGGCCTCGACTGGATATCGGCGCTCAGGAGCGCCGATATCCGGAAGCTTGTCAGGAAGGGGAAAAAGAAGCCCGCGGCGCTGGATCCGGCGAGGCTCGCTGAGGATCAGGTCGCCGAGACCGTGTCCCCGGACTTTCCCGGCGAGCGGCTGCTGGTCTGCCTCAATCCCCGTCTGCGGGAGGAAAGGGCCCGGAAGCGGGAGGATCTGCTCAGGGCGACGGAACAGACGCTGGCTGAGATCGCCGCCGCGGCGTCCCGCCGCCGGCCGGGCCCGAAGAACCGGGAGATGACGGCGAAGGCCCTGGGGCGCAGGGGCAACAGAAAAAAGGTCGAAAAACACTTCAGCATTGAGATCCGCGATGACGGAATGGACTGGAGCCGCGACGCGGCGAAAATCGCGGCGGAGGCGGCGCTCGACGGAATCTATGTGGTGCGCACCAGCCTCGGAAAGGAGGCGGTCGGAAGCGGGGCGGCGGTGGCGGCCTATAAGAGCCTGGCCCTCGTGGAGCGCGCCTTCCGGACCATGAAGACGTCAGGGCTGAAGGTCCGGCCGTTTCACGTCTGTAACGAAAAGCGGGTGAGGGCGCATGTGTTCCTCTGCATGCTCGCCTGGCATGTGGAGCGGAGCATGCGTGAGAAACTCGCCCCCATCCTGTTCGAGGACAGCGACCGCGAAGCCGCGCGCGCCGGGCGGTCCACCCCGGTTGAAAAGGCCGAGGTCTCCGAAAGCGCCAAGGCCAAGGCGGCCGCGAAACAGACCCCTGACGGCCTGCCGGTCCACAGCTTCCGGACGCTGCTCGCCGATCTCGGAACGCTGACGCTGAACGACGCCTTCCTGCCCGGAAGGCCCGGCAGCGCGTTCCGCATGGCCGCGCGGCCGACCGCGCTCCAGAAAAGGGCCTTTGAGCTTCTGGAGATCAAACCGCCCGGAAATGTTGTCAGTTCAATGACAGGCTGAAAAAGCCCTCCGGCCCGGCCGGACCCCCAGAAAATCAAGCGAAAACAACATGGTGTCCTTGCCTGCGCGGAGAAAACCTGTCAAATCCCGACATGAAGTTCGGTCTAAATTCACTTGACGGATTGGCGGTTTCTGGAACGAACAGTCGATCCTATTCCTCTTCAGCCTGTAAAACGTTCAAACCGGCTTAACCGGCACGGAAACAGGTTCGCCTCTCCGCTGCGCGGAGACCGGCGCAGAACCAGCGAGCCTGTATCTTCAATCCCGCGGGGACGGACAGGCTTTGCTCTTCGGCGGCAGCTGCGGCTGACTTCCGCATTGCGGCCAGGAGCGGTTTCAAATGGGCAGGAAGCCGGCTACTCCGCCGCCTGGTCGTAACCGATAAAACCACTGAGCTGCTTGTCCCAGTGACGGGCGAACGCGCCGCCGCGGGCGAGCAGCTCGTCATGTGTTCCCTGTTCGACGATACGGCCCTCTTCCAAGACGACAATTCTGTGCATTTTCAGAATCGTCGACAGGCGGTGCGCAATCGCAATGACCGTCCGGCCTTCCATCACGTGGTGGAGTGCGGACTGAATCGTCGCTTCAACAGTTGAGTCGAGGGCCGAAGTGGCTTCGTCAAGGACGAGAATTGGAGCGTTCTTGAGCACTGCCCTTGCCAATGCGATTCTTTGCCTCTGCCCGCCCGACAAACGCACACCGCGCTCTCCCAGATATGCGTCATATCCTTTGCGGCCGAGCTGATCGCGAAGATCAAGAATGAACTCGTGCGCTTTTGCTTTCTCCGCCGCCTCAATTACGTCGTCCCGGGTCGCGCCGGGCCGCCCGTAGGCTATGTTCTCCAGCGCAGTGCGGTTGAACATGGCAGTTTCCTGCGTGACCATGCTGATCTGCCGCCGGAGGCTCTCCTGCGCAACATAACGCAGATCGTGCCCATCCACCGAAATCACACCTGTCCGGGGATCGTAAAGGCGCATCAGCAGCGCCGCCAATGTTGACTTGCCGGCGCCCGAGTGGCCAACGAGTCCCACATGTTCGCCTGGCCGGATCAACAGGTCCAGATCTTCGATGCCTCCGCCTTTCCGGTCATAGGAGAATGATACGCCGCGGAACTCGATCCGGCCTGCGATCTTGGGCAGATTGACGGCATCCGCGCGATCCGGCATCTGATGCTCTATCGCCAAAGTCCGCATGCCGTCTTCGGCTTCACCGATGTTCGAATAGATTGCCATCATCGAAAAGCTCACCCACCCCGACATCTGGGCAATGCGCAACGACACTGCGCCAGCAGCGGCGATGTCGCCTGCAGTCGCCGCGCCCTGTGTCCACAGCCACAGCGCGCTGCCAGTCAGTGTCACTGGAAGCAGTCCGGAAGCGGCCATCAGCGCAAACCGGAATGCCGAGGCGGTATGGCCAAAGCTCAGCGCCTTTTGGCGGAAATCTTCCAATGCATTCAGCGTGGCGTTGTCCTCGTGACGGCTGTGGGCAAAGAGCTTCACCGTCCGGATATTTGTCACCGTGTCGACAATTTGCCCGGAAAGCATGGAACGGGCGCCAGCGCGATCTCTTGAACGCGTCCGAATGCGCGGAAGGAACCAGCGAATGAGCAGAAAATAGAGGACGAGCCATACGGAAAGCATCGCTGCGATGCCGGTGTCGATCGAGGCCAGCAAAGCCACCGAACCGATGAGCGACGCAACGGCGAACGAAATCACATTGACGCATTCAACAACCGAATCGGTGATCGCCCGTGATGTCTGAAGCTGTTTCTGCGCAATGCGTCCGGCGAAATCATCATCGAAAAACGAAACTGACTGTTCCAGAGTTTGCCGATGAAGGCGGGACAATACCTGCGCCGTCAGGTTCGGCGTCAAAAGTGTCGCTGCAATCATTGCGCTCAGGCCAAAGACGATCGGGCGCAAAAGCAGAAAGAACGCCAGCGCGCTGAACAGCAACAGTCCATTTTCCGAAAACAAAAGGTGTTGCTCAGAGGCGAGCGCGCTGTCGATCACCAAACCAAGAAGCAGCGCCGTGTAGGCCTCAAGCGCGCCGGCGGTCATGGAGACCGCGCTGCCGACGAAAATGATCGGAAACGCGCCTTTGAGGCACCAAATATAGAACCGCGCGAGCTTCCGCGGCGGAGTCTCACTGACTCTCGCATACGGATTGATGATGTCTGCCAATTTCATGACAACCGCGGTTCCGGTGCGCCTCCAGTTGCCAAACCTTAGCCCAGTTTTCGTCATGGCGGCAAGCGGACGATGCGCGGCACGGCACGGCTCAAGACACAAAACCGCCGTTCAGCGAGCCAATGTGTCTCCGCACTTCGCTGGCGCCCCCGGCATCGGAAACGTGGCCGCGCATTCACGCGGTGAACGACAGCGCGGCCTTGCCGGTCCGCGGCGGTTCCCGGCGCGGTCCTGGCCGCCAAGGCGGCTCTCCGTGACGCGCTGTGCGAAAAACGGCCGTCCAACAGCGTCTTCGCGGCGGTCATGGGCATTCAGGATAGTGTCGCTCGCCGCATGCCCGATCCCCTCCATGCCACCAGGACTGGCAGGCTGGAGGAAGCCTCGGCCCGCTTCAGGAAGCGTCTGGCGTTCACCATGGAGGCAGCCGCCCGATCGGCAAACCCTTGTCTGCTGTCGTTCTACCGGCGCGTGGTGGCGCTGTCGTCGCCGTCCGAGCCCATGGCGCGCGTCACCAGGTGGTCCGTGACATCCTCGAAGTAGATTTCGAGTTCGGTGTGAAGCAGGTTGAACTCAGCCCAAACCACCCGCTCGAGGTGCCGTTCCCTGGCCCGCACCATGACGGTCGTGTGCCGCTGCCGCGCATAGCGGAAGGGACGCAGGCCGTGCTTGCGGCAGATGGCGGTGAACAACTTGACCGTCCACATGTCGGGCAGCGTGAACTTATGCTCGATCTCCGGTTCACTGTCCCTGCGGATTTCGCCGAGCCGACCCTGCAGACGTCCCAATGCGGCCCCGGCGGCGGCGCGTTCCCCCGGACTGCCAGCCCGCCGGAACAGGGCCTCCACCTTGGCGAGTTTTTCATGCAATCGTTCATCACCGATCATTCCAAACTCCCCGCCAAGCCGCGACGCCGCCATGATCCAGACTTTCGATCAGATTGACCATGAGCAGAAACGCCAGAGATGACAATTTTGCGGATATAGCGCAGACGGCCACAACATGATACACAGGGGAATTATATATTTGACTGGCCACTAGAAAACCGAATGTCCTCGCGGCGGCGTTCGAATTCTTCTCTGGTCAGTTCCCATCCGCCCCGCCCGTTCGGTTGCTCGCACCGTCGGACTTTTCCTTGATCTCGCAACTTCACCAGCATTCCGGTGGTGATCGCGTCATTCATGATGTTCTCGGTCCCCCCGGTCTCGAAATATTCCGGCCCGCACACTGATTTCCTTCGGGCCGATACACTCTTCCTCATGCTTGGCTTTCAGAAGAACGTCCAAAATTGCTTCCTCCAAGTGAAATTCGCCCATGCGAGCAAGTTGCTTTGGCCTGATGCTCATGATTCTCCCTCTATCCTAGATTTCGCGATCTGAATGTACTCAGGCTTGACGTCAATTCCGATACTGTGCCGACGCGCCCGACGCGCCGAAATGCAAGTTGTTCCGCTGCCGACGAACGGATCAAGCACCGTCTGACCTTCGAGCGAGAATAGCCTGATCAGATGCTCGCAAAGGCGCACGGGCTTTGGCGTCAGGTGATCGTTGAATTTGGCTTTGTTTGGTTTTTCCACATGCATGACAGTGGCAGGCCGTGTGCCGGATAGCGTTTGATCGGCGTCAATCAGACCGGTTCCATAGATCATCCAGTTTTCGACAAATGTTCCAGTTTTCGGCTTTTGGGCGCAAAGGATGGATTCAAACTGGGGCCTCAACTGCGGCGTTTTTCGCCCGCCAAGATGTTTTATCGCCGCTTCCTTCTCGTCGCCCGTCATTCTAGGATTCCGCGAAATAAAGTGGTTCATGCTAAATGCCTTGCATTGCGCCCGCGTGCGAAAATGCCAGGCATATTGATCTCGCACCTCGAATCCGGCATCTTCGGCGGCAATAGCAGTACGGTGGAACAAGCGAGGGGCCGCGAACATCAGCATGAAACCTCCCGGCTTCAGTACGCGAATGAGCTGATCATTGATCGGAGACAGGAAATCCTGCAATTTCCGTCCCTGCTTGGGATCAAATTTCATTCCAACCGGCAAGCCGCCTACGGTGCCCGTTCCGCGTGCGCCACCGTCTCCTTTCCTCCAGCCATCGTCTAGTCCGTCAAGAAAGTATGGCGGATCTGTCACGATCAGATGAATGCTTTCGCCGTCCATATCTTCCAGCACATCAAGGCAATTAGCTGGGTACAATTTCACTCGCGGTTTGAAGTCGCGCAACAACGCCTTGGCGATCTGTTCCGGCGCTGTGCCTTCTGGCGGCGGCGGAACCGAAAGCATCATTCCGCCCGTCCCGCGAGCGATGCATAGGTAAGGCGCTTGCCAATGAATCCAGCTACAACATCGGTCATCTGGTCAAGTGTGTCTTCTGTTCTGATGTTATGACGACCGGAGAACTCATTGATGTATCGTTGCAGATGCTGCTGGCTGAAGTGGTGGAATGTTCCCTGATACCCGCGCTTGAGCGCGGCCCAAAATGATTCCATCCCGTTTGTGTGCACTTGGCCTCGCACATATTCGCTTATTGAGTGATTGACGGTCTTGCGCTCGTATTCAGACATACCGGTGTAGGCTTTTGCTTCATTCGGTATAGAGCGCTGCGCCGGAATTGACATTTGCGTCGACCACGGCATCCTTGCCCACAGGCCCCCGACCGGTGTCCTTGAGCGTTCTGCGGTTGGCATTGCTCATGTTCCTACGCTTGCCGCCGATGTAGGTCTCGTCAATCTCGACTGGACCGGAAAACAATTCTTGCGGCTCCGAAAACGCCTCGCGGATGCGGTGAGACATCAACCATGCGGTCTTCTGCGTCACGCCCAAATCACGATGCAACTTCATGCTGGACACGCCTTTCAGGCTGGTGACACACAGATAAATGGCGAAGGCCCACTTTTGCAACGACACCTTGGACTTTTCCATGACTGTTCCGGTCTTGACGCTGAAGTGTTTCCGGCACGTCCGGCAGCGAAACGGCATCGGTTTGCATGACTCAATAATCGCGACCTCGCTTGAGCCGCAGTGCGGGCAGATATATGATTTTCCGGGCCAGCGCTGTTCTTCGAACCAGTTCCTCGCAACGGCTTCGCCGGGGAACATTTGCGCCAGTTCAATGAGCGTGATTCCGTTTCGGTAGGATTTTCCGGGCACTTTGGGCATGACCTTCTCCTTGATTCGAATCTAATATACGGAATCGGTATTGGCTAGTCAAGTATATAATCCCCAAAAATAATGGCGTGCACCCCTTTCCAAACATGGGTTTGGCCGTGCTTCCGCACGGCCCGTGTCATGCCCGATTCGCGGCGAATTGGCACAACGGATAGCGACAAGCAGCGTCAGGAGTTTGACTGAATCTGCTTGCGCTGCGAGGACGGGCTCGAAAATAATCTATACTATGTTGTTAAATGGTCAAAATTCACTCATGTCGGTCCAACTTAACAAACCCTGAATCAATCCAGTGCTGTTCAAGCAAGCGGAGGCGGTCTCCCAGCTCCTTGCCGTGCAAGCTGCCCATCAGATCGCCTGCGGACACTGGAAACCGCTGACGGGCCGCTTGTTCAATGTTCTCGCGAAATCCGGCAGCGGCCGGGACGCCGGTCAAGGCCGATCTCAGCAGGCAGATATCAACGGCGTCTTTTTCGCCCAGCCTGTATCCCAGCTCGGCAGCCGGGATATCGCGCATCGCCTGTGTGCGGAGCTTGGCAACGCGGTTTGCCAAACCTCGGCTGACACGGAGGCTGGCCTTTGGGTCGACAGGGCCAATCGCAGCGAGCCGGCGTTCCGCATCGGGGCGGATTCCAATCTGCTTCTCCAAGCGTTCCAGCTCGGCTACCGCTTCTGTTCGGGTTCCGGGCAAGACGAGGCGAAGCACACCGGAGACTTGCATTTGCCGCAGCGCGAAAGATGGCGAAGGAGCGGTGAGCAGTTTCATTATCTCGGCCCCGACCCGTTCTTTCGAGACTCTGCGGAGGCCATTCGCGTGCTTTCGGATGGCCTCAAGAGCCGATTCGTCCATGCTGTGCGCCGTGGCGGAAAAGTGGGCGTGAAACCGAAAGAAGCGCAATATCCGCAGAAAATCCTCTTGAATACGCGCGTCTGGACTGCCGACAAAACGGACCCGCCGGTTCTTCAAGTCGCCCAGCGCACCCAGCGGATCGCGCAGATTGCCGTCATCATCAGCATAGAGCGCATTTATTGTGAAGTCTCTGCGTATGGCGTCTTCTTCAATACTATCTGCATACTCGACTTCCGGGCGCCGGCCATCTCCGCCGTAATCTCGTCGGAAACTCGTGACTTCGATGGATCGCCCATCGATGATGATCCTCACAGTGCCGAAACTGTAGCCATCTAACAGTGTCCTGAAGCCTGCACGCCCGGCAAGCGCCTGAACCTGCCACGGTCTGGCGTCTGTTGCGATGTCAATGTCTTCGACATCCCTGCCAATCAGCGCATCTCGCACAGTGCCGCCAACCAGCCAGGCCTGATGCCCAGCGCTCTTGAGCATGCCGCAGGCACAGCCCGCAGAACCATGCTTGGCGAAAACCGCCTTCAGCCTTTGCCGCACGGCGCCTGTTTCAAAATCGTCGCTCACAAGTCCACTGTTTTGTTTCCCGCGCCGGCGGCGAAAGGCCGCTGCCCGCCGGAGGACCGAAAGACCCTTCGCCAAAACCCGATGCAAACCGATTCAGGGAGCGAAGGTCCAGCCCGCCTGCGTGACCCGGTTTTGATTTGACAGCGGCCGGCACGGGGTTTTGTCACTGCTGGAGTCGCCGGGCCAATCCATTCAGGATGGCGGCGGTTGCGCCCCAAATGTAGTGCGGACCATAAGGAACGGCGTGGTATCGCCTCTGTTTTCCTTGCCAGAGGACGCGCTCAGTCCTGTAGTTTGCCGGATCGATCAAAAAAAGCAATGGCACCTCAAAGACCGACTCCACCTCTTCAGCTTGAAGCACCGGCTCAAATTCACTGACAACAGCGGCGACAAACGGAAAGATCCGAAAGCCAGTCACGGTGTTGTGAAACGGGCACCGGCCCAGAAATTCGACCTGTGCCGGTAAAATCCCGATTTCCTCTCCGGCCTCCCGAAGCGCTGCTGCCTGCGGCCCGTTGTCTTCGGCCGCAAGTCTGCCACCGGGAAATGAAATCTGCCCGGCGTGATGCGCCAGATTCGGCGAGCGTTTTGTCAGGATGACATTCAATCCATTTTCACGCGCGATCAAGGGGATAAGCACAGCGGCATCCACCCGCGGAAACGTTGACGCCACTGAATCACCTGGCGCGAATTTCAGGTCGGAACTTTCCTCTGCGCATCCTTCGAGCGCCGCGCGGACCGAGCTGAAAAGTGAAGCGGCGTCCACAGCCTATTCCGAAACCGCTTCAAACCCGAGGCTTGACGGTTCGAACTCGTAACCGCGGCCGCAAAACTGGCACTCCGCGGTCACGACGCCTGAAGGCGTCGTCATCGACTCTATATCCTTGGACGAATAGATCGACAGTCCCTGCCGCACCTTGACGGCCGAGCAGCTGCAGCCAAACTCAACCCTCTGTAGCGATCCGGCGTGCGGCTGTTCTTCATGAAACAAACCAAACAGCGTGTGCAGCATCGATGTCGAAGGTCCAGTCAGTTCCAGCTCGTCCACGGTTGACAAGAAAGCATTCACTCTGATCCAGTCTTCGGGCACTTCGCCGCCATTGGTCTCCAACGCCATTGAATCGGCGGACCTCGTCTTTGCCTCCGGCATGCGCTGGATGACGATGCCGCCGCCGCGCCATTTCATGACTCCCGCTTCGGCGGATTGTCCGACGGCAATTGCAAAACGAGTGGGGATCTGTTCGGAGCGCCGGAAATAATCCTCGGCACATCCGGCGAGCGTCGCTTGTTCCAGCGGCACAAGACCTTGAAAAGGCTGTTTGCCGTCGTTCCGGTCAATCAAGATTCCGAAATAACCAGGGGATTCGTTCCACGGCGGAAGCCTTTCGCCGCGGCGCAGGGGGTCGTCAAATGTCGCCATTGCCCGGAGTCTGGCGGTGCCGCCGGGCTTGATGGGCGCAAGATAGTCGGACGCAAGCAGCCGTAACGCGCCCTTGCCCCGCACCTGGATTGAGAATTTCCACCCCGGTTGTATCATCTGGCCAATGAGCGCAGTCAGCACGGACGCTTCAGCAATGGCGGTTTCAATTGCCGGAGGATAGTTCCGACCTGACAACAATTCTTGAAGAGTCCGGGCAAGCCGCACGGAACGTCCGCGAATTGGCGAGCGTGCAAACCGGAACTGGATGACACCGTCATCTTCATCAATCTGTGGATCGTGCTGCATGCGGCGACTCAGGGGTAACGGCGGCAAACCGGAGGGGCGATTGTGGGTTATATGGCCGATTCTCTGCGACTTAAACGATTTGCGATGACGGCGGGAGCAGTCAAAGACGCACAGCGCCACAGACGACATGGCATTGATTGCCGGTTTGCGCTGTCCGCATGCGACTTGGCAAACCGCTCAAGTGAACAGATATGAGCCAACGTTTCAGGGTTTGCGGCGCCGAAAAATTATCCGGTCACACCGGCGGCGCGAAACGCCTGACTGGTCTGAAAGAGAGAACTGTCGAAACGATTGCCCGGGCCTGAACGATGCGCCGCTATGATGAATCTGTCCGATATGATGTCAGCTATGTCGAGAGGCAGGGCGCGTACGGGGTAATTCTGCAGGGTGAAAAGGTCTTGCTGACCCACCAGGCGGAACCCGTTCCCGAGACCCAGCTGCCCGGCGGAGGCATTGACCCAAATGAAGGGCCGCTGCAGGCCCTGAAACGGGAAACTCTGGAAGAAACCGGCTGGTCTGTCAGGGCGGTCCGCTTTTTGGCGGCCTATCGGCGTTTCACCTACATGCCCGAATACGATCTATGGGCAAGGAAAACCCACCGGGTCTATTTGTGCCGGCCGACCCGCCGCATCGGTCCGCCGCAGGAGCGAGGCCATTCTGCGTTTTGGGTTCCAGCCCTGACCGGGATCCCAATGTTGGCCAGCGCCGGAGACCAAGCCATGCTGGCGTTTGCCATTGCCGCGGTCGCCCACAGCGATGGCGGCCGAATTGCGGCGAAACCGAAATGCCTTTAGACGCTGCCGCGTAACTCAGCAGGACGCCCCAATGAGCCCGATGCGAAAAGTTGTGCTTGCCTATTCCGGCGGATTGGACACATCCATCATACTCAGGTGGTTGCAGACCGAATACAATGCCGAAGTTGTGACCTTCACCGCCGACCTCGGCCAGGGCGAGGAACTCGAACCTGCGCGCCGGAAGGCCGAACTGCTTGGCATACGCGATATCCGGATCGAGGATCTCCGCGAGGAATTCGCCCGCGACTATATCTTTCCGATGTTTCGCGCGAACGCTCTCTATGAAGGTCTCTATCTGCTCGGAACATCCATTGCCCGGCCGCTGATCGCCAAACGCCTGATTGAGATCGCCGAGGAGACCGGCGCTGACGCCATCGCGCACGGCGCGACCGGCAAGGGCAATGACCAAGTGCGGTTTGAACTGTCCGCCTATGCTCTCAATCCATCGATTGAAGTGATCGCGCCGTGGCGCGAATGGAAGCTGACAAGCAGGGCCAAACTGCTGGAATACGCCGAGCAAAACCAGATTCCCATTGCCCGAGACCAGCGCGGAGAGGCGCCGTTTTCGGTGGATGCGAACCTTTTGCACACTTCATCCGAAGGCAAAGTGCTGGAGGATCCGGCCGAAGAGGCGCCTGAATACGTATATCAGCGCACTGTCGATCCCAGTTCTGCGCCGGATGACGCGGAGTTCATAACGATCGAATTTGAAGGCGGCGACGCCGTCGGCCTCAACGGGTCGGCCAAATCCCCGGCGAATCTGCTGGCCGGACTGAACACCATCGGCGGACGCCACGGCATCGGGCGCCTTGATCTGGTTGAAAACCGGTTTGTCGGCATGAAATCGCGGGGGATCTATGAAACCCCGGGCGGAACAATCCTCCTGGAAGCGCATCGCGGCATCGAACAGATCACTCTTGACCGGGGCGCCGCCCATCTCAAGGACGAATTGATGCCGCGGTACTCAGAGCTGATTTACAACGGTTTCTGGTTCAGCCCGGAAAGGGAAATGCTGCAGGCCCTGATTGACCAAAGCCAGACCCACGTTTCAGGAACCGTGAGGCTTAAACTGTTCAAGGGCAGCGTTCAGACTGTCGGCCGGAAGTCCCCTGAATCGCTGTATTCCGAAAAACATGTCACCTTCGAAGAGGATGCAGGAGCGTATGATCAGACGCATGCGACAGGATTCATTCGGCTGAACGCGCTGCGGTTGCGGCTGCTTGCGGAGCGCAATCGGCGTTTGGGTGAACGCACCACAGGCTGCCGCGGGCGAAAGTGAAATTGGCCGGCAATGCGGTTGTGACTCGCGGCTGATTCCGCCTGCCATGCAAGTGTTGTGCGCTCGCCGTCCCTTTTGGCGGCGCTGTATTCGCGGAGAGGCGCAAGGACATTTCCAAGTTCGGCGCGGAAACTGCCGCGGGGGAATCCGCGCGCTGCCGGCCATTGCCGGCATGATCAAACCGGCGGTTGCGATCATCAGCCTGATTGTCGACAGATCACCGCGCTCTGAACCGGTGGATTGACGCCGGAATCGGCCGGGAAAAAACGCACATTGCCGCCCGCGCAGATTGACTTTCGGCCTACCGCCACCTAGATCCTCGACAGGAAAGAAAAGGACAACGCCTAGGCGATCACCGATTTGACGAGTGACAGGGCAGCCGCCCAGGCGGAGACGCAATCCATGGCACTTCGGAACGAAGCCTGTTTCGCGCAGATGCTTGGGGGCACTGCAACTCCGCTGGAGACGACGGCCATCCAGATTCTTCGACGACGGCCAGGTTAAGACAAGGAAACCATTATGACGACTCGGTTGAACCTGCGGCAATTGGCGCTGGCAGCAGGATTTTCGCTCTGGGGAACGATAGCTGTGGCTGCCACAGAATCGATCATTGTCGCCGGGGGCTGTTTTTGGTGTGTTGAATCGGATTTTGACACGGTGAACGGCGTCAAGGTCACGACCTCAGGCTATACCGGAGGCACTCTGAAAAATCCGACTTACGGCGCGGTGACCTCCGGGAAGAGCGGCCACTACGAGGCCGTCAAGATCGAGTACAATCCGGCCCAAGTGTCCTTGCGCACACTCCTCGACAAGTTCTGGAGAAGCGTGGATCCGACTGACGCCGGCGGTCAGTTCTGCGACCGGGGGTCAAGCTACAGGACCGCCATCTTCGTCAACAGCAGCGCCCAGCGCAAACATGCCGAGGCGACAAAAGTTGCTGCGGAAAAAGCCCTTGGCATGGAAATCGTCACGCCAATTGTGGACGCGGCAAAGTTTTACCGCGCAGAGGACAAGCACCAGGATTACTATCTTGGTTCGAAGCGCGTGTTCACGCGGTTTGGACTCATCAAGCAATCGGATGCCTACAAACGTTACCGGGAGGCGTGTGGACGGGACCAGCGGGTCAAACAGCTTTGGGGAAGCGAAGCGGCCTTCCTCCACTGACCCGCATTTTTTTGCGCGTGTTCTGCCCGGGCGCCGGAGATTGACTGTTTCCGGCGCTGGTCCCGGCAACTGTCAGACGAAGTTGTTGGCGATAATTATTCTCAGCGCATAGATGCCGAAAAACAGCACCAATGGAGTCAGGTCCAAGGCTCCGGTGTTTGGCATGAAGCGCCGGATTCGCGAATAGAACGGGTCCAGCAGTCGGTTAAGACCTTGCCAGATTAAAGCCACGAATTCCTGGCGCGTGTTCAGAATGTTGAACCCGATGAGCCAGCTCATGATGACATGAGCGACGACCAAGAACGTCAGCAGGTCCAGCGCCCACATGACAATCACAACGATTGAATTCATTGCCGGCTCCCAATCTCTCAAGAAGTGTGATTAGTCGCTGGTGAAGCTTTCCGCAAGACAGCTCCGCCGGGAGATCGGCAAAGAGATGGCGGATCTGCCGCTGAGAATGACAAAATGACCGTCTCGTGTTTCTAAGGCCTCGCTCCCCGGGCCAGCTCCAGTCATCCGGATGACTGCGGTCACCTGCACCGGTGCGCGAATTGTCGGCCGGCGGCGGCGCGGGATCGACAGGTGTTGCGGGCTCGCGCGCGGTCGGCGGGCATGTCAGGCATTCTTGACAACAAAGGAGTTTAGCCCGAAGATCTCGCCTGTTGGTCGGCTCGGCGGGATAGAAAAATGACCGGATTCAACAAGCGCATCTGGGGCTGGATGTTCTTTGACTGGGCGAGCCAGCCATACTTTACGCTCTTGCTGACATTTGTTTTCGCTCCCTATTTCACTTCTACGGTTGTCGGCGATGCCGCGCTGGGCCAAGAATACTGGGGTTGGATGCTCACATTCGTCGGCATCACGTTTGCGGTTCTGGCGCCGGTGCTCGGAGCCGTCGCTGACGGCACCGGGTCGAGGCGGGCCTGGATCACTGTCTTTGCGGCTATGTGCGCTGCCGGTTCGTTTGCGCTCTGGTGGGCGCTTCCCGGAGGCGCCTACTTCTGGCCGCTTATCTTCTTCGGGATTGGTCTGATCGGGGCCGAGTTCGCCCAGATGTTTGTCAACGCGATGCTGCCGGGCCTTGGCTCAGACAAGCAGATCGGCGTGATTTCAGGCTCGGGGTGGGCTTTCGGTTACGCCGGGGGAATCATTTCACTCGCGTTGGTTCTGCTGCTGCTTGCCGAAGACCATTCCGGAACGACGCTGCTTGGCAATGCGCCGATATTCGGTCTGGATCCGGACACCCGCGAAGGAACCCGCTCGGTTGGCCCGTTCACAGCGATCTGGTTTGTGATCTTCATGCTCCCTTTCTATTTTTGGGCCAGCGACACGCCGCAAAGGAAAGCCCGGGAATCGATCAGCGGGCTGATCAACACGATACGTAAACTGCCGGAAGAGCGCAGCCTGCTGGCGTTTCTCGGATCTTCGATGTTTTACCGCGACGCGCTGAACGGTCTTTATGCTTTCGGCGGCATCTATGCGGCTGGCGTTCTGGAGTGGTCAATTGTCCAGATCGGAGTGTTTGGTGTGATCAGCTTGGTTTTTGGGATGATTTTTGCGTGGATTGGCGGCTTTGCCGACGGCCGCTGGGGGCCAAAGCCTGTCATCGCCGTGGCGGCAGCGGTTCTCATTATTGTCTGTGTCGTGGTTCTCTCCACCTCGCGCATCTCATTCTTCGGAATATCGCTCGCGGCGGATTCAAGCCTTCCGGACAATATTTTCCTTGTCTGCGGGTGCATCATTGGCGGCGCTGGCGGAACCATTCAAGCGGCGTCACGCACGATGATGGTCAGACAGGCGAACCCCGAGCGGATGACAGAGGCCTTCGGCCTTTATGCGTTTTCCGGCAAGGCGACGTCTTTTTTGGCACCCTTTCTGATTGCGCTTGTCACCGGAATGACCGGCAGTCAGCAGCTCGGCATTACGCCTTTGATCCTGCTGTTCGCCGTTGGCCTTTTTCTCTTGCGCTGGGTTCAGGCCGAAAGGCCGCCCAGCAGGCAGAGAGCATGATCGTGCGTCCGGCAACCGCTCCGGCGCGGCGCTGAAGCGATGACCTCCGCCGTTCCGGCGGCGGGTCGCGGCGCCATCTATTGATTGCCCGCGCGCTTTGGCACAGGTAGAGACCGCACAACATTGGTTCGAATTCTACGCCGGTGAGGTCCCATATGTCGCATTCGGAACTGGAGGCGGCCATCGAGGCCGCTTGGGAGCGTCGCGAAACCGTCTCGCCAGACACCGGCGGCGAAGTGCGCGAAGCGATCGAGACTGCGCTGAATGCCTTGGACAGCGGGCGGCTCCGTGTCGCTGAGCGCCGGGATAACGGCGTATGGATCGTCAATCAATGGGCGAAAAAGGCGGTCATGCTCGGGTTCCGCATACGCGACATGGAACCGCAGTCAGGCGGACCGCAGGACAGCTTCTGGTGGGACAAGGTTGACAGCAAGTTTGTCGGCTGGACCCCGGCCGATTGGGAAAAAGCCGGGTTTCGGGCAGTGCCGAACTGCATCGTCCGCCGGTCGGCCTATGTCGCGCCGGGTGTCGTTCTGATGCCGTGTTTTGTGAATTTGGGCGCTTATGTCGGCGAAGGCACGATGGTTGACACCTGGGCCACGGTCGGGTCGTGCGCGCAGATTGGCCGCAACGTGCATTTGTCAGGCGGCGCCGGGATCGGCGGCGTGCTTGAACCGATGCAGGCCGGCCCGACAATCATCGAAGACAATTGCTTCATCGGCGCCAGATCCGAGGTTGTGGAAGGGGTGATTGTCCGCGAGGGATCGGTCCTGGGCATGGGGGTTTTCATCGGCCAGTCGACAAGAATCGTTGACCGCGCCAGCGGCGAGGTCATGTTCGGTGAAGTGCCGCCCTACTCTGTCGTCGTCGCCGGTTCGATGCCGTCGTCGGGCGGCGTCAATCTCTACTGTGCGGTGATCGTCAAACAGGTCGATGAGAAAACCCGCAGCAAAACCGGCATAAACGAATTGTTGCGCGACTAGGCGCCGGCCGGAATATGTCCGAACCACCTGTCGACCCGGTCGCCCTGACATCTGACCTCATCCGTTGCCGGTCAGTCACTCCGCAGGAGGGCGGAGCCCTTACGCTACTGCGGGAACTGCTTGAAAGCGCAGGTTTTCGCTGTGTCAGAACCGACCGCGGGAATGTGCCGAACCTGTTTGCGCGTTTCGACGGCCCGCCTGGGAAACCGGTGTTCGGTTTCAACGGCCACACCGATGTCGTGCCTCCGGGCGACCATATGGATTGGACGCACGATCCATATTGCGGCAGCGTTCTCGACGGCTGGGTCTGGGGCCGCGGCGCCGCGGACATGAAGTCGGGAGTCGCGGCCTTTTCCGCCGCCGCGATAGATTTCGTGCGCCAAAGACCGGATGCCGGGTCCGTGATCCTGGCTGTGACAGGTGACGAAGAAGGACCGGCCACTGACGGGACAATCGCCATACTCGACTGGATGAATGCAAATGGCGAGAAAATGGACGCCTGTGTGGTCGGCGAGCCAACTTGCCCGGAGGTGCCGGGTCAAATGATGAAGATCGGACGCCGCGGCTCCATGTCTGTCATTTTCCGGGCCAGCGGCAAGCAGGGCCATTCCGCCTATCCGGAACGGGCGCGCAATCCCGTCTCAGCGATCGTCAGCCTTTGCCACAGGCTCTGCCAAGAGGGTTTTGACGAAGGGTCAGAGAACTTTGCGCCAACGACATTGGCTGTAACCACAATTGACACCGGCAACACCGCCGGCAACATTATCCCGGCCCACTGCAGCGCCGCGGTCAATATCCGGTTCAATGATCTGCACAGTTCTGCGGCGCTGACCGAGTGGCTGCGGCACCAAGCCTGTCAAACTGAGGACAGGTTTGGCGTGACCATCGCTATGGAGACCGTCCTGGCCGGCGAGAGTTTCCTGACCCCGCCTGGCCCGCTTTCATCGCTTGTCGCTGACGCGGTCGAAAAGGAAACCGGCCGCCGGCCTGAGCTTTCGACTTCAGGCGGAACTTCGGATGCGCGATTTATCAAGGACTGTTGTCCGGTGGTCGAGTTTGGACTTGTCGGCGCAACAATGCATCAGGTTGACGAACGGGTCCGCACAGACGACATCAATCAGCTGAAAGCCATCTATTTGCGCATTCTCGATGGTTTCTTTGCATGACATACGGACCGGTTCCTGGCTGGTCATTATGCTCAGGGAGCCGTGTCCGGGCCGGGTCAAGACCCGGCTTGCGAAAGAAATAGGCAACATAGAAGCTGCCGCGTGGTATCGCCGCCAAAGCCTGAATGTGATCCGCCGGGTCGGCAGCGACCCCCGATGGACAACGCTTCTTGCGGTCTCTCCGGACGCAACGGGCATGGCCAGCCGGGTATGGCCGGAGCACATGCTGCGGATAACGCAGGGAAACGGCGATCTTGGAGAACGCATGCGCCGTGTGTTTCGGTGTCTGCCGCCTGGGCCTGTTATGGTCATTGGATCCGATATCCCTGGCGTGACTGCCAAACATATAGCTAAAGCATTTCAAATGCTGCGGTGTCGCGAAGCGGTGTTTGGCCCCAGCCCCGACGGCGGATATTGGCTCGTTGGGCTGGGTCGCTTCAGGAGATGTCCGGCCGGGCTCCTGGTGAATGTCAGATGGTCAAGCCGGCATGCGCTTGCTGACTCTATCGCCTCGCTCCGGGGCCGGTGCGTTCGGTTTGCGGATACGCTGAACGATATTGACACAATGAACGATCTCCGCAGTCTGCGGGACAACCAGAATTGTTTCCTGACTTCAATGGCAACGGTGCGAATCATTTGACCCGGTTGACCTTTTGCCGACTTTTTCGTCAGACCGGTGCGGTTGCGCGCGGCACGGCGGGCGACTCGGCAAGCCAGTTGCGGTCAGCCAGAATTTGTTCAGACAAAGACGGCGGGAATTAGAATGGGAATTTTGGGGAAACTGGTAGGGGGCACGGTCGGGTTCGCGATCGGCGGACCCATCGGCGCGCTGGTCGGCGCGACCGCCGGTCATTTCGTTTCCGACAGGAAGTCACGCAAAAGAATTCCAGGCGCCCGCGAGGATTCCCCGGAGAATCGGCAAGCGATATTCATGTTTTCGGTCGTCATCCTCGCAGCCAAACTGTGTAAGGTGGACGGCACAGTCACCCGAGATGAAATCGCAACCTTCAGGCGGGTGTTCTCCATACCGGACAGCGAGATGGGAGCCGTTGGCGCGCTGTTCAACTCGGCGAAATCCGATGCCGCCGGTTACGAACCCTACGCTATGCAGATCGCCCAAGTCTTCGGGCATGACAAGGAAATGTGCAAGAATCTGGTCGCTTCACTGGTCATGATCGCCTGTGCGGACGGCGTCTATCATCCACTCGAACGAGGTTTCATCGCCAAAGTGGCAGGCATTCTGCTGCTGAGCGCAAATGACCTGCGCCAGGTGGAATCGATGTTCGCGATGGGGGCGGCCCAAAGCCAAACGGAGGATCCCTATCAGACACTCGGCGTGACTGGCGATGCGACCGATGACGAGATCAAGGCGGCGCATCGCAAAATTCTTATGGAAAATCATCCAGATCTGATGATGTCGCGCGGGCTGCCGGAAGAAATGCAAAAGGTGGGAGACCGCAAACTGGCAGCTGCCAACGCCGCCTATGACGAAATCAAACGGCAGCGGAAGGCGTCGTGATCGCAGCCATCGCTTTTGGCCGGCTGCAACGGTGAAATTCGGCGGGAGCGAGGTCAGTTTGGAAGCCGCCTTGGCAATGCCTTCACAATCGAAGCGAAGTTCCCCGCCGCCAGAGACTTATAAGCCCCCGCCATCCAATTCTCGCCTGCGGCGCCGCCTGTCATGCCCGTGAGCATCGCGCTGCAAGGTTTGGCCGTTGACTGGCGTCGGCGACACGCCCATCGGCTGCGCTTTCCATGGCCAAAGCGCATGCGCCAACGGTCTCGAACGGTTGGATCGCAAATCTGAACGATCAATTTGAGATCCGCCTGAGACACCCGAACCGGCGACAATAACTCTCGGCCCCTTTGGATGCAGATGTTGCCGGCAGCCCGCCTCGCCGGAACGCCGTTGTCCGCAATCGATCGGAATGCTCTGTCTCGACATCGTCTTCCACAGACTTGACGCCGGTCAGGTCGGAGCGCACAACACTATGGTCTGGCGCATGCCGCCGTGAAGCGACAAGGAATGGAACAACTCGGGGAATCTTTGTCAGACTTTTCCGAAAATCAACGCCCGCGCGCGCCAGCTTGCCTGACTTGCGGGGCTGCACTCACGCCATTACCGCACTTCGAAACGGCACATGGCTGCCACCTGCAAGGTGACGGTTTGGCATAACCGCGACGTCTGAAAGCGGGAATTCAGAGGCGATCGTTTTCGGTTCTCTCAGCCACACAAGCATCGTGATGAATCTGGGCAGTCGCCGCCATTTGCCTGGATCAAAGCGCAGCCGCCGCATGGTCACTTTCTTCGAAAATTTCAAACGCAATGCCCGGGCGAGCCTGGAGAATGGCAGCAGTCCTGGAAACGCCGGTCCAGAACGGGCAATTCATTGGCCAATCAATTTGCCGCGGACGCTTCGACCCGGACAGTCAATATATCAATATTGTGATATTGCTGATGATGGACCGAGGAGGCAAGATGCCGCAAAAGCCGCAACGAAACTTCCCGTTCCGCCGGCGTTCCTTCCGGCTGTTCGGTCATCACCGCAATTTGATCTTCCAGATTATGGTCGCCGGGTGCAGCGATGAATTCCAGCACGGCGCCTCCGCCCTCGCGGTGCGCGGTGATGAGAAGGCGACGCCTGGCGTCGTCATCTTCTCCTCCCAGCAGCGTCAGCAGGGTTTCTTCGGAAGCCGCCTGAAGCCGGCCGGACATCGCGTCACCCCAGCCGCTTCGCGAAGCAAACTCAGCGAGGAATTCGCAAATCTTCGGCAGCTGCGCGATATCGAATGGTATTTGAAGCCGGCGGCGGCGAGGCTCCGTCAGTTCACTGAAGAGCGTCAGCCCAATGGCCACGATGCCGCCGGAAGTCATGCCGTTATCGAAGAGGCCGCCGGCAATATCGGCCAAAAACCCGGGAAAAATCAATCCGTGCTGACAGCCGACTCCGATCCAGAACGCGACTCCGGCAATCAGCCACCTTCGACGATCGAGACCGTCCTGAACAACGATCCTCATGCCCAAGACAAAGAGCATGGCAAGCAGGACAGTGACGTAGGCGGCGGCCACCGGGCTCGGTATCGCCAGCACCAGCGACAGCGCCTTGGGTATGAAGGCCAAAACAACGAATGTGATGCCGAGCGCGACACCGACTTGTCGTGATGCGACTCCTGTCAGTTCGGTAACGGCCACGCTTGTCGAATAGGTTGTGTTGGGCACTGTAGCGGCCATGCCGGAGAGCAGATTGCCGACGCCGTCGGCGGCCACGGCGCCCTGTACAGCCCGAAAATCGACTGCCCGCGGCCGCCGCCAGGATGCGCGCTGAATTGCCACAGAATCGCCAATGGTCTCGATCGCACCAATCAGGGTCACAAGCACAAATGCCGGGAGGAGCGTCCAGAACACCGGACCAAAGCTGAGATCAAGGCCGGGCCAGGAACCCTCGGGAAGACCCAGCCAGGCTGCATCCTTCACGCTGGCGATGTCGTAAATCCCGAAATAGCCGCCAAGCAGCGATCCGACGATGACGCCGATGACAGGCGCCCAGAGGCGCACGGCGCCTGTCGTTGTGAGGGTGATGCCGACGATTGCAATCATCGTTGCAAGGGCACATACCGGCGCCGCGGTTTCCGGACTGCCTTCCGGCACATTCGTGAGCATCTCAAATACGATCGGCATCACGGTCACAGCGATCAACATGATCACTGTGCCCGCTACGGCAGGTGTAAGGATTCGGCGGAGCAGAGAGAGTCTTGCCGCAAGTGCGAACTGAAACAGCGCCGACACGACAACCAGTGTGGCCAGCATCGCCGGCCCGCCCTCCGCGACAGCCGTGACGCATATCGCGATGAAGGCACCCGAAGTTCCCATGCAAAGGACGTATCCCGCCCCAACCCGACCAACCCGAACTGCCTGCAACACCGTCGTCGCGCCGCTGATCAGGACTGCGGCGAAGACCGCCCAAGACCAGTAGTTCTAATTAGTGTCCGTCAGAGAACCCCCCGTTTTTGGCGATATCGGGCGGCGGCTGTCAACAGATCCGGGCGCCATGGCGCGGTGATTTCCCTGCTCCGGGATGTCCGCGCGCCTCGAATGGCGGGATTTCCGCCGCCGGAGCCGTGATTTTTTGGCCGGTTTTGACAACAGCGCACGGGGAGCCGTTCCCGCTCCGGGCGGGTTATTGGCGAAGGGGGTCTGGAGGCGCCGTCAGGCGGCGCGTCGCCGCCGTGTCTTCCTCCCCGCCTTCCGGCGCAGCAGAAGTCCGATGCGGTGGATGTTGAGAGCAAGCGCCGAGAGAGCCGCCATGCGGGCGAATCCGTCCGCTCCCCGGGCCCGAACCCGGTCAAGGCCGCGGTGCCCGAGGTTGTTGATCGCCGATTCAACCGCCGGATGCTGACGGCGCAGCGCGGCGAACGCACCGTCCCGCTCGCGCTTCTGGTCTTCCCTGTTGAGATAACCCTTCTTCGGCAGCGCGTTGTTGTCGAGCAGCGCGTCAAGACGCACACGGTTGCCGGGGCTGTGAAAGCCGCGGTCGAAGCTCGCCGCGCGGAGGTCGGGAAACCGCGCCTGGGCGGCCTCGACCATCGGCACGGCATAGTCCACGTCACTGCCCTCCCACATGACCTCGTGGTGAAGGACGAAGCCGTGCCGGTCCTCGAGGATGCAGACCGGAACCCCAAGCTCCACCGGACACCCCGCCTCGTATGTTCAGAGAATCAGAATTGAACGAGGGAGGTGGCTGTGGATAAGTTGGGGGGCGGATTCCTGTGGAAAACCCGCCGCTTGTGTTCCGCCGCCTCTCCGGTTCATTTCTGTGCCGGGACCGCCGCCGCCAGGCCTGGCGGCGGCGGAGCGGGGCCAGGCCCCGCAGGACGGGTCGGACCGAAACCGCCTTGGATCATCGGATCCGTGGGCAAGCGTGGTCGGCCCGCCCTCCCTTCAGCCTCCCGGGTCCTGAATGGATGCCTGGGGTTCGAGAACCGAATCATCGCGAGGATAGGAGCGGGAGACCATGGCCATCGTAGCCGCCGGAATCGACGTCAGCAAGAAGACACTCAACATCCATCTCAGCGGCAGGGACGACACCGCCGCCAACGACACGGACGGCTTCCGCAAGGTCGCCCGCATCCTCAGGGACGGCGGCGCGGAGCGGGCCGTCATCGAGGCCACCGGCCGGATGCACAGGGCCCTCTTCCAGTCCCTGCATGACCGCGGCTTCACCGTCTGCGTGGTCAACCCCCGCCAGTCCCGGGACTTCGCCAGGGCCGGCGGCGAGCTGGCGAAGACGGACCGGGTCGACGCCAGGGCGCTGGCCGCCTTCGGGGCCGCGTTTCCGGACATGGCGGCCTCGGCGCCGGCCGGCGTGACGGTCGACCGGCTCCGCGACATGCTCGTGCTCCGGGAGAAGCTCGTGGACCAGCGCGCCGACCTGAAGCTGGCCTTCGACGAGGTCGGCGATCCGGCTCCGGACGGGCCGGTCCCGAAAATCCTCGCGGAGCTTGACGCCGGCGTCCGCGAGTATGACCGGCGGATCAAGGAGCTGATCACCGGCGCGGAGGAGCATGCGGAGAGCTACGGGATCCTGACTTCGGTTCCGGGCATCGGCCCCGTCACGGCGGCGGCCCTGATCGCGTGGATGGGCGAGCTCGGCGCGATCGGCGGCCGCCAGGCCGCCGCGCTGATCGGCGTGGCGCCCTTCGCCCGCGACAGCGGAAGCCGCAAGGGCGGGCGCCATGTCAGCGGCGGACGGAGGAGGCCGAGGGACGTCCTCTACATGGCGGCGATGGCGGCCTGCGCGTTCAATCCCGAGATGGCGGAGTTCCACGGCCGGCTGAAGGAAAGGGGAAAGCCCCACAAAGTCGCGGTGACCGCGGTCATGCGCAAGCTGATCGTGACCGCGAACGCCCTTCTCCGCGACCGGCGCATGTGGGAGGACCGGACCGGGGCCGCCGCCGGCTGACGCCCGCGCGGACCGTGTCCCGCGGCCGTCTGCGGGGCACAAAACGAATCAGACGCGCCGGTCAGGTCACCGCGGCCGGACTGCCTCGGCATGCCCGCATTGCGCCCGCCTGTGGACGGGCCTGTGGACGGGATGTGGAAAACCCGGAACAGGACCTCCGAAAACCGCCGGAAAAGGCCGAATCCGGGCTTGACTCAAAACATGGATGCTTGCCCTTCGAGATCCAGCGCGTGTGCGGCTCGAAGATCGAGAACACCTTCTCCCCGTGCGGGATCGTCTCACCCTTGAGAAGACGGCGGTCGATCTGGTCGATCTGACGCTTCGCATGCGCGATATAGCCTTCGATCTCCACGATCTCCCAGGCCTTCGCTCCGTGTGCGGCCAGATCCGCAAGGTCCGCCTCCGCGCGCGCGGCAAGCTCGAGGCAGCGCGCGAGATACGCCTCCACATGCTCAGGACGCGCCCGCCGCGTCGCCCGCACCCTGTGGAACAGCCGCCGGACCGAGCGCGACAGGTGTTTCCACTGGCGCCAGCCGCCGGCGCCGCTCTTCTCCGCCGCGCGGCCCGTCTCCCGGAGCAGGCAGCGCATCGCGTCCCACAGGAGACTGACATCCGTCGGATAGTGGACGTCGGTCTCGGCCACGAAGGAGTCGCACCGCCCGGCCAGCGGCGCGCCGGGCTTTTTTCCCGCGGCCGCATGGCCGCTCTCCACCACCAGACCGTTCACCGCCGCCAGAAGCTCCGGACTCAGAAGGCTCACATTGTCCGCCAGCGTCTGGCACTTGTAGCGATGCTTGTCCCATACCTCCGCGTGGCCAAGGAACTGGCGCAGCGTCATGTGCTGGTTCACCAGCTCATGGAGCCGGTCGAAATCGCAGCCCAGACCCTGCTTGACCACGCCCATCACAAGGATCCTCCACATCTCCATGCCCGGACGGCCCACACTCCTGTCGGTCCCGGGAAGAATGTGCTCCTCCAGAAGCGCGAACAGCCGGGAACGGAAATGCCCGTCGGCGTAGAGATGCTGAAGGCCCAGAAGCAGAGCCGGGATGTCGTCCCTGGACTTCAGGTCCAGCTCGATGTCCTCGATGCAGATCTCGCCGAGTTTCATCTGCGGATTGCGAACCTGTCTCATGACTGCCCCCGAAGAATTGCGCAAATCAGCCCGGATCGGGCCAGAAAGGGTCGAAAACGGCCTTCCAGCCGAAATCTTCGCACCCGAAATAGCACACTTTATCAAGTTAAGTCAACATGTTATTGGATTTTCTGGCAAGCACTAATTATGCGTTCACATCGGTT
The DNA here is from genome assembly GCA_965221935.1 of Paracoccaceae bacterium. Taxonomy (GTDB): domain Bacteria; phylum Pseudomonadota; class Alphaproteobacteria; order Rhodobacterales; family Rhodobacteraceae; genus JAPOXR01. The sequence continues at coordinate 71,548 of CBDCSZ010000067.1, forward strand.
TTTTCTTCACTTTCGGCTGCGTTTCCGGGCGGATTTCTGCTGTGTTTCGGCGGAATGGGCGGGCCGCCGGTTCCGGCTGCGGAGGCTGTTCCGGCAGCTCGCCGGTGATGATTGTCCGCATCACGGCGTCCCAGTCGTCGTGCACGACGTAGACGGTCAGGAACTTTAGGTTGTCAAGAAGCCGGCAGCGGGCGGCGAGCTTTGCCCGGGCCTCCCGCCAGCTTTCGCAGACCAGGTCGCAGGCGCTCTGCATCAGGAACGCGATCAGGTTGAAGGTCGCCAGCAGGCTGGACAGGGTTTCTTTGCCGTGCCCGAAGTTGTGCTCGAGATGGTATCCGTCCTTGAGAGCCTTGAAGGCGTTGTTCTCCACTTTCCACCGGGACCGGGCGCAGTCGGCCAGTTCGGCGACGCTGTCCGGGCCGACCGGGAGGTCGGTGGCGAAGCTGTTGCGGCAGAGCTGCTGTCCTGACGGCGATGTGATGGTGACTTCGAACCAGTTGACTTCCAGCGCGTCCTTTCCGCCGCGGATCGGCAGACCGCTCATCCAGCGGCAGCGCAGCCGGCGCTTTTTCTTTTTCCGGCCCTCGGTCCGGGTCAGACAGCCGGTCTCAACCCCTTGAATATACTCGTAAAGCGTTGTGTGCGAGCTCGGCTTGCAGGTCAGGATGAAGCTTCCGCCGGCGGCCAGCACGGCCTCGCAGAGCGGCTGGCGGCAGTAGAGGTCGTCGCCGGGATAAACCGGTGTAGGGTCCCGGACTATTCCGTCATGAACCGGGCGGTTTTTCCCACTTTCCCCGCGCGTTCTGTTTCTGTTTGATCGGGTACAGTCCGGGACAGCGCTTCTTTCCCAAGCAGGGATTTTCAAGTAGCTTCCCCGTCCAGTCAGACTTTGACAAGAAGCTTTTCGGCGGCGTCCGGATGCTTGCGATTTCCTGCCGGTTCGACTGGCTGGCTGCACGCCGCCGATAGCCTGAGACAGAAAAGGGTGGCCCGCGCGAATAGGCCTTCGCCGGGCCGTGGGCAACCAGTACAGCTACGCTTTGAAACAGAACTGACCGCCGAGGAGTATGTTAGCCGCGAGGCGTGGAGGAACGCAAGCTTTCCCCCTTGCCTGAAGGGCCTTTGCGGCTTCGACTGCGGGTTGATGCGTCACGGGACCTACGGGCGCAAGACGCCGGTTCCGCTGCGCGTTGCCCGGTTCGACTGCCGTGAATGCCAGACCACGATCAGCCGTCTTCCGGATTTCGCTGCGGCCCGTCGCCGCGGTTCGCTGCAGGAGATCGAGGACGACATGGTCGTTCTCGCCGGATCTGCGAGCCGCTGGGCGGCAGCCCGGCGCCTGTTTCCCCACCGTGACGAGTTGTCGAACCCGATCCGCGGTCTTTGTGGCGCGTTCGCGGCGGTCTCGGCCTTCCTGGCGGCCGCCGTCACGCTGCGCCCTGACCTGTTCAGGGGATGTCCGGCGGAGCTGGCGCCGATGCGCGCCGCGCTCGGCACGGAAACGCTGCTGGTCGGCCTGCGCCGGGAGATGACGAGCCAGTTGCAGTTCCTGCCGCCTCCGGTCGGATTCCGGCCCCCCGGGCTGGGTGGGAAATGCCCGACCGGGCCTCCAACACCATTCGAACCCTGTTCCGGCGATGCCGGGCGCGGCAGATGAGGCCGACCGGCGCATCGAAGCCGGAATGATGGAGGACATCACCATGAACGACACGATCAGCGACCACCGCAAGGACGTCGCACTGTTTCGCTTTGGCATGATCTCGGAGGCGCTGCACCTTCCGCCCGACGAGGCGGCGCAACAGCTGAAGCGGCAATCGGAACGGGAGGTGACGATCCCGGGCTCGGGCCGGCGCAAGGTTGCGGTGACGACGATGCGGGGCTGGATCAGAACATACCGCAAGTCCGGTTTCGACGGGCTGATGCCGAAGCGCCGCAAGGACCGCGGCTCGATCCGGAACATGCCGGGCGATGTTGTCGAGACCCTGCTTGCGATCCGCCGGGAGAACATGGATCTCAGCGTCCGGCAGGTCATCGCCCGTGCCCGGGACAGCGGCGCCGTCCCCGGCGATGTCACCATCGCCGCCTCGACGCTGCACAGGCTGTTCGTCCGGGAGGGGTTGATGGAGCGCCGGGCGGGCCCGCCATCCGCAGACCTGCGCCGCTTCGCCACCGAGGCGGCCGGCCAGCTCTGGCAGTCGGACGTCATGCACGGTCCGAAGGTCGGGGACAGGCAGGGCCGGAAGAGAAAGACCTGCCTGATCGCCCTGCTCGACGATGCGACCCGGCTTGTCCCATACGCGCATTTTGCCCTCGGCGAGAGTACGGCCGACTACCTGGTCGTGCTGAAGGAGGCGATCCTGCGGCGCGGATTGGTGGAGAGGCTGTACTGCGACAACGGCGCCAACTTCCGCTCAAGGCAATTGAAGATGATCTGCGGCAGGCTGGGCATCTCGCTGCTGCATGCACGGCCATACCATCCCGCGGGACGGGGAAAGATCGAGAGGTTCTTCAGAACGGTGCGCGGGCAATTCCTGGCCCCGCTCAAGGCGCAGGACATTCCCGAGCTGGAGACCCTCAACCAACGGTTCCGCAGCTGGCTCGAGGCCGAGTATCACATGACGCCTCATCGCGGCCTCGACGGGAAACGCACGCCTCTCGACCAGTGGGCCCTCACCTGCGAGAGGGTCCGCCGACCCGACCCCGGCGTCGATCTCGACGACATGTTCCTGTTCGAGGCGAGCCGGCGGGTCTCCAGGGCCCGGACCGTCAGTCTCGAGGGCCGCCTCTACGAGGTCGAGCCGGGAATGAACGGTGCGAAGGTCACGCTCCGCTACGATCCGTCCGCCCCAAAGGACCGCCCGATCAAGGTGGTGCGCGAGGGCAAGCCGCGCGGCTGCGCACGGCTGCTCGACCTGCACGCCAATGTCCGGATCAGGCGTGGCATCGAAAGACCGGCCGTGAGGTTCCGGGCACTCGGCCGTGACAGCGGGAAGGAGGACTGAGCATGTACCTGTCACACTTCGGGCTCAGGAATTACCCCTTCGAGAAGACGCTCAGATCCGACGAACTCCTCGACACCGAGGCACAGGCCGAGGCCCGCACCCGCATCAGGCATCTCATCGAGTTGCGCGGCATCGGCCTGCTCACCGGCGAATCCGGCGTCGGCAAGACCGCACTCTGCCGACAGGTGGCCGACAGCCTGCACGAGGGCCTGCACCAGCTTCGCTACGTCTCGTTCTCGACCGGGAATGTCCGCGACACCTACAACGCCATCGCAACCGCCTTCGGCCTGGCCGAAAGCCAGTCCCGCGCTACACTCTGCCGGGCGCTGCGCACGGAGATGAGCCGCCTCGTTGCCGAGACCGGCAAGCTGCCGGTGCTGATCTTCGACGAAGCGCACCATCTCGGCAACGATGTCCTCGCCGAGTTCAAGATGCTCACCAACTACCGCATGGATTCCGGCAACCGGCTCTGCCTGCTGCTGGTCGGGCTCACCGAGCTGCGCAATCGGCTCAGGATGGCGGTGCACGAACCGCTGGCCCAGAGAATCGTCGTCAACTGCCACATTCCCGGGCTCCGCCACGAGGAGGTCGGCGCCTATATCGAACACCGGATGACCCTGGCCGGCGCCGATGTGCCGGTCTTCGAGCCGGCGGCAATCGAGGCGGTGGCGCTGGCCAGCAACCGCATCCCGCGACAGATCGACCGCCTCGCCCACCATGCGCTGATCGCCGCCGCCGCCGACAGGATGCGGACCGTCACCGACAGCCACGTCAACCGGGCCGCCGACGAGGTCGTGCTGTGAGCAGCCCCGGGGACCGGGCCGACGCAGTGCGGACAATCCCGCTCACCCTCGTCGCCGCCGAACTCGGATACCGGAAAGACCCCGCCGACAAGGCCCGCTGGAAACGCCCGGGATCCGTGATCAGTATCAATCAAGCCCGCTTCTTCGATCATGTCGCAGGACGCGGCGGCGGCGGCGCAATCGATCTCGTCATCCATGCCGAGCGGTGCAGCTTCCTCCAGGCCCTCAGCCGTCTCGAAGGGCTCCCCCCCTCCCGCAACCCATGCACCGCAGACGGAAGCCGGGGCCTCCCCGAAGACCGGGCATGGGCGCGGGTGCGCCGCTGCCTCCACCAGGACCGCGGGCTCGATCCAGGGCTGATCGAACACTGCAGGCGCATCGGCATCCTCGGCGCCGACAACCGCGCCAACGCAGTCTTCACCTGCCGCAACCGGGACGGCAGGGAAACCGGCGCCGAACTGGTCGGAACCCGCCCCGACCGACCCTTCAGGGCCATGTCGCCAGGAAGCCGAAAAGCCGAAGGTGGCTTCTGGATCGCACGACAGGCAACCCCAAGAACCGCGCTCCTCGTCGAGGGGGCCATCGACGCCCTCTCGGCATGGACCCTCCGCGAGACGGCAAGGATCGACATCGTCATCTCCACCGCCGGGGCCACCGGCAGAATGCCGGCGTGGATCAACAGGTTCGAGCTCGATGTCGTCTTCTGCGGATATGACGCCGACCAGGCCGGAGACCTGGCCGCCGGCATGCTCGAAACGCAGGATCCCACAGTCCGGCGCATGCGGCCAGGCGGCCACGGTGACGTCAAGGACTGGAATGACATCCTGACAAGGCAGACAAATCCCGAAACGTACCAGTCAGATCAACGCAATGCGGGAAGAATCGTCCCAAACCGAGCGAAATAACCCGGGAAATCCGCAGCAATTCAAACCGAAAAACAACACCGGTCTGAGCCGGGCCAGGCCGGATCCGGTCCGCCGCAGCCAGCGCTTGGCGGCGTTGGTCTCGCAGTCTTGTTTCTCGGCCCCGTCCTGCGGGCGGATGAACTCCGGCGGCAGCGGCAGGAGGTGCGAGGTTCCCGGGGCGACGATGCCGGCGCCGGGCACGGCGTGGAAGTTCTGTGTCCGCCCGCCCGCCAGTTTCCGCTGCGGGCAGTTCCGGCAGCCGATGCTGCAGGAGGTGAAACACTCGGTGCCGTCAAGGGCGGTCAGCAGCCGCCCGTCAAGCCGGCGCAGCCGGTCAAGGGCGCCCTGGCGGTCCAGCCGGTCGACGATCCGGGTGAAGATGGAATCGAAGCGCTCCGGCGGCGCGCCGTCGAGCACGCTGCGGATGTGGCTGTCGGTCGGTAGCCGGTCAATGCCGAACAGGGTCCGGGCGTTGGACCGGCCCTGGCGGGACTGGAGCTGCGCCTGCGCCGCCAGGAAGGACGGGCACTGCAGGAAGAAGACGGCGAAGGCCGCCATGCCGATGTCGGCCATCTCCAGGCGGGCGTTGGCGCCGGTCCTGCGGTCCGGGGCGGACGCGCAGAGTTCGCGCATGTCGGCGATGTATCCGGCCAGCGGGGACATGGCGCCGCATTATGCACATATCAAAAATTTGTACAAATGTCAGCAAAAACAACAACTTACAGGTCTTCTCCGCGCCTTTTGCCCAGGAGCCGGCGGCCGGAGCGGCGTCAGCGGCCGGTGATTCGCCCGCCGCCGGGGCGCCGCCGGCGCGCAGCCGCCCGCAGTGAAAAAAATCTCACCGGGGCAAAAAACCGTTGTGATACAACACGTTAAAAACTCAAAAATCCAAAATTAGAATTACTGGCCCAAGACAGAAACTCCTCGCCGCCGGCGGCGGCTCGAACCACAATTGCCGGCGTGATCACTATGCCGGCAACGGTGATTATGGCCAGCTGTAAACCAAGCCCGATTGTGAGCGGTATCGGCGGTTTTTCCGACACATCGTAACGCACGCCCATGCGGGCTTCACTGCCACTCATGTTTCCTTGCCGCTTCTCAAGTCGTTACACTTGAACATAACGCGACCAGTCCAAACAATACAGCGGGTTTATCAGCTGTTCCTCTTGCATGGTCGGTAATCGGCTGTTTCGCGTGGACCCTTTTGAGCATCACCAAGGCCAAATGCAACAATCGGAGCGGTCCAGGCAACCAGAGTTATCCACTTGACACGCGGAGGATTATCGTTACCTATTGGGTAACCATCATGTTCTGTTTCCATGGACATCACCTTCCGGACCCGCAAGCTCGAAAAAAACTTCAACAGGGCAGATTCCCTACAGAAGACCTATGGGGCGAGGATGGCAAAGATCATCATGATGCGGATGACCGTGCTCGGAGCGGCAGACAACCTTGAACAGACACCGGTCACGCCACCGGACAGACGGCATCAGCTCACCGGGGATCGCGACGAGCAATTCGCTGTCGATCTCGTTCATCCGCTCCGGCTCGTCTTCGAAGCCGATCACGAGCCGGTTCCGCGTAAGGACGATGGAGGAATCGACACGGAACGGGTGACGGCGATCAAGATCCTCGATGTGGGCGACTATCACTGACGGAGGAAGGAGAAATGGCGGCAGCGACCAACCAATTCAGCCCGGACTATGTGGTCCCACCCGGATGGATCCTTGAGGAGCGGCTCGGGGCGGAGGGGATATCGCATGCCGAATTCGCGCGTCGATGCGGCCGTTCTCCAAAGCTGATCAGCGAGATCGTCTCGGGCAAGGCGCCGCTTGAGCCGGAAACTGCACTGCAATTCGAAAAGGTGCTTGCGGTCGATGCCAGCATCTGGCTCCGGATCGAGTCCGACTATCGGCTTCACCGGGCTCGCGAGGACGAGGCCGAAACTGCCGCCGCATCCGCGGAATGGATCAAAGCCTTCCCCATCCAGGAATTGGTGAAGCGTGGCTGCTTCCAGCACCCGGAATCGGATATCGATGCCGTGTCGAAGTTGCTGGCGTTCTTTCGAGTGGGTTCAGCCGATGCCTGGACCGCTCGCTACGGACTCGCCAATGTCGCGTACCGCCATTCTCCGAAATTCAAGAGCAGCGAGACCGCGCTGGCCACCTGGCTCCGGCTTGGCGAGATCGAAGCCAGAGATCAGGCGTGTGCGGAATACAACAAGAGCCGGTTCAAATACGCGGTTCGGACGATCCGCGGCCTGACACGCGAACCGATCGTTGAGGCCTTGCCGCGGACGGCAGGGCTATGCAATGAAGCCGGGGTTGCGCTGGTGTTGGTGCTGCCGTTGCCAAAGACGGTGCTTAGCGGAGCGGCCCGTTGGCTGTCTCCTCGGAAGGCCGTCATCCAACTGACCGCCCGCCACATGACTGACGACCATCTATGGTTCAGCTTCTTCCATGAGGCGGCGCACATTCTGCTGCACAGCAAGAAGGGCGTTTTTGTGGACGAGGCCAACGGAAATGACGCAGAGCAAGAGGCCGAGGCCAATGATTGGGCATCACGCACGCTGATTCCCGAGAGTGCGTGGCAACAGTTTGTCGCAAAGTCACCGCGCAGCGCACAAGCAGTTGAAGAGTTCGCCGACGAGCAAGGAGTGGCTCCCGGCATTGTCGTGGGCATGCTCCAGCACAAAGGACTGCTTCCGTGGACACACCTGAATAAACTCAAAGTTAGATTGAGTTGGAAGTCTCAGGAGCGCTCGCAGGCATGGCCAAGATAGGTAGGAATCAGCTCTGCCCGTGCGGGCATGAACGAATGCGCAATCTTTGATTGCGTCGCCGGCAGCAGTCGGCGGCAACCGAAATAGAAAAAGCTCTCCTTCGAGACCCGTCCGGGAATTCATTGCGCGGTCTGGGGGCAGGTATTCGCCCGGAGGCAGCAACGACACAGCCGGTCGCACATTTCCAGGACGGGCCGGCGAGTTGCGATTCGGTCCCGAGCGAGCGGCGCATCGCCGACAGCTCCGGCGGACATCCCCTGAAAGGGTCAGCGCGCAGCATGATTTATGTGGCATTCAGCCGTATATGCGCCGGGGTGACTGCGGATTGCATTCGACATCCCGCTGCGGCGAATAACTGTCGCAGCCATCATCAACGCAGAGGCCGATGCCGCGGCAGGTCATTTTGCTTCGGTCAACAAATCGCGCACAGTGACAGTAATTCCAATTATGCGTTCACATCGGTTTTTTCTTCATTTTCGGCTGCGTTTCCGGGCGGATTTCTACTGTGTTTCGGCGGAAGGGGCGGGGCTGCCGGTTCCGGTTACGGAGGCTTTTCCGGCAGCTCGCCGGTGATGATTGTCCGCATCACGGCGTCCCAGTCGTCGTGCACGACGTAGACGGTCAGGAACTTCAGGTTGTCAAGAAGCCGGTAGCGGGCGGCGAGCTTTGCCCGGGCCTCCCGCCAGCTTTCGCAGACCAGGTCGCAGGCGCTCTGCATCAGGAACGCGATCAGGTTGAAGGTCGCCAGCAGGCTGGCCAGGGTTTCCTTGCCGTGCCCGAAGTTGTGCTCGAGATGGTAGCCGTCCTTGAGAGCCTTGAAGGTGTTGTTCTCCACTTTCCACCGGGCCCGGGCGCAGTCGGCCAGTTCGGCGACGCTGTCCGGGCCGACCGGGAGGTCGGTGGCGAAGCTGTTGCGGCAGAGCCGCTTTCCGGACGGCGATGTGATGGTGACTTCGAACCAGTTGACTTCCAGCGCGTCCTTTCCGTCACGGATCGGCAGACCGCTCATCCAGCGGTAGCGCAGCTGGCGCTTTTTCTTTTTCCGGCCCTCGGTCCGGGTCAGACAGCCGGTCTCAACCCCTTGAATATACTCGTAAAGCGTTGTGTGCGAGCTCGGCTTGCAGGTCAGGATGAAGCTTCCGCCGGCGGCCAGCACGGCCTCGCAGAGCGGCTGGCGGCAGTAGAGGTCGTCGCCGAGATAAACCGGTCTGAGCCGGGCCAGGCCGGATCCGGTCCGCCGCAGCCAGCGCTTGGCGGCGTTGATCTCGCAGTCCTGTTTCTCAGCCCCGTCCTGCGGGCGGATGAACTCCGGCGGCAGCGGCAGGAGGCGCGAGGTTCCCGGGGCGACGATGCTGGCGCCGAGCACGGCGTGGAAGTTCTGTGTCCGCCCGTCCGCCAGTTTCCGCTGCGGGCAGTTCCGGCAGCCGATGCTGCAGGAGGTGAAATACTCGGTGCCGTCAAGGGCGATCAGCAGCCGCCCGTCAAGCCGGCGCAGCCAGTCAAGGGCGCCCTGGCGGTCCAGCTGGTCGACGGTCCGGGTGAAGATGGAATCGAAGCGCTCCGGCGGCACGCCGTCGAGCACGCTGCGGATGTGGCTGTCGGTCGGCAGCCGGTCAATGCCGAACAGGGTCCGGGCGTTGGACCGGCCCTGGCGGGACTGAAGCTGCGCCTGCGCCGCCAGGAAGGACGGGCACTGCAGGAAGAAGACGGCGAAGGCCGCCATGCCGATGTCGGCCATCTCCAGGCGGGCGTTGGCGCCGGTCCTGCGGTCCGGGGCGGACGCGCAGAGTTCGCGCATGTCGGCGATGTATCCGGCCAGCGGGGACATGGCGCCGCATTATGCACATATCAAAAATTTGTACAAATGTAAGTAAAAACAATAACTTACATGTCTTCTCCGCGCCTTTTCCCCAGGAGCCGGCGGCCGGAGCGGCGTCGGCGGCAGGTGATTCGCCCGCCGCCGGGGAACCGCCGGCGCGCAGCCGCCTGCGGCGGAAAAAAATTTCCCCGGGCCAAAAAACCGTTGTGATACAACACGTTAAAAACTCAAAAATCCAAAATTAGAATTACTGGCACAGTGACCGGGAACCTGTTGGGATTTCTTGGCGGCCGGCGACAGCGGCGATGACCTGCAGGAGCCGGATCAGTCAGGCAATTGTCTTAGCAACGCCTTTACAACCGCAGTGGAATTCCCTGCCGCCAAATTCATGAACCTCTCCATCTGGTTTTCGCCTTCTCCGCCGCCTGCCAGGTCGGCGAGACTTCTCACCGCCAGGAACGGCACTTGATTGGCGTAGGCGACATGAGCCACGGCTGCGCTTTCCATGTCCAGCGCGCGTGCGCCAAAGGTCTCGAACGCGTAGGACCGGAACGCGGAATTATCAATAAATGACCCGCCGGAGACACCCGAACCGCCGACGACGGTTTTTGGCGCCTTATCGATGCAGTTGTCGTTAGCGGAACACTGCGCCAGCACGATATCGTCCGCAATGCTTCCTGCAATTGCCAGCAGACGCTCATCGACCGGAAACCAGAACCTTGTTTCCGGTCCAGCGGCGCCTTTCCGGAGCACGGTCACTGAGCGTGGAAACATCATGCCGAAATTCTCAAAAGGATATTCAAAAAACGGGATTGGCGCCCAATTGCCATCAACCTCTCTGGCAAACACTGTCTCCAGATACTGGCCCCAGCGGTCGGCAATGAACACATCCCCAATATTCAGAGACGGGTCTGCGCTGCCGGCGATGCCGGAAAAGACAATCCGTTCAACCGGGAAATGATCCAGTGCGAGCTGCACGGTCATGGCCGCATTGACGACACTGATCCCGCTCAGGAACAGGACGACGTCCTGACCTTCGATTTTTCCAGTGGTGAACTCAACGCCATTCGCAACCTTAACCGATGGGTCTTCAATCTCGGACTTAAGGATAGCGATTTCAGGCGCAAATGCGGATACAATGGCCGTTCGCTGAATATCGCCGTCCGACGATGCCGCCCGCACGGTCAACGCGCAAAGTATCATCACGCTGAAAAAGACAGTTTTAACAATCAAGATACTGCAGTGGGACCGGCGTAACGAATGGCGTTTCATCATGGTCAAAGTCCTTCTGTCAAAACCAATGACTCCAAACATAGCTGGCTGTTGATCCGAGCTGCATACTGAATTCTCAGGAAGAGGCCAAACGGGACGGCCTGCGAGCGCCGTCAGGGCAGCGTGGCTGTCACATCCCGCTTCGCCGACAGCGTGCTTGATTTCAGTTTCCGCTCGGACCTTTTTGTCGACGAAATTGAGGACGGCGTTTGCATTGAGTTGAAGCCCCCGCTGCGCTTGCAAAGCGCATGTGTTATTTTCGTCAAAAGATACGCGGCCATGGCAATGGTCAAGACTTCCCTTGCCGCATGCCGCCGCGCTCAAATCGATATGGGTTTTGGCAGGTTTGGGAGCACAATACCAATGGCATTCAAGGCGCTTGAAGCCATGCTTGCCGGATGAAAATCATGTCAACCATTCGCAGCCAGCGACACAATGCCGCCGCCAGCGCCTGGTCTCGAAGTCCGCTGACGGAATCGTCATGGGCGCCTTGACAGGGGTGACGGCGGGGCAATGCATAACCCCCTGTGCGCATGATGCCAGCCAAGGCCGCGTAGTCACCCCTTCAGAGCTCACCTTGGAACAGCCAAGGGTCGATGAGCCGCATCGCCGTCAGCGGTTATGCCCCGGATCCACCGTTTGGAGGGTTTTGGCCAAATTCCACCTGCCGCCGCAACAAACGCGGTGCGGCCATACCGCATGCAAAGCCGGACACTGCGAGCGTGACCTGCCAGACCAGAAACTGAATTCAATTCAACGGCCGATCTGAGGCGTCCAAGGCGGAGTTGGCGGCGCTTCAGTCCGCGGCCTTCAAACTCTCTTCCAGATACAATTCGCGCAGCCTCTTCGCCACGGGTCCCGGCTTGCCGCCCGCAAGCTTGACACCATCGATTTCAACAACCGGCATGACATAGTTGGAGGCTGAAGTGATGAAGGCTTCGGCTGCGTCCTGGGCTTCCGCAATCGTGAACGGCCGCTCTTCAACTGTCATCTGCGCTTCGCGGGCGTATCGCAGGACAGCGGCCCGGGTTATGCCGTGAAGAATGTCCCGCGACAGCTGCCGGGTCACAATCGCGCCCGACTTGGTGACGATGTAGGCGTTGTAGGCTGTGCCTTCCGTCACTTGGCCATCCTGCACCAGGAAAGCATCATCGTAACCGGCCTTCGCGGCAGCCGTTTTTGCCATCGATGGATACAGCAGCTGCACGGTCTTGATGTCGCGGCGCCCCCAGCGCAGATCATCGGCGACAGTGACCCTGATCCCTTTCTCCGGGTCTGTCGGGTTCATAGTTTCATGCGACTGCGTGAACATCACGACTGTGGGCGCCACATCCGGCCCAGGGAATTTGAAACTGCGGTCGACGGCGCCGCGGGAAATCTGGAGATAGACCACGCCTTCGACAATTCCGTTCAGCCTCACCAATTCGCGCTGTATCCCGAGCAGTTCGTCCCGATCGACTTCGTACGGGATTTGGAGTTCCGAAAGAGACCGTCTGAGCCGGTCCATGTGACCATCGAAATCCAGCAGTCTTGACCCCAGCACAGATGTCACTTCGTAAACCGCGTCAGCAAACAGAAAGCCGCGGTCAAAGACCGATACCTTGGCATCCTCTTCAGGCATGTAGCTTCCGTTCAGGTAAACTGTGCGACCCATCTCCTGGCCTCCTTCAAACTTGCGCCAGCCGGCTCTGACCTGCCGCGCTCGTTAACCCCAAAGCGCCGGTTGCGGGGGAAGAATCAGGCTCTTGTCGTAATGGAGCGGCGCTTCGTCATCGCCCGCCAGCAGCAGCGGGCCGTCCAAATCGACGATTTCCGCGCCCTGGCCGACCAATACCGCCGGCGCCATTGCCAGCGAAGACCCGATCATGCACCCCGCCATGATGCTGTATCCTGCGCTTCGCGCCCGGTCCCTGAGTTCGAGCGCCTCGGTTAAACCGCCTGTCTTGTCAAGTTTAATGTTGATCATCGAATAACCCGCCGGCAGCCGATCGAACGAATCGACACCGTGGCAGCTTTCGTCGGCGCAGAGTGCGATTGGGGACGGCAAGTCTGCCAGCGCCTGTTCCTCTCCCGCCGGAAACGGCTGTTCAACCATTTCGACGCCGAGTTCGCTGAATGCGTGGATCAGATCCAGATATTCGCTGTCGTTCCATCCTTCGTTGGCATCCACAATCAAACGGGCGTGCGGCGCGCCTGCCCGCACCGACGTCATCCGTTCGATATCAGCTGCTCCACCGCCAAGTTTGACCTTCAATATCGGAAAATCCGCGCATTCTTCCGCACGTGACCGCATGGCCTCCGGAGAATCAAGCGACAGCGTGAACGCTGTGGTTACGGCTTCCGGCGGCTCGATCCCCGCAAGCTGCCACACCGGTTTGCCGGCAAGTTTCGCCTCGACATCCCACAAGGCGCAGTCAACGGCGTTGCGCGCCGCGCCCGGCGGCAGCATTGTCTGCAGCCGCGCGCGGTCAAATGGCGGTTCGAGCGACAGGATCGCCTGTTTCACGCTTGCGACCGATTCACCGTAGCGGGCGTACGGCACACACTCGCCGCGCCCGGTTTTTCCGTCGATTTCGATTGTGGCGACCAGCACATGCGCCTCGGTGCGGGCGCCGCGCGAAATAGCAAATGAGTGTTTCAGCGGAAACCGCCGCTCTGCAACAGTCAACTTCACAGGAGCGGTCTCAATTCAGCCGGTCCGCGCTAAAGCGCCTGCAAAGCATCGACCAAGGATTCAACGCCAAAACGGATCGGGTCGGTGGCCGGCAGCCCGGTGCGTTCCTCGGCCTCAGCCAGGCATTGCTGCGCCGCTTCTTCCGACAGGCTTGAGGTGTTGATCGACACGCCGATGACCTCACAGGATGGATTCACAATCCGCGCCATGGCGAGGGCGAGATCCCGCAAACTTTCCAAAGTCGGCAGCTGGTATTCAGGAAGACCCCGCATATGTGCGCGTCCGGGCTCGTGGCTCAGCACCAATGCGTCAGGCTGACCGCCATGCACCAGCGCCAGTGTCACTCCCGAATATGATGCGTGGAACAGCGATCCCTGGCCCTCTATGAAATCCCAGTGATCGTCATGATTGTCCGGTGTCAGCCACTCCACGGCTCCCGCCATGAAATCGGCCACGACCGCATCGAGAGGAACACCGCTGCCCTCCACCAGGATGCCGGTCTGCCCGGTGGCGCGGAACGTCGCTCTGTGCCCGCGCCGCCGCATTTCCCGCTGCATCGCCAGTGACACATACATCTTGCCGACCGACACATCTGTGCCGACAGCGAGGCACCGTTTGCCGGTGCGCTTTCGACCGTTGGCGATTGGGTAATCCACCGGCGGCCTTCTCACATCGTGCAATGCGCATCCGCTGCGCCGAGCGGCGCTGGCGATTCGCGGATCGTCGTTGAGGTGGCTGTGCAGTCCGCTGGCAAGATCCATGCCTGCCGCCAACGCCCGTTCGAGCATGGCTTTCCAGCTGTCGGGAATGACGCCGCCGCGGTTTGCAACTCCGATGACCATTGTCTGCGCTCCTGCGCCACAGGCCTCTTCAATTGTCAGATCCGGGATCTGCAGGTCGGCGGCGCAGCCTGCCATTCTGAATTGACCGACAACATCTTCAGGCCGCCAGTCGCGGATTCCCTGGGCCACCTTCACTGCAAGCCGGTCAGGCGCGTCGCCGAGAAACAGGAGATAGGGCTTTTTGAACATTGCAACACTCCCCCTAGAATCAGCGGAAAGCGCCGCTTAGCGTAATCGGGAACGGGTTTTAAGGGCGATTCCGGCATGTTGCGGGAATTGCCCTGTGGGGCGGCAAGTCCACATGCCCGGACACGGCGCGAAGCCCGAAATTCGCCCCAGATTATGGGTCCGCCGTTTCAGTTCCCGGAAAATGGCCCATCAGACGCCGATCAACGCCGGGGCCGCGGGACCGCCAATGTTCCCAGGCCGTGTCCAGGCCAGCCTTTGGCCGAAAGAAACCTGAAACACATGAAACGCTCAAAGAACGATCTGGATGATGAAAAGTCCGAGCAGACAGAACATCAGGAGCTTGTGTGTGCGGCGCACCGATCTCACCGCGCTGTCAATATCGGCCGCCTGAATTTCGCGGCGGCCAGAGGAATTCATGAAGGGAAGATCGACTGCCCTTCCATCGTAGATCCGGGGACCGCCCAACGCGATGCCGAGGGCGTGAGCCATCGCCGACTCGGGCCAGCCCGCATTCGGCGAGTCGTGCAGCTTTGCGTCACTGACGGCATGCCAAAACCGATCGAGCGAGCCGTGGGCAAGTAAAATCAGCGCTCCGGCGATACGGGCCGGGATCCAGTTGAGCGCATCGTCAAGCCGCGCCGCAGCCCAGCCAAACTCGCAGTAGCGGTCGTTGCGGTAACCGATCATGCTGTCCGCGGTATTGGCGAATTTGTAAACAACGATGCCCGGCAGTCCAAACACCGCGAACCAGAATGCCGGTGCGGCGACTCCGTCCGCAAACCCCTCAGCCGCGCTTTCGACCGCTGCCTTTGCGACCTCGCTCGAATCCTGCTCAGCAATCCTCACGGCCAACGATCTGCGATACCGCCCGGCGGCCGTGCGCCAGACCTATGCGGAGGGCCTGCGCCCACCGCAGACACTTGGTCCACTAGGCTTTTCTGCGCCAGCAGCACACATGCCGCCAAGATCTCAAGAACGCCGCCATACGGCAGTCTCGCCGCGAACCAGCCGATGGCGAAAAGCGCGGCGCATGTCAGCAGCATAAACACTGTGCCCGCGGCTTTGGGAATTGGCGCCGCCATTCAGCCGCCGGTCGGCAAAGGCGATCAACTGGCCAAACATCTCGACCGGATGCGGCATCCGCGACCAAAGCCGCTCCGGGTCGCCGAACCGCCTGTCCAGCAGTAATCCGAGAAGCAGGTATGCTGTGGTCGTCGCAGACATGGCGGTGCAAAAAACGCCGCCCCTAAAGCAGAAGCTGGGCGGCCGCATCGCGCACCGGCGCGAAGCCCTGCCGGTGATGCGGAGTCGGACCAAATCTCTGCAGCGCGGCCAGGTGCTCAGCCGTCGCGTAACCGGCATTTCGGCGCCACCCGTAGTTCGGGTATGCATCCCCGAGATCGCGCATAATGCAATCGCGTTCGACTTTGGCCACAATGCTGGCGGCAGCGATCGACAAGGATATTGTGTCGCCCTTGACGACGGCGGTGGCCGGCATGGTCAGGTCCGGGGGTATGCGGTTGCCGTCAATCAGGGCATGGTGCGGCAGTGTAGGCAGCCGTTCCAGCGCCTTCTGCATCGCCAGCATCGTCGCATGAAGAATGTTAAGCCGCGCAATGGCATCAACACCGACAATGGCCACCGAAACCCACGCCATCCGCTTGATAGCGCGCGCGAGTTCCTGCCGCATCTTGGCGCTGAGTTTTTTTGAGTCGTCGATCCCGGCAGGCGTTTTCCCCGGAAACAGCACGACCGCAGCTGCGGCCACCGGTCCCGCCAGCGATCCGCGGCCGGCCTCATCAACTCCGGCTACGAAGCGAAATCCGCGCCTGTTCAGCGCCTGCTCCAGGCAGTCCCCGGGGCCGGAAGCCAACGAGCCTTGCTTCAAGCCTTTGGTTCGCCCCTATCTGTTAACGCTGCTGAGACGAAAACCTTCTTTCCACATGCACTCGTAGTCAAACCGCCGAACCGTCCGGTTTGAGAGTATCGTTTCACGAAGGCAGACAGCAGGCGTCGGGAGACAGACTCTGCCGTCTCTGTTGCGCCAGGACACGCCGTCCCAATAGGGGTTGGTGCAGACCCTCGGACCTTGCTTGGCCTTTGCAGCCGCAGCTGCGGCTTCTTCTGCCGCCTGCTTGGCCTTTTTGCCCTTCTTCACTTCGTTGGCAATGATCGCAATCGCGGTCAGTCCTGCCACCGCCTTGATCAAGTCACCGGTGCCGCTGGAACTGCCGCCGCTTTGCTTTTTTTTGTGTTCCTCAGCGACCGCGCCTATCGGGACCGCAATGGCAAGCGCAACCACCAGCGCTGCCGCCGACAGTTTTTTTATCATGGGTTTGACCTTTCCGTGCAAAATCTGAACCCGCCGGGACTATGGTTCACTATCTCCGGAAAAGCAAGCGTTCGGACGCCGCCGGGACGGCGCGCCGGAGCGCTGAATCAGGGCGCGATATAGAAATCTTCGCGGATTTTCCGGTCGGCTGCTGCGCTGAGACAGGCAGAATGGTGTTCCCGCAGAATGGCCCGCACCTTGCGGCGCGCGGCTTCCCGGATGTCGGGCAAACCCTGCGCCTCCCAGACGTCCGGCCGGCTGCGGTCGGCGAGTTCCGGATACACGTAGTCCCTTTGCATCGCTTTCATGGTTTCCCCGCTCGCCAGGAAATGCCCGTCGCCGAGAATCGAATCGCAGATATCGTCGAACCGCAGCGCATCGTCACTGACTTCTATGCCGCGGATAACCCGATAGATTTGACCGTTCATCTCATTGTCCAGAACGAACGCCTCGAATGACACGCCCAGCAATGACGCCATCATTCCCGAGCTTTCATAGATCATGTTGCCGCCGGCAAGCCCGGCAGCGAGAGCGGTCACGCCCTTTTCCATTCCCATCTGCGCATCAACGGCTTTGGCATCGCTCATGCATGCGGCGACGCCCGACGGCAATCCGATCCAGTTTGAAATCTGCGCGCTGGCCGCATTCATGACAGCCGACTCGCCGCCGCCGCCGGAAAACGCCCCTGTCCGCAGGTCCAGAACCAATGGCCAGTTTGAAAAGATCATCGGGTAACCCGGTCTCAGGACGTTGATCATGACCAGTGACGCCAGTGTCTCGGCGAGCGTCGTGGCGAGAAAAGCGGACGGCGACGCCGGCGCCGTGGCTCCTGACTGGACCGCCGTAATGCAGCTGATCGGTATGTTGTGCCGCACGCATTCGAAAGCTGTCAGCACCGCATCTTCGCCAAACCGCATCGGCGATATCACCGGACTGATATGTGCCGCGCACCAAGGCCGGTCGCTGAACCGGTCGGCGCCGTCCTGCGCCAGGTCGAACATCCTGACCACATCGGCGACATGGCTGGGATGCGAAAAAGCGGTCGCGACCGGTTTGGTTGTTCCGCACAGCAGCGCATGCGCCGTGTTGATATCGAGATCGAACGGGTCTTCAACATCGGTCGCGATGCAGCAGCGGGTGAACCAGCTTATGTTGGTCAGGCAGTCCTGCAGCCGGGTCAGGTCGCGCAGATCGGCAATCGTCGAAGGACGGTAGGCCCCGGTCTCCAGATCCAGTGTCTGCACCGCGGCGCCTCCGGTGCCGAAATGAACGCTGTCGCCGCCGACAGCGATGCTTCTGGAAGCATCCCTTCCATGCAGGACCACCGACCTTGCGGCATTGGCAATGATGTCTTCAACCAGCGAATTGGGAAAACAAAGCCGGCCGTCTTTATTCAGGAACGCGCCGGCGCGCAGGCATCGCCGCGTCAGCTCGGCAGGGCTTTCGCTCATTCCCAGTTCAGCCAGCAGCCGCAGCGCTGTTCGGTAGATGATCCTGATCTCCTGCGGCGTCAGCGGCTTGTACTGACCTCCGGACTGACCGGGCGGCGCCGGATTGACCTCGGGCTCAGCGGCAGTCCGGCGCGCCACCACAGCGCGCCGTCCGCTTCTCCGGCTGCACCGGCGCTCAGCCATCCGCGGACCGCCGCGGCTCTGTGACCGCCCAGGAACTCATTGCCAAATCATGCATCATTAGTTTGCCGTCCCCAAGTGAATATCTTGGCATAACGCCGCCGCCGCAGTAATGGCTGAATCCGCCGGCGATTTCAGGACAGTGAGGCGAGAGGCGGCAGGGCCACGGCTGGAGGCGGTTGCGCCAGTGACAAGGAATTTTCGCGTCGTCATCATCGGCGGCGGCATAGCTGGCTGTTCGGCGCTGTATCACCTGACCAAAGAAGGCTGGACAGACGTGGCGCTCCTTGAGCGTGATGAGCTGACCTCCGGCACGACATGGCATTCCGCGGCTCAGGTGACAAATTTTGGCGCGACGCAGACAATGGTCGGGCTGAAATCCTGTTCCATCCGGCTTTACCGGGAACTCGCGGCGGATGCGGAGTTTCCCGTTGGCTACCATTTTGCGGATGGCGGCATTCGGCTCGCCGGAACCCGCGACGAAATCGATGGCTACCGCCATTTCGTTTCGCTGGCGAAGGGAATGGGTGTTGAGTTTGAGGTCATCGACGCCGCCGAGTGCGCCCGGCGCCACCCTCTGATCGCAACCGATGGGCTGGCCGGCGGGCTGTGGGATCCTTCTGACGGCGACATTGACCCCTCGCAGCTGTGCCAGGCTTTGGCCCGGCAGGCGCGCCGCGCCGGCGCTGAAATCTTGCGCAAGACCGAAGTCACCGGACTGTCCCAGCGTCCTGACCACAGCTGGGTTGTGGACACTTCGGAGGGCAGCCGGTTCCATTGTGAATATATCGTCAATGCGGGCGGCTACCGGGCCAAAGAGATCGCCGGCCTGATGGGTGCCAGCCTGCCCATGGTTTCCATGGAGCACCAGTATTTTGTGACCGGGCCGATACCGGACATCGCGGCCTCCTCCCGGCGCATGCCGCTGATCCGCTGCCCGATCGCAGACTTCTACTGCCGGCAGGAAAAATAGGGTCTGCTGGTGGGATTCTACGAGCAGGACTGCAGAGTCTGGGGCATCGGCGGAATTGATCCGGCTTTCACCCAGGCACTGCTGCCGACAGATTTTGAGCGGGTGATGCCTGTTTTTGAGGGCGCGATTCGCCGGCTTCCGTGCCTCGAAAACGCCGGAATTCAATCATCGGTCAACGGTCCGATCACCTATTCGGCGGATGGGCTGCCGCTTGTCGGTCCAATGCCCGGAATGCGAAACGCATTTGTGATCACCGGCCTGCGGGCCGGATTGGGTGAGGGCGGCGGCCATGGCTGGCTCCTGGCGGAACTGATTGTGCACGGCGAGACCAGCCTCGACAGCTGGTGCCTTGATCCCCGCCGTTTCGGGCCGCATGCGACGATTGGATACACCACCCAGCGGGCTGTTGATGAGTATCAGAACGAGTTCCGGTTCCACTTTCCGGGCGAAACGCGCGCCGCCGGCCGCCCTGCCCGGACCTCCGCGGTCACACCCGAACTGCAGCGTCTCGGCGCCGAATTCACCGAAGTCAATGGCTGGGAACGGGCCGAATATTTCAAACCGTCTCCCGAATACACCAAGCGTTTCGGTTTTCGCTTTGACGAGCTCAAGGACATTGTCAACCGTGAAGTGATGCATGCGCATCAGCGCTGCGGCATCCAGGAGGTCTGCGGCTTCAACCGGCTTGAGATTTCCGGCAAAGATGTCGGCGGGTGGCTGGACCGGCTCACATGTTCAACCGTGCCGCGAAAGGACGGCAAGGTGAGCCTCTGTTATTTTCTCAACGCTCTGGGCAATGTGAAGTCTGAAGCGACGCTGGCCAAGCTTGGCGACTGTTTTTGGTACGGATCGGCGGCGGCATCTGAACTTCACGACCATGACTGGCTTTCAGCCGCGCTTCCCAGTGACGGTTCGATCCGCATCCGGCAACTGACAGAATCCTTTCAGTCGATCGTCATCGCCGGTCCGAAGTCGCGGGAAATCCTGCAGACCGCCGCTCAGGAAACCTGTTCGAGAGAGGCGTTCCCCTGGCTCAATGTTCGCCAAATGCGCATCGGTTCGTCGCCGGCGCTTGTGTTTGCGCTCAGTTTTTTAGGAGAACTCGCCTACGAGATCCACGTGGCATCGGAACAGCTGCTTGGCGTCTGGAACGCATTGTGGGAATGCGGCCGCGGCCATGGCATGGCCCCGTTTGGGCTGCTGGCGACCGAAAGCATGCGAATCGAGAAGGGATTCCGCCACTGGAAAGCCGATCTCATCACCGAATTCGACCCGTTTGAGTCGGCCTTGGAGCGGTTTGTGGATTTCAGAAAACCATTTGTCGGCAAGGAGCGGCTGGAAGCGCGCAGGGCGATGGGACGCAGGCGCGCCTTCGTTTGCCTGGAAATTGACTGTGACGATGCGCCGGCGCAGCCGGGAGCCAGCGTGCTTGACCGGGACCGTCTCGCCGGAACTGTCACATCCGCTTCCTACGGGTTCCGAGTCAGGAAAAACCTCGCTTTCGCATTTGTCGACCCGGCAGCATCAGAGATCGGCAATAATCTCTCAGTCGAACTTCTCGGCCGCGCGCATCCGGCAATAGTCACCGCGCTCTGCCAATTCGATCCCGGCAATCAAAGAGTCCGCTCGTAGCCGGCGCGCCTGAAGCAGGATCAGCAATGCGCGCAAGAAAATCCAGCCCGGCATTGGGCTTCAGGGGAAGTCGCGAAATAGAGGTCTCACTCCTGCGCCGGCGGGTCCGGCAGGCTGGCTTTCGCCTCTTCAATGGCGCGGCCAATTTCTTCCCGGTCGCCGATCCTATGGCACAGACAAACCAAGAGCGAAGCTGACAGCTGCCGCTGCCGTTCCGGCGAAAGGCCGTGAAACGCCGCGAGCAGATCGTCGTAGATGCCGTCATAGACACCAAGCTGAGCCGTTGAAGAACGCTGATCCGTCATCCGCCTTGCCACAGCGCCGAGACCGCCTCGCGAATGTCCGCTTGTGAACATTTTGTCCACCGCGCCGCCACGACCTGATCGGGACGCACCAGATAGACGGCGGCGGCGGCATCGCCGAGATATCTTGACCGCACAAGACTGTTCATCTCCACCTTCAGCGTCTCGGCTCCGGCAATGTCCGGAACGGCACCGCCGACCCCCATAAGCGTCATCCTTCCGCCAAGCCTGTCAATCAGCCATCCCGCCCCCTGCGGCGCGTCAGGCGCCACCGCTCCCGGTCTGGAGACTGAGGGAAGCGATGTGTCATCATCGCCTGACGAAGGATAAACGCAAGGGACCGAAAGTCTGCCGGAGTTTACCCAGGCGCGGGCAAATGGGAATGTGGCGGCCAGCCTCAGCGTTTGATCCCGCATCGTCCTTTCCCAACCGTCTGCGGGGGACATAAATTTCGTTGTGCGGGTCGAATTGGCGATATTTTCATCGGCCCCGTAGACGCGCTCGCTGTTGTAGGCCTCCAGCAGCGGCGGCTGCGCCCGGCCCTGAACCACCGCCGCAAGCCGCCAGCACATGCTGTCCACATCCTGCAGCCCGCCATTGCCGCCTCTGGCCCCGAACGGCGAGACAACATGTGCAGAATCGCCGGCGAACAGCACTCTGCCGTGCAGGAATCGGGCCATTCTCCGGCACTGGAAGGTGTAGACCGACACCCACTCAATGCGGAAATCGCTTGTGCCGACCACCCTCTCTATGCGCGGCGCCACCGTTTCCAGCTGTCGTTCTCTTTCCGGATCGGCGTCCGGTCCGAGCTGAAGGTCGATGCGGTAGATGCTGTCAGGCTGCTTGTGCAGCAGGGCGGACTGCCCGCTGTGAAATGACGGCTCAAACCAGAACCGTCGTTCGGACGGAAAGTCCGCCTCCATCCTTATATCGGTGATCAGAAACCGTTCCTCGAAGATTTCCCCTTCAAACCCGAGCCCGCACATTGACCGGACCGAAGAGCGCACACCGTCACAGGCAAGCAGCCAGTCTGCCTCTAGTCGGTAGCTTCCCTGCGGTGTTTCAATCTCCGCAGTCACTGAATCGGCGTTAGACAGAATGCCGACAACGCGGTTTGCAAACCGCAAATCCACAGCATCGGCCGCGGTCGCCCGTTCGATCAGATACCGCTCCACATAATATTGCTGCAGGTTGATGAATGCCGGTCGTTTGTGACCCTTTTCGGGCAGCAAATCGAATTCAAAGATTTCCCGATCGCCGTGGTATGTGCGGCCGACTTTCCATGTCACGCCCTTTTCGACCGCGCGGTCGCCGATGCCGATCCGGTCGAAGATCTCCAGTGAGCGTTTTGACCAGCAGATCGCTTTGGAACCGGTCGCCAGCCGGTCGCCCTCGTCGAGAACGACCGTCGTGACTCCGTGATTTGCGAGTTCCAGCGCCGCCGCCGCCCCAACCGGGCCGGCGCCGACAATGATCACGGCCTTTCTGTCTTCGGGGGCTTTCAGCCCCGGCGGCGGACGGAACGCGAACAGGTCGGCGGGTTCAGCCAAGATGGATCTCACGTATTTGGACTTCGCAACCTATCCTTGAAGCGCATCCCACATTTCGGGGTCGCGCCGGACGGTCCCGATTCGCGGCGTGTCGATACCGCGCGCCTCATCGCAGCCCCTGGATACCGGGGCGCGGATTCACGCTGTCGCCCGATATCGCCGCGTCGCGGTCGGCGCCGGGGTGCGGTGGAGCCATCCCCATCTTAATGCCGCCGCTGGTCATCAGTGGCAGTCCTCCAGGTTCAGGCACCGGATTGCGCCGTTCCGTTCCTCGAAGGCAATCCGCCAGTTTCCCGATACCGAAACTCTCCACTCATTCCGTCGCTCGCCCGACAGGCGGCAGACCGCATCGGTCCGCGCCAAAAAGCTGCTTGATATAGTCTAAACCGGACAGAGCAGCTATTTGAAAAACTCTGGTTGGGAAAGAACCCTTGTCCCGGATTGTCCCTGAATCACCGACAAACCAACCGGCAGAGAAAGTGGGACAAAACCGCCGTCACATGCCTGAATATTTTGGGACCCAACAGCGGCTCCGCGGTCATTGGATTGATAACAGCAAGCTTCTGGCTGCCTTCAACCCATTTCTCGCCAATGTTTGAGCTTGTATTCGCGCCAGACGCGAAATCAAAATCCAACATTTGCATGATCCTCCCCGCTCCTTCTTTGCGGACGGGGCTCAAGAGCGTGCCCGTTCGAAACAAGAGCCATGATTCAGTCTTCAATTTGGGCATCACTCCTGGCAGCGCGTCCTTTTGACAATGTGATGGCGTAGTCCACCGCCTCGATTAGGCTTTGCTCGTTGGCAATGCCTTGACCGGCGATATCGAATGCGGTGCCGTGATCGACCGATGTGCGAATGATTGGCAGACCAAGAGTAACATTGACTCCATTCAGGGCTTTCCAGCGTCCGGTTTCAGGATCCGTCTGGAAGCCAAGCAGCTTGATGGGGATATGACCCTGATCATGGTACATCGCCACAACAGCATCATAGCTGTGGCCATGCAGCTTCACGAATACGGTGTCGCCAGGTATGGGGCCGACAACATCTCGTCCCCTGGCCCTGCACTCTTCAATGAAGGGGGTGGTCACATCGATGTCTTCACGACCAAAAATCCCACCTTCTCCCGCGTGCGGATTCAACGCAGCAACGGCAATTCGAGGGTTTGACAGCCCAATCTCGATCAGCGCTTCGTATGTAAGGTCGACAACCCTTTCCAACCTCTCAGCGGTCAGAAGAGAGGGCACTTTGTCCAACGCAACATGGGTAGAGACATGGGTCACCCGCATATGACCGTGTGCGAGCATCATCACTGAGCCCGAGACACCGGTTAGGTTCGCGAGCATGTCTGTATGGCCAGAGTAACGATACCCGGCAAGATTGAGCGCTTCCTTGTTCAAAGGGGCCGTGACCATCGCATTGATGATGCCGCGCTGCGCCCAGTCCACGGCCTTCTCAATGGCAAGGAAGGAGTACCGCCCACCTGCCTCGCTGACCTCACCGAGAGGAACATCCGGTCGTTCCGGGTCAACGTCCATCAACGCGATAGAGCCAGCAATGCGAGGGGCATCCTCGTCAGCTCCGTCGCTTTCAACCGTGGGCAGCTCAATGCCGAGGAAAGACTGGGCGTCTCGGAAAGCGTTAACGCTTCCCAGCACAGAAATTCTTAGTGCGCCTTCTTCAATCTTCGGCAGCAAACACTGACAGGCTTTGACAATGATTTCGGGGCCTACACCTGCAGGATCCCCCATAGTTAGCGCGATGGATGACATATCTGTGTGAAACGTCCTGCCAGCGTGAGAACTCTGTTTGTCAAAAGCTTTCATCAATTGGCAAAATATATCAAGGAAATCTCATAATCCATCAACCACAAGGCGAGCGGGCGAGCAGTCGCTTTAGCGCGCCATCATCACCGAAGGAACCGGACTTCGCCGCAAGCTGCACTCCGGCCAACGGGCCCCCATGCAACCGGCCCAAGGGAAAACCAGGTTCTATGCAGCCCGTGATGGAAATCCACTCTACGTCTGCTGCTTGCATTGCAGATAGGAGCGTTCTTCCGCCGGACACAAACAATGTCCCCGGCACCGTTTGAGCGCTCGCAAGAACGGTCTGAATCTCTGCCAAGGCGGTATCGATAGTCACGGCGGCCTCGTCTTCACTGAGCCCTGAAGGCAGATCAAAAGTAACCAAAGGTGAACTGCCCGCCCGCAAGCGCTCAACGATTCGGGTCAGCGCCAACCTGTCAACTGCAGCGTCATGCGGAAGCTTGATCGGCTCGCGCCCTCCGGCGCGCCACACCACGTGGCATTGCGGCTTGGCCGCAACTGCAACTGCGACTTGTCGCAACGTGGTCGGGCGTGCTGTGCCAACAATTGCCAGCACTGGAGAGGTGGGGCTTGTGTTTTCTGGGCTTTCCGCAGTGAGAGTAAGCCCGCAGCGATACTGCGCTTCGTCTCGAGCCAATGCGCCGGCCAAACCTGCGCTGCCGCACCACAAAACCGTGGACGGGTCTGCGCAGTCCGCATGCATGTGGGCAGCGATGCGCTCAAGATCCGCGTCGGTCTCCGCATCGTAAACCGTCACCCCGTCACCTGGCAGCTTCTCAGGCGCAGCGCTGACCGCGGTGAGGCCGACTTCTCTCAGGCGCTGGACAAGATCGTGCCCAACACCAGCCCAACTCGAGGACGCACTGTTGCGTGAGTACTGCGTTCCACCACGCGTCAATCGGCCCTGTGCCGGAAAGGCGGGCGCGACGATGACCTTCTGAAACCTGCCGGCTTTGACGCAGACCGCCAGTTCAGCGGCAAAATGTCCGCGCAGCAGGCTATCCACTTTCTTGTAGTAAATGTCGCCACCCGACAGCCAATTCAAGGTCTGGGCGACGCTCTGAACTGCGTCAGTTTCCGAGATGTCGCGCGTCTCACAATTGATAACCTCCATCTCGGGAGCGTCTTGTGCCGCGGCCTCCGCAGTCAAACCGATGCGGATTGGGCCAAAGTGATTTGCCCACTCAACAGCGCTGTCGATCGCGCCGGTGAGATCATCTGCCAGGAGACGGAGACGAGGCCGCTGCGGCAGACCAGAGCTGTCGCAACCCGGCTGATCTGTCATGCTTCACCCGTTCTCGAACGGGCGGGGGGGCCTCTTCCACCTCGCACATGTCAGAACAACAAGCTTTTTGAGCTGAAGGAACGACCGTGCATTTCAAGTAAAGCGCCGCAAGTGCCGCCATCTTTGATCGAGGTGCGACATCGTCCGCGATGACCTCATCGATCTCGGCGGCTTCGCAAATTGAAACAAAGGATGGATTGGAAAACCTGCTGCTATCTGCGCGCACGATCACGCGTCTTGCCGCGCTAATCATTCGGCGCTTCATTGCCGCGACATCCAATGACGTGTCGGTAGGACCGGCGGAGTGATTGCATGTGCACCAATCAACGCTGCATCCGCATGAGTAGAGTTTTGGAAGCTTTGTCCCGGCTCGCCAGTCAGCCTGAGCGATCCCTTTCTTATCGAGCCACCTGCGACAACGAATTGGATAGCGGGGCTGCCTGAGAGTTTTTGAGCAATTGCCAGACTATTGGTGACTGCGGTCACCTCGATGCCGCGCAGGACAAGCGCGCCCGCCGCCGCCTCCACAGTTGTGCTGGCGTCAAATATGATGCTCTGACCTTTTCTCAATCCCTCTGCAGCAACGCGGCCGATTGCTTGTTTTTGATCCGCAGCGGTCTTCCGCGGCGATTGAAGTTTCCGGCTCGAACGTCACGCTTTCCGTTGGCTGCAGCATCGCTCCGCCATGAGTGCGCTCCAAATACCCAGCATCCTCAAGGCATTCCAGATCCCAACGGACTATGGGCATAGAAACCCCAGGCTCCTCGGCCAACTCAGCAATGGAAGCGGCGTGCTTGATCTTCAAATGCACAAGTTTCTGTGCCCGCCTTTGCACCGGCAAGAGCTCGACCGGTTGGAATTTTGGCTGCGATCCCATCTGATTCCCCAACTCCGCCATGCGTTTCTCAACACCACGGCAAACAGACCAACGGGTAAAACTCCACACATCGAGGTCGGCTTTTTGATCTCTAACGAAAAGTGAGCTTCTCTCCCCCCACCCCGGTCGAACTGTGCCCGGGTGACGGCCTGTGTTGGACCGCGTTCGAAGATTTCGCTGCTGATCTACTGAACTCAATACAGGCGACTGTGAGCATCCTTAACACGCCGGATCGGAATAGAAGATTCCAGAGAAGCAACGCCGGAGATTTTTGTAAGTCTTCCCGTCAGAAAACTCTCAAATTCGTTCAGATCGGTTACAGTGACGCGCAGCAAATAATCGAAACGGCCTGTCATCAGCCAGCAGTCCACGACTTCAGACATGTCTCGCACGCTGCGCTCGAATTCTTGAAGACGGCTGTCCACCTGTTGATCCAGCCGCACCGAAACGAAGACACTGAAGCCGAAACCCATCTTGGTTTCGTCGATTCTCGCACTATAGCCTGTGATGATGCCATCGGCCTCGAGCCGCCGGATACGTCGTCCGCATGGTGACGGCGACAGACCAACGCGGGCGGCAAGATCCTGATGCGAAACGCGGGCGTCCGATTGGAGTGTCCGCAGGATTTTTCGGTCAATTTCGTCCATGACTTTCCAGCTTGGTTCTCAACGCCAAAAAATCATGATTTCTTGGCGGAATCCAGCGTTTTGTTTCAATATTGGG
Organism: Paracoccaceae bacterium; assembly: GCA_965221935.1. GTDB lineage: Bacteria > Pseudomonadota > Alphaproteobacteria > Rhodobacterales > Rhodobacteraceae > JAPOXR01. Next base: position 98,965 of record CBDCSZ010000067.1, read on the forward strand.
GTTGGATTTGGTGACAAATGGCCTGTCCATTGGCGTATCCTCGCGCGAGGAGAAAACAAATATGCCTAAGAAAACCGACAATCTGAAGACGATTGAACAACGGCTGTTGTGGCTCTCACATTGGATGATCCACCACGCCAACCGCGTGCGTCCAAAGGCAGATGGCATAAAGGTCGGTGGTCATCAGGCTTCGTCCGCGTCGATGGTGTCGATCATGACAGCATTGTATTTCTCGGCGCTGCGTCCTGAAGACCGAGTGGCAGTTAAACCGCATGCGTCGCCAATCTTTCATGCAATGCATTATCTGATGGGCAACCAGACACGCCCAAAAATGGAGAACTTCCGAGGTTATGGCGGGGTGCAAAGCTATCCGAGCCGAACCAAAGACATTGACGATGTTGATTTTTCCACCGGCTCGGTTGGTCTTGGTGTGGCGATCACTGCTTTTGCCTCGATTGTTCAGGATTACATAAGGGCCAAGAGTTGGGGCAAAGATGCGCCAATGGGCCGGATGGTGGCGCTGGCGGGCGATGCCGAACTGGATGAGGGCAACATCTACGAGGCCCTTCAGGAAGGCTGGAAGAACGATCTTCGCAACACTTGGTGGGTTATTGACTACAACCGTCAGTCGCTGGACGGGATCGTCCGAGAGGGCCTTTTCAAGCGGATCGAGAAAATATTTGACGCGTTCGGGTGGGATGTCGTGCGTGTGAAGCACGGTGTGTTGCAGCGCTCCGCTTTCGAAGAACCCGGCGGCGATAAACTTCGCGATTGGATCGATGCTTGTCCCAACCAAGAATACTCTGCCCTCATATTTATGGGCGGCCAGATTTGGCGTACGCGGCTTTTGGATGATTTAGGCGATCAGGGTGATGTCTCGGCTCTGATTGACCGGCGCAGTGATGAAGAACTGGCTGCGCTCATGGAAAACCTGGGCGGCAACTGCGTGGAAACCTTGGCTCAGACATTTGGCGCAATTGATCATGATCGTCCCACCTGTTTCCTTGCATACACAGTTAAGGGCTGGGGAACGCCGATTGCCGGTCACAAGGACAACCATGGCGGGCTGATGAACACCACCCAGTTTGCTGAATGGCAGAAGCACATGGGTGTGGCAGAAGGAAAGGAATGGGAGCCGCTGGCAACCGTGGACGATCCTGTCGGGCTGCGCGATTTTCTCGCTGCCGTCCCATTTTTTGCCAAGGGTCCGCGGCGCTTTCATGATGATCGGTTGAGTGTGCCTGCCATTGATATCGACACGTCGCGTGAAATCTCGACCCAGGCGGCCTTTGGCAGAATCCTGGATGGACTGTCAAAAGGCGACACTGCGCTGGCAAAACGGATTGTGACGACGTCGCCGGATGTGACCGGCACCACCAATCTGGGACCCTGGGTCAACCGGCGAAAGCTTTTCGCGCGCAAGGCACAGGCTGATGCATTTATCGACCATCGTATCCCCTCCACTTCGAAATGGGAGTTCCAGCCGGAAGGCCAGCATATTGAGCTGGGCATCGCCGAGATGAACCTTATGTTGCTCTTGGGCGCTATGGGCATGTCCCATTCGCTGTTTGGAAAACGGCTCATTCCCATCGGCACGGTCTATGATCCGTTTGTTGCGCGCGGTCTCGATGCACTCAATTATGCCTGTTACCAGGACGCGCGCTTTATCCTCGTCGGCACACCATCCGGCGTGACGCTGGCTCCCGAAGGGGGGGCGCATCAATCGGTGGGAACGCCTCTGATTGGCATATCCCAAGACGGGTTGGCCAGCTTTGAACCTGCCTTTGCGGATGAGCTTGCAGTTATCATGGAGTGGGCCTTTGACTACGTGCAACGCGACGGGGAAAGGGACCCGGATGAGCGCACGTGGCTTCGTGATGAAACGGGAGGCGCGGTCTATCTTCGTCTGACGACGAACCCAATCGAACAGCCGGGCAAGCGCATCGATGAAGACTTCCGTCAGGGCGCGGTTGACGGGGCGTATTGGCTGCGCAAACCGGGGCCGAACTGCGATGTGGTTTTGGCGTATCAGGGGGCAGTGGCGCCCGAGGTCATCATGGCGGCCGGCATGATCGGCGAAGGGCGACGGGATATTGGTGTAATGGCAGTGACCTCGGCAGATCGACTTAATGCGGGTTGGACAGCGGCACAACGCGCCCGGGCGCGAGGCATTGCGGAAGCGCAATCCCATATCGAAACTCTGTTGTCTGGCCTTCCTCGCCACTGCAAATTCATCACAGTGATTGACGGCCACCCCGCCACGCTTGCCTGGCTTGGTTCAGTTGCTGGTCATCACACCATTCCGATGGGGGTCGAGCATTTTGGTCAGACCGGGACAATCGGCGACCTTTATCGCCACCACGGCATTGACACTGCGGCTATTGTCGAGAAGGTGCGGGGGCTGACACCAGGGTGCCCGATTTCCGTTTATTGGGCCGAAAATGGAGAATAATTTGAGGCTCAGTTTTCAAGTCTTATGAATGACCTGTCGATTGCGTTGGCAAGGCACGAGCGAGGCGAGACGTTGTCCAGTTCGACCTGCTGGAACCATCGCAGGCGGTTGTCGAGACACTTGGCCGCGATCCCGCGGCAGCGTCTCGGAAATCCTTTCAGCCGGCCATGTCGGCTGTTGACCGTCTGGATGTGAAAGGTGTTCCGAACCCGCTCGCCTTCGGACAGGACAGCGACTTGAATAACCCTGCTTGGGGATGAACCTTTGCCCCGGATTGTCCATGAATCACCGAAAACCAACCGGCAGAGAAAATGGGACAAAACCGCCGTCACATGCCTGAATCATTTGGCACCCAACACAGCGTCAATGACCAGATCGCTGCCGGTCACGGCTCAGCCGCGCAGAACGCCGCCCGACTTCCAGGCGTCGGTGTCGGCCCTGTCCATCTGGTCGTCTACGTTTTGCCTGGAACCAGGATAATCCGGCAGCCCGAACGCATCCATGTTATCCGGGATGAGCTCACAGTTGGCCGCCAGCCGCCCGCGGATCTCCGGAGTCATCGAACGTGCGATCTCGTATTGCGGCGGCGTGTTCGGATCTCCCAAGGTCATGTGAATGGCCGGGCGTGTCCCATTCGAGCGGTTGGCCCGTCCGCTGTGCCAGGTGTCCCCGTGCAGGAACAACGCAGAGCCCGCCGCGCAGACTGCATAGATCTCCCCCTCGATCGGAGCACGCGTCTGCTCCTCGCTAAGCAGGTCACGCGGCCAGCGGCCCCGGTTGTGCGAGCCCGGCACGATGCGGGTGGCGCCGTTCTCTTCCGTCATCGCGTCGATCACCCAGCACACGTTCAGGAATCCGGCGCAGTTGGGATAGAACGAACGATCGGCGTGAATGGCCTGATCGGCTTCGAGTTGCCGGGGGATAGGATCGTGGAAGTTCATCCCGTTCCAGCGAACCGCCGTGCCGATCGTGAGCCGCGCCATTTCCAGCGCGATCGGATCGATGGCCATCTCCTCGAACACACGTCCTTTGGCGAACAGATTGCACAGCCGGCGCACGCCGGGATTCACGGAGCCTTCCCAGCCTGCCTGCGGTCCTTCGAATACCAGCCGGTCCTCGAGCGCATCGCGCACAGCTGTCAGCCGGGCAGGAGAGAGCACACCCTCTACGATGAGATAACCGTTATCCCGGTAGAAGGCCTGTTGCTCATTCGAAATCGTCATGTTTTGCTCCTATGAATTCACCAAAGCGGTGATTGTGTAAGTTTGACCATGTTGCCACGCAAACATGTACGCCATTTGGCACGACCATATTAACGGCGAATTCGATATTGTCAGCATGTGCCGAAATGTCTTGCTTTTTCATCATACCATATCATTGCAGAAGGTCCGTCAAAAGGCGTTGATGGTGTCATCGCGGGACCTTCTCACTCTGCGGCAGATCTTTCGGGAGACTGAGGAACGGTGGCTGAACCGGCATGTTCTTGGCCGGATTCCGTGGCTTCGGCGCCGTCTCCGACCCGGATGATTTGTTCTCGACTTCCGGCGGCTTTTCCGGCGGATCCCGGACGCTGTGGCGTCTCAGGGCCGGCTCAGGGCATCGATGGCCTCGCGGCGGTTGGCGAAGATCACCGCGAGCGCGATGTTGTTCGCCCGCGCCGGATCGTCCGGGACGGCGGCGTCTCGAACCGGACCTCGAAACGCCTCGGCCGATCATTGCGCAGCCGGCGCAGGAAGTCGGTCACCGCGGTGTATTCACCTCTGTTGCCGAGCTCCCGCATATCGCGCAGCAGCCGCCGCGCCGACAGCTCCGGACAGGCGGCGACCCTCCCGCGAAGACACCCCTCGTAAGGCTCAATCAGCTGCGCACGGACTATAACTCGGGACCTCGAGACCCCGTTTCAGGTATTTTCGGACCGTCTTGCGGTCCAGGCCGGTCTTGCGCGCGATCGTGCTGATCGAAAGGCTCTGTCTTTTCAAATCGTGAATCACGCAACATTTCTCAGTCTTATCATCTGCTCAACGCCTCCATGCGGCCAATTGTTCAGGCGACACTTCTGCCAATTTTTGATCCGGTGGACATGTCCACCGGATCAAACCATCAGCTCTGAAACTGGGGACTTTCACTTCGGCGATGGAGTGGACGCCCCCTCCGAACGGCGTCACAGTGCGCCAGAGAAAACGCGAGACAAGCTGCGCGTTAAAACAGAGAGGTGAGCGTCCATGGAGAAGGTTAGCATAGTCGGTGTCGACATTTCAAAGAGGGTTTTTCAATTGCACGGATCGACGGCTTCCGGCCGGCCGGTTTTTGTGAAGAAGCTGTCGCGGAGCGGGTGCAGCGAGACTAGCTGCTGAACTTGCGGGTGGAAGTCCCGCCGGCGCAATTCTCAGTTTGGCGTCGTAGTCATATCCCCACGGGTGTCGGGGTGACCCGGCGTCCGGAAGCGGGGACGTAAAAGCCTCTGTGGGCTGGGAGGACGATGTCCCTCTGGTCCGGTCGGACAGGGAGGCGAACAACCGGGAGGGCCGTAGCGAAAGCGAACGTCCGTATGAAGCGTCGAAAAAACGCTCCCCGCATGGAATCCGACTTGCGGGGGTATTGGAGGATGCCAAGGGTTTCCGCTCTGCCCGATGGCCAGTGCCGGTGCGGAAGAACTGAGATGCACGCATCGGATCGCCCGGCGTACAGGCGGCGGCAATCCCGGAGGGTTCAGTGGTGAAAGTCCGGAAGGTGAGGAGGACAGACAGGATGTTGTGACCCTCGAATGTCAAGGACCGTGTCCATAACCGGAGTACGGGAAAGGACGCGGAGTCCTCCTGACTGGCGGATGAGGCCGATTAAGCGGTGATGGACGGAATAACACAACCCGTCCGGAGCGAGGGCCTCTGGGCTCAGGTGGCGAAGACGGCAGGTCATGCCGGGACTCAGAGCCCGGCGCCGACCGAGGATACCACCCCGGTTGAAAGGGGTGGCGCTGTCGAGCCGAAGGGCGGCGTAAACGCGGGATGATGCCACGGGTATGGCTGGGTCAGCCTTGAGCGTGGCGGATGTCGCGGAAGGCACCGTAACGAACTCCTGCGGGGGTGCCTGACGCTTGAAGCCGGACCCGGGAAAACCGGAAGTCCGGAATTTTAGGGGGGACGCTGGAAACGTGACCTATGGTGCGCGCGCCAGTGTCCTACCCGACGTTCCTGCCGTTCCTCGAGGATCTGCCGCCGTGCCTGGTGGTGATGGAGGCGTGCGGCGGCGCTCACCACTGGGGCCGTCAGATCATCGCCAAGGGACATGAGTGCAGGCTGATCCCGCCGGTGTATGTGAAGCCCTTCGTCAAGCGGCAGAAGAGCGACGCGAACGACGCGGCGGCGATCGTGGAGGCGGCGCAGCGGCCGACCATGCGGTTCGTGGCGGTGAAGCCGGAAGCGGCCCAGGCCGACGCGATGCTGTTCCGGACCCGCGCTCTTTTCGTGCGGCAGCGCACGCAGACCGTGAACGCGCTGCGCGGCCATCTCGCGGAGTTCGGCCTGGTGTCGGCCCGCGGCGTGGCAAATGTGGAGGCTCTGAGAGCCGAGCTGGAGAAGGCCGCCGAAGGGGTTCCGGAGCTGGTTCGGCAGTCCGCGGAGATGCTGTTTGGCCAGATCGGCGCGCTGAGCGGGCGGATCGCGGAGCTGGACCGCGAGCTGAAGCGGCGCTCGCGGGAGCGGGAGGACATCCGGAACCTGATGACGATCCCCGGGGTCGGTCCGGTCAGCGCGATGGCGGTGCACGCGTTCGCGCCGCCGATGGAGAGCTTCAAATGCGGCAGGGACTTCGCCGCCTGGACGGGCCTGACCCCGCGTCAGCATTCGACCGCCGGCCGGCAGAGGCTCGGGAGGATCACGAAGATGGGGCAGCGCGACATCAGGAGCCTGCTGGTTCAAGGGGCGGTCGCCGTGCTGCGTCATCAGAAAGACCGGGAGAAGATCGCGGATCCCTGGCTGCGGAGGATGGTTGAGGAGAAGCCGTTCAAGGTGGCCGCGGTGGCCCTGGCGAACAGGATGGCCCGGACCGTGTGGGCGCTTTCGGTGAAAAACGAAGTCTGGCGGCCAAGGGCGGCGTGACGGCCTCCGGGAGAGAAAAAGGAAACCGGGGAAGGAGAGAATTCGGGACCGCCGCCGCGCCCTCCGGGGCGTGATCCGGCGGCCCCCGGACTGTGCGCCGGGAGCGAAGGACAGCGCAGGGGCAAGAGTCGGAAAGACGGGGCCGGAAGAACCAGACCAAAAGCACGGGGCATCGAGCCCGTTTCGGCGATTTGGATCCGGTCCGCGGAAACCATGCGGGCCCGCGGCCGACAGCGCCGCATCAGAGAGGCCGGACATACGACAGCGCCCGACTGCAGGCTTCCTGTGTTTCTGAGATTCCCGGTTGCGCTCAGGGGGGCGTCCACATACGCTCAGGGGGGCGTCCACATACGCTCAGGGGGGCGTCCACATACGCTCAGGGGGGCCGTCCACATACGCTCAGGGGGGCCGTCCACATACGCTCAGGGGGGCGTCCACATACGCTCAGGGGGGCGTCCACATACGCTCAGGGGGGCGTCCACATACGCTCAGGGGGGCGTCCACATACGCTTTTGGGGAGTATTCATCCGGCACTGACACCAAGCTATGGCCAAGGCCTATGTTGCCTGGATGAGCGAGGAACAGGACAACGCCTTGGCGATCGCAAGGCTTGAAGGCGACAGGGCGGCGGTCCGAGCGGAGATGCAAGCAATGGAAGCACGGATTGATGCCAGTCTTGAACGGCTGGAAAAGGAAATCGCCAAACAGGCATCCGAGGTTTCCAAGCGGGAAACTCGCCTGTTACTCTCTGTCACCGCCATCACCGGCCTCGGCATCGCAATCTTGGGCTTCATTCTCTGATTTCGCATCAGACCCTTTTTTGCACGGAGAGCGACGGAAGGGTCTGAACGGCCAAACTCGTCTTTCGTCCCTTTCATTCGTGTTTGCCCCAGAATTGAACGCCTATTCGAATATCGGCCGTTAAAAGGATGGGGGACGTCCCCGGCTGCGGCAGCTTGGGCGACGGAATTATCCTCGCGTGAAGCAGGTGGGGAAACAGCGCAGCGCTTCGGGTGAAATGTTCATGCCAGGCATCCTCGATCTCTTGGCGAGATCAGCCTGAAAGCGCCGCGAACAGGATCCCGGCGAAGGCGGCGTTGCTGCCGACCACGGTCAACACCAGCCACACCTTCAGGTTCGCCAGGTCCGCTTTCGTCGCCATCTCGGCCCGTCCCTGTCCGGCGGCTTCGCGGGTGATCCCAGCGATTGCTTCAGCCTGGGCGCGTTCGAACCCGGCCCCCTCCAGGCGCCGCGCCGCGTCCAGCGCATCGAACGATGTGTCAGCCATTGTTTTGCTCCTTCACCTGTCAGTCTGCCACATTATGGCCAGCGCAAAAAACTGCCGTGATGAGATCAGTGATCGGCGAGTCTATGTTCATTTCCTTCCCTCCGCGCCTCTTGTACGATCCTGTAGGCGGTCTACCGCGCCCTGAAGAAGGAGGAATGAGGGTGCACCCCAATTTCTTTGTATTGAGTGATTCGCGTAAATTTTTTTGTATCGGGGGTTGCGTCCGGTGCAGCGCGGCGTTTGACTCTCTTTTGATCCGACAGATTGGGCGACGGCCGGGGAACACGGTCGGGCGCGGCGTTGGAAGGAATCGAGCGGCAGGAGCCGAGGATCCATGGCCAAGCGCAAGAAAAAAAAGCCGGAATTCCGGCATCCGGACACGGCGGAACGCAAGGCGCGGCTGGAGGCGGTCAAGGCGGATCTGAAGGCCGGAAAGGTCGATGAGGTCACCGCCGCGCTCAGGCCGCATCGTCACACGGACAGCGCCGTCGCGAAATGCGTCGATCACCTCACTGCCAACAAGGCGCAGATGCAGTATGACAAATATCGCCGACAGGGCATGCAGATCGGATCCGGCGTCGTGGAAAGCGCGTGCCGGCAAATCGTGGGCCTGCGCCTGAAACGGCCCGGCAGCCACTGGAGTGTCAAGGGCACCAACGCTGTCCTTTCCATCAAATGCTGCCTCACGAACCATAGGTGGGTCGACTTCCTCCACTGGAAAGCTCAAAAGGCCGTGGCCGCCTGAAACAAAGAGATTGGGATGCACCCGAGGAATGAGGGTTCATACGGTATATCTCGGAGATATTCCAGAAACATTCATCAGATATGCGTCAGTCGCCCTCCACGGCGGCCAGCTTCTCAGCGACGGCTTCGAGGAGCCAGGTGGTGCGGGTCGTCGGGACCGCCCTTACCGATGACGGCCTGAACAGCGGCTTCGGTCGGCCCCTCCCGTTTCGGCTTGCGTGCCAGCGCCATGATCAGCTCCCGTTCTCGTTCATCACTCGGTTGTAGAATGCCGTCATCTCGTCGCCAGCCTTGCCGCTCCCTGCCATCTCGGTGACCGCGAGCCCCGCCGCCGCGGCGTTGCCGAACGCTCTGCGCGAGCCGAGCGGGGAATCAAGAAAATCGAGGCCGGGGGTGTCGGCGATCGCCGCAGCAGCCTCCGCATTGTTGAGGAAGGCAAACGCCGCCAGCGAGAGATTGACCGTGCGGACCTCCTCGACAAGTCCGGACACCTGCTGCAGAGCGCCGCCAGCAGTTCAGCCCCGCTCACGTCGCGGGGAAGCCTCACGCCGCGAAAACCTCGTCACGCACGAAGTGCAGGCGGATCAGGCGCGGCAGGACCATGCTGTCATCGAAGTGGCAGTCCACCGCTTCCCTTACGTTCAGCCGCAGCTCCTCCCCGGTGTCGCCCTGCGTGTGTGGATGCCGAGCCCCGCCGCGCTTGCCGAATAGCCGCCGTCCAGCTCGTCCTCGCTGACTTCGAAAATGATCTCTGTTCCGGACATCGCAGTCTTCTCCCGAATCCGCCCCATCGGCGGTGAGGAAATCAGCTTAGCCCGGCGGGCGGGATAAGCCCACCCTGTCCCGCTTTGCCGTGTCTGCGGCCAGCATCGCGATGTCGGTCTTGTGTTCCGCCTGGCGAACCTTCTTTATCCATCCGCAAAACGACCGTTTTCCGAACAGCATCCCGACCGCCTGGAAACCGCCCGGAACCGCCCGGATTCCTGTCCGCAAAGGGTGTAAATTCACCATGGCGACATTTTTTTTCATGCTGCAAGGGCCTGGCGGGTTGGTTTGGCGTTGTCATTGGCTGCCAATGCGTTCCATGCGCGGTCGAACCTGCCTGAGAGGATCAGTGCCCGAAAGGTCATGATCGCCTGGCCGCCCTCCATGCTCCATCGCATGCCCGAGCCCTTGAATCTTTTTGTCACGATGCTTTTGTTCGCGGCCTCGACCACACCGCTGCCGATCGGGAGATTGCGGTCCTTCAGGGCCCGGCAGCGCATGCGCAATCTGTTCTTGCGGAAGAATTCCAGCTCCCGCTCCACATCTGCGCGGCCACGGCTGCAGCTGTCCCGCAGGTGGCGTATGGCCCGGATGACCCGTTCCACCCCGTCGTGTTCGTTCATCAGCGTTCCGCGCCACTTCTGGAACCAGTTGGCCGGATCACGCGCGGATTGTGCGGCGACATGAAGATGTTCGAGTGCGTGCCATACATCGAGAACCTCCGCGTGCGGGTCCAGCTTCGCAAGGAATTCCCAGTTCGACAGCGCCCCGTCAGCCGCCGCCACCAGTGCCAGGTCCGGCCGCTCCTCCCGAACCCGCGCAACTTCGCTCAGGAGACGCGCCTTCAGGCTGGTCATGCCCGCCTCCGGCATGCGCGCCAGGCAAACGGCGGCAAGACGCGCCCCCTCCCTGTCGAAGAAGGACACCGTCCCGCAGGAGGCCTCGCGCCAGCAGGCCTCCGCCCGCCCGTCCTCGCCTGGACGCATCGGGACCATCACGCCATCCAGCGACACCGCCGCCGCGACCGCCGCTCCCGGAATGCCTTCGGCCTTCCGCAGCAGCTGTTCCGCATCCTGGTAAGTGCAGTGTGCCACCGTCATCACCGCCGCTTCCGCCGCCGGCCGCGTCATCCAGCCTCCCATCAGCCCGAGACCCTCGTACACCGGCATCCATGACATGGTTTCGCCGCGGCAGCGGAAGCGGCTGCGCTCATAGCTCGTGTCTGCCAGAAAACCCCCATTTTTTGCGATATCGGACGACGGCTTTCAACAGATCCGGGCGCCATGGCGGGTGATTTCCCTGCTCCGGGATGTCCGCGCGCCTCAAGTGGCGGGTTTCCCGCCGCCGGCGCCGTGATTTTTTTGGCCAGTTTTGACAACAGCGCACAGGGAGCCGTTCCCGCTCCGGGCGGGCGGCGAATGAAGCGGTGTTTCGGGAGCGCCGTCAGGCGGCGCGTCGCCGCCGCGCCTTCCGGCGCAGCAGAAGGCCGATGCGGTGGATGTTGAGGGCGACCACGGAAAGCGCCGCCGCGCGGGCAAAGCCCTCCGGCCCGCGGGCCAGGACCCGGTCGAGACCGCGGTGCCCGAGGTTGTTGATCGCCGATTCCACCGCCGGATGCCGGCGCCGCATCGCCGCGAACTCGCCACCCTGCTCGCGCTCGCGCTCAGCCTTGTTGAGATAACCCTTCTTCGGCAGCGCATTGTTGTCGAGCAGCGCGTCAAGACGCACACGGTTGCCGGGGCTGTGAAAGCCGCGGTCGAAGCTCACCGCGCGGAGGTCGGGAAACCGCGCCTGGGCGGCCTCGACCATCGGCGCCGCATAATCCACGTCGCTGCCCTCCCACATGACCTCGTGGTGAAGGATGAAGCCGTGCCGGTCCTCCAGGATGCAGACCGGAACGCCAAGCTCCACCGGACATCCCGCCTCGTATGTTCAGAGAATCAGAATTGAACGAGGGAGGTGGCTGTGGATAAGTTGGGGGGCGGATTCCTGTGGAAAACCCGCCGCTTGTGTTCCGCCGCCTCTCCGGTTCATTTCTGTGCCGGGACCGCCGCCGCCAGGCCTGGCGGCGGCGGAGCGGGGCCAGGCCCCGCAGGACGGGTCGGACCGAAACCGCCTTGGATCATCGGATCCGTGGGCAAGCGTGGTCGGCCCGCCCTCCCTTCAGCCTCCCGGGTCCTGAATGGATGCCTGGGGTTCGAGAACCGAATCATCGCGAGGATAGGAGCGGGAGACCATGGCCATCGTAGCCGCCGGAATCGACGTCAGCAAGAAGACACTCAACATCCATCTCAGCGGCAGGGACGACACCGCCGCCAACGACAGGGACGGCTTCCGCAAGGTCGCCCGCATCCTGAGGGACGGCGGCGCGGAGCGGGCCGTCATCGAGGCCACCGGCCGGATGCACAGGGCCCTCTTCCAGTCGCTGCATGACCGCGGCTTCACCGTCTGCGTGGTCAACCCCCGCCAGTCCCGGGACTTCGCCAGGGCCGGCGGCGGGCTGGCGAAGACGGACCGGGTCGACGCCAGGGCGCTGGCCGCCTTCGGGGCCGCGTTTCCGGACATGGCGGCCTCGGCGCCGGCCGGCGTGACGGTCGACCGGCTCCGCGACATGCTCGTGCTCCGGGAGAAGCTCGTGGACCAGCGCGCCGACCTGAAGCTGGCCTTCGACGAGGTCGGCGATCCGGCTCCGGACGGGCCGGTCCCGAAAATCCTCGCGGAGCTTGACGCCGGCGTCCGCGAGTATGACCGGCGGATCAAGGAGCTGATCACCGGCGCGGAGGAGCATGCGGAAAGCTACGGGATCCTGACCTCGGTTCCGGGCATCGGCCCCGTCACGGCGGCGGCCCTGATCGCGTGGATGGGCGAGCTCGGCGCGATCGGAAACCGCCAGGCCGCCGCCCTGATCGGCGTCGCTCCCTTCGCCCGCGACAGCGGAAGTCGCAAGGGCGGGCGCCATGTCAGCGGCGGACGGAGGAGGCCGAGGGACGTCCTCTACATGGCGGCGACGGCGGCCTGCGTGTTCAATCCCGAGATGGCGGAGTTCCACAGCCGGCTGAAGGAAAGGGGAAAGCCCCACAAAGTCGCGGTGACCGCGGTCATGCGGAAGCTGATCGTGACCGCGAACGCCCTGCTGCGCGACCGGCGCATGTGGGAGGACCGGACCGGGGCCGCCGCCGGCTGACGCCCGCGCCGGCCGTGTCCCGCGGCCGTCTGCGGGGCACAAAACGAATCAGACGCGGGGTGAAGTCATAAAAGTGCTGGATAATTTGGGAGGGGCGTGTTTCCGTTGAGTTGAAGAAAACCAAGCCGGCTAAGCGCTGGCTCCAACGGAAGGACACACCCCATGGAGAAGAGATTACCCGGATCGATGCGCACGCGCGAGACCCTTTCGGAATTGATCGAGGGCCGTTTGTCGGCGCCGGACGCCCGCAGCGAGTTGGTGCGTCTGGCGACGCGTCTGATCATCGAGGAGACGCTGGAGGCGGAGAGCCGCGACGCTCTTGGCCGGGATTACTACGAGCGCGGCGGCGATCCCCGCCGCGGCTATCGCAACGGCAACCGCACCGGGCGGATGAAGACCGCCGAAGGGGCGGTGGAATACACGGCTCCGCAGATCGCGGGCGGCGACGAGCCGTTCAGCTCGGAGATCCGTCCGCGGCTGAAGGGCCGGAGCGAGGCGCTGGAGGATCTTGCGGTGGAGATGCTGGCCCGCGGCCTCAGCGTGCGCGACATCGAGGAGGCGTTCCGCAATGACGACGGCTCGCTTCTTCTCTCCCGCACCGCGGTCTCGGAAATCGGTGAGCGGCTGTGGCAGGACTATCAGGAGTTCGCCGTCCGCGATCTTGGCGGCTATGACATCGCCTACCTGTTCGTCGACGGCATCGCGGAGCGGATCCGCCCGGGCCAGCGGCGCGAGCCGGTCCTGGCCGCCTGGGGCATGACCCGCGAAGGAAGAAAGGTTCTTCTCCATCTCATGTCGGGCTCGAAGGAGGACTATGAGACGGTTTCCGCCTTCTTCCAGGACATGCGGGGCCGCGGCCTCGGCGATCCTCTGCTGGCGGTCTGCGACGGCGCGCCCGGCATCATCAAGGCGATCGAGACCTGCTTTCCGCGTTCGGAGCGCCAGCGCTGCCTGTTCCACCGCATGAGCAATCTCGCGGCCAAGGTCTCCAGGGAGGACGCATGGCCCGAGTTCCGCGAACAGGCCCGCGCCGCGTATCAGGCGCCGTCACGGGCCATTGCCCGCGGTCTCGCCGCCGACCTGGCCCGGAAATGGGAGAACGAGTTCCCGACCGCGGTGGCCTGCTTCCAGGATGACTTCGAGGCCTGCATCGCGCATCTGCGGATGCCGGTGAGACACCGCAAGGCGATCCGCACCACCAACCTGCTGGAGCGGCTGTTCGGCGAGGAGCGGAGACGCCTGAAGGTGATCCCCAACGCGTGGGGGGAAAAGGCGGTTCTCAAGCTGATGTTCGCGGCCATGACCCGGGCTTCGGAGAAATGGCGCCCGATCGCGGTGACCGGCTTCGAGCGGCGCCAGCTGGAGCAGGTCAGGAAGGATCTGGACGAGGAATACGAAAAGGCGAACGGGCCGCTCAACAGCCCGAAAACAGAGGCGCGCCTCTCCAAATTATCCAGCACTTTAGGGACTTGACCCAGACGCGCCGGTCAGGTCACCGCGGCCGGACTGCCTCGGCATGCCCGCATTGCGCCCGCCTGTGGACGGGCCTGTGGACGGGATGTGGAAAACCCGGAACAGGACCTCCGAAAACCGCCGGAAAAGGCCGAATCCGGGCTTGACTCAAAACATGGATGCTTGCCCTTCGCGATCCAGCGCGTGTGCGGCTCGAAGACCGGGAACACCTTCTCATCCTGCGGGATCGTCCCGCCCTTGAGAAGACGGCGCTCCACCTGGTCAATCTGACGCTTCGCATGCGCGATATACCCTTCGATCTCCACGATCTCCCAGGCCTTCACTCCATGCGCGGCCAGATCCGCAAGGCTCGCCTCCGCACGCGCGACAAGCTTGAGGCAGCGCGCAAGATATGCCTCCACATGCTCAGGACGCGCCCGCCGGGTCACCCGCACCCTGTGGAACAGCCGCTGAACCGAGCGCGACAGGTGTTTCCACTGGCGCCAGCCGCTGACACCGCTCTCTTCCGCCGCGCGGCCCGCCGCGCGGAGCAGGCAGCGCATCGCGTCCCACAGGAGACTGACATCCGTCGGATAGCGCACATCGGTCTCGGCCACGAAAGAGTCACACCGCCCGGCCAACGGCGCGCCAGGCTTTTTTCCCGCGACCGCATGGCCGCTCTCCACCACCAGACCGTTCACCGCCGCCAGAAGCTCCGGACTCAGAAGGCTCACATTGTCCACCAGCCTCTGATGGGTGTAACGGTGATCGTCCCAGACGTCCGCATGGCCGAGAAACCGGCGCAGCGTCCTGTGCTCGTTCACCAGCTCGCGGAGACGGTCGAAATCGCAGCCCAGACCCTGCTTGACCACGCCCATCACAAGGATCCGGTCGCGGTAGGGACACCGGTTGCCCGATGCCCCCCGCACAGATCCGGACGTGGTCGTTAAACCATCCGGCTCCTACCTCGGGTGATTGACGGCAAACCGCCTGTCTGGCCATGGGTGCGCGATCCGCAGCGGAGGCCAGAAGACCGCCGCCAGCAGTTCAACCTTATCCCAGTTAAAGCGGTCCTTCTGCGACCGGCGTCGCAACACGCGCATCCATAGCCGCTTGAGACGGAGCCCGAACATCTTGAGGGATCGGAAGCTGGTCGGGACCGCGTAGTAACGCAGCCAGCCGCCCACAACCCGACCGAGCCAGATGGCAACCTCGTAGACATTTGTCGTGCATCCGCCGACGCAGTATGGCCTCGATGCGCTTCAGG
This sequence comes from Paracoccaceae bacterium, assembly GCA_965221935.1. GTDB lineage: Bacteria > Pseudomonadota > Alphaproteobacteria > Rhodobacterales > Rhodobacteraceae > JAPOXR01. Next base: position 114,214 of record CBDCSZ010000067.1, read on the forward strand.
GTCCGGTTGACGCGCTTCCTGATCGGCTTGCGCCCCAGTCCGAAATGCCCCTTCCGCGTGGTTCGGCAGTAATGCGTGAACCCGAGGAAGTCGAAGGTCTCGGGACGCCGCTCTCCCCGTGCCCGGCGATTCGCCATTGCGAACCGGCCGAACTCGATGAGCCGCGTCTTTTCCGGGTGCAGGTCGAGTGAGAAGTCGGCCAGCCGGTCCTTCAGATCGCACAGGAACCGTTCCGCGTCCCGCTTGTGTTGGAACCCGACCACAAAATCGTCGGCGTAGCGCACGATGGTCGTCTCGCCGCCGGCGGTCCGGGAACGCCATTTCCTCTGGAACCAGAGGTCAAGGACGAAATGAAGGTAGATGTTCGCCAGAATCGGCGAAACACTCGATCCCTGGGGAACACCCTGCAGGGTGTCCCGCCATTCGCCTTCTTCCATGACGCCGGCGCCAAGCCACTTGGAGATCAGCCGGATGACCCGACGATCCCCGATCCGGTGCTCCACGAACTTGACGAGCCAGCTTCGATCCAACCGGTCGAAGAAGGCCCGTATGTCCGCGTCGACAATCCAGCTGACCTTGCGCCGCTCAATCCCGTACGCCAATGCGTCGAGCGCGCCATGCGCGCCGCGACCGGGTCGGAACCCATGGCTGAACCCGAGGAATTCCGGCTCGAACACCGGCACAAGGATGGTCTCCGCCACCGCAGTCTGGACGATCTTGTCCTCCAGCGCCGCGATGCCAAGCGGTCGTGTTCCCCCGTCCGGCTTGGGTATTTCCACCCGCCGGGACGGGAGCGCCCGGTACGCCCCGCTGTGAACACGGTCGTGCAGGCCAAGCAGACGCGTGGCCAGTCCATTCCCGTATTCCTCCCACGTCACCCCGTCCACGCCTGCCGCCGCGTCCTGCTTCAAAATGAAGTAGGATGCTTCGAGCACGTCCGTCGTGATGTGGTGCAGAAGCGCAGTGAGTTTCTCCTTCGGTTTCCTCGTGGCTGCCTGCCGTATCCGCTCAGCCGCCTGTGACATGCGATCCCGGCCCTGTGTCCGGTGCGTGCTTTGGCCCCGCGGATTCCCCTTGGCTGCGGTCCTTCCCTCCATCGGCTCCGCAGGAACGGTCGTTCCCTTGTTCGCCGACTTCGCCGGTACTATGACCGCATCCGACTGCTTCAATCCGTTCGTCATCGATTCAGAATATCTCCTTTCTTCTGCGGCCCCGGCACGACAGCCGGAGCGAATTGAAGCCCTCCCGAGTCCCGGCGTGGGGTGTGCGTGCGTCCCTGGATTCCTTCGACAGCGCGGAGTCCCACAGCCCCTCACCATGGCGGTCCTGCGGGTGTTGCCTTCGGCAATGTGGAGAGCCTCGGCACTCCGGATGGCATGCTTTTCGTTGCTCAATCATCCTGGCCACACGCGCCGCTGCCGACGCTTCGCGCGCACCCTCGCGGATGCACCCGCACGGCTTGCGGTGAAAGTGGTGGTTAACCTTTCCTTTCTGCCGGACTTGCACCGGCTGCCCCAGCGCCAGTTAGCTCGGCGCTCCCACATCTCCATGCCCGGACGGCCCGCGGTCCTGTCGGTCCCGGGAAGAATGTGCTCCTCCAGAAGCGCAAAAAGCCGGGAACGGAAATGCCCGTCGGCGTAGAGATGCTGGAGGCCCAGCAGCAGAGCCGGGATGTCGTCCCTGGACCTGAGGTCCAGCTCAATGTCCTCGATGCGGACCTCGCCGAGTTCCATCTGCGGATTGCGTACCTGTCTCATCTTTGCCTCGCGAAGAAGTGCGCACATCGGCCCGAATTGGGCCCGAAAGGGTCGAAAACAGCCTTCCAGCCGAAATCTTCGCGGCGAGAATACCACAATTAAACACATAGAGTCAATGACTTAGTGGGTTTTCTGGCAATCACTAGCTCCAACGAAATCTGACGGATTGCGGTCGGCTGTCAGTTGAGCGTGGATCGGAACCCTTGATCTTGACTCTATGCCTTATCATATGATAAGTATAACACAGCCAAATGAGGATATCATGGCAGTTGCAGCCCTCCAGAATGATCACCGAAACGGACTGGCGCCGATCAATGAGCGTGCGCAGATCGGCTCGGTCATCAAGGCTATTGTCCGCACCGCTGAAGCCTGGGATCTGACCAACGCTGAAGCGGCTGCCCTGTTCGACGTTCCTGTCGCCACATGGAGCCGGATGAAGGCTGGCACCTATCGTGGCGTTCTGGATCAGGACAAGGTCACACGCGCGAGCCTGATGATCGGCATCTTCAAGGGGCTGAGGCTCTTGTTCATCGGTCCCCTAACCTATGGGTGGCCGAAGCTGGCAAATACCGGCCCGCAGTTCAACGGGCGCAGCCCGGTAGAGGTCATGATTGCCGGGGGCATACCGGCAATGATGGGTGTACGCCAGCATATCGATGCGCTTAGGGGCGGTATGTGATTGCGCTCGATACGATCCCGATCACCGAGTTTCAACAGCCGGAAACCGTTCGCCTGATTTCGACCGCCTTTATCGATGAACCTGCCATGGCACCTTTGGCGGATGATCCAGGTGAGCTTGGGTTTCTGGAGGACCTGGAAGGACGAACCTCCACGCGACGCGGCGGTGAGATCATCTTGCCCCCAGGGGTTCATCCGGACGAATTGCTCACGGAGCGGCATGGCTATGGATGGTCTTACGTGAACGCCGCCTTTTGCTACACCCGCGCCACCGGCAACCGATTTAACGGTCCCGACCGCGGTGCCTGGTATGCAACGTGGGGGGAGGGAGCTGTTGTGACCGCGCACGCCGAGGTGGGCTGGCACCTGTCGCGTGAACTGGAAGCGGTCGGGGTTTTTGACAACGCGACGTCCTATCGTGAACTGCTGGCGTCCTTCGCCACACAATTGCACGACCTCACTGGCTTCAATGACGATGATGTTCTGGGACCAGATCCTGCGGAGGCCTATCCGGCCGGGCAGGCGCTTGCGAGCAGTTTGCGTGCAGATGGGTGCAATGGCCTGCTCTACCCATCTGTCCGTCGGTCTGGCGGTAATTGTCTAGCGGCGTTTCGCCCAAATCTGGTTCAGAACATCCGCCAGGGAAACACCTGGTTGTTTCAGTGGATGGGGAGCATCGAGCCAACCATCAGATTGATATGATCATGAGTGAGTGGACCAGTCATCTTGCTGCAGTGATTGCAATCATTGGACCCTTCGCGACCATAGGTGTCGCGCTGGACAAGTTGCTTTTACCCCAACAAAGAAAAGGTTTGTCGAACGCAGCACTGAAATACTGGCTTGCCGTGGAAGAGGTGACCATTCGCGACATCCCCATATAAGCAGCGCGAATCTACCTGTCGATCGTCAAGTTTTTCGTCGGCAATCGATTGTTGTCTGCGACAGGTCTCTTACGCGCTTCAATCGTGAGTGTTGTGGTCACAACGCTTATCTTCTTGATCGGGCAGTTCGCTGGTTTTTATTATGCCCATCAGATGTCAGATGATCCAAGCCCGACGATCGAGCTTGTCGAAGCCGCGTGGTGGGCAATTGAGACGCACAGTACCAAGAGCATCATCTATCCAGTCAACATCGTGTTCGACATCCTCACCATCATCTTCACAACCGGTCTGATCGGATACCTGTACAAGCATCGGGGGATAGCCAAACGCATACCGATCATCCTGCTCGACATAGCGGTTGCGTCAGCCCTGTTTGCGCTCTGTTTCTACATCTTGTTCCACGCCAACAATCTGTACTCCGCAGGGGGCGAGTGGCGTTCTCCAGAATCCTTTGTTGAACTGATCAATGCGAGGGTCGGATGGGCTGACAACGCGATCTTTGACCCTTTTTGGATGTTGCCCCAGCTGGCGTTCACAACCACGATCTTCTATCCAACAATAATCTTCCTGATCGCTCTGCTCATCGTTTCGGCAATGCACTTGTTTGCGATCGCAACGAAAAAGCTGGGTTTGCAGATCCTTGAGCTCTCATCTGGCAATGACAAATCCATTTTCTTTTATTCAGGCACATTTCTCGGACTTCTGGTGTCAATCATTTCCATCTTCGTCTGAAGCCACATCTAGGTGACCCTCAATACTGTACCTGCTCATGACATATGAAGCGGCGGGGTCTCACCGATTCGCCGGCTTTCGAGATATTCGTCTGGCGAGAGGGCGCCGAGATGGGCGCGCGTGGCGGCGCGCTCGTCGGCGCCGGGCGTGAGGATGAAGTCGGCCGGCGTGCGGCTGCCAAGGCGGTAAAGACAGGACAGCAGGCCCTGCGGACAGTGGGCGCCGTCGCTCGGGAGCGGGTATCCGGCCTCGGCGAGCGGCCGCGGCAGGTTAATTTTGGAGCCGTC
>CBDCSZ010000068.1:0-22386 GCA_965221935.1 Paracoccaceae bacterium
CCCAACCTATCCATGCCTGCAATGTCCGTCAATTTTGCCAGCCGGAAACGGAAACCGTGAGTAGAACGTGCGCTCCATAATTGCGCCGCCGCATGCCCGCGCATTCGATTCGGGCAATTCCCTTGCAGAACTTAGAGTTTGACTTAAAACTCCCGAGTGGCTTCGACATGTGGTATTTTCCATACAGTTCCAAACAAGATATGGAGAACACACATGCCTTGGAATGAAGCCACTCGCCGCCAGTACAGGCGCCCCACAATTCGTTACGAGTCTGATTTGACGGACGAGGAATGGTCGTTGCTGGAACCCCTTCTTCCGGGCCCGGCTTCGACGGGCCGTCCCCGCAGCATGGACCTGCGGGAAGTGTTGAACGCGATCCGGTACCTGGTCAGCGCGGGCTGCCAGTGGCGCGCGTTACCCACTGATTTTCCACCCTTTATGACGGTTCAGAACTATTTCTACGGATGGTCGAAGAGTGGCCTGCTGGACGTCATGCTGTGCGCGCTCCGGCGGGCGGCGCGGGTACGACGCCGGCAAGAAGGTGAAGGGGCGCAAACGCCACCTTGTGGTGGATACGGAAGGGAACCCGCTTGCGGTGCAGGTGCATTGCGCGGGCATTCAGGACCGGGATGGGGCGCCGGACCTTCTGGAAGAGGTGGCGGCGCGCTGTCCGACGCTGCGGGCGTTGTTCGCGGATGGGGGCTATAGCGGCGCCAAATTGGAGCAGGCGATGCGCGACCGCAGCCTCGATATCGACCTGATCATCGTTTCCAAGCCCAAGGGAAACAAGGGTTTTGCGGTTCTCCCCCGCCGGTGGGTGGTGGAGAGAAGCTTTGCCTGGCTGAACCGCTGCCGACGCTTGGCGAAGGATTTCGAGCGCACCATTGAGAGCGCCAAGGCATGGGTCCTCTGGGCCGCCATCCGGGTTCTGGTGCGACGCCTCGGACGGCGGGTAAGTATCTGTGCAACAATCGGTTGAAGGAACTTGTTAAAGTTTTGATTCAGACACTCAGAGAAAAGCACCGAATCGCACGTTCGATTCGGAAATGGACCCCCTGGAGCGTGGATGGATTCGAAGAGCCCTTGTAATCCGCTGCACCATTCGGAGCGAAGTCCTTTCGGATTCAGACCGACGGTGCCGTTTTCCGGCCGCCAGAGATTGCAGGTTCGTCGGAATTTGCTTTCAATTGCTGCCGACCGGTCGCCGCGATGTTGCCCGCAAATCTCGGGAACTGCTTTTCTTATCGGCGGAATCGCTGCATATTGGGGTCGTTCAGTCGTTCCGGCACAATGACTGAGGATGCGCTGCTGTAAAGCCGGAAACATGATGTCCACATCGGAAAGCCTGTGGCTGCCTAATCCTTCCTATACGCGTCCTTACGCGCAATTGTCTTGGATGACTGTGGTGCTGCTTGGTGTGGCGGGCGTCGCTGGAGTTCTTCGCGTACCTCTGACGGAGATTTTCCTCGCGAACAAATGGCTCAACGGCTTGATTGCGGGCGTGTTCGTGATCGGTATTTTCGCCTGCATCTGGCAGGCGGCACGAATCGCGCCTGCTGCGAAATGGGCGGAACGCTTTGCAGCGGGACGGGAGGGGATTGAGGCTCCGCCCCATTTTCTCGCCGCCATGTCTTCGATGCTTGGCGCCAGTCTGGAGCGCCGCCCTCTCACTCCGGTCACGGCGCGTGTCCTGATCGACGCGGTCTACGCCCGGGTTTCCGAAAGCCGCGATATCGCCCGCTATATTGCGGGACTCCTGGTCTTCCTTGGCCTTCTTGGAACATTTTGGGGCCTCGCCCGAACAATTCCCGCGTTGATCGAGACGATTCGCGCATTATCCCCCCGGGAAGGTGAAGAAAGCCTGGACGCATTCGCCCGCCTTACTGCCGGATTCGAGGGTCAACTCTCGGCGATGGGCACCGCTTTTTCGACGTCACTGATGGGGCTCGCTGGTTCGCTGGTGATCGGTCTTCTGGACCTCTTGGCGGGACATGCGCAAAACCGGTTTATTCGCGAATTCGAGCAGTGGGCGACGACCGCCGCGCGGATTGAATCCCAGCACTTCGTCGATCCAGAGCCTCAAGACGCGCCATCATTCGCAGTGAATCGGCGGCTCGAATCGCTCGTCGAACTGAATGCGCGGCAGATCGCTTCCATTATCGACGCGCTGCAGTCGACATCCTCCGCTGACCCGGAGCGAGTGCGCGCCCATATCCAGGCCCTGGAACTGCATCTGTCTCATTTGGCGAAATCGGGTCGCGCCGACCCGGATGAGATTCGGACCATTGCAAAGGACGTGTACGAACTCCGGCATGCTCTTGGTGCCACGCGCGAGAGAAACCCTTCCGGCAGAAACACGCGGGCCTGATACATGTATTCGGCAATCCGCGGACAGCTGCGCCCGGCGATTCCGGCAATGATCTGGCCGGGATTTGTGGATGCCCTCGTAGGTGTGTTGCTCGTCCTGATCTTCACGATTTCCACCTTCATAATCGTCCAGTTTTTTCTCCGTGACGAGCTGACCGGCCAAGGCAGGGCGCTGCGGCTTCTCGAAATTCGCGTTGGCGAACTAGCGGAAACACTTGCCTTTGAGCGAATACGAAGCGCGGAAATCGAAGACGAATTGAAGAGCGCGTTCACTGATCTGGCGATTCTGCGGGAAGAATTGACGTTTGAACGCAATTCGCGCAGCAGGGCCGTAGAGAGGACGCAAGAATTGTCGGAGCGTCTGGCGGCATCCGAAGATCAGGCCATCGCCCTTTCCCTCGATCTCGAAGCTGCAGGGGCGGAGGCGCAGCGCACTTTGCTTCTGCTCGCAGCCGCGGAGGCGGCTCGCGAGAAGCTTACCCACGAATTCGATGATGCTCTTCAGGCGCTTCGTGAAGAGTCGGGCGACGAACGGGAAAGGCACTCCTCCGAGATCGAAATCGAACAGTTGGCGCGCGCCGCCGCGGAAAAAGCGCTGAGCGAACAGGAGGAGATCTCAAGAGCCGACCAGGAACGCCTCGCTGCCGTCAACCTGCAACTTGTGGCGCTGCGGAGCCTGCTCCTCACGCTGCAGAGCCAACTCGATGCGGCGGAAAGACGCGATGAGGAGAATCAAGTGGTGATTCGGAATCTGGGATCGCGACTCAATGCCGCCCTCGCACAGAAGGTGAGCGAGTTGTCGCGCTATCGTTCGGAATTCTTCGGGCGCATGCGGGAGGCGCTCGGGAATCGCGAAGACATCCGAATTGTCGGGGACAGGTTTGTATTCCAGTCCGGGATCCTGTTCGCGACCGCCTCGGCTGAGATTGGCGCGGCCGGAATAGCGGACCTGTCGCAAATCGCGATTGCGATTCGCGACATCGCAGCGGGCATTCCTTCCGATGTTTCCTGGTTGATCCGGGTTGACGGACACACCGATCAGAGGCCGTTACGTTCCAATTTCCTTTACGCCGACAACTGGGAGTTAAGCCAGGCCCGTGCGCTATCCGTGGTCCGGTTCTTCGTCGAAGAACAAGGACTGCCGGCCGAGAGATTTGCGGTGACCGGCTTTGGCGCGCATCAACCGATCGACACCGGCGACACGCCCGAAGCCCACGCACGAAACCGGAGAATTGAACTGACCTTGACGCGGCGCTGACTAGCGGGCTGGCAACAACCGTTTCCGCCGGACCGGTGGCAATTGACGGCGGCGGTCGTCTTCGCATTCAAGGGCGATTTCCCCGTTTCGCATGATCACACGAACGAGTCCTCCTCGCCGAAGCCGGCCGAAAAGCAACTCCTCCGATAGCGGTTGCTTCACTCGCTCCTGAATTACGCGGGCGAGCGGACGCGCACCCAGCAACTCATTGTATCCCAGATCCGCAAGCTTCTCGGAAGCGGCCCGGGTTATCTCGATGGAAACCGCCTGTTCCTGAAGTTGCGCTTCAAGTTCCATGATGAACTTCTCCACAACACACAGAACAGTTGCTCGGGACAGCGGAGCGAATGGAATGACTGCGTCGAGTCGATTTCTGAACTCCGGGGAGAAATGCCGTTTCAGCGCTTCCTCCACCGCACCCGTGCCCCGCCCCTTGCCGTAGCCGATCGCGCGCCGTTCCCGTTCTGCGGCGCCGACATTTGAAGTCATGACCAGCATTGTGTGGCGAAAGTCAACTTCCCTGCCGTTATGGTCCACGAGTTTGCCGTGATCCATCACTTGAAGCAGCAAGTTGAGAATGTCCTGATGCGCCTTTTCAATTTCGTCGAGCAACAGGACGCTGTGAGGATGCTTGTATACGGAATCCGTGAGCAGACCGGCTTGATCGAAACCGACGTAACCTGGTGGGGCGCCGATCAGCCGCGATACTGAGTGTTTCTCCATGTATTCGGACATGTCGAAGCGAATGAGTTCAATGCCGAGTACTTCTGACAGGCGCCGCGCAACTTCCGTCTTGCCGACACCGGTTGGTCCGGTAAACAAGTAGCATCCGACAGGCCGTTCCGGCTCGCGCAATCCGGCGCGGGAAAGCTTCACCGCAGAAGCGAGCGCCTCGATGGCGTGTGACTGCCCGAAAACCACATCCCCAAGACGACCCGGCAATTCGCGAAGCACCGTGGCGTGTTCGCGACTCACTGACTTCACCGGCACCCGCAAAATGCTCGACACGATCCGCTCCACGTCTCGGCGCGTCACAACCTTCCGCCGCTTGGATTCCGGCAGTAATCGCAGCGCGGCTCCGGCTTCATCAATCACGTCGATCGCCTTGTCGGGAAGCTTTCGATCATGGATGTAACGACTGGAAAGCTCGACTGCGGCCAGAAGCGCATCCTGGGAAATTCGAATTGAATGGTGTTGTTCGAAGCCGGTGCGCAGTCCCTCCAGTATCCGAACCGTCTCCTCCAAAGAGGGTTCTTCGATGTCGACCTTCTGAAACCTGCGGTGCAGCGCCCGATCCTTCTCTACATACCGCCTGTAATCGGCGTAAGTTGTGGAGCCAATGCAGCGCAGAGCGCCGGACTGCAAGGCGGGCTTCAGGAGATTGGACGCATCCATTCCCCCGCCGGACGTGGCTCCGGTCCCGACCACGGTGTGCAGTTCGTCCACAAAGAGTATGGCGTCTTCGTGCTCGGCGAGCTCGTTGGTTACGGATTTCAGCCGTTCTTCAAAATCTCCCCGGAAGCGTGTGCCCGCGAGCAGCGCTCCCATATCGAGCGCGAATATGGTCGCTTTCCGCAGAAGCGGGGGTGCCCCGCCCTCCTCGATCATGCGGGCCAAGCCTTCCACGATCGCCGTCTTGCCCACACCCGGCTCGCCGACAAGGAGTGGATTGCTTTTTCGGCGGCGGCACAAGATCTGCACGCAGCGCTCGATTTCCATCGACCGACCGATCAACGGGTCGATCTGTCCCACCGCCGCCAGCGCATTCAGATTGACGCAGTACAACTCGAGCGCGGACTTGCTTTCCTCGCCCTTGCTCTCCCGTTCGCCTCCTGCACCCGCTTCACCGGAGCGATCCGATTTTTCACGTTCGGCCGGGGTTCTATCCCGTGATCCCCCACTGCGAGAAAGAAAGTCCACCACATCCAGACGCGTGATGTTATGCCGGTTCAGGATGTAGACTGCGTGGCTGTCGCGCTCGGAGAACAAGGCGACCAGCACGTTCTCACCAGTAACAACATTCTTCCCGGTGGAGCGAACATGGATTGCGGCGCGTTGGACGACCCGTTGGATGCCGATGGTGAGATGCGTATCCTTTTGGCCCGCCTCGGTTACCAAGTCATCGAGACCTTCGTTCAGATACTCACCGAGTTCTTCAGCGATCGAATCGATGTCGGCCCCCAGCGACCGCAAGATTTCAACGACATCGTTATCGTCCAGCAGCGCGAGCATGAGATGTTCGATGGTAGCAAATTCGTGGCCCCGCTCACGGGCATACGCAAATGCGCTGCCAATCGCAGACTCAACGGAACCGGCGAGCGTAGACACGGTTCGTGCTTCCCTTCACCACGACTTCATTCGGTTTCGACCGCGCATCGCAATGGATGCTGGTTCTTGCGAGCGAACGCTGTGACCTGAGCAACCTTCGTTTCGGCAATTTCGTAGGTGAACACCCCGATCAACGCCTTGCCCTCGTTGTGGATTTGCAACATTAGCTTTACGGCGCGTTCTTCCGACATTTCGAAAAACCTTTGGAGCACATGAACAACGAATTCCATGGGAGTATAGTCGTCGTTCAGCATCAAGAGCTTGTACATCTTGGGACGTTTTACGGATGGCCGGGTCTTCTCCGCAACCTGAATTCCATGCTCCTGCAATCCTGCGGACTGCCCGCGGCGGTCATTTTCGACAGAAACCGCCGGAGGCATCGCGTTTCTGCGATCAAACCAATCTGCGCCTGTTTCTCTTTGACTAGCCATTTCATGACTCGCTTACGAATCGCGCCAACCATCCACAGAACCTGAATATAGCACGCGTCCCGGCAAATGCGCCGCGAATGCCGGATGCACTTGAGGCAATCGGTTGTGGAAGGTAGTTGGAACAGGAAATTGCCCGCTGGCCGACGCGCAGTCAGGCCTAACCGAAATTCACGGTCAAACGAACTACGCGTAAGCCACATCCCTTTCTTGCTTGCCGAACCGGACTTGCGCGCAAAAAATTAGTCCCGCGCAGGAGTGCGAGAAGTCCTCCACTGCGGACCGGCACCACATTTCTCGAGCAACGTAGTTCCGCCGTATTCCCCGAGGATGATCCGGCGATCCATTGAAACGCCGCACCATGCATGGAGGCAGTGAACATCCCGATTGATTGCACGGCGGCAAGAAAAGGAAAAAGGGTATGTCTTTCGGCGAATTCGCGGGACAAGCTCCTTCCCGGTCGTTGAAATGGCCAACCTTCCTTCGACCGTATCGGATTCAAGTAGACGCTTCGAACCGCAACGACGGCAACATGGTTCTGCCTGATGCCACGCAGACGCCAGATGAACCAGAAGAAACAATCGTCAAGTCCAATCCCGCCATAACCCGAATTGACCGTCGCGGCGTTGTTTCAGCAGGCTCCATCCCAGCTCTCGAACAAGGCGAAGTTGAACCAGAACTGGAACGACGGCTTGCCTTCAAGAACCCTATCTCGCGTCTGAGTCTCGGTTTCGCTGCCTGTTGCGTACTGCTCCTGACAAGTTGCAGCAGTTCACCGAGCCCGGGCAGCTGGGCAAAAACGGAGGAATCCTCCATTGCAAGGATCGATCCGAAAATTTCTCCCGATACCCAGGAGGCGGCCATTCTGGCTGAACGAATTCTGCGCGCAGACCGCCGCGAGCTGATATTCGATGCCGTTCGGCGGCAGGCGCTAAGTCAGGAGATTGGCCACGTCCTCGGGCGGATGCGAAATGCATACCCTGAGATTTCAGACATTCGGGCACGGCAATGCGCCAAACCCGGCACACTTCTCCTTGGGCTTGAGCCCGCATTGTACGAGGCCGTCTCGAGTCTTTCGGTCCATAGCAGTGCGTCCGGGCAATTCCAGACCGGTCATCTGGAGTTCAACGCGCTGAATGCACAGCTCGGACTTCAATCCATCGAAACCTACTCTCTTGTGAATGTTGTCCAAGTGCGCCTGAACGAACTCGCAAACTTGGAAGCGGCGAAAGCGGCTTATCTTGAAATCTCCGGCGTAACTTATGCCGAGAAAAACGTGCAATTGGGTGACGGTTCCGATCTCGCGGCATCAAGATCGAATGAAACCTGGCATATTGTCGTTCGAAAAGCGTGGGGAGACTGCCCTGCGGGCTGCTTATTCGAAGAGATCTCTTTCATTGCGGTCAAGGGCGACAATGCCAAACGGATTGACCTTGAAAGAGCGATGGAAAATCCAGAATTTGCAGAACTCCTTGCGAACCTGCGGCCGCGTTAATCCCGGGTTGCGGAAGAGCGGCGCGAATGCGATCGGACTGCTTCACCTGAAACTGGATTTCGGCTCCCCCAAATTTCCACGATTTACGGAAACTCTGAGTTCAGTCACGTGCGTGTGTATTGCGCTGCAGGCCAATTGCGCGAACCGGGCAAATCCCTCCGGATTCCGCAATGGAAAAAGGGGAGTCGCCAAGCCCCCCCTTCTGAATTTTCGCCTTCCCGATTAGGCAAATTGGGCCTTTGCAAGACTCGCAAACGCGGCCGTTCGATTGGGGACGACTCGGGCGCAACCTGAATTTTCAAGTTTGTCGCCACTGGATTCAAACTTCGACTGACTTTCTGAACAAACTCCGGCAAGTCTAGCGCCAACGGTCGACGCCCTCGTCTCGCCCCGGAAGAACCGAAGCAACCATTCGGTATTCGCGTGATTTGGTTTTTTGGATCAGCGGTTGAGGGTTCTCTTCCACTCTCTCCGGAGCGGGCAGAGCCAGATGTCCTTTCTCGGTTGCCCGCATTGCCAGTTGGCATCGTAGCGCCCGCGTCCTTTCGTGGTTCCGACCCGGATCCATCCGGACGCACGGTAGGTGGCCCCGGTGAAGCGCGGGATTTCGACGAAGGTCTCCACGAGGCACACCCACTGCCATACTTGCACCCCCTGCGGATCTTCCTCGTTTAAAGAGGCGTTTGCTGTCAAACGACAACTATGTCGAAAGGTTTGACCTCGAGAGAGCGATGGAATATCCAGAAATTGTAGAACTACTTTCGAGCCTGCGGCAGCGTTAATTTCGGGTCCCGGAAGAGCGGCGGAGAATTCGATAGGACGGTTTCGCCTGAAACTGGATATTGGCCCCCGCAATTTCCGCAATTTCCGGAATCTCTAATTCGAGACACGCGCGTGTGAATTCGTTGCAGGCCAATCCCGCGAACCGGGCGAATCCCTGCGGATTCTGCAATGGAAAAAGGGGGGACGCCAAGTGTTGTTTTTCACTTTATTTCGGCACGTTTTTCCCAAAATATCCCGTACGCGTTTCTCGCAATACTCCGTAACTGCCGGATGGTGGTGTCACGCACTCGGTGCCGCGTGAACGCGCAAGGCTTCCCTACGGTGCTAGCCTCAATAGCCAACTAATTCCAATCGTATGAGAGATTAGCGGCTTTTCCCGCCAGGGCGTCATATCCCTGCGCATTGGGTTGAAGGAATGTGCATGTCGTTATGGTAGTTTGCGTGTGAGTATCACTCAATCATAAATGACGCTTGGATGACAATCTCCGAGACGCCCCTCGCTTGCGCCTCGCGCGGGCGGGTTCTGGAGTGGAAATCATTCGTTGCTGACGCAGTCTTTTCCCCGGAACGGCGCGCCTCGGTCTTTTCCGCGGCGTTTGCGGTTGACATTTTGCGGTTGACATGGAGGCGCATACATCATATAGTGGATAAAACAGGCTAACAGGCAAGAACAGATGCAAGACCCCGCCGAACGGTTCCTGTCTCCCGAGAACAGCACCCACCGCAAATACGAGACCCTGCGCGCCCATTTTGTCGACCGGACGCCGCTCGCCGAAGCCGCCCGCAGGTTTGGCTACGCGGTCGGCACCTTGCGCAACCTCCGCGCCGAGTTCTGCAAGCGTCCGGAGCAGTCGTTTTTCCTGCCGGACCGCCGCGGCAAGCGCAAGCCCGCGCCGGGACCTGACCGCGACCAGCGCATTGTGGCGTTGCGCAAGGAGCAGGGCCTGTCGGCGGCGGAAATCGCCGAACGCCTCAGCGCCAGGGAGAACCTCCCAGTCAGCGCGACCACGGTGGCGCGGGTGCTGCGGCGGGCGGGCCTGCCCAAACTATGGCGGCGCGCGGACAAGTGGTGGGCGGGCGCCGCCCATCCGGAGCGGGCGGCGGTGGCCGACCGCCGTCAGCTGGATCTGGGTCCGCGCAAGCTGCGCACGGACTTCGGCGGCCTGTTCCTGTTCGCCGGCGACCTCGCGCGGCTCGGCTTCGACGGCATCCTGGCGGCGAGCGGCATGCCGGGCAGTTCGAAGATCCCGGCCGGATGCGCCTTCCGGTCACTGCTGGCGCTGAAGTTGTGGGGCATCGGACGGCCGTCGCACGTCATAAGCGAAACCCTTGACGAAGGACTGGCGCTGTTCGCCGGCCTCAACGCCGTGCCCAAGCGGGCGACACTGACGGAATACTCGTGCCGCGTCGACCACCGCGACCGCCCGGCGCTGATGGACCGCTGGCACCACGCGGTGCGCGGCCTCGGCGTCGAACTCGGCGGCGGCCAGTCTTTCGACCTCGAATTTCATACGATTCCCTACCACGGCGATGACGCGCTGATCGAGAAGCATTACGTCTCCAAGCGCAGCCGCCGGCAGAAGGGCGTTCTCGCCTTTCTCGCCCGCGACGCCGACGCCCGCCTGTTCGCCTATGCCAACGCCCAACTCCGCAAGGCCGATCACACCGACGAGATCCTGCGCTTCGTCGACCACTGGCGCGCCCGCACTGGAACCCTTCCTGCCGAACTGGTGTTCGACAGCCGCCTGACGACCTATGCCAACCTCGCCAGGCTGGAAGCAATGGGCGTCGCCTTCCTGACACTGCGCCGGCGGACCCCGAAGATGGTGGCCGCGTTGCGGGCGGCGCCGCCGGAGGCATGGCGCAAGATCACTCTCACCAATGTCGGCCGCATCTACCGGACGCCGCGGATCCTGGAACAGACGGTGCGCCTCAAGGACTATCCCGCCGAACTCCGGCAGATCGCCATCATCGATCTCGGCCACGAAAAGCCGACCCTGTTGCTCACCAACCAGATGACCGCCCCCGCCGGCCAGCTCATCGACCGCTACGCCCGCCGCATCATCATCGAGAACACCATCGCCGAAGCCATCGACTTCTTTCACATGGACGCGCTCTCGGCCGCGGTGCCCATGAAGGTCGATCTCGACCTGCAACTCACCCTGATGGCCAGCAGCCTCTATCGCATCCTCGGCAAACGCCTGGGAAACGGCTTTGAGACCCTGAAGGCGCAGTCCATCTTCCGCAAAATCGTGCGCGCCAGCGCCCGCATCGAGATCACCGAAACCGAGATCGTCGTCAGCCTTGGACGCCGGACCAACAACCCGCTGCTGCTCGCCGCCGGATACGCCGAAGACCAGCAACCCATCCCGTGGCTCGAAAACCGAACCCTTCGGCTCCGGTTCTTCTGAAACAGGGCGCGCAATGCACATTATTCACGGTGGTTGGTAATTCAGGCTACGGACAAGGACAATAGGCATCGTGCGTACGGCATTCTACTGGCGGACAGCCTACTGGAAAGACGCCCTGCCTGGAGAAGAAGCCTGATCACGCTGTCCCGGATTAATCCAACAGTTCGCGCGCGAAACAATCTGGGAAAATTCGCCCTATTTCTGACGAAATAAAGTGAAAAACAACACCAAGCCCCCCTTTCTGAATTCCGCGCCTTCCCGCTTAGGCAGATTGGGCCTTGGTGAGACTCGCAAACGCCAAGGTTCGATCGGAGGCGACTCCGACGGCGTGTTCAACGGCGCCCTGCACCAGATCGTTGATCGTTCCCGACTTTGCAATCAAGTCTCCATACGCCTTCGAAATGTACGCAGTCTGAAGTTCCACCACATCCGCAACGCTCTTCGCAGCTGCCGCTTCCCTGGCGAACGCAACGCCTTCCTGCACCGAATGACTCGCCAGCGCCAAGGCCTCGGCATTGATCTTCTCCGCCGCCTTGGCAGCAACGCTTGAAGACTTCGCGAATGCCGAAGTCGTTTCCTTCGCGTAGGCAGCGTAGTCCGCGACCCCCTTGACCACGCGATCTGCGCCTTCTTGCCATTTGGTCTTTATATCG
This sequence comes from Paracoccaceae bacterium, assembly GCA_965221935.1. Taxonomy (GTDB): domain Bacteria; phylum Pseudomonadota; class Alphaproteobacteria; order Rhodobacterales; family Rhodobacteraceae; genus JAPOXR01. Next base: position 11,724 of record CBDCSZ010000068.1, read on the forward strand.
GAAGCGAACTGCTCCGCTCCCTCCATCTTGGCTTCCTTTTTCTGCATTTCTCTGCTCCTAAATGGCCGTACCTGCCGGGCCCCACCCCGGTCCGCCTGTCTGGCGGCAACTCTCATATGGGGTCATTTGTGCAACGCAACAAGAGGCATGCGCGTTTGATCCGCCTGGCAGTTCAAGACTCACAACTTCCCGAGCGTAGCCGGAGTCGAAAAAATTCATAAAACCCCATTATTTAGCAATTACTTCGTTCCTGGTTTCAATTCTGGTCATTGCGAACAAACGATTTGTTGCAATGCGATAAATTGGCCTAAGAGTTGCTGCGTTGCAACACATTTTTCCGATATCGCGCTCGTGAAAGCCAATTCCGCCCAGACTCAGTGAGAAACGATTACTGTTACAATTAAGACAAGTCTTGCGCGACAAACCATTTCGCCGTTGTCCGACGCCTATTCGCGACGATGGAACGGACTCGTCCACGGAGCAACGGGAAAGTGGAAGCCTTCCGGGGGCTGGTTGAAAGGCGGCTGCTTCCGATGATCGGCGGCTGTCGGGAGCTGACGCTGTCGGAACTGAACCGCATCACTTCGGTGTGGGCCGAGGGCGACTACAACCGGCGCCGCCACCGCAGCATCGGTTCGACGCCGCTGGAGCGGTTGCTCGCGGGGCCCGATGCCGGTCGCCCGTGTCCCGGCCCGGAGGCCCTGCGGGCGTCGTTCCGCCTGCAGGAGTTCCGCACCCAGCGGCGGACGGACGGCACGGTGTCGCTCCGGGGTGTCCGCTTCGAGGTTCCCTCCCGCTTCCGGCACCTGCGCAAGCTGCGGGTGCGCTTCGCCCGCTGGGACCTGTCGACGGCCACCGCCGTCGACCCGCGCGGCGCGGAGATGTGCCGGCTGCTTCCGGTCGACCTGGCGGCCAACGCCGACGGCCGGCGGCGGCGGATCGATCCCGCAGCGGACGCCCCGGAAGAACGCGCGGATGGCGGCGACGACGCGCCGCTGCTGAAACGGATGCTCGAGGAGTTCGCGGCCACCGGCCTGCCGCCGCCCTACGTTCCGTGCGACGAGATCGAAGAGGAGGACGGCGATGGATCATAGGCTGCACGCCCGTTTCGGGCTCAAATGGAATCCGTTCCTGCCGGATGTGCCGACCTCGGCCCTGCGCGAGACGCCGCAGATCGCCAGCTTCCGCTGGCAGGTCGAGAACCACCTGCTGGCGCATGGCGGCTTCGCGATGGTGAGCGGCGAACCCGGCGCCGGAAAGAGCGCCGCGCTGCGCATCGTCGGCGAGGCGCTGTCCCGGCGCGCCGACCTCAAGACCGCCTCCCTGAGCCACGCCAGCGCCAGCCTCTCGAACTTCTACCGGGAGATGGCGGAACTGTTCGGCGTCGGCATGCTGGCCGGCAACCTGTGGTCCGGCTTCAAGGGCCTCCGCGAGAGTTGGGCGGCGCATCTCGACGGCACCCGTTTGCGCCCCGTGCTGCTGATCGACGAGGCCCAGGCGGCAGCCCCGGAAGTGCTGGGCGAGTTGCGGCTGCTGTCCTCCACCGAGTTCGATTCGCGCAGCATCCTCGCCGTCATCCTGGCCGGCGACACCCAACTCCTGGCGCGCATGCGCCGGCCCGACCTGCTGCCGCTGCTGTCCCGCGTCCGCCTGCGGCTCAACCTCGGCTTCGCCGAGCCGGCCGACCTCGAGGCCAGCCTCGACCACATGCTGGAGCAGGCCGGCAACCCCGGCCTGATGGACGCCGAACTGAAGCGCACCCTGTGCGCCCACTGCGGCGGCAACCTGCGTTCCCTCACCATCATGGGCGACGCCTTGCTCAGGTCCGCCGCCGAACACGAAGAGGACCGGATCGACATGGCGCTCTACTTCAAGGCCTATCCCGACACCGCCCGGGCGCGGCGATGAGTCCGCCCGGCAATGGCGCCAGGCGGCGCGGCTTCCCCACCTTCCGCCCGGCCGACCTGGAGGCCAGGCCGGAGCCGGAGAAGTGGCTGGTCGAGCAGCTCTGGGGCGACCAGGCGGTGGGCATCATCGGCGGCGAGCCGAAGTGCTGCAAGTCCTTCCTGGCGCTCGACATCGCCGTCGCCGTCGCCACCGGCGCCCGCTGCCTGCGGCGGTTCGCCGTCGCCGCCCCCGGAACCGCGCTGCTGTTCGCCGCCGAGGACGCCCGGCACATTCTCCGCGAACGACTCGCCGGCATCGCCCGCGCCGCCGGCCGCGCCCTCGACAGCCTCGACATCGAGATCATCGACACCCCCCGGCTGCGCCTCGATGTCGCCGCCGACCGGGTCCGGCTGGCCGAAACCGTCGAACGCGTCCGGCCCCGGCTGCTCGCCCTCGACCCGCTGGTCCGGCTGCACGCGGTCGACGAGAACCAGGCCGGCGAGATCGCCCCCCTGCTCGGATCGCTGCGCGAACTCCAGGTCCGCTTCGGATGCGCCGTGCTGCTGGTCCACCACGCCCGCAAGGACGGCCACCGGCGCGGAGGACAGGCGCTGCGCGGCTCCACCGAGATTCACGCCTGGGCCGACTCCCTGCTCTACCTCCAGCGCCGCGGAAGCCGCCGCATCCTGCTCAACGCCGAGCACCGGGGGCTGCCCAGCGGCCCCGAACTGGCCCTCGAACTCAGGGCCCGTCCCCCGGAACTCGCGCTCCATGTCGACGACGCAGACGCCGAACAACCCCCCGCCGACACCCCCCGCCAGCGCATCGAGGCCGTGGTCCAGGCGCTCAAGGAACTGGTCGACGAGGGCCGCGTCGAAAGCACCCCGAATGGCTGCCGGATCGCATCCTGAGCGGTTCCGTTTCCCCCGGTCCGCCGGGACCGCAGGGAAACGGAAACCGGAAACACCGCCCACAGCAGCCGCCCGGGCAAGGACCGTCCCGCTCGAAACGGTCGCAAAATCCCTCGGCTTCCGGCCCCACCCGCGCGACCGCGCGAAATGGACCCGCAAAGGCTCCATCGTCAGCATCAACGGATCCAAATTCTTCGATCACATCGCAGGACAGGGCGGCGGCGGCGCCCTCGACTTCGTCATGCATGCGACCGCACGAAGCTTCCCCGAAGCGCTCGAATGGCTCGCCGGAATGCCGGCCGAAACCGCCGCACCCGACAATCCCCCGCAACCCCGCATCCGGATCCCCGGCCCCGACCCCGCGCAATGGCCCCGCCTCCGCGACGCCCTCGCCGCTGAACGCGGCATCGATCTCGCGCTCCTCCAGCAGTGCCACAGGCGCAAGCGGCTGCACGCCGACCAGTACGGCCGCGCCGTGTTCGTCTGCGCCGACGCCGAAGGACGCCCGAACGGCGCCGAAATCGCCGAACCCCGGCCCGGAGGACGCAAGACAATGGCGCCAGGTTCCCGCAAAAGCCTCGGCGCATTCTGGATCGCTGCCGGACCGATCCCCCCCGAAACCGTCCTGATCGCCGAAAGCGCCGTCGACGCCCTCGCTGCAAGGCAGCTCGCCAAACAACCCGTCACCGTCGCATCCACCGCCGGACTCGCACGCCGCATCCCCACCTGGATGAACCAATGGACCCCCAGCCAAATCCTCTGTGGCTACGACGCCGACATCCCCGGAGACCGCGCAGCCCGCCATCTCGCCGAATGCGACCCCAGAATCCGCCGCCTCAGGCCCAAAGGCGCCGCAGACTGGTGCGAACTGCTGCTCAAATCCGAAACCCCCGGCGCCTTCCTTTCCAAGTAGAAAAATCAAACTATCCAACGGACAACGTCCGCAACCCAAGACCGCCGGCGTCCAAACCGCGCAAAATCGGCCCCAACAGCCCTCATTCCATCAGACAGCGTGAAAATACATCCAGCAATCAAACTGAGCGCTCACACGCGGCTCCACCGAGATTCACGCTTGGGCCGACTCCCTGCTCTACCTCAAGCGCCGCGGAATTGGATTGAATCGGAATGGATTTCCCGGATTATTCCGTGCCCACTCCAATCCGTGTCCGAAATAGTCCGGTACAAACCGACCTGCTACTGGCGAAAGAATCTGAGAAACAACACCCCGGCTCTTCTCGCCGAGCGAACCGTCACACTCCCCAACGGCCTCACCGTCCGCGAGATCCGGCGGCTGACCGCGAGCGGCCATCAGGCGCCGGTGATCACCACCCATCCCGGCATGTCGACGGCGGACATCGCCGGCGCCATGTTCTCGCGCTGGTCCCAGGAGAACTGGTTCAAGTACATGCGAACCGAATTCGATCTCGACGCAATGCCCGAACACGCGCTCGCCGCCGTCGACGACGACACCCAGGTAGTCAATCCCGTCCGCCGCGTCCTCGACAAGGCCCTGGCCCGCCTGCGCGGAAAGGCGACGGTGTTGCGCAACCGACTGTTCAAGGCTGGCAAGCAGCCGACAACGGACGCCCTGCTTGCGCAACTCGCCGAGGTCGAATGCGAGATCGGCGAACTGGCCGGAAAACGCCGCTCAATCCCCAAACATGTCGCCGCCGGAAGTCTGGATGAAACGCAACGCCTCGATGCGCTGCCCGAACCCATGCGCCTGTTCTGCGACACCTTGCGCATGATCGCCTATCGAGCCGAAACCGCCATGATGCCCTGCATCGCCAAGGCCCAGGGAAAGAAAAGCAACCCACGCGCCGCCCTCCGCGCCCTGTTCTCCACCGAGGCGACCATCCTGCCAGACTACCCGCGAAAAACTCTCACCATTCGCATCCTGCATCTCGCCAACAAGGCGCACTCCCGTCATCTTCGGCCGCTCCTCGAAACCCTCAACGCAACCAAAACTGTATTCCCCGGGACCGACCTCACAATGCTGTACGAACTTGCGTCCGACATCGACAGCGACAATCCTTTCGAACTCGGCGAACTCGTCGACCCCGCCCTACCTGCGAAATAGCTCATCTCAAATGGTATGGGGTCAGGAAGTCAGAAGTTATTCATGCACGAGCCATGCCGATACCCTGCAATTCTCAACAGGGGAGTCGGTCCTCTCGGAAAGGTAGACAGTTGAGCTTCAACGATCCCAAAGGCTATTGCGGCGCATCGGGACAACGGGCGGAAGCCATGACCGAACGACCAGCGGTGCGGGCAAAGCCGGACAGTTATCAGCCGAGCAAGGCCGAAACGGAGGAGACAATCATCCCGCGCAAGCCGGATGAATAAGTGCCCACGCCGCAGGAACTTGCCCGCGCCGTGCTCCAGCCGGTCTCGGCCAGAAGAACGGCCTGAATAGACTGAGAGATGTAGCACGGACAAAGGCTGGATCAAGAACAGGAAAGCAGCACAGGAGCCGCCAACGCCTAATCCGTCGCCGCGCGCCGGCTCCACTCAACCCAAGAGCCGTCGTAGTTGTGCAGCTTTTCGACGGGGTAGCCCATCAGGTAGAGCGCGAAGAATGGCGTGGCGGATCGCACGCCCGAGTGGCAATAGAATATGTGGTCGTCCCCCGGGTCGAGCCCCGCCTGACGGAGCAACGCGCCGATCTGGGCGGCGGTCTGGAACTCGGAGGGGCGGCCCTCTTCAGCCCTGCGGAATGTCCGCCAGCCGAGGAAGCGAGCCCAGCCGATGCGCCCGGCGGGTAGGCCGCCGACCCGCTCCGACCCGTCCCATTCCCGCGTGTCGCGTGCGTCCCAGACATGAGTTTCCGCATCCGAGCGGGCCTGGGAGACCTCAGCCATGCCGGCCGTCCAGCCGGCGAGCGCGGGAGCGGCGGTAAAGCGTCCGGCGTTCGGGGCCGACCGGCCGGGACCGCGCGCGACGCCGTAGCCTGCCTCTTTCCAGGCTGCCCAGCCGCCGTCCAGCACCCGGACATCGGTCTTTCCGTAAAGGTGGAACAGCCACCAGAGACGCGCGGCGTCATAGGCGTCGTCATAGACGACGACAACGGAATCGCTGTCGATGCCGAGCCCGCGCGCGAATTCCTGGAAGCGCGCGCGGTCTACCGCCATGCCGCCGCGGTCGGTGTAGGCGCGGCGCGGCGCATGGTACGCGCCCGGCACGTGCCCCAGCAGCCAGGAAATCTGCCGGACCGCCGCCAACACGACCGGTTTCTGGCCGTTTCCGTTCAGTAGCGACTTCAACTCGGCAGGGGCAATCAGGGCATGACCGCGCGTGAAGCCCTTGTATTGCTCCGCCTGCACGGAGACGGGCGCGAGCAGAAGGGCGAGCGACAGGAAGATGGTGCAGCAAGCGATCTTTTCCAACAACGTCGCGCGCACTTCCGTCATGGACAAGCTATGCACCGTCGGCTCCACTCCGGTGCGGACATGCCAGCCCTTCCGCTTCCGCCAGTGACGGTTGCGTTCCGTCCACGCGGCGAAGCTCGACCAGTTCTTCCAGTCCGGCTTTCGACGGTTGATAGTCATTGTGCGGGAGCGTGATCGAGCGAGGGTCTGACATTTTCGGCATTTCTCTGCAAGGCACTTCGTATCGGCGCTCCTTGCCTGAGAGTTTGACCTAAAACTCCCGAGTGGCTTCGACATGTGGTATTTTCCATACAGTTCCAATCAAGATATGGAGAACGCACATGTCTTGGAATGAAACCACTCGCCGCCAGTATAGGCGCCCCACGATTCGTTACGAGTCTGATTTGACGGACGAGGAACGGTCGTTGCTGGAACCCCTTCTTCCGGGCCCGGCTTCGACAGGTCGTCCCCGCACCACGGACCTGCGGGAAGTGTTGAACGCGATCCAGCACCTGGACAGCGCGGGCTGCCAGTGGCGCGCGTTACTCACTGATTTTCCACCCTTCACGACGGTTCAGATCTATTCCTACGCATGGTCGAAGAGTGGCCTGCTGGACATCATGCTGTGTGCGCTCCGGCGGGCGGCGCGCGGGGATGCGGGGAAGAGCCGACGGCGGGGGCGATTGACAGCCAGAGCGCCAAGACCACTGAGAACGGCGGGCCGCACGGGTACGACGACGCCAAGAAGGTGAAGGGGCGCAGTGCAGCGAGACTAGCTGCTGTTGTATTTTAGTTTAGGTCGGGATTGATTTCCCGGATTGTTTCGTCCTCTGTTTGGGATTTTTCCCCGGATTGCTCCGTAAGCGTCTTATTTCGGGCCTGCGGTAAGATTGGCGGTTGGTGCGGGGGTTGCGCCGGGCGCTTTCGCATATTCTCCGGCGGCATCCGGTTGGCGCGTCTGGCTGGAGCGGTTGCGGTGGAGCTGGACTCCGTCGCCGATTTCGGCCATGCTGCGGTTGATGACTGATTCGCCACATGTGCTACAGGGCCGCCGGATCGGCGCTTCGGAACTGGCCGAGATCCGGGCGGTGATTGCGGGTCCGGGGTCGGCCAGCCGGTGGCGGATATCCCGGGAGCTTTGCGTTCGCTGGAACTGGCGGACCGAGACGGGGATTTTGAAGGACATGGCGGCTCGTTCGCTTCTTTCGAAGCTGAAGGCGCGCGGCCTGATTGTTCTTCCGCCGCCGCATTCGCGGCGTCCGGGCGTCCGCCGTCGTGCGGCGGCGCCGGAGTGGGATCGAGCGGAGATTTCCTGCGCGCTAGCGGCACTTCGGCCGGTGACGCTGGAGCCGGTTTGGGGTGCGGAGCGGGAGGTTTTGCAGTCGATGCTGGAGGTCTGGCACCCTCTGGGCTTTCGGACCCGGGTGGGAGAGACGGTGGGGCACCTTTTGCGGGACTGCGGGGGCCGTCTTCTGGGCGGCTCGCTGACGGGTTCGAGCGCCTGGCGCTGCGCGGCGCGGGATCGCTGGATCGGCTGGAGCGACGCCGATCGGAGCGCGGGGCTTCGTCTGGTGGTGAATCAGCAACGGTTTTTGATTCTGGACTGGGTGCGGGTTCCGCATCTTGCCAGCCATGCGCTGGGGCTGCTTTCGCGGCGGCTTCCGGGGGACTGGCAGGCAGGCTACGGGCATCCGGTTCACCTGCTGGAGACGTTTGTGGAGCCACGCTTTGCGGGCACCTGCTACCGGGCGGCGGGGTGGACGGAATGCGGCTGGACGACGGGCCGGACGCGGAACGGTCGTCCGGGGCTTTCGGTACCGCGCAAGCGGGTGTTTGCGCGTCCGCTGTCGCGGGACTGGCGGGCGGCGTTGGGCGGGGCGGGGGAATGAACGCCGGACCGGAGAGTCCGCAGGCGCGGCTTTCCGGGGCGCGGGAAGAGTTGTCGATCGCGCAGGACCAGCGGGATCATGCGCTGCGGGCGCTGGAAGAGCGGGATGCGGAGACTACGCGCCTGCGCCGGCAACTGGCGCAGCTGCAGGCGGCGCATGAGCAGTTGCGGGCGACCTGCGAGAGTCTGCAGGACACGCTGCGGGAGAAGCTGCAAGAGGTGGAGTCGTTGAGCGCGAAGGTGGCCGAACTGGCGGCGGCGCTGTTCGGCGCCTCCTCCGAGAAGCGGGGCCGGCCGAAGCCGCCGCCGGACGAGGATGCCCCGGACGGGAATGCGGCGCCGCCGGCGCCGCCGACGGGCAGCAAGAAGCGAGGCCGCCCGTGGAACGCGAAGGGCGGGCGGAAGATCGGCACGCAGGTGCCCCGCTACCGCCATCGGGTGGAACCCGAGAGCCTCGAGTGCCCGGGCTGCCGCCAGCCGATGCAAGAGATCCGCTGCGATCTCTCGACGCGGGTGTTCTACCTTCCGGCCCAGTACCTGGCGCTGGAGATCGAGCGCCCGGTGTTCGCCTGCCGGGGATGCCGCGGCCAGGCGCCGCTGCAGGCGCCGTCGCCGTCGGATCCGCTGATCCGCAACGGCCTGGCGGATGAAACCCTGCTGGCGCATGTGGTGGTGCGCAAATACGCCGATCACCAGCCGTTTTATCGGCAAAGCGGGATCCTGCTTCGTTACGGGCTCGACATCGGCCGGGCGACGCTGTGCCGTTGGGCGGCGGCGGCGGCCTTCCATCTGCTGCCGGTCTGGGAAGCGCTGCAGCGCCATGTACTCGGCGCCGCCCGGCTGTTCCTCGACGAGACCACGTTGCCGATCCTGGAGCCGGGGCGGGGACGGACCCGGACCGGCTATCTGTGGACGGCGTTGCGCGATGACGCCGGCTTCGGCGGCAGGGACCCGCCGGCGATGCTGACCTGGAGCGGCCCCGACCGCAGCCAGGCGGTCCCCAAACGGATGCTGGCGGACTTCACCGGCCGCGCGCAAGTCGACCGCTACGCCGGCTACAACATCCTGCAGGCGCCCGACCGCCCGGGCGGTCCGCTGAAGCTCCAATACTGTCTGGCGCACTGGAGACGGAAATTCCGGCAACTGCCGTCCAACGCGCTGGCGGAGTTTGCCCTCGACCGCTTCCGGGAACTCTACCGGATCGAGAAAGAGATCCGTGGACAACCCCCGGACCAGCGCGTCGCCGTCCGGCAGGCGCAGGCGGCGCCGGTTCTCGAAGACTTGCGCAGCAATCTCGCCGCCGAACGCGACACCATTCCGCCGCCGTCGCCGCTGCGCAAAGCCATCGACTATGGCCTCGCCGATGACAACTGGACCGGCTTCACGCGGTTCCTGAACGACGGCCGCCTGGATATCGATAACAACCCGGTGGAAAATGCCCACCGCGCCACCAGGCTGACCGTCAAGAATGCCCTGTTCGCGGGCTCCGAACAGGGGGCCCGAACCTGGGCCGTATTGGGCTCGCTGATCGCCACCTGCCGGCTGAACGGGATCGATCCGGAAGCCTGGATGGCGCACGCCCTCCTCGAAATCCGCGACGGCTGCAAGAAGCCCGAGACCCTGCTGCCCTGGGAACCGTTCGAGCCGCCCTGGGAAAAGGCCCTCCAGCCCTACGGCGTCGCCTTCCCCATCCGCTTCACCGCCGACGCCCCGCCCGACGCCTGAGCGCCCGCCAGTCGCAGCCGTCGAACAGCGCCGCCAACTGCGGGCGGTTCATCCGCATGACCCCCGCAACCACCGGAGGCCACACAAACCCGCCCGCCTCCAGCCACTTCGTCACCAAGACCATCCCGCTGCCATCCCAGTGCAGCAGCTTCAGACGCCCCGGCCGCTTCGAACGGAATACAACCACACCGTCCCAGCGCGGGTCCAGCCCCAGCTCTTCCTGCGCGTACAGCGTCAGGCTGAACACCCCGCGCCGGAAATCCACCGGCGCCGTCGCAACATACAGCGGAACCCCGTCCCCGAGCCCGATCATGACGCCCGCCGCATCGCCCGCAGGGCCCGCGCCGCCTGCCCCTCGTCAAAGTCCGCCGGAAGCCGAAGCGACATCCCCGCCACCCAAATCTCCAGCGCCGACCCCCCGTCCCCCGAAACCACAACCGGAACCGCCGCAGGCACGCCGCCCGAAACCGACTGCCGGCGCCAGCGGTGCAATGTCGATGTCGAAATGCCGTGGCGGGCCGCGACCGCCGAAATCCGCGAGCCCGGCTCACAACTCTCCGCAACAACCCGGCGGCGGAACGACGCCGAGTGGGGGCCACAAGCCGAAACGCGTGCCTCCAAATCTCCCATGAATGCCTCCCTGGCAGCTGCAACCAAAGCCAGGAGACTCGCAGATGTCAGCCGAACGCGGCAGGGGTGGGGAAAATAATGCGCTTACTTTGAAACGACTGTGGCTCAGCATGCTGTGTCGCAGATCGCAGAATGGCCGCAACACCTGGGATCGTCTGAACCGCTATCTCGCCAGGTACTGGCCCACGGTGACCATTCGGCACCCGTGGCCGTTCCAACGCTTTGCCGTCACCACCACCCAAGGGAGGAGCCGT
>CBDCSZ010000069.1:0-3927 GCA_965221935.1 Paracoccaceae bacterium
GAATGCGGCGCTGGCGGGCTTTGCGATCCATCCGCGCAAGCAGGAATGCGTCTCCGTCGTGACGCACCGCGTCGCGCAGGATCCGGCGCATGTTCCAGGACCCGCCGGTTCGGGAAGAAGCGAATCGGTTGGAACGCCGTCGCGGCAGTCGATCCGGCGCCTTTCGCCGGAACCTGCGATGAGCGTTGCTTTCGTCACGAGCACCGAAGCTTTTCGCCGACAGCGCTTCGATGGCTGCCGCCTCCGACCCGGATTCATCGATGTCTTGCGACTCCCCGTACTCGGCCTCCCCGGGGCCGAAATCCGAAATTTCCAGGGTCTCCGCATCTTCGGCCAGAGCCGGAGCCGCCAGGGATTGGCCCATGAAGTGAGCGCGGAAAAGCGAGTCGAATTCGCCGCGGCGTTCTACATCCGGGGCGTACAGGGCCAAGGCGGCCTGGCGGATGTCATGCATGCCCCTCGGTCCAAGAAGCCGAACCGCCTCCAAGAAATCCACCGTCTGTTCGGGCGAAGCCGGGAAAACGGTTGGCGCGGAGCACCGCCGCGAAGGAGACCAGCGGTCGCACGGCTTCGGGAAGCGCTTCGCCGCTCACGCCGCCTCCGCCAGGATTTCGTTCATCCGAGCCCGCACATGGGTGATGTCCTCCTGGTCCTTGAGCGCCACACCCAAGGCCCGGCGAAAGGCTTCCGGCCAGGCGGCGCCTTGCTCGTGGAGCAGCGTCGCGGCTTCCGCCCATTCCACGGTCTCGGCAATGCCGGGCGGCTTCGCCAGCGGTTCCGCGCGAAGCCGGCTCACCGCGGCAACCACCGCGTCAGCGGTCGCCCGGGCAACGGTGCTCGCGCGCATCATGACGATCGCCGCTTCCCGCGACGCGTCCGGAAAATCGATCCAATGGTGTACGCAGCGCCGCCGCAATGCCTCGTGCAGTTCGCGGATCCGATTGGAGGTCAGGATGACAACCGGAGGTTCGGTGGCACGGATCGAGCCCCGTTCCGGTATGGAAATCTGGAAGTCGGAAAGGAACTCCAGAAGAAACGCCTCGAATTCGTGGTCGGAGCGATCGACCTCGCCGATCAGCAGCACCGAGGACTGCGGATTCCTGAGCGCATCGAGCATGGATCGGGCGATCAGAAACTGGTCCGCATAGAGGTTGACGTATTCTTCGCCGGCTTGACGGATCGCCAGCATCTGGCGCGGGTAGTTCCACTCGTAGAGCGCGGCGGCGGCGTCGATTCCCTCATAACACTGAAGCCGTATCACACGCCGACCGAGCACCGCCGCGATGGCTTTGGCGGCCTCGGTCTTGCCCACACCGGGAACCTCTTCCAGAAGCAGGGGCTTGCCAAGCGCCAAGGCGAGGTAGGCGGTGGTCGCAAGGCTTTCGTCGGCGAGATACTGGGCGTCGGCAAGAGCCCTGCCAAGGGAATCCGGGCCGTCCACTCCCACGATTTCTTGGCGAACGGGCATGGACTAGCGTACGGGCCGCGGGCGCGCCCCGCCTTGCGCCTGGATGCCCCGCAGCACCTTTTCCGGCGTGATCGGCAGTGCGTCGACCCGAACGCCCACCGCGTTGTAGACCGCGTTCGCGACGGCCGGAAGAACCGGATTTGCGCACATTTCGCCGGGACCCTTTGCGCCATAGGGGCCATCCGGCTCCGGCCGCTCGAGAATGGCGATGTGGTGTTCCGCGATATCGCCCGGCCCGGGCATGGTGTAGCCATCGAAATCCACCGGGCCGTGTTCGCGGTTCGGATAGTAGGGCTCGGTGGTTTCCCAAAGCGCGTGGCTCATGCCCATCCAAGCGCCGCCGACAAGCTGCTGTTCGACGAGGCGCGGATTGATCGCGCGGCCGACTTCGTAGGCCGAATTCATTTGCAACACCTCCACCTCGCCGGTTTCATCGTCGACTTCCACGTCAACCACCATCGCCGCATGCGCATAGCAACTGGCGGGCGACATTTCGCCGGTTTCCGCGTCGACGCCAGATAGAGGGATGAGAAATATGCCGCGCCCCGAAACTGTCTTGCCCTGTTTGAACTGCGCGGCCGAGCACGCTTCGGCGGCCGTCATCGAGCGTCCGGGCGCACCCTTCACCTATATAGTGTCTGTGCCAAAATACCGGGTTTTGAACCCGGCGCGACGTTTCCGGCCCAGGCGCCCGGCGCGGAATTCGGCCTCTTGCGCCGTGAATGAGCGGTTGGGGACCGGTTTCGGACGAGTTTCGAGGATGCCGGCGATATTCCGCCGTGAGGACGGGCCCCGGCCAGGGCCGGGGCGTACGCCGACGGCGATGACTCGGCCGGCCGCAGTCAGGCGGCGCGGCGGATGCCTCGGCGCCGCTGATTGCGGAACTTTTCCCGCTCGGCTCTCTGTAGCGCCAGGCCGATCCGGTGCAGATTGGCGGCAAGCACCACGAGAGCGACCGTTCGAGCGAAGCCATCCCTGCCGTGCGCGCGGACCCGGTCCAGGCCGCGGCATTCCAGGTTGTGGATGGCGGATTCCTCCGCCGGATGCAGCCGTCGCGCCGCGGCGAATTCGGGGCGCGCCTCAGGCTCCCGCGCTTTCTGCGAAAGAGTGCCATTCGCCGGCAGCGCGTTGCAATCCAGCAGCCCGTCCAGCCGCACGCGGTTGGACGGGCTGTGGAAGCCCCGGTCGAAGCTGCAGCCCCGCATCGCCGTAGCGGGCGTCCGGTTTGTGAAGACGCAGTAGACGTCCGAATGCACATTCGGAATCTAGTACGGACCCGGCAAATGACCCGTGCACTTGACGACCGCGTAGCTCAAGAGCCGTGTGTACGCCCCGAAATCGAAGTATTCCCGGAACTGCCGCGCGAGAATTCGCCCGTCCGCCGCGGCGCCAGCCATAGCATGCGGCATTGAGCCGCGTCAGATGAACAGCAAACCTGTATCTCGTCCAGCGGGTTTCGCAAATTCCAAGGAGCGGGAAAGGACCGTTCCTTTGAGTTATCCACGAGGTTTCCAGACACAAATCCACAACCGCCGACCCGGCAATTCCGGATCACCTTGCATTGACCCCGGCCAACCTCTATTCTTTCCTTCCAGCGGGCGTAGCTCAGGGGTAGAGCGCAACCTTGCCAAGGTTGAAGTCGCGGGTTCGAATCCCACCGCCCGCTCCAATTGCCCAAACGATTCTTCAGCGCAGGCCATTCATTCGAATGTTGCTTCGGGAACGGCATCCACTCTCGGCGCGCCGGCCCAAAAGAACTGCCTTGATCATTGTTGAGAGCATCCGCCGAGCGGACTTGAACCTCTTGGACTCTTCCGCGAGCACCGGCGCTTGCAGAAAACGACCGGTTACTCGCAATGGTGCGAGCGGACTCCGTTCGCGTTGCGCCGCTGGTTCATGGCAGCATCGAAATCCTGAAGGTTTGCGGTCGAATGGCGTGCACTCACTGCGGCAAGCCGTCCTACTATTGCGAGACGGCTTGCACGCCCTCCATCGCGAACTGGACATTCAGTGGTGGGTTCGCTCGAAACCAGTGAACAATCAGCTTTCTCGAAGGTGGAGGGCTTAATTTTGCCGTAAGATCCGAATCACGTGGTCGCAGCTCATGACGTCTCCAAACGCGAACAGGGTGTTCGCCAGCGTCATTCGAAGTTCCTCCTCGGAGTGAGCCGCGAGACCGTCCGCGATCATGATCACGTTGAAATTGAGCATCATCGCATCCCGTGCTGTCGACTCGCAACATACATTGGCGAGCAATCCAGTAATGAGAATGGTGTTAAGCCCTCGCGTGCGTAATCGACTCTCCAAGTCGGAGGAGCCTGCAATGAAGGCACTGTAGCGACGTTTATCAACAATCGAGTCGTCTGCTTTGACGTCCATTCCGGCCCAAATCCGGTGTCCCGGCGCTTGCTTCTCAAGCGCCTGCAGCATGCGATCCCGTTGTGAAATGGTTCGGAGGC
>CBDCSZ010000070.1:0-66693 GCA_965221935.1 Paracoccaceae bacterium
GCGATGTCGGCGACCCTGTTCAATCCCGAGATGGCGGAGTTCCACGGCCGGCTGAAGGAAAGGGGAAAGCCCCACAAAGTCGCGGTGACCGCGGTCATGCGGAAGCTGATCGTGACCGCGAACGCCCTGCTGCGCGACCGGCGCATGTGGGAGGACCGGACCGGGGCCGCCGCCGGCTGACGCCCGCGCGGGCCGTGTCCCGCGGCCGTCTGCGGGGCACAAAACGAATCAGACGCGCCGGTCAAGTCACCGCGGCCGGACTGCCTCGGCATGCCCGCATTGCGCCTGCCTGTGGACGGGCCTGTGGATGGGAATGTGGATGGGAATGTGGAAAACCCGGAACAGGACCTCCGAAAACCGCCGGAAAAGGCCGAATCCGGGCTTGACTCAAAACATGGATGCTTGGGCGGCTCAGCGACCGTGCAGGCCGGAATATGAGTGAACGCCGTGCAGGCCTCGAAAGAAAGACGCGGAAGCCGACCCTCCTGAAGTAAGGGGAAGGCCGACGGCGGGCTGGGAAGCAAGCGACAGATGCACCGGACCGTTCCCGCCGGGGTAATGGCGCCGGCATGTCTGCAAGATGGATGACGCTGCAACACGGGAAGCTCTGTCGTTGGTGTGCACGCACCAACCGGAAATCCGCGAGGACCAGTCCGGGCCGTCAGGGTGGCGGACAGGCCCGCAGTGCTTGAGACGCCGGGTAATGCCGGTCGAGGGAAGGGGCCTGACTTCGGGAACGGTATGGAAAGGAAGCAAGGCATGACCACTGGTCAATACCTGACAGGGTCAA
Source organism: Paracoccaceae bacterium (assembly GCA_965221935.1). GTDB lineage: Bacteria > Pseudomonadota > Alphaproteobacteria > Rhodobacterales > Rhodobacteraceae > JAPOXR01. The sequence continues at coordinate 791 of CBDCSZ010000070.1, forward strand.
AGAAGGTTCGGGAATTCCAGACCATGCTCCATGCGAAAGCGAAGGAAGAACCCGACCGCCGCTTTCACGCCCTCGCCGACAAGGTCTGGCGAATGGACTTCCTGAACGAAGCCTGGGACAGGGTGCGCCGCAACGGCGGCTCTGCCGGGGTTGACGGGGAACAATTCACGGATATCGCGGCACAGGGCGTGGACGAGTGGCTCGGGGAACTGTCGCGGGATCTGAGGGGAGGGAACCTACGCGCCGAAACCGGTGCGGCAGGTGATGATTCCGAAGAAACAGCCCGGCAAGCTGCGGCCATTGGGCATTCCCTGCATCAGGGACCGGGTGGCGCAGACATCGGCCATGCTCGTGCTTGAGCCGATATTCGAAGCCGACCTGCAGCCGGAGCAATATGCCTGCCGGCCGGAGCGGAGTGCGAACGACGCGGTGAAACGCGTCCACAAACTCCTGAACACGGGGCACAACGAAGTGGCCGGCTGCGACCTGTCCAACTGTTTCGGCGAAATACCGCATGCCGAACTGATGAAGTGCATCGCCCGGCGCGTGAGCGACGGACGGATGCCCGGCCTCATCAAGGCGTGGCTGGAGATGCCGGTGGAGGAGGACGACGGCAAGGGCGGCAAACGCCGCACGGGCCGGGCGCGCAGGGAGCGGAAAGGGACCCCGCAGGGGGCTCCGGTCTCGCCCCGAACGCAAAAGGCAACTTCCGCTTTGAACGGGAGATTTTGCAATGGCGCGACCGTCCCCTGATTGACTTACGACGCAAACGGTAATATTCTTATGACAAATGGCGCGATCATCCCGATCCCAAAAGGTCGAGCGGCTCAACGCCGCGCACGCCTTGCTCGCCCAGGGCGTCACGGCGAGCGAAGCGGCGCTTCGCCTGTCGCAGCGCTTCGGGTTGTCTCAACGTCGGGCGTATCGCTACCTTCAGGATGCGCGCGCCATGGGCCGGCCGGTCGAGCCGGCCGAGGCGCTGATCCCGATCACCATCAAGATTCCGGGCACGCTGGCGGCGGCGTTGCGGACGCATTCCAGAAGCAGCGGCGACTCGATCGGGGAGATCGTCGCGCGGGCCTTGAGGCGCTTCTTCGCGGACGCAGGTCGTCATGGCTGAACGTCGCTCACGCTCTCGACCCGCCGTTCACCTCGATTACGCCTTCGATCGCCTGCTCGCCGCCAAGCTCCAGAACGCCTACGCGATCCTGGTGCCCGATCGGGCGCACAAGATCCCGCCGCGAACCCACGACGTAGGAGACGATCATGAAGATTGCAGCCCTGTACGCGCGGGTCTCGGGCGAGCAGCAGAGAGATAGCAACACCATCGCCAGCCAGACCGAGGCCCTGCTCGCCTATGCCGAGCGCCACAGCTACCGCGTGGCGCCCGACATGGTTATCGAGGATGACGGCTTTACCGGCGCGGTTCTCGAACGCCCGGGGCTCGAGCGGGTCAGGGACCTCGCCGCGGAGGGCCGCATCGAAGCCGTCCTGGTCCATGCCCCGGATCGTCTGAGCCGTCGCTATGCCTATCAGGTTCTGATCATCGAGGAGCTGGCCCGCGAGGGCGTCGAGACCGTGTTCTTGAAGGCGCCGTCCCTGGAAACCCCCGAAGACCATCTCCTCGTCCAGTTCCAGGGGATGATCGCGGAATACGAGCGCGCGCAGATCCTGGAGCGTTCCCGCCGCGGCAAGCGCCATCGCGCGCGACGCGGCGACGTTGCTGTCCTCAGCGGCGCGCCCTATGGCTACCGCTACCACAAGAAAATGCCGGACAGCGACGCGTTCTACGAAATCGTCGAACCGCAGGCGTCCGTGGTCCGCGACGTCTACCGCTATTACACCGAAGAGCACATGAGCATCGGTGCGATCGCCCGCAAGCTCAACGAACGCGAGATTCCCACGTCCTCCGGGCGTTCGCGCTGGGAACGCTCGGTGGTGTGGGCGGTGCTGCGCAATCCGGCGTACAAGGGACGGGCATGCTTCGGAAAGACCCGGTCCGCGCCGCGCCAGCGCGTGCGGCCTCTGCGGCGCAGCGACGGGTTCGCCGGACGCAACAGTGTCGGCCATGAGCGCCCCCGAGAAGACTGGATCGAGATCCCGGTGCCGGCGATCGTCAGCGAAGAGACCTTCGCCCTTGCCGAAGAGCGGCTGCAACAGAACAAGGCCTTCTCCAGGCGCAGGACCAAAACGCCCAGTGTCTCGCAGGGGGTGGTGGCGTGCGGCAAATGCGGCTACGCGCTGTATCGCACGTCGGCCCAAACCAGTGCCCGCAAGATCTCCTGCTACCGCTGCCTGGGTTCCGACGCCTGGCGCCATCTCAACGGCCCGCTGTGCGACAGCCGCCCCGTGCGCCAGGATCTGCTCGATGACATCGTGTGGACCGAGCTGGTCCGGCTGCTCGAGGATCCGGCGCTGGTGAGCGCAGAGATCGACCGGCGGCTGGAGGCAGCCCGGGTCTCCGGTCCCAACCAGCGGCGCGAGGCCGACCTTCGGCATCGGCTGATCAGGGTCCGCAAGGGTATCGACCGCCTGGTCACAGCCTATCAGGAAGAGTTGATCACCATCGACGAGCTGCGCGACAGAACGCCCAAGCTCCGCCGGCAGGAACAGGCGCTGCACCGCGAGCTGCAATCCGCCGTCGATCGTGCCAAGGACCGGGAGACCTATCTCCGGCTCGCCGAGAGCTTGACCGGCTTTCTGGCGCGGTTGCGCTCGTCCGCCGAAACCCTGGACATCGCCGAGCGACAGCGTATCGTCCGGCTCCTCGTTAAAGAAGTCTTGGTCACCGAGGACAAAATCACCATCCGCCATTCCATCCCGTTCTCGGGCTTCCCAGGCGGTGGTCCGGACCCGTCGAAACCGGGCAACGGCGGCACCGAAGACGGAAGTTACCTTTTGCGTTCGGGGCGTCGTCTCGCCTCTGCTGTCGAACATCCACATGCGCCGTTTCATACTGGGCTGGAAGGCGCTGGGCCATGCCCGGCGCTGCCGTTCGGAGATTGTCAACTATGCGGATGACTTCTGTGTCCTCGGCAAGGCCCCGGCGGCGGAGATGCTGTCGGCGGTCAAGCGGATCATGGAGGTTCTGAAACTGCCGGTCAACGAACGGAAGACCCGGTGCCTGCGGTGCCCTGAGGAACCGTTTGAATTCCTCGGATACCGCATCGGACGCAATTTCCGCACGAAGGGCAGAGGGGCTTATATCGGCACCCGCCCGGGCAAGGCGGGCGTCCAAGGCATATGCCGCAGTGTCAGCGAACAGACGGCCAAAAGGCATGGGCAGATGTCGGCTGAGAACATGGTGAGACGCCTGAACCGGATGCTGTCCGGCTGGGCGAACCACTGCGACCTCGGCCAGGTCAGCCCGGCCTGCCGGTCCATCGACGAGCATACGACAAGGCGGCTGCGGCGGTGGCTCTGTCTCAAGCACAAAGTCAGAAGCAGGGAGTTCGTGCACTTCCTGAACGAGAGGCTGTGGACTGAATACGGCCTGATCCGACTTGGGCCGAAGACATGATCCCGTCGGAAAGCCGGATGCGGGAGAACCGCACGTCCGGTTTGATGAGCGGGGGTGAGGAAACGCAGGCCATGACCGAGACTGAGGCACCGGCGCAGGGCGAAAGCCGCCGGACAACGGCAACTCCCTCGGTCTACAGCCCGGCGCGCCTCCCCTCGACTCTACTCCCCGTTTTTCCCGTCTCTGACAACATAACCTGTTGATTCGGCGCTCCTTTTTGGCACCATGGGGTTTTTTGGGCCCTGTTGCAAAGATTTTTTGTCAGTCGTCTTTCGTTCCGAGGTATCGGCAGATGGTGGCTTTTGAGAGGCCGTAGTGGGCCATGAGATCTTTGGTCAGGGCGCCCTGCGCGTTTTCCTCGCAGCTCTGCTTCTTGAGACCGAAAGGGGTGATCCGATGGCAGGCGATTTCAAGTGGCGGCATTTCCGGGGCGGGATCATTCTTTGGGCAGTTCGGTGGTATTGCCGGTATGGCATCAGCTATCGTGACCTTGAGGAAATGTTGGAGGAGCGTGGCGTCAAGGTTGACCACACCACGATCTGCCGATGGGTCCAGACCTATGCCCCGAGATCGAAAAGCGCCTGCGGTGGCATTACCGGCTGCGCAGCTTCTCACGGTCTTGGCGCGTGGACGAGACCTGCATCAAGGTCAAAGGCAAATGGGCATATCTGTATCGCGCCGTTGACAGCCACGGGAACACCATCGATTTCCACCTGTCCCAAACCCGCAACGCGAAAGCCGCCAAGCGGTTTCTCGGCAAAGCCTTGCGCGGCTGCAAATCCTGGGACAAGCCCGATGTGATCAACACCGACAAAGCGGGCTGCTACAGCCAAGCCATCCGGGAGTTGAAGAAAGAGGGCAAATGCCCCTCCGATACCGACCACAGGCAGGTGAAATACCTCAACAACGTCGTCGAGGCCGACCATGGCAAACTCAAGCGCCTGATCAAGCCGACCCTTGGCTTCAAGTCAATGAAGACGGCCTGCGCCACGATCAAGGGCTTCGAGGCAATGCGCGCGCTCAGGAAGAAACAGGCCAAAGCCTTCCAGCTTCAGCCCGGCATCAGGGGCGAAGTACGTCTTGTCGAACGAGCCTTCGGGATCGGGCCAGAGATGATGAGCGAGTTGATGTCCCTGCATGGAGCGGAGCTTGAGCAAATCGCGATCCAGCAAGGATCTTGAAGAAAGACGGAGCCAGACCACACCCCCGGCAACTCCGGCAAATTTTTGCAACAGGGCCCGTGTCGTAATTGGTTGTGAATACGTCGTTCCATGGCAAGTTAAGCAGTTGGCTGTGCAACGGCGAGGGCTCGTAGGTCAGATCCGGGATCTCGTGCATTAGCAACTTGTTCAGCGTAAACCGTCCAAATGCGGCCTCGACCTGTTCGGCCATTTTGAGGAGGCTCATGTACTTCGCTTCTTTACCTGGGCGCCGACCATGCAGCTTTTCGTAGAAGACATCCCCAAGGTCCTGCCAGCTCGGAAATGGCGCAGATTTGGGATCCACTGGACTAGCCCGATCTTCATTCCGCCGCAGCCCTCCTCACTCCTTTTAAGACGTTGAAAACGTGGAGCTTTCTCTCCGCACCGGCCGATTCCGTCTGACTGTTTTGTTGCCATGTAAATTGGTATTTTGTTCAATTTATTCTTGCTTATCAACAATAGAATGCTATATGTGGTGTGTTGCCATGTATAGGAGCGCCCGTTATGGCCATAAGCGTCGACATCATCCCCAACCGGAAGTCGCCCCCCGCGGTTCTGCTGCGCCGCGCCTGGCGCGAGGGGAAGAGAATCCGCCGCGAGACCCTCGCCAACCTCTCGAAGGTTCCGCCGCACATCACCGAGGGGATCGACGCCATGCTGCGGGGCGGCGTCTTCGTCAGGAGCCTCGATGATCTGGTCCGCATCGACAGGGCGCTGCCGCACGGCCACGCGGCGGCGGCGCTCGGGACCATGCGGAGCCTCGGGTTCGAGAGGATCCTCGGGCGGAGGAAAAGCCGGATGCGCGGCCTCGCGATGGCGGCGGCCGCGGCCCGCATCATCGACCCGGCCTCGAAGCTCGCCACAGCCAGGGCCCTTGACCCGGAGACCGCCTCCACCAGCCTCGGGGAGCAGCTCGGCCTCGGGCGCGTCACCGGAAACGAGATGCTGGACATGCTGGACTGGCTGCTTGAGCGCCAGCCCTGGATCGAGAAGAGCCTGGCGAACCGGCATCTCCGGGGCGGAACCCTGGCGCTCTACGACGTGAGCTCAAGCTGGGTCGAGGGAAGGAAATGCCCGCTGGCGGCCTTCGGCCACAGCCGCGACGGAAAGAAAGGCAAAATGCAGATCACATACGGCCTTGTCTGCTCGGGGGACGGAACCCCTGTGGCGGTCGAGGTGTTCAGCGGAAACACCGCCGACCCGGACACCGTCAGAGGCCAGGCGGAGAAGCTGCTCCGCCGCTTCCGGGTTGAGAATCTGGCCCTTGTCGGCGACCGCGGCATGATCACATCGGCCCGCATCAGGGAGGATCTGATTCCTCTCGGCCTCGACTGGATATCGGCGCTCAGGAGCGCCGACATCCGGAAGCTCGCCAAGAGGGGGAAGAACGCGCCGGCGGCGCTGGATCCGGCGGGGCTCGCCGAGGATCAGGTCGCCGAGACCGTGTCCCCGGACTTTCCCGGCGAGCGGCTGCTGGTCTGCCTCAATCCCCGCCTGCGGGAGGAAAGGGCCCGGAAGCGGGAGGATCTGCTCAGAGCGACGGAACAGACGCTGGCTGAGATCGCCGCCGCGGCGGCCCGCCGCCGGCCGGGCCCGAAGAACCGGGAGATGACGGCGAAGGCCCTGGGGCGCAGGGGCAACAGAAAAAAGGTCGAAAAACACTTCAATATTGAGATCCGCGACGGCGGAATGGACTGGAGCCGCGACGCGGCGAAAACCGCGGCGGAGGCGGCTCTTGACGGAATCTATGTGGTGCGCACCAGCCTCGGAAAGGAGGCGGTCGGAAGCGGGGCGGCGGTGGCGGCCTATAAGAGCCTCGCGCTTGTCGAGCGCGCCTTCCGGACCATGAAGACGTCAGGGCTGAGGGTCCGGCCGTTCCATGTTTACAATGAGAGGCGGGTGAGGGCGCATGTGTTCCTCTGCATGCTCGCCTGGCATGTGGAGCGGAGCATGCGTGAGAAACTCGCACCCATCCTGTTCGAGGACGATGACCGCGAAGCCGCGCGCGCCGGGCGGTCCACCCCGGTTGAAAAGGCGGAGGTCTCCGAAAGCGCCAAGGCCAAGGCGGCTTCGAAACAGACCCCCGACGGCCTGCCGGTCCACAGCTTCGCAACGCTCATGGCCGATCTCGGAACGCTGACGCTGAACGACGTGTCGCTCCCCGGAAGGCCCGGCAGCGCGTTCCGCATGGCCGCGCGGCCGACCGCGCTCCAGAAAAGGGCCTTTGAGCTTCTGGAGATCAAACCGCCCGGAAATGTTGCCAGTGCCATGGCAGGCTGAAAACCCCCTCCGGCCCGGTCGGCTCTCCAAAAAATCAAACGAAAACAACACGGTGGCCTTGCCCGCGCGGAGAAAACCTGTCAAATCCCGACGTGAAGTTCCGACTAGCATTCTGGCTGAATCCTGCCCCCACCACCACGGCAGCGTTGCCTGACCACAGTCGATCCGCGATTTCGTCAAGATCGGGATCCACTAGGGTGGGTGTATCATCAGGCATTTCCGGTCTCGTTTCACAAAGCAATCGGCAAACCTAATCCTGTTCGTTGTCTTGCGACAACGCCAAATCTGGAACACCGATTGTGTGATTGGTTTGGGTGTGCTGCTCGTTTTCGTTGCGTGCATCCGATCGCATGGATGAATCATCCGTAGAACAGCAATCGGCCGTGGGCAGTGAAGAAGGAACTGGCGAAGGCGTTGCGCCGGATTTGCTGAAGACACACAAGAGACCGTCCCAAGCCTCTTCCCGAGACGAACATATGTCATCATTGCCTGCGCGAAAGCAGATTCCCTGCGTTTCAGCCCATCCGCAGGCCTCAACCGCCCGGTTTCCGGCGCCTCGCCTGAGACCCCGTTTTTTGGCCCGCAGAGCGGAGGGAACGGTTTTGCGGTCGCAGGGTCATCCAGGCGGCGCTTCGACCGCGAGGCGGGCGCAGTGAAGGGCGGGTTTCCGTGTTCGGGTTTTCCAGTGTCTGTGGTGTCCCGATATGTGCGCTTCTGGAGACCCGCCCATGACCCATGACTTCAAGCGGCGGCGCTTCCGAGGCGGGATCATTCTGTGGGCCGTCCGGTGGCACTGCCAGCGTTTTTCTCGTTTTCGGCCCCGGGCACGTTTCTGCCGATGTCTGCGGCCCGGCCCAACTCGGCCAGAAGCAGCCGGGTGACCCGCAGCACTGGCGGGAGTTCGTTCACGGCGAAGTCCCAGACGGCCGCCGCCTCGACCTGCTCATAGTCATGCACCAGCACATGGCGAAAGCCTATGATATCCCCTGCCTCCGGGAATCGGTCGGCCATTTGGGGCGCTACCCGGCTGAGCTGGTTCAGCGCCTCGCCTATGGTGATGAAGTTTCGTTCGAGCTGGTCCTGCAAACCGCTGTCAGCGACGTAGGTCGCAAGGTCCACGCCGTCGATGTAGTTCCCGATCCTGACAGCCGCCGTCTCGATATTTTGCAGCAGTATCCGCGGGTCACGCCGTGCGGTCATAGACCACCTCGCGCGACCGGTTGATCGCTTCCCGCAGGTACCGGTTCTTGATTGACCGAACCGTCAGTAAATCGACCTTCCGGCCCAGCGCCGCGCGCAGTTCCCTGTTCAAGCCCATAAACCGCCTGAACAGCCCGGGCAGGGTTGGTGGCTCAAATTCCACTAGGAAGTCGACATCACTGGATTCAGGATCGAAGTCCGTGCCGCGCGCCGCCGAGCCGAATACCTCCAGCCGCGACACGCGGTAGCGGCGGCAGATCCCCGCAATCTCCTCCTTCCGGTCTGCGATCTCTGCGTGCATGGATCGGATTCCTTCGGCAACAGCAATGGTCACAACCCAATATAGATACCAGGGCTGCCGGATTCCATGCTGGCTGTCCGGATTTCTGGACGCGTTGTCGAGGGCGGGTGAGTAAATCAGCGCGCAGGTGCGTCTCCCGAAGTCATCCGAGCCTGAATCGGTTGCGCAATGTCAGCAGCACCAGGAACAGCAGGATCGGCCCGAGAACAGCCTGGATTGTTCCGACCAGGATGAATATCCTCTCTGCATGACTGGTGGCCTTCTCGAGAACCGCGTGAGGACCGTGCAGATATCCTCCCTCGGAACCCAGGCGAAGGAACGCGAGGGAATTTGCAAAGCTGACAACCAGGCTGTTCCAGGCCACCATCGGACAGTTTGCCGCAATGGTCAGAACCATCGCACCAGCAAAAATGTGACAGCACCACCAGAAGAATGCGCGGCCGATCCCCCAGCCATAGTCTGACAGCTTGTCAAACAGCCAGTTGGCAATGGAGGACACGGACCGGTAGCCGTCCCGGCGACGTCGCGCGCGCATCATGAGCCGGAAGAACTCGTGCCGCTCGTGCCGCTTCTCCTGCTGACCCATGATCAGGGCCAGCCTGTTCCAGGCCCGCATTGCGCTCTCAGGATCATTCGTCACCCTGGCCTTGCTGCGGTCACGGCTGCCTGAGTGCCAGAACGATTCCTCGGCTTTTTTCCAATTTACCCCTGTGAATGTGACATCTTCGTGGAGTTCGGCCTCGAAAAACCTGGGTGGCTTCCAGAACACTGCATCTGTGAACGCCGTTGTTCCTTGGAACTTGGCATTGTTGAAGTTGACGCTGTCGCGAAACACCGCATCACGGAAAAATGCAGTTCCTTTCATCCCGGCTCCGGCGAAGCTGGCGCTGCCGAAATCTGCCCTCCAGAAGACTACGCCTTTATGAAACTTTGAGTGATCAAACTCTGCCGTGCCGCCGTGGCACGGATCGTCAGAATCAACAGCTCTCGGCCTGAAATCAGTCTGTGTGAAACTCGCAGAATCATGAAACACTACACTGTGGAAATCGGTTATGTATGAAAACCTGACTCTGTCAAAAGTAGCCATTTGGTGAAATGTTGAGCGAGAGAAGGATGCTCCGTGATCGTTATGAGAGCTCGAGTCCATCGAACTAAAATCCGCTCCGTCGAACTCTGTGATTCCAAGGAACTACGCACCACTGAAATCGGCCCTTTGCCCCCTGAAAACAACGTCCCGGAAATTGGCCCCTATCAACAGTCGGCCTGCAAAGGAAACGTTTTCAGGCAGTTCCTTACCGGCGAAATCCATGAATGAATGGATTTTGTGCGGTTGAGGATGGCCGCCATGGTTTGCCGCAAGTTGATCGAAGAACTGCTGAAGATCGCCGCTTATGCCGGAGGGAAGACTAAGTTTCTCATCAATTTTCTTCCGTTCATCAGGTGTAAGCAGCCGCTCAAGAATTCGATGGCATTTCCAGCAACAATAGGTATTCCAGTTCCGCCGCCGCTTGTCCTCATCGTCACCGTGCTCCAGCAGCGCAAGCCAGAATTTCATTTGCTTGTCTCGATCTGCTGTCACGGCAATTCCTCAAGGACATCTTTCAGATTTATCCATATAGTCCCGGCCGAATTCTAAATCTCCAAGTGCTTCGATCGGCCCTGTTGCAAACTTTGATTTCAGGCTGCTTTGTGAGCGAGGCAACGGTAAGTGCTTGCCTTGAAAAAGACATGGCAAGCGCGGTGTCCCGATATGTGCGCTTCTGGAGACCTTCCCATGACTTCAGGCGGCGGCACTTCCGAGACCTCCCGCTCCTGTCACTATGCCACAGTTGACTCAGCAAAGAGCCCCAGATTTTTGATGGCTCTGTATGCGGGGTCCGCCTCCCCGTCGCTGGACAGGAGCAGCCAGGAGATGGGCCCGCCGCTCCCGCAGGCCGCGGACCTCGCCGCCGGCGATGACCGACCGGCGGGCGGAGGAGCTGGAGCGCACCAGCAGCCCGGCCGCATCCGGATCCCGCGCCTGGGCCTCGAACATCTCCCAGATGTCGCCCTCGCGGTCGCAGACGGAGACCACCCGCGTTCCGGGACAGGCGCGGCCGACCCGCTGCGCCAGCCCGAGGCCGTCCAGCCAGCGCCGGCTCTCGCTTTCCGCCGCTTTTTCCGCCGCCTGTCCGCCTTCACGGTGACGCCGGCGCGGAAACCGGCGTTGATGCCGAGAACCCCGAGGCCGACACCGCGAGGGTCACGTGGACCGGGATCCCGCGGCTGTCCGATCCTCCTCCGCCGAGATCCGCCAGGCCGCCGGTCGATTCTTTGAGGCCGGACCAGTCCAGCATTGTCGTGTCCTCGCCGCGGCACCGCCGCATGGTCGCGGCGCGGTGGCTCTCCAGGATGTCGTCCATGCTGACCTTCGGGTTCGACAGAAACCTGTAGGCCCCCTTCTGTTCCTTCCGGCCCGGAAACACAGCCGAGACCGGCTCGCTGGGCCGCTTCTCCCACTCTTTGGCCATCGCCTTCATGCGCCGGCGCAGCCGTCCGTCAAGGTGGCCGGAGAAGCCGAACTCCAGATCCGTCCAGCGGGCGTCCGCGGCCAGCGCCGGCTCCCCGCCCCGTGCGCCGCCTCCCAGTCGCCGGCCTCCCGCCGGACCGCGAGGCCCAGCGCGTGGCTGGCCAGATGCGGAACCCGGACGCCGGGAAGGATGAGGAAGCGGGAATTGTTCACCGCCAGGCCCAGATTGGCCCGGCGCGCCCGCGCGTCCCATCCGATAAAACAGTCCCGCGCCTTCTGGCGCCATCCGGCGGCGTGGAAGGACAGCCCGCCGACGCGTCCGAGACGCGCGCAGCGGATCCAGTAAAACAGCGCGGCCCCCGGGTTGGACGGATTCCCCCGCGGATGGTGCGACGCCATCATCGCCCGGAACGCCCGCCGGTCTCCGCGCGCCGACGCCGGCTCCAGGGTGACGCCGCCGAGATCCGCCAGCGCTCCGGCGAAACGCGTGTCAGGGTAATCCGCCGGCGCGGCGGCGCGGCCCGCGCAGGGCGGCGAACCCTTCGGAAGGTCAAAGCCGAAACCGGCGGCGATCCCCGGAAGCGCCAGCCGCGCCGAGGCCAGGCACGGAGCGCCGGCCGCGTTGAGCCAGCCCTCGCGCTCGCAGAGACCGGCGGCAAGACCGCGGCGGCCGGTTCCCGCGGCCGCCTCGGACCTCAGCCACTCAATCGTCTTAGTGTCGAACTGCCGCATGCCGATCTGCATGCGAATCATATGACATCAAAAACCTGCGGTGTTAACTGTGGGCCAGTGACAGGCCCCGCGCTCCGCTCGAATTGTCCGGGAATGAATTCGCTCGCGTGAGACCGAAGCGCGGTTCCGGCTGTCATTGGCGGCCGTGCCACCACAGCTTGAGATTCCTCGTCTGATCATCCCATGCTCCCATCGACCGTTCGAGGACATCCTGCGGGAAATCCAAGATTGCTGGCAAACGATCCCTCCCGATCTCCTCGGATCCCAGACCATCGAGCGCCGCTCTGACGCTTTCCCAGGTTTCGGTCGGTGGCGACATTGCCCTTTCGAACAACTCCTTCCGGTACGGCACTTCCATGCTGCAGACGGTTGGCCCCTCCGCAGCGGGCGCGCTCACGGAGTCGAACGCCCTTGCCAGTTCGGACATGTCCTTCATTGTTTCGCACATGTCGTGAATTTCCCATGTCGTGGCGGCCACGATCGCGGTGGCGCCGAGGACAGGTATGATCTTGGCCGGCATGACCGCGGCCTCCCTTGCCGCAGCCCTTTGAAGGCGGCGGTTCACGCGCTCGGCTGTTTCCTTCGCCCGCTTCCTGGCGGCGTCTCCCACCTTTCGCGTTTCGTCCAGCGCCGCCTTCGTTTTCCGCAAGGCTTCGCGTTCGGCCGCAAGCATGGCCGAGGTCCGGGCAATGCTGTCCGCCTGACGGGCGGCGACAGTGCGCAGCCCCACCGCGGAAGCGGCCGCGCCCACTGCCGTCTGCACAGCGTCGCTGAAGATGAGAAACCCGTTCAACAGGAGCGAAAGGACCAGTGCCGCTGCCACCAGCAACCTGCGAGCCAAGCCAGCGGTCAGCCAGAGGGCACGCAGGAGATTTCGTGTCCGCGCCAAACCCTTCTTCGCGGCGCGGCGGGATCCGTCGTCGGACGCGTCTTCCGTCTTCTCCAGACAGGCGGGAGGTGTCTCGTTCATTTCGGCCTCGAATTCAGGAGCGGCGGACCGGTCCGGGGACGGCGGCCTGCGACACCGCGGGGACCTGTGCGGCAAGGAGAGACAGGGCCGGCGCCAAGCGCCGCCGCCGTCTTCACGGCTCCATTCTGAGCGGGCCTGATGGCCTGTGCCGCCGTCCGCCCGGCCGCCGGCCATTGGCTCGCATGAATGAGCGCGTTTGGAGGATGCCTGCCGACGATCCCGATCCTGACAATCCCGAGCATCGGTCTAAACCGCAACTTCGATCAGCAGCCGGCAGTGATCGCTCGCACCCCACTCGTCTATCCCGTTGAGGGCACAAACCGAAACACGCTCGTGGAAGCCGCGCGATGCGAAAGCGTGGTCGAACTGGCGGTTGGCCTCTGCCGGAGATTGCCCCGGCGCCCGGTATGTCGGCACGTTTCGCGTGTCGCTCGGAACCTCCGGCTGAGGCATCGCGGCCGGCCTGCCGTCTGGAAGCTGCGGCCCGAGGAATTCCAGCCCGAGCGCCTCGAAGCGCTGCCAGACCGACCACTCCCGACCGAACCACGGCGTGAACCCGTTTGTCGTGTAGTAGAGATTCAGGTCGCCCGCAGCGAGGATGCGATGACGGCGCGGGTCCGCATGGTCGATGAAGGCGGACAGGTCCGAGAGGATGCGATGCGCCGACACATCGCTGTGAATCCTCGGCAGAGGCCCGGTGGATGGATGAGAACGGATCCAGCGCGCATACAACGGATCCAGCGCGCATACATGGATACGGCCAGGAACGATTCCTCCGGCCGATCGAATGGCGTCACCCGCGCGGCGGCCATCGTGCCGATGCCGCTTGCCCCAATATCCGCCTCTCCGAGATCGCAGATCGGAGGGACCTGCCGGAACCGCTCAATCTTCACCCGTTCGGACAACCGCACGACCAGCGGCCATCGGTCATAGAGATGCCGCGACCAATGGATGTCGTCGTCAGGGGGAGCAAGACGGATCAGGTCGCCGGGCGGGCTACCCGCCTCCTGCAAGAGCGCAACATCGGCTTCGCCCCGCTGCGCCATTTCGGCCAGCTCCCTCCACGGATCGTCCCGCTTGGCGATGTTCCAGCTCACGATCCGGGTGACCATGCCGCTGTTCATTCCGCGCAGGACATGGAGATTGTCCTTTGTCCGGAGGGTGCGGTTCTTCCAGTTCGGTTTGTTAGAATCTGCCTGCCGCCTTGTTTCGCAATCTCTGTATTGATAATTCCCCGGCAACTGCCGCGGCGATCCGGGGCCTTCTCCTGTGCCGTTCACGGGCAATTGCCCGTGCAATTCATGCTGAGCTTGACGAGAGGGAGCAAGGAATCGGCGGAAACCGCGCGGGCAGCTGCCCGCGAAGGCCGCTCTCGCGCGCGGCCGGAACGGGCGTTTTCCGCGCGCGGACGAGGGCGCCGCGCCGGGACTATTTCCGGTTCCGTCTCCGTTTCCATGCCGCCCCTGCGGCGGCAAATTGCTCAGCCTCTTGCTGCTCTTCCTCCTCAAGGGTCAACATGCCGGCGAAGAGGTCTGACGCCGACACGGGGCCGGGGTCGATCACGCCGGCCGCATCCTTGTCGGCGTATGTGAGCGCCGAGGACATCCACGCGTTCCTCATCCAGTCCGGCTGAACCGCGATCCAACTTCTCCAGCCCGCTTCGAAGACCCCGGCGCTTGTGTCCGGATCGGCGCGGTCCACAGCTCTGGCCAGCAGCTGCGGCGGCAGCTCCATCTCCTCGGGCGGTCGGTTCTGGCGCCTCCAGCGGGCGTCGAACGCCGCCCGCGCCAGCGATGTCTCCGAGCGGAACCAGCCCTCGCCCTCCTCCAACTCGACGCGCTCGCCCACGCGCTCCCGCCAGGCCGCGCGCTCAGCGTCCCCGAGCGTCTCCCACCATTCCTCCGCCATCTCCTGGATCGGGATCTGTGTCATCCGCACCAGCCTGGATGAGAACAGGATCGGCGCCGGAGACGCGGTCACCGCCTGCAAATCGCTCTCACGGGTGGAGCGGGCGTTCCGAAATGTGAAATCCGGTCCCGGGATCCGCCCGGTCCATGTCCACACCGAAGACCATGTGCGGGCGCATGTGTTCCTGTGCATGCTGGCCCTCTATGTGGAATGGCACATGCGGAAGGCTCTGGCGCCGCTGCTGTCTGAGGATCATGACCGGAAGGCGGCGCGGGAGGAGCGGGTGCAGCGAGACTAGCTGCTGAACTTGCGGGTGGAAGTCCCGCCGGCGCAATTCTCAGTTTGGCGTCGTAGTCATATCCCCACGGGTGTCGGGGTGACCCGGCGTCCGGAAGCGGGGACGTAAAAGCCTCTGTGGGCTGGGAGGACGATGTCCCTCTGGTCCGGTCGGACAGGGAGGCGAACAACCGGGAGGGCCGTAGCGAAAGCGAACGTCCGTATGAAGCGTCGAAAAAACGCTCCCCGCATGGAATCCGACTTGCGGGGGTATTGGAGGATGCCAAGGGTTTCCGCTCTGCCCGATGGCCAGTGCCGGTGCGGAAGAACTGAGATGCACGCATCGGATCGCCCGGCGTACAGGTGGCGGCAATCCCGGAGGGTTCAGTGGTGAAAGTCCGGAAGGTGAGGAGGACAGACAGGATGTTGTGACCCTCGAATGTCAAGGACCGTGTCCATAACCGGAGTACGGGAAAGGACGCGGAGTCCTCCTGACTGGCGGATGAGGCCGATTAAGCGGTGATGGACGGAATAACACAACCCGTCCGGAGCGAGGGCCTCTGGGCTCAGGTGGCGAAGACGGCAGGTCATGCCGGGACTCAGAGCCCGGCGCCGACCGAGGATACCACCCCGGTTGAAAGGGGTGGCGCTGTCGAGCCGAAGGGCGGCGTAAACGCGGGATGATGCCACGGGTATGGCTGGGTCAGCCTTGAGCGTGGCGGATGTCGCGGAAGGCACCGTAACGAACTCCTGCGGGGGTGCCTGACGCTTGAAGCCGGACCCGGGAAAACCGGAAGTCCGGAATTTTAGGGGGGACGCTGGAAACGTGACCTATGGTGCGCGCGCCAGTGTCCTACCCGACGTGCAGCGAGACTAGCTGCTGAACTTGCGGGTGGAAGTCCCGCCGGCGCAATTCTCAGTTTGGCGTCGTAGTCATATCCCCACGGGTGTCGGGGTGACCCGGCGTCCGGAAGCGGGGACGTAAAAGCCTCTGTGGGCTGGGAGGACGATGTCCCTCTGGTCCGGTCGGACAGGGAGGCGAACAACCGGGAGGGCCGTAGCGAAAGCGAACGTCCGTATGAAGCGTCGAAAAAACGCTCCCCGCATGGAATCCGACTTGCGGGGGTATTGGAGGATGCCAAGGGTCTCCGCTCTGCCCGATGGCCAGTGCCGGTGCGGAAGAACTGAGATGCACGCATCGGATCGCCCGGCGTACAGGTGGCGGCAATCCCGGAGGGTTCAGTGGTGAAAGTCCGGAAGGTGAGGAGGACAGACAGGATGTTGTGACCCTCGAATGTCAAGGACCGTGTCCATAACCGGAGTACGGGAAAGGACGCGGAGTCCTCCTGACTGGCGGATGAGGCCGATTAAGCGGTGATGGACGGAATAACACAACCCGTCCGGAGCGAGGGCCTCTGGGCTCAGGTGGCGAAGACGGCAGGTCATGCCGGGACTCAGAGCCCGGCGCCGACCGAGGATACCACCCCGGTTGAAAGGGGTGGTGCTGTCGAGCCGAAGGGCGGCGTAAACGCGGGATGATGCCACGGGTATGGCTGGGTCAGCCTTGAGCGTGGCGGATGTCGCGGAAGGCACCGTAACGAACTCCTGCGGGGGTGCCTGACGCTTGAAGCCGGACCCGGGAAAACCGGAAGTCCGGAATTTTAGGGGGGACGCTGGAAACGTGACCTATGGTGCGCGCGCCAGTGTCCTACCCGACGTGCAGCGAGACTAGCTGCTGAACTTGCGGGTGGAAGTCCCGCCGGCGCAATTCTCAGTTTGGCGTCGTAGTCATATCCCCACGGGTGTCGGGGTGACCCGGCGTCCGGAAGCGGGGACGTAAAAGCCTCTGTGGGCTGGGAGGACGATGTCCCTCTGGTCCGGTCGGACAGGGAGGCGAACAACCGGGAGGGCCGTAGCGAAAGCGAACGTCCGTATGAAGCGTCGAAAAAAACGCTCCCCGCATGGAATCCGACTTGCGGGGGTATTGGAGGATGCCAAGGGTTTCCGCTCTGCCCGATGGCCAGTGCCGGTGCGGAAGAACTGAGATGCACGCACCGGATCGCCCGGCGTACAGGTGGCGGCAATCCCGGAGGGTTCAGTGGTGAAAGTCCGGAAGGTGAGGAGGACAGACAGGATGTTGTGACCCTTGAATGTCAAGGACCGTGTCCATAACCGGAGTACGGGAAAGGACGCGGAGTCCTCCTGACTGGCGGATGAGGCCGATTAAGCGGTGATGGACGGAATAACACAACCCGTCCGGAGCGAGGGCCTCTGGGCTCAGGTGGCGAAGACGGCAGGTCATGCCGGGACTCAGAGCCCGGCGCCGACCGAGGATACCACCCCGGTTGAAAGGGGTGGTGCTGTCGAGCCGAAGGGCGGCGTAAACGCGGGATGATGCCACGGGTATGGCTGGGTCAGCCTTGAGCGTGGCGGATGTCGCGGAAGGCACCGTAACGAACTCCTGCGGGGGTGCCTGACGCTTGAAGCCGGACCCGGGAAAACCGGAAGTCCGGAATTTTAGGGGGGACGCTGGAAACGTGACCTATGGTGCGCGCGCCAGTGTCCTACCCGACGACTCCCCTGTGGCTCCGGCGGAGGTCTCCGATGCCGCGAAGGCCAAGGCGCCGTCGAAAAAAACGCCTGACGGCCTCCCCGCGCACAGCTTCTCCACGCTGCTCGCCGATCTCGGAACGCTGTGCGCCGGAGAATACCGGATTCCGGGCTCCGCGGCCACGGTGTGGAGCACCTGCCGGCCCACGCCACTCCAGAAAAGAGCCCTTGAGCTCACCAGCGCCGACCCGGGAGAAGGTGTTTACAGTAGACTGACAGCCTGAAAGGCCAGAATCATCCAGATTCGCCATTCAGATCAAAGAGTTGTGCCGTTTGCTGTCCGGGAAAGTTCAGATTCACGGCGCAAATGTTTTGACCAACAGTCACCTGCGAAGGCAACTGATCCTGCTTGCCGCCGCCTGGACGTAAGCGGTGGAGTGGACGCCCCCTCCAAACGGGCCAAACGCGCAAACGCGGGCAGGTTATCAACGATGTTCCCATTTCGCGGGCCGACACATTGTCGCGGTTTCTCTCAAAAGTGAATTAGCCACCGGCAGGTCAATGCAGCGCGGCGCAGCGCAGCCGGATCATGGAGCGCCTCCGATGGCAGGCAGCCGCAGCGGTTCACCGCAGGACCCGCTGACCAACCTTTTTCTCGGGGTGCTGGCCCTTGGCGTCGCATTGACAGCGCTGTCAACGCTCACGGACGAGATTCGGTCGTTTACGGCGGCCATCGCCATCCTGCAGCTGTGGCCGGTTTCGGAACTCGCCAAATCCGCGAACTGGCTTTTTTCCATCCCGTATGCAGGAAGCTGGCTGTTTGAGCCGGCGGCATACTGGATCGACACAGTGCCGCTGACTCAGATGGCTGACATCAGCCCGTCGGACTGGCGCGGTCTTCAGCTGACAGCCGGCCGCGCGGCCTTCGCAATCTATGGATTGCCCATGATCATGACCGTGCTCGGTTTGCGCCGCATCCGGCCCGATCTTGCCTTTCGGTCCAGGCACAGTCTTGAAAGCCTCATCGGCGCCCAGACCAAATCCTGGCCGCTGGCAGGCGTGGTCAGAAGTTTTGAGCCGCTTGAACGCCGAACCAATCCGGTGGATGCGATTGCGTCCAACCGGGGCGGCGAACCGGCAGACTTTCCGGCCAACGGAAGACTTCTGTGCTGCTCCGACCCTGCCATTGCGCCGCCAGCCATGGAAATCGCCCTCAGGCCAGAGGTCTGGCTGGCCAGCCAGGGTCTTGCGGCATGCGCCGCCAAGAATGACCGCCAATCCTCTGGACCTGCTCAAGAACAGGTCCGGGTGCGCGATGAATTGTCGGTCGATGCCGCATGCGAAGCGATGGAGGCGCAGCTTGGAAAACCCTGGCGCGGCTTCAACAGCCTGCGGCCCTGCTTTCAGGCGCTGGCTGCCGCGTTTGCGATGGGTCTCGAAGATCGCACGAAGGATTGCGAGAAGCTGCAGGAATCGATTTCACGTCTTGCCGAGCGTTCGGCGCTCGGCGGGCGGGATCTGGACGCATCCATTCAACGCAGCCACAGACTGGCGCGCGTCGTCAATATTGCGCTTGAGGGAAGCGGCGGTGAAAGCCTGTGCCGCATTGCCGACGGGCACGCTTGGGAGCGTTCCGCAATTGTCGCGATGCTGCTGGCTGTGCGGAAGAAAAAGGGCGTCCTCGCAAGCGCGTCATTTGTTTGGCTGAAACGCGAAGATCGTTTGCTTTGGTATGCGCTCAATGCTGCGGGAAACCGGGTCTCAGCAGCCGAGGCGGCGGGCATCGTTTCCCATTTCACAGCGGAGATGCAGGCCATGCAGCCGCTCCACACCCCGTGCGTTCACCAGGGAGGCAAGGCGGCTATCGAGGATTATCTTGAATTGAGCCCACAGCGCGCGCGTCTCCGGCGGCTGACACTTGAGGCCAGAAAACCGATTGGTCAACGATTGAGCGAAATCGCGGAATCCAGCCGATCACAGCATCAAAGGCGGAAGGGATGCTGAGTTTGCTGTCTGCGCTGATGGCGGCCGGATACCTGCAGACCATGACCGGACTGAACTTCGACGCCGCCGGCCAAGCCCGCGAGGCGTCGGCGAGTGTTCTCAGCATGACTGTTCAACACAGCGCCGCGTATCACAGCGCAGCATCGAGCGGTTTCACCGTCGGACCGGTTTCCTCCGCCGTTCCGGCTCCCTTTCGCAACATCCAGACTTGGCGAAGCGAAATTGTTGCCGACTCGGACGGCGCGTTTCTGCTGACTTGGGCCACCGCGTTTCAGCCAGATGACGGCATCGTCTGGCCACTCGATTCCGCAAATCTGCTCATGCGCCGGATACATCCGGGTTCCGATCGGCCCGACCGGATGTTTGGCGGCCTCTATTCTTCCGATGGCAATGGCCGGCACTTCATTGGAGGCATCGGGGTCCCTGAACCGGCTGCGGATATCGCAGAGGGTGCGCCGGTCTTGGCAACCCGGGTCCGCTGACTGTGTGGCAGTTGTCCCTGCTGGCGCTGGCCGCCGCTTCTGTGCTGCCGGCCTGGTGCGCGCGCAGGGGGCTGCGGCGCCTGGCGCCGGACGCTTCCATGTCCGCTTTCGAAATACCAGCGGCGGCTTCCGCCGGCGCATTCTGCGGCTTTGCCGCGGCGCATCTCGCACTGAACGGTGAGGTGCAATCGGTCGCAGCCGTGGTTTTGTGCGGATTTCTGGCGGCTTCTGCGGTTGTCGATTGGCGCACGGCATGGGCCCCCACGGAACTCGCTTTGCCAGTCTGCATCGCCGCCGGATTCTGCGCCGGACCGGAAGGGAACGGGCTTGCAGCCCTGGTCCTGTCGTCTGTTGCCATTGGCGGCGGACTGTTCTTGTCGGCTTGGGCGTTCCTCCCGCTGCAGGCGCGCGCCGGGCGGATTTGGATCCCGCCTGCGGACGCAATCGCTTTGGCGCTTCCTTTGATCCTGTTTGAAACAAACCTTGCAAAGGCGATGCTGTATTCTGCGGTGACTGTGGTTCTGCTTGGAGCCAAACACCTCCGGGTCAAGCGGCCCGAAAGCGGATCCGGCGGCGTCGCGCTCCCAGAAGGAAAGGTTGCGCTTCTGGCCGTGGCATATCCGGCGCTTGTCGCTGGCATGCTCGCAGAAACACTGATTGTACACGGTTCAGCCGGAACCGGAGCCCTCAATGGTTAGTCCGGCTGCAACTGTTTCCCGGTATTCCGGCCACGCCGAGCGGGGCGCAACCTTGCTGGAAGCGGCGATTTCAATATCGCTGTTTGGCTCTGTGATCCTGCTCGTCAACGCGATGGTGTCGGAAGAAACAGAACGGCAGCGGGATGCGGCATTGGGCGGCGACCTAAAACTGATGACTCAATTCGCCACGAGATATGTGGCCGCTGAATATGATGCGATCAGACTCTCATTGGCGGGGCTTTCCGGCACAAATGCCATCACGGCCATTTCAATGCAGGACGTTGCGGACGCCGGCCACCTGCCGCCTTCCATGCTGGTTGGGGGAGAGCATAGAAACGGTGAACGGCAAACCTACAGCATTGTTGTTCGGGGCGTCAGCCGTCTCAACACCGATATCCCGCAGACCACTCTGGCCATATCGGCGCTTGACGCCAACGGCGATGGCTTGACCGACGCCGGACTGATGGATGGCATTGCCGGCAATGACGAGCTGGATCTCGAAGCCCTGTTGGTGACATCGGGCGGCGCACCGGTGCCGCCGCAGCGCGGCAATCCGGCCGCAGCCGCTGCTGAGCTGGCCGTTGCCGGATACGTGCAGAATCCCGGCACCGCGACCGGGCCATTTGGAAGCTGGTCCCTGGACATAACGCCCTTTGCAAGCCTTGCCGGCTATCCCGCTGCGGGCAGGTTTGTGTCGCTGTTGGCGCTTTCAGGGCATGGAGTGTTGAACTTCAGCCCTGCGGCCGGCGGTCAAACGGACGGCAATTTCCTTGAACGGTGCCCCGGCCTGTCGGGCGCCGCGCTTGCCGAATGCGCGGTCAGCAACGAACTCTATACCGATGTCAGGTTCCGCGCCTTCGACCGGGACGCAGACGGCGCGCCGGATGAGTTCGGGGCAATCGAGGATGTGTATTCGATCCGGATGGGCGCACCCGCAGATTCTGACGGCGACAGCACGGTTGACACGTTTCCGGAAATCACCGGCCTGCTGCGTCTGCAGTGCGGCGCAGCGGGATCATCAACCGTTTCGGCGGGAACTCTCCTGGTTGACTGCGCCGCAGCGGATTTCACCGGAGACGCGCGCATTGGGAACAGTCTGACCGTTGCCGGCACGGCTGCAGTCACGGGCAATGTGAGCGCCGGCGCCGACATGGATGTGACGGGTGAGCTGACCGCAGAACGGTTTCTTGCGGAAGCCATCGGGGGTCAGGATCTGACAAAGGGTATCTTCACGGCGTCCGTCATTGCCATGGACGGAAGCGCCGAAATCAGTCAGCCGCAGTGTCTTGACACCGGCAGCGAGCCGGCGATCTTTGTCGCCCCTGTGACCTATGCCAGTCCTGACGGCAGCCCCATTGTCGGACTGAAGGCAATTGCGGAAACAGTGACCGGCAGGAACAGCTGGAAAGTGCGAATTCAGGCGGCCATTGACCGTGACAGCAACAGCGACGGCAACGCGGATGTCGTCGACCTGACCTCGGATGCCGATCATGCACTTGTGATGACAAAGTGCAGCTGAACGAGGCTCTTGGCATTACACCCCAGTTCGAGAGGCGGTGAATCTCGGCAAATGGACCGGCTTTTCCGCGCATTCCCATGATCTGACGGTCGCAAAGCGCAGCATTGCAGTGTCGGTCCGGCGCGGCTTTCATGCCATCTGGGCAACTTTTCTGATCCGGCACGCTATTGACCGACAATGTCATCGAGGAATGCGGTCAGTCTTGCCCGGACGGCATCCGCATCGCGCAGTTCGCATTCCCAAAGCGTCATGGCTGTCCAGCTTGCCTCGGAAAGCTCTTCAAGCTGTCTCCGGTCCCTTTCGACATTGCCGGCAATCTTGGACGTCCAGTATTCAGTGTTGGTCTTCGGCACGCGCTGCCCGTGCTTGCAGGCGTGCCCGTGCCAAAAACAGCCATGGATGAAGATCACCTTGCGGCGCGGGCCAAAAACGATGTCGGGCTTGCCCGGCAAATCCTTTCTGTGCAGCTGGTACCGGTATCCCATCCCGTGCAGCATGCGTCTGACCAGCAATTCCGGTTTGGTGTTGCTGCCTTTGATGGCCCGCATGTTACTGCTGCGCTGCTCACTGGGAGGAACCAGTTCGATACCGCGCGCGCCTTTTGCCGGTTCAGCGTCAGGATTCGCGCCGCCGGTGATTTGGAGGCTTATCATCCCGGCATGCTCCTGCTGTGCGTTCGGTGCGGTGCGGCCATTGTCGATAATTCGCCGCGCCGTCCCCGGATGCAAGCCGCAAAACCGCCGAACCGGATGAATGCGTGTGCTCACATGGCCTGAGATGGCATTGCAAGTCTGTTGCATGCGCCGGCAAAACTTTATTTGGCAGTGACTTCAATCGCCTCAGCGGGGAGACAGCGAATGAGCCGGCCGGAAACCGTCTACAACGGACCAGAATTGTGCGCGCTGCCGGCGCGGAATGTTGTGCGCATGCTGAAGAACAGCGAAGTTTCGCCGGCGGAACTCCTGGATGCGGCGCTTTCGCGGGTTGAACAGGTGGACCCGCATGTCAACGCCACGGTGACACGCTGTCCGGAACGGGCGCGCTACGCAATTGAACTGCTGGCGAAACACGCCGCGGAAAATTCGGAGCACCCGGGCTGGCTGGCCGGTCTGACGGTCGGCATCAAGGATCTGATCGATGTGGCGGGATTGCCGAACACCTGCGGCAGCCCGGCGCTGGCTGATTATGTTCCCGACCAAAACGATGCGCTGATTGACCGCCTGGAGGAGAGGGGGGCCATCATCGGCGGAAAAACAAACACGCCGGAATTCGGCGCCGGAGCCAACACTTTCAACGCAGTGTTCGGCAAGACCCGCAATCCTTGGAACACCGCCTGCAATGCCGGGGGTTCATCCGGCGGCTCGGCTGTGGCCCTCGCCACCGGCGCGTTCTGTCTTTGCCATGGCTCGGACCATGGGGGCTCTCTGCGGACACCGGCGAGTCTCTGCGGCGTGATTGGATTCAGACCCAGCCCCGGCCGCGCCGGCGGAGGTCCGGCGGACACCGCCTTTGCGCCGGAAGCGGTGGACGGGCCGATGGCGCGCGATGTCCGCGACGCGGCGCTCCTGCTGGACGCGATGAGCGGCTATGATCCCCGCCACCCGCTGAGTCTGCCGGAACCGAGGGTGCCGTTTCAGTCTGCGGTGGCCGAAGATCCGGGCAGAATCCGCGTTGCCTTTGCCGAGGATCTTGGAGGATTCGCGCCCGTGGAGGCGGAAATCAGAGAGGCGCTTCGCCGGGCGGTGGCCGCGGTTGACGGCGGCGGCGTCACGGTGGAGGAAGGCTGCCCGGCTCTGGATGGCTTGAATGAGACATATCTGACGCTCAGAGGCGTTCATTTCGGAGCCGTCGCGGATTACCTTCCCGGACGATGCCAAACGGCATTTCAAACGGACAATCCGGAAAAACGCCGAATTCGGCCGCAATCTGCAGGCAAAAGACATCTTTGCGGCGATGCGGAACAAGACCCGCATCTACCAGACCATGCGCGCGTTTCTTGAAGAGTATGATGTGCTGGCCCTGCCGAACACAGGCATCGCTCCCGGACCGGTTGAGGTTGAATATCCGCCTTTTGTCGACGGGGTTGAAATGGGCGACTATGTGGAGTGGCTGCGGTTTTCCTTCTTGGCAACAACTGCGGGTCTGCCCGCAATGTCGCTGCCTGCCGGATTTACGCCGGGAGGCATGCCGGTGGGAATTCAGCTCATTGGCCCGCCGAGGGGCGAGGCCCGTCTTCTGCAGGTTGCGCTCGCGCTTGAGGAACGGCTGAACCTGCCGGTCGGACCGATTGACCCGATTCCGGGCTGAACAGGCAGTGCTCCGGCCGCGCCGCCGCAGTGCTGGAAATCGTGCAAAAAGCCCAAGGAAATCAGGGGTTTCACCGTTCTCTGCCGCCACTAGGTGATGGAGTGGACCTTCGCCTGGATGTCGCGGTGCAGGCGTCTGGCGAAGGATCACGAGCGGAGCCTGGAGAGCTTCGAGGCCTGGGCGCAGCTCGTGGTCTACCGGTTCCTGATGAGAAGAGTGGCGCGGGAGAAAAGCGCTTAAAATCCAAATATATATATTAAAAACAATGACTTAGTATTCAAACTTTTAGGATTGGGCAAGGCTGTCCGATCATTGAATCAAATGTGCGGCACGTCGAGGAAGGCCACAAACGACACCAAACCGACAAGCGTCACGATGATCGCTCCGCCGAAATTGAGCGCTGACCGAACCACTCTGACCCTCGAGCCGCCGCCAGAATCCTCAAGCATGCGCATCGCGTATTGGCGGGCAAGAATGGCGCCCACGCCGAGCAAGCAAATGCTCAATCCGATCCCCAGCGACATGGCGGAAACCAGCAGGAAGCCTGGAACGATCATACCGTTGGCGACCGCATAGAGCATGATCAGAATCGCGCCCGGGCAGGGCACCATGCCCACAGCCAAGGCCAAAAAGCCACCTTCCAAGTGGCCGCCATGCGAGTGGCCGCCATGCGAGTGACCGTGACTGTGCGAGTGACCGTGTGAGTGGCTGCCATGCGTATGACCGCGCGCTTCAATCATCGCACGGTACAGCATGTACAGACCAACGCCGGCGATAATGAGAAAACTCGATGCGCGAACTCCGGGCACCTCGGACAGACCGATGCCGAATCCAATCCGGACAACAGCGTCCGCAACCCAGACCAAAACCACGGCCGCGATGACATGAAAAAACGCGATCTCTGCCGCCATTGCGATACCGCGGCCAACCCGTGTCTCGTGTCCGAGAAAATATGACACAATCACGAACTTGCCGTGGCCTGGTCCAAACGCGTGGATCGCGCCGTAGGCGAACGCCGCCGCGAGCCCAAGCAAAAACGCGCTGGGGTCGCCGCCGGTCTCAATGGCGTTCATATAAGTCGCAATCTGCTCATTTGCGCGGCGTTGAAATTCGACCAAAACTCCGAAGAATCCGGACGGCTCGCCGTCCGCATGCGAGTGCAGACCCTCACCCGCCGCAGCGGTGAAGCAAAATAGAAACGCTGTGCCAGCGGTCACCAACCGCGCGAACGAGATGCCGACACTGCCATTTCTTGTCATTTATCCTGCTATCGCAATTGCTCCAGCCGAATGCGAAATTGGCTCATTGAAACGCACCGAGCGACACTTGCAAGTCCCGGATAGACTTTTAGGCGACTTGGCCGGCGAATTCCATCTCTTCACTTGTGGCGTTCGTTAAGGTCTAGTCGCCTGACAGTCTACTGCTGCTGCGCTTTCGGAAATCGGGTTGGCAGCTGACGCATGGCGACCTGTGTCCTCCCCGGATTTACAGGAATTAACCGGCCATCAGATGCCGAATGCCGTTTGAACGGCGATCACGGGATTAAATCCTGAAGGGCGACTGGCAATCCTTGAGGCAGAAACCGGATCAGGCAAGACCGATGCTGCGGGCCGATGACCGGCGTCGGGAGGCACCATTGACGCAGCTCTTGGATGGGCCCTGAGGCCTGTGGCAGATGGTTACAGGTCGTTCACGGATTGCCGTCCCTTTCTGCTCGTGCGTTCTGTGCTGTTGGTGGTGGGAACGTCCCTATTGGAGAGTTGAACAGGAGACACAGGGATCGATGAATTGATGGACGAGTCCCGGACAACAATGTATCGCCATTTTCCTGGTAATCGGAACGGACCGGAGGCAGGCTGTGGCTAAGCGCGTTCAAGCATTGGTCGAGGGGTCGGTCCTCACCTGGGCGCGCGAGACGGCCGGCTACACGATTCAGGATGTCGCCAATAGATTCAAGAAAGACCCGGAACTGATCACAGCCTGGGAAAGCGGCGAAGCAATGCCGTTCATGGGGCAGTTGCGCGTTATGGCCAACATATTCAAACGGCCGATTTCAGATTTCTATCTTCCTGCGCCACCTGCCGAACGACCGCTTCCACATGATTTTCGTCGACCTCGTGGCTCAGTTGCGGGCAGCTACTCGCCCGACCTCCGCAAGCAGCTCCGGTTTGCGCGCGAACGCCAGGATATTACCACAGACTTGCTTGAGGATATGGGCGATCAACTCGAACACTTCTCGCACCAGGCCTGGATGCACCAGTTACTCGAACGCGTCGGCCATACCATTCGCGACATTCTGGGTATCACCGGCGCTGATCAGAGATCCCGGACGGTTCCTTACAAAGCCCTGAGGGGATGGCGTCAGCGGATCGAGGCTCAGAACGTTCTCGTTTTCCAGTTTGATGGCGTTGCTGTTGAAGAGGCCTGGGGGTTTTCCATTTCCGAACCGGTTTTTCCTGTGATCGGGGTTAACAAGAAACTGGCTCCAAACGGCCGTGCCTTCACGATGCTCCACGAGTTCACCCACCTGTTTCTGGACAGAAGCGGCATCTGCGCTATCGATGACTATACGCGGCGAGCGCAGACCGACATGGAAGTCGAAGTTTTCTGCAATCACGCTGCCGCGGCGGCTCTCATGCCGGAGGCAGAGTTCAGTGCCAATGAGATCGTCGGTACTCGCAACGGTCCTGCCGTCGATTGGAGCGACCAGGCAATCAAGGGTATAGCATCCAGCTTCGGTGTTAGCCGGGAGGCGGCCGTAAGGCGTCTACTGACTTTCAATCTGACCACCGTCGATTTCTACCGCGAGCACCGTGCAAAGTATCATGCCCAGCTTTCTGCTCAGAAGGCCAAGGAGAGGGAACAAACCAAAGGGAGGGATTTCGTAGGGCAGAGTGGACCACAGCGAGCCTTGAGCGATTTTGGCAGAAACTACGTCCGAACCATCCTTGACAGCCTAGGTGAGCAACGCATCACGCTCGCGGATGCTGCCCGGTATTTGCAGGTTCGGGCTCCAGCTGTGCGCAAGGTTCAGAAGCTCGCGTTGTAAGGATCGGGCTTTGGTTGAGAGCAATCCCTGCTACAGCATCGATACGAGCGCACTGATCGACTGGTGGAAGGATTACCCCCGGATGTGTTTCCTGGGCTTTTGCCGTTGATGGAGAAACTGATCATCGAAGGCCGTCTGCGCGCGGTTCGTTATGTTCGGGACGAAATCAAAGACTCAGATGACGTGCTGACACTTGCAAAATGGTGCAGGGATCGGAACAACTTCTATCTGGACGACAGCAACAAAGTCCAGATCATGTACCTGCTCATGACATATGAAGCGGCGGGGTCTCACCGATTCGCCGACTTTCGAGATACTCGTCGGGGGTCATTCCATCAAGGGAGTCGTGCGGCCTCCAGCCGTTGTAGAGTTCCATATATTCGTCGATGAGGGGTCTGAGCCCGGAGACGTTCACGGCGGTGTCCTGAACATTGTAGAACTCGTTTCTGAGCGTCGCCTGCATACGTTCGACGCGTCCGTTCTGTTTCGGCGACTTCGGCGGCAAAACGGCGAGGGTGATGTTTCTGTCTCCGCACGCGGCCTCGAACTCGGCCATGAACTCGGAGCCGCCGTCGACCTGCACGGCCTCGACTGAGAACGGCGCCTGGCGGACCAGCTTGTCAAGGAAGCGGGCGGCGCTGGCCGCGGTCGCGTTTGAGGCGGCCATGCCGCAGCCCCAGCGCGAGAGACGGTCGACGGCGGTGAAGTGTCTGACGGTCCGGCCGGGCCGCAGCGACACGGTGAGCGTGTCGACCTGGACCGCCTGCCCGGGCCGTTCGGCCCGCAGCGCGCGGGGGATCCGCACCATAAGCGTTAACTTGTTTTCTGTTCCTCTGTCTTCATTCCGATCGGGAAGTATCTTTCCATTTGCGGACGGCGTTTTCGCGGCGGCTCCGAGAGGCCACGGGATATCGCGGGCCAGTCCGCCAGGAGCTCGGGCAGGGGAATGCCGGGCTCGATCGTTCGGCGGACCTGGTTGAACATGAGCTTGAACTCACGCCACCTGCTGCCGACGCGGCCGGGCGGGGAGGTCGTATCCCCAGGGGGAAACGGCGCTCGCGTGGGCGATCAGCTTTTCGGCGAGCAGGGCGGTGAAGAGCTTGCCGTAAAGCCACGCCCTTGAACTCTCGCCGTCTCGCTTGGGAAGGTGCCCGAGCTGCGCGGCCGACTTGAAACGCTTGAACACCAGCTCCACCTGCCACCTCAGACGGTACCAGTCCAGAACCTCCTCCGGCGTGAAGCCGGCCTCGGGGAGGGTCGTGAACACGATCACATACTTGGCGAACTCCAGCGACTGCGGCTTGGGGACCGTGCCTTTTCTGGACGCCTTCCGGAGCAGCTTCCTGTGCGCGAGATCGATGGCCGCGTCCGACTTCCGGACCGCGCAGACCCGCCCGGGCGCCAAAGGGACGGAACCGCCGCCGGCCGCCGCCGGCCATGACGAGGCATGGCCGGGACGGTCCAGCCCGGCGACAGCGCCAAGCAGGTCGAAGCTCCCGCCGTCCGGACCGGCGAGGCGAAGGGAACCGGTGTTCACACGCACCAAGGCATGGCCGCCGGAGCGCGCGACATGCCCGATGCCGGCGGCGGTCGAATAGCCGCGGTCTCCGATCAGGCAGTCGCCGCGCTCCACCGGGAACTGCCGGAACGACTCGCCGGTCCCCGGACCCTCGGTCTCCGTCAGCCGGAAATGGTCGCAGACCAGGGAAGGCAGGCGCACGCTGTAGTGGAGCCGCCACAGCGAACCCGTCTTTCCCGGCTCCTTCACCGTCGTCGCGTCCACCAGGCGGACCTCGAACCCGCCGTCCGGGGAGCCGGACAGCGCGCCGCCCCGCTCCTCGAACAGCGCGCGGCACAGCGAATGAAGCCACGGACCGGCCTTGGCGAGGCGCTTCATCAGCGCCACCGACGACAGATCCGCAAGGCCGGCGCGGCGGGCCCGCACAGCGGTTTCACGCAGAGAGTGCCCGCAGCCAAGATGAAGCAGAAGCACACGGAGCAGATTTTCCGGCGACTTGTCCTTCCGCAGCCCCTTCAGCGCGCCCGACTCCGCCGCCAGCGCCTCCCAGCCGGGCGGAAGAAAACCCAGCAGCAGGTCCCAGTCCTCTTTCATGCCGCGCCGCTCCCCAAAACCATCGATGCGGCACAATAGCAGAGCGCCCGGTTATGTCAAACAAGTTAACGCTTATGGTGGACCGCCCTGCGCGCGCGGCTTCGCGCTGGACCGAGCGGCTCCGGCGGCTGTGCGCCGTGAAGGCGCTGACCGGGGCCATGCGGCCTCTGCGGACCAGATCGCGGATGGCCCGCCCGCCCGTCGCGTCGGAGACCCTGATCCCCTCCCGGCGGAGCACGGCGGCGATCTTGCCCCTTCCCCAGGCCGGGAACCTTTTCCGCAGCTCCCGCACGCGGCCCTCGAGCCCGCGGCGCAGCTCCGGCCGGCGGCAGCGGAGCGGGCGGGTGGAGAGCCGCTCCGGCCGTTTTTCCCAGCGGCGCAGCGTCGACAGCGGAACGCCGACGGCGCGCGCCGCCTGTTCCACAGTCAGGCCGTCGCGACAGGCCCGCCGCCAGCGGCGGACCAGATCTGCGCGCCTTGCGGTCTCAGCGCCGGGTGAAGACAAAAGCCGTGACGCGCGGGCGGCGTTTCTGATAACATGTCCGGGCAGGCCAAAAACCTGCATTGGGGTTCTCCTTTTTCGGTTTTCACAACTAAACGAACTGATGGAGAACCCCGCCCCTCAGGGCAAGTCAAAATCTGATCCGGGGGTCCCAGAACCCTCCGGTCGGGCTGCGCCCTCCCTCCGGTTTCTGAGACCCCCGGCGCCGCCTCGAAAACTTCATATGAGTGTGATCAGGCACAGATCAAGGTTCGTGAGATCATGGCGCGGTTTCAAAGTCCAATGAAAACACGCGGTATAAGCAACGCCGATCCATTTGTGATTGCCCAGGCTTTTGTCAACGGAGATAACTGGTGTGTCGTATCGTCGGAGAGGCCTGCAAACAGCAACGCCCATAAAAACCCGAACATTCCCTTTGTATGCAAAGAAATCGGGGTCAGGCACATCAGGTTTCTCGATATGCTTCGTATGGAGAATTGGAAGCTGGGATAGTTCGTTTTTTTAGAACTGTCACAGCCCGGATTCCGCAAAATCCGATAACGATGCTGGATGCCGCCACTGAATCTGGCGATCTGCGAGTTCTTCCAGCCAACCGCCTTGAGGCCCTGAAAGGCAATCGGGAAGGTCAGCACTCGATACGTATCAATGGTCAATGGCGATTTTTTTCATCTGGACAGAACAGGGTCCGGCTAAAGTTGAGATCACAGACTATCATTGACAGCAGAGGGAGTTCTGCAAATGCCGTTAATGAAGATCCCGTGCCATCCAGGCGAGATTTTGAAATACGAGTTCCTGATCCCGCTCGAAATGAGCGAGGGCCAACTTGCCAGGCGGCTCTATATACCTCGAACCCGTATTGAGAGGCTGGCTGGGGGAACGACCGGTGTAACCGTGGATACTGCCCTGCGCCTTGCCCGTTTCTTCGGAACCACTCCCGAGTTCTGGATGAACTTGCAGCGGAACTACGATCTCGCCCATGCCAATATTGATGTGTCCGGCATTGAACCCTTGAAAAAGCCGTCTGAACCCGAACTATAATCCCCTGTCCGGAAAGGAGCGCAGACTGTGTGAAAACCGGCTTCACAGGGGCAGTTTCAGCCCCGCAGTTTGCATCTTCACCATCAGTTTGCCGGTTTTCACACAGTCTGGACCGAATTCATAAAACCGCCGATCCGCCTGAAAATCGCCTGGAATCGACCGGATTCCTGTTCGCAAGCCCTGTCCCGTATACGGTGCCCGGATAGACTGGCTCCGCCGGACCTTTCCGGACAGGTAAAAGCCATGCTTGCAGGTCTGCGCCGAGTTCGGGGCTAACCTCATTCGGATGCGCACAAGGGAGGGCATGTGTTGTTTTTCGGTTTGGATTGCTGCGTATTTCCCGGTTTTTTGCTCGGTTTGGGACGATTCTTCCCGTATTGCGCTGATCTGACTGGTACGATTCGGGACTTGTCTGCCGTTTCAGGATGTCATTCCAGTGCTTGACGTCACCGCTGCCGCCCGGCGGATTTTCGACGGACCTGTGCCGTCACGCGCAGACAGGCGCCGCGATTACGGCGAGGAACGGCATATCTGCATTGGCCAGGCGGGCAGGGCGGTGATGTTGGCTGCACATACCATGCGTGGCCAGCATGTGCGGCTGATCTCAGCGCGCCCGGCCTCGCGCCGGGAAAGGAAGAACTGGCATGGGTGGAAACGATAGACCGCTCTCCCTGAAGGAAATCGCCGCGGTCGACGACAGGGATATCGATTTCAGCGACATTCCGGAGCTGGACGAGTCCTTCTGGCGCGATGCCTCACTCGTTGAGCCGGACCGGACGAATCGGATCACCCTCCGGGTCAAGCGTTCGGTGCTGAGCCACTTCCGGTAACAGGGCCGCGGCTGCCAGACGCGGATCAACCGCGTTCTTGAAAGCTATGTCCGGGCACAGCGCAGGGCCGACTGACCGTTCGACCGGAACGGGCCGCGGCTGTCGCCATTGCCGGGTTCGGCCCCTGCGGAATTGCTGCAGGCCTCGGCGGTGCTCGCGAGCTCAGCCATTTATGTATGAACCGTCAAACGGAGTTGTGGCAGGTGGCTGACGGAACGGCGCCGCACGATTCGGGAATCCACACTGTCATATCCGCGGACCGGTTGGCTGCGGCAGCCGACTATCTGCCGGAATCCGGAGACTTGCCTCTCAATTTCAGGGTATTCCTGAAACGATTGGTTCATCGCTTCGCCAATGATCCCGGACTTTCGTCCAACCGCGGCTTGGGCCCGGCGGTCCCCAAATTAGGAATCGGGATCCATGCCGGCAGCGAAACTCTCGATATCCACTCCCGCCTGATCGACATCCGTCAGTGAAATCCGAGGATCGTGCCGCATAGACGGTCTCGCGTGACCAGTCGATCACCTTCTTCAGATACCGGCACCTGATCGCGCGAGGCTGAACCAGGTCTGCCGGACGGCCAAGGACGCGGCGCGGCGCATCGGGCAGATCGAAGAACCGGAAGAAAGGATCCTGATCGCTGCCCGGGCGAATGACGGCCGCCATGCTTGCCGGGATCGCCCAAGTCGAGCGCGGCCAGATCAGTGAACGCGTCAAGTCGGGACGGGAAGGCACAGCGCATCGCCGCCGCCTAACCCGGAATAATAGCGTGCACCCTTGAATGCAGCGGAAGCACGTGACAAGAAACTCGACCGCCAAACCGGGCATCGCCCCAAGACGAACAAACGCGCTCGCCGCGATCTGGAAGCTGTCAATGAGGGACGGAGCTCCTGCCGGATTGCCCGCGATCCCGCCATATCCAGAACACTGCCGCCGCCATCGTCAGGCGGCACCGGGAAGCCGCCTGAGGTTGGGAGTTTTCACACAGTCTCGGTCGATTTGCGGAGTGGAGACACGAGGTTCCAATCAGGCAAATCGCCAGGCCGATCGTGCAGTGGGGCCTACTCGATCAGGGAGAGGTTTTCGGCGGCTGACCTGCCGCCGCGGCCGGGCTGCAGTTCGTAGGAGATCTTCTGCCCGTCCGCCAGCGTGGCTAGCCCGGCGCGTTCGACCGCCGAGATATGCACGAATGCATCGGCCGTGCCATCGTCCGGTTCGATGAACCCGAAGCCTTTATCTTGGTTGAACCATTTCACGGTGCCCGTGGTCATTGCGAATTCCTCTCGGCGATAAATGTAACGGCCCGCTTCTATACGGCTGCCACCGGGTGTCAACGAAAGAAAAATCCTGCAGATCCTCTTCACCGGCCGAACTGCAAACAGATCCGATTCTTGCAGCTTCCATGATTTCCCGATCCGTATATGGCGCCGTTGGTGAGATTGAATCTGCACCAGTCAGATGAAACACTGGCCGAGACGGGTATTGCCGACCTTCTGCACAGTTTGGTGTCTGACCCAGTCTCCTCATGCGACGGGCGGAATTCGATCCGCCCATGGACGAGCTGCTTCAAAGGCCGCGGCAGCGCGGAAAATGTCTTCCTCGCCGATAGCCTTGGAAATGACCTGCAAGCCGACGGGAAGACCGTCCCCAGTAAAGCCAACCGGCAAGGACGCCGCAGGATTACCAGTCAAATTGAAGGGATATGTATAGGCAACCCAAGAAATTATGTTCGCTCGGGGCAGTTCCGGCGGTGTGTTCAACCCGACATCAAATGCCGCAACCGGCAGGGTAGGCGTGACAAGCAGGTCGTAACCCTGCAGGAACTGACGGAGCCGCTCCCGGAATTCATAGCGCCGGAAAACCTGCGTGTAGTATTCCTCCAGCGTTTGGTCCAGTGCGCCATCCAGAACTTCAGCAACAGCAGGGTCAAGTTGGTCCGGCGAATTGGCCAGCACATCCTTCAACCGCGTGCCGACGCCCGCGTAAAACTCTGCCATCCACATGTCGCTCGGGTCGCTGTCCATGACAGTCTCGACTTCATCGACAATACATCCAAGCTCTTCGAACACACGGACCGCCCTTTCGCAGATTTCCACGATTTCCGGCAGCGGCTTGGCGTAGCCGAGAGTCGGGCTCCATGCGATACGCATTCCCTTCACAGGCAGGTCGCAGGCCGCAAGAAAGTCCGGAATCTCTCCGGCGACAGCAAACGGATCGCGCCGATCATACTCGGAAATCGCCGACAGAAGGAGGGCCGCATCCCGCACTGTTCGCGCGATTGGGCCAACATGGGCAAGCGTCGGCGTTGCAGAAACAGGAAATATCGGAACCCTCCCAAAATGCGCCTTGATGCCGAAGAGACCCGTCAGAGAGCAGGGGATGCGGACGGATCCGCCCCCATCCGTGCCAAGTGCGAAGGGAGTCACGCCGGTGGCCACGCTCGCGACGGCGCCACAGCTCGACCCGCCTGGCGTCTTTTTCAGGTTCCAAGGGTTCCTCGTGATTCCGGTGACGGGGCTGTCGCCAACAGGTTTGCAGCCAAACTCGCTGGTTGTCGACTTGCCGATGACAACCGCTCCCTGTTGCTTCGCCTGCCTGACGGAAGGCGCATCCACGGCGGCGATGTTGTTTTCCATTGGCTTTGAGCCAAAGGTAAGTCGGACGCCGCCTACCGCAATCAGGTCTTTGATCGAAATCGGCAATCCGTGCAGCAGTCCGGGCTCCTCGCCGTCCAATATGGCCCTTTCCGCTGCCTTGGCGTGGTCAAACGCGGAGTCATCCATTCTTGTCACAAAGCAGTTCAGCGCCGGATCCACTTCGTCTCTCCGCGCAAGACTGTGCTCCAGTAATTCGACCGGAGAAACGGCTTTGTTGACAATTAACTCGCGTAATTCGATTGCGCTCTTGTAAAGCAGATCTCCGGTCATGTGACGGCCCCTTTTTGTCGTTCTCCGCTCAGCAGCACCGACGGATCAATCAATTCTCGACAATGGCAAATGCCCGAACCGGGGATCCTGAGCCGCCCTTGAACTTGAGGGGCGCTCCGAAGAACTGGAATTCGCCGACGCCGATGAGTTCTTCGAGGTTAACCAGCCATTCAAAGTGCGATATGCCCAGATCGCGACATGCACGGTGTTGCGCGAAGAGATTGTCCGTTGGCTTGTCCGTGGATGGACCTTCCACCCCATGCATCTTTGAGCCGCGGTCATTCAGCCAGTGCGTCGCATCCACGGTGAGCCCGGGATTGGTCCAGCAAACCTTGCGGTCCGGATAATGGCGGTTGTGCAGTCCAGTGCAAAGCAAGACGATGTGACCGTTAACCTTAACGCCCGCCTGTTCCTCGGCTTTTTCCATTTCCGCTGCGTCAATATCGCCCAAGTCTGGAATGTGCTGCAGATCAAAGCAAACGGCCTTGCCCATGAACAGGTCAAGCGGCATTTCGTCTATGGTTGCGCCGTCGGGGTTTACGTGCCGGAACCCATCCACATGTGTTCCGACATGGTCCAGCATGCCGATAAAGTTCGTCTGAAACGTCATCGGATCTTCGGGCACACCGAGGTTGAAAGATTTCGTGCTTTCATGGTTCAGCGCCGACAAGTAGATCGGACTCTGAAACAGCTTGTGTGCAGGCATGTTGTCTTCAATGGTGACACTCAGGTCAATGATGCGTTGTCCCATACTTACCTCCTTTAATGGACATGATTGTTGCAGAGTTCACTTGCTCCCAACGCCGCGTTTCTTGCCGCCGGAACGGGAGCAGATCGAAGGTCAGTCATGCTGCTCTCCGCCCCAGATACGATTCGATGACCTGCCGGTCCTGAGCGAGTGAACGCGCCGATCCGCTTATGGCAATCTCGGCATTCTCGAACACGTAGCCCCGATGTGCAACTTGGAGTGCCATGGTCGCAAGCTGCTCCACGAGCAAAATGGCCAACCCTTCGCGATTCAGTCGTTCAAGCACCGGAAACAAGGTCTCCAACACACGGGGCGCCAGGCCCAGCGACATTTCATCGATCATCAGGAGCCGCGGGCTGGACAACAGACCGCGGGCC
Source organism: Paracoccaceae bacterium (assembly GCA_965221935.1). Classification (GTDB taxonomy): domain Bacteria; phylum Pseudomonadota; class Alphaproteobacteria; order Rhodobacterales; family Rhodobacteraceae; genus JAPOXR01. The sequence continues at coordinate 36,833 of CBDCSZ010000070.1, forward strand.
AGCGCGAGCATTTGCTGTTCGCCGCCGGACAGGCTTCCGGCCACTTGTGCGCGCCGCTCGCCCAGCACCGGGAACAGCTCGACCATGCGCTCTATATCCGCGTCGACCGAACTTTTCTGGTCCCGCCTGCGGGAATAGGCGCCAAGCCTCAAATTGTCTTCGACTGCTTGATCCGCAAATATCTGCCGCCCTTCCGGCACCAGGCTCACTCCCATGCGAACAATCCGGTGGGCCGGCAGACCCTGTGTCTCGGTCCCCTGAATCCGTATGATGCCGCCAGAAGGTTTCACGACTCCAGCGATAGCCTTGAGAGTTGACGACTTGCCGGCGCCATTGTTGCCGATAATGGAGACGAATTCACCCGGGAGAACCTCAAGCGAAATCTCGCGGACCGCCCGAACCTGGCCGTATGTCACGCTCAGGCGTTCGACCTCCAACAATGGTTGTTGCCGGTCGGTCATGACACGCCGTCCGCGGCTTGCTTGTCCGCGGCAACCGATACCGCGTGGTCAAGCATATCCGGATTGCCGAAATATGCCTCGATTACCCTTGCGTTTTCCTGAATCTCGGCGGCAGTTCCCCTTGCGATCACTTCACCGTAGTCAAGAACCGTCATCTGCGATGAAATCGCCATCACGAGATCCATGTGATGTTCCACGACGACGATGGTGATTCCGTGATTGGCGAGCTCAAGTATCAGGTCGCGCAAATCGTCAACTTCCGACTGCGTCAGGCCAGCAGCCGGCTCGTCCAGCAGAAGCAGGCGTGGGCTTATGGCGAGCGCCCGGGCAATTTCCAATTTACGTTGGAAGCCGAACGGCAAGTCCTTAGCCTTGGTTTCGGCAAAGGCTGACAACCCGACATATTCCAGCAGCGCCAGGGCAGCCCGACGATTGCGCTCCTCGTCGGTTCGATAGTTTGGAAGACGCAGGATGGCCGAAATAATGCCGGAGCGGTAGTGAGAATAGAAACCGTTCCAGACATTCTCAAGCGCGGTCATTTCCTTAAACAACTCTGTATTCTGAAATGTGCGGGCCAATCCACGGCGAGCGAGCTGATGGCTCCGCATCGCCGTTATTTCTTCTCCTTCAAAGAGTATTCGCCCTGAGCTCACCTGGTAGATGCCTGACACCGCGTTGAGAAGCGTGGATTTGCCAGCGCCGTTGGGACCGATGAGACCGTGAATCGATCCGGTGGCGACCTGTGTCTGAACATTGTCCAAGGCGCTCAGGCCACCGAATTGCAAACTTACGCTCTCGGCCTCAAGACTGACTCCGCCCCCGCTCCTTACATCTCCCAAGACATCCTTCAGCGAACCGCCTGTCGCGTTTGATGCCTGAACCGGGGTTATAGGGAAAAATCGATGCTGGGCATCGGCCACGCTGCCAATGATTCCGCGAGGAAGAAAAAACATGACGATTGCCAGAAGGGCGCCATAAGCAAACGCCTGCCATTCCCCAAACTGCTGAAGAAACTCGGGCAAGTAGCTCAGAACGCCCGCTCCAACGATTGGACCGAGGGTGGTTCCCGCTCCTCCCAGGATGACCATCAGCAGGAAGCGGATAGAATCGCCGAACGAAAAAATGTCAGGGCTGATGTATTTGTTCAGGAAAACGTAAAAGACCCCGGAAGCGCCCGCCGTCACGGCCGAAATCACGAATGCGAGCGTGCGGATCGCGGTGACGTTGATGCCAAGTGAACTGGCTGCGATTTCGCTCTGGCTAGTGGCAAGCATGGCGCGACCGAAACGTGAATTCATGATGTTCACGTTGACCGCGAATGCAATCAGCGCACATCCGCCGACCAAGTAAAAGTAAATTCGGTGACCGATTGGAAATCCGAATATGCCGGGCTGCGGCACATCGGAGATGCCGACCCAGCTTCCGGTAAGTGAATCCCACTCAATGGCGATGTTCTCGATAATGATGCCGAAAGCTATGGTGACGACCGCCAAATAAACGCCGCGCACCCGCACCGTCGGATAAGCGAGCAACACACCGAAGGCGCCAGAGAACAGCATGCCTAGCAAGAGACAAGGCACGAAACCGACACCAAGCCGTGTCGCGAGGATTGCTGCGGTATACGCTCCGATTGCGTAGAGACCGGCCTGACCAAGGGAAACCAGGCCGGTTAATCCGACAAGCACGTTGAGGCCTAGCGCGAGTATCATATAAATCAGCATCAACGTGTAGAAACGCAATGCATACTCGTTGCCCGCAATCTCGGGCATCGCGAGGAGCAGGACTGCCGCACCCGAAGCGAAAACCCAGTTTCGGTTGCGTATCAGCCAAATCATACCTTGACGATTTCTTTGCGCCCGAACAGTCCCTGGGGCCAGATCATGAGTACAAGAATGACAATGCTGAAGCCAACGGCTTCGCGGGCTGCCGTGCTGATATAGCCGTCAACGAATTTCTCAATGACACCGTACAGCAGTCCAGCGATAACAACCCCGGGCGCGCTCGTGATGCCTCCGATGATGGCGACGGCAAAGCCCTTGATACCAAGCAGAAGCCCCATGGTCGCGGAGGCCTGAATCACGGGTGCGACCAGAATGCCCGACAAACCGCCGAGCGCACTTGCGAGGCCGAAGGAAATCATGGCGATCTGGTTGACATTTATACCCACAATTGCCGCCGCGGTTCGATTGAAGGCAACCGCCCGCATGGCTCGGCCGATTTGTGTGCGCCTCTGAAAAACATGCAGGAGAATGACAATGAGAACCGCCGCGAAGGGTATGAGCAGTTCCTGAGGAAACACTCCCGCACCGAGGATTGTGACGGGATTCTCCACGAGCGGAGACGGCAGTGGCCGCGCAAACGCTCCGAAACTAATCGTGGCATAGCTCTCCAGCATGATGCCGATGGCGATTGTGGTGAGCATCCATCCGATGGATTGCGCTTGGGCGGCGAATGGACGGATGGCGATCCGTTCCAGTGCGACACCGAAAACGATGCTGACAGTGATCGCCAGCAGAATGGCCACTGACATCGGCAAGGAAAAGTCCAGAAAAACTATCGTAAGGACTGCGCCAAGCATCAGCGTGTCGCCATGAGCGAAATTCACCGCCTTGGCGGAAGACCACATGACGTGGAAACCGATGGCCACCAATGCGTAGATGCCGCCAATCGCGAGACCGGCGAGCAGGTATTGGACAACAGCGCTCATGTTAGAGGCCCTGCCGGCGATACACGAGTATCTTCGAGAGTGCTCTTTATCGCCGGCAGAGTATCATTGATCCAAAGCTCAGCGTCAGTCGCACGGAGTCTGTTCAAGCGGCAGAAGCTTGCCGTCGTACCAAGCCGTCAACTTGTAGGCTGCCGGAAGAATTGCGTCGTGCCGTTCTTCGGTCCGCTCGAACGCCGGGTTGTAATTCGTGACAAGGCCTTCGTGCTGCACTTCAAAGAGAGCGTCGTAAACCTTCGCACGATCAAAACTTCCTGCGATTTCGATCGCATTGGCAATGATATGGACCGCGTCATAGGCATTGGCAGTTCCTGAACCCATGCGGATCTCTTCCTGGCTCCCAATGTCGAAACGATCCTGCATTCGCGCATAGAGTTCCTGTGCCTTCGGCTCAAGTTCGCCCATCCACGAATAGGTCTGCATGATCAGAGCGCAATTGGCGAGATCGCCAGCGAGTTCGCCTAGGTTGCCGGCAAACCCCCAGGCGCCAATGACCACCGGCGACCAGTCGATCTTCTGCAGGCTCCGCAAGATCTGGTTTCCTTCGCGGTCCAGACCCCACATGATGAGAACTTCCGCTCCGGCATCACGCAACCGGATGAGTTGCGGCGTCATGTCGGTGTCTTTCCAATTGAACGTCTCGGCGCCGACTTCTTCCAGACCCTGTTCCCGAAGTGCGTTCTGGAGGTCCGGATACGCTCCCTTACCCCATCCCGTATTCTCGTACATGATTCCGATGCTGTTGTTCGCCGAACGTTCAATTCCCTCTGCGACCAGAAACTTCGTGACCCAGCGATCCTTTGCCGAAACACGGAACATGAAATTCGGATCCCTGCCGTTTTCGATCACTTTCGTGTTTGCTGCGATGGTGCCGACATAGGGCATGCCGATTTCATGAATTGGATCGCGCTGCGCAAGGGCCACCGTCGAGTGGTAACCGCCGATCATGGCCACGCAGTTGTCAGACAGACCGATGCGCCGCACATTGTCCACGCCCCTGGGCGGTGCGCCGGCATCGTCGTACTGGATGAATTCCAATTCCTGGCCCAGAACACCTCCGGCTGCGTTGATGTCCTCAATAGCGAGTTCAGCGCCCATTCGAATGGCCTTGCCGCCGAACGCCGCCGGCCCGGTGACCGGGCCCGAATTGCCGATGCAGGCGTTCGCCTCTTCCGCCTTGGCCGCGCCGTTGCTCAAGTTGAACGCTAGCGCCGCCGCGGCTGCGACCGGCAGTATCTTTTTCGCTTTATTCATGATCTCCTCCCTGAAGCAGTTGTTACAGCTGATCGTGATTCAGCATGACACACACTTGTGGAATGTCAACATGAACGTCGGGCTCGATTACGGTTTAACGCGGTCTTGGGATGCAAAGACGAAACCCGCGGCGAGCGCCGCCATGACCTGATTGTCGATTGCGGACGCAGACGGATTCCATTGCTGCGGGCCATGCAGGGCAGGCAACCGGTAATCACTGTTCTCGAAAGGAAAGGAAGGCCGAAGCCGTGCATTTGCCCTCCGGTTTGCCGGAGGGGAGGCGGCAAACCCGTGGATCCCGCAAGTGAAAATATTATCATGCACTGATCAGGGATTGCCAAGGGGATGCCAAGAGGCCCATCACATCCTGCAGGTTGTCCCTGCACTTCTGCCGGGACATCGCCGGGCTTTCTCGGACCGGGAGCAGCCGGCTGACGGCCACCGTCGTTACGTGGCTGCAAATGGCCCAGGCCACACTTCCATCACTGATGAATGGATTGGAACCGTATACCGCAGGTCGCACTGTTTCCTTGAAGTTATTGGCACACGGGCGGCAACGCCGCGAAGTGTTGCATGCCGGGAAATGACCACAACCGGGCGGCGTTTCCTGGACTCGGGAAAATGCAGGCGCTCGGGAAGCGCCAATCACACCCGCACACTTTTCCTTTTTTGTGGCGCCGGTCGCAACAGCATACGTCTGCGCGGCGGTTTCTTGATCATGTGCGGCTTCCAGTCATTTGCATTTTTGAAAGATTTCGCCGGGTCCGCGATCACGATGGAATATTTTTTGGCGCCGGGGTCGGTTTGAGAAGTTCAGCAGTCGCAGTCAACGGCGGAAGACAGGATCTCGGATCCGATTTCGTCAAACGCCACCAAAAAAACCTTGTCGATGGCCAGGCCTTTCTCGATTTCTGAGCGGATCGTTTGCACGGCGACAAGGGCTGCCTCTTCGGGCGGAAAACCGTAGATTCCCGTCGAAATCGAAGGAAACGCCACTTTCCTGGCACCCGCTTCAACCGCCCTCGCAAGTGAATTGCGGTAACAGGAAGCCAGCATCTCAGCCTCGTTCGACTGCCCGCCTCGCCATACGGGACCGGCAGTGTGAATGACCCAATTGGCAGGAAGCGCAAACCCTTCGGTAATGACGGCTTTGCCTGTCGGGCAGGAGCCGATACGAGCAGTCGCGTCATTGATTTCGGGACCCGCCGCCCGGCGAATTGCTCCGTCAACCCCGCCGCCAGGCGCAAGGCTTGTGTTGGCGGCGTTTACAATGGCATCCACGTCAAGCTTTGTGATGTCACCGCGCAAGACTGAAATCACCTTTTCCAATTTTCCCTCCTTTTGCAGTTTTCGCAAATCCCAAATGTCGTGTCCGTCAAGGCACGCCAGCCGAAATGCGGCGGCTGAGGCAAAGCGGCCTTCCTCTGTATCTTGAATTCAACATTTCTCCGGCGCGTGAACAAGCGGGGCAATCCACGGCGATCGCGGTGAAAACGCGGTTCGGCGCAGTTGTCTGCCGCCAACAATTGAGGCAGATGCACCTGCACACTGGTGTCATCAGCTGTGCGGCAAGTCCACAATTGTCATCGCGTCGCGATCGGCGCCGGCATTGATGAACGGGCGAAGCGCCACACTGCAGGGCCGTGACAATGGGAGAATATGCGCATGATCACCGTTTTTTCCGCCAGAAAAATCATCACCATGGATCACAACATGCCGGAGGCAACGCATGTGGCCGTGCGCGATGGCCGTGTTTTGGCCGTCGGCGGCTTGGACTGCGCCGCTGGCTGGGGAGACCACAAGCTCGATGAGAGGTTCTGCGACAAGGTTTTGCTGCCAGGCCTGATTGAAGCGCACGCGCATGTTGCCGCCGGCGGGGTTTGGCGGTTCTGTTATCTGGGCCATTTCGAGCGGGTCGATCCTGCGGGCGCAAGCTGGCCGGGCGTCACGTGCTACGACGCGATTGTCGAGCGGCTTCGGACTGCGGCAAGCGCCGATTCCTCGGGTCCGGTTGTCGGCTGGGGATTTGATCCGAGTTTCGTCGAAGGGCCGAGAATGAACCGGCGCCTGCTGGACAAGGTGTCCAAGGAACGGCCGGTCGTAGTCATGCATTCGAATTTCCACGTTCTGACGGCCAACAGCGCGGCTCTTGAAATCGTGCGCATGGAAAGATTCGGCAATTTGGAAGGCGTGCGGCGGGCTGCGGACGGGACCCTGAGCGGGGAGCTGCAGGAATTTGAGGCGATGGGTCCGATCATGAAATATGCCGGAATCGAATTCTCAGACCTTTCGGACGAAAACGCGGTGCGGGCCTATGGCCAATTGGCGAAAAACTGCGGCGTGACCACAATTGCTGACTTGAATTCCGACCTTTACGACGATGAGATCAGCATGCTCCTGCGGGTGACCTCGGAGGAACAGTTTCCAATTCGCTATGCGCCAATTATGGCGGCCACAAATCTCGATCCGGAGGAGATTGCCGAACGCGCAATCGCGGCCCGCAAACGGTCGACAGAAAAGCTCCATCTGGGTTCGGTGAAGCTGTTCACGGACGGCACGATCCAGGGCCGGACGGCAAAGCTGAAGCCGCCCGGATATCTGACCGGCGAAGATTGCGGGATGTGGAACATGGACATGGATGATTTTCGGCGGTCCGTGCGGGTTTTGCATGGCGCAGGCGTCAAAATCCACATCCATGCCAATGGCGACGAGGCGACAGAACAGAGCATTCAGGCGTTCGAACAGGCGATGCTGTCAAACCCAAATCCTGACCTTCGGCACACGCTCGAGCATGCGCAGCTCTCTGGAATTGATCAATTCAAGCGCATGAAGGCGCTGGGTCTGACCGTCAATCTGTTTGCGAACCACGTTCATTACTTCGGCGATATTCACTGGACATCTTCACTCGGTCCGGACCGCGCCCGGCGGATGGATGCCTGCGCCGACGCATGGCGCGTGTTTGACGGCGAGTTTGCGGTTCATTCCGACGCGCCTGTTACGCCGCTGAATCCGTTGAAGACAGCGTGGTGCGCCGTCAACCGCATCACCGCGGGCGGACGGCAATTGGGCGTGTCACAAAAGATTTCGGTCGCTCAGGCTCTTGGATGCATCACACTGGGAGCGGCCCATGTGCTGAAACTTGACGGTCTGGTCGGCTCAATTCAATGCGGCAAGCTCGCCGATTTTTGCGTGTTGGACGACGATCCTTTGTCAGCCTCGCCGACCGAATTCGCCGAAATCCCGGTCGCGGCCACCGTTCTTGGCGGAAGGGTGATGTCATGACACGGGTCGCCGCAGCCGGATTTCAGCATGAAACAAACACGTTTTCGCCAATCCCGACCCGGCTCGAGGATTTTGAAAGGGGCGGCGCATGGCCGGCGCTCACCCGCGGGGAAGCCGTGCGTGAGCAGTTTCGGGGTCTAAATCTTCCGCTTGCCGGATTCCTGCAGGCGTGCAGGCATAAAACGATCCCGATCCTGTGGACCTGCGCCGAGCCGGGCGGTTATGTCGATGATCAGGCGTTTGACCGGATCTGCGGCGAAATTGTGCAGGGGATCGAAGACGCCGCCGCGGACGCCGTCTATCTTGATCTACACGGCGCCATGGCGACCCGGCTGCACGAAGATGGCGAGGCCGAGATACTGCGCCGCGTCCGCAACAAGATCGGGCCGGACGTGCCTATCGCTGTCAGCCTGGATCTGCACGGCAATCTGAGCCGTCAGTTTTTTGATCTGGCGACCGTTGTCACGATCTACCGGACCTATCCCCACATCGATATCGCGGCCACAGGCGCCCGGGCGGCGGAACTGCTGGACCGGGCGATGGCGGGACCCGTGCATGGAAGTTTCCGCCAGATTGATTTCCTGATTCCAATCACCGCGCAGTCAACGTTCCACAGCCCGGCGCGCGAAATCTATGAGATGCTGGAAGCGGTCGAAGCGATTTCGGCCGATCTGTGTCTTGGGTTTCCGCCGGTGGACGTGCCAAGCTGCAGCCCGACAGTCTTCGCGTACGGCGAAAGCCCGCAGCAGGCGGAACGGGCGGCAAGCGAAATCGAACGCGCAGTCCTCGACGCCGAGCCGCAGTTCAATTCGCGTCTCATTGACGCCGAAAAAGCGATCCGTAAAGCGCTGGCATCGGCGAACCCGTCGGTTGTCATCGCTGACCCGCAGGACAATCCGGGCGCCGGCGGGACCGGAGAGACCACGGGACTGCTTCGCGGGCTGCTGGAGGCGCGCGCGCCCGACGCCGCGCTGTCCATGATTCATGATCCGGCCGCCGCCGAGGCGGCGCATCAGGCAGGCGTGGGGAGTGAGATCTCCGTTCAGATCGGCGGCAGGTTCAGAGAGTATTCGCAGCCGGTGTCGGCAACTGTGCAGGTTGCCGCGCTTGCCGATGGCCCGTTCAGGTTCACCGGCCCCATGTACGGCGGCACGACAGCCGATCTCGGACCGATTGCGCAGCTGAAGATTGCCGGAACCGGCGTGGCCGTAGTTGTGGGCAGCGGCAGAACACAGAACGCAGACCAGGAAATGTTCCGCGTCGCTGGCATTGAGCCGGCGGAGCGCCGCATCGTTTGTGTCAAGAGTTCGGTGCATTTTTTGGCGGACTATCATGGCATCGCCAGCGAGATTCTGTTTGCCGAAGCCCCTGGCGCAAATGTCTGCCGGCTCGACCAGATCAGCTACACGCGGCTGCGTCCGGGCGTCCGCTTGCTGTCATGACAGACATTCCCGGCTGAAATGACGGAATGACAGGTCCGGCGCCTGCGTTCCAAAAGCCATGAAGTCGGTTTCGGACCGCGTCGTTTTTTGCCGACGAACGGCAGCGTGGACTTGAACAGAACGGGACAATCGGCCTAGAGCGACGACAGGTGGTCAATTGATTTCAACATCGGACGGGAAATGAAAATCTGTGTCTTTGTAGCCTTGGATGACGAGCAAAAGGACCGAATCCGCGCGGCGGTCGCGCCGCATGAAGCGCTGTTTTGTGACACGCAGGCGGCCGGTTCGGCACAGCTGTGCGGTTGTTCGGACTGCGAGGTCATATTTGGAAACACATCTCCGGCAATCATCTCCGGCATGAAACAACTGCGCTGGATTCAGCTCGATGCCACCGGATTTGGCGAGTTTGCGGCCATCGCGTGGCCCAACGATTCAACCCAGGTCACAAGATTGGACGGGTTCTACGCGGACCCTGTGGCTGAGTCTTGCCTTGCGGGCATGATGGCGCTGCTGCGCGGCGTGAACCGCTGTGGCCAGCTCCAGCGACGGCGTGAGTGGGTTGGCAAAAAACTGCGGCCCGAACTCGGACTGCTGTCGGATGCGGCCGTCGTGCTGTTTGGATTTGGACCAATCAACCGGAGACTTGCCGAATTGCTGTCAGCGTTTCGCTGCCGCGTGACAAGTTTCGGCAGCGATTGGACTGCGGATGAAATGGATCCTTGTCTGCAGCGAGCCGACGCCGTCGTCTGTGTCGCCCCGGGAACGCCGAAAACTGATGGCGTGTTTCACCGGGAACGGCTCAGCCTGCTGCCGCAATCGGCCATATTCGTCAATGCCGGCCGCGGTACAGTTGTCGACGAGGCGGCGCTGAACGAGATGCTGCGCGAAGGCAGACTGGCCGGCGCCGCCATCGATGTGACAGTCGAAGAGCCCCTGCCGGCCGATCATCCGTTCTGGGACTGTCCCAACATAATCCTGACGCAGCACACTGCGGGCGGGTTCCGCCGGGAAACCGACCGCAAGGTTGAAGTTTTCATTGCGAATTTCAAGCGGTTTGTCGAATCCCGGCCGCTGGAGGGAATTGCCAATATCAATCGCGGCTATTGACCGGCCGGCTCATCGCGGAAAACCGCACAACGCGCCGAACTGGAAGCCGGAGAGTTTGACACTTCGCGGGCCGATCCCTCAGGTCGGCAAGGGCCGCGGCTCAGACGGCTGCATCTTTTGTTGACGGCGCGGCTTCGTCCGCAGCTTCATTGCGGTCGCGAAGCAAAGCCAGCAACAGTTCAATTCTCTCGGCGGCGGGCGTTTCTTTCGACAGTTTGAGGCCAGCGATCCGCCGCTCCCAGTGAATTGCCGCAAGCGACATGTCGGACGGCAGGCCGGTTGACTGAAGCATAGCAACCGCCGCCTGCATCTCTTCCACACGCCGCTCACCGTGCTCAATCATCCGCGAGAGGTTGAATGCGATCCGCTCCCGCCAATCGATTTCCGGCATGAAGTCAGCGATTGTCCGCAGGAATTCATCGTCGAGCTCCTCCGAACGGGCGGCAAGCGCGGCCTCGGTCACCAATGCCTGCATGCCCTTCACAACGATTGACCGCAGCAGCTTGACGGCGGCAGCCGCGCCGATGCCCGCATCAAGCGCCCGAACCTTCATGCCGGCTTGGGTCAGAAACCGCGCCGCTTCAGCGGCGTGCGGGCCGCTGGCAAGGAGAGGCGTGCGAACACCCGATTTGACAACAGGCGCCATGACGGCGACATCCACATACCTGCCTCCGAATCCCGCAACAGCCGCCGCGGCTTCCCGCTTGGATTCAGGTGCGCACGAGTTGCAATCGAAATACAACGGCGTGTTGCGAAGCGGCCCAATGGAATTCGCAGCGGACACTGTCAGATCGGCGGTGACGAGGCTGAAAATCCCGTCAGCGCCTGAAACCGCTGCCGCGGCGCTGCAGCAAATCCGCAGGTGTTCGAATTCGCATGAAACCCTTTCGCGCTGAACCGGATCGCACAGGCGCGGGTCGTAGACCCTGGCACCCTCCGTCCGGCGTCCGAGGCCGCGCATGAAAGCGGCGCCGGCTTCGCCAAATCCTATGAACGCCAATTGTGACACGACGGTCTTTCTCCGATCTCCGCTGCGTCCGGTGTGAGACCAACGCGCCGAAAGGCGTCCCAATCGCGCTTCCTGGCCGTTCAATCCGTCGGGCGATGAAAGCCGTTGTGCAACCGGCGTTTAGCCCGAGCGGCGCTTGAGCGGCAGCGCCCGCCGCGCACTTGCGGAGACAGTCCCCGAACCGTCGCGCAGCTTCCGAGCGGCACTATAGGAAGCAGGAGGTAACAAATCAATGCGCGAAGTCTTATTCACCGTCGGCGTCATTCGCTCGGCCCGCACCGTGGGTGGCGGTACGGGCTCGGGCGCTCCCGATAAAACAGTGGTCACCGTACGGGTTCCCGCAGCGCATCGTCGGAGGGTGCTCACGTTACCGCTACACAACGTTGCCGCCGGACGCGCCGGCACGGCAAGCGCTTGCGGCGTGTAGCGTAGCGCGCTACAGTGAATCATGAGGATCAGGCACAAGGGACTGCAGGCGCTGCATAAGCGCGACAATGCCGCGCGGCTGCCTGTCGGTCTCGTGCCACGGCTCCGGCGCATACTGCTCCGCCTGCAAGAGGCAACGCATCCGGGCAGCGTTGACGCGCCGGGTTTCCGGCTGCATCCCTTGAGGGGCGACCGCGCGGGCCAGTGGAGCGTCCGCGTCTCGGGTAACTGGCGCGTGGTGTTCCGCTTCGAGGACGGCGAGGCCGTGGACGTGGACCTGATTGACTACCACTGACAGAAGGGGAGCGATGACCATGACTAATGTTGCAAGCGATCGCGTCGGCCCGATGCTGAACCCGCCGCATCTGGGCGAACTCATCCGCGAGAGCATGGACGACGTGGGCTGGAACGTGACCGAGACGGCGACGAGTCTCGGCTGCGAGCGCGGCACGCTGTCGCGCCTGCTGAACGGCAAGGCGGGCGTGTCTGCGAACATGGCGCTGGCGCTGGAGGGCATCGGCTGGGGCACCGCCGAGCATTGGATGCGGATGCAGGCGAGCTACGAGCTTGCGCAGGCGCGCCGCGACCGAACCGCCGCCGCACGGCGCGTGGACGCGCTGCACGCATGACCGGGCCTCATGCCCGCCCCACCGAACGGGGCGCCGTCCCGCCTGTTGCCGCTTGTCCATTACGGGCCAGCGGCGCGCCGTCCGGCGCGCGGCGCAAGGCGGACGGCGTGGCCTGATGCGCCTGTCGTGGAACGAGGTCCGCATCCGCGCTGCCGCCTTCGCCGAAGACTGGAAGGACGCGGCGTACGAGAAGGGCGAGACGCAGAGCTTCTACAACGAGTTCTTCGAGGTCTTCGGGAAGCGCCGTCGTGAGGTTGCCCGCTACGAGCAACATGTCTCCAAGCTCGATAATCGCTCCGGGTTCATCGACCTGTTCTGGCCGGGCGTGCTGATCGTCGAGCAGAAGAGCGCCGGGCGCGATCTGACGGCAGCACTCGAACAGGCCAGGGAGTATTTCGACGCGCTGCCGGAACGCGAGCGCCCGCGCTTCATCCTGGTAAGCGACTTCCAGACCTTCGAGCTTCGCGATCTTGACGAGCGCGAGACCGTCGCCTTCCCGCTCGCGGACCTGCCCGCGCACGTCGAGGCGTTCGGGTTCATCCTCGGCGTGCAGCGCCGGACGTTCCGGGACCAGGACCCGGCAAACATCGAGGCCGCCGAGCTGGTCGGGAGGCTGCACGACGCGCTCGCCGATGCCGGGCACGGTGGACACGATCTCGAACGTTTCCTCGTGCGCGTCGTGTTCTGCATGTTCGCCGACGACACCGGGGTGTTCGAGCCGCGCGACATCTTCCTCGACTTCATCGAGACGCGCACCGGCGAGGACGGTGCCGATCTCGGGCCGTGGCTCGCGCAACTGTTCGAGGTGCTCGATACGCCGGAGGACGAACGCGCCGCGACGCTCGACGAGGACCTCGCTCGGTTCCCCTACGTCAACGGCGAGCTGTTCAAGGGACACCTGCGGACGTTCTCGTTCGACTCGGCGATGCGCGGGGCGCTGCTGGACGCCTGCCGCTTCGACTGGTCGAACATCTCGCCCGCGATCTTCGGCGCGCTGTTCCAGTCAGTGATGGACCCGGCGGAGCGCCGCGCACAAGGGGCGCACTACACGACCGAGAAGAACATCCTCAAGGTGATCGAGCCGCTGTTCATGGACGACCTGAAAGCGGAGTTCGAGCGCGCGAAAGCGCACCGGGGCCGGGGCCGACTCGCCGCGCTCCGGCAGTTTCAGGCGAAGCTCGGCGGTCTGACGTTCTTTGACCCGGCGTGCGGGTGTGGCAACTTCCTCATCATCGCCTACCGGGAACTTCGGATGCTCGAAATCGAGGTCATCCGCGAGATTCGGGACTCGACCGCCGCGAGCGGTCAGGCGGCGCTCGATGCCACGTGGCTGTCGGTGGTGGACGTGGACCAGTTCTACGGGATCGAGCTTGGCGAGATTCCGGCCCGGATCGCGGAGACCGCGCTGTGGATGATGGACCACATCATGAACAACCGGCTGAGCCTGGAGTTCGGCCTGACCTTCGTTCGCATTCCGCTGGAGAAGTCGCCGCACATCGTCCACGGCGACGCGCTGGAGATCGACTGGTCGCAGTTGTTGCCGCCGGGCGAATGTTCGTTCGTGCTGGGCAATCCGCCGTTCGTGGGCGCGAAGTTCCAGACAGCGGATCAACGCGCACAGGTGCGCGGGATCGCCGCGCTCGGAAAGAGCGGCGGGACGCTCGATTACGTCGCCGCGTGGTTCATCAAGGCAGGGGAGTATGTGAACTGCGACGATGCCCGGATCGGCTTCGTCGCGACCAACTCGATCACGGCGGGCGAGCAGGTCGCACAGCTATGGCCGGTGCTGTTCGGGCGCTGCAAGCTGGAGATCGCGTTCGCGCACCGGACATTCGCATGGGGGTCGGATGCGCGCGGCAAGGCCCATGTGCATGTCGTGATTCTCGGCCTCGACCGGCGCAAGGCCGCGCGGGCGGAAAAGCGCCTGTTCAGCTATCCCGACATCAATGGTGAACCGGAGGAAAGCCGACACGCGGCGCTGTCGCCGTATCTGTTCGATGCGGGCGGGCTGTCGGACCCGCATCTGGTCGTGCGGGAGGAAAGCGCGCCGATCAACGGGATGGAGCGACTGATTATTGGGTCGAAGCCCATCGACAGCGGCAACTACATCTTCGACGCGGCGGAACGCGCCGCGCTTCTGGATTCGGAACCGGAAGCTGCGCCGTGGCTTCGACCGTTCATCGGGGCGCGCGAATACTTGCGGGGCGGGGAACGCTGGATTCTGGCGCTGCAAGATACGCCGCCCGAGGTTCTGGCGCGATTGCCGAGGGTGCGGGAACGAGTCGCCGCAGTCCGCGCCTACCGCGAGGCCAGCAAGAGCGCGCCGACGCAGAAGCTCGCGGCGACGCCGACGCTCTACCACGTCAACGTCATCCCCACCGCGCCGTTTCTGGTGATTCCCGAAGTCAGTTCGGAACGGCGCGAGTACGCGCCCATCGGCTGGCTGGAGCCGCCGACGATTCCGAGCAACAAGCTGCGGCTGCTGGCGAACGCGACTTTGGCCGATTTCGCCTTACTGACTTCGGCCATGCATATGGCATGGACGCGGTTCATCGGTGGTCGGCTGAAAAGCGACTACCAGTACTCCGTGGGCGTCAACTACAACACCTTCCCGTTGCCGTCCAAGGACTCGAACCTGTCGAAGCTGGAGCCACTGGCGCGGGCTGTGCTCGACGCACGAGCCGCCCATACTGGCGCGACGCTGGCCGATCTCTACGATCCCGACCTGATGCCTCCGAACCTGCGCCGCGCGCATCGGGCGCTCGACCGAGCGGCGGACCGGCTATACCGGCGCACGGGGTTTGTGTCCGAACGCGAGCGGGTCGAGCACTTGTTCATGCTTTATGAGAAGATACGCGCGCCGTTGAAGTTCGAGGTCAAGTCAAAACGAAAGATACGCCACAGCAGGTAAGCTGCTACCGAGAAAGAAATGACAGATCTGATGACATCGTTTCAAGAGCAAAAACCCAATTCGCCTATTGTCCTTGAGGATATTCTCATTACTCACATTAACGGGCACTGTCTGGAAGAACCATGTGCGGCACAAGTCGTCTTGCGCTTGTCGCCGATGCTCGTGACGGCAATGGAGTCAGAGAGCTTTCCAATAGGCATAACTGATTCTCGTATGGAAATGCCATTTGTTGTCACGGTAAAGGACAAGTGCGATGTTCAAGTAGTGCGTTCGGGTATGCGCACGCCTGGCTCGACCACCGGCACCGTAAGGGGTTCTCTCGCGATATACAAGTCTCCACTTACTGTAATTGGACGTAACACAAAGATTAAATCAATTAGTTTCAGCGCACTTAATTTCCCAAAGTTTTTTGGACGGGAAGACAAATGGATCGACTCCAAGTGTCTGGGCGCTACAAAACTGATACACAACAATTTACAAATTGACCTCACTCAAGTCGCCGATCTGTCTGAGCATGAAGAGCGCTTGAATGAGGCTGGTGGCTACGGTGTAACGCACACTGGGGTCATTGAATACTGCGAAGGGGTAGCGATTTCTGTAGACGAAGCCGAGAATGTCTTGCGAGGGTTGCGGGCGTTTCTATCCTTTGCTCGGGGTGCGGGATGTGGACTGGCGCTCGTGAGGGCGACTTGCTCAGATGGTAGACAAGCTCTCTTTGAATGGGGAAGTACTCATACTGATCCATGGAACCGGGGATACGATACTTGGCTGCCCACGATAGCTGATGGAGGTGAGAATCTATCGCAAGCATTTTTCGGTTTCTGGTCACTATGCAAGGATCCAAGTTGGAAGAATGTGATATTTCGGACAATTGACTTGTATCTCAATAGCAAAACCACTCCTTTCCATGTCGGAATCATTCTCATACAGGCTGCTCTCGAATCTCTATGTTGCAAGATCATAGGTCCTAAGAAAAAGGGATCAACGGGAGAGTTCTTATCTAAATCAATACAAAAGATTGGACTTTGCACATCAATACCTTCGTCGTGCAAGAGTTTGGATATGTTTTTTCGGAATTGCTCTCGTGTGGACGGTGATGGACCAATGGCGATTACAGAGCTTCGTAATGATTTTGTTCATGCAAAGCAGACTTATAGAGATGATGCGGAGGCGCAAATGGATGCTTTGCGATTGGGTCAGTGGTACATTGAATTGATTCTTCTTAAGCAATTTAACTACCAAGGACGTTACAGGAACCGGCCGGCGATGACTGGAGAGATCCCGTTCGAAATGGTTCCTTGGCCAGAAGGGGGGTGCCATACGGAAGTGACGAGTTGATCGGTTACTCCACCATCGCCTCAGCGATTATCTTGCTTAATTTCTCCGCTGCCTCGATCAGATGGCCGTCCGCAAGGTGGGCGTAGCCCGCCGTGGTGCGGTGCCTTCGATGCCCGAGGAGCTTGCCCACGAGCGGCAGGTTCTCGCCCGCCATGACCGCCTGGCTGGCGGCGGTATGGCGCAGGTCATGGAGGCGCAGCCTGCCGAGCCCCGAGTCGGCGCAGACCGTGCGCCAGGATTTCGCCAGTATCCCTACGCCCCGGCCTTCGGCATGGCGCGGGAACAGGAACGCGTCCGGTTGGCGCGCGCCGGGCAGCGCGGCTATGTGCTCTCGCGCGGCTTCGCCGAGCGGGACCGCGCGGCCACGTCCTCGGGGCCGATGCGGTCGAGCGGCATCCTGCCGAACGCGGGCAGGATGCGGGCCTTGAGATAGATGCGCATGGTCTTGCGCCCGGAGGGCTTCCAGTGCGGTTCGCAGCGCCGCAGATACTCGTCCGCGAACTCCCGCAGGGTCGGGGTCTCCTTCTCCCTGCGGATGTCTTTGGCGGGGTTCTCGCCCAAGCGGATGCGTGCGAGCACGTCGCGGGCGCGGCGGCGGGCCTCGGCAAGCTCCATCTCGCCGTGCCGGGCAATGACGATGCGGCGGCTCCGCCCCTTGATGCGCGCCTGCACAATCCAGACCTTGCGGCCCGACGGGTGGATGTGCAGCCCGAAGCCGGGCAACGCCTTGTCGAACAGGATGGTGTCTTTCGGGCCGGGCTTGCTCTGCCGGGCCAGCTTGGCGGTAAGGTCAACCGTCGGCATGATCCCTCCCTCCCTCATGCTCCGCGTCCCTACCGGCCAAGGCCGCATGGATGCGATTCGATACGCGGTCGGCGGCGTCCGTGACAGACTGGTCCGACAAGTGGACATATCGCTCGGTCGTCTCGACCATCGCATGGCCGAGCAGCTTGGCGATGGTCACCATGTCCAAGCCGTTCATGGCCGCGACCGAGGCCCAGGAGTGCCGAAGGTCATGCAGCCGCAAGCCGGGCAGTCCGGCTCGTTGCGGATGCGGTTCCATTGATACTCGATGTTGTCGATGGGCCGCGTCGGCGGACGGGCGGGAAAGAGATACGGGCTATCCGCGCTGTAGCGCGGGATGGCGTCGATGACCGCGCGCGCGGCGCTCGACAGCCACACCGTGCGTGGCCCGGATTTCGAGTCGGGGAGGAAAAGGCGCTTGTCCCTGATCCAGTCCCATTCGAGCGCGGCAATCTCGCCGAAGCGGCAGCCGGTCAGCATCAGCAGGCGGACGATGGCGACGACGTTCGGGCACCAGAACTTGTCGCGGGTCAACACGGCGTTGAGCCGGGCTATTTCCTCCGCCGTCAGGAACCGCTCTACGGGCTTCATCCGGTAACGCCGGGTATTCCTGCACGGGTTGGAGTTGTGGGGGCGGTATCCCCAAAGCTCGGCCATGCGCATCATCATGGACAGCACCGGCATGGCGCGGTTGGCGATGCCGGACCGGTCGCTCGTGGCGGCGAACCAGTCCCGGACCTGTTCGACCGTGATGCCGTCCACGGTCAAACCGCCGAAGGCGGGCAGGATGTCCTTGCGGACGATCCGGCTATTTGTCTCTCGGGTCCGGGGCTTCCAGCGGTGCGCCTGACAGTCGAGGAACTCTTCGGCAAAGGCGGTCATAGGATGCCCCGGAGTGCGGGGGCCGCTGTCCTCCCTTGCCGGTTCGATGTAGCTGGCGATCAGCCTGCGGGCCTCGCGCCGCGCCTCGGGGATCGTCATGGCCTCGGCGCTGCCGATGGTGGCGTAGCGCCTGCGCCCGCGCACCATGCGGGCGGGGAAGTAGGACCGGACTCCGGTGGGCTGGATCGCCAGCGCGAGTCCGGTCACCATGTCATCGCGGACTTCGTACTTCGTCGCTCGGGGTTTGGCGGCGCGGATACGCCGGGCGAAGGTGGATTTCTCGGCCATGGTCGCGGCTCCCTGTTCGGGCCGCGCGGCTGAGCGGTAGTACAGGAAGCAGCCGCGGCGGCGTTTCGTCGGGGAAGCCGCGCGGCGGCACGGGACAAGACGGGCCGTAAGGCCCCGTAGTCACGGGATTTTCTGTCCGTTCATGCGGTGGCGGACGTTCGCGGAAAGGGCACCAGAGGTGCGTCGGGTGCGGAAGCTACAGCCTGAACAGCGGATTTGAAACTCCGGATCCTGCGCCGGGCGCCGATCCTGCACAAGCGGCCTTTTGGAAATACAGATCTGTCCGGCTGTGCACACGCTTCGTTTGCTTTAAGGGACGCACATAAGAACAGCGCAACAGCCGAATGGCCGGAATGGTTCGGGAGAAAGTGTCGAATGAATTCAAATGGACGGAAGATCAGCGAGCTTGAAGACAAGGTCGAGCAGCTCACCCAGCAGCTGGCCGCCTATCAGACGCATCAAAACGCCTCGGCAAGGCAAGATGCCGAGCGGCGACTCCTGAAACTCCCTGAAATCGCCGGCGCAGAGTTCTCCGCCGTGGGCGCCGGTGTCCGCTATTCAGGTCGGCCTGATGTCATGCTGGCGCGGCTTGCCGGCGGCACGCGGTTTGCCGGCCTGTTCACCAGATCCACAACCCGCGCTGCCCCGGTCCTTGACTGCGAACGCAAACTCCGCGCCGCCGCCGCCGGCTCCGATGCGGATGAACTGGCGATCCTCGTCAATTCCGGCAATGCGAACGCGTTCACAGGTGAAGCCGGCCAAAAGTCGGTGGCGGCTGTCGTTCGGGCGGTTTCCGAGCAATTCGGTCTGACGGAACAGCGGGTGCTCACTGCCTCGACAGGTGTGATCGGAGAGCCTTTGAACACCGGCCGCATCACGCGATCGCTTGGCGATCTTCAGGAACGGCTTTCCAGTACGGGTCTGCGGGACGCGGCGCGGGCGATCCTGACCACCGACACGTTTCCCAAATCCGCTCACGCTGAGATCGAATGCGGCGGCGGACACATCGCCATCGCCGGGATCGCCAAAGGGTCGGGCATGATCGCGCCCGACATGGCGACGATGCTGGCCTTCATATTCACAGACGCGAAGATTTCTCAGCCGCTTTTGCAGTCGCTCTCGGCAGAGGCAGTCAGGGACACATTCAACGCGGTGACTGTCGACGGCGACACTTCGACCAACGACACCGTCATTATCGCCGCCACCGGCAAATCCGGCCTGCCGGAAATCCGGGAAGCGGACACGGTCTGCGGAAACTTTGCCGGGGCGCTGCGGTCGGTTATGGATTCATTGGCTGAACAAATCGTCCTCGATGGCGAGGGGGCGACCAAACTGGTTCGAATTCACATCTCCGGCGCGGTTTCGGATGAAGACGCCATGACGGTGGCAAAAGCTGTTGCCAATTCACCTCTCGTCAAGACCGCGATTGCCGGGGAAGACCCGAATTGGGGCCGGCTGGTGGCGGCGATCGGAAAGTCCGGCGCACAGCTGGACTGCGGCCGGCTGTCCATATGGATCGGCGATCACCTTGTTGCCGAGCAGGGCTCGGTCGCGTCCGGTTATTCAGAAGCGGCGGCTGCGGCGCACATGCGGCGTGCGGAGATCGCAATCCGCGCCGATCTCGGCATGGGCGGCGGCCGCGCCCGTGTGAGGACATGCGATCTCACCCATGGCTACGTGGCCATCAACGCAGATTACCGTTCTTGAACATCGTCCTGGTTTCCGCCGCTGCGCTGATTGACCCGGACAACAGGGTGCTGCTCGCGCAGCGTCCGGAACATGCGGAAATGGGCGGCCTCTGGGAGTATCCGGGCGGCAAGGTTGAACCCGGGGAAACGCCCGAGGCGGCTTTGCTCAGGGAGCTGCGCGAAGAGCTGTCAATCGAGACCTGGAACTCCTGTCTGGCGCCTTTGACCTTCGCCAGCCACAGCTATGACCGCTTTCATCTGCTGATGCCGCTGTTTGTCTGCCGAAAGTGGGAAGGCACACCCGAGCGCAATGCCCACCAAGAACTCAAATGGGTGCGTCCGCGGGACATTGCGCGGTATCGGATGCCGCCCGCCGATCGGCATATCGGACCCATCCTGCGCGATTGGCTGGGCTGAAGGAAAGGCCGGACTTATTTGATCCAGCCGCCAAGGTTTTCGTCAATGATGCCGGCGATCATGGCCATGTGCGCATCATCAGCGTTCAGACAGGGGATGTAGAAGAACCGTTTTCCTCCCGCTTTCAGGAAGGAGTCCTTGATTTCGCGGAGAATCTCTTCAAGCGTTTCGATGCAGTCAGCGGAAAATCCGGGAGCGATGACAGCAATATTGCGGCGGCCTGCGCGGGCGAGGTTCGCGACTTCCTCAATGGTGTACGGACGGAGCCATTCTTCAGGGCCAAACCGTGACTGAAACGCTGTGACCAGCCTGTCGCCAGGCCAGCCGAGATGTTCGGTCAGCAGGCGCGAGGTTTTGCGGCATTGGCAGTGGTAGGGGTCGCCTTCCGTCAGATATCTCTGCGGCAGTCCATGATAGGTCGCGACCACCATATCCGGAGCGAAATCCAGCCCGGCCAGGGATGAACGGACCGATTCAGCCAAAGCCGCAATATATGCTGGATGGTCGAAATACGGCGCGACTGTGCGCAGGGCGGGCTGCCATTTGACTTCCATCTCCATCAGGACCCTGAAGACAGCGTCATTGGCGGTCGCCGTCGTCGCCGCGGAATACTGCGGATACAAGGGAAAGTGCAGGATTTGCCTGCAGCCCTTGTCGAGCAGCGCGCGCAGCGCGGATTCGATTGAAGGGTTGCCGTAGCGCATGCCAAATCCGACCAGAATCCTGTCGGCGTAAGACCGGCGCAGCAAATCGCGCAGCTTGACGGTTTGCCGCTTTGTGATTGTCAGCAGCGGGCTTTCGTCGGCGTCACTGTTCCAGATGTCGCGATAGGCTTTGCCCGAACTGAACGGCCGTTTTGTCAGCACGATGAGCTGCAGGACCGGCTGCCAGCGCCACCTGGGATAGTCGATCACCCGCTTGTCGGAGAGGAACTGCGAAAGATACCGCCGCATCGGCCAGTAGGCGTAGCTGTCAGGTGTGCCGAGATTGGAGATCAGGACACCGGTCCTGTCGAAAGCGACCGGCGGATGATCGCCCGGTGCGTTGGGCGGCGCTTCAGGACCCGATGTCACGAAATCTCTCCCGCGCTTCGCCGATGGCGTTTCACCTCTCAAGCCTGTGTTCGACGGAAGACAGCGCATCCGCGAGGCGGGCCTCCGCCGATCCTGGTTTCAGCGGTTGCTGCTGTCCCGGGCCCGGCGACCAGCCGGTCAGAAAGGCAAGTTCAAAGGTTGCCTTCATTCTTCCTGCCTCGTCAGCATACCGCTGTGAATAAACGCGCTCCATCTCTTCGAAAAGCGCGCGCCGCGCGAATCCCCGGCTTCGGTCCGTCAGCGCATTGGTTTCTCCCATGGCCCGAAGATCGCGCAACAGGCTGTGGCCTGAGGCGTAGCTGGCCGGAACCGAGATCCGGTCGGCGACCGGCAGCGCCAGCCCGGCGCGCTGCAACAGGCCGCCATAGTCGCCGAGGCTTCCCATTGGCGCAATCCGCGGGCTGATGCCGCCGCAGACAAACGACTCCGCCTGCAGCAGTGAATCCCTGAGTTCAGTCAGCGTTTCGCCGCAGAAACACACCGCGAGCAGCAGCCCGTCAGGTTCAAGGGCAAGCCGGCACTGAACCATCTGGCCAACCGGATCATTCGCCCAGTGAAGCGCCATGGCATGCAGCACCAAATCGAAACTTCCGCGCTCAAGGTCCAGGGTTTCACTGTCCGGAACGGTCCGCGCGTCCGGGAATCCCTCGGCCCAGAACCCGGGAAAACCGGTCACGATCGCCACGTGCCGAAACGGCCTGTTGATGTCGGCAAGCTTCTGACGGACTTCCGAGAGCGCGGTCTCGTGCAGGAACAGCTCCGGCGCAAGCACGCGAAACGCCCGGCGCCGATGCAGATCGAGCGCTTTGGTGTCTGTCAAAAGGCGGGCAGCGGCCATTGGTCATCCGTGCGCCAGTGCGGAATTGCCGTCATGCCACCATCTGGCAAGGATTAGAACAGCTGCGGCGGCGGCACGCAATGCCGAATTCTGCCGCGCGGCCCGTCGGCGCCGGTGCAATGGGTTCGGGGCATATGGCGAAAGCTCCCCAGCCTGTTCCCAGGCAACCCTGGCCATGCGGAAACTCCTGTCTGTGTTGGGGGGATTTATAGTTGAAGATTTTTCGGATATGATGGCTCGCATCAATGGGATCTGCGTCCAGCGCGCGGGGGGAGTTTCAGGGGGAACATCTAACATGGCCGGCGTCCTCCTGATAATTCTCAAACGCCTCGCTCTCGGCATCGTGACCCTGATTGTTGTTTCTCTGCTGATATTCGCTTCTGTGAATATGCTGCCAGGGGACTTTGCCCAGGCCATACTCGGACAGGGCGCAACGCCGGAAGCCGTCGCCGCGATACGCGAAGACCTGGGTCTGAACAAGCCGGCCGCGGTGCGTTACATCGAATGGCTGTCCGGCATTTTTGCGGGTGACTTCGGAGTCAGTTTCGCGCAGGCGAATTTCGCCGTCTATGCGGGCCAGGACGCTGCGCTAGGCGGTATCGGGTCGGTTGCCGATCAGCTGATCCCGCGTTTCAAGAACACGCTGTTTCTCGCTTCGGTTTCGGCGATCATTTCGGTCCCGCTCTCATTGGCGCTTGGAATTCTCGCGGCCCTGTTTGCAAATTCCGTCTACGACCGCGCCGTCAACATTGCGACGCTGTCTTCCATCTCTTCGCCGGAATTCTTTCTCGCCTATATCCTGATACTGTTTCTCGCGGTCCTGAATCCGGTTTTTCCGTCGCTTTCAAATATCTTCGAGGACATGCCTTTCGGCGAGCGGCTGACCCGCACAATGCTGCCGGCACTGACCCTGACACTGGTGGTCACGGCGCACATGATGCGGATGACAAGGGCGGCAATCATCAATCTCATGGCGTCGCCCTATATCGAGATGGCGCGGCTCAAGGGGGTCAACCCGCTGCGGATCATCGTGGTGCACGCGCTGCCGAATGCGCTGGCGCCCATCATCAACGTCATTGCCCTGAACCTGGCCTATCTTGTGACCGGTGTGGTCGTGGTGGAGGTTGTGTTCGTTTATCCCGGCATCGGGCAGCTGTTCGTGGACAGCGTCAAGCTGCGGGATATTCCGGTTGTGCAGGCATGTTGCCTGATTTTCGCATCCGCGTACATCCTGTTGAATCTGACGGCCGATATCTTGTCGATCCTGTCAAACCCGCGTTTGCGGCATCCCAAATAGGAGCGAAGCGGTGACTGTCTCGATCATACTCATCTGGCTGGCAGCGCTGCTGGCCGGCGGCTGGGCGTTCCGCTTTGCGGGGCAGCGCGTTCCTTGGCCTCAGGAATGGCTCAGGATCTACTTCCGCGACATGTCCTATCTCGCGGGACTGGGATTCGCGATTGGAATCTTCGCCCTGTACTGGACCTTCGTCATCTATTTTGTGTATGAAGCCCAGTTCTTCAAATGGGCTGTGCAGGGCCTGATCGTTTTTTCGGCGCTTGGCTATGCGTTTCGCCTGGCCGGACGCCATATCGGAACCGCGGCTTCGAAGAAGCTGTTCCGGCAGATGCCTGTCACCGCGGCATTCGGCATTTTCACGATTCTGATGTACGTCATCGTTTCGGTGTTCGCCGATGTCCTGGCGCCGCACGGCCAGGCGGAGGTGTTCGACCGGATCAACGTCCTTCCCGGCGGCAATCCGGATCTTGGCGGCGATCCCCTGTTTCCTCTCGGAACCGACCAGCTCGGGCGGGATCTGCTGTCGCGGCTC
The DNA here is from genome assembly GCA_965221935.1 of Paracoccaceae bacterium. Lineage (GTDB taxonomy): Bacteria > Pseudomonadota > Alphaproteobacteria > Rhodobacterales > Rhodobacteraceae > JAPOXR01. The sequence continues at coordinate 61,257 of CBDCSZ010000070.1, forward strand.
ATTTTTGGGGCGCAGAACACGGTCGGTATCGCCCTTGCCACCACGTGTCTCGCTTTCCTGATCGGCACCTCGGTCGGGTTTCTGGCAGCGGTGCTCGGCGGCTGGGTTGACCAGCTGGCATCGCGCGTTGTCGACGCGCTGATGGCGATTCCGCAGCTGATCTTCGCTCTTTTGCTGATGACAATCGCCACTGCCTGGGCGGGATCCGACAAGGTGCTGATCATGGTTTACATGGTCGTCATCATCGCCGTGCTTGACAGCACCAGAGTTTACCGTCTGGCGCGGGCTGTCGGCCAGAACATCGTGGTGATGGACTACATCGAGGCCGCCAAAGTGCGCGGCGAAAAACTCTCATACCTGATTTTCAGGGAAATCCTGCCGAACGCGACGGCGCCGCTGCTGGCGGAGTTCGGGCTGCGCTTCTGTTTTGTGTTTCTCACCATTGCGGCGCTGTCATTTCTCGGCATCGGGATTCAGCCGCCGCTGGCCGACTGGGGCACGATGGTCCGCGATCTGGCGCAGTTCATCAATTTCGCCGCGTTCAGTCCGCTGACAGCGACACTGCCGCTGCTTGCTGCAGGCGCCATCGCACTGCTCACGGTGGCGGTCAACTTTGTGGTCGACTGGATGCTGCACCGCTCATCAGGGCTGAAGGAATAGTTTATGAACGAATCCACACCGCTGGTGAAAATCCGCGGCCTCAAGATTGAGGGCCGCACAGACGAGACCTGGGTGCAGATTGTCAACGGCGTGGATCTCGAACTCAGGGCCGGCGAAGTGCTTGGTCTCATCGGAGAATCCGGTGCCGGAAAGTCAACAATCGGTCTTGCGGCGATGGGTTTCACCCGCGAAGGCTGCCGGATTTCCGATGGCACGGTCGAGTTTGACGGCATTGACCTGGTCAATGCCGACGCGGCGACAAAGCGGTCATTGCTTGGAAAACGCATTGCCTATGTCGCGCAGTCAGCCGCCGCAAGTTTCAACCCGGCGCACACCATAATTAACCAGCACACCGAAGCCCCGACGCAGCATCGGGTCATGCCGCTGCAGGAGTCGCAAAAGGATGCGATTGATCTCTACAAAAGACTGAGGCTGCCGAATCCGGCGCAGATCGGTTTCCGGTTTCCGCACCAGGTCTCAGGCGGACAGCTGCAGCGGGCGATGACGGCAATGGCCATGTCGTGCCGGCCGGACCTGATCATTTTCGACGAACCGACAACGGCGCTTGACGTGACAACGCAGATTGAAGTGCTTGCCGCAATCCGTGAAATTGTCGAACAGTTCAACACCGCGGCCATCTACATCACGCACGATCTTGCGGTGGTGGCCCAGATGGCAGACCGGATCAAGGTCCTGCTCAAGGGCGATCAGGTCGAAGAAGCGCAGACCCGCACCATGCTGGACGATCCGCAGGAAGATTACACAAAATCCCTGTGGGCGGTGCGCAGCTTCAGGCGCACCCAGAAACCGCTGGCGGCAAGCAGTGAAACGCCGGTGATATCCGTCAAAGGCGTGACCGCCGGCTACGGCAAGGTCCAGGTGCTGCACGATGTCAGTTTTGACATCCACGCCGGCCGCACGGTCGCGGTTGTCGGCGAGTCAGGATCAGGAAAATCCACCGTCGCCCGGTGCATAACCGGCCTCTTGCCGCCGACGCAGGGGAGCATCGAGTTTGACGGCGACCGGCTGCCCGACACGTTTCGCAGGCGCAGCCGCAATCAGCTGCGGCAGGCCCAGATGATCTACCAGATGGCGGACACGGCGCTAAACCCGCAAAAACCGGTTTCTGAAATCATCGGCAGGCCGGTTGAGTTCTATCTTGGACTGAAAGGGACGGAGAAACGAAAGCGCGTCGAAGCCTTGATGGAACAGATCGAAATGGATCCGGCGCTCTATATGGGCCGTCTGCCGCCGGAGCTTTCAGGCGGCCAAAAACAGCGGATCGGCATTGCGCGTTCGCTGGCGGCCGAGCCGAAATTCATCATATGCGATGAAGTCACATCCGCCCTTGACCAGCTGGTGGCTGAAGGCATCCTGAAGCTGCTGGCGAACCTGCAGGACACGCTGGGTCTATCCTACATGTTCATAACCCATGATCTGGCGACGGTGAGATCAATCGCCGACGAGGTGGTGGTGATGAAGGAAGGCCGGGTTGTCGAGGCGGGTCCCAGGGAAGAGATGTTCACACCGCCGCATCACGCGTACACGGACCTGCTGCTGAGTTCGGTGCCGGAAATGGATCCCGACTGGCTGGACCAGCTGCTGCAGCTGCGCGGTGTCGACAATATCGGCGAGGCCGCCGGCTCACACGGTCAGTAGACGGCCCGGGCCGCCGGAAATCGGAAACTTCCGCCGCCGCGGCGCCGGCCCGGTCCAAACAAGTTTCGTTGCGATTGCCGCGCCGGTGTGCCATACTTGGGGCGCTGCCACAATTGTGGCCGGCCAGCATGCATTGTTGCGGCAGATCACTGCTTAGTGTGCGGCCTCGCAAGCAACACAGGAGAAACAAAAATGTTATCAAACATCAGTCGCCGCGGTGTCCTGAAGGCAGGCGCGGCCACTGCGGCGGCAACGGCCCTGTCCAGCGCGCCTTTCGTCGCAAACGCAATGCCCAAGTCGGGCGGAACCGTGAAGCTGGGCATTTCCGGCGCCAACACCTCTGACAGCTGGGACGCGCGCACACACTCGGATCTGTTCATGAACATGGCCTGCCACGGGTCCGTGTTTGACTGCCTGGTGGAGGTGACGGCCGAGGGTGAGCTCATTGGCGAACTGGCGGAGAGCTGGGAGGCGAGCGCTGACGCCAAGACGTGGAAATTCACTCTGCGCAAGGGCGTGACCTTCCATAACGGCAAGCCTTTCGGGGCCGACGACGTAATCGAGTCGCTGAACCTGCATGTCGCCGAGGGAGCGAAATCCGCGGCCAAGCCGATCGTCGCCAATATCGATACGATGGAGAAAACCGGCGAACACGAGGTTGTGCTCAATTTGAAGGCTGGCAACGCTGATATGCCGTATCTGCTGTCGGACTACCACATCGTGATGTATCCGGCAGGCGACATTGCAAACGCAATTGCCAACGGCAACGGCACCGGCCTTTACAAAGTTGAGAGTTTCGACCCTGGCGTGCGTCTTGTCACCTCGCGGGTGGAGGGCCACTACAAGGACGGAAGGGCTGGCTGGTTCGATGGCTACGAAATGATCGCCATCAATGACGGTTCGGCCCGAATGAACGCCCTTTTGACCGGGCAGGTTCATGCCATTAACCGCATCGATTTCAAGGTCGAGCCTCTGCTCAGAGCCAATCCCAACATTGAGATTTTCGAGGTCACAGGAAACCAGCACTATACGTTCCCGATGCTGACAAATGTCGACCCGTTTACCGACGTCAATGTCAGGAAGGCTCTCAAGCACGCCATTGACCGTCAGGAAATGGTCGACAAGATTCTGCTGGGGCACGGATCTGTCGGTAACGACACGCCAATCGGTCCGGCCAACCAGTTCTATGCCACTGACTTGCCGGTTCTCGACTACGATCCAGACAAGGCGAAGCACTATCTGCAGAATGCGGGAATCGATTCGCTCAATATCGACCTGTCGGCCTCTGACGCCGCTTTCGAGGGCGCGGTCGACGCATCCCAACTGTACCAGGCATCGGCGGCGGCGGCAGGGATCAACATCAATGTCGTGCAGGAAGCCGCTGACGGATACTGGAGCAATGTCTGGCTCAAGAAGCCTTGGTGCGCCTGTTACTGGTCAGGACGGGCGACAGAAGACTGGATGTTCTCGACCGCCTATGAGATTGGCGCTCCGTGGAACGACAATCACTGGAACAACGCGCGATTCCAGGAACTGCTGATCATCGGCCGCACCGAGCTCGAAAGCGCGAAGCGGCGCGACATCTACACCGAGATGCAGGCCTTGATCTCGGCCGAGGGCGGAACCATCATTCCGATGTTTGCAAACTTTGTCGACGCGGCGTCGACTTCCCTTGCCCACGGTCAGACTGGAAATATCTCGCAGATGGACAGCGCCCGACTGACCGAGCGCTGGTGGTTTGCCTGATTCACGGCCACATGAACCCAATGCGCCCCGCCGCTCCGGCGGGGCGTTTTTTCTTGGAATGCGGGTATGGATGCCACGCGAATGGGCAGAGGATTCCGCCAAAGACGGGAGTCTGAACCCACACCCAAACCTGCGCGCCCGTTATCCTGAGCGTGAAGTGCCGATCTGGAAGGCTTGGGATCGGTTGGCCGGTCCCGCGCGCTGCGTTGACCCTGCTCTTCGTTCAGTCCGGCCCGCGCCTTCACCCTGTCCCAAACACTTGCCCCGAGAGTCAGGCCGCCTTGCTGCGTGGCCCAAGGGGTGTCCCCTCAGGATCAATGCGCTCCGAAACAAACCTCGAAGCCGGGAAGACAATTCCAGCAGGGGTCGAAGCGCGTAAACTCATCGGCCCGCCGTTTTACCCAGCCGTCAAAATGCACGAAGAGTCCGAAACACACGGCCGCGGCTTCCCTTTAACCGGAACTTCAGTGCGCCGTGGAAAGGCGCGTTTTCCTTGCGGGTGCGAAACCCGCTCAGCAATTGTCGCTTCGGCTGGTAGCAGCCAGAGCGGTTTACGGAGGTAACGATGTAGACTGAAGCACTCTGGTGCAGAAGGGCCGCCTCGGGCGGCTCAGCGACCGCGCAGGCCGGAATATGAGTGAACGCCGCGCAGGCCTCGAAAGAAAGACGCGGAAGCCGACCCTCCTGAAGTAAGGGGAAGGCCGACGGCGGGCTGGGAAGCAAGCGACAGATGCACCGGCCCGTTTCCGCCGGGGTACTGGCGCCGGCATGCGCGGAAGATGGAAAGCGTGGCAACACGGGAAGCCCTGCCGGTGGCCCGCACCGGCCAAACCGGAAATCCGCGAGGACCAGTCCGGGCCGGCAGGGTGGCGGACAGGCCCGTATGACTGAAGACGCCGGGTAACGCCGGCCGAGGAAAGGGGCCTGACTTCGGGAGAGGCATGGAAAGGAGGCAGGGACATGACGACTGGCGGCAGCCTAACAGGGTCAGATAAGGTTCGGAAACTCCAGACTGTGCTGCATGCGAAAGCGAAGGAAGAACCCGAACGCCGCTTTCACGCCCTGACTGACAAGGTCTGGCGAATGGATTTCCTGAACGAAGCCTGGGCCAGGGTCCGCCGCAACGGCGGCTCTGCCGGGGTTGACGGGGAGACATTTGCGGAGATCGAACTTTCAGGACTGGAGCGGTGGCTTGGGGAACTGTCGCGGGAGCTTCGGGAGGGAACCTACGCGCCGAAACCGGTGCGGCAGGTGATGATTCCGAAGAAACAGCCCGGCAAGCTGCGGCCATTGGGCATTCCCTGCATACGGGACCGGGTGGCGCAGACATCGGCGATGCTGGTTCTGGAGCCGATATTCGAGGCTGACCTCG
>CBDCSZ010000071.1:0-34944 GCA_965221935.1 Paracoccaceae bacterium
CCGCTGCTTCGTGACCGACCGGGACGGCCGCAGGCTGGGATGCCTGCTGTTCGATGCGGTGACGAAGAGGCTCCCGTGCCGTGACGGCTGGATCGGATGGACGGACCGGACACGCGACCGCAGGCGGCGCCTGATGGTGGTCAACTCGCGGTTCCTGGTGTTTCCATGGGTGCGGTCGAAGAACCTGGCGTCCTCGGCTCTGGCCATGGCGACACGGCGTCTGGCGGACGACTGGGAGCGCATCCACGGGCACCGGCCGGTCCTCTGCGAGACCTTCATCGACGAGACCCGGTTCAGGGCCTCGTGCTGCCGCGCCGCCAACTGGAAACGCATCGGGGAGACCTCCGGCAGGGGAAAGACGCGCAAGGGCGTTTATGTGATGCCGCTCTGCGCGGGCGCCCGCGGGATCCTGCGAGGCGCGCGTGACGCGGGACAGCGGAAGCCTCCGACCCGGGCCGAAAGGGGCCGCTCGGCGGCCTCCGACCGCCGCTTCGGCCGCCGCTGGGAGGCGCTTGTCGCGGCCGCCGCGGCGGTCGCGGCGCGCGAGGACGCGCGCTGGCAGAAGCGCCGCCGCGTGTTCGACAGCCTGCTGATCATGCTGTTCGTGCTCCGCCTCGTCGCCGCGCCGCGCGGGCAGGGCTGCCGCGCCACGCTGTGCGAACTCTGGGAACAGTGCGCGGCGGCCGGCGTCGAACTGCCGCAGGACGAGCCCCCGGCGGCGTCGACGGCCTGCGAGGCGCGGGAGAAACTCGACGAAGCCGCGTTCCGGAGGCTGCACCGGGAGATCCTCGCGCACCGCCCCGACGACACCCTGTGGAAGGGACACCGCGTCTTCGCCGTCGACGGGGCGAAGATCACCCTGCCGAGGGAACTGCTGCACGCCGGCTACCGCCTCCCGAACGGCAATGCCCACTACCCCCAGGGCATGATCAGCGTGCTCTGCCGGCTGCACTCCCGCATCCCGGTCGACTTCGACCTCTTCGACCACGAGAACGAACGCGCTGCCGCCGTCACCCATCCCGGCCATGCCGCCGAAGGCGATGTCATCGTCTGCGACCGAGGATACTGGTCCTTCGAAATGGCCCTGCTCCACCGGATGCGGAAGCTGAACTTCGTCTTCCGCATCCAGAACAATGCCAACCCGGCCTTCAAAGCCTTCATCAACTCCGAAAAGACCGACAGCGTCATCACCCTCAAGGCGCCCAGGGATGCAACGGAGCTGCGCGGACAGAGCCTCCGCATCCGCCTGGTCAAACACACCCCCGCCGACACCGGGCACTGTCTCGCAACATCCCTGCTCGAAGCCCGGCGCCACAGCATTCCGGCGCTCTCGGACCTCTGCCACGGGCGCTGGCAGATCGAAGAGGGGTTCAAGACAGGAAAGGCCGTGATCGAGCGCTTCCACGCAAAGTCCGGGCGCGGCGTCCGCCAGGAACTCTATGCCGCCTTCACACTGATCACCCTCGCACGCCTGTTCGCCAACCGCTGCGACCATGACATCAGCCACGGTCCCGGCGATGACGGCCTGCCGGCCATGCGCGCCAACTTCAAGAACGGGCTGAGACTGGTGGGACGCGAAATCGAGGCCATGTTCCTCAGGCAGAGCGAAATGGTCGCACAATCGGTCAGGCGGATCATGACCGGCCTCTCGCAATGCATCCAGCGCGAACGGCCAGGGCGAAATTACAGGCGGGAGTCCAGGCAGCCAGTGAGCAAGTGGCAGAAACAACGCACCGCCTGACAGAGCCAGACCGCCAGAAAGCCCCCGGCTTCGGGAAAGAACCCCGAAGCGCGGGGGTTTCCTTATCCGAACGGCGAAAATCCTTATCCGAATGCCATTTTCCGGGCCGGGCGGCCCGGACAGGCAGTGCAGGTCGACACCCTCACCGTGTCGCTGCGGCCCGGCCGGACCCGTCAGACACTTCACCGCGGTGAAGTCATAAAAGTGCTGGATAATTTGGGAGGGGCGTGTTTCCGTTGAGTTGAAGAAAACCAAGCCGGCTAAGCGCTGGCTCCAACGGAAGGACACACCCCATGGAGAAGAGATTACCCGGATCGATGCGCACGCGCGAGACCCTTTCGGAATTGATCGAGGGCCGTTTGTCGGCGCCGGACGCCCGCAGCGAGCTGGTGCGTCTGGCGACGCGTCTGATCATCGAGGAGACGCTGGAGGCGGAGAGCCGCGACGCTCTTGGCCGGGATTACTACGAGCGCGGCGGCGATCCCCGCCGCGGCTATCGCAACGGCAACCGCACCGGGCGGATGAAGACCGCCGAAGGGGCGGTGGAATACACGGCTCCGCAGATCGCGGGCGGCGACGAGCCGTTCAGCTCGGAGATCCGTCCGCGGCTGAAGGGCCGGAGCGAGGCGCTGGAGGATCTTGCGGTGGAGATGCTGGCCCGCGGCCTCAGCGTGCGCGACATCGAGGAGGCGTTCCGCAATGACGACGGCTCGCTTCTTCTCTCCCGCACCGCGGTCTCGGAAATCGGTGAGCGGCTGTGGCAGGACTATCAGGAGTTCGCCGTCCGCGATCTTGGCGGCTATGACATCGCCTACCTGTTCGTCGACGGCATCGCGGAGCGGATCCGCCCGGGCCAGCGGCGCGAGCCGGTCCTGGCCGCCTGGGGCATGACCCGCGAAGGAAGAAAGGTTCTTCTCCATCTCATGTCGGGCTCGAAGGAGGACTATGAGACGGTTTCCGCCTTCTTCCAGGACATGCGGGGCCGCGGCCTCGGCGATCCTCTGCTGGCGGTCTGCGACGGCGCGCCCGGCATCATCAAGGCGATCGAGACCTGCTTTCCGCGTTCGGAGCGCCAGCGCTGCCTGTTCCACCGCATGAGCAATCTCGCGGCCAAGGTCTCCAGGGAGGACGCATGGCCCGAGTTCCGCGAACAGGCCCGCGCCGCGTATCAGGCGCCGTCACGGGCCATTGCCCGCGGTCTCGCCGCCGACCTGGCCCGGAAATGGGAGAACGAGTTCCCGACCGCGGTGGCCTGCTTCCAGGATGACTTCGAGGCCTGCATCGCGCATCTGCGGATGCCGGTGAGACACCGCAAGGCGATCCGCACCACCAACCTGCTGGAGCGGCTGTTCGGCGAGGAGCGGAGACGCCTGAAGGTGATCCCCAACGCGTGGGGGGAAAAGGCGGTTCTCAAGCTGATGTTCGCGGCCATGACCCGGGCTTCGGAGAAATGGCGCCCGATCGCGGTGACCGGCTTCGAGCGGCGCCAGCTGGAGCAGGTCAGGAAGGATCTGGACGAGGAATACGAAAAGGCGAACGGGCCGCTCAACAGCCCGAAAACAGAGGCGCGCCTCTCCAAATTATCCAGCACTTTAGGGACTTGACCCTTCACCGCCGTCGACCGCCTCGCGCTGGAGCTGCGGCATGCCCGCCTCCAACGCGACCGCGGCCAGCGCCGCCCGCTTCCTTGACAAGCTGGTCCGCCAGGCGCCGTTCACAGTCGAGGCCGTGCAGGTCGACGGCGGATCCGAATTCATGGCTGAGTTCGAGGCCGCGTGCGCAGACAGAGACATCACACTCGCTGTTCTGCCGCCGAAGTCGCCGAAACAGAACGGACGCGTCGAACGGATGCAGGCGACGCTCAGAAACGAATTCCACAATGTCCAGGACACCGCCGTGAACGTCTCCGGGTCAGACCCCTCATCGACGAATACATGGCCTTCTACAACACCCAGAGGCCGCATGACGCCCTTGATGGACTGACCCCGGACGAATATCTCCAGAGCCGGCGAATCAGTGAGACCCCGCCGCTTCATATGTCATGAGCAGGTACAGACGCTTGCAACAGTCTGCGCGGATTGATTAGGGTGGCGTCATGGACAAGCATGTGCACGGATCAATGGACATAAAACGGCACGAACACGACTTTGTTGCGTTCGTGAAGATTGCGTTTTGGGTCTGTGCGGCGTCTGTCGCCATTCTCCTTTTCCTCGCCGTCTTCAACAGCTGACAAGCCGCCGCTGGACGATTCGCGTGAGCGAATCGCCGAGTGCGGCTGCAGGAATTGTCAGTAAAGCTGAACCGTTTGCGGTTCGGCGGAGTTGATCAGCCGCCTTCCTTGAGCGCGCGCTTGCGGGCGAGTTTACGGGCGCGGCGTATGGCTTCGGCCTTTTCGCGGGCACGTTTTTGAGACGGTTTCTCATAGTGCTGCCGAAGCTTCATTTCTCTGAATACGCCTTCGCGCTGCAATTTCTTTTTCAGGATTCGCAGAGCTTGGTCTACGTTGTTGTCACGTACTTGAACCAGCATATAGGTGTCATGCCTCATTTTTGTGATGGCGCGGCCCGACTCGCGGCCGGAAAGCGGCCTCATACCATCAGTTTCACCGGACGTCCACCGCGCATTGACGCAGCAAATGGGCAGTTTGCCGTTGTTACCGCGATCAGTGGTCGATTCGCGCCGAGATTCCCGCCGCCGGTGAAATCCGCGTGTCCTGGCCAAGCACATGGTCCGGCGCAGCCGATTGTATGCCGGCCGGCGCCCTTGCCGGAGTTGCAAAAATTCGTATCACCTTGGGTTCAACCCGCTCAATCCATGTTCTGGAGCAGCTGCAATGCCGGAATTCTCCGAAACGACAGGACGAGAAGAAATCATCGACGTCCTTTTGGATGTGGCGCTACCCGGCGTCGCCTTTGAAGGCTGGAGTGACAGCGTGTTCCGCGCCGCGGTCAGTGAGACCGGCATAGATCCCGTCCGCGCAAGGGCGGCGTGTCCTGGAAGATGCGTGGACCTCGCATTGGCGTTTCATCGGCGGGGCGATGCCAGGATGCTGGAGATGCTGGATGCCGCCGATCTCGCAAGGATGCGGTTTCGCGAGCGGGTCGCGACGGCTGTGAAGTTCCGGCTGCAGGGGATCGCGGAGTATCGCGAACAGGTGCGCAGAGGCGCCGCGCTGTTTGCTGTGCCGCTGCATTCGCACCGCGGCGCGAGGGCAATGTGGGACACCGCCGACTGTATCTGGAACGCGCTTGGCGACGATTCAAATGATATTAATTGGTACAGCAAACGGGCAATTCTGACCGGTGTCCTCGGCGCATCCGTTCTGTTCTGGATCGGTGACCACAGTGAATCCAGCGAAGCGACCTGGAGGTTCATTGACCGCCGGATCGACGATGTTATGAAAATTGAGAAAGCCAAGGCGCGCGCCCGGAAAAGTCCGGCCTGCGCCGGCTTGGCGCGTGGAATTGAATCTTTGGGCCGGCATGTGCGGCCGCCGCCCGACAGAAGCCAATATCCGGGCTGGGTTTCGAAAGGGGAAGCGAGATGAGCGGTGGTGAAATGCGGGTGATTGAGATCGCCGAACCGGGCGGTCCCGATGTGTTGGTGCAATCCAGGCGCCCGGTGCCGGCGCCAGGGCATCGGCAAATCCTGATCAAAAACGCCGCCGCTGGTGTGAACCGGCCGGACGCGCTGCAGCGCGCCGGTCTTTACCGGCCGCCGCCGGGCGCGTCGGATCTTCCCGGTCTGGAGTCAGCGGGCGAAATCGTCGCTGTCGGACCCGGCGTGACACGCTGGCGGAAAGGCGACCGGGTGACGGCCTTGCTGCCGGGGGGCGGCTACGCCGAATACTCTCTGACGCACGAGGATCATGCTCTTGCTGTTCCGGACGGCATGGCAATGAACACGGCGGCGGCCCTCTGCGAGACGTTTTTCACGGTTTGGAGCAATGTCCATCTGCGCGCCGGCTTGAAGGCAGGCGAGAAGTTTCTGGTGCATGGCGGCTCCTCAGGCATTGGGACGACGGCAATCCAGATGGCGAGCGCGTTCGGCTCTGAAGTCTTCGCGACCGCCGGGTCGGAAGAAAAATGCGCCGCCTGCCGAGATCTCGGCGCCACGCGCTGCATCAATTACCGCGAAGCGGATTTTGTGGAAGAAATACGCGAAGCAACCGACGGCAGGGGCGTGGACGTTATCCTTGATATGGTCGGCGGCTCTTATATTCCGCGCAATCTGCGCGCATTGGCCGATGACGGCAGACTCGTTCAGATTGCGTTCCTGGAAAAACCCAAGGCGGAAGTGAATTTTGCGCCGCTTATGACGCGGCGCCTGACAATCACCGGCAGCACGCTCCGCCCGCAGTCTGACATGGCGAAGGCGGCGATCGCCGATGGGCTCAGAAACAATGTCTGGCCATTGCTGGAAGCCGGCACGATTGCGCCGGTCTTGGACGCGTCGTTTCCCCTTGCCGATGTGTCGCGGGCCCATACCCGCATGGAAGCGTCGCTGCACATCGGCAAGCTTATCCTGACAATCTAGACGGGCTCAGGCTTCGTATCGCTTGTCGATTTCAATTGTGCGCTTTAAGGGAATAGCAGATTTCCGAATAACGGTCCAGACAATCCGTCGGCCACAGCGGTTCAGGCGTCCGGCCCGATAATGAAAGGATAGATAGCGGATGACACGCAAGCCGATCATGGCCACAGCGACCGCCGTCTGGCTGGTTGACAACACGACACTGACCTTTCGTCAGATCGGCGATTTCTGCGGTCTGCATGTTTTGGAAGTGCAGGGCATTGCTGACGGGGAAACCGCAATCGGGATTCAGGGTTTCGATCCAATCATCAACACCCAGCTGGATTCCTCCGAAATCAAGAAGGGTGAAGCCGACCCGAACCACAGTCTCATTCTGAAGGAGAACATGGCGACTGTTGGCGAAGAGCGCCGCCGAGGCCCGCGTTACACACCATTGTCTAAACGCCAGGACCGGCCTGCCGCAATCTCGTGGCTGCTGAAAAACCATCCCGAACTGTCGGCTGCGCAGATTTCAAAACTGATCGGCACAACCAAACCGACAATCAAAAACGTGCAGGATCGCACACATTGGAACATCAACAACATTCAGCCGACGGACCCTGTCGCCTTGGGACTCTGCCGACAGATTGAACTTGACGAGGCGGTGACGCTCGCCGGTGAGCGAATGGCGAAGGAAAAGGAAGCAATGGCTCAGGAGACGGGCAAAACAATCATGCCCGCGGAAGAGTCGCTGAAAGACACCGGCAAAACGCAGTCTCCGCTCTCCGAGCTGGAAGGGTTCAGGCTGGGTGACTGGCAGTCGCAGGATTCAGTGGAAGGCTGAGCTTGAGCGGTCCAACAGTGACCGCCCGCCGTCGACGGTGACGACCTGCCCGGTCACGAATCGGGCGCTGTCGGAGGCGAGAAACTGAACGGCCTCGGCCACATCCGCAGCTTCCGCAATGCGTCCGAGCGGCGTGGCATCGACAATTCCTTTGCGCAGCTCCGGGCTGTCCTTCAGCTTGGTTCTGAGGCTCTTGCTCATCACCGATCCGAATGCGACCCCATTGACACGGATTCGCTTCGGTGCGAGCGCTACCGCCATCGACCGGGTAAATTGGTCTAAGGCCGCACAACTCATTGAATATTCGACCAATTCCGGCACGGCCCGTTGAGCGGCAATTGAAGAAATATTGACTATTGCGCCAATCGGCTCAGCCGGGTCGCTGTTGTTTTCGGCCTGTTCGATTAGCTTTTTGGCGACCAGCCACGACAGGTTGTAGTGCTGCTTGAGGTTTTGCTCGAGCATCATGTCAAGAATCTCAGAATCGGCCCCGTCGGCAGACGATTGGCTGACCTGGCGGGTGGCGTTGACGAGGATGTCGACGCGATTGAATTTCGAAATCGTCGCCGCCAGGAGATTGTTGCGCGAAAGCCGTTCGCGGAGATCGCCGGCAAAATAGTCCGCATTTTCCGGCTTTTTGACAAATTCGGACTGCAGTCCCTTTGCATCTTGGTCTGCGAAGATGACATTGGCGCCTTGTTCCGTGAAGTGGCGCGCGATTGCCAGTCCGACTCCATTGGCCGCGCCGGTCACAATGGCAGTCTTGCGCTCAATCGAGAAGTTCATGGCAGAGGGTTTGGCGGGCGGTCTGGTCGGCGGTTCTGTCGAAAGTCAGCGTGAATCGGGCACCGATGCCGGTTATTCTTTTTCGATCGTGCATTGCAGCGGATGTTCGTGATTGCGGGCAATCGCCACCACTTGAGCGGCCTTTGTTTCCGCAATCTCGTGCGTGTAGACACCGGCAACACCGACACCTTTTCTGTGCACGTCAAGCATCAGAGCGATGGCCCGGTCACGCTGCATGGCAAAAACCTGCTCCAACACGGCGACCACAAACTCCATTGGCGTATAGTCGTCGTTGAGCAGAAGCACTTTGTACATCGGCGCGCGCCGTGTCGTTTCGCGCGGCTTGGTCAGGACCGATGTTCCGGCTTCGTCCTGACCGCGCTCGTCCTCCACAGCGGCATTCGTTTCCGGTCTGCGATCGGCTTTCGGATGCATTTTTTGATTCCAATTTTCCAGGTGACATTATAGCACAGCCGCTGTTTTCGCAAAATTTCATGAAGGCATGGCACAGAGCAAGAGGCTGGACGTCATCGCATTCGATGCCGACGACACGCTTTGGCACAATGAAGAAAACTTTCGCCACGCTGAGCAGGCGCTGGCTGAACTGTTGGCCGATTTCGCGGCGCCCGCCGAGGTGCATGACGCAGTCATGGAGTGTGAGCGCAGAAATCTCGGGCTTTATGGCTACGGGTCCAAAGGATTTGCACTGTCAATGATTGAGACCGCAATTGATATATCCGGCGGGCGGGTATCAGCGAGTCTGATCGGCCGGATCGTCGACATTGGCCGGGAAATGCTCAGCCGTCCCCTGCGGCTGCTGCCAGCGGCGCGGCAGGCGGTCGGTGAACTGACGGACGAGTTCACAGTTGTGATGATCTCCAAAGGAGATTTGCACGAGCAGGAGCGGAAGGTGGCCCGGTCCGGGCTGCGCGAATTGTTTCACGGGATCGAAATTGTCAGCGAAAAGACCGCCCAAACCTATCGGCGCGTGTTCCAGAAGTATGGCGATGGTCCGCAGTCTTCGATGATGGTTGGAAATTCCATCAAATCGGATGTGGCGCCGGCGCTGGAAGCAGGCGGCTGGGGGGTCCATGTCCCGCACGAATTGGAGTGGGAGCTTGACCGCGCGCCGCCGCCCCGCCGCCATCCGCGGTTTCGCGAGCTGGCGTGCATCACGGATGTGGTGCCGCTGGTGCGGAAGATTCATGCCCAGGGTGACGCCTGACCCGCGTGTCCTGAGGGTGGGGCCGGACAAAAGCGACAATATAGTGTTGTCGGGCTCTATAACCACGCGCGACACAATGCTTTACATTCAGAAACCCAATCTGATAGGCTGATTGAAGCAAATCGGCGACGCCGGAATAGGCGCGCGCGGGCAGCAAACGAGAAGCTCCAATCAAGAGAGCTCAGTAAGGGTATGAGGATAGACAGGATGAAGTACGTACGCCTAATGTTTCGCGTGATGTTCAGCACGGGAATGATCTTGCTGTTGGCAGGAGCCGCGGTTTTGCTCTTGGGCAGAAGCGCGGCCGCCGCAACCTATGCGTCGGTTGTGATGGACGCGCGCAATGGCGAGGTACTTTATTCCCGCAACGCGGATTTGGGGTTGCATCCGGCCTCGCTGACAAAAATGATGACGGTTTATGTCGCCATCCAGGCGGTCGAAAACGGCGAAATCGATCTCGACACCAGGGTCCGCATTTCAAAATTCGCCGCCCGCGAGCCGCCCTCGAAAATGCATCTTCGCGCCGGCTCCAGAGTCAGACTCCGTTACCTGATCCGCGCCGCCGCTGTCCGGTCGGCCAATGATGCCGCGACAGCCATTGCCGAGGCCATATCCGGCAGCGAAAAGGCATTCGCCGCCCGCATGAACCGCACGGCTCAGGCGATGGGACTTACCAAGACCACCTTTCGCAATGCGCACGGGCTGACGCAGAAGGGCCATCTGTCTTCGGCGCGCGACATGACAATTCTCGGCCGGCACATCGTTTACGACTATCCCGAATACTATCATCTGTTTTCAAAGCGGACTGCGAATGTCGACGGAACACAGGTGAGGAACACCAATCGCCGGTTTTTGAGGAACTACTCTGGAGCCGACGGGATCAAGACCGGCTTCACAAACAGCGCGGGCTTCAACCTCACAGCCTCGGCGGAACGCGGCGATGAAAGGATCATCGTGACTGTCTTCGGCGGCCGTTCGGTCGCCACGAGGGACCGGCACGTCGCCGAACTGATGGATAAGGGATTCAGCCTGGCGCCTTCAAATGCGCGCGCCCGGCTGCCGACCCGACCCTATTTGGCCTTCGGCAGGTTGAAAAGGACAGACACAACGGTTGAGAGCGCGTCACGGCGCCTGCGCCGGCCCGCATCCTTAACCATTGAGGAAAATGCCGTCACCGAATTTGTTGTTGCGACAGCGGTTGAAAGCCAAGGCGATGCCGATCCTGCCGCCGCGCTCGACGCCGTCACCGACGATGGGTATCCGCCTTTGCCCTTTGCGCGGCCTGCCAGACGAACGGGGGGCGCAGGAATGGACGGTGAAGCCGGCCTCCCGGCCAACGGGATTGATTTGGGCCGATTTCCCACCAGACAGGAGGCCGACAGGCATTTGATGAAGGCCGCCCTGCTGGAATTCAGCACTTTGGGGCTGGCAAGGAAAAATATCCGGCAGCATCGGAACGCGTTTGAGGCGCGGTTTGTCGACCTGTCGCCGAAGGATGCGCAGAAAGCGTGCGCGCGGCTGTCGGCGCAAAGCGTGAACTGCACTTTGCTGTGGGCGGAATAGCCGGTTTCGGGGCCGACGAGATTTGAAGCGGTCTGACATCAACGCCATCATCCGGGATGCCGAAAGGTTTATCGGCGGCTGCGGGTTTTTGCTGCCGCCGGTCGCCGCTTGGACACCGGCTGACTGGGAGCGCCGGGGCAGCGAAACAGACATTGTGAAACAGTCTGGCATCGGCTGGGACATCACCGATTACGGGAAAGGTGAATTCGACCGCTGCGGGCTGGTTCTGTTCACACTGCGGAACGGGCTGCCGCCCGGGTCGGAGAAAACGGGCCTCCCTTATGCGGAAAAGATCCTGATATCGGGTGAGGGGCAGATCAGCCTCACCCACTACCACAAGCAAAAGACTGAGGATTTGATCGTGCGGGGCGGCGCCCCGCTTGCGGTGTGCCTGAACACGCTCGATGCGGCGGGAAATCTGGATCCGGAGGGACCGGTTGACGTGCGAATGGATGGATTTCAGCGCCGGGTGGCGGCCGGAGAAACCGTCATTGTCGAGCCCGGAGAATCGATCACGCTGGTTCCGGGTCTGGCGCATGCCTTCTGGGGGCATGGCGGAACTTGTCTTGTCGGGGAAGTGTCGTCTGTCAATGATGACAAGACTGACAATTACTTCTTCGAGCCGACAGCGCGGTTTCCGCGGATTGAAGAGGACGAGCCGCCTTACCGGCTGATTGTTCCCGACTATCTTCCCTGAGCGGCGGCCAAATTGTCGAACGCCGCCGCCATCAGCGATTTGGCATAATCTGTCCGCGGGTTGTGAAAAACGCTGTCGGCGTCGCCGCTCTCGACGATATCTCCGTTTTGCATCACGATGATCTTGTGCGACAGCGCCCGCACCACGCGCAGATCGTGACTGATAAAAATATATGCGAGACTGTATTTTCGCTGCAGCTCAAGCAGCAGGTCAATGATCTGCGCCTGAACGGTGCGGTCGAGAGCCGATGTCGGCTCGTCAAGCACCACCAGTTTCGGCCTGAGAATCATCGCCCGCGCGATTGCGATCCGCTGCCGCTGCCCGCCTGAGAATTCGTGCGGGTAACGCTCCACCGAGTCCGGGTCGATTCCGACCTCATGCAGAATCTTGGCGGCGAGGGTTTTCTTTGTTTTGCGATCGGCAATGCCGTGCACAGACAGCCCTTCGGAAACGATTTGGCCAACTGTCATGCGGGGCGAAAGCGAGCCGAACGGATCCTGGAAAACCATCTGCATGTTGCGCCGGAAAGAACGGAGGCGGCTGTGGGTCCGGCCCTGCAGCTGTTCGCCGCCGAAGGCAATGCTGCCCTCGGAAGAAACCAGACGCATGGCGGCGAGCGCGAGTGTCGTCTTTCCAGATCCGGACTCGCCGACGATGCCAACGGTTTCGCCTTCCCGCACGCTGAAGGTCGCTTCATTCACGGCTTTGATGTGCCCCACCGTCCGGCGCAGCAGGCCGCGTTGAATGGGAAACCAGATTTTCAGCCTTTCCGTCCCCACCACGGTGCGGGCTTTCACCGCAATCGGATCGGGCCGTCCTGACGGCTCCGCCGCCAGCAGCATGCGCGTGTACGGGTGCCGCGGGCTGGTGAAAATCTGTTCTTTGTCGCCCGCTTCAACAAACTCGCCTTCCTGCATGACGTAGACCCGTTCCGCCATGCGCCTGACAATGTTCAAATCATGGGTGATGAAAAGCAGGCTCATCCCTTCGGATTTCTTCAGCTCCTCAAGAAGTTCCAGAATCTGCGCCTGGATCGTGACGTCGAGCGCCGTCGTGGGCTCGTCGGCGATCAACAGATCCGGATTGTTGGCGAGAGCCATGGCGATCATGACCCGCTGCCGCTGCCCGCCGGAGAGCAGGTGCGGATAAGATTTAAGGCGGATTTCCGGATTGTCGATGCCGGTTTTTTCCAACAGGGATATCGTTTTGTCGCGGGCTTCAGATCCTTTGAGGCCCTGATGCACGGCCAGGGATTCGCCGATCTGCTTTTCCAGCGTGTGCAGCGGATTCAGCGACACCATCGGTTCCTGAAAGATGAAACTGATGTCGTTCCCGCGCACGTCTCTCAGCTTGGCTGGATCGGCGCCGATCATTTCTTCGCCGCGATATCGAATTGAACCGGTGACCCGTGTGTTTTCAGGCAGCAGACCGACGGTTGAAAGGGCGGTCACGGATTTCCCGGAGCCCGATTCGCCGACAATGGCCACGGTTTCGCCGGGGTTGAGATGCAGATCCACCTTGCGGACTGCGTGCGTTTCCTCGCCGGCCTGGCGAAAAACGACCGACAGATCCTTCACGTCAAGAAGACGGCCGTTCATGCAAAGGTTTTTCGCGGATCGAAGGCGTCGCGCACACCTTCAAAAATAAACACCAGAAGAGAAAGCATGATGGCAAAGGTGAAGAACGCGGTGAAACCAAGCCACGGCGCCTGAAGATTGCGTTTCGCCTGCAGCGTCAGCTCGCCGAGCGACGGGCCGGAGGACGGCAGGCCGAAGCCGAGATAGTCGAGCGCCGCCAGCGAGCCTATGACCCCGGTGATGATGAAAGGCATGAGAGTCAAAGTCGCCACCATCGCATTCGGCAGCACGTGCCTGAACATGATGGCAGTGCTCGACAGACCCAATGCGCGGGCGGCCCGGACGTATTCAAAATTTCTGGCGCGCAGGCATTCAGCCCGCACCACGCCGACAAGCGCGGTCCACCCGAACAGCGTCATCAAAAAGGCCAGCAGCCAAAAATCCATCTGCCAGATCGCCGCGACGATGATGATGATATAAAGCGAAGGCGTTGACCCCCACAGTTCGATCACACGCTGGAAGAACAGGTCGAGCAGACCGCCGTAGAACCCCTGCGCGACACCGGAGGCGATACCGATGATCGAAGTGGCGAGGGTGACGACAATCGTGAAATTTATCGACAGCCGGAATCCGTAAACCACCCGCGCGAGCACGTCCCTGGCCGTATCGTCGGTGCCGAGCCAGTGGTCGCTGTCCGGCGGCGACGGCGCGGCGCGGCCAAGATCGTTCACCGTGTCGAACGAATAGGGGATGAGCGGCCAGAGCAGCCATCCTTTGTCAATGTCCTTGCCGCCGACCTCTCCGTCGGCGGCGTCGGCAATCACGCCTTCGGGATCGTCCCAGCAGGATTCAAGGCCTCCTGACTTGATCAGGCAGCGCACTTCAATGTCCCGGTAAATGGCCTCGGTGCGGAAATCGCCGCCAAAGGCGGTTTCGGGATAGAAATTTTGAATCGGGAAGAAAAGCTCGCCCCGGTAGCTGACGATCAGCGGTTTGTCGTTGGCAATGAATTCGGCAAACAGAGACACACCGAACAGCACCGCAAAGATGATCAGGGACCAAAAGGCGCGCGCGTTGGCGCGAAAGTTGCGCCGCCGCCGGCGGGCAAGCGGTGACACCCGGGTCATGTTTCGCGGGTCTCGAAATCAATGCGCGGATCAATCCACACATAAGTGAGATCGGAAATGATTCCGACCACCAAACCGATCAGTCCGAAAACGTAGAGCGTGCCAAAAATCACCGGGTAGTCGCGGGCGACGGCGGCTTCGAAACCGAGCCTGCCGAGACCGTCAAGCGAGAAAATCGTCTCGATAATCAGCGAGCCGCCAAAGAAAACCGCGACAAAGACGGCAGGAAATCCGGCGATGACGATCAGCATAGCGTTGCGGAACACATGCCCGTACAGGACACGCCGTTCAGTGACGCCCTTGGCGCGCGCTGTCATCACATAGTGTTTTTTGATCTCGTCCAGGAAACTGTTCTTGGTCAGCAGCGTCAAAGTGGCGAAGGCGGAAATCGTGGATGCGATCACCGGCAGCGCGATGTGCCAGAAATAGTCGGCTACTTTACCGATCAGACTCAGATCGGCAAAATTGTCCGAGCCCAGACCTCTGAGCGGGAACAGCCGCAGGTAGGAACCGCCTGCGAATAAAACCAGCAGCAGAATGGCGAACAGAAAACCCGGAATCGCATAACCGACGATGATTGCTCCCGATGTCCAGGTGTCAAACTGGGTGCCGTCCTTGACCGCCTTGCGAATGCCGAGAGGGATGGAGACAAGGTAGGCGATCAGCGTCGACCAGAGACCCAGCGAGATCGAGACCGGCAGTTTTTCGATGACCAGTTCGGCAACGCTGATTGAGCGGAAATAGCTCTCCCCGAAATCGAACCGCAGATAACCCCACATCATGTCGATGAACCGCTCTAAAGGCGGTTTGTCGAACCCGAACTGCACCTCAAGCTCTTTTATGAATTCCTCGGGCAGACCGCGCGATCCGCGGTAGCGTTCGTCTCTCTGCGCAACATCTTCAATGCCGGCGTCGCTGCCGCTGCCGGCAATGGTCTCAAACACATCGCCTTCGCCTTCGAGCTGCGCCAGAATCTGTTCAATCGGCCCCCCGGGCACAAACTGCACGAGAGTGAAATTGATCACCATGATTCCGAGAAGGGTTGGAAGAACCAACCCTAATCGGCGGAGGATGTAAGCGCCCACCGGTGCCGGGCCTGAATGGCTTCAGAATGCGCCTTCGTCCGCCAGTTTGGCCGCTTTCTCGGGGTTGAACCACCAAAAGCTCAGTTGGCCCAGACTGAAGGGCGGAAGGTTTTCCGGGTGTTCGTACTGGTCGAAATAGGCAACCGTGTGCACCGCCTTGAACCATTGCGGCACCCAAAGGCGTTCGGCCCGCAGAACCCGGTCAAGCGCCTTCACCGCAATGTGCAGCTCATCGATCGATTCCGCGGCCTGAATGTGGTCAATCAACCGGTCGACGCCTTCGCTGGCAATGCCGGAATCGTTGAACACACCATCGACATGCTCAGAACCGAACATCTGCCGCAGGCCGGGGCCGCCGGGCTCCAGACTGACTGGAAAACTGCTGGTTGTGATATCGAAATCATGCTCGCGGGTCCGGTTGGTGTACTGCGCGGGATCGATCCGGCTGTAGGCAGCATCGATGCCCGCCGCCCGCAGGTTTTCGACATACGGATTGATGATTCTGTCGAATGACGGGCTTCTCCCCAAAAATTCAACCTTCAGCAATTCGCCGTCAGCATTGCGGCGCATCCCGTCGTCGCCAATCGCCCAGCCGGCTTCATCAAGCAGATTTGACGCTTTGCGCAGATTGCCGCGGTCGAGTTTGCGCTCGCTTGAGACCGGAGCCAAAACCGCCGGTTCCGTGAACACTTCGTCGGGTATCGTGCCGCGCAGCGGTTCGAGCAGTGCCAGCTCGCCTTCTCCCGGCAAGCCTGTCGCCGCCAGATCGCTGTTTTCCCAGAAGGAGTTGATGCGCGCATAAAGCCCGTAGAACAAAGTTTCGTTGGACCATTCAAAGTTGAAGAGCAGACTGATCGCTTCCCGCACGCGCGGATCTTGAAACAGTTTGCGGCGCAGGTTGAATACAAAACACTGCCCTCCGGCCGGGGTTCCGTCGGGAAACACCTGCTTTGTGACCCAGCCTTTTTCGATGGCCGGAAAATCGTATCCGGTCGCCCAAAGGAGCGAAAAGTTCTCATTTCTGAAAGTGTACTCGCCGGCCTTGAATGCTTCGAACGCGGCGCTCGTATCGGCGAAATACTCGACTCTGATCCGGTCAAAATTATTTTGTCCGCGATTGATCGGCAGATGACTGCCCCAATAATCGCGGTTGCGCCGATAGACGATGCGGCGGTTTGTTTCGATATCCCCGACGACATACGGGCTGGATCCCAGCGCGTTTTCCATACGGGACTCGTCAAGACGGGCGCCGGTTTCCTCAAACCAGGCCTTGGAAAACACCGGAATTCCGCCGACCATGGCGGGATAGGTCAGCGTAGGGGCATCGGTGATGAAATCAAACCTGATCGTCAGCGGACCGAGGATCTCGGCGGAGGCGACGGCGCGCTCCAATTCGCCTTTGAAAGACAGCAGCCCCTGTTCACGAAACAATTCATAGGAAAACATCACATCTTCCGCGGTCACCGGAGTGCCGTCGGAAAAGCGCGCTTCGGGCCGTATATGGAAAATCACCCATGACCGGTCCTCTGGATATTCGAGACTCTCGGCAAGCAGCCCATAGGATGAGCTGACTTCATCGCTGGTGCCGGTCAATAACGACTCAAAGAAGATGCTTGAAAGCGCGCCGGCGCGGCCGGAACGGGTATATGGATTCATCGAGTCAAAAGTGCCGCTGGCCCAGATCGCGATTTCGCCGCCTTTGGGCGCATCTGGGTTCACATAGTCCAGATGCTGGAAATCGGCAGGGTATTTGAGCTCTCCGAATTTCGATATTCCGTGGGACTTGATGATTTCTTGGTGCGACGAGGCCTCGGCCGCCGCCGTCGCCGCCAACAGGATAGCCAAGACCGCTGCTGTGCGCCGCGCCGCGATGCCCGGCGCGCGCGTTGAGTGGGTTGCTCCAATGCGTATCACGAGCACGACCTCCAAATTGTTGCTGAGAATGCCTACCCTGCCATTCTAGCAAAGTTGGAAATCTGCCGCAACAACTTGTGCCTGATCTCGACACGCGAAGCGGTCGGGTCACCGTGATTCGCCGGCTTTGGAAATGGTCGTCAGCGGCCATTTCATCAAGTGTGCTGCGCGGTCATTCACGGCTGTGGGATTGGACACATTTATCGATGAGCGGGATCAGCTCTGTGACGCCCATGGGCGTGTCCTGGACATTGTGGAACCCGTTCCGCCATGTGATCTGCGCTCGCTCGGCGCGGTGGTTCATTTTTGGCGGCCAGGCCGCAGGACCGCAAGGGCGATGCTCTTTCCCCTGCGGGCTTCCTCGAAACCGGCCATCGACCCGCAGCCGCCGCCGGCCTGTGAGGCCTCGATCTTGTAAGGGACGGACCCGGACTGCCGGCCGAGGAACAGTGCGGAGCGTCCCCAGGCGCCTCATGTCGGCGATCTTTCCCCTTCCCGAGGCCGGGAGCGCCGTTCTGAGATCCCCGACCGCGCCGAGGGCCTCCCGGCTTCAGGCCGCCCTGCGGTCGCTGCGGACCGGATCAATGCGGCGGATTGTGTCAGCGCCGGCCGAAGGCAAAACCCGTGACGCGGCGGCGGCGTTTCCGATGTAACCGGCCAAACAAGGGCGTCGGCGGTTTCTGTTGAGCCCCGGCTTTGATTTCCGGATTCTCCGGACGCGCGCGAGAGGCGCGCGTTCAGCAAGGAGAATCGGACATGGACAGAGATCAGACGGCGGGCCCGCCGGCCCCGGTGAGGCGCAGCGCAGAGGACTGGCGCGCTCTGGTGGGCGAGTTCGAGGCCAGCGGGGAGACGCTGAGGGCCTGGTGCGCCGGCCGCGGGTTTTCGCCGAAGACGCTTTCGAACTGGCGGAGCCGGCTCAGAGGCGATGGGCCGGAGCCGGCGTTTGTGGCGGTTCCGGATTCCGTTCCGCCGGCGGCCATTGAGGTCGAGCTTGATCTCGGCGGCGGGGCCGTTCTCCGCCTGAGGCGGGCGTGATCGCGGGCCGGCCGGCGGGCGGCATCTGGCTGGCGACGGCCCCGGCCGACATGCGGATGTCCTTCGACGGCCTCTCGGCGCTGGTGCGGACGCGGCTCGGGCGCGATCCGGTTTCGGGGGCGTGGTACGTGTTCATCAACCGGCGCCGCACGATGATGAAGGTTCTGGCCTTCGACAGCGGCGGATACTGGATCTGGAGCAAGCGTCTGGAGCGCGGGCTGTTCGCCCGGGCCGGCGGAGCCGCTGTCGCCGTTCGGGCTGCTGGCGCTGATCGAGGGCATTGACGTCCTGGCCGCGCGGCGGCGGGTCCGCCTCCGCCGGGCCGCCTGATCAGAGATGAAGGATTGATCCGGCGGGCATGCCCGCCGGATCAGGACGCGCTGAATCGGCGAGCGACCGCATCGGGCTGTCGGCGAAGCGCGTCTTCCACTCGCGCGGCGTCAGCTCGCGGACCCGGCTCATGGGATGGACGGCCACGCGCTGCAGGACATCGACGAGCCACACATACGGGTCGACGCCGTGCAGGGCGCAGGTGAACAGCAGGCTCTGGATTGACGCGATCCGCGCGGCGCCGTCCTCGGTCCAGGCGAACAGCCGGTTCTTCCGTCCGCAGGCGATCGGCCGCACGCCGCGCTCCAGATGGTTGGTGTCGATCGGCACGTCCGGGTCGGAGAGAAAGATCTCCAGCTCAGCCCGGCGCGAGCCGGCGTAATTGAGCGCTTTCAGGAACGGATCCTTCGGCAGGCGCTCCACAGCCGTCTCGGCCGCGTGCCATTCCCAGAACGCCGCCATCGCCGGAACGCTCATCCCGCGCCGCGCCGCGAGCTTCTCCGCCCCCTCCAGACCCTGTTCCGCGATCCGGCGCTCGGTTTTATACAGCTCCCAGATCAGCTCCAGGGCCTTCGCCGCCGCCGGATCGCTCTCCAGGCGCGCCTCGAAGTTCCGCCGCGTGTGCGCCCAGCAGCCCGCGCGCGCGACGGCCTCCCCGCGGGCGGCGGCGTATTTTTCGTAAGCCTGGTATCCGTCGCTCAGCAGAACGCCGCTGAACTCCCCGAGAATCTCCGGCACGCGCCGGTGCGCCCGGTCCGGCGCGTAGTGGAACACAAGCTCGCTGCGGTCACCGAACACCGGCCAGAGCTTTGCGCTCCGCATCTTTCCGGGGCCGGTCCGGCCGGCCCGTATCGCGGTCTCGTCCATGGCGATCACGCGGCTCTCGAGAATGGATTCCCACTGCGCGCCGCGCACCGGCTCCAGGAGGTCAATGGCCCGCCCGGTCCAGTTGGTCAGCGTCTGCCGCGCCAGCGTCACCCCGGCCGCCTTCATCCGCTGATGCTGCCGGTGCAGCGGCAGATGCCACACGAACTTGTCGGTCAGCAGCCCCGCGAGGACGCTCACATCGGCGCAGCTGCGCTCCAGAACCGCCGGCGGCGGCTCCGCCGGCAGGAACCTGCCGGTTCCCCGCCGCTTGCAGCGCGGGCGTGACGATCCGCAGGATCTCATAGCTCGCCGGCCGCTGGACCAGACGGTTCACAACATGCTCGCCGACCTGCTCCAGCTCCCCGTCAGAAAACTCCTCCGCCGCTCTGGGGCGCATCCGCACGGTGCGCACCGGAACGTCGGCGCCGAACCGGATTCCGGCCTCGTTCACCGCGTTGGCGCGCCGCTTCGGACCGCGCCGGCGCCGCCGCGCCGGAGGCGGCGCCGGCGGATCCTCAGCCGCGTCATCCGCGGGCCCGAAATCAATGCCGGCGGCCTCGAACAGGCTTGTCTGCGGCAGCGGAAGACCGCCGATCCGCTTCTCGGACCTGCGGCCGAACACGTTCCGCTTGAACCAGCCGAGCTGCAGCCGGAGATCCGCGATCTCCCGCCTCGCCTCGGCCAGGGCGGCGAGGGCCTCCTCCAGCGTCGCTGGAGCCGGATCGGGCTGTGCGGCGGCGGTCTGCATGGGTTCGGAACTGTCTCCGGAATGCTGTCTCCAATGCCCGGAAGACTACAGGATTGCGCCGCATATTGCAAGCTAATTGTTTGTTTTTATTAGAATATATGAACTTTTTTCACCGCCGGGCGGGCGGCCGGACAGCGAAACGGCGGCGCCCGGAAACTCAGCCGAAACCGCCGACGCGCTTGTTTGGCCGGTTACTTTCCGATCGCAGGGCGAGGCAAAGCGAAAACCTGCATCGGATGGTCCTTGTTCGTCATAGAAACCGGCTGGCGGACCTGCGGAAAATCCCGCTCTGTCCGACAAGACCGGAGCCATCCTCCCGAGGCCGCCGCATCCGCAGGATCGGACTCAGGCCCCGAAGGCGCGTCTCCGCTGCCCGCAGAACTTTGGCGCGCGGGCTGCCGATTGCCGGAGCGGCAGCGGCCGAGGTTCCGTTCCGCTACTCCTGCAGAGAGAGCAGATACGAGATCAGGTTGGCCTTGTCCTTGTCCTTTTTCAGTCCGGCGAAGGACATCTTGGTGCCGGGAACCGATTTCTTGGGATTGTCGAGGAATTCAGCGATTCTGTTGATGTCCCAGACACCGCCCAGCGCTGCCATCGGGCTGGAATAGCTGAACCCGGCAATGGCGCCGACCGGGCGGTCGATCAGGGAAACGAGATGCGGTCCGACACCGTTGGTCTCTTCATCGGCCTTGTGGCAGGCCTTGCATTTGGCGAAGACCTTCTTGCCTTTTTCCGGATCCGCCTCCGCCAACAGCAGCGTGAAATCGACAGCTTCAGCGGCGCCATGGTCAACGGTATCGTGCGCCGCCTCCAGCTCGGCAAATATCTTTGACCCGCCATGGGCGCCGCCATGGCCGGCATCGCCGACATGATAAATCGATGTCGCGACCCATTGACTGAGCAGTAATACAAGCAACGCGCCGCAGAGAGCGCCGACAGTCTTGGTCGCGGTCATCGTATCCGGCATACTCGGCTCCGAAAGCAGGCGGCGGTGGTCCCGCCGCACGAACGATGCGCCTTGTATCGCCTTCCATTCCATATTGGCAAGATATAGGAGACGCCACCTGCGGCCCGACAGGCCAATTTGGAGAGTGTTTTTGAAAGAAAAAATCGCCTTCCAGGGAGAACCCGGCGCCTACTCTCATCAGGCCTGCAGACTGGCAAGGCCTGGCCTCGGCACGCTCTCGTGCGAGACATTTGGCGATGTTGTTGAGGCGGTCCGCACCGGCGCCGCGGATTATGCCGCGCTTCCGGTGGAAAACTCAATCTACGGCCGCGTCGCCGATATCCACCAGCTGTTGCCCGAGTCGGGCCTGTTCGTCGTCGGCGAGGTGTTTGTGCGCATAAAAATCAATTTGCTGGCGCTGCCGGGAACAGAGATTTCGGAGATTGAATCCGCTTACAGCCACACTGTCCTTCTCGGACAGTGCCGGAAGTTTCTTGCGACTCACAACATCCGCGCCATGACCTGGGTAGACACTGCCGGCGCCGCAAAACATGTTGCGCAGGCCAAAAACCGCAGCGAAGCGGCATTGGCATCCAAGCTCGCCGGTGAGATCCACGGCCTTGAGGCGATTGCGACCGATATCGAGGACGAGAAATTCAATCGCACCCGTTTTTTCATCATGTCGCGCGAGCGCAATCTGGAAACCCGGGGTCAAACCGGAATGAAAACCGCTTTTGTGTTTCAGGTGCGCAACATCCCGGCCGCGCTTTACAAAGCCCTGGGCGGTTTTGCGACCAACCACGTCAATATGATCAAGCTGGAGAGCTACATGCTTCGGGGTTCATTCAACGCCACCCAGTTTTTCGCTGAAATCGAGGGGCACCCGGACGATCCGAGCGTCGCTCTGGCGCTGGAAGAGCTGGCATTCTTCACCAGCCATTTCCATCTCCTGGGGGTTTATCCCGCGGTGACCGAACGCAGTTAAAAGCGGCGTGCGGCGGCGCGCCTCAAGCCACCCGGCCTGTGAGCCAAAGCCTGATCAAGTGCTCAGAGATCGCGCCCCGGTTCGGCGGTCGAATATCCGGATCTTTGCCGGCGAAGACGTCAAGCATTCGTTCACGGCTCACCCACAGCGCCGTCTCAATTTCTGACCGGTCGATCTGAAGGCCGCCGCTTTCCGCCCTGGCGTGGCAGCCAAGCATCAAGGAGGCGGGGAACGGCCACGGCTGTGAGGCAAGATACCGCACCTCGCCCACGGTCACGCCGGCTTCTTCAAATGTCTCGCGCCGCACCGCGGCTTCGACCGTTTCCCCCGGTTCCATGAATCCGGCAAGCAGCGAGTGCATGCCCTCGGGCCAGTCGTAGGAACGTCCGAGCAGCAGCGCGTTGTGCCGGGTCACGAGCATGATCACGACCGGATTGGTCCGGCAAAAATGCTCAGCGCCGCAATAGCCGCAGTCAAGCTGCCAGCCGGCCATTGCGATCTCGATCGGGTGTCCGCAGCGCGGGCAGAACCGGTGAGTGTCATGCCATTCGAGCACGACCTTTGCCGCCGCCGCCAACTCGGCTTCGGCGGCATCGATGCAGTTCATGAGCGTGCGGAGATTGGCAAATGCGGCGCCAGCGGGCGCATTCGGGTGAGACTGCTCGGACCGATCGTCGATGCTGTCCGGGACCGCATCCGGAAGCGGCCATGTTTCCCAGTCGTTCAGCAGGACCGCAAACCGCGGACCGCCGCCGGTCATGCCGACAAACACGGTGCTGGATTTGTCCCGGAGGCAGCTGTGGCCAGGGCACAGCCAGCAAAGGTTGAAAGACTTTGCCAGCGGTTTGCCGCGCCAGAACGGCAGGACGCGGGATTGCTTGCTTGAATACAGGCGTTTCACCGCATTGCCGTCGCTGCGCAGTTCAGCCGCACGGGCGACCGCGCCACCGGAAAATGCAAATTCAGGGAGCACTTGCCGAACAAAATCCCAAACGCGGCGTTCCTGCTGCGCAGACCGCGCCGACAGGGCAGATTTCAGCCGCGGCGGATGCGCAGGCCGCCTGTCTGAAAGACCCCGGACGTGTTGTTTGAAAGTTTGCCAAGGCCCTCGGTTTCAATTAGTTTGAGCCAACTCTGATGAGACTCAAGCAAGGAGCGCAACATGTCAAGATTAGTTGTTGCCGCCGCGACCCTTGGCCTAGTTGCCGGCGGCGCTGCGGCTCAGACAGATATCGAGTTTACGCTGGACTGGAAATTTGAAGGGCCGGGCGCGGCCTATTTTGCCGCCATCGACAATGGGCATTTCGCCGCCGCAGGGCTGAATGTCACGATTTCGGCCGGGCAGGGGTCTTTGGACGCGATCCCCAAGGTGGCGACGGGCGCGTTTCCGTTTGGTTTTGCCGATATCAACAGTCTGGCAAAGTTTCTGGATCAAAACGCAGGCGCCCCGGTCAAAGCGGTCATGATGGTCTACGACAAGCCGCCGTTTGCTGTGGTCGGTCGGAAGTCGCTGGGCGTGGAAGGCCCGGCTGACCTGGAAGGAAGAACTCTTGGCGCGCCGCCGCCCGACGGAGCCTGGGCACAATTCCCGGCATTCGCCAGCGCCAACAATTTGAATGTCGACAATATCATGGTCGAACCTGTCGGTTTCCCGACACGCGAACCCAGCCTTGCTGAAGGCATCGTCGATGCAGTGACGGGCTACTCATTTTCCAGCTTTTTGAATCTTGTTCGGCTCGGTGTGCCCGAAGACGATATTTCCGTTATCCTGATGGCTGATCACGGGCTGGAACTGTATGGCAATGCGATTATCGTCAACACCGATTTTGCCGCCGAGAATCCGGATATCGTCAAAAGCTTTGTGCAGGCCGTGGTGAAAGGCTGGCAGGATGTCATCGCCGATCCGATGGGCGGTGTGGAAATGATCGCCAAACGCAATCCGGCAGCCGACGTCGCCTTGGAAACACGCCGTCTCCAGCTTGCGATCGATGCCAATGTCCTGACTGACTACGTCATGGCCAACGGCATAGGCGGCATCGACGCGGATCGGTTCGATCGGTCGCTGATGCAGCTGCAGGAGAATTTTGAATTCGACAATCCGGTTGATGCCTCGATGTATTTCACCGATGCTTACCTCGCGGATTCAAGTGAGAGGATGCTGCAGTAGATTACAGTTTTCCCGGCCCGGCCCGGCGCCGGGAAAACCGCGTCGATTGTCGACGTGACACAGCGAAAAGCAAAATGACACGCTCCGCACAGATCGAATTGCGGGGCGTGTCGCACGAGTTCAGAGTTGGCGAAGAGTCGCTGCCGGTCTTGAAAGACGTCTCCCTATCGGTTCAGAAAGATTGCATCGCGGCTGTTGTCGGGCCTTCCGGCTGCGGAAAGTCCACGCTGACCCGCTTGATTGCCGGGCTGATTCCGCCAAATGCCGGCGAGATTTTCCTGGCCGGCGAAAAAGTTGTTTCACCGCGGCCAAGCGTGGGAATGGCGTTTCAAAATCCTGTCATGCTGGAGTGGCGGTCGGTGCTGAGGAACGTGACGCTTCCGCTTGAAATCGTGGCCCCGCGCATGCCTGCGTCCCAGCGCGAAGACCGCGCCCGCGAATTGCTTGACATGGTTTCACTGTCCGGTTTCGAGGACAAACGGCCCTCCGAACTCTCGGGCGGTATGCGCCAGCGGGTGTCACTGTGCCGGGCGCTCGTGCACAAACCGGAGGTCTTGATCCTCGATGAGCCGTTCGGCGCGCTTGATGCGTTCACTCGGGAGGAACTTTGGGTCATCATGCACGGTCTGCGCCACGCCGAACCCTTCACCTGTCTTTTGATCACCCACGACCTTCGGGAGTCGGTGTTTCTGTCAGACGATGTGATCGTGCTTTCAGACCGCCCGGCGCGTGTGCAGTACAACAAGAAGATTGAACTTGGGCCGGACAGGGAACTTGCCAATTTATACGCGCCGGACACCGCCGAAGTGATCGCCGAGTTGCGGCACCAAATCGAAATCGCCCAGGACAGGGTTCCCAAAGAAAGGGCGGGACGATGAACGTCCGTCAGGCCCTGGTGCCTCTCATGGCAATCGCCGTATTTCTGGTGTTTTGGGAATGGCTGGTGTGGATAAACGACTGGCCGAATTACAAAATGGCATCGCCGTCGGATTTGGGACCGTCATTCTGGGAATATCGGTGGCTGTTTTTGCGGTATGGCTGGGACACGCTTTGGCGGACGGTCGTGGGTCTTGGTCTTTCGGTCATCGTCGGCGTGCTGCTGGGCATGATCATGGGGCTTTCGCGCGTGGCCCGGGACGCGCTTTATCCGCTGCTGGTGGGTTTTAACGCCATTCCCAAGGCGACGGTTGTGCCTGTCATTGCCTTGATGCTTGTGGGTCTCGACGATCTGAACACGGTCCTGATTGCGTTTCTGATCTCGTTCTTCCCGATCGCGGTTTCGGTTTCAATTGGCCTTTCGACACTCGAACCGGAATACCGCGATATCCTGCGGGCGCTCGGTGCGTCGCCAACAACGATTTTTCTCAAGATCGCGCTGCCGAAGACATTGCCGGAGTTCTTTGGTGCCCTGAAGGTGGCCGTGACGCTGGCGTTCATCGGCACAAATCTGATGGAAATTGTCGAACCGCACGGCAAAGGGCTGGGGCACCTGTTCGACAGCGGCAAGATCAATGCCGACTACCCGCTGATGTTCTCAGTCCTCATTGCGCTGGCATTTCTCGGCATCCTGCTGTTTTATTTTGTCTTGGCGCTCGAACGGATTTTCGCCGGCTGGGCGGAACGCGAGTGATCCGACCGGTCGTCCCGGGCCGCCCTCAGCCATCGCCAAAGACATCTCCCGCCGGCTGGGAATCCGCAACCGGTCCCCCAGGCCTGAACCCGTCAATCGCGCCGCGGACCGCCGGAACGGGATTGCGACCGGGGCAGCAAAATCCTGTACCTGATCAGAAACATATGAGCTTTTTCGGGCGGCGCCGGGGGTCTTGGAACCCTCCGGTCGGGCTGCGCCCTCCCTCCCGGTTCCAAGACCCCCGGATCAGATTTTGACTTGCCCAGAGGGGCGGGGTTCTCCATCAGTTCGTTAAGGAATTGAAACCGAAAAAGGAGAACCCCAATGCAAGTTTTCGGCTTGCCCGGCCATGTTATCAGAAACGCCGCCCGCGCGTCACGGCTTTTGTCTTCACCTGGCGCGGAGACCGCAAGGCGCACAGATCTGGTCCGCCGCTGGCGGCGGGCCTGTCGCGACGGCCTGACTGTGGAACAGGCGGCGCGCGCCGTCGGCGTTCCGCTGTCCACGCTGCGCCGCGGGATCGAGGGCCGCGTGCGGGAGCTGCGGCATTCCCGCCTCCAACGCGACCGCGGCCAGCGCCGCCCGCTTCCTTGACAGGCTGGTCCGCCAGGCGCCGTTCACAGTCGAGGCCGTGCAGGCTGGCGGCGGATCCGAATTCATGGCTGAGTTCGAGGCCGCGTGCGGAGACAGAAACATCACCCTCGCTGTCCTGCCGCCGAAGTCGCCGAAACAGAAGGGGAAGGTGTCATACTGCGCTCCATTGCGTTGTTGCGGACAAACTTGAGGTTTTCCGGTGCGTTTTCCGGCATTTCCTAGCCGGCTCCGTGTGCGGAATGCCTTTCCGGCATGCCGGTTTCCTGCCGGGGAATCAAGCCGGGAGACCGCGTGGCGGTCATGGCAGCGCCCTTCCCGGGGTCTGCGGGAGACCCCGCGTCGGCGGCGCTGCGGGCCCGGGCTCCGCGCGGCGCTTGAACTTGTGCCTGTTCTTGACGGGCGGATTGTCCGGGATCTCGAACAGGCGCCCGTTCCTGTCGTTCCACGGCGTGCCCGCGAGCAGGCCGCTCAGGCGCCAGTTCTTGACGGTCCCCGGCGCGACGCCGAGCCGTTCGGCCAGTTCGCCGCGGGTCAGCAGGCCGCGTTCGCGCAGCCTCCGATATCTCGTCTTCAGGCCGTGGTTCCGGCGCACCCGCTGGACCCGCCGCGGGTCGAAGGGCTTGCCGTGTCCGGTCCGCAGGCCCCGCTGATTGAGGATCTCCGCGATCTCCCCCTCGCAATGATCCTCGAGCAGCGCGTCGACCGCCTCCACGACCGCGCGCGGCGTGGCGTGGAGTTCGAAGAAGGTCAAGTCCCTAAAGTGCTGGATAATTTGGAGAGGCGCGCCTCTGTTTTCGGGCTGTTGAGCGGCCCGTTCGCCTTTTCGTATTCCTCGTCCAGATCCTTCCTGACCTGCTCCAGCTGGCGCCGCTCGAAGCCGGTCACCGCGATCGGGCGCCATTTCTCCGAAGCCCGGGTCATGGCCGCGAACATCAGCTTGAGAACCGCCTTTTCCCCCCACGCGTTGGGGATCACCTTCAGGCGTCTCCGCTCCTCGCCGAACAGCCGCTCCAGCAGGTTGGTGGTGCGGATCGCCTTGCGGTGTCTCACCGGCATCCGCAGATGCGCGATGCAGGCCTCGAAGTCATCCTGGAAGCAGGCCACCGCGGTCGGGAACTCGTTCTCCCATTTCCGGGCCAGGTCGGCGGCGAGACCGCGGGCAATGGCCCGTGACGGCGCCTGATACGCGGCGCGGGCCTGTTCGCGGAACTCGGGCCATGCGTCCTCCCTGGAGACCTTGGCCGCGAGATTGCTCATGCGGTGGAACAGGCAGCGCTGGCGCTCCGAACGCGGAAAGCAGGTCTCGATCGCCTTGATGATGCCGGGCGCGCCGTCGCAGACCGCCAGCAGAGGATCGCCGAGGCCGCGGCCCCGCATGTCCTGGAAGAAGGCGGAAACCGTCTCATAGTCCTCCTTCGAGCCCGACATGAGATGGAGAAGAACCTTTCTTCCTTCGCGGGTCATGCCCCAGGCGGCCAGGACCGGCTCGCGCCGCTGGCCCGGGCGGATCCGCTCCGCGATGCCGTCGACGAACAGGTAGGCGATGTCATAGCCGCCAAGATCGCGGACGGCGAACTCCTGATAGTCCTGCCACAGCCGCTCACCGATTTCCGAGACCGCGGTGCGGGAGAGAAGAAGCGAGCCGTCGTCATTGCGGAACGCCTCCTCGATGTCGCGCACGCTGAGGCCGCGGGCCAGCATCTCCACCGCAAGATCCTCCAGCGCCTCGCTCCGGCCCTTCAGCCGCGGACGGATCTCCGAGCTGAACGGCTCGTCGCCGCCCGCGATCTGCGGAGCCGTGTATTCCACCGCCCCTTCGGCGGTCTTCATCCGCCCGGTGCGGTTGCCGTTGCGATAGCCGCGGCGGGGATCGCCGCCGCGCTCGTAGTAATCCCGGCCAAGAGCGTCGCGGCTCTCCGCCTCCAGCGTCTCCTCGATGATCAGACGCGTCGCCAGACGCACCAGCTCGCTGCGGGCGTCCGGCGCCGACAAACGGCCCTCGATCAATTCCGAAAGGGTCTCGCGCGTGCGCATCGATCCGGGTAATCTCTTCTCCATGGGGTGTGTCCTTCCGTTGGAGCCAGCGCTTAGCCGGCTTGGTTTTCTTCAACTCAACGGAAACACGCCCCTCCCAAATTATCCAGCACTTTTATGACTTCACCTTCGAAGAACGGCAGGTCAGGCGGAATGGCGATCTGCCGCGTGGCGCCGCCCCGGAGCCGGACGCCGAGTCCGGCCATTTCGCCGCGGGTGATGGTGACGTCCTCGATCACCAGCTGGACCATGCGCTTGCGCCCGCGGTCCGGAGTTGCCGGATCGTTCCACAGTCTCGGGAAGTCGCAGGCAAGCTCGAGGACGCGCCGGCGCTGGTCTTCCGCGAGCTTGCCGCGGTCTTCGGCCTGCCGCCTGTCGCGGTCGCGCCGGACCTCGTCGAGGTCGCGCAGCCTCTGGTTCCATTCGCCCTCCAGCACGTCGGCCACGATGCGGTTGTCGGGATGGGTGTTGATGAACCGCGCGCGCGATATCGGCCTCCTCCCGGGCGCGCTGCACCCGCTGGCCGTGCCAGGCGTCGATCTCTTCGGCCCGGGCCTCGAGTTCCTTCTGCACCTGCAGCGCCGCCCTGAGGGTTGCCGGGGTCATGAGTTCCGCCATGAGTCCGCCGATCGCCCGGTCCGCGCCGCCGCCCGGCACATGCTGGCAGATCGCCGTCCCGTGCCCGATGCCGCGCCTCTGGCACACATAGCCGGGGACCAGGCCTTGCCTGCGGGCGTGACAGCGGACCGTCATCGCGGTGCCGCACTTGCCGCAGACCGCCAGCCCCTGCAGGAGGGCCGGCCCCTCCCGCGGCGGCCGCCGGCCGCCGCCGCCGGATGTGCAGTTGTCCTTGAGGCGCTGCCGGCTGGCTTCGAAACGCTCCCAGGAGATGTAGCCCTCATGCTGGCCGCGCAACAGGATCTCAACCTCTTCGAGCGGCACGCGGCGGACGGTGACTGTGCCGTCGGGCCGGCGGCGGCCGCGGGTGCGGCCGAAGACGAAGGCGCCTGCATAGCGGGGATTGTGGAGGATTTGCAGGACCCTCGAATGGGTCAGCCCGACCCAGATCACCTCGCCTTTGCGGCTGCCTGTGCGCAGTCGCCGGGGAAACAGCATCCCCGTCTTGCGGAAAGCCTTCACGGTCGCCGTCGCCGATCCGGTGCGGGTGAAGGTGTCGAACAGCATGGCGAGGCTCTTGCGCACCCGGACATCGGGATCAAGAACCACCCTGTCGAGCGGGTCATAGATCAGGCCGGCCGGGAGCGGCAGCTTGAGTTCGCCGCGCCGGGCCCGGCTGATGATTCCACCCTGCAGGCGCGCCCGCAGGATGTGCAGCTCCGCCTCAGACATCTGGCCCTTCATTCCCAGGATGAGCCGGTCGTTGAAGCCGCACGGATCATAGAGGCCGTCCTCGTCGAGGATCAGTGTGCCTGTCATCGCGCAGAGATCGAGCAGCCGGCGCCGGTCGCTGGAATTGCGGGCGAGACGGCTGACCTCGAGACCGGGCACGATCCCGGCTTTGCCCAGGGAGACCTCGCCGGCCAGCGTCTTGAATCCTTCGCGGTCCCTGTCGGCGCCGGACTGGCCGAGATCCGAGTCGATCACGATGACCTTCTCGACGGGCCAGCCGAGCGCGTGGGCCCGGTTGCGCAGTTCATACTGGCGGCGGGCGCTCTCCGTGTTCTCCGTCACCTGGCGCAGTGTCGACTGGCGGACGTAGAGAAACGCGTTCCGGGCGAGATGGCCGGCTGTCACTTTCTGGTGTTCGCGGTTCATGATGCGGCTCCGTTCAGCTGTTCGATGGCGATCGCCGCGACGATGTTGACAAGACCGGATTCGACGTCACCGGGCAGTTCCGGCGCGGGACTGCGGCCGTGTTCCGCGGCGCGGACCGGCGCGGGCGGCGCCGCGTCGAGGACGGCGAACCACGCGGCCATGCCCCGGTGGATCAGCACGGCCCGCCCGCTGCGCCCGGCGACCCTGTCGTTCCTGGTGCGGCGCAGGCGTTCGTAATCCTCGGCCCGCTGCCGCGGACAGGCGGGCGGCGCCGGTGTCCGGTTCAGCGTTTTTTTTGGCACGGTCCAAAGCGCGTTCGACGCTGCGCCGGTGCACGGAGATTCCGAAGCGGCTGCGCGCCGGGCCTCGGCAAGCGCCTCGACGACGGTGTCGTCGAGCTTGTGGGCGCGCCGCGGTCTCGGGCGTTCCGGGACCAGGCCCGCGAGGCCGCTCTCCTCGAAGGCCCTGGCGGCGTGATACCAGGTCGGCCGCGAGACGCCGAAGTTCCGCGCGCTTTCGCTCACCGACTGCCCCTCCCTGCTGACCCGCCGCAGCATCTCGCAGCGGACCTGCACGAGGTCCCGGGGGTCGAAGAAGGGATCGGACAGGAACCGGGGATCGTTCACGCGTTCCGGGCGGCGGTTCAGGGTGCCGAGCTTCCTGAGGTTTTCGGCCTTGTCGTTCTTCCGGGTCATGGCGAGGTCTCCAAAACTGTATGTAATTCTATTTATGCCGCATTATGAGAACGCTGTCAAGCAAGGCCTCCCCGGTCTTGGCTGAAAAATGCATACAAGACAGGACTTTGTTGCCAAAAGACACTGCGGAATTCCTGTCCGGCGCGGCTTGCCGATCGCCATGAAGCGGCATAATGAATATTTCAAGTGGCGGCGAAATGAATTTGACAGTCACGGGTCGGCCTCCGACAGCGACACCACCAGGTCGGACAGCGCCAGAAGGTCGCGGACCCGGAAGGGGGAACGCCCGCCCGATATCTCGACGAAGGGGTCGGGGGCCTCCAGGCTGGTCCAGCCCGCCCGCAGATACTGCAGCCGGCCGTCCGTGCCGATGAAAAAGACGCGTTCCTCGCCCCAGCAGATCCGGGTCTCAACGGCCTCGAAACGGCAGCCTCTCAGGGGATGGAAAGGGTGGGTGACAGTGAAAGTTCGCGCCAAACCGTCGCCAGAGGGTGCAATCGTCTGTTCAGTCCAACGGACGCGTCGAACGGATGCAGGCGACGCTCAGAAACGAATTCCACAATGTCCAGGACACCGCCGTGAACGTCTCCGGGCTCAGACCCCTCATCGACGAACACATGGCCTTCTACAACACCCAGAGGCCGCACGACGCGCTTGATGGAATGACGCCAGACGAATATCTCGAAAGCAGGCGAATCAGTGAGACCCCGCCGCTTCATATGTGTTGAGCAGGTACAAATCCTTGAACGCGGCGCCAGTCTGGAATATTGTGGGCGCCGGGAGCTGGCACGGGCGGACGGCTCGCCAACCCGGTCAGGTCTGAGAGGAAGCAGCCGTAACGAATCCCGTTCGGGTCGATTGCCGGCTCCCATTTGCGCCGACGCCTGTGCCGGATCCGTCTGTCGTTCGGATTTGGTCCGTCGCTGACCCGGTGCGTCTTGACCGTCCGTCATGCGGGCCAAAGGCAGCGATGCAAGACCAGGAAAGCAAACTTCTGGCGATCAAGACCTACAAAACGCTGTTGCGCGTCGCCGTCGAGCGCTGCCCGTCAGGGACCAAACAACAGATTGCGAAAGAGCTCGGCACCAGCAGAAGCTTTGTCAGTCAGATTTTCAACCCCGCCTATGAGGTTCCGGTGCCGGCAAAACACTTGGACAAACTGATTCGTCTGTGTGCGCTGACGCAGCCCGAGGAAGCCGCGTTTCGCGCTGCGCATATGCGCGCCCACCCGCCGCCGGCGGCAAAAAACAGGGGCGGCAATCAGAATGAGCTGTGTATTCCGCTGCCGGAATTTGAGAGCGCAGATCAGCGCAAAGCGGTGAAACAGGCGATTCTCGCTTCCGCTGAAGCCATCATCAAAGTGACGGTCGGGAAGTCTGGAGGAAAAGGGGGAGCCTGAACAGGCCGCCGCCGCGTCAGCCAATCCCCCCTTCGACGACCTGGCTCGCATGAGATGCGGCCCAATTCCTGAGAAATCCGGACATCTTTTCGTCACCGGCGAGTTCAACGGCGCGTGTCGAAAGCCGGACACCGGCCTTAAGGGCAAGTTCCGCGCACTCGATATGCTGCCGCGCGGCGCGCTGTGGGCAGTTTTCCGAACCGTGAATGACGGTTGACAGCAAGGTTGCCGCCGTATGCAAAATCCGGCGACACTTGACCAGGATTCCGATCACACTTGACCAAGATTCCGGCGACACTTGACCAGGATTCCGGCGACACTTGAGAGCGCCAGGCTAACTGGTGAACGTGCAGCGGGTGAAAGTCCCGCAGAAAGGAAATGCCAACCACCACTTTCACCGCAAGCCGTGCGCCGGACATCGCGAGGTGTCAGGCGAAGCGTCGGCAGCGGCATGTGTGGGCCGGGCTATTGAGCCACGAAAGCGTAGGAAAATCGGGTGCGCCGAGACCGTTCAAGTGGTCGAAGGCAACACTTCCAAGCCGGTTTGGTGAGGCGGAAGAAGGCATCCCGGGGTCGAAGAACCATGGCACATGCAGAAGCACTTCACCGGGACCTGGGAGGTCTCCAAGCCGCCCCGCAGTCGGACGGGGCCGCAAAGGAAAGGAGGGGAAACCCAAAGCCAATGACGAACGGCTTGGAGAAGTCAGACCCGGCCATAGTAGCCGTGAAGCCTGCGAACAAAGGGCGGCAACGCCCGGCGGAGCAGGTGGAGCCAAGGGCTGGGGCCGAGGGAAATTCGGGAAGCCGAAGCAGGTGCCGCGCGCAGAAGCGGGAAAGCCTGTCACAGGAGGCCGACCGGATACGGCAGGCTGCGAAGAGAAACCCGGAAGAGCGTCTGGTTGCGCTCCTGCACCACATCACGGTGCCTGTGCTGGCGGAGGCGTTCCACTCGCTGAAGAGTGACGTGGCCGCCGGCGTGGATGGCGTGACGTGGGAAATGTATGCCGAAGGGCTGGGAGATCGCTTGATCGACCTGCATGGACGGTTGCACAAGGGAGCGTACCGCGCGCCGCCGGTTCGGCGGGTCGAGATACCCAAGCCGGACGGCGGAACACGACCGCTCGGCATCGCCGCACTGGAGGACAAGATCGCTCAGAAGGCGGTGACGGACATGATTCTGGTGCCGATCTACGAGTCGGAGTTTCTCGGGTTCAGCTACGGGTTCCGACCGGGCCGCGGGGCGCACAACGCGCTTGACGCGCTCACGGTTGGAATTGAGCAGCGCAAGATCAGTTGGATTCTTGACGCGGACATCCGCGCATTCTTCGACAATTTGGACCGGGGCTGGATGATCCGGTTTCTGGAACATCGCATTGGAGATACGCGCCTCATCCGCCTCATCACCAAATGGTTGAACGCTGGCGTCATGGAGGGGACCGACTGGACGGACACGGGCAGAGGCGTTCCTCAGGGGGCGATTGTTTCGCCCGTCCTGGCCAACGCTTACCTGCACTACGTGCTTGACCTCTGGGTGCACAAGTCATGGCGCAAACGGAAGGGGAAAGGCGACATGATCGTTGTTCGCTACGCGGACGACTTCGCGGTTGGCTTTCAACATCGGTGGGAGGCGGAGAGCTTCCTGAGCGATCTGAGGGAAAGGCTCGCCCGATTTGGGCTGGACATGCATCCCGACAAAACCCGGCTCATTGAGTTCGGACGGTTCGCAAGAGCAAACCGAAAGGAACGCGGGCAGGGCAAACCGGAAACCTTCGACTTTCTGGGCATGACGCACTTCTGCGCCAAGACCCTGCGAGGGAAATTCCGGGTCGGACGCAAACCATCCCGAAAGCGGATGGGATGCACCCTCAGGCGCATCAAGGAGGAACTCCGAAAGCGAATGCACTGGAGCGAACACGAAGTGGCCCGATGGCTCGGAAGAGTCATCAACGGATGGCTTAACTACTACGCTGTCCCCGGCACATCGCGTACCCTCAAGGCATTCGTCTTCGCGGTCAGACGCATGCTTCTGCGCACCCTGCGCAGGCGCTCGCAGAAGGACCGCTACAAATGGTCCGCGTTGGATCGCCTAATCGGCTTCCATTGGCCAAAGCCCACCATCCGTCACCCGTGGCCAGCCCAGCGCCTCACCGTCAACACCCAAGGCAGGAGCCGGATGCGTTAACGCGCA
Source organism: Paracoccaceae bacterium (assembly GCA_965221935.1). Taxonomy (GTDB): domain Bacteria; phylum Pseudomonadota; class Alphaproteobacteria; order Rhodobacterales; family Rhodobacteraceae; genus JAPOXR01. The sequence continues at coordinate 34,469 of CBDCSZ010000071.1, forward strand.
CGTCCGGATCTGCGCGGGGGGACCGGGGCAACCCGGTTTCCTACCGCGATCCAGGATTCCGGCGACACTTGACCAAGAATCCGGCCGGACTTGACGGTCCGCGCCCGGCGCGCGTTATCCGCTGACAGCGTCCCTTCGGGGACCGGCCGCATGGCCACTCTTCCGGCTCTGCCTCATTGATCGACAGATCGAACAGAGGAGGCACGGGCAAATGAAGAGGACCGACATGATCAACATAAAGGATATCCTGCGCCAGCGTCACGGGTTTGGCCTGACGCGGAACGACATAGCCGCCGCGACGGGCGTGAGCGCGGGCACGGTGTCGAATGTGCTGAAACGGGCGGCGGCGGCGGGGCTGTCATGCTGGCCGCTTCCGGACGGTCTCGGCGACGAGACGCTCCGGGAACTGCTCTATCCGCACGGCGAACGGAACAGCGGACTCGCGCAGCCGACTGGGACGCGATTGTCAGAGAGCT
>CBDCSZ010000072.1:0-47803 GCA_965221935.1 Paracoccaceae bacterium
CCGCCTGATTGTCAATTCACTCTACGAGGAGCCGGTGCGCTATTGGCGTTGCGATCGGACGACCCGCCTGTTCGATCTCGCGGCCGGTCGGCGGCCGGCGGGATATGCCAAGCCCATTTCCAGGCGATTGTCCTGCTGGAACGCGCCGCCGCCTGTAAATCTGGGCTTGCCGCACCTAAATTGGAGGTTACCAAACGCCGCATCCACCCAGGCAGGACTTCCATGGCGAGCGAAATCCCGAAGAAAACCTCTGTCGAGGCAGAAGCCCGGCGCAGCAGCTGGCGAACGGTCAAAGCCATAAGCCCTTACCTTTGGCCCAAGGGCCGACCCGACATCCGCGCGCGGGTTGTTGCGGCCCTTTTGGCCCTTGCCGCCGCCAAGGCTGTGACCGTCGCCACGCCTTTTGTCTACAAGACCGCCGTGGACAAGCTGGCCATGACGGGGGCGGAAAACCCGTTCTTCCTGCTTGGTCTTGGCGCGATAAGTCTCACAGTCGCCTATGGCGTGGCGCGTCTTCTGAGCATCGGTTTTGAACAGCTGCGAGATGTGATCTTTGCAAAAGTCGGCCATCGGGCGCTGCGCCGTCTGGCTTTGACCACATTTCGCCACATTCACAAATTGTCTCTGCGCTATCACATCACGCGCAAAACCGGGGGTCTTTCGAGAATCATCGAACGAGGCGTGAAGGGCTTGGATTTCGCCCTCCGGTTCATGCTGTTCTCAATCGGACCGCTCGTCCTGGAGCTGTGCCTGATTGCAGCGATCCTATTGATAGCACTTGATTTCTCGTATTTCGCCATTGTCACCGGCACCATCATTCTCTATGTCTGGTTCACCTTTAAGGTAACCGAATGGCGGGTGCAGGTCCGCCGCGAGATGAACCGGCAGGACACCGAAGCCAACCAGAAGGCGGTTGACAGCCTGCTCAACTACGAAACTGTCAAATATTTTAACGCGGAAGACAGGGAAGCCGCCCGTTACGAGGTTTCCATGCGCGGATATGAACAGGCCGCGCTGCGCACAAGCTATTCGCTCGCCGCGCTAAATTTTGGCCAGGCGATTCTGATCACAGCCGGAACGGTGGCGGTGATGCTGCTCGCCGCGCAAGGCGTTCTCAGGGGCGACCTGACGGTCGGCGACTTCGTTCTGGTGAATTCCTACATGATCCAGATCGCCGTGCCGCTGAATTACCTGGGCACGGTTTATCGTGAAATCAGGCAGTCGCTGATCGATATGGGGGACATGTTCGATCTTCTCGACCAAGGCTACGATGTCGAGGACAAACCGGATGCGAAGCCCATCGAGGTCGCCGGCGGCAGGATCAGCTTTGAGAATGTTTCGTTCGGCTACGATCCGCAGCGGCCCATCCTGAAGGGCATCAATCTGGTGATCGAACCGGGCCACACAGTCGCCCTTGTCGGCCCGTCCGGCTCCGGAAAGTCGACCATCGGAAGGCTGATGTTCCGTTTCTATGACGTGACCGGCGGATCCTTGAAGATCGATGGTCAGGATGTGAGGGATGTCACCCAGGACAGCCTGCACCAAGAGATCGGGATCGTTCCCCAGGACACGGTGCTGTTCAACGAGACCATCGAGTACAACATTGCCTACGGATCGCCGAACGCGCGCGAGGAGGAGATCGCCTCGGCGGCGAAGGCGGCGCAGTTGCACGGTTTTATCAGCGATCTTCCTGAAGGATATGCGACTGAGGTCGGCGAGCGCGGTCTGAAACTTTCAGGCGGGGAAAAGCAGAGGATCGGGATCGGCCGCACATTGCTGAAAAACCCGAAAATCCTGCTGCTTGACGAAGCGACTTCGGCCCTCGACAGCGAAACTGAAAAAGAAATCCAGGAGAGTTTTCAACAAATGGGCGCCGGTCGAACGGTGATTGCGATCGCGCACCGGCTGTCGACTATTGTCGACTCTGACCTGATTGTGGTGCTGGAAAACGGCATGATCGTTGAGCAGGGCACACATGACGACCTGCTCGGGCGGGAGGGCCGCTACGCGGCAATGTGGCACCGCCAGCAGGCTGAGGATGCCGAACTGATCGCCGCCTGAGGTTTCAGTCCCGGAGTGAAACCCCCGCTTCAAGCCGGGTCAAAAGGGCCGACATCATGAGATCGCAGCGCTCCAGCTGATTCCGGCTGACAAACTCGTCGGCCTTGTGCCCCTGTTCCATCGAACCCGGGCCGCAGATCGCGGAAGGGGTTCCAATGCGCTGGCTGAACAGTCCGGCTTCTGTCCCGAACGCCACCTTTGACGTCGCATTGCCCCCGGTCAGGGATTTCACGAACGCGACCACACCGGAGTCAGGATCGGTGTCGAGCCCCGGATAGCTGTTGACCACCTGAATCGAGATTTCCGCCTTGCTGGATTGCTGCCTGGCTTTCCGTTCGAGTTCCTGCGCGCCTGTCCGCAGTCCGGCGAGGAGAGCCGCAGGATCGTCGGCGGCGACATTGCGGATTTCAAACTCAACAACGGCCTTGTCAGGAACGATGTTGGCGGCGACCCCACCGCTGATCTTGGCGGCATGCACCGTTGTGCAGGGGATCCCGAACCCCGGATCGGCCGGCCCGCCGATCTCAATGGATCGCTGCAGATCGCGCAGCAGCCCGACGAAGTCGCACGCGAGATGCAGTGCGTTCAAGGCTTTTGGGGCAAATGCCGAGTGCGCGGCCTCACCCCGGCATACGGCGCGCAGCGCGGTTTTTCCTTTGTGGCCGGTCGCCACCTTCATTGAAGTAGGCTCTCCCACGATACAGCACAGCGGCCGCAGACCGTCTTCGACCATGACATCGATCAGCCTTCGCACGCCAATGCAGCCGATTTCTTCGTCGTAGGAAAATGCGAGCCACAGGGGTGTGCGAAGTTCACGTTCCGCCGCCAGTGCGGCGGCCCGCATCGCGCAGGCAAGAAACCCTTTCATGTCGGCGGTTCCACGACCGAAAATCCTGTCTCCGTCCGCCGTCAGCCGGAAAGGTTCGGTCGACCAGTCCTGACCGTCGACGGGGACGACGTCTGTATGGCCGGACAGCAAAACGCCGGGCACTCCCGATGGTCCCGCGGCGGCGAACAGATTGGCTTTCCCGCGGTCTTCACTGTGAACAAGCCGGCAGCGGACACCGTGTTTTTCGAGCCATTCCCTGACGAAGTGAATCAACTCGAGATTGGAGTCGCGGCTCACAGTCGGAAAGGCGATGAGACGGTCAAGAAGCCGGATACTGTCCATGGAAACCTCCATTCGAAATCCGCGGTCATGCATCAAGGATTCGCGAACTGTGCGCAACTTCCTATGCGGCGCCGGAACCGGCGGGCGGGGCGGCATTGACAGCAGCCGGCAAACAGGGCTGTTACTCAGCCTGTCGAGAGTTAAATATCGTCATTTCCCGCATATCTGAACGGAGGTGTTTCGCCTTGGTTGAAATCGTCACTTTTTCCGATGCCGAGCCGCTGCTCGACTGGATCGAACTCACCGACGCGCTTGCCGACGGCCATCGCCTGGCAAAGGCGGAGATCGGCGATCAGCTGCTGTATCGCGGCGACGACGCCATGCTCACGCGCGCGGCATGGATTGACGGACTTGGGAGCGCGGTGAAAACCGCATTTGTTGTTCTCTCAAACTCTGACCGCGGGCTGCCAACCACCACCGGAGCGGTGAACCTGTTCAATGACCGGACGGGTGAACTTGTGGCGCTATTGGACTTCAGACTGGTCACGAAATGGAAAACCGCGGGCGACTCCCTGCTCGCCGCGCGCAGACTCGCGCGGCCGGATTGCTCGCAGATTCTGATTGTCGGCGCCGGTACCGTGGCCCGTTCGCTGGTCGAAGCCTATTCCGCAGTCTTTCCCTCGGCGGAATTCACGATCTGGAACCGGACCCGGAAACATGCGGAAAAGCTGGCCTCAGACTACGAGAATCGCGCCGACATTCGGGTCGCCGATGACCTTTCAGCCTCTGTCAGTTGCGCCGACATTGTTGCCTGCGCCACCATGGCGGCGGAGCCTGTGCTGCAGGGCGAATGGTTGACGCCGGGTACCCATGTTGACCTGATCGGCGCCTACCGGCCGGACATGCGGGAGGCGGACGATGCCGCGCTCCGTGCGTCAAGGATTTTTGTGGACAGCCGCGACACAACACTTGACCATATCGGCGAGTTGAAGATTCCTTTGCGGCAGGGCGTCATCAGGGTCGACAGCATTGCGGCTGATTTCTATGATTTGCCTGGCGGCGGCTTTGCGCGCGCCGGCCCCCGCGAGATCACGCTGTTCAAGAATGGCGGCGGCGCACATCTTGATCTGATGACCTCAAACCACATCCTGTCGAAATGGCAGCGCAGGTGAGTCGCCCGGCAGACGGCGTCAGGCAGGCATCCGGTCGGTCAGCGGCCTTTCGTTGATGGGCAGGTGGACGATGGCGGAAAACGCCCCGACCCCGACGCCAATCCACCAGACAATGTCGTAGTTTCCGTAAGCGTCGTACAGCAGTCCGCCGAGCCAGACGCCGGCAAATCCGCCGAGCTGGTGCGATAGAAAGATGATGCCGTAAAGAGTGCCCATATACCGCAGTCCGTAAATGTGGGCGATCAAACCGCTGGTCAGTGGAATCGTGGCCAGCCACAACGCGCCCATAACGATGGAAAATACAATCACTGTGAGCGGCGTAATGGGCATCATTATGAAGATCGCGGCCGCCAGCGTCCTGCCGGTGTAAATGATCGCCAGCAGGTATTTCTTCACGAAGTGCTTTCCGAGCCAGCCGGCCAGCAGGGTGCCGGCTATATTCGCCAGGCCGATCAGGGATATCGCCACAGCTCCCAGGGCAGAGGTCGAAGTGATGCCAACCGAGTGCAGGAAACCGGCGGGGGCGATCGCTGCACACATTTCAGTGACGAAAGCGGGAAAATGCGCGGTGATGAACGACAGCTGGTAGCCGCAGGAAAAGAAACCGGCGAATATCAGCGTGTATGATGGATCCCGGAATGCTTTGAGCAGGATTTCGCCCATGCTTTCTTCAAGCTGCCGGCGGGAAGCCAGTTTCGGGGCCCGCATGACCGGCAGAACCGCGAGCACGGTGAAGATGGCGACGGCAAACAGCATGAAAACCGACTGCCACGACATGAAACTGAGCATCCACTCCGCCGCCGGCGCGCCGATCACTTGACCGCCGGAGCCGGCGGCAGTCGCAATCCCGAGAGAGACAGACCGGTTTTCGTCGGAGCTGGCGCGTCCGACAACCGCAAGGATGACGCCAAATCCGGTCCCGGCGACGCCCATTCCGATGAAGAACTCAAGAATCTGGTGCGCTTCCGGAGACGAAGCGAAACTCGAAAGGACAAGCCCCGCGGCATAGACAATCACACCGGCGACGATCGCAATGCGATCGCCAATGCGTTCGGCAAGGGCACCGAAAATCGGTTGGCCGATGCCCCAGGCAAGGTTCTGGATGGCGATCGCAAGCGAAAACTCGGACCTTGCCCAGCCAAACTCGTCGGCGATCGGGATCTGAAACACCCCGAAGCTGGCCCTGATCGCGAAACTGACGAGTATGATGAAACATCCGGCGAGCAGCACCGGGGTCATCAAAGTTGCGCTTTGCAGCCGCGCGCCGCCCTCAGCCATGCCGAACCCGTGTGCCAACACTGTCGCCGGTCGAATGACGCGCCAAGGTTTGACGGCGACGCGTCTCCGAAGCGCATTTACCGGTCATGCGCCGGAATTGGCAATGCGGGTTGCGTCCGCCGCTGCCCGCATGCTGCCTGGATGCTGAGGTGAAGGCGGCCTGAACCGCCTCGGTTTACGAGGGCAGCGCACCGCAGAAGGCACCGCCTCCGGCAACGCCGGAACCGAAAGCGATCGCCGGCGGCGCATCAAATGGGTTCAGCTCTGCGGTCGCAAGATCAAAGGCAAGCAGGAGAAAGAGCAGCGCGCCGGCCACGCCAGTGGTCAGTTTTCGAGTCATGCCCTTGCCTCCAGTCCGAGAATGGGTCTGAGCCGCACACCGATAAAGGCTCCGCAGAACGCGGCGGCGAACCAAACCCAGCCATGCGCGCTGCCGGTCGAGATTCCGGAGAAGAACGCTCCGACATTGCAGCCAAATGCCAGACGCGCACAGTAGCCGAGAACGAAGCCCGCCGCCATGGCCGAGATCCATCCCCGCACCGGCAGCTCTGGGATTCTCTGTGAAAGTCCGCCCTGCCGCCATGCAGTGACGATGAACGAACCAGAAATGATCCCGATATTGGTGAGCGACGTGAAATCGGTCAGAATGCTGTTACCGAGGCGCTCGACGCTGCTCTGCGCGGCCCAGTAGGCGGAAGCGGAAAGATCGAACCCGATGGCGCCGGCGCCCTTTGCGGCCCACAGCCCAAGTCCATAAACGACACCCCATGGCTGTCCGGCGACCACAAGATTCAACAGTGCAAGCCCCGCGAGGACGACTGCGGCAATGATGTAGCGCCGCGGCAGGCGGCGGTGTTCGGGAGCGGCCCTCCACAACAGGAAGCACGCGGTCGCGGCAAGCCCTGCGAGAGTTATCGCAATGCCGGGCAGGCCGGTCAGGTTGACAGCGGGAATTGCGCCTAGGCCGGTCCACCAGATAAGATGGTAGGATCCCAGAAAACTCCCGATTGCGAAGAACGGAAGGGCCAGCAGGCTGACCAAATTGCCTGACCCGGCATTGACCAGAGTGCCGGACCCGCAGGCAAGCACAACCTGCATCGCAATGCCAAAGCAAAACGCGCCGAACACCATTGCCCAGCCAATCGGCGCCACGGCGCCGGTCAATTCGCCCTGACCAATCTCAAGCAATGGAAGGGCAACGATGCTCACCAGACCAATGGCAAGCAGCTGCCCCAGGATTCCGATGGGGTTGCGATTGAGAATCATGGCGTGCCACGGCCCGGCAAATCCGAACCGAAGCCCTTCGAGGATCAGACCTATGCCGAGTCCGACCGCCAGCAAAATCCCATATCGAACTCCGACCGCGACGGTGACAGCTGCGACGGCGAGAGCCGCCGCAGCGACAAGACCGCCGTGACGAAGGAGCATGAACGGCGCCCGGCCGTCAGCCGTCGCCGCGCAGCTGGTTCATCAGATTCTGGAGCAGCCCCGGCGTGTTCGCCATCGGCTGATCGGAGTTCGAGTATTCCACCATTGAACCCGGGTAAAGCTTCACATTTTCAATTCCGGCAATCTCGGAAAGCGCGAACCAGCCGGTCGCCGCCCAATGCCCGGTATTGCAAAAGGAAACAACATCGGCGCCGTCCGATATTCCCAGTTCGGCCGCGAGCGCGACGGCATCAAGCTCTGTCTTGAGCAAAACCGGGTCGTCCTGGAAATAATTCTTGTGCGCGAAGTTGATCGCGCCGGGAACGGTTCCCGGCCGTGCGGCGGCCTTGTGCTTGACTTCGCCTTCGTAGAACTCCGCTGTCCGCGCATCAATCAGCACCGTTGAGCCGCCATCTTCAGCCAAGGCTGCCACCTCAGGCGTGGTGGCCGTCCAATCCGCCGAAAAAACGATCTCGAGTTCGGTCGGGGCGGGTTCCACAATTTCCGTCTCCAACGGCAGCCCTTGCCATTCCCAGGCGAGTTTGCCGCCGTTCAAGATCGTTAGATCCGGAAAGCCGGCGGATTTCAGTGTCCAATAGACGCGTGCGGATGCGCCAAAATTTGAGTTTGAGTTGCCTTCGTGCACAATCACGATTGGCTGGTCGGGATTCAGGCCCAGCGCCTCGAGACGCTCCTCGAGCGTTTCGACATCGAGCATCTGGCCCGGATTGGTTTTTGGGCCGCGGAACAGACCGTACGGAGCCGAAATCGCTCCAGGAATGTGGCCCTCCCGGTAGTCTATGCCGCGGATATCGAGAATGATCGGATTAACCCGGTCAAGCGAAGCCGCCAGCTCCTGTGGCGTGACCAAAGGCCCATAAGTTGCGGCAGCCGCTGCGCCGGCAAAGCCCGCGACAGCTGCGGCGGTGACAAGCATGCGTTTCATGATCTGACCTCATTGATTGAACCACCGAGACTAAAGGACCGACATTGTCACATTCAAGACGCGGATTTTTCGAAATAGAGGAATTCTGTTCTAATGTCGGCTGTCGATTAGGCCATTGTCCATGCCTTCGCAAGAATCAAAGACACTGTTGAGTGTTTGCGGTCGCTTCCGGACAATTGTTCTTGATTTTGCCGCCGTCGCCGCCGCCTCTCAATGACGGGCCGAACCTGAAAAATGCGCATACGGCAAGCCCGCCTGGCCGAACTTGACTGTTGTTGTCAGCGGTTCCGCACTCTAAATCTGCTTTATCTGCCGGGAATCTGTTGGAGGTCAATTACGTCCAAGGCGGCATTGGCCGGTTTCCCGGCGCCGGGATTCATTCGAAAGGAGAGCGGAATGAACGCAACCAAAGTTTTCCGTCTGTTGCCGGCAACGCTGATCGCGGCCGGTCTGACGCTGTCAGGCGCAGCCGCCGAAGAGTCAGACTCAGTGACAATAGTGCATTTCAACGATCTCGACCGCATGAACGAGGACGATGGCCGCGGCGGTGTGGCGCGTCTGGCCGCTGTCATCAACAGCGAGCGCTCAATGGGAGGCAATGTTCTTGTGACCTTTGGCGGCGATGCGATTTCGCCTTCGCTGATGTCGGGTCTCGACGAGGGCGCCCATATGATTGAACTTTTCAACGGTCTTGGGCTGACGGCCATGGTCATGGGCAATCACGAGTACGATTTCGGCCCGGATGTTGCGAAAGCAAGAATCTCGGAGGCCGCGTTTCCGATTCTTGGCGCCAACAATATCAATCCGGACGGAAACATCATCGAGGGCGCGCAGGCCTCGATCATGGTGGAAGTCGGCGAGTTCAAGATTGGAATTCTCGGCGTTACGACCGAAGGAACCATGGTGAAATCCAGCCCGGGATACATCACCATCACCCATGCAGCTGAGGCGGCGGCGGCGGAAGCCGACAACCTGCGCGGCGCAGACGCGGACCTGGTCATCGCATTGACCCACACCGATATTGGCGAAGATGCTGAGCTCATCGCCCGCGGCGATGTGGATATCATCCTGAGCGGAGACGACCATCTGCTGCGCGCCGACTATGGCGGGGATGTTCTGTTCGTTGAGTCAGGCGAGCAGGCGGACTGGGTTTCGGTCATTGACCTCCACCTTGAACGGGTTCCGGATGATGACGGTCCAAAATTTGTGTGGAGCGCGGAACACCGGATGGTTGACACAATGCATGTCACGCCGGACGCAGACACGGCTGAGGCAGTCGCTGCATATGAGGCCACGCTCAGCGAAGAGCTGGATATCGAACTCGGCGTGACGACGACCGCCATGGACACAAATCGGGCGACAGTCAGAACGATGGAAGCCGCATTCGGGAATCTGACCGCAGACGCAATTCGCGAAGCGACCGGCGCAGACATTGGGGTCATGAATGGCGGCGGCATTCGCGCAAACCGGATTTACGAACCTGGAACGACGCTTTCGCGGCGCGATATCCTGAGTGAACTTCCGTTTGGAAACAGCACGGTAGTGCTTGAGGTCACGGGACAGGATTTGGTCGATGTGCTTGAAAACAGTGTCAGCGAGATCGAAAAAGTCGCAGGCAGATATCTGCATCTCTCCGGCGCGGCCATGCGCTACGACCCGGCCGCAGATCCAGGAAGCAGGGTATTGGAGGTTACCGTTGGCGGATCCCCGGTTGATCTGGCAGCGACATATTCGCTTGCCATCAATGACTATCTTGCGGGTGGCGGCGACGGCTACGCGATGCTGAGGGATAAGCCCCGGATTGTGGACGAGAAAGCGGCGGTGCTGATGACAGTGCAGCTCTTTGACTACATTGAATCGCGGGGCGAAGTTTCGCCCATGGTCGAGGGCAGGGTCGTCTCGGCCCAGTAAACCATTTTGACGGCCGCCTGTTTTGACGGGCGGCCGTCTCAAACACACGCCGCGCCGTTTCGGCGGTCAAGGCATGTGCGCCGATCCTATCCGAAACGGATCCACTGCTCCACGCAGAAACAACATGCAATTCAACACCCGCCATGCACCGGCGGACCGAGCCGGGCAGCATCGTTGCCATCCCATCAGGACAGCACACGGAGCGCGGTTGCCGCGGCCTTGTCGGGCAACCGCAACAGGGCGAGCGCGGCCCCGGTCGGGCAGCGCTTGCCCTGCTTCCAGTTGCGGATCGTCTCGTGCGGCGCGTCAATGCGCCTCGCCAGTTCGGTCTGCGATAGCCCCAGCCGACGCCTGACCCGGCGGGCATACCGCGCCATGTCCTGCGTGGGATCTTCCTCGCCCTCCCGCTACTGTTCCGCGATCTCGGCTTCTGCGGCGGCGTTCACACTGGCAAGATCGATCCGCCCTTCGGGCAGAGGGCAGGCTGTTGCGGAATGACTTCCCGGTTGACGCGCCGACCGCGCCCGGCATTTCCAGTCAGTGCCGAGGAAGATGCCAAATGCGGATTTCTCAAACGCAGTTGCCGACTTGCGCCGGTTTGGCCTTGCCGAAGGTCACGAAACTGTGGAGGCGCTTCAAGCGTGACATTGAGACCGATAGGCTGCCTGAACCGAATTCAATGCACCACTGTCCTTGCTGGATCGAAAATGGGCACGATGAAACCATCGGCTGTGTGGTTTGCACGCCGAGGGCGCCGCGGCGCGCCTGGTCAACTGATCCCCATTGACCTTCTTCCGGCGTTTTCGCAGATATTCCCCAAAATTCAGATGTATGTTGTTGATTTATACAACAACTTACGCAAAATATGCCGAATTGGTCAATATATAGCAAAAAAAGCTTGTCACTGCATACATCGTGGGTAAAGTGATGATTCGTTCGGAGTTGAGGCAGGCACAGACAATAATAGTAACCTATCGAGCAACAAACCTTGAGGTTCAGCAAACTTAAGATCAACGGATTCAAGGGTTTCGCCGACCCAGTTGAGCTCCCGATCAGGGACGGGCTTAGCGGCATTGTCGGTCCGAATGGCTGCGGAAAGTCCAATCTTGTGGAAGCCATCGGCTGGGTGATGGGCGAAAACCGCCCGACAGCCATGCGCGGCGGCGCCATGGAGGACGTGATTTTCTCCGGTTCCGCGGCCCGTCCCGCCGGCGCGCTGGCGGAAGTTGAGCTGGTCATCGACAATCAAGACCGGTCCGCGCCGTTCAGTTTCAACGATGACGATGAGCTGGTGGTCTCGCGGCGGATAGAACGCGAGCACGGTTCTTCATTTCGGGCGAACGGCCGCGATGTGCGTTGGCGCGATTTGCAGCTGTTGTTTGCCGATTCCGCATCGGGAGCGCGCTCATCCGCCCTGGTCAATCAAGGCCGGACAAACGAAATCATCAATTCCAAACCGGCAGCGCGCAAGGGAATTCTGGAAGAAGCCGCCGGAATCAGCGGCTTGCACCATCGCAGACACGAGGCGGAACTCAAACTCTCTGCGACTGGGCAGAACCTTGCGCGCACCAGCGATGTTCTCGATCATCTCCGCAGTCAGGTGGCGACACTGAATCGTCAAGCCCGACAGGCCCGCCGTTATCGGCAGCTCGGCGAACAGCTGCGGACAGCGGAGTGCCTCCTTCTCTATCTTGTCTGGCGCAAGGCCTCTGAGGAAGCGGTCGAAACGCAGTCCAGCCAGACACACAGAACAGCCGAAACGAAACGGCTGCAGCGGGAGGCGAACCGGGCCTCTCTGCAACGGTCGGAACTCGAGGAGCGGCTTGAACCGCTGCGCACCGAGTCTGCCGCATTTGATGCGGCGCTGCAGAGGATGCGGGCCGAGTCTGAACATATCGAAACCCAGGAATCCAACGCCCGGCAGGCGGTGGACGCTCTTCACGGGCAGATTGCGGAACTGTCAGAGGGAATTGACCGCGAAGCTGAACTGAAAACCGATGCCTGCGATCGAATTGAACGGCTGAATGAGCTGAGGGCGGCTCTGTTGCGGCAAGGCCAAGGGCACCAAGAAAAACTTGAGGATATGTCCTTTCGCCTGAGCGAGTCCGCGGATGCGCTGGCGGCGTTGGAGCGGGAACTTGACGTATCGAACCGGCGGATCGCTGAAATCCAGTCGGTGCGCGACGTGGCGGTGCGCAACTGGGACAGTGCCAAAAAGACGCTGGCGGTGTGCGGGGAGCGGGAAAAGAGCGCCGTGTCCCGCGTCGCGGTCGGCGAAGCCCGGCTTGCCGAGGCAACGATTTCGGTCAAGAGCGCCGACGGTGCCCGTTCGGATGCCGAACGGTTTGTCGATGACGCGGAGATTCTGCTTGAAAAGTCTGAGTCCGCGCGCGCATCGGCGCTGACTGGTCTGACGGAAAACGAGGGACGGCTGTCAGAAGCGGACAGCCGGCTCGGAGCTCTCAGATCGGAAGAAACCGAACTCAGAAAACTGGTGCGTGAAGACACTGAAGACGCGGCCCAGCTGCTCAATCATGTCAAGGTTGAGCCGGGATATGAAGCCGCGTTCGGCGCCGCCCTTGGCGACGATATTTTTGCGCCTCTTCGCAAGAACGGCTCTGCGAAGGGCTGGCGCGAATTGGAGCCGTACGACGAACAGCACACTCTGCCCGATTCTGTGGAGCCCCTGGCCGTTTTCGTTCAGGCGCCGCCATTGCTGCAGCGGCGTTTGAGTCAAACCGGTCTTGCCCAAACCGAAGACATCGCCCGGCTGCAGCCTCATCTCAAGCCCGGTCAGCGGCTTGTCACGACCGACGGCGATCTGTGCCGTTGGGACGGGTTTGTGTTTTCTGGAGCTGAATCCCCGGAACCGGCGGCGCTGCGGCTCCGGCAGCTGAACCGGCTCAACGATCTGACTGCCGAGATATCAACAATAGAACGGGAAGCGGAAAGACTGCGGGACCTGTGCGGACAGCTGGCGGCCGAATTCAGCGCGATGGACAAGGCGGACAAGGATGCCCGGGTATCGCGCCTTCGCGCTGATGAGGCGCTGGCGGCGGCCAACAGAGATCTTTCGACGGCCGAGGCGGATTCCAGCATCGCCGAAATGACTCTTGACTCGCTCCGGGGAGACCGAAACCGCGCCTCCGAGGAAACCAGGACAGCGGAAGCGGCGTTCTTGGAAGCCGAGGCCGCGGTTGCTGGGCTGGAAGATCCGGCAAGCGCGCAGCTGGTTGCCGCCGGACTGCTTCAGTCTGTAGCCGCGGCGCGCGAAAACACTTTGGAAGCCCGTTCGGCAAAAGCCTCGCTCGAACGCGAACAATCGGAGCGCGTTGGCAGGCTCGCCGGCGCCGCCGATGAATTGGAAACCTGGCGCGCCCGCAGGGAACAAGCCAGCCGGCGCATTTCCGACCTGACCGGCCGGCGCGGCCGGCTGGAAGAGGAAAGGCCTGCTGTCGAAGAGGTGCCGGGACAGCTTGTGGTCCGAAAATTGGCGCTGGCGTCGGAGATCGCGGCTGCGGAAGAGCGCTGCCGGCGCGCCGCGGACGCGCTGCGGGCGGCTGATAACGAAGCGCGCGAAGCCGCTAAGGCGGCAGCGGAATCTGACCGGCTGGCAGCCCGCTCGCTTGAGTTGAAAGGCCGTGCCGACGCGGATGCGGCGCATTCCGCAGAACGGCTGCTCGAGGCCGTCGGAAGGATAGACGAGAAAACCGGAGGCAGTCCGGATGAACTCGCCGCGCGTCTCAAACTCGACACATCGTCGCTGCCCGATCCCGAACTTCAGGAAATCGAGGTCAACCGCCTGCGGCGCAGCCGGGATTCTATCGGTGCGGTGAATTTAATGGCGGAGCAGGACATCATTGAGCTGCAGACGGAAATCGACGAGCTTGACCGCGAACGCGCCGATCTCGAAGAAGCGGTCGCCAAACTCCGGCGGACGATTTCCGGATTGAACAAAGAAGGGCGGGAGCGGCTTTTGACCGCCTTCGAAGCGGTGAACGAAAACTTCAAGGATCTGTTCACGCAGCTGTTTGGCGGCGGCAAGGCAAGGCTTGAGCTGGTTGAAGGCGATGACCCGCTCGACACCGGCCTTGAAATCCTTTGCCATCCCCCCGGAAAAAGGTTCTCAACGATTTCTCTCCTGTCAGGCGGCGAACAGACTTTGACGGCTGTTGCGCTGATCTTTGCGTTCTTTTTGGCCAATCCGGCACCGGTCTGTGTGCTGGACGAGATCGACGCGCCGCTTGACGATTCCAACGTGTCTAAGTTTTGCGACCTTATGGCCACGATTGTCCGCCGCACCCACACCAGGTTTCTGGTGATCACCCACAATCCGATCACCATGGCCTATATGGATCGCCTGTATGGCGTGACGATGCAGGAAAAGGGCGTGAGCCGGCTGGTGTCGGTAGACCTCGGAGAGGCGGAGAAACTCGCCGCCTGAACCCCGGCGGGGGAATTCCACTGGCCTGATTCCCACCGGATTTTTCTTTGTTCGATTGTTGGTTTGGGACTCACGGGAATTCGGGCCTCAGCGGCCAATTGTCCAACCCGGTGATTGGTGTCTCGTCGACAGAGCATCCGGCATATGGCGTCAGCGAATTGAGGAACCAGTGTCTGGCGGGCGCTGCTGGCTCCGAAGCTCTGGGGCGTCGTCTGTCCGTCCCAGGCCTTGGCGGAGGCACCGAGGAACCTGATTGCGAACAATGCTGACACGCCGGGTGTGTGATGATTTTCCAGCGCGAGGCGCGGCAGGGCTGCGAAACGGATTTCCCCGCCGCAGGCGGGTTACAGGCGCTGTTGGCAGGCGAATTGGGCCAAGCGGCAGAACATGCCGGTACGCTGGCGGCTGCCAAAACCCGACTGAATTTCTGAAGTTTACCGATGAGAGAAGTGATACGCAGGGCGAAATCTTTTTTGGGAGCCTGGGCGGAGCAACGCGCGAAACCGGAGGCATCTTGCGAAGGGGTCTCGACCTCGAAGCGAAGAATTCGAATTCTCGCTGCTGCGAGGGTAAACATCCATTTCAGAAACTGAGCATGCGGTGTGCAAATGCGGCTGTCAGAACTGATGACGGCTGAAGTCGCGGACTTGAACAGAACAGCACTGGCGATTGCTGCCGGCAGTTTTGTCACACTGTCGGGAACCAAGGGGAACCAGGGTCCGGACTTATAACCAGAGCTTGACGATTGCGGCAAGTGTGCAGGGGGAGAGGAAGACCTCCGGACATCGGTCACAGTGCGTGGCGGCCCGCCGCCAGTCCCTGAGCCTGGCGAAGCTGTTTTCGGTCACATGCCGCTTCCTGTGGAGTTCCGCATTATGGGGGATCGGCGCGCGGCGGTCCCTTCCTGAGGGTATGCGAGGAGAAATGTCATTTCTTTTCAGTGACCTTCGCAGCCGGCCGGCGTTACAGCCGCGGCCAGCGGTCAGGAGCATCCACAGCGGCCTTCCAAGGCCGTCGGTCACTGTGTGGAGCTTGGAATTCAGTCCGCCCCCGGCCCGTCCGGTCCGCCGTACGGATCCCCTTTTTGAGTCGGCGGCTGGCGGCGGGCCGGCGGACCTTGAGGTGGGCGGCATCGATCATCAGCGTTCCGCCGTAGCCGCTCCCCTCCGCAAGCCCCTCAGGCATATGGTCAAAGACGCCCATCCCGCTCAAGCGTTTCCACCGGCTGTGGAGTGTCTTGCGGGGACTGTATTCGGCTGGCGCGTCCCGCCGCCTCAGACCGTTGCGGTTTATGAAGATCATGCCGCCCAGGACCCGCCTGTCATCAACCCTGGGGACGCCCCTTGGCTTGGGGAAGAACGGCCGGAGGCGCTCAAGCTGCGCCTCCGTTTGCCAGAAGAGATCGCTCATATTGCTGCTCACTGCTCAATTTGTTGTTTCAGGCAATGAATCAGACACAATCGCATCTGTCACTCATTAACGGGTCCTGACCCTAGTACGACAGTTGCGTTTGACCCGTTCGTCGCTTGTAGCGCGCCTTTGCCGCGTCAGCCTGGTGTTTTCGCCGCCACAGCGGCCAGCTCATGATGAATGAGCTGGATTCCGGCGGCCTGAGCAGGAGTTCCGCGATCAGGCGGCGCGGCTCCGGAACGCTCGGCGCGAGCGCCGTCATGAGGGCAAGCCGGCGGAATCGGCGGCTGGACCCGTTTTGTTCTCTTTGTTTTCCGCCCCGTGCCTCAATTGCGCCTCCAGCCTGGCCAGAAAGGCTGCGGCGGCCATGACCAGGCTGACATGGCGGTGCCAGCCATGCCAGGAACGGGCCTCGCAATGATCAAGGCCGAGACCGTCCTTGGCCCGCTGGAAGCATTCCTCGATGGTCCAGCGCAGTCCGGCGGCGCCCGCCAGTTCCGCCAGGGCGGCGCCGGCGGGGCAGAAAGCGAGACAGTATGCCAGTTTCCGCGGGCCGCTGCGGGAGCGCCGCACCAGCAGGCAGCGCTCCCAGCCCGCTTTGCGGTTCCACGGGATGACAATGCGGGCCCAGTCATAAAGCCTCGGTCCCTTGGAGCCCTCGCCGGCGGCGAGGGCCGTCCAGTCCCCGTCAGCAAGATCCCCGGCCAACTCCGAAGGATTGGTTTCCACGAAGCCGCTGTCGCCGATGAACCGGAGATGGTGATTGCCGCGCACCGCCAGCACATGGGCCTGGTCCCGCTCCTCGAGCATCCGCCTCAGGTCGCGGTCACAGCCATAGGCGGCATCGGCCACGACCCAGGCGCAGCGGACACCGGCGTCAAGGCGCCGGGCAATCATCTCCCTTGCGATCGCCGGCTTGGCGGCAAACCCGACATCATCGGGAACGGAGGCCTTCGCCCGCCGGCCGGCGTCGCCGGTCCAGGCCTTCGGAAGATAAAGCCGGCGGTCGATCAGCGCCTGGCCGTAACGGCCGGCATAGCCGAGAAACACGCCGATCTGGCAGTTCTCGACCCGTCCCGCCGTGCCCGGACACTGGCGGGCGACGCCCACCGAGTGGGCGCCCTTCTTGAGGAAACCCGTGTCATCCACGACAAGCACGCCGTCATCGCCGCCGAGGGACTCAATGACATGATCACACACCCCGTCCCGCAGCAGGTCCGCGTCCCAGCTGCTGCGGCCAAGCAGCGCCTGCATCCGCCAGGGACGGGCAAGGCCGGCCTGCTCCGACATCATCCAGCCGGTCTTGCGTGAAATCCCCGAAAGCAGCCCGTCGATGAAAGCGCCGCCGGTCTCGCGCAGCTCGCGGCGGCCGAACACCGGACTGAAACGCTCCTTCAGCGATATCAGCTCTTTCTCCCACTCCAGGAGGGACCCAGACCATTCCGCAACACCCATGATGACAACCCCGTTTCAAAAAACACGGGGACCATAAACCATGATCGAAAAAAATATGCACCTGTAGTACTAGGAACGACTTGCACCAAAGGGAGATCCCCCGGTCGCTCGCATTAGCTGGAAAACTCGTCAATTCTCTCAATCAACGCGACATTTGCATGGCCACACTCAGAAAAGGGAACTTGGAGACCGTCGTCATCGGTTGGCCACGAGCCGCGGTTGATTGATCGTATCGCTTTCCTTGTCCCGCCTATGCCGCCGCGGAGCCACGAAGTTTCAGGAGAGCTGCTTATGCCGGATTGTCGCAACAACGTGCCTTGATCCGGTCGAGTTCTCCCTTTGCCTCCATGACGTCGACATGTTCTTTGCCCAACCGATCAAGAAGTGTGTACTAAGTCAGCGCCGCAGCCGCCATCTCCGAAAGCTGCTTGCCCCGTTGCGGTGCATCTACGCCCATGGATTCTTCGGCAACGTCTTCAATACCGAACATCTCCTTTCGCTCTTCGAGAGCTCCGCGATCACTTAGGTTCACCAAGCAGTGCCCATCAAGCGACTGGAAAGTGAACGGCGAATGCGTAGTTGCCATCAAGATCCCGTCGACGTAATTTCCAGACGGTCGTCATGGATAGCCGCACCGATGGAGCCGCCACCGTTCGAACAGTCGAGATGGCAAAGTGCATTTGCCAGGGCTTCGCGTGTGGCAAGAGAATGTATTGCCCACCGCGCTGTCCTCATACAAAACAAAGACAACACGGAGGAAAAGGCAGTCACCTATTGAGCAACAGCGACCGCAATTGGATTGTGAACTGCATCAGGGGCATTGCCGAGGATGTGTTGCGGGGACTCCATGCGCGTGGCAAGTAACGTTGTGTTTTCCTGCCGATAACTGTTTTGCGCCATCCGCACGAGGTGCTGGCGGATGGCAAGCAGGCTGAGAAGGCGGGATCAGCATGGCGCCGCCTGCCCAGCCGAAAATCTACCACATCGTCCATGTGGACAGGCTGAACTCCATCGTCAAGGACGGCCGCCTCTGGTCCGATGCGTCGTTGCAGCGTTGCGTACGGCCAGGAACGGTCATCGGTATGAGCAAGATCAAGCAGCGACGGCTCGCCAATCCGATAATGTCCAGGCCCGGCCTCAAAGTGGGCGACTGCGTGCCCTTCTACTTTTGTCCGCGCTCCGTCATGCTCTATATGATCCACAAGGCCAATCATCCCGATCTCGATTACCGAGGCGGACAGGGCCCCATCGTGCACCTGGAGGCCGACCTCCACGAGACGGTGGCATGGGCCGACCAGAAGGAACGGCGATGGGCGTTCACCGATTCCAATGCGGGTTCCGTCTATTTCAAAGACAGGTGCGATCTGGCGCAGTTGGATGAAGTTGACTGGGACGCCGTCCACGCAAGTGATTGGCGCGACTGCATGGAAGGCAAGCAGGCGGAGTTTCTCGTTGAGAAGTCGTTCCCGTGGATCCTGATCCGCCGCGTCGGAGTACGTGACGCGGAAACTCGGAGCAAGGCTGTGGAAATAATTTGGACCTCTGATCATCAGCCTTCTGTCACGATTCAGCGGGGGTGGTATTATTGATGACACGGAGGCGGCACTGATGATTCGCGTCAAGACCGGCGACATCCTCGCTGAAGACGCCGAGGCCTTGGTCAACACGGTCAACTGCGTCGGCGTCATGGGGCGTGGGATCGCGCTTCAATTCAAGAAGGCGTTCCCGGAGAACTTCCGCGCTTACGCCGAGGCCTGCGGGCGTGGCGAGGTGCGGCCAGGCCGAATGTTCGTGTTCGACACGCTCCGGCTCACAAACCCCCGTTACATAATCAACTTCCCGACCAAGCGACACTGGCGCGCCAACAGTCGGATCGAGGACATTCAAGCTGGATTGATGGACCTTGTTGCGGCAGTTCGCGAGCGCGAAATCCGCTCGATCGCCGTGCCGCCGCTAGGCAGCGGCCTGGGCGGCCTCGAATGGAGCGACGTGCGCCCGCTCATCGAGAAAGCGTTGCGCGGCTTCGACGACCTGGACGCCGTCGTCTTCGAGCCTGAAAATGGGCCGAAACCACAGCGAATGGTGCGCAGCCACCAAGTGCCGAGAATGCCGAGAATGACTCCGGGCAGAGCGGCGCTGGTCGGCTTGATGGATCGGTATCTGAGGGGCCTGCTCGACCCCTTCGTCACCCTTCTGGAAGTCCACAAGCTGATGTATTTTATGCAGGGAGCGGGCCAGCCGCTGAAGCTGAGGTTCATCAAGGCGGTCTACGGTCCTTACGCACAGAACCTGTGGCCCGTCCTGAATGAGGTCGAGGGACACTACATATCCGGCAACGCCGACAGTGGCGACAGGCCGGACAAGCTGCTGGAGCTCGTGCCAGGCGCTGTCGAGGACGCTGCCATGGTACTGCGCCGCTCGCGCAGAGTGCGAGAGCGTTTCGAGAGGGTGACCGACCTCGTCGATGGCTTCGAATCGGCCTTCGGTCTTGAGCTGCTCTCGACCGTGCACTGGGTTCTGGAACACGACGCGCCCAAGTCGCGGCATGACCTCATCGCGTCGACCTATGCATGGAATCAACGCAAGAAGAGATTCTCGCCTCGGCAGATCGGCCTGGCCGCCGATGTGCTGACTGAGAAGGGTTGGATCGACCACGCCGAAGTGGCCGCCCGGCAATGACTGCCTAGCCCTACCCATGCCCCACAATCGGTTCCGAGGTAATGAGATCACCAGTCTTTGTCATGTTTCCTGCTCCATCATGAGTTCGTGCCCGATGCACCATTCGACGAGGGTTGCGTGTCCGCGCCAGATCACCTTCGTTCCCGGAGGCGGTCCTCTGGTGCGGTGGATATGTCCGCCGATCCGCGCCGCCGTGCGGCGAATGCCTTCAGCGCCTTGATTTCGAGTTCGGAGAACAGGACGCCGGGCGGCAGGCCGGGGTGGTCGCGGCCGAGCAGCGTCATCAGGTGAATGCGCCATGCGACGACCAGATTGATGGCGGCGGCCCGGGCGAGGCGCTCGGCCGAGCGGTTCTCGAGCTCCTCGACCCTGCAGCCGGATTTCAGAATTCTGTGCCAGTCTTCGATCCGCCAGCGCTGGGCATAGTGGCTGACCACCGTTCCGCAGTCCTCCAGCGTGTCGGCCGGAAGGGTGGTGAACAGCAGCCAGCGGATCGGAGCCGCATCGGCGGGGCGCGCGCTCTTCCTCGACCATCACCGCCTGCAGCCGGATCGGCGGCTTGCCCCGATGCCTGCGGCTCGTGGGCGCGAGTTCCACCGTCCGGCCGCGCACCGTGAGCGTGGCGCTGCGCGCCTGGCGCCCGGCTTTCGCCCGGCGCCTGCTCAGCTTCGGCCGCGGGGTCAGCCGGTCGATGGAGACGGTCATCGCGCCGAGCGCCGGGGCCGCCCGCAGAGACGCCAGCGCGGATTTCGCCGGGCCGGCGGCGCCGGACGCATCGACAGCGGCCACCTTCCGGTTCTTCTTGCCGCGCACCAGGATCTCGGCGTCCGGGGTGCGCTTGCTGCGTCTCGCAGACCTCGAACGCGTCCGCCTCCCGGTCCATCACGCAGACCACCTGGCCCTTCGGGTGGGCGCGGCCCAGCGCCGCACAGTTCCGGTATCCCTCGATCCAGCGGCCGGTCTTGCTCTCTTCGGGCGCCTCCGGCCCGCCCTTTGCCGGCGGCGCGTCGAAGCGGGCGCCGACGACTCCCAGCGGCAGGCCGCCCGCGGTCACCGCCAGCATCGAATGCAGATGCAGGCCCCGCGTCTCGGCGCCGGTCTGGTTGGAGCCGATCACACCGAGCCCCTCGCATCCCGGACGGGACGCGAAGTTCAGGTCGGTTCCGTCCTGGATGCACAGAATCACCGGCTCGGCCCGCATGCGCGCCAGCGTGCGGGCGCGGTGCGGCTCCAGAATGGCCGAGGGGGGCCGCGGCATCCTTGTCGGGCCGGTCGATGAACCGGTAGTACCCTTTGATCTCGGCCCGGCCGCCGCCCGCGGCCTGCGGAAAGGACGCCATCGGCCGCGCTCCCATCGCCTGCGCAATCTTCACCAGACGGGCGCTCAGGCGGGCATCGCCGAGATCGGCGCCCCCGAACTCCGCCTCGGCCCAGGACGGCCCGTCGAGCCCGTCCGCCGGATCCAGCGCAGCCGCGCCGGCCGGCGGCGGACCGACGCCCATGCGGGCGCGCCAGTCCCTCGCCAGCTCATGGATATAGACCGCCTTGCGCCCGGCCGCCACTTCGTGGCGGCTGTCCTGCCGGCCGCGGCCCGCGGTCTCGCCCAGGCGCCGCCAGTTGGCCGCCCGCAGGCTGGCGCCGTCGAAGGGCGGCGAGACGAAGGTCTCGATCAGCCACGGCGCGAAGCCGAAGCGCGCGGAGAAGTCGGCCCCGAGGCGGCGCAGAAGCCGGCCGAGCGCATGCGAGGCCAGATTGCCGCAGCGCACGTCCGGTCGGATCAGGAACCGGGACAGGCCGACCACCCGGTGCAGATGGTCCCGGCGCGCCGCCGCGTCCCAGCCGATCCAGCGGTCCCGCGCCGCGAGCTTCAGGGCCGACGACGCCACCCCTGCCGCACCGAGCCAGCCGTGCTCGGACCGCAGGAGATACCGCAGCTGCCGGCCGACCAGCGGCCCGGCGCCCCGCGGATGCTCGCGGTCCATCAGCCCATGCCAGATCTCGTGGTGCGCCGGGTCCGAGACCAGAACCAGCGCGAGACCCCGGACCTGGCCGACCTCCGCCGGAACATCCCGCGCCGGCGGCACCGGCGGCGGCCGGCGCCGCCGGACACAGGTTCCTCCGGGAGTCCGCCTGGCCGGAAGCCGCACCCGGCCGGTCCGCTCCAAGGCCCGCAGGGCCGACAGGCAGGTGGAGACCTGAGGCCGCCCGCGGCCGTCACGGAAGCCGAATTCGGCGCACAGCCGTCTGGCAAGAGCCGTGCGGTGCGGAATGTCGCCCGCTTCCAGAATCCCGGTGATATGGCGCACCGACTCAGGCCGGGAAAGCTGATGCCGGATCTGATGCTGAGTATCCATGGCCGGCACCGTAGAGGCGCCGAAATCAAATGTCCAGCGTCACTTGTGGGGCATGGGTAGGCCTAGCCTCGATTCCTAGTGGGCCGTGGAAAGGCGCGTTTTCCTTGTGGGTGCGAATCCCACGCAACAATTGTCCTTACGGTGTCGAGACCCTGCAGGTAAAGGGCTATGGCCCGGCTTCATCAAGGAGGCAACGGGCTCATGGCCGCAAAACGAGGCGAAGGTCACAGAGATGCATCCCGGCGGAACTCCGTGCCTGCGCGGCGGCCTTCGATAGACGAAGCCCTGGCCTGGCACAGAGGCCAAGATGGCCTGGATTGCCGGAGCACGCGCTGCAGGCTTGAGACATGCCGAAGAGGGTTCATTCCTGCCGACGATGAGCTGACCGCAATTTGCCGGCATAAGCGGGCTGCCCGCCGCACGGGAACTCCCGGTGTCTGAAATGTCCGATGAAACCCATTCTGGGCACTGGGACGGGCCGCCACCCAAGATCGGCAGAGTCGCGCCGGTCGGGGCGATGACTTCCAGCGCCTGGGGAGGCGACCGCATGGCAGCAAGGAAACCGACCGGGCCCGAGTGATCAATCATGAAACTGATCCTGATTGTCCTGCTGCTGAGCTTGTCTGCCAAACTCGCGGCCACGCATTCCAGCTCCATCGAAACGGTGCCCGCAGACGGCGCCGTGGAGAATCAGGCGCCGTCATCTGTTGTGATCAGGTTTGACGCCAAGATCCGGTTGACCAGGGTGATATTGACCTTTGAGGACTGGGAGGGCGTGACACTTGACCTCGCCGGCAACGAGTCCTTCACCGACGAAATCGCGATTCCGGTCAAGGACCAGGGATCTGGCGGATACCTGATCGAATGGCGCGGGCTCAGCATCGACGGCCACGTAAGGCAGGGAAAGTTTTCCTTTTCAATCGAGTGAAAGATTCCTGATCATTGGGGTAAGCGATGGAGTGGACGCCCCCGATCTGCGGCGTCATGATGCGCCAGAACAGAACGCGCGGTGTGCGCGTCGGAAACGCGAAAGGAAGCGTCCATGGAGAAGGTCAGCATAGTCGGTGTCGACATTTCAAAGAGGGTTTTTCAATTGCACGGATCGACGGCTTCCGGCCGGCCGGTTTTTGTGAAGAAGCTGGGACGGGGCGGGTGCAGCGAGACTAGCTGCTGAACTTGCGGGTGGAAGTCCCGCCGGCGCAATTCTCAGTTTGGCGTCGTAGTCATATCCCCACGGGTGTCGGGGTGACCCGGCGTCCGGAAGCGGGGACGTAAAAGCCTCTGTGGGCTGGGAGGACGATGTCCCTCTGGTCCGGTCGGACAGGGAGGCGAACAACCGGGAGGGCCGTAGCGAAAGCGAACGTCCGTATGAAGCGTCGAAAAAACGCTCCCCGCATGGAATCCGACTTGCGGGGGTATTGGAGGATGCCAAGGGTCTCCGCTCTGCCCGATGGCCAGTGCCGGTGCGGAAGAACTGAGATGCACGCATCGGATCGCCCGGCGTACAGGTGGCGGCAATCCCGGAGGGTTCAGTGGTGAAAGTCCGGAAGGTGAGGAGGACAGACAGGATGTTGTGACCCTCGAATGTCAAGGACCGTGTCCATAACCGGAGTACGGGAAAGGACGCGGAGTCCTCCTGACTGGCGGATGAGGCCGATTAAGCGGTGATGGACGGAATAACACAACCCGTCCGGAGCGAGGGCCTCTGGGCTCAGGTGGCGAAGACGGCAGGTCATGCCGGGACTCAGAGCCCGGCGCCGACCGAGGATACCACCCCGGTTGAAAGGGGTGGCGCTGTCGAGCCGAAGGGCGGCGTAAACGCGGGATGATGCCACGGGTATGGCTGGGTCAGCCTTGAGCGTGGCGGATGTCGCGGAAGGCACCGTAACGAACTCCTGCGGGGGTGCCTGACGCTTGAAGCCGGACCCGGGAAAACCGGAAGTCCGGAATTTTAGGGGGGACGCTGGAAACGTGACCTATGGTGCGCGCGCCAGTGTCCTACCCGACGTTCCTGCCGTTCCTCGAGGATCTGCCGCCGTGCCTGGTGGTGATGGAGCATCCATGTTTTGAGTCAAGCCCGGATTCGGCCTTTTCCGGCGGTTTTCGGTGGCCCCGTTCCGGGTTTTCCACATTCCCATCCACAGGCGGGCGCTATGCGGGCATGCCGAGGCAGTCCGGCCGCGGTGTCGCGGCCGGCGCACCTGATTCGTTCCTGACCCGGCGGGCCCCGCGGGACACGGCCCGCATGGGCGTCAGCCGGCGGCGGCCTCGGTCCGGTCCTCCCACGCGCGCCGGTCGCGCAGCAGGGCGTTCGCGGTCACGATCAGCTTCCGCATGACCGCGGTCACGGCGACTTTGTGGGGCTTTCCCCTTTCCTTCAGCCGGCCGTGGAACTCCGCCATCTCGGGATTGAACGCGCAGGCCGCCATCGCCGCCATGTAGAGGACGTCCCTCGGCCTCCTCCGTCCGCCGCTGACATGGCGCCCGCCCTTGCGGCTTCCGCTGTCGCGGGCGAAGGGCGCCACGCCGATCAGCGCGGCGGCCTGGCGGCCGCCGATCGCGCCGAGCTCGCACATCCACGCGATCAGGGCCGCCGCCGTGACGGGGCCGATGCCCGGAACCGAGGTCAGGATCCCGCAGCTCTCCGCATGCTCCTCCGCGCCGGTGATCAGCTCCTTGATCCGCCGGTCGCACTCGCGGACGTCGGCGTCAAGCTCCGCGAGGACCTTCGGGACGGGCCCGTCCGGCGCCGGATCGCCGACCTCGTCGAAGGCCGCCTTCAGATGCGCGCGCTGGTCGACAAGGGCCTCCCGGAGCACCAGCATGTCGCGGAGCCGGTCGACCGTCACGCCGGCCGGCGCCGCGGCCGCCATGTCCGGGAACGCGGCCCCGAAGGCGGCCAGCGCCCTGGCGTCGGCCCTGTCGGTCTTCGCCAGCTCGCCGCCGGCCTTCGCGAAGTCCCGGGGCTGGCGGGGGTTGACCGCGCAGACCGTGAAGCCGCGGTCATGCAGGGACTGCAGAAGGGCGCGGTGCATCCGGCCGGTGGCCTCCAGGACGACCCGCTCCGCCCCGCCGTCCCTGAGGATGCGGGCGACCTTGCGGAAGCCGTCCGTGTCGTTGGCGGCGGTGTCGTCCCTGCCGCTGAGATGGATGTTCAGTGTCTTCTTGCTGACGTCGATTCCGGCGACTGCGATGGCCATGGTCTCCCGCTCCTATCCTCGCGATGATTCGGTTCTTGAACCCCAGCATCCATCCAGGACCCGGGAGGCTGAAGGGAGGGCGGGCCGACCACGCTCCATCACGGATCCGGTGATCCAAGGCCTGACCGGTCCGACCCGTCCTGCGGGGCCTGGCCCCGCGCCGCCGCCGCCAGGCCTGGCGGCGGCGGTCCCGGCACAGAAATGAACCGGAGAGGCGGCGGAATACAAGCGGCGGGTTTTCCACAGAAATCCGCGCCCAACTTGTCCACAGATGCCATGAGTCGTGCCGGGATTTGCCCTTGCGGATGATTCGATCCTCGGGAATGTTCAGGCATCAACATATTGTGGCAAGGAGCCGATGAACGACAACCCCTTGCCGAATGAAAGGAGAGACTGATGGTTGATGCATTCGCCCCCTTCACCGGGGAAGTTACAACGGTTCACGCGGCGCTGGAAGTCAGCGGAACGAGCTGGATCCTTGCGGTCGGCGATTCGACCGCCGCGTCGAAGGCCGGGGTCCACAGGTTGGCGCCGCATGACGTCAGTGGCCTTCTGGCGAAGCTCGGACAGGCGCGGGAGCGGGCCTGTGCCTCCGGCGGCGACGTCCGGGTGATGCTGGTCTACGAGGCGGGCTATGAGGGCTTCTGGCTTGCCCGGCGGCTTGAGGGCGAGGACCTGGAGGTGTTGGTCTGCGACCCCGCCAGCCTTGAGGTCGTCCGGCGCAGGAAGAAGGCGAAGACGGACCGGATCGACGCCCGCAAGATGGTGCGGGCGCTGCGGGCCTGGGACGGCGGCGACCGGGACTCGATGTCGCCGGTTCGGATCCCGACGGTCGAGGAGGAGGACGCGAAGCGGCTGCTGCGCCGGCGGGAGCGCCTGGTGAAGGAGCGGCTGCGGCTGGCGAACTCGGTCGCCGGTCTGCTCAGGCTGCACGGCGTGCCGGCCGGGAATCCGGCGGGGAAAGGGTTCCGCGCGCGCCTCGACGGGCTTGAGACGGGCTACGGCACGGAACTGCCGCCGGGGCTTCTGGCCGAGATCCGCGGCATCCTCGACCGGCTTGAGCTGGTCTGCGCGGAACTGAAGACGGTCGAGGCGGAGAAGGCTTCGGCGCTGAAGGTGTCGAAGGAGGCGCTTGACAGCCTTCCCCTGCCGGGCCCGGCTCCGGATCGCGCGCACTGCGCGGCGGCGCTCGTCCGGCTGCGCGGGATCGGCACGAACGACGCCCTGCTGCTGGGCGCCGAGCTGTTCTACAGGGACTTCCGCAACCGCCGGGAGCTGGCCAGCCTGGCGGGACTGGCGCCGGTCCCCTTCGCGAGCGGCGGCATCGACCACGATCAGGGAATCAGCAAGGCTGGCAGCCCGATGCTGCGCAGGCACCTGGTGCAGATGGCGTGGCGCTGGCTGCGCCACCAGCCGGACAGCTCTCTGTCGAAATGGTACCGGAATTACGTCAGCGCCCGCGACGGGCGGTCGCGCAGACGCGGGATAATCGCGCTGGCGCGCAAGCTGCTGGTGGCGCTGTGGAGATTCGCCACCTCCGGGCTGGTGCCGGAAGGCGCCGTCCTGTCGCGGGCCTGAGAGGAGGATAACGGACACCTGAACGCCCGGGCGGCCCGACGGGGCCTCCTGGGGAACCCGGGCAAGGCGTGTGACCGTGAGGTGGCATGGTTCGCCGCAGATGCGGCACCGTTCACACAGATGGGTCCCGCCTCCCGGAACGTCGCACCGCCCCGAATCGGGCATCATGGTCACGGGGCCGGTGACTGCCCGGCCAACCGAACCGGATAAGAGCATGGACGCGTCGTTGAGCGCGCCAGTGGACCGCGGCGTTCCGCCTGGAGCATCCCCGAATGGCGCCGAACCGTTCCGGCGACAGGGAGAACAGCAATGTGACGACGCGGGAAGACCGCTGCCGGACGCGCGGCGAATTCGGTCATGAAAAAAAGGCTTGACAATATGGGGCCTCATAAGAGCCACCTCCTTGATCTATTTCTGATTCTCGAAACATACGAGGCCTGCGGCGGCCCCAGTGGCGGGCGCCGCCGCAGGCCTCCATCACCACCAGGCACGGCGGCAGATCCTCGAGGAACGGCAGGAACCCGCCCCGTCCCAGCTTCTTCACAAAAACCGGCCGGCCGGAAGCCGTCGATCCGTGCAATTGAAAAACCCTCTTTGAAATGTCGACACCGACTATGCTAACCTTCTCCATGGACGCTTCCTTTCGCGTTTCCGACGCGCACACCGCGCGTTCTGTTCTGGCGCATCATGACGCCGCAGATCGGGGGCGTCCACTCCATCGCTTACTCATTGGGAAATCGCTGCCGTCGCGGCCAAGTTTTTGATTTACCTAGGCATTCTGCCTGCCTGCGGCTTGGTGATTGTCAGGGTGTCCTTTCTCCGGCCGCTGGAACCGCTGGACCGTTCCATTCGCAGATGGGCATTGACGTTCGTGGCGCTCGGCTTGGTCGGTTCCGGTCTGGGGTTTGCGCTGACTGGCGCCTATCTTGCGGACAGCGTTTTCGGCATGTTCGATCCCGACATGCTGGGCATGCTGTGGCAAACGCCGGCGGCAGATCCGATTCTGCCGCGGATTGGCGGATTGTTGTTGATTCTCGCCGGTTGTGCGGCGGGCGGCCGGGGATACTGGGCATCGATCGCCGGAGTGTTTCCGGCCATATGGTCATTTTCCGGAACCGGGCATGCGGCCATGGCCGAAGCAGTCTATGTCCGTCCGCTGCTGTGCGTGCATCTTGCAGCGGCTGCGTTCTGGATCGGGATTCTGTTGCCGCTGCATCGCCTCGCTTCGGACCCCGCCACTCACGCGAGTGCTGCATTGGTCGGGCGGCGCTTCGGACAGGGGGCCGTCATTTCAGTTCCCATCCAGATTCTGGCTGGCGCAGTTCTCGCGCTGGAGTTCAGCGGCTCGCCTGCAAGACTGTTCACCACTCCATATGGCCTCACGGTGCTTGCCAAGGTGTTTCTCGTTGCAGTTCTGCTGGCCCTTGCTGCGGCAAACAAGTTTCGATTCGTGCCCGGCCTTGAGCGCGGCGACCGCAACGCCGCTGACCGGCTGGCTCGGTCGATCAGGTTCGAGTGTTCGGTCGTGCTGCTGATCCTTCTGGCAACGGCAATCCTGACCAGCGCGATGGTTCCGCCAGACTGACCGGCATGCGGGGATTGCGCCCTCAGGCCAGAAGGACCCGTATTGTCACCGCCGCCCGCTTCGAATCTGCGCCGACGCGGACGCTCCCGGGGGGTTGAGGACCATTCAGCTCCCGGATCGATGTCAGTTTTCTGGCACTCTGCAGCGTGCGCCTCAGGACGCTCTATTCGGCCGCAATCGGGGAATACAGATTATTGGCTGCACTGACGGTGTAGTTGGCGCATGTCAGCGAATCCTCGGTCAAGGGAAACTGCGATCACGCATTCGAAACGCTCGGGACTGGCCTGAGGGACCGCTGGCCCGGACTGGGCATGGCGCTCCAATGAGTGGATGGCGGCACCGAACGGCCGGTCGGGTTTTTTCGCGGTTGGAACGCAACCTGCTGTCGCCATCGCTGACCTCACTGGCGGCGGCGGCGAGGACCTTGCGGGCCAATGTCACGGATTTTATCCGATGCCTCTGGGTGATGCCGCAGCGACCCGACCGGTCAGCCGCCGCACCTCGCGTTCGATGACACTAAAGTCAACTGCAACCGGGTAACGGCGAACTCTGTGGCCGCCTCATGAACGCCGTGGTCGCGCGCGAGCAACCGGAATACCGAAGCGAGAACGAGAAAAAGCCATGAGCGAAGATAGAGCCAATGACAGGCCAAAGCCGAGACCGGAGGCGGCGGAAACGAATCTTGAGTGACCGAACTTGGCGGAGCAACACGCCGTGGATGTTGTGGAGTCCCTCCTGGGGGGCTGCGAACAGGATCACAGACGGATCATGGGAGACAGGTCACCTAAATGACCCGAACCGGGAACATGAATTCTCAGTATTTCTTGGCTGGCCGGAAGCGGCCGGTTACACGATTCAGGTCCCCTGCCGGCGGGACGCGATGACCTGACTGCACCGGCGCCTGTCAATTTCATACACGCGCAGATCATGTTTGGTTCTTTGCTGTGGCCGGAAAGGCCAACGGAACGCAAGATGTCTGGAACCCAGATATCGCACGGCTCGGCACGGGCGGTGATTCAGAATGGCTAAGCGCTACTGGGTCAGGCGGGTCAGCAGCTCCTTTGTCGGCCACTGATCGGCCGGCAGGCCGAACCTCAGCTGCTCCGCTCTGACCGCGGCCCGTGTGCGTCTGCCGATAATTCCGTCAATCTTTCCGACATCATGGCCGCGCCGGGCAAGAGCCTCCTGCAGCGCAATCACTTCATCTCCGGAAAGCGGCGGCTCCAGATCGCCGTCAAGATACATGGGTTCTCCGGACAGAAGCGTCGCAAAAAACGCCGACGTGGTGGCGTAGACGGAAGACTGATTCCACTCGAAATAGATCCTGAAGTTCGGAAACGCGTAGAATGCCGGACCATGCCGGCCCTGCGGCAGCAGAATCGACGCCGTGAGCTGGCTGTCCACCTCTTTGCCGCCGCGTGTCCTGACACCGCGACGCTGCCACGCGGCGACGGTTTTTTCAGTCTCAAGACCGGTTTCACTCCAGTCAAACCTGTCCGGCACAATCACTTCAGCCAGCCACGGCTCGCCGCGCCGCCACCCGAGTTCGGCGAGCACGCGCCCGGCCGTCATCAAGGCATCCGACACTGAGTTTCTGAGATCGACGGTTCCGTCGCCGTCACCGTCTTCCCCGTATTTGACAATATCCAGCGGCAGCATCTGAATCATGCCGATTTCGCCGGCCCAGGCGCCGATCGTGTCGACCGGGTCAAAGCTGCCGTTCCGGTAAAGTTCAAGCGCCGCGAACACATGCGGCCGGAACAGTGTCGGCCGGCGGCAGTCATGGGCAAGTGTGACCAGCGAATTTAGTGTGTTGTGGTCGCCCTGCACCAGCCCGAAGTCGGTCTCCAGCGCCAGAAACGAAAGCAGCACGCCGCGCGGTGCCCCGTGAACCGCTTCCACCCGGTCAAAAACCGCCCGGTGCTTCGCCTCAAAATCACGCCCCATGTCGATGCGGTACTGCGCCATCACCAGCTTTGAGAATTCAGTGAATGATTTGCGGAAAATGCCCTGTTTGCGGTCGCGCCTGATCACGTCCGGGTCATGCGCGGCATTGGCGAAAAACGCATCCACGGACGATTGCGGGCTGCCGCCGGCGACCGCCTCCGCCTTGAGACCGTTGACGAACTGAGAAAAATCGCCGCCGCAGGGCATAGTGTCCGCCGAAGCCATAACGGCCGCGGTGAGCGTCATTCCGCCGGCCAGCGATGCCGCCCGCCGCTTCAGCGCCGCATTTTGGGCGAGTTTTGGCAATGAAGGAAAGGTCACGGGAGCTCCTTCGTTTTTTGACTGCTTGAGAACGGACTATGTGAGAGGCGCTGAAGATTCAACCGGCGGACTGCGCGGGCCGGTTCCTTCAGCGAGGAATTCCCGTGCGTCCTCCGTCGACGCTGCCGGGTGTTCCCGTCAGGATTTGGCGGCGGCGGCAAATTCGCTGAGCGTTCCGGTCGTGGCGACCGATTCCGGATCGAGCCTGACATCGATGACCGCCGGCCTGCCGGACGCCGCGGCGCGCGCGAATGCGGCTGGAAACTCATCGGTCGCCGTCACGGTTTCGCCATGGCCGCCGTAGGCGCGCACGAGAGAGGCGAAGTCGGGATTGACCAGATCGGTTCCCGACACGCGATGCGGAAATTTCATTTCCTGGTGCATCCTGATGGTGCCGTAGATCCCGTTATTCGCAATCACCGTGACAATTGCGGCGTTGTGCTGCACCGCCGTCGCCATCTCATTCAGCGTCATCTGGAAACAGCCGTCTCCGGCGAAACAGATCACTGTCCGTTCCGGATAAACCATTTTCGCCGCAATTGCCGCAGGCAGGCCATATCCCATCGATCCGGAGGTTGACGCGATCTGGGTTCCATACTTCTTGAAACAAAAGTAGCGAAGAATGAATGCGGCATAGTTCCCTGCGCCGCTGGTGAGCACCGCTTCTTCCGGCAAACGGTCGGACAGGAACCGCAGGATTTCCGCAAACCGCACCTTGCCCGGCAACGGCGTTGGGCGGCGCCATTCGGCGAGCAGCGGCCGGCAGCGCAGCAGCCAGTCCCGGTTCGGCGATGGCTCTACAGGGTCAATCTTCGCCAGTTCTGCAAGAAACGTCTCAGGGTCTGCAGCGACCGCGATGTCAACGGGCCAGACACGGCCCGGTTCGGCGGGATCGGGATGCACATGGATGATCGGACGCGCGGCGGACGGTTCCGCGGGAAGGCTGAAGCCCAGGGTGGGAAAGTCGCCAAGCCTGGCCCCGAGCGCCATAATGCAGTCAGATTCCCGAATGGCCTCGGCAAGACGCGGGTTCATGCCGCCCGACAAATCGCCGACATAGTTGCGGTGGCGGTTGTCAAAATAGTGCTGGCGGCGAAAACTGGCCGCCACCGGCAGCCCGAAGCTTTCCGACACGGCGGCAAGCATCACAGAGGCTGTCTCCGACCAGACCGAACCGCCGATGACCGCAATCGGCCGCTGCGCGCTGGACAGGCGCGCCGCCACTTCCCGGACTGCGCCCGGCGCGGCGGCAAGGGCGGGCGGCAAAGCGAACTGCCCGTCTCTCACATCCGCGGTCTCGTGCAGCATGTCTTCCGGGAGAGCGAGAACGACCGGACCGGGTCTCCCGGCCATGGCAACGCGGTATGCCCGCGCGATGTATTCGGGAATCCGTTCCGTCTGGTCTATGGTGGCTGTCCATTTCGCGATCGGCTGGAAAAGGCGCGCGATATCCACCTCCTGAAATGCCTCGCGGTCGCGGTGACGGCGGGGAACCTGGCCGACCAAGAGCAGCATGGGTGTCGAGTCGTGCATCGCGACAAGGACACCGCTTGAGGCATTTGTCGCCCCCGGGCCTCTGGTGACGATGGCGACGCCGGGACGGCCGGTCAGCTTGCCGTGCGCTTCCGCCATCATGGCAGCCCCGCCTTCCTGGCGGCAGACGATGTTTTTGACATTGACGTCGAGAAGACCGTCCAGCAGGGCAAGAAAGCTCTCGCCGGGAACAGTGAAGACGCGTTCGGTTCCCTGTATTGCCAGCTGATCCGCGAGAATGCGTCCGCCGTGTCTCATCGCTGTCGGCTCCTGCCCGATTGGTTCCGCTCGGTATTAAGCTGGGTCTGGAAGAATTCCCTTCAGCGGAAATTCCCGCGGCAAACGCGCTCAGCTCTGCCGCGTCAAAGTTCTGCGCACCGCATCGCGCCAACCGGCATACTGGCTGTCCCTCACCTCTGGCGGGATACATGGCTCGAAACGGCGCTCCAGCCGCCAGCTGGCGGCGAATTCCTCCGGCGGCGGGCACATGCATGACTGAAAACCGGCCAGATAGGCGGCGCCCAGGGCCGTGGTCTCGGTGATCTGCGGTCTGTCAACGGCAACGCCGAGCTGGTCCGCCAGGTTCTGCATTGTCCAGTCACTCGCGGTCATCCCGCCGTCAACCCTGACAACCGTCCCGCGCGGCTCCGGCATGTCAGCCTGCATCGCCTCCAGCAGGTCACGGGTCTGGTAGGCGGCACTCTGCAGCGCGGCGCGGGCGAATTCCCTGGGTCCGCTGCTGCGGGTCAGGCCATATATCGCGCCCCGGCAGTCGGCGTCCCAATAGGGGGCGCCGAGGCCGGTGAAGGCGGGAACCATGTAGAGCTGCTGTTCAGGGTCTGCGGCGGCGGCGAGCGTTTCGGTCTCGGCGGCGTTTTCGATCAATCCTAGACCATCCCGCAGCCATTGGACCACGGCCCCGGCGATGAATATCGAGCCTTCGAGCGCGTAATGCGTCTGTCCGCGCAGCCGGTAGGCGATTGTGGTCAGCAGCCGGTTCGCGGAAGCGAACCTTTCGGTTCCGGTGTTCAGCAGTGCAAAGCATCCGGTGCCGTAGGTCGATTTCAGCATTCCGGGCTCGAAGCAGGCCTGGCCGATCGCAGCCGCATGCTGGTCTCCGGCGACGCCGCGTATCGGCACGGCGCAGCCAAAGACCGCGGGATCGGTTGTGCCGAACTCGGCGGCGCACTCAAGGACTTCCGGCAGCATCGCGCGCGGCACGCCGAACCGGTCGAGAAGCTGATCGTCCCAGTCCCCGGTGTCAATGTTCAGAAGCATTGTCCGGCTGGCGTTTGTGATGTCGGTGACATGCCGCCGCCCGCCGGTCAGCCGCCAGATCAGATACGTGTCAACGGTGCCGAACAGCAGTTCCCCGGCGGCGGCCTTGGCCGCCGCGCCTTCTGTGTTCCTGAGGATCCAGGCGAGTTTCGACGCGGAAAAATAAGGGTCGAGGAGCAGGCCGGTGCGCTCTGTCACCTCCGGTTCAAAACCCGCCTGTTTCAGTTCGGCGCAGTCGCCGGCGGTGCGGCGGTCCTGCCAGACAATGGCGTTGCCCGCGGACTTTCCGGTGGATCGGTCCCAGACGAGCACGGTTTCCCGCTGATTGGTGATGCCGATGGCCGCCAAATCCTCGCCCGCCGCGCCGGAAATCGCGGTTCGGCATGACCGCATGGCCGATTCCCAGATCTCGTCCGGGTCATGTTCAACCCAGCCGCTCCTCGGGAATATCTGGCGAAACTCCTGCTGGCCCGATGCGAGGGGACAGAGATTACGATCGAACATTATTGCGCGGCTGGAGGTCGTGCCCTGATCGATCGCCAGTATTCCCGTCATAGTGATGTGTCCCGTCTCCGGTTGGTTGACGCGTTTCACACTGCGTTATTCCGGCAGACAATTCCAGTGCATCCGTCACTGGGCCGACAAGCGCCGGCAGCGACCGAGCCGCGCCCGTCGGCGGCGCGCGCGTGCGGGCTTGAATCCCGGACAATTCTGTTTCACATTCGCCGCAAAGCCATGGAGGAGATCTGACCAATGAAAACGAGCGCCGCCGTTGCAACTGCCGCCGGGCAGCCGCTGGAAGTGATGGACGTCAATCTTGACGGCCCAAAAGAAGGCGAGGTTTTGGTTGAGATCAAGGCGACCGGGATTTGCCACACGGACGAATTCACACTCTCGGGAGCGGATCCGGAAGGGCTGTTCCCGTCGATACTTGGCCATGAAGGGGCGGGTGTTGTCGTGGACACCGGGCCGGGGGTCACATCGGTCAGCAAGGGCGACCATGTGATACCGCTTTATACGCCTGAGTGCCGGGTGTGCCCGTCATGTCTGTCGCGGAAGACCAATCTCTGCACAGCGATCCGCGCCACACAGGGCCAGGGGGTCATGCCCGACGGAACATCCCGGTTCACGACGCTCGATGGCGATCCGGTGCTGCACTACATGGGCTGCTCGACGTTTTCACAGCACACGGTCCTTCCGGAAATCGCCGTCGCCAAAGTCAGGGAAGACGCGCCGTTTGACAAAATCTGCTACATTGGCTGCGGCGTGACCACCGGCCTCGGCGCGGTCATGAACACGGCCGGTGTGGAGCCAGGTGCCAGAGCGATCGTCTTCGGCCTCGGCGGCATCGGCTTGAATGTGATTCAGGGGCTGAAGCTTGTCGGAGCCGACATGATTGTTGGCGTCGATGTGAATCCGGCCAAGAAAGAGTGGGGCGAGCGTTTTGGAATGACGCATTTTGTCAATCCGAACGAGGTTGAAGGCGATTTGGTGCCTAATTTGGTGGATCTGACGCAGACACCTTCGGACCCGATGGGTGGCGCCGACTACACTTTCGACTGCACGGGCAGTGTCGAGGTGATGCGGGCGGCTCTTGAATCCAGCCACCGGGGCTGGGGTCAGTCGATCATCATCGGTGTGGCGCCGGCGGGCGCGGAAATCGCGACGCGGCCATTCCAGCTGGTGACCGGCCGGGTCTGGAAGGGAACCGCCTTTGGAGGCGCGCGCGGACGCACCGACGTTCCCAAGATCGTCGACTGGTATATGGACGGCAAGATTCAAATCGATCCGATGATCACGCACACATTGCCACTGGGCAGCATCAATGACGGGTTTGATTTGATGCATGCCGGCGAGTCGATTCGCTCGGTTGTCGTCTATTAGGACCGGGCAGGAGACATTTGCGGCGCACGCTTAGATTTTCCATCCGGCGTCGCAGACGGAACATATCGCGGGGCGGATTCCGTTCCGAATGACAAAAAAACGAAATTTGCGGCTGCAGCTGCGTCGTGGAAACTTATGCCCTTCCACGGACACGGAACTGCCCAGCCCGGCGATTTGGGCCCGAGCGCATTGCAGTTTGTTTGAATTTGCCGGTGCGGATTGACCGCCGGGGCAGGGCCTCGGTCTTGCGCGCAGGATGCTTCCCATGAATCGAACCGGCGCCATCGCTGCGATCGGTGAATCCGTCCTCACTGGATTTTGAGTTCGCCGAAAGTCTGCTTTGCCATTGCGCCTCTGCGAATTGCTGCGGTTTTGGCATTGCGCTGTGCGATGGCGTTGCGGCCTCGCCCTCGGGTTTGGTCACGCAGCCGAACCGTTCGGGCATGCTTGCCGACAGATCGACGGATGCAGGCCGCCCGCCAACTCTTGGCGAAACGAGTTTTCGGGACTGCAGACAGAGGTTGCGGATTTCCGCGCAAACGCGCGCGAGGCGCATGCGCAAAGAAGAGATGTGATCCAAAATCCTGATTGCCAAACCGTTATAAAATAATGGGTTTGATTCAATAAAACGACGATCCAATCGGAAACAGATCGCCCTCTTCCCGTCAAAACATCCTGCAGACCAACACCGAACCGCTTTCCTTCCCGCCATGATGTTCTGAACAGGGTCTCGGATGCGGGTTCCGGTTGGAGATGACATCGATGCGTTGGGACAAGGCTGCCAAATCGCATGTCAAAACGAATCCAGTTCTATTGTCATCGTTTTGGAACAAATACCCACGGAATCAACCTCGTGCAGACGCGCGGCGCTGTTTTCCGTCGCAAGTTCAGCCTGGACTATCCGTTTCCAGCCCCGCGCCCATTCCTTCTGCGGCTCATCCGCCCCGCGGCAGTTTGGTTCGTTTCTGGCCAAGACCCCCGGAAAAGATTTTTCCTTGCCCTGAGGGGCGGGGTTCTCCATCAGTTCGTTTAGTCGAATGAAACCGAAAAGGAGAACCCCAATGCAGGTTTTCGGCCTGCCCGGACATGTTATCAGAAACGCTGTCCGGGCGTCACGGGTTTGTCCGGGCCTGACGCGGAGACCGCAAAGCGCTCCGGTCTGGTCCGCCGCTGGCGGCAGGCCTGGCGCGACGGGCTGACTGTGGAGCAGGCGGCGGACGCCGTCGGCGTTCCGCTGTCGACGCTGCGCCGCTGGGAAAAGCGGCCGGAGCGGCTCTCCACCCGCCCGCTCCGCGTCCGCCTGCCGGAGCTGCGGCGCGGGATCGAGGGCCGCGTGCGGGAGCTGCGGAAAAGGTTCCCGGCCTGGGGCCGCGGCAAGATCGCCGCCGTGCTCCGCCGGGAGGGGATCAGGGTCTCCGAGGCGACGGTCGGCCGGGCCATCCGCGATCTGGTCCGCAGAGGCCTCATGGCCCCGGTCAGCACCTTCACGGCGCACAGCCGCCGGAGCCGGCGGCCGCACGCGGTGCGGATCCCCCGCGCCCTCAGGGCCGAACGGCCCGGACAGGCGGTGCAGGTCGACACCCTCTCCGCCAGCCTCCGCCCGGGAAAGACGGTCAAACAGTTCACCGCCGTCGACCGCGTCTCGCGCTGGTGCCCGGCCATGGCGGCGTCGAACGCGACCGCCGCCAGCGCCGCCCGCTTCCTTGACAGGCTGGTCCGCCAGGCGCCGTTCACAGTCGAGGCCGTGCAGGTCGACGGCGGATCCGAGTTCATGGCTGAGTTCGAGTCCGCGTGCGCAGACAGGGACATCGCCCTCGCTGTCCTGCCGCCGAAGTCGCCGAAACAGAACGGACGCGTGGAGCGCCTCCAGGCGACATGGCGGAACGAGTTCCACAATGTTCAGGACACCGCCTCGAATGTCACCGGGCTCAGACCCCTCATCGACGAGTACATGGCCTTCTACAACACCCAGAGGCCGCATGACGCCCTTGATGGACTGACCCCGGACGAATATCTCCAGAGTCGGCGAATCAGTGAGACCCCGCCACTTCATATGTATTGAGCAGGTACAGGCCCGGACACAGCCATCATCTCCTTTCAGAACGGGCTTGGAAATGAAGAAATCCTTCAGACGGCAGTCGGCAGGGAGAAAGTGCTCGGTGGCCTCACCGCCATGGCCGCTAGCATCGAAGGCCCGGGTACGGTCAGGAACTACGCGGAACTGCCATCTTGGATCGGCGAAATGGAAGGTGGTTTGAGCCACCGGGCAGAGTCGGTCGCCGCCCTCCTTTCGGGCCATGGATTGCCGACAGCGCCCAGTGAGAATATCCGCCATGACATCTGGAAGAAGCTCATGGCCAATATCGGGCTCAGCGCTCCTTCCGCAATCGCAGACCTGGACATTGGCCAGCTGTTTCAGTTGCCCGAGATGCGGGAGACCATATATGCGGCGATTGACGAGGCCGTGCAGGTGGCCCAGGCTGACGGGTTTGACTTCGACAGCAGCGAGGCCCGCAGCGTATTGGAGAAGATTGTCGGACCGGGCGGCAGCAGCCGGAACAAATCATCGCTCTGTGTCGATTTGCTGAACCGGCGGCGCACAGAAATCGACTACATCAACGGCGCAGTTGTCCGTTGCGGGCGGATTCACGGCATTCCGACACCCGTCAACGCGACGCTTGTCGCTGCCGTCAAGGCTCTGGAATCCCACTTCCAGGACAGGAAGGACGGCACATGGACCGGCGGCATCCGCTGGGCGGATTTTCACGTGCCGCTTTTGCCAGAAATTGCAGTCGCCGTTGCTTCCGGCCTGAAATCCAATTTCCGGATGGTTGACGTCTCGGTTGCCGCCTGCCCGGATATGCGCCGAGCCGGTTGTGCCTTTGCCGGGCTCGGCGGTGATCCATTCCTGGTGGAAATCGGCGGTGAACCTTTGGTCCACAACCCGGCACACCGCCACCGCGGCGATTTCGACCTCGTCGATCTGATCAGCGCCTGTGGCCGGTCCGATGGCCGGATATTGGGGGCCGGATTTCCGTCTCTGTCGGCGACGGAGGGAAAATGCGGGGAACTGATTCCCTGCCTTGAACTGGCCGGCGGCAACCTGAGCAGGATTGCCCGGGTCGGCGATGACCGTGAATGCATTGTCGAAAACTATCCGTTCCTGCTGCATGGCGGCCTCGGAAATCTCTATGTCTGCGACGGCGATCCCGGCGAAGTCATTCGCATTGAGGCCCGTCACCGAACCGGTGACGAGGCATCATTCACACAGGCGATCAGGGCGGCGCTCAACCCTCTCTGCACACAGGGCGAAGTTGCGCTCGGCGGCGTGTTCAGCGTGCTCCGCGGCAGGATTAGGGCCCATATATCCCCGGATTTCGAATGCATACCCTTTCCCTATTACGATGCCGCATCCGAGCAGGTGTTCCGCAACGATTTCCTGCAGTTCTACGATGGAATGGGTCCTGAACTGCTGTGCATGGCCGTGCTTTGGACAGGCGATCCCGAAGCCGGAGAACTCCACCTGCGGCCAACCGGCGAGCATACCCATTTCTTCAGCACTGCCGGCCGCGCCGAAGCCGGGCATTATCATCACGATGTGACCCCGGGTGAAATTCATTACCTCGGGTATTTCCACCCGGCGGGCCGGGTTGCCAGAATCGCCGATATTTATGCCGAACTCGAACTTCTCCCGGGGTAGGGAGCAACCTGAGAAAAGGGCCATTGGCGGACAGTGCGTCCGCCTTGGCTGAAGTCCGGTGAAATGAAATCCAACTGCAATGGATGCCAGGCGCTGCGTTATAAGCTGCGCTGACAAAGGGCATTCAAGCGAACCGCAACACAGTCTGCAAGCGCCCGCAGGTCGTATTCTCCTTCGAGAGTGGAGACGATGCGGACGCCGCAACGGGTGTCCGCGACATCGCAGATCGCGTCCGCTGCCCATCTGAAATCATCTGCGGTCCATCTCAGCGTTACCGGCGGGCCACGGCGATGCGTGTCAAATCCGACTGAAATGAACACGCATTGCGACCGATGGCGGTCCAGCGCCGGATGGATGCGGTCCCGCAGCGCCTATCGGAATTCCATGCTTCCCGCATGGCTGCGCAGGGGGACATCGACGATCTTTCCATTCCCGCCGGATTCCGCCGCGAAGCCGGTTCCCTGGAACAGGAGCATTCCATGTGCCGAAGCGAAAACCACCCGCTTACCTCACCAAGCGAGGGCACCGGTTCCATTGCCGTGACGGACATCGAAATCAACTGTTCCCGCGCGCATAAGGCTATGATGTTGCAATGCATGGATGGCGCCGGTGAATGCGCTGGAGATCAAGGGCCGCCGCATGATCCGCGGCGGTTCTGCCGGGCTCTGAACAGTCTGGCCATCAGCGTTCTCCACGAAAGGAACGGTGACCGCAGGTTCGGCCTCCCGAGCGTCCCTCCCGCCGATTCCAGATCAGTCTAACCGGCGCCCGGGCTGATTTCGAACCGGGCGCCCTTCGTCCACTAGCAGGCTGGAAAGGAGCAGACGCAGCTGTAACCGCCCGATTCCAACACGGAAACTCCAGAATGCAGCACCCCTCTTTGGAAGGGCGGGATCTTTGATTGTCAATGACTTAAGCGCCCGAAATGTCTGAAGTCAGGATATTGTCCCAGCCAGCTGCCCCGTTTCGAAAGCCGTTTGCGGGGCTTCTCTGAATCCGGCATCAGAGTCGGGTCGTCCTGCCTTTGTCGCGCGCATCGCCGCGCATGCCTCGCAGCTGCTCACGCAGCGACATGAACCGATCCGCTTCCCAGGCTTCAGCCCACTCCCGGAACGGCGCTCCGAGCTCTTCCGGTTTCCGCGCGACAGTCCTGACGGCAAACGCCCGGGAGTTCCGTCCGTTGACGGTTTGAGCACGCGGTGCCCGAGACAAATCTTGAATTCGCACTCCTTTGCCATCGCTTCCAAGCGATCCCTGGTAAGTGCTGGATAACTGTGTGTCCTTCCGCCAGGTCAAGCCGTGAGACATCGGGCATCGATCATGCGCGGCAGCCAAACCACAGGTGGGAACTCATGATGCCGCCTTGTTCCGCACAGTCGCTCGCCCTCAGCCAGAAGCGGCAGGAGAGGCGGGTTGATATAAAGGTTTTCTATCGCCACACGCGCTCCGCCATGCCTTCGAAGACATACTCGTTCAGAAAGATGCGCTGGCCGAACAGGTTGCGTTCGACCTCGGTCAATGCGGCCTCCTCACAAATGTCGTCCCATGCGTCCCGGATGACGCCGATTTGCCGGGCGATGGTTTCCTTCGCCGCATTCTCGCCGAGCTGGAAACTGGGTGCGGCCTTCAGACAGGTTGCAAGTGTGCTTGTCCGATCATTTCTGACGATCAGCATCGCCTGGCTGGCCAGATTGCCGGACCGGTTTTGCGGGCAGATGTCATAGGCAGGGGTCAGGGCCAGGCGTTCGCCGTCCCAGAAGCCCGCATGGTTGCGTGCATGGTCGTCAGTGTTGCCGCACAGCACGTTGAACACGAGCCGTCCGTAAAGCTCGTGCAAAGTCGCCTTCGGAGAGGTGAAGCGGTGCCGGATGATTTCCGCGAGGTCTTCATAACTGGCGTAACGAGCCATTATCTCGTCGAGAACGAACAGCGTCAGCGCCGAGACCATCGCCTTGCGCGTCCAGCCGCCTTTCGTCTTTGCGCGGTCGAAACGCTCGACCAGCAGCACGTCCTTGCCGGCGACGCGCTCAAGTCGCACGGGGGCGACGTCGAGCCCCGCCCTGACAGCCAGGCGCATGGCGACAAATTCCGCCTTCACCACGTTGTAGGAGTCGGTCGAAGTCGGGAACTTGGCGATCAGCTTTGTGTCGCCGTCCTGGATCGTCGCCTTCGGACGCGCGCCGCCGAGCGACGTGCCGTGCAACAGCGCCTGATCGAGATCGGGTGTCAGCGGCACGCCACTCTCGACTTTCTCGGCGGCGCTCAGAAGCTCATCGAGTGTCGCGGCCTGAACGGCGCGCGGCACGTATTCGGAAGGTGATTTCTGGAAGTCGAGAGCGCCGATTCGGTCGGAGCCGGACTCCAGAAGACAGATCAGCTCGTCGAGCTCTGCGGTGTCGGCATCTTTGCGCTTGCTTCCGAAGGTCCGGTTCAGGATGACGCGACGGCCCCACGCATCGGGCGCGGCGTCGCGCAGGCATCCGGCCATGCTCAGCCCGGCTTCGGGCGCAATCGCTCCGCCGCGCAACGGAAGTTCCGGATCGTAGATCGGGATGCGGTTACTCCGGTCCAGATAACTCTGGCCGTAGTTGAAGATCAGCCGTTTGCCATCACGCGCCATTCGACCGGCGACGACCGGCGCCGTCGCGCCGGGCAGCCATATCCAGACATAGGCTTCCTCCGGCGCGTTCGTGTCGCGGCGATCAGAAGTCATCTTTCACTTTCGTCGTTCCCGTGCGGGCGGATTTCGGCAACACAGTGAGCTTGTCGCGTTCCATCGACAGATGGCGCGGCAGCGTTGTCGGTTCGGCTTCGAACAAACGCAGCCCGACGATGGCGGCCAGTTCGAAGGCCGCGCCAATGGAGGATCCCATTTCGCCTTTTTCGATGCGGTGCACGAGGCCGCGCGAAGTCCCGGCGCGTTCGGCGAGGCCGGCTACTGTGATGCCGCGTTCGATGCGCGCGTTGCGGATCATCAGCCCAAGAAGCTCTGCGGCTTCGCGGGCATAGCGTGAATAGCTTCTGTGTGCGGGCTTTGCCACGGTTCAGTTTGCCCTATAAATAGATCATAAATTATGCTCACGCCGCATTTATAGATCATTCTTGCGGATTTCAAGTGAGCCGGAACGCCCGTGTTCTATAAATCGATCGTGAAATGGATCCATGTTCCTTTTATAGAACAGTATTTCGGGGTCGGGCCACCCCATACAATGCCTATGCTGGCTCGAAGCGAAATAGGGCTTCGCGCATGAGGACGCTCAGTGTTCCAGCGTGTCCGGTTTTGTGGCGAGTATGTGCGAAACCGCGTCGACGTCAGGCCGGACTCGTCGCAGAGATCATCGGCCAGGATAGCGCGGCCGGGTGCAGAATCGAGCAGGCTGCGCAAGAGCCGGGGGAGTTTGGTCCGGCACCCGCATCGTCAGAGTAGCGTCTTCGACCCCGCT
Source organism: Paracoccaceae bacterium (assembly GCA_965221935.1). Taxonomy (GTDB): domain Bacteria; phylum Pseudomonadota; class Alphaproteobacteria; order Rhodobacterales; family Rhodobacteraceae; genus JAPOXR01. Next base: position 42,719 of record CBDCSZ010000072.1, read on the forward strand.
TTCGCTGATTCCGGCCATTACCCCTCTCCCAAACCTTCTCTGGCGGAGCTTCCTTCTCTTGATGAGCCACCACAGTGACTGACCATGAACGCTGCTCTTGCAAGCCCTCCCGCCCAGTCGAACTTCGCTCTGAGGGCTCGAAGCATGTCGAACATGCTCGCCCGAGAGACTCCGAATTCGTCGCAGACATCCGGCAGCTTCACGTCCCTCTTGGAAACCGGGGCGGGCTGCTTGTTGGTTACAACGGTTGCGCCGTGTGCCTGCGCATATGCGACGAGCCAGCCGTCCGCACCCGTTGCGAACTTCGCCTTGGCATGGTGAAAGTACTTTGAATGGCTTTGAACCCACTTCATGATTTCGCATTGGCGCGGATGACCTCCTCAGTCTCCGCTGGAAGGAAGAAAACTACCGGGACTTCGTCATTCACCCGCTGAACAAGATCCTCGGTGCGGCGACCGGCAAGTCGTTCGATGCGCACCCTGTCGACGCTGAACACCTGGCCCTCCCGGTGATGTTGGAGCAGACATTTCCAGAAAACCGGGGCAAATGTCGAAGGCGTAGTACAGATTCTTCGCTGTGATAAGGACATCGGAGTTCACAAGGTGAGGCCGGGCTGCCATCATGAAAGGTGGAAGCCCAATCGTCCGGCGTAGTCCTGGAACGCTCCGCCTCGGAGACCGGTCAACTCATAAGCCTCCCTGAATCCGATTTGCCCCTCCATCGCCGCTCTGATCGCATGGGTCGCGAAAAGCTGGCCGACACGCGCATTCTGGTTGTTGTAAAAATCGCCTCCGGACTTCGCTGTGCCGCTCCGGCGTTCCCGGTTGATGTAGCGCTCGTAGAACTCGAAGAAGGCGCTGCGCTCGATGAGCCTGAGGTCCATGGCTCGACGTGCGGCGACCGCCGGGCCCACCTTGAACGACCGCCCAAGGGCCTCGAAGCGATGCGGTTTCCGCCTGATGTGCACCCAGCGTTCCCGCAGTTCGCGCAAGGGAACGAGGAATTCGGCCGCCGCCCGGTTGCACCAATCCTCCACGTTCGTGCCGCCGGGAAGCAGGCTTTCGAATCCGGAGAGACCTTCTCTTCACCCAGCCAGATGTGTGCCAACTCGTGGGCCAGCGTGAACGTCTGGGCTGATTTCGCATCCGCGCCGTTCACGAAAACCAGGGGCGCGTGGCGATCGGCGAGCGCGAAGCCACGAAATTCGCGCACACATAACCGACGGTGCGTGTTATTGCCGACCACGCCGTTGATCACCGCCATCACGCCGAGCCGTTCGATCATGCGGCGCAACTCGTTCACGGCATCCTGCCAAGTGCGGACTCCCGCCGCCCAGCCTTCGTCTAGGCCGACGGCGCGCCGCATTTCCCGGCCGACAGCATCGGGGTCGTCTGCAAGGCGTGCGCTTGCCGCGAAGGGCAGCGGGCTCTCCGCCTCAGTCTCGAGAAAGTGCTCCCGCAGCCACGCCTGCCGCCGCTGCATGGCGTAGAGCGTGTCGATCAGATCTGGGCTCGCTTTGGCCTTGGCTGTGTCCGCGATTGAGCGAAAGTCGGCAATCGGAAGGTGTTCTTCGGGGGGCTCTTCGAGAAAAAGATAACCGAGCGGCACATGGACAGCGCAGGCGAACTTTTCCAGTTGCTTGAGGGTGGGCTGAGCTTGTCCGCTCTCCCAATCGGCCAGTTTTTTGAACGTCGCCGCCAGATCTTCTTGCGCAAAGTCGGCGCGCTCGCGCCCCCAACTCAGCAGCTCGGGATTGACGGGGACACGAATCATGTCACGGCTCCCACCGCCTTTTCAGCATCCGGCAGGCGAATTTCGCCGGACATGCGTTTTGGCAGGAAATGGTCGAGGGTTTGAGCGAGGTTGTATGCCTCGTGAACGTGCGCGCCGACGAGATCAAGCAGCGGCCGGACTATGCTTTGAAAGGCGCGGATGACCTGTTCCGAAGGATCGCAGATTGTGTATTGACCCATCGTCTTCCAGCTCGTGTGTGGCATCTTGGCGCCGGTCGAAGTCTGGTCCGTATTATCCACAAACTCATCCGATGACAGGCAAGCGAGAGCAAATGCTTCCCACTCCGGTGCCCGAGGGTCTGCGACAACAATATCGGTCGAGCAAATGCCATCCGGCGGAGCAAGTCAGGTTTTATGGAAGTCTGGCCGCAGCTTCCCGAACAGGAAGTCCCCACGCTTGAATATAGGCCTGCTGCTCTTGCCGTTCCCGGCGCTTCCCCACTCCGGGAGTGCAATCGAATGGCGCGGCAAATGCTCGAGGCCAATATCCGGAGTGTCCCCGGCAATGCCGGGAGCACTGACACCACGCCGCGGAGAGTAGGCAAGCGCTGCAACAGTTCTCGCCTGCCATCCTATAGGCTTGCCCTCATCACCCAGCGCATCGGGGAACAGTTCCCAAAGTTCCGATGCCAGGTATATCTCGCGGCCTTCGGCCTTGGCGCGGGTGGGGCCGAATTCGACGAACCAGTCTTGAAGATCGCCCGCGCCATCGCCTCCAGCGTCTCGTTCATCCGGCGGTTCAAAGTGCCCTTGTCGTCAAGAACTCCAAGAGTTGCGCCAATTCTATGGCGGATGGTCGAATCAGCGTCTTGGAACTTCAAAGTCAACAATTGCTTGCCAGCTCACACGCTGGAGTCAGGGAACGGTTTTGCACTGCGTTGGCGGCTGCCGGAAACGCCCCCTCAACGAGACTGCCATCTTGATTGACGCGCTGGACACGATCTCCATTCATCGCGGCGATACTGCGGATTACCTTCGCGGGTTGAGCAAGCGCAGTCCAGGGATCGCGCGACATTGCGCATACCGCGATGAACCCCCGGCGTTTGCATTCACGTCAAGATGCCAGAGGCGGCTGGGCGTCCGCAGTGATCATCCGCCGCAGTTCCGGCCTCACCGACAGCTTCTGCTGCTTCCTGAACTTGGCGCGAAACGCGCTTGGTGACGAACCGAAATGCCGTCTGAAAACCCGGCTGAACACTGCCGGATGCAGGAAGCCGCTGGCATAGGCGATTTCCTGAACCGGCATTTCTCCATAGAACAGCAGATTGCGCGCCACCCTCAACCGGACCCGCAGGTAAAGACGCATTGGCGACATGCCGAATTCCCGTTCGCTGGCACGCGCAAGCGTCCGCTGCGACATGCCGAATTCCTGACTGAGCTCTTCAAGAGTCAGTGGCGATTCGATGTTCCGTTCCATGGTTTCAACCAACTGCATAAGCAGGGAGTCGGAGTTCGCTCCGGTTAAGCCGTCATTGCGCTGGGGCGTTGTCGGGGCCCGCCGGCTGTGCACCAGCGCGTGCGCGACTTCATTTGCCAGCGCCTGATCCTGAAACCTGGCCACCAGTTCCAGCATCATGTCGAGAGTCGCCACTCCACCGGCGCAGTACACTTTTCGCTCCTGCATGGAATAGATCTGATCGGCCTGACGAAGCTCCGGAAATTCTTCCTGAAAACTGGAGACCGCTTCCCAATGCAGAACCACCTCATCATCCTGTGTGAATCCCGCCAGACCGGCCTGGGCAATGCCGAAAGCGCCGGTGTCGACGCCGCCAACCAAGGCGCCGTGCCGGCTGGCGCTGCGCAGATGCGCAAGCAACGACCGGGAATTCGTCTGCAGTGGCAGATTGCCGCCAAACAACAGGTATACGTCGGCATCCGGCATCGCGGCGACGCTGCAGTCGGCGGTGATCCACATGCCGTTGCTTGCCCGAACCGGTTCACCGGTGTCGGACACGAACGACCAATCGAACAGACTCAGGCCGGAATTCTGATTGGAAATGCGAAGTGCCTCGCTGGCGAGGATCAATGCATTGAGCGGAAACTCCGCTGCCAATATGAGATTGAATCGAACACATTCCGATTGGTCCAGGATATTTGCGTACATGCTGTCCGTCTGTGCCCTGCTGTCAAAAAACATAAAATTCCGGACTGGAATTATCAAGAATACCGCCGTATATCCGATCCAATGCAAATTCAATGGGGAGGTCGGACGAGCAGGACGCGCCATCGGCATCGCCGAACAGGCGCTTACGGCGAGATTGCCGCAATGAAGGCGATCAAATCGGATTGAATCGCGCGGACACTGAAATGGTGAATGCCGAACCGGCGGGCAGCTGCGTCACGGTTCCGCCACGACCTTCAGTGTCAGGATCGCGGTCATGGAGATCGTGGCCGACGCGGCCAATTGCGAAGTGCCGGGGCAGGAAACACAAACGACGACGCAGGGGCTGTTGCGGCAGGCAGGGCAGCCGGACGAGCCTGCGCCCGGCGCATCTAGGCGTCCGGTCCGTCACACACTGCCGCACACCGACGCGGAACTCAAGGAATCCGCGCTTGCGGCCTGCGAGGTCGAGCCGGAATCCCCCGGCATGGGCACGCGGCTTACGCCGGAGATTGGGTTTCGGTTTCCAATTGACGCCAGCGCGGTCAATTCCCGCAAACTGACGAAATTCGTGCGCTATCCCAAGGAATACTGGCGCCGATCCTGATATTCCGCCTGCGGCCCCAAGGAACTGACCAGAAAAAAGTTGCAGAAGGGCGAGCACCGCCCGGTCGCGGAGCTCAACGTCGACATCATGTCCTTCATCGACGCGCGTAACGAAAAGCCGAAGCCCTGCAAACGGGTCAAGTCCGCCGACGGGATCCCAGCGTCCGCCAGGAGGTACTGCCTCAAGGCGAACGAGCTCGGCGAGAGCGAAGAAGTTTGATGCGAACTTAAGATTCGGGAGACTGGTTCGTGTTGGCGATGCTTGCTCGACCCATCTCCGATAGTCCGCCGGTTGAGAGTGCGGAAGGCCGGACCAGGACCAGGCCGAAGGCTCACTGGACCGGGCGAAAAACCCGCTTGTGACTTACCGGCGACGGCGGTGATTTTTTGGGTGGCGGAAGTCTATGTCCTCGAGTGACAGATCAATCGTCACTGAAGCATTAACACACACAAAGAAACAATTGATTCATAAAAGTCTTGACAAAGAAACGATCGTTTCTTTATCTTGAACGCAGAAAAGGGAGCGCTTCCTCAGCATGGCTCGCCAGACGGGACAGTACCGCGCAACCAGTGCCCGGGGGAGGA
>CBDCSZ010000073.1:0-7426 GCA_965221935.1 Paracoccaceae bacterium
TGGGCATAAAGGCAAGTTTTGGGAGCCATGAATGATGCCCTCTGACCTGCCCCGGAATCCGTATATGCGCCCAATACGAGCTCAATCTGATTCCCGTTTCCTGGGAGCGGGCGACTGGATCTGGAGAACTGCCGCTGATAACCAGCAACAGCATTGAAGTCAGGATGACACCTTCTCATCCCGGTGAATTCATCCGGTCGGAAGTGATCGAGGAGCTGGGGCTGAGCGTCGCCGAGGCGGCGCGGATCCTTCGTGTTCGCCGGGCCAAGCTTTCGGATCTGCTGAATAGCAAGGCGGCACTGTCGCCTTTAACGGCGCTGCGGAAGGAAAAGGCTTTCGGAATCAGCATGGGCCTGTTGTTGAGAATGCAGGCATTGCATGCCGCGGCACGATTGCGCGCAATCTCTGGCAGGGTCGACGTTTGACGATACCGGCCGGCCTGACCCGCATCGGGATAAATCCCCGGCAAAGATCAATTGCACACGCGGGGCGCGGGAGAAGCGGCCGAAAAACTCTCCCTGATCGAATAAGACTCACTGCGCCGTCAGCCTGACGATTGTCCTGCCCGGAACGCACCTTCACCCCTCCGCAAAACCACCGTTGCCCGAACATCCTCCGGCCAGCCTGAGAACTGCCCCGTACCCGCCGGATTCATGCTCGCAAACCCTGTTCCGTATCCGGTGTCCGGATCAGGCGCGGGATCGATTTCGAGACAGCCCGGGGGGGTTCGACGGACATGCGCCGACGCGCGCGGACAGGCGTCGCAGCCGGCTGCAGGGATATCGGTTTCAGCGGCATTCCGGAGCCGGACAGGTCATGCCGGCGCGGTACCGGATCCGTTGGGCTGGACAGGACGGAACGGATCACACTCTGTGTCAAGCGTTCGGCGCTGAGCCGCTTCCGGCGACAGGGCCGCGGCTGACAGACACGGATCAACCGCGTTCTGGAAAGCTGTGTCCGTGCACAGCACAGGGCCGGCTGATCATTCGGCTTCGCATTGCCGGCCCTGGCGTCAAGCGGATCCGGAGCAGCATGCGGCAAAGGTCCGTCTTCTTGCGAATGCGGAAATGAGCGGCCCTAGGGCGGTGGCGCCGGTCTGTCGGATCAGGCATGATGAGCGGATTGACTGCAGCCGGGCCAGACCGTTTCAACAGGAAGCACTGGCCTTCTGGCTGTCAGTGACTGGCAGGCGCGCTTTGAATTCACGGAACGCTGCCCGGCAATCGGGGCGGCGGAAAACGCCATTGATGCCTGCATAAACGATTGGGAGTTCGGTGCGGGGCTCAGGCGCGGTCCCGACGGCTTCCGCCTGGTGCCCGACCGCATGGAGCCGGAGTCAATTGATCGGAACCCGGAGACGGGAGCGGGACACTCCCTCTTCCCTGCCGGCACGGCGGAAGTGTGCATTGATGTGAACCTGATCACCTGCCTTGCTCGATGACCCGTCCTGCCGGCAAGCTTGCTGCCGGCATGGTCTCAGAGCGCACGCCGCGGAAGGCTGGCCGGATATTCGATCGATCTGGCGGCAAGACGCAATCGGCGAATAGCATGCAGCGGTTGATGAGCGATCTTCACTTGGCCTGGCAGGGCGTTGAGAAGGATGCGCTGGGGGATCGCCGGTGGTCAAGCGGTGCTGGCCTCCCGTTTGCTCGTGAAATCCGGCCGCTTCGATTGCGCATGGGACAGGATCATGTAGGCACGCCGACACAATGGAGCGGCAAACGGCAATCGAAACCCAATCCGTCAGCCCTTGGCCGCGTGAAAAGTTGCAGGTGTCGCAATATGAAATTCACTCCCGTGACGGGCATCGACATCTCGGCAGAAATGATCCGGCTCGCAGAGGAGGAAGAGTGCCTGCAACCGCTCGGTTGCATCCACCGGCATCACGACGCAAGTGCGTTCAAGCCGCCCGGACGTGCCGACCTTGCGCTGGCGTCATATCTTCTGCACTGCGCGAAAACCGCTGACGATCTTCTCAGGCTCTGTGAGGCTTGCCATCTGGCGCTCCGCCAGAAGGGGCCGGATCGCCGGCATCATTGCCAATGTGTGCAATCCGCATGGAGGCCTGGAGGCCTGGCATCAGCACGATATCGAGATGCTCTATTCTGGGAGCCGCCGGGAAGAAGGCGTCATCAAGGTGCGGGTCACGAACCGTGACGGCAACACGTTCGAGTTCGAGAACTGCTGCCACTCTCCGGAAACCTGCCGAATGGCCTTCGAAGACGCCGGATTCGCTGACTTTCACTGGGTCGGGCTCTTATTGAACTTCGCCGAGAGTTGCAGCCCGTACTGGGACGACTACATGAACAGGCCGCCGAACGATGCCCCTTTTGCCTGTCGAAGCTTTGGCAGAATAGGCACCCAAATGCACCTTATATCGTCAATTGACAGCAATTCAGGCAACAGCCGCTGGCATCCCGGACTGCATATACTCGCGCCGCCGCCGTTCCCGGGCATGTGCATGAGATATACGGCCGGATCATTGAGTCTCTGTGCGTCTGACCGGTCTCGCCCGCCTGCAGTCACTTGCAATTCATCCCGGGCTCCGGTTTTCTGAATATCCGCAATGTGGCCATATGGGTGAGAATTCTTGAGCGTGCGCGGCACAGTCCTTCCCCGCTTCCGGGCCTGCAGGGAGGCGGTGAGTCTGAACCTGACCGACGGCCTTGACCTGGGTTGCAGTCTTGCCGTGGTCAAGGACGGCGACATCGTCGTCGATCTCTGGGGTGGATATGTGGATTCGGCATGTACGCGGCCCTGGCAGGACGACACGCTGGTCAACATCTGGTCGGTGACCAAGGGCATCCTTGCGCTCGCCATCGCCATTTCAGTGGAGCGGGGCCAACTCCGATATGGCGACCCCGTGGCCCGGATCTGGCCGGAATTTGCAGAGAACGGTAAGGACCACGTCACCCTGGACCTCGTCATGTCGCATCGTGCCGGACTGCATGCTCCGGGAGCTCCGATAAGATTACAGGACATATATGACTGGCATCCCTGCGTTGAAGCATTTGCAGCGATGGCGCCCCTCTGGCCGCCGGCAAGCCGGTGTGTGTATCATGCATTTTCCTACGGGCACATCGCTGGAGAGGCGCTGCGCCGCGCCGATGGACGCATGCCTGGCCGATTCATCGCCGAGGAAATTGCTGAGCCGCTGGGGCTCGACCTTCATGTCGGGCTCGGCAATGACCAAGACAACCGCGTTGCCGAGTTGATCGCCAGCCGCGACGTGGAAGACTGGATCGATGAACAGAAGCGCACCGGATACCACAACGCCAATCTGATGCCCCCGATTACCGCGCTGACCCCGAACGAACGAGCCTGGCGCGCCGCGGACATTCCAGCCGCCAATGGCCATGCAACGGCTCGCTCGCTCGCCGTACTTTATGGCCTGCTTTCGGCAGGCGAGGACGGGCTGATCTCGGCAGGCGGCCTTCGCCAGGCGACTGCCAAACGATTTGACGGACTGGATGCCTCGCTCAATGAACACTGCCGATTCGGCGCAGGATTTGTGCTCGGCGGCAATGGCAGCCCGCTCGGTCCCAATCCTGCCTCGTTCGGCCATAACGGCTGGGGCGGAGCCTTCGCCTTTGCCGACCCGGATGCCGGACTTGGCGTTGCCTACACCATGAATCGCATGCTGGGCCGCAGCGCAGACTCGATGCTGCGCCACGGGCGCATGATTGAGGCAGTCTACGGAGCGATTTGAGTGCGAGTTTCCTCGCCTGACATGCAGTCGCCTGTCAGCGGACACCTGTCACAATTCGCCGGGCCCGTGAATCTTGACCTATGAATGAGTTTCACGCACTCGATGCCTGTTCTTCGGAATCTTCGTGATTCCCGTCGCGGCAGCATCTGGGAAGTTGATTGCCCGCGACGACAACGGGAGTTTGCTTCGCGCTCTTGAAAACCCACCAACCGAACAGGCGGACAGCCCAGAATATCAGCCTTGCCTTGCAGCGCATGCCAGCACTGCACATGGCCAGGAACATGAGCTCGTCCGCAAAGCGCCGCATTTCCCTGTTTGGCGCAATGCCCGCCTGAAACCACGCCACATAGAGGTGATCATAAACGATCGCTGCCTGCAGATTTGGCCCGGCGCTCCCAATCAGGGAGCAAAACAGAAGGGGAACGGAGGCCAGATCAGTCAGCATCCCTCTCGTGACCTCGATAGAGCGCCTCCTGCCGTCAATCTCGAAAGACAACCTGTGGTCCCCGGTAACGATCCACCGGGCTTCACGTTTTATGTTCTGAATCCAGCGAAGTCCGGATTTCAGACGCAGGAGTTTTAGATCGGACTCTTACCTGAATCTCGAAAACGCCTTCCAGCCTCTCTCCGGACAGGGCGGATCGAGGTTTTCCGGATCACCCGAATTGCTCGCATCCATCGTCTGAAACTTCGTTCTCGGACTTCGGCAACACAGGAGCAGCAGGCTGCCAATGATGATGACAAAGAATGTCCGAAGGATATTCCGCACTTTGTTCGGGAACTCGAGAACACCGGCTGACAATTCCGACCGCCAAATGCCAGTGATTGCAATCGCGGCAACTGCAATGATGGCAATTGAACGCAGCGACCGATTCATCAATTCTATTCTTCATTCACACTGCAACGAGTGTAGATGACATTGGTTTGCGGACAGGCGTGGCCAGGAATCTGGCCGCATATCAGTGGGATTGTGATCATGTCAGGGGAAACCGGTCGCAAATGGATGCCACGACCGGCCCTGCAGCTTCGGCAGCATCTGCCAGTGTTCCGTTTGCCGCCGCTTCGAGGAGCTGTGAGATGCAGTCACCGAGGAGCTTCATTTCCACCCTTCCCAGGCCACGGCTCGTCGCTGCGGAAACCCCGAGGCGCAGGCCCGACCAGTCTGCCGGCCTCGGCGCATCGAACGGGACCGGGTTCTTGTTTGAAGTAATCCCGGCGGCGGCCAGGGCGGCTTCCGCATCCGCGCCCCTGATGGATTTCGGGGACAGATCAAGCAGAACCATATGCGTATCGGTGCCGCCGCTGACAATCCCGATGCCTCCCTTGTCCAGGCGAGCGGCCAGGGCACGGGCATTCTCAACCACCTGGTGGCCATAGCTCGCGAAAGAGGGCTGCAGCGCCTCTCCGAAACAGACTGCCTTGGCGGCAAGGACATTGGGGTGGAGACTTCCCTGAACCCCGGGAAAGATTGCAGCCTGCAGCTTTTTGGCAAACTCGCCGGAGCGTGAGAGTATGACGCCGCCCCGCGGGCCACGCAGTGTCTTAGTGGTTGTGCATGTGACGATGTCGGCATGCGGAACCGGCGAGGGATGAACGCCGGCAGCGACCAGCCCTGCAATATGCGCCATGTCGACGAGAAAACGCGCACCGACCGATCCGGCGATTTCCGCCATGCGGGAAAAGTCGATTTCCCTCGGATAGGCGGAACCGCCGGCAATCAGGAGATCCGGTGCCACGCGGCGCGCCTGATCCTCGATGCGGTCATAGTCGATGAGGCCGGTCTCCCGGTCCACGGTATAGTGGTGGGCCTCGAACCAGCGTCCGGAAAGATTTGGTCTGGCGCCGTGGCTGAGATGGCCTCCGGCGGCAAGATCGAGACTCAGGATCCGGTCACCCGGTTTGAGAAGGGCGAAAAATACGGCCTGGTTGGCCTGCGTGCCCGAATGCGGCTGCACGTTGGCGTATTCGGCGCCGAAGAGCTCCCTGGCGCGGTCGATTGCCGCCTGTTCCACAATGTCGACGAACTCGCCGCCGCCGTGGAACCGCTTGCCCGGATAGCCCTCCAGCGTCTTGTTGGTGATCTCGTGTCCCAGGGCCTCCATGACCGCCCGGCTGACGATGTTCTCGGAGGCGATGAGCTCGATCTGCTCCTGCTGACGCCGTTTCTCGCCGACAAGCGCCCCTGCGACGAAAGGATCGGATTCAGCCAGGCAAGTCGGAGGATCGGCGGTCATATCTTGATCTCCGGTCAGTCGGGGTTCGAACGAATGGCAGGCCGCACAAGGATCGCCGGCCCCTCCGGCCCGGGTTTATCCAATACCCAGAAGAACGCGTGAAAGGAAGTGCGCCGGGTCGGGGATGTGGGTGACGAGAAGGATCACCGGCAGGTATCCGGCAATGAGGAATTTGAGGGTCGGCCCCAGCATCTCCGGAAGCGTCGTTCGTCCGACGACCCCTCCAGCGAGTAGAGCAGTGGCCCACAAGGCGGGATAATGTTCCCCGCCGCAATTTTGGGGAATCTTATAAGAAAGCGCCACGCCAATTGAAATGGTTACAAAAAGCCGCCATTTCAAAGTGTACGGCCAACACAGCAAGCCGCAAAAGATTTGGCCTTGTCAAGTTGGAGAACTCTGATGCCAAGTGAGGAAATTATCGATGAATTGGTGTTGAAAAAGACCTGTCGCGGCTGTCGGACAGGCGGGTTCTGGAAGAACCGGTGTGGGACATGGATACGTTGATGGTGGATTTGAAGGATCGTGCGCTTGCGTGAGCAAACTATTCAGGGCTGATTGGCCCCGGATGCCGATCAGACAGCGTATGTCTCCAGCGCTTCGTGGAGTTTTCCGGGAGGATTTCACCAGTGGCAAAGGCCTCGAACCATCCACGCATTGTTTGCAAGGGCCGGGGTTATCTCGCTGACGATCTACACGAGTTGACCATGGGGCACCAGATTCCATCGGTCATCGACACGGAACGCCATCCAGATGTCTTTGCCGCAGTATTTCTTGTCAATGGTCAGGCGGGATTTCAGTTGAACATGAGTGAAGTTCCATCGATGTGGCAAGCGATGAAATCGGCTCCCTTCCAGTCATCGGAGAGCCTGATACAATTGAAGCCGTCATCGGCAAGGACTGCCGAAATCTTCTGGAAATTGTAGATTTTCTTCTGCCTTCCGGTGAGCGATTGGCAGTCGGTTCTTTGCAGTTACGGTTCGGTCATCTGATGCATCGGTGGATGGTGTCATCCCGGCAACCTGATAGTCACCGGTTACTTGTGTGCCTTGCCTGAATTCCAGGCATGTCAGATGTATAGTTCAGGCCCTCGTATGTTCAGAGAATCAGAAGTGAACGCAGAAGGTGGCTGTGGATAAGTTGAGCGCGGATTCCTGTGGAAAACCCGTCGCTTGCATGCCACCGCCTCTCCGGTTCATTCCTGTGTCGGGACCGCCGCCGCCAGGGCCTGGCGGCGGCGGTGCGGGGCCAGGCCCCGCAGGACGGGTCGGACCGGTCAGGCCTTGGATCATCGGATCCGTGATGGAGCGTGGTCGGCCCGCCCTCCCTTCAGCCTCCCGGGTCCTGAATGGATGCCTGGGTTCAAGAACCGGATCATCGCGAGGATAGGAGCGGGAGACCATGACCATCGTAGCCGCCGGAATCGACGTCAGCAAGAAAACACTTAACATCCATCTCAACGGCAGGGACGACACCGCCGCCAACG
>CBDCSZ010000074.1:0-6718 GCA_965221935.1 Paracoccaceae bacterium
GCCACCGGGGCCGCAGCCGCGGATTTGTCCTCACGAATCGTCTGCCAAGGCGATGCCGTCTGCAGGAATTCGTTGCCCGCCGCCCAGATGGCACGGAGTTCGCGGGCCGCCTTGCGGACCTCAATGGCGTTCATATGCTTTTCGTAGAGCCTTATCTGTTCTGTCAGACTTGCGGCAAATGCGTGTTCCGCCGGTCCCCAGCTGCAGTCGGGAACACGGCACTCGAATTGGTTTGCGGCAAACTTGGTGATCCGGCGCACAAAGTTGCCGAGCACATCGGCGAGATCCTTGTTCACGCTGGTCACAAAACCGCCCCAAGTGAATTCGCTGTCGCCATGCTCCGGGGCGTGCGACAGCAGCCACCATCGCCAGTAATCGGGCGGCAGCAGCTCCAGCGCCTGGTCCATAAACACGCCGCGGCCGAGGCTGGTTGAGAATTGTCCGCCATCGTAGTTCAGGAAGTTGAATGACTTGATGTAGTCGACGAGCTTCCAATTCTCTTCGGAACCCATGATCGTGACCGGGAACGACAAGGTGTGGAAAGGAACATTGTCTTTGCCCATGAACTGAACATACCGCACATCGTCCGCGCCTTCGTCGGTTCGCCACCAGCGCCGCCAGTCGGTGTCCGGCCTGCCGTTTGCGTCCGCCCATTCAGCGGTCGCGGCAATGTATTCGATCGGCGCGTCAAACCAGACATAGAAGACCTTCTCTTCCATCCCGGGCCAGACCTCGCCGCCGCGCCGCACCGGCACACCCCAGTCTAGATCCCGGGTGATGCCCCTGTCCTGCAGCCCGTCGCCGTCGCGCAGCCACTTCTTGGCAATGGACGTCGTCAGGAGCGGCCAGTCGCTCTTAGAGTCGATCCAGCTTTCCAAGCGGTCGCGAAACTGCGACTGGCGAAGATAGAGATGCCTGGTCCGCCGCATCCCGAGGTCGCTGGAGCCGGAAATCTCAGAACGCGGATCGATCAGGTCTTTCGGGTCAAGCTGCTTGGTGCAATTCTCACACTGATCGCCCCGCGCCCGTTCATAACCGCAGTCCGGACATGTCCCCCGGACGTAGCGGTCGGGCAGAAACCGGTTGTCGGCCAGGGAATAGACTTGGTCCTCTTCAACTTCCCGAATATGGCCGTTTTCAGCAAGCCTGCCGGCAAAATGCTGCGTCAGCGCATGGTTGCGGGCACTGGACGACCTTCCGAAATAGTCAAAAGACAGCCGGAATCCGTCGCCGAGCCGTTTTTGCACCGCGTGCATTTCGTCGCAATACGCGGCCACCGGCACTCCGGCGTCTTTGGCGGCCAGCTCTGCCGGAGTTCCGTGCTCGTCTGTCGCACAGATAAACATCACCTCATGACCGCGCAGGCGGAGATACCGCGCATAGAGATCGGCCGGCAGCTGGCTGCCCACAAGGTTGCCCAGATGCTTGATTCCATTGATGTACGGAATCGCGGATGTGATCAGAATTCGCGCCATTCCTGAACCTCTGGCAACACGGGTCTCTCATATCTCATGGCGCATCTCTGTGCCAGACAAGCTCAGTTTGCCGTCAAGTCTTGCCTGCCCGGTGTTTCGCGCCGGCGCGAAACTTTTTCCCGCAAAGCGCGGCCGGGGCAGGGCGGCTATGCCGGGGCGCCTGCGTCGCAGGCCGTTACCGCCGTAGCGCCTGGTCAATCGTCATCCTTTTTGTTGCGGAACAGGCGCCCGATGACAAAAGTGGTGCGCGGCATGTAGGTGTAGGCGACTTGGGAGACTGCGGGACGCTTGGTCATGCGGACCAGACCGAACAGGCACAGCACGACATGGGCGGAAGCGATGAAGACAAACATCGCCGCCGGGCTGAATGCGGCGACAATCACAGACACCAGCAGGGGGCTGACGATTGCGCCGATGGTAAAGTAAAATATCAAGGAAGAACTGAGTTCGACCATATGTTCCGGATCGACAAAATCGTTCGCATGGGCCGAAGCGATCGAATAGATGGGAATGGTGGCGAGGCCGAAAATCAAGGATGCGGCGAAAACCGCACCCGGCCCCATTCCAGACAAAAATATTGTCAATAAACAAACGACAACTGCGAAGGCGGAAAAGCTGAACATGACCTTGCGACGGTCGTAACGGTCTGCCAGCCAGCCCGCCGGGTATTGCGCCAAGGCGCCTCCGAGAACAAATGTCGCAAGAAAATAGCCGATTTGATCCGCTTCAAGGCCAATCTCCAGCCCATAGATTGGCCCGACCATGCGAAAGGAGGCGGCTGTGAGCCCCGCGGTCACAACGCCGGCCGAAGCCATTGGCGAGATTCTGTAGCCGAACAGGGGTTTCAGCCGGAGCTTAGCCGCTGTCGGCGGCTGTGTGACGCGGGTCATGGCAATCGGCAGCAGCGATATGCAGCAGAAGATCGCCATGATATTATATGAAAAATACAGCAGAGGATCCAAAATGGCGATCAGGAGCTGGCTGCACATGCTTCCGACAAGGTCAGCGAGCCGGTAGATCCCGATATTTCGTCCGCGGGTTTCGTTTGTGGTCTTTGCCTGAAGCCAGGCTTCCAGAACGGTGAAACTGCCGGCGATGCACAGGCCTGACAGGATTCTCATCACTGACCAGGCATAGGGGTCGATCCACATCATGTGGGCCAGAATGCCGATTGTGCCGACCGCCGCGAACACCGCGAAGGCGCGCGAGTGGCCGATGATTGCGATCAGGCGCGGCGACCACCAGCAGCCGACCAAATAGCCGATGAAATGCGACGAACCGAGGAGGCCGATTTCCTGCGTGGTGAATCCCGCCGCAACTCCTGAAAGCGCATCCAGCGGCCCAATTCCGCCAGAACTCAGCTGCAGCAGCACAACGGCAAGAAACAGAGAAAAGAAGGAAATTGCGAGCATGCCGTCCTGCCGGCTTTGCCATAGGCGTGGCGCCTGCCGCCAACTCCGTGAGGCAGGGGCCTGTGTCAACTCTAAATTTCAGACGGATGGGTGTTTTGCGGCCGCTATTGCGGATTTTTCCACCGCAGACACCTTCGGCTTCAGGTTTCTGGCCATGCTGTCCAGCACGCCGTTGACAAACCCGGCGGCCTTGCCGTCAGGATGGAAAGCTTTCGCCACTTCGACGAACTCATCAATCGTCACTGTCGGCGGCGCCGTTCCGAGAACCAGCTCGGCCCCGGCGGACCGGAAAACCGCGCGCAGTGTCGGGTCAATCCGATGGAACGGCCAGCCTTCTTTGAGAGCGGCATCTGTCACCGTGTCGATCATGCTCTGATGGCTGAGAACTCCGTCCAGAAGCAGGCGAAAATAATCGGCGTCAGCCTCTGCCAGTTCGGGGTCGCCGTCTTCGCGGCACAGGAAATCTGTGTTAAAGTCACGGACAACCTGTTCCACCCCGGCGCCGGATGCCTCCATCTGGAACAGCGCCTGCACTGACCGCAGCCGGGCCATGCGCCGTCCCAGATTCCGGCCGGGATGCTGGCTCTTACCGGTCACGCGCCGACTGCCCGATCAATCGGACGGACTTTGTTCGGCAGCGGCAAGCCGCAGGTTGAATCCAAGCTGCCCCTGTCTGGCGCCGAATCGCCGGGCCAGCGCAATCAGATGCAGCGCCGCCAGCGCCGCCTCGCCGCCCTTGTTCATCATATCCGGGTCTGCGCGGCTGCGGGCCTGGGTTTCGTCTTCGACGGTGATGATCCCGTTGCCGATACAAAGGCCGGAAAGTCCGAGAAGGGTGATCCCGCGCGCGCTCTCGGCGCAGACGATCTCATAGTGCGTGGTGTCGCCGCGGATGACGCAGCCAAGGGCCACGAATCCATCATATCTGTCCGAAGCCGAGGCGATCCGTATCGCCGGCGGTATTTCAAGGGCGCCGGGGACGTCGATCCGCTCATGTTCAGCGATGCCGCCAAGGGCAGCGGCGGCGCCTTGGCAGAGCCAGTCGACGTAACGTTTTTGGTAAGGCGCCGCCACGATCAGCAGCATCGGTTTGGATTCGAACTGCGGGCGTTCGAGATGCCCCTCTTTGCCGCGCTCCGCCAAGCCTAGTCCTCCACTGAAATCGCGCGTGTTCCGTCAATCGTTATCCCGTAGCCGTCGAGGCCGACGATTTTCGGACTTGGCGAATTGGTCAACAGTTCCAGATTCCGGACACCGAGAGACCCCAGGATCTGCGCCCCGAGACCGTATTGCCGCAGCGTCTGCGGCGACTGACCCTGGCCGAGATTGAGCTTCATCTGGGTGTCGCGCAGCAGCACGACGACACCTCTTCCCTCGGCGGCGATCACGCTCATCGCGTCTTCGAGCTGGCGTGATTTTCCGGGAACCAGCGCCAGGAGGTCGGTCAGCGGATTGATCGCGTGCATGCGCACGAGCACCGGCCGGCCGTCGGAAAAATCGCCTTTGGTCAACACGATGTGCTCCGCGCCCTGTATCTCATCTTCAAAGATTCGCAGCATCCATTCGCCGCCGAATTCGGATTTGACGGCGCGCGATGTCATCTGGCGCACGAGATTGTCGTTTTTCAGCCGGTAGGCGATCAAGTCAGAAATCGTACCCACCTTGAGCCCGTGATACTGGGCAAATGAAATCAGGTCGGGCAGGCGGGCCATCGTCCCGTCTTCCTTCATCACTTCGCAGATGACGGCCGATGGGTTCAAGCCGGCGAGCCGGGCGATATCAACACTCGCCTCAGTGTGGCCGGCGCGGACCAGCACGCCGCCATTGCGGGCGCGCACCGGAAACACATGGCCCGGCGTCGCGATGCCGTCAGCGGTTGTTTCCGGGTTGATCGCGACTAGGACAGTATGCGCCCGGTCATGCGAAGAGATCCCGGTCGTCACCCCGTGGCGCGCCTCGATAGAGGTTGTGAATGCTGTTTCGTGCCGGGACGAGTTGGTGGCCGGCATCAACGGCAGCCCCAGCGCTTCCGTGCGCTCCTCGGTGAGAGCGAGGCAAATCAGTCCGCGGGCATGCGTCGCCATGAAGTTGATGGCGTCCGGAGTCGCCATCTGCGCCGGAATGACCAAATCGCCTTCGTTCTCGCGGTCTTCGTGATCAACCAGCACAAACATGCGGCCATTGCGGGCATCGTCGAGAATCTCCTCGATGCCCGATACCGCGTCGCTGTAGAAACCCGGCATCACGGCGCGCCCGCGGCCTCTTGAAAGCGCGCCATATACCGCGCCAGGATATCGACTTCGACATTGACCGAATCGCCTTTTGCCGCCGACCCCCAGGTGGTGACCGCCAGCGTGTGCGGGATGAGATTGACCGTGAACTCAGCCTGTTCGACGCAATTGACCGTCAGCGAAACGCCGCCGAGGGCCACCGAACCCTTCACAGCGATGAATTTCGCAATCTTCGCAGGCACCCTGAGTCTGACCGACCGGCTGTCGCCGACATCGGCGATTTCCCTGATCTCCGCCACACCGTCGATATGGCCGGTGACGATGTGGCCGCCGAGTTCATCGCCGACCCGGAGGGATCGCTCGAGGTTCAGTCGGCTTCCCTTCTTCCAGTTTCCCATTGCCGTGCACGCCGCGGTTTCCTGCGACACAGACACGTCAAACCAAGCGCCGTCCGGGCACATACCGATCACCGTGAGGCAGACTCCGTCACAGGCGACCGAGGCGCCGAGCGTCAAACCCCGCAGCCCGCGGGGGGTGCCGATCCTGACCTGCATGTCGCCAGCTTCGCGAAGCTCAACCACATTGCCAATGTCGGTGACGATTCCAGTGAACATTTGCCTGGCTCCGGCGGCGTTTCGGCGTGTCAACTATACCGGCATGGTCAATGGGGCAATATGGCCAGATCGGCGGATCGGCGCGGCCGCGCCGGCGCCGCTTCAATGCCGCACCCGGATCCATCGGTGCATGATGTCGCCTCCCGCCCGGCCCGCTGCCAGAAGTTCGAACCGCGCGCTGTCCGCGACCCGCGCCAAACCAAGCGCGCCGGTTGGCGGCAGGGCATCGGCGCCCAGCGCGGAGCCGGCGGTGAAGCCGATAAATTCATCGACCAGGTCAGAGCGGAACAGCGACGCGGCAATCGCCGACCCGCCTTCGCAGAACACCGTGTTCAAGCCCCGGCTCGAGAGTTTCCGCAACGCGTCCTTAAGGTCCATCCGCCCCTCTGCCGATCGACACAGGATGGGCGTCGCCGCGCGCGACTTCCATGCCGCGACCCTCTCCAATGGCGCGTCCGCGCCATGGCACAGCCACACCGGGCCATCCGCCGCAGTCCGGCCCAGCTGCCCGTCGAGCGGGGTCGAAAGCCGGGTGTCAACGACGATGCGCACCGCGGGACGGCCGATCCCAAGACCGCGCGGTGTCAGGTTGGGATTGTCGGCGGCGGCTGTGCCGCGGCCGACCAGGACGGCATCGTGCTGGGACCGCATGAGATGCACCCGGCGGCGGGCTTCCGGCCCGGATATCCACTTGCTGTCGCCTGAAGGCGCCGCAATTCTGCCATCCAAGGACAGCGCGAGTTTGAGCGACACCGCCGGCCGGCCGGTTTCGATTCTTGACAGAAAACCGCGGTGGGCGCGCCGCGCCTCCTGTTCAAGCACACCGGTTTCGACCGCGATCCCGGCCGCCCTGAGAGCTGCGATGCCTCTCCCGGACACCCTTGGATCCGGGTCTTCGAGGGCGATCACCGCTTTAAAAATCCCCGCTTCGGCGAGCTGTCCCGCGCAGGGCGGCGTCTCGCCGAAATGCGCGCAGGGTTCAAGCG
>CBDCSZ010000075.1:0-33709 GCA_965221935.1 Paracoccaceae bacterium
GAAGAGGTGATCCTCGATGCTGTCCTGATGGGCAAGGAGCAGATCCGAGGCGCGGTAGAGCGCCATGTCGCTCAGAGCGCCGAAATCGATCCCGAGCATCTCGCCGAGGGCGCTGTGCCGGCGCAGCCAGAAGTTGGTCGCCCGCTCCGAGTTCGGCGCGGCCATGCGCGCGACAATGGCCGCCAGGGCGCAGCAGCGCTGGCGGCGGTTGAAACCGAGACCGTCGAACAATGCCGGCAGGCCGAGACCGGACAGCGCCTCGAGCCCGGCATGCTCGACACCGACCGAGCGCCCGTCGCTGTCGCTGGCGGAATTGACATCAACACTCTGCCAGTCCCGCTTCGCGCCTTCCCCGCCGCTGTCTTTCCCGCGGCCAATCAGCAGGGCGGAGATTCTGCGGGCCTCGGCCTCGATCCCCGGATCGGGATCGGCGAGGCCGAGGGCGGTCTGTCCGGTGAGATGATCCGAGATGCGTCGGCACAGGTCCGGCCAGTGCCCGCGCCCGATTGCAAAATGGCGCCCGAGATTGAGAAGGGTGCGCTGACGGATCCTGTCCCCCTCGCGGCGGTTCTCGACCAGGCGGAAGGTGATGTGGTCGCTGCCGTCGCTGGCGGCGCCGGTCTTGGTCTGTCGAATGAACATGCGCCAGCTATGGCAGAAGGGGTCCCCCGCTGCAAGGCATTACTCAAAAAACATGGCACTACAAACGATTCCTGAAACATCGAATCACAATAAATCAATGAGTTGCGAATCGAACACCGTCAAATCGACCTCAAATCCAACGCAGAAATGTTAAAGATGGGCTAACCTAACGTGCTTTGTCACCGTGATAGCTGTGCCACATCTTGAGCTGGCCCTGGGTAAGGCCTAGCCCTACCATGTCATGAAAGTTTTGGCTGGACTACGCGGTTTCTCCGGTGTGGAATCGCGTCGTTATGGCACAGTCCCAAATCAGCCGCACCCTTGGCGGCCCGGCGGCGCGTGCGCGGATTTCCGCGATCCTGTCGCTGGAACATTTCGACAGCCGACGGGCCTTGGGTCGCCGGGTCTGCGCGGAATTCTCCTTCATCGACGCGATGGGTCGACTTCAGGTGTCGGGATGCCTGCATGCCCTGACGACACTTGCCACCCGGTATCCCGATATTGTGCCGCCGCCGCCGAAGTCGGGGGGCGTCGACATCACCCCGCGCCTGCTCGACGCTCCGGCGCCGGATCCGGACGACGTTCCGACGGTCCTGTCCCGGGTTGAGGGGATCAGGGTCGTCGAGGTTGTCACGGCCGATGAGCGGGCGCTGTGGAACACGCTGATCGCCCATGAACATCCCCGCGGCATGACCACCTTTGCCGGGCGCCAGCTCCGGCACCTGGCCGGCTCGGCCCATGGCTGGCTGGGGGCGGCGGGGTTCTCGGCAGCGGCGCTCAAGGTTGCGGCCCGCGACCGCTGGATTGCATGGACAGAGAGCCAGCGGCGCGGCCAGCTTGAGCGGATCGTGTGTCTGAGCCGCTTCCTGATCCGGCCCTCGGTCCGGTGTCCGCACCTGGCCAGTCACGTTCTGGGGCGTATCCTGCGCCGCCTGCCCCGGGACTTCGCGGCCCGTTACGGTTTCCGCCCGTTGCTGGTGGAGAGTTTTGCCGATGAGGGTTATGACGGCACCTGCCTGAGGGCTGCCAATTTCCTCTGCGTGGGCCGGACGGCGGGCCGTGGCCGGCAGGACCGTGCGAAGCGCCGCGCCAAGACGGTGAAGACGGTGTTCATGTCCCCGCTGCACCGGCGCTGGCGGCGGGAACTCGGGGTCCCGCATGTTGAGCTCAGGCCGGCGCTGGAACCGGGGGAAGGCCTGTCGGCTTCGGACTGGGCGGAGAATGAATTCGGAGGGGCTCCCTTGGGTGACACGCGACTGTCTGCGCGGCTTGTGAAGAGCGCCGGTCTTCTGGCCGCGTATCCGGGCCACAAGATCAATGCCAGTCCGAACAGCGACAGCACGGCGGTCAATGCCTTCTGCCGGCTGATCGAGAAGCCGGCGGAGTCGGCGGTCTCGGTGAAGAACATCCTGGCGCCGCATCGCGGGCGCAGCGTCTGCCGCATTCGCGGCCAGCGCACTGTTCTTGCCATCCAGGACGGCACGGACCTGAACTTCGCCACCCGGCCGGGCTGTGACGGTCTCGAGGTGATCGGCAGGAACCAGACCAGCGCGAAGACCCTGGGCTTGCACCTGCACGCGACACTGGCGGTGAACGACACCGGCCTTCCTCTCGGCGTGCTGCGCCTGGGGTTCGATGCGGCGGTGAAACGCACGCCGGAGGCGGAGAAGCGGAAGAAGACCGAACGCTGGCTTGACGCCTTTGCCGACACTGGCGCCGCGGTGCGGGAGGTCGGCGGCAAGACGCGGGTGCTGTGCGTCTGTGACCGGGAGGCGGACTTCTACGAACTGTTCGATGCCCAGCGCAAGAGCCCGCGTGTCGGATTGCTGGTCCGCGCCAAGCATGACCGGGTGCTGGGCAAGGCGCGTCCGAAGCTGTTCGAAACCCTGGGCGGGGGAGCGGCCAACGGCTGCATCGCGGTCGAGATTGCCGGACTGACGGCACGTCCCAAGTCCAGCAGAAAGACAGCGCGCCCGATGCGCCGGAAGCGTCTGGCGCAGTGTGAACTGCGGTTCCGTCGCGTGGTCCTGCCGGCAACGATCCCCGGCGGTGAAGCGGTCACGGTGTCGGGGGTGCACATCATTGAGACCGACCCGCCGGAGGACGAGGCCCCGGTGCAGTGGCACCTGTTGACCACCCGCGACGTCGGAACAGCCGCAGAGGCGGCCGAAATCGTCGGCTGCTACCTCCAGAGATGGAAAATCGAGGACTGGTTCCGTGTGCTGAAATCCGGTTGCCGCGTCGAACACCTGCTGTTCCGCACCGCAGACCGGCTGCAGCGGGCCATCGCCATCAATGCGGTGATCGCATGGCGCATCATGCTGATGACCCTGCTCGGACGCCAGGTGCCCGATTGTGACCCGGACCTGATGTTCACCGATGCGGAACTGAACTTCCTGGGTGACTATGCACGAAAACACGGCTTGGCCGCACCGCAGCGGCTCGGTGACGCGGTTGCCCTGGTGGCCCGCCTGGGCGGATATCGCGAGCGCAAGCATGATCCGGACCCCGGCAACCAGATCATGTGGACAGGCTACAGCCGGATGAGCAGTGCAGCGCTGGGCCACGAAATCGGCCTTGAAACCGGCTATGAAACCGGCTTCAGCGACGGCCAGAAATACGCCTTGCGGCAGAACAGATGACCTGTGGTCATCCACTGCTTATCATGACTCGGTAGGCCTAGGCCCCGGATTTCTGAAAACGATCCTTCTTCATGAACCTTTTCGTAGCGCAGTTCCGCCTTGGGGCGTGCGCATCATCGGAGCTGTTTTTCAAAATGACGTCGATCTGCGGTATGGAACAATCGGTCGACGACTGTCCCTGGAAGAATCCGCTTTCGCATCATCAGTATTGCTGAATCGCGTTACGACATCGGCAACTGTTTCCTTCGATGGCTCAAAGGTTGCCGGCACACTCAACATGGGCTCCATCTCCATCGGCCGAGATCTCCTCATGCACGAACAGGCGGAATTCGAAGAGGTGATCCTGAGAGGAGCTGATATCGGTGGGCAAGTCTCCATGGTCGGATCAAAGTTCCGGGGCAGGCTCAACATGGACGCCATCTCCGTCGGCGAAAGTCTCTTCATGCGCGAACAGGCGGAATTCGGAGAGGTGGTCCTGGCAGGAGCTGATATCGGCGGGCAAGTCTCCATGGTCGGATCAAAGTTCCGGGGCAGGCTCAACATGAACTCCATCTCCGTCGGTGGAAGCCTCTTCATGCGCGACTTCATGCGCGACAAGACGGAATTCGAAGAGGTGGTCCTGGCAGGAGCTGATATCGGCGGGCAAGTCTCCATGACCGGCTCGACGTTCCGGGGCAGGCTCAACATGAACTCCATCTCCGTCGGCGGAAGTCTCTACATGCGCGAACAGGCGGAATTCGGAGAGGTGGCCCTGGCAGGAGCTGATATCGGCGGGCAAATTGACATGACCGGCTCGACGTTCCGCGGCTCGCTCGTCATGGGCTCCATCTCCGTCGGTGGAAGTCTCTTCATGCAAGAACAGGCGGAATTCGAAGAGGTGAACATGATCTTTGCCCGCATTGATTCCAATCTCGATGTAGGAGGTGCCATGTTGGGGAATCTGGATCTCACGGGGGCTGAAATTGGCGGTGAACTTCGGCTTGGAACAAAAAAATCTGACGTCCGTTGGAAGAAATACAATAACGAGAACAAGACGTCCGAGTCCCCGAGGATAAACTTGCAGAACACGACCGTTGGTGCACTCCAGGACACCGAGAGCAGTTGGCCTCCTGCCTTGGAATTGGAAGGCTTCACCTACGAACGGCTGGGCGGACTCAAGGCCAGTGGAAAAGAGTTACCCCACAATTGAGGAAGCGATTGGTATATCGATTGGTTGGAGCGGGACCAAACATATTCCCCCCAGCCTTATCGGCAGTTGGCACGTATTTTCGATGCCTCGGGGCATAGAGGTATGGCAGGCGATATCCTGTTCGCAAGCCGCGAACGTGATTTCAGGGAAGCATGGCCCCACGAACCAAAAAAATGGTTGGGTCTTTTGATGCTGCGGATGACCATTGGTTACGGCTATGGCTGGCGGTATTTCTGGGCCCTTGGATGGGTAGCATTCTTCACGTTGCTTGGAACTGGCATCCTTCGTTGGGAAAATGAACGCCTCAACGATAGTAAGAAACTTGGCTTTTGGTACAGTTTCGACATGTTGTTGCCGATCATCCGTCTCCGTGAGAGGCATTACAAAGTCGATCTATCCAACAAATGGGTCAGAAGCTATTTCTACGTGCACAAACTGATCGGATATGTCCTCGTATTTTTTGTAATCGCCGGACTGGCAGGCTTGACCGAATAGATCTGTCAGTCACCCTCAAATCCCGATCCTCTCGATCTCGTCGAGCGACACCCGTTCCTCGCGGCGGTCATAGAGCTTCGTGGTCTCCGTCTTCGCGTGGCCGGCCAGGTACTGCGCCACCTCGACCCGCGCCTCCGGGTTCTCGAGGTAGGCGGTGATGCCGGTCGCCCGGAACGAGTGATTGCAGACCGGCGTCGTGATCCCGGCGGCCCGGGCACGCCTCGCGAGCATCTCCCAGGCGCTGTGCCGGTTGAAGCGGCGCCCCGAGAGCGAGCCGTCGCGCTCCAATGACCTGAAGAGGGGACCGTCCCGGTCGGCGTGGATCCCGGCCTCCGCGACATACTCGGTGAGATACGCCTCGAGATTGTGGTGGCAGGGGACTTCCAGCACTTTTCCGCCTTTCTCGTGCAGCCGCAGCCAGAGCCGGCCCTCCATCAGGAAAACGTCCTTCACGTTCATGACGAGCGCGGCGGAGATCCGCGCGAAGGAATAGGTCATCACCGCGACCAGCGCCCGGTCCCGGAGTCCGCCAATGGTCTCTACCGGGATTCCGCGCAGGAAACGCCGGCACTCGGCGGTGGAGAGAACCGGCGTTTTTCCGCGCCGGACACTGTGCTTCGGCCCTCGAACCGCGGCCGCTGGCGAGCGCGGCACCACCTGGTGGACAGTCAGCCAGTCGAAGAGGCGCCGGATTGCGGCGAGCTCCTGCTTGACGGTCGGGCGCGAGGCCTCCCGCATCCGGACATCGAGCCAGGCGGCGATGTTGTTACGGGTCTATCCCCGCCAACGCGGGGAAACCGTCCTGGCCTGACATAAAAACGCCGTTATGTTAGGCTGGAAGAGGGAAAGCAAGACGACACCCTATGAGGCGCTGGCGGAACAGCAGATCGGGTGTTCGGCCAACTCGGCGGAAGTTTAATTTCCTTCGATCATGTGCCCCAAGATGTCAAACATTCGTGCACAACTCGGACACCTGTTCCGAACAGTTTGTGGATTGGTCGATTTCAGAAGGTCACTGGCGTGCTGGATTTTGTGGTACCTGCCTTTTTGAGTGTGGCGGGTTGCTTTTTTCAAGGCATTTTCAATATCCACTTTTTTTCTTTCTCAAGGTTTTGCCGGTTTGGAAGAGCCTTCCGCTGAAAGCCCTGCCCGTAGTACTTGGCCAGAGCATCGCGATCTGCAACGAGCCAGGTTTCCATGACCTGAACCATCAGATGAACTGTATCATCTTCCACTTTCTTCATATTCCATCTGTCTCTCTTTGCGAGATGATCTCTGGGTGATGCAGTGACTGGGTCTTCGGCGTCAACAAGTAGCACAACAATGGTGGTGTCTGTGTTTTGGCATTCGTTTGTGAACCCTCGGTAAGCCGCATCTCGGGGGCCACAGCAGACAAGTTTCCACCGCCAAGATTTCTCCTGCGCTTTGTCCTTAAGTTCATGAAGAAATTCAGCCATTCCCTGACGAAGGGAGGCTTTGCTATTAGCACCTGTGCCACCACCTTCCATATAGATTGCGATACTGCTCAAGGATTGCCCCCGAGCTCGCCCATACGCCACAGATCGCCTAGCCGATAATCATCCAACCACACCGCCAACTGGTCGGCTTCGAGACGTTTAACCGTTGTACCCTCACCGTTGTTCTCGCAAACCAGCACCGACTCCGTGTGATTGTTCGATGCTGACAACAGTGCTTCCGAATGCGTCGTGACAATAAGCTGCATTCGTTTGGAAGCGTCCTCGAGGAGGTCAGCCAACAATGCCACAGCATCCGGGTGTAACCCGAGTTCGGGTTCTTCGATGCACAGCAATGGTGGAGGTGATGGTGCGAGCAGAGCAGCCAATATGGCGAGAAAACGTAGTGTTCCATCCGAAATTCGTGTCGACGGGATTGGATTTCGCAACCCCTTCTCATGAAGAAAAAGCTGAACAGTACCCCCGTAAACTTTGGTAGATGTGCGCTCGTATCGAGGAAGAAAGCGTTTTAACGCGCTGTTGAACGTGCGGTCGTCGAGGCGCTGAATTTCATTCAGCACGAGCGCTAAATTACGAGCGTCCGGCAAGAGGTAATCTATCGGTTCGTCGGCACGTTGTGGATCACGAAGATCAGAACGGGCACCGAAGGTCCATTTGCGAAAGGTGGTTATCCTGGCAAACTCCCGACCAACCCACGATAACTCAGGATAACGTGCCGGATCTTTGAATTGAGAAAGGATCGACTGGTCTCTACTGAGAGTGCGCGCATCGAGCTTGTGCTCTGTCCGTCGACCGAAAGCATTGCCGAACAAGCCACCAGGTAAGCCACCAGGTTCAGTGGTTGTGATTACAGGTTCTCCATTGTTTAAACGATAGTACGAAACAGTCTCTCCCGCCCCCTGACCGGCGTTGGTTCCCACTAACTTCTCGTCATCAACATACAATAGACCCAAAATTACATTGAATTCCAAACTGTAGGAAAGCGAATGGTCGATAAACATGGGACGTCCCAACTCCACCCTCATCGCCGACGATGAAATTGGATTGCCTTGCCGGTCACTGCCCTTCCACACCCAATTTTCAATGCCGCCGCCAGTCCTAAAGACGTCATTCAAATTTGTAGGTGCAGCGCGAAGGAGTTCTAATGCTTCAATGATGTTGGTTTTCCCGGCACCATTTGGGCCAATCAGAATGTTCAAGGGTTGTAGATCGAACGGTTTCGCGTCTGGACAAAAGGACAGAAGCCCATGCAAGCCAAGACGTTGGATAAATGACATTAAGGTATCCCCTTAGTTCGTCTGCGAAGTGCATTCTAGACTGCTCTTGTCGGTTGACGATACCGGAATCGACCCAAAGCAGTTCTATCTTCAGCAAGAGTTCTGGGGCTGCAATGCTCGGAATTTTCACCCGATGCGTATGCGAAGCAGATCATCCTCGACTACCATGGCTTTGCCGCCTTCGACGCAAAGACCGAATGCCTATCTGACCGCGTGGTCACGCCGGGGACTGTCGCTGCTTTCCTTCATCATGCCTTCTCAGACATACTCCGAACCGCCGTACAGGCGAACCGGCCCCCCGGGCCACCACCAGGACAGCGTGCAGGTCCTGAGCTCGCCCAGGCACTGGAACCGCGTGCCGTCCACGACGGCGGACGCCGAGCGGTGCCAGTGGCCGAAGATCCAGGCGTCCGGACTGTGATGCGCGAACATCGCGTCGAACGCCTGCATGGTCCGCGACAGCGGGCGGAACAGCGTGACGCCCGGAAACACCGCCTCGATCGCCGCTGCCGGCGCGTCATGCGTCACCATGATGCGGGGCTTCACCGCGATGTAGCGGTCGACGATCGCGTTGAGCTCCGCGATCGGGCACTCCTCGTCCTCCCACCAGTCAAGGCCTTCAGTACGGTGCTTCCGGTCGATCGAGAACGCGCCGCCCACGAACATGATCTCCCAGTCCGGGTCGTAATGCCCGTCCGGGATCCACCCGGGGCTGGCCCGGCAGACTCCCGGGTTGTCGTGGTTGCCGCGGATGAAACCGCAGGCGCCGGTATGCTCCCGGAAGAAGTCCACGGCATCCGCCGCCGTGCGGGGATCGAGAAACCCGTGGCCGAAATCGCCAACCTGCACGACGGCCACCCCCCTGCCCTGCACGCGCCGGGCGAACGCGTGGAACGGCGGAAACTCCCCGTGGATGTCGCCCACGAGCACCAGCCTCTCGACGTTGCCGAAATCGATCATCCGCGCGTGTGTCAGTGTCTGTGCAGGCGTCAGGTGGTTCTGTGCAGGCGTCAGGTGGTTCTGTGCAGGGCCTGCGACCGCGGCCATCGGTACTGTTCGAAGTCCTGCAGCGAGCAGGGACGTCGCGAGCGCCGCCGCGAAACGAACCGCCGATGTGCGGCGAGCGAACGTGGCCGAGAAAACAACCGCCGCCGCCAGCAGCAGCATCGGATGCGACACGCACAGCTGGCGCGAGCCGGCATGCGGCTGGCCGCCGCCGCCAGTCAGGCTTCACGATCGGGAGATTTCGTAACGAACCATGGTTCCGCGGACCCGGCCAGACGCTCGACGGGAGCGGTCCGGCCGCACGAAACGGTCCCTCGATGTGCGCGATGCAGCCGGCCTTGCCCCTTTCTGGTGCCCGAAGACATGCGATCGCGATCCAGAAGACTGCGGAATGGATGATCCGGTCGCGATCAGAGAGCACACCTGTCCCGAAAAAAGCGCGGCTTTCCGCCAAAATCCCGCCGTTTTGAGAAGCCGCCGACACATCCGGCTCATGTCGAGGCGGACCCGGGACTGGTCCCTCGCCCGCACCAAAAAGCAGATCGTCGAGACCGCCGCCAGGATGTGGGCCGGCATCGAGCGCCCGTAGGAAGCCGTTGGGCGCGCGAAACAGGGCTTGCATGCCTTTCCCCAATCCAGAGGGCATTCCGGCTCACACGGGGCCGTCTCTGGCGTCTCTCGCGCTGCTGACGGACAATGCACGGATTTTCGGTGTCGGGAGCGTCTGAGAAGCGTTCCGGACCTCTCGCCAACCCGAAAACAGCCCGGATGCGGCGGTTCGCGCAGCGGTTAGGGTTTGTCCCCTCGCTTTTCCATCCACTTTCCGATCTCTGCGGACCGGAACTCCGGATACATAGTCCAGAATGTCGGCGACAGCGTGACCAGGAAGCGCGAGTCGCACGCGGCGGAGCGCGCCCTTGAGGGGCAGAAACGGAACCACCAAAGCGTGCAAGATGACCGAAAGGCAGCCTAAATCGTCCCCATCCGGAAATATGGGTCCGAGGCGGCACTGGAGGGCGATCACCGTCTCGGTATAAACAATCTTAATGCGTACCGATCTCATACGCTTTCGAATCTAGGATACCAACGCACGATGACAACTATAGATGATCTGTATCTTGAGAAGATCGCACAGATCACCTCTCCGTCCAGGCGCCTTGCATATCGTGGTCAATCGGATAGCGCGTGGAGAATTCGTTCTGGCGCAACGCGTCGCCTCCTTGACCACTTTACGGAGGGCCATTCACATGACGACAAAAGCACTGTCCCTTTCGGAAAACTCTACGTAACGTATCACCAACTTGCATTACTGGAACCTGCGCGCACATACGGGTTTGACTCGAATGAAAGTCAAGTCGAATCCGATTTACAACTTCTGTCGCAACTTCAACACTTCGGCGCCGCTACAGGATTAATTGACTTTACCTGGCATTCGCTGGTTGCCTTATGGTTCGCCACCTCTTCGGCGCACAACCGCGAATGTTCCGGAAAGATCTTTGCAATTGATTTATACGATACTACCCAGTTTGGTAAAGTATCCCACAACAGAAGAGACCAAACACTACACCGAATTTTCCCTCTGGAAACTGATCCAACGACTAGACAACTATATTGGGAACCCGTCTTCAAGGGAGATGCCGCTAACCGCGTACTTCGTCAAGGAAGCGTGTTTCTCGCAGGACATCCCACGGGACCGGAGATGCCACGGGACAGAATTCTATTGGAGATCGAAATTCCCTTCAGTGAAAAAGAGAAGATACGGCAAGAGCTTGATAGCTTGTTTGGTATAAGTGAGCAGTCATTATTTCCAGATGTACATGGATATTCGACCGCAAATTCCGTCGGCTCACCTATCCCCTCACTTGGCGACCCGAAAGTGTTTCTCTTCAAGGGTAGCGATTTGTACCAGAGAGGAGAATATTACAGAGCAATAGGTGCATATGACGAATGTCTGCGCTTGGACCCCACTCAGGCTATCGTTTATTTTCTACGAGGCAATGCTAGAGCGCAAACAAAAGACTATGCAGGGGCCAAGAGCGATTACGAATTGGCACTACAACAGTTTGAACATCTATCGCCAATCCCGGGTTCCAATCAGACATCTAGTGACGCTCACTATCGTGCATTGGCTACGTTTAATAATGGAAACATGAACTTTATGCTCGGAAACTATCAGTCCGCAATTGAAGACTATTCTGAGGCTATGAAAAATATTACGCCTGCTAATAAAGGAATCATGCATTTCAATCGAGCAAATAGCAAGGTGAAGCTAGAAAAATACACCGAGGCATTAGATGATTACGATGCTTCAGATCGTGCGAATATTCGATTTTCTGCGTTCAACAAGGGAAATACATTATTGCTCTTGGGCCGCATTGAAGAAGCGCTTGAGTGTTACAAAAGCGAAGCCGTGAAGAGAGGTGTCAATGAGGGGATAGCTAACAACACTGCAACCTTGGAACAGCTTATTGGACGTGTATCGGACGATAGGCCCAAGGTGCTAGGCCCAAAGGATGATACATCAAAGCACAAAGGGAATTTCAATGTCGACATTTGCGGAAATGACAAGGCAAAGCGGGAGATGCCTGCGCTCTATCCGCATCACGAAGGCGAGATTACATTTTTGATCTCTGGGAATGTAGGGAATGTAGGGAATTTTGGCGGAGGTGATACATCCGGCGGCGAAGGATTGGCAGGTGAACAACCGATTTTCTTGAATTTCATGTGGTAGAAGGGCCCTGGCCCAACATGGGTACCAAAAGTCCCACAAGGAAGTTCGGATTTCTCTGAAATAGTTGACGGATTACCGTTTTGGTGACCCTCAATTTTCCGGGATAATGCGGGGTGCGGATTTGGGGGGCAGGACACCCGTGTTGTTCCGCAGCTTGTCGTTTGAGAGATCGGTACCCTGTATAGCGAAATTTCAGGGAATTTTCGATGCTCTCAGCCGCAATCAGCGGCGTTTGCCTGGGTATTTACCCGTCAGCGGCCTCTGAGAGCACCGGTTGATGACTTCAGAATCAGCAAGAATACAGATCCCCTACTGAACCGACCTGTTGTGGGACTTTTGGTACCCATGTTGGGTTGAGGCCGTTCTTCTTGCTGATCATATGTGCAGCTTCGGGCCATCTGGGCCAGACAAGGGCGCGTGTGTATGGTCATCGGAACTTTCAAGTAGAGGGGCCGGCCAGCAGGTTCAGCCCGGTTTCGGCATCAAACAGGTGAACCGCAGCCAGGTCGAAGGCGACGGTAAAGCTTTGCCCCGGGGTCGGGACGGCATTCGGTGCGACGCGAGCGACGATCTCGCGGCTTTCCGTCTGCAAGAAAACCAACGTGTCCGAACCCAGGGGCTCGACCACCGAAACAATGAAATCCAGCACAGCCGAGGCGCTCCCCGGTTCGGGTGCGGCGCTGAAGGTCTCGGGCCGGATTCCCAGCGTCAGCTTTAGCGTTCCGCTGGCGTCCAGCGAGGCGCGGTAGCGGTCGGGTACCGGGATGCGGCCGCCTGTTTCCAGTTCCAGAACGGTTGCGGCGCTGCCAGACGCTTCCCGCAAGGCAACCGGGATGAGATTCATCGGCGGAGCGCCCATGAAAGCCGCCACGAATTCAGTGCGCGGGCCGTTGTAGATCTCGTCCGACGTTCCCAATTGCTCGATCCGGCCGTTGTTCAGCACCACGATCCGGTCGGCCAGGGTCATCGCTTCGACCTGATCATGCGTGACATAAACCACAGTGGTTTTTAGCTTCCCATGCAGACGCTTGATCTCGGTGCGCATCTCGGCGCGCAGTTTGGCGTCCAGATTGGACAGGGGCTCGTCAAACAGAAAGGCCTTGGGGTCGCGCACGATGGCCCGGCCCATTGCCACGCGCTGCCGCTGGCCGCCGGACAGATCGCGTGGGCGGCGGTCCATGAGGTGACCGATCTGCAGGATCTCGGCCGCCGCCTCTAGCCGCCGGAGCACCTCGGCTTTGGGAGTGCCACGCATCTTCAGCCCAAAGCCCATGTTCTCGCGCACGCTCATGTGCGGATAAAGGGCGTAGTCCTGGAACACCATGGCCACGTCGCGCCCCCGGGGAGGAACGTCATTTACCAACTTTCCAGCGATTTCGATTTCGCCGCCCGAGATGCTCTCCAGCCCCGCGATCATCCGTAAAAGCGTGGACTTGCCACAGCCCGAAGGCCCCACAAAAACGGTAAAGGCTCCTTCGGGCACTTCCAAGTCCACTCCATGTACGACCTGTGTCGCGCCATAGCTCTTCACGACATTCTTCAGGCGCAGACCAGTCATTGCGGGAGTTCCTCGCCTCGGTTGTCGGTGATACGAGATGAGGCGGTTCCCCAGAACCCGTGCGGCGGCTCCATGAACCGGGCTAACCCCGCGCGTTCGATGATGCGCCTCGACTCTGTTTCCGCGCGGGTTTGAATGGCGGCTGAGTTAACCGCCTGCGGCGTACGGTTCTTCAGCAACACCTTGCCGTCAACCACGACGTGATCGACATCCTGACCCGCCGCCTGATGCACTACCCTGTGAACCGGCATGAACATGGGGGTCAGATGCGGCCTGTTGCCGCCACCCAGGGTAATGACATCGGCCTTCTTGCCGATCTCCAATGAGCCGATTTCGGCTTCAATCCCCAGCGCCTTCGCGGCGTCGAGGGTGATCATTTCCAGAAGCTTGCCCGTCGGTAGGACCGAGCTGTCGCTGAAATGGTTCTGCTGCAGCCGCGACGCGACTCGCAGGTTCGGCAACAGATCGAACGTGGTGCGCGGTGCCGTGCCATCAGTGGTTATCGCCACGTTGGCACCGGCCTCGATCAGTTCGACCACAGGGCAGCGTGCTCGCGCCAGCGACCCGGCCAACGGGGCATGTCCCACCGAAGTGCCGGTATCCGCAAGAATCTGGATCTCGTCTGTCCCTAAACCGGTACAGTGTTGCACCAGTACGTCCGGGCCAAGCAATCCGTTGGGATCGTCGTTCGCCAGTCTGACCATGCCGCCGAAGGCATCCGAGTGAATGCGCACCCCAAATTCACGGGCGCTTTCGCGCACCCGGCGGGACTGCAACAGGTCATGCTCAGTCAGCCGCGCCTTGTCAGCCGGCGTTGGGCCGGAACTTTCGCAGGAAGGTACGATGAGGAATGGCGTCAACATTACGCGAATGCGCCCTCCTACGGCTTGATGCCAGCTGCGGATCACGGCTTCTGCTCCGGCCATCGCGTCGTCGAAGGAAAAGGCACGTTCCGTCCGATTGCCATCGCGCCAGTGGCTGGCCAGACGCGGAAATGGCGGGTTGCAGGGGCCGACGGCGACCACTTCACGCAGCCCAGCCTCGGCATATGCGGCGGCATGGGCACCAGCCAGTTCGGGATCGTCGCTTCGCGGCTCGGACGCGATGACACAAAGCCCGGTGGTGACACCAAACATCAGGCGTTCCAAAGCCGAAAGCTGCCCTTCGGCTGACCAGTAATCCACGTCAGTGTGGTGGTAGTAGGTGCCAGTCACGACCTTGCCCCAAAACGAAGGACTGTCCGATGCGATGGTCTTAAGCAGTCCGTGACCACCATGGCCATGAGCGTCGATCAGACCGGGCAAGATGATACCGCCCTCGGCGTCCAGCACTGTTGCGGCCTCGATAGGGCCCTCGGTTGCGGGGCCGACAAACGCGATACGGTCGCCGGTTATCGCGACACAGCCGTCCGGGATGATCTGGCGGCCCGGATCCATGCTTACGACGGTTCCGCCGCGGATCAGAAGATCGGTCATTGGACTCTTTCTGCAATGGTAGTGACGTCAATCGCGGCGCGGCGGCGCGCTATTTCTTCGGCTGTTGCCGACAGCGTATGGAGTGCGCCGAAGCCCTCAACCGCGAAAGATGCGGAAACAGTTCCACGGATCGCAGCTTCCACTGGATCGCGGGTCGGAACGGAGCCCGACACGAACCCACCGCAAAAGGCGTCGCCCGCGCCGACAGGGTCCAACGCCGCGACCGGCACGACGGGGATATGCAGCAATCGGTCGTTTGCCCGATCAAGTGGCATCGCGCCTAGGGCGCCCATCTTTATCGCTAGCACTGCATCGGTGCGCAGGCCAAGCTCGCGTAAAGCGGCGGGCGGGGAGTGGCTCGGCAGAATTGCTTTCATTTCTTTCTCGCTGGGCAGGAAGATGTCGATCTGTGTCAATAGGCTGGCCAGTTCGCCGGCTGGCGCCTCTACCCCTGTATGGCCGGGATCAAGCGAAATCAGAGCGCCCCGGGCCTTGAACGCACGGGCCAACTCAGTTTTTGCGTTCAATCGCTCAGGAGCGAGGTGAACGATGCCTGGCGCCGGCGCTGCGGCTTCAACTTGATCAGGCGTCACCGGATACAGCGCGCGAAACGCGTCAAAGGTTAGACCGACCGGTCGGTGGTTTTGGAGCAGAGCAAAGAAACGTGTCCTCTCCTCCTGCGTCAGCGGATCGGCAAATCCGCATTCGTCGAAAAGGCTGTCCGGTGCATAGAGATGGTCTCGCCGTGAACCATCCGGCGCGTTCAGAAACCATTCGGTCTCTTTCACTTCGTCGGCCTTGCGGCAAAGTCCATCGCAGTTGACCCCGGCCAGCATCAGCCGGTCGAGAAACTGCTGTGGGTAGTTGCCCGTCACATTGCCGGCCAGTGCCACACGATCAGACCACAGCGATGCTCCCACCGCCGAATAGACGGCATTACCGCCCATCTGGCTCAGCGACACGTGGCCATCCGCAGAGATGACACTGTCCAGGATCACTCCGTCTGTGGTCAGGATCTGGGCGCTTTGGGACATCACTTTTCTTGCCAGTGGCCCGGATAGCCAAGGTTTCGCGCGAAACGGGCTTCGGCAAAGTGATAGGCGAAAAGATGGATCGGCACCGAGTAAACCAGCGGTGCAAGCGCGTCGGACATTTTGGGCATCCGCCAGCTCGCGGACACGCGAGCGTCGATTTCGGAGTCAGGACCTGGCAGAAGTGCGACTGTGCGCCCGCCAATGTCGTCGCTGACCAGCGCAGTGTCCAGTGCCCGCTCTCTCGAAGCTGTGTCAGGTGCCACCAGGAACAGCGGATCGTTCCACTTTTGCGATCGGTAGTGGTGATATTCCTCCAGCGGCATTGCCATGGAATGGATAGGCGAAAGCTCCCGCACCTTGGCCGCTCCAAATGCCGCTGCGGCGAAATGCGGACCGGCACCCGCGAAAAGCACCAACGACGCTCCAACAACGCGTTCAGCCCAGACCTGCGCATCGGCATCGAATGCCTGAGCGACACGGTCCATCGCGGTTCCGACGGATAGCAATTCGTCCCGCTGTGACTCCAGCCTGGCGACGTCACGGCCCATGGCAACGCCGATCTCGATACCCAGCGCAATTAGCAGGCCGATTGTGGCAGTGCTCGACTGGGTGGGCCAGCCTTTGCGCGTAGCGTGGACCACCAGCCCGCCGTCATAATCGGTCAGGATTTTCGAACCGGCAGTGTTAGACACCCCGATCGCCATTGCCCCGCGGCGATTGCCGCTGTCCAGTGCTGCCAGAACTGCTGGCGTGCTGCCGCCGGAAGAAATGCCAACGACCAGGGTCTGAGCATCGGCCGTGTCGCCGGCAAAATGCGCCCAATCGAACGCCTGCACGGGCTCCACTACCAGACCGGTCGCGCGCTCCATTGCAAGCCGAGCACCGATCGCGGCGAACCAGCTGTCGCCGCAACCGGCGATCACGATGCGTGTTACTCCTCGCTCGGCCACTGCACGAGCAATGCCGCGGCAGCCCTCGGCCTCGGAGGAGAGTGTATCGTTCAGCCGCGCCCCCTGGTCCATCATCTCATCACGAGTTCGAGCCACGCGGCCGCGTCGAATTGCGTCGTCGCCTGTATCTTTCGACGGCTCGGCCGTTAGGCTTTGCAGGCGTGTAATGAAATCCTTCATTATCGCTTCCTTTGTCAGTCTTCTCAGCCCTTGACGCCGCCGAGCGTCAGCCCGCCCGCCAGATGCCTCTGCATCATGATCACCAACACGATCGGCGGCAGAATCAACACCGTGCCGATCGCCGATACCTCGCCCCAGCGAATCGAATATTCTCCGATCAGCTGGGCGGCATAGACCGGCAGCGTGCGCGCATTCGACGTCGAAAGCGTCAGTCCAAAGAAGAAATGGTTCCACGCGCCCACGACATTGTAGAAACCGGTGACCACCAGACCGGGCTTGGCGAGTGGCAGGGCGATCCGCAGAAATGCACCGAACCGGGTGCAACCATCGACCAGCGCGGCCTCCTCCAGGCTCTTCGGCACCGCCTGGAAAAAGCCCAGCATCAACCAGATCGTGTTTGGCAACATGAAGGCCGTGTAGGCCACCGTCAGGCCGGGCAGCGTATCGATCAGCCCCAATTTGGTGAACAGCACAAACATCGGCAGTCCCGTCACAATTGGCGGCAGGGCGCGGATTGCCAAAGTGGTGTAAATCAACGGCGCGCCACCAGCTCGATGCCGCGCCATGCCATAGGCGGCCAGCGTGCCGACACTTAGCGTTACCGTCATAGTCGCTACTGTTACAATCGCGGTGTTGCTCAGCGCCGACCAGAATTCTGGCCGCGCAAAGACTGCACGGAAATGCTCCACGTTCGGCCCGAACACCCATGTTGGCGGCATGGTCAGTACCAGCGAAGTCGGCTTGAAGGCGGTCATCACGATCCATAGAATCGGCAGGCTAAGAAAGGCACCCAGCAGGATCGCGGTCAGGTAGGAAATCGTCAGGCGCAAGGCAGCGCGCAGGCGAAGCGAGGCGAAACGGCTGTGCATCACGCGTCCTGTTTGCGGGTCAACAAACGGATCAACGGCACGGTCAGGATCAGGACCAGCACCATCAACAATAGTGCCTGCGCTGCGCTCATCCCGAAATTGCCGCGCTCATATGCGGTGTAGTAAAGCTCCAGCGCAAAGACCCGGGTGGCATTCCCAGGCCCGCCACCGGTCAAGCTGTAGATAAGATCGAATTCGCGCAGCGCGTCAATCAGCTC
Source organism: Paracoccaceae bacterium (assembly GCA_965221935.1). Classification (GTDB taxonomy): domain Bacteria; phylum Pseudomonadota; class Alphaproteobacteria; order Rhodobacterales; family Rhodobacteraceae; genus JAPOXR01. Next base: position 17,741 of record CBDCSZ010000075.1, read on the forward strand.
GATCGTGCCCAAAACGAGCAGCACAGGGCGCAGCATCGGCAATGTAATATGAAGAAACATGCGGAGATCTGTGGCTCCGTCCACCTCGGCCGCTTCGTACAGCGACCGTGGAATCGCGGCCAGCCCGCCCAGAAGAACCAGCATCGCAAAGGACATACCCCACCAGACTTGGACCAGAATCACTGAAGCCAAGGCCAAACGCGGGTTCGAAAGCCACTGCATCGGATCGATACCGATCAGCCCGATCAAGTAGTTTGTCAGCCCCCAATCAAAATTCAGCAACATCCGCCACGAGATGCCCACGACAATGGGTGTCACCATCATAGGCACTAACGCCAGGACCATCAGCGCGCTCTTGCCTCGGAAAGCGCGATTAAACGCCAGCGCGCCCAGAAGCCCCAGCGTCAGTTGCAGTGCCACGGCCAACGAGGCGAATATCCCGGTGCGGATGAGCGCGCCCTGGGTAGAGGGATCACGCAAGATGCGCAGAAAATTTCGCGCGCCGGCCCACATCCATTCCGGCGCACGGATATTCAGAAGGCTGACATTGTGCGTTGCCATCCAGATGTTGAACACTAACGGGTAAAGCGACACGACTAGGAAAACGAGCACGGCAGGTGTGACCATCACCCAGCCAATGTGCTCGTCCACCCAGTTGAGCACGTCGAAGCCATGCGACCTTTTGCGACGTTCCGGCATTCGACGTTTTCTTTTAGTGCCCCCGGCGCGACGCTCAGCAGCCGCCGAGAATAGCGCGCATCTCTTCGGCGGCCTTCATCATTGCCTCCCGATCAAGCTGAATGGATCGGAAGAACATCCCGCACGAGGGCAGACAGGATCAAGACAAATGCAGAACGCCGTGCTTTAAACGCTTACCCTTTTGCGACGTTCCGGCATTCGACGTTTTCTTTTAGTGCCCCCGGCGCGACGCTCAGCAGCCGCCGAGAATAGCGCGCATCTCTTCGGCGGCCTTCATCATTGCCTCTTCGGGCGAGATTTGACCGGCCACAGACTGCTGCGCATAGCGGTCGAAGGCCTCGGCCACCTCACGCGATTCGGCGATGCGCAGAGTGCCGACTCCAGCCTTCGATGCCTTCAACACTTCTGGCACCCAGGGGCGTGCCTCGGCCAAGGTCTCATCTGCCAGCACGCTGGACCGCGGGTTCTGACCACCGGCCCAACTATAAATTAGCCCACCTTCCTTGCCGGTAGCAAACTCGACAAAGGCCCAAAGCGCGTCTTTGTTTTCGCTTGAGACGTTCATCATGATACCCAGTGGGTTAACGCGGGTCTTGGACCCCACCGGCCCGTCGGGCTGCGCGACCAGCGCCAGATTCTCGCACAGGCCGGGGGTCTGATCACAGTCGGTCAGGATCGGCATCCCGGCTGTAAAGAACTGCGCCTGGGCCAACGTCCCGTTCTGCAGGCCGACCAGAAGCTCGGGGTAGTCCCATGCATTGATGTCCGGCGGCGTGACCTTGTCTTCGTTCTTGAGTTTCATGAACATTGTCCAGGCCTCGATCATCTCGGGCGTATCGGTGGTCACGCAACGGTTGGCGTCGATGAAATCGGCGCCATGTCCGCCCATGATTCCCAGAAAAGCGCCCATCACGTTGCCCGGGGAAGCGGCGTAGGCAAAACCGTATTTCGTCGGTGAATCGGGGTTGTGAGACTGAGTGAATTCCAACGCGTTCTCGCGCAGTTCGTCCCAGGTGGCGGGGGCCTCCGGAATCAGGTCGGTGCGGTAGACCAGTGTTTCCAGAGTGATATCCGTCGGCGCCATGAACCAGCTGCCGTCGTATTTCATTTCGGTCTGGATGATCTCTGGAATATCGCCCGCGTCATAGCTGTCCGAGCCGTCGATATAGTCGTCGTATGAAGCGATCAGCCCACCCGCGGCGAGCGCCGGAACGAAGCGACTGATGTGCAGGACGCCGTCGAACTCGGTGCTGCCAGCGGCAAGGGCGGTTTCATAGCGCTGTCGCCAACCGGCGCGGCCCTGCGGGCTGATGGTTACCGGGTTGCCCGTGGATTTGGTGTAGGCGTCGGCCACCGCGACTAGCGCCTCGGCCTCTGGCCCCGACTGCACCCAGACTGTGACGTTTGGCTGATTGCCTTGTGCGGCGGCTTGAATTGTGAGCATCGAGGTCAGGCCGACGGCGACCGCACTGCCCAGCAGGACGCGTCTGTTCAGGGGCATGGTGGTTCTCCTTGTTGAAGCGGCCCTCTTCTCGGGCCGGTTTGCGCCGGGGCCGACAAGTCGCTCGTGCCCTGATTCGGCGTTACTGTTTTCATAGTCTCATATTAAAAAAAAATTAGCGAGACGAAATGAGCCGGGTGTATGGCTGCAGGAGATCGGCCATCTCAAGCAAACTAGCGCACTGGTCATGACGCAAGGCATTCAATTTTAGGCAAATTATGGACGAGTTTGGTGTTTCGTTAGCAGATTCGCGGGCACGGCGCCCGGCTATCGGGCTGAAGTCCAGATAAGTTCAACTCGTCAGTATTTTCGATAATATGAGCAAAAAAAATATCGAAAGCCACGGAAAGAAATTTAGGCACGCACCAGGTTGAGCCCGGCAGCTTCTAGTGCGGCCTGATCAGACGCGCTGATTCCGCTGTCTGTGATCAACGCGGCCGCATGATTTATTGATGTAATACGGGCGCTGCCGACATGCCCAACCTTTGCGTGGTCGGCCACGAAGACGACCTGCCGCGAAGAGGCAATCATCGCCTTCTTAAGCTCGGCCTCCTCCCAGTTGCCATTGGTGAACCCCATTTCGGGATCGATCCCGGTGCAGCACAGATAGGCTGTATCCGCATTTATTTCGCGCAGCAGCAACGTCGCCAGCGGCGGCACCAGAGTGCGCCAAACATCCTGACCGCGCGCCTTTCGCAAAATGCCACCCGTCACGATCACATCGACACCACGGTGATCGTGTAGAACGTCGCTAATATCCAAACAGTTCGTCAACACGACAACGTCGCTCAACTTGGCAGGCAGCGCATAGGCCATGGCCAGCGTGGTCGAGCCACTGTCGAGGATAATCGTTTCGCCGTCGCGTACGCGCAATGCGGCGGCTAGCCCGATGCATTCTTTTTCCTTAAAAAAATCAAGCTTGGGCATCCCTGTTGGTCGTTCGTACCGAGCCGGCCGCAATGCGACCGCACCACCGCGTACGCGTCGTAACAACTGTCGCCGCTCCAGCGTCGCCAAATCGGACCGCACAGTTACTGCCGTAACGCCGAATCTCTCGGCCAATTCCGCAATTGGAATTCTCTCCTGTTTATCCAGCAGCTCCACGATCTGAACGTGCCGCTCCTCCGATGAGAGATTCCGCAACTTTTTGTCTGAAAAGTCGTTCATGAGGGAATCCTTCGATTTACCCGCGGCTTTGCTAATGTTTTGTCACAGCGTCGTAGCGGGATCAGCTACGCACAGGAAGCGCTAGTTTCCAAGGGAGCTATGGAATTTCTGCGTTCGTTCGCGGTGTAAGCAGGGTGACCATCGAGGTGTAAGAGCTTGACCTAAAAGTGCGCGGCCCTGCGAGATGTGGTATTCCGACTCAGATGATGCCATCGAAGAGAGTTGGACTCCTCGTTTCCGACGCTGATGGTCTGTCACTTTAGGCTTTTCCGGCAAGAAACGGCGCCCTGAGCTGCAATCAGCGTGAAACACACCGGGTTCAGCTACGCTCAACGGCACGAGAGAGGCCCACAGGACACGGCCGGTGGCCGGTTTGCGCTCCCGATCCGGAACAACCGCGCGGCGGCCGGCCTCGAAAACCATGGATTTGGCCCTAAATCGGCATTGACACCAAACACAGATGCTACCGGAATCGACCCGCAGGTGTCCTGTCCCCCTCCAAAATCTGCACCCGGCATCATCCCGGAAAATTGGGAGCCGCCAAAACGATAATGTGTCAACAATTTCAGAGGAAAATGAAATTCCTTGTGGGACTTTTGGTACTTATGTTGGGTTAAGGCCCGTGTCGGTGTCAACATCTCGATGCCAGCCGGCACATGCGCAAACCATGAATCAGGGTACCAACACATTTCGTGTAGAGTCGGGGGCTGGCGCGCCAGCTTTAGGGTCCGGTGGCATGTCCGTCGCTTTCGCTCCGGGCCTCAGTCCGGCTCCCCTGGCCGCGTTTCCAGTCCCCCGCTCATCAAACCGGACGTGCGGATTTCCCGCATCCGGCTTTCCGACGGGATCATGCCTCCGCATGTGGCACAGTCTGGAGTTTCCGAACACTGTGTGGCCCTGATAGGCTCTCGCCAGTGGCCATGCCCTGCCCCCTTTCTGTGCCGTTCCCGAAGTCAGGCCCCTTTCCTCGGCCGGCATTACCCGGCGTCCTCAGTCGTACGGGCCTGTCCGCCACCCTGCCGGCCCGGACTGGTCCTCGCGGATTTCCGGTTGGCGTCCACCCGCCACCGACAGGGCTTCCCGTGTTGCTGCGCTTTCCATCTTCCATGCATGCCGACGCCACTACCCCGGCGGAAACGGACCGGTGCGTCTGCCGCTTGCTTCCCGGACCGCCATCGGTCTTCCCCTAATCTCAGGAGGGTCGACTCCCGCATTGCCCTTTTCGAGGCCTGCTCGGCGTTCACTCGCGTTCCGGCCTGCATGGTCGCTGAGCCGCCCGAAGCGGCCCTTCTGCACCAGAGTGCTTCAGTCTACATCGTTACCTCCGTAAACCGCTCTGGCTGCTGCCAGCCGAAGCGACAATTGCTGAGTGGGTTTCGCACCCGCAAGGAAAACGCGCCTTTCCACGGCGCACTGGGATATCCGGGCTAGCGATGTCGTTTTTCACAAATAACTTCAGTGGATTGTCACAAAAGACTTCAGTGAGCGCTATCACTCTTCTACCGACGGTTCGCTCTGACCGTTGTCAGCGTCGGGCCGGTGTGCGCGGAGCCGGTCTTCGCAGTCGACCCGTCTCCATTCTTCAGGGCACGATAGACGCTCATTCTAGATATCTTGAGATCGCGGGCGATCCTCGCTTTCGGGACTTTCTCTGCAGCAAGCTGCCTGATCATCTCTTCATCAACCTGCTTCTGCCGGCCCTTGTAGATGCCCTTCTTCTTCGCCGCCTCAATCCCGGCACGCTGTCGATCACGGATGAACTTCAGCTCCATGTCGGCCACCATGCCGAGAACGGTGACAACCAGGCGGCCGAGATCTCCCGCAGTCGTAACTTCGGGCTCAAGCACGCGAAGCGACGCGCCCTTGCCATCCAGCTCATGCACCAGGTTCAACACGTCGCGGGTGGAGCGGCCGAGCCGGTCCAGGCGATGTACGACCAGTTCGTCACCTTCCCGCAGGAATTCCAGAATGTCCTGCAGTTCGGCGCGGCCCTCGCGTGAAGCACCAGAGCCGGTCTCGGTGCGTATGACCTCGCAGCCCGCTGCGCTGAGCCTGGCTTTCTGGATCTCAAGATCCTGCGTCGACGAGCTGACCCGGGCATATCCGATTCTGGGCATGGCAACCTGTCACATTAGGGTGGATTGGCACCTGATACTGTCACAGAAGTCGGCATTCCACCCTTTTGTGACGTTCAGAGGTGTCACATTCGACCGTCACCTGCGGGTGCGCCCATTTGTGACGCAGATCGGGCGGACATGGATTCAATTTCCCGCCTGCCTTCGGGCGTTGCCATTTGTGCTTTGATTTCAACCCTTACCCGGGCGAAAATCGCATCCAGTTCGATCACCTCGGAGATGATCGCCTCACGATCCGAGGAAATTCGGTTCTTGCGCGGCGCACCCCGGCCTTGACGCGGCAAGAGCGCGGTCAGTTCGCCGCCATGATCCCGGAGGCGACGGATCAGAATATAGGTCCATCGCTCGGACAGGTTCAGATCACGCGCGGCGTCCCGAACAAGATCAGCCGGAGCTTCTTCAAGTGCTGCCAATGGACGAAGCGCCGCTGCACGTTTCTCCGCTTCTCGCCACACCGGCTCGGGGATGCTTTCCATGTCCATGACCAGCCCCGCCTGCTGCAACACACTGAAGTTATATCCGGAAGATTTGCAACACACTGAACCCATCTATGAATAAAATGCAACACACTGAACTTATTTGTGGTGGTCACTGAAGTCATTTGTGAAAAAACGCGGAGAAAAAAGTGAGCAATATCAATGACCGCCACTGAACTTATTTGTGAAAAACGACACGACTACAAGCTCTACGACCGGCGTGAAGAGCGCGTGTCGCTCGACGAGATCGAGCGGATCGGGATATGAGAATACCTGTCCTCAAGAATCAGTGGTTTCGAGAAAGGACACCAATATAGTTTCAGCTTCCTGTGTTATGCTTTCTGCACTGTGAAGCTCGTCGATTAGTTGCTGGATAACTTGTGCCATTTCCCGTTTAGAGCGGTTTAGAGTTGTGGTCATTCGCGGAATAGAAACAACAGAGTCTTTAAACTCCGCCAGTGAATCTTTGGCAGACTTCATAGATAAAAGAAATTTTCGGATGTCGTCTAAATTGCCCTCTATCTGTTCGGCGTTTTTGCGATCAGCGCTGAATTCGACGAATAGAACGGCTATCCGAGAAAGCGTATTCGTACCGGAGTTTAAGAGTTGGCTGAACAGGGGCATCTCCGCTTCCATTCGGTGGGCATATTGATCCATGTCGGAAGCAACGTTTTTAAGTAGCCGTTTAACAACTTTGCGGTTTGGGGAGTTGGATCCTCCCGCAAATCTTTCGATCTCAGAAGTTCTGAATTTTATTTTCTTGCCAAGTTCGGCGGTCGTGTTTTCGATACGCTTGGCGATCTCCGTTAGCTTCGAAAAGTCGTCTTCGAATTGTTCTGCTAAATCCAAGAGTCCTATTTCGTCTTCTTCATCGTGGTCGAAAGAACTATCGTGAGGCGTATTTTCTTTTTGTACTGATGTTGTGGGGTCAGATTGTAACTTGTTGGCCCGAGACTGCCAGTCTTGGGCAAATCGTGCCAGATGAACCCTCACAAGACGCGCAAAATCATCAACTGCCTGGAATGACCAGTAGAGGCCGCCTTGTTCGCCAAGGGTCGACCGAAACGCGGCAACACTTTCAATTTGCGAAAAGTCAAGTTGCGATGGAGAAACAGGAACTGGCGCATCTTTGAAGTAGACCATTAATTGGAGAGAATCGGGGTCTGCATCGTGACGCTCTTTCGCGCGCTGGAATTCTTCGATGGTCCCTGAACCCGCCCGTCCCGTTGGTGTGCCAAATCTATGCCACATCAGTCCGATAAAAAGATCAAAATCTTGTGGAATCTGTTCATTGATGACTGCTTGCGGGTCTTCTCCAAAACTAGGATAGGCGTGAGTTTCCCAGTTGATTAGCTCAAGCCGAATTCCAAGATTGCGAGCCCATGTTTTGTTATGCTCACCGATAACCGTCTCAAGAATGCTTCTTTCTTCTTCGAGATCACTGGGTGAGGCGACAAACACACTGATGATGATTTCTTGTCGTGGCATCGCTTTTCTCTTGGTTCATAAGGGATGTACAGGCCACCGCTTCAACCGGTGATGTCCCGCCCGATGTTGAAATTGGACGGTTCGGCGCTACGGTCTGATCATTAGCCCATCTTTAACATTGTAGTGCGTAACGCGTTGATTTCAAACGGGTAAAAAATCCGAATGGCACTACAATCCGGAGAGGCGGCCGTTTCGGGCCGCCGCCACGAATTGCCGGAATCGGTTCAGACGATGGTCTTGGCGAGGTTCCTGGGCGGCGGCGCGAGGCCCGTCGCCCGGTAGATCTCCGCCTGTTCGGGGGAGGCGGATGCGGTCTTGCGGACATGCAGGGTCCTGCCGTCACGGCGCCTGAAGCTGGTTGTCGTGCGCTGCAGTGTCGCAAGCGTCTGGCGCGCCGTCGTCCAGCTGTCGTGGATGTTTGCCGCTTTCATGGGTCTGCGCAGTGTCTGGACTGCCTGATAGGCGAGGACTGAGATGAACAGGTGAGCGTCGGCGCGCCCCTGTTTGTGATGGAAGACCGGACGCAGGCCGAGCTCGGATTTCAACGAGCGGAACACGGCTTCGGCGTCGGTGAGGGTCGCGCAGGTCTGCCACATGGTCTCTGCCGGCCAGTCGAGGATGTTGCTGCGCAGACAGCAGACCCCGGGGTGGGTCAGCATGGAATTGTCGGCGGGATTGAGGTTCCAGGTGATGGCTGTTGCCCTGGTTCCGGCGCTGTCGGGGGTGACGGTGATCTCGTAATGCCGGGCGACCCGCGCGTTTTCCTTTGCAAGCCGCCCGATCCGGCGCTGGATGTCGTCAAGCTTCTTGCGGGTCCTGGGGCGGGAGAGGCCGTCATGCAGTTTCTTCAGGCCGTCTTCGAGACGTGTCCTGAAACGATTGATGATGCCGCGTTCCTTTTCCGCCCGGGCTTCGGAAAGGCGCCGCAGCCAGGACTCCTTGTATTCCGTGCCGTCCTCTTCCCCGCGGGTGACGGATTCCTTGTAGATGGCGACCTTGTCGCATGACGCGGTCGTGATTGCCCTGGCCTCGTCGGAATCGAAGACCCGCTTGGTGGTGCGTGAGACCACGGGACAGCGATAGGCGCCGGCGCGCAGCCACCGCAGGTTGTCCTCGGTCGCGATGCCGCCGTCCATGATGACGACCGCGCCTTCCGGAGCGCCGAGGCTGGTGAGCATGTGCGTGAGTGTCCTGTGTTCGGTGACATTGCCGGCAAACACCCGGCTGCGCCGGACAAAGCCGCTGGCATCGAGAACCAGGCCAAGCGAAAGCAGCGGGCAGTCGCTGCGCCGTTCCTTCGAATGCCCGCGCCGCGCCTTGGGCTGGATTGGCGCCCGGCCTTCATAGAACGTGTTGGTGAGATCGCACAGCGCGATCGTCGGCTTGAAGTCGAACAGGGACCGGGCCCGGGCGAAGAGGTGATCCTCGATGCTGTCCTGATGGGCAAGGAGCAGATCCGAGGCGCGGCAGAGCGCCATGTCGCTCAGAGCGCCGAAATCGATCCCGAGCATCTCGCCGAGGGCGCTGTGCCGGCGCAGCCAGAAGTTGGTCGCCCGCTCCGGGTCCGGCGCGGCCATGCGCGCGACAATGGCCGCCAGGGCGCAGCAGCGCTGGCGGCGGTTGAAACCGAGACCGTCGAACAATGCCGGCAGGCCGAGACCGGACAGCGCCTCGAGCCCGGCATGCTCGACACCGACCGAGCGCCCGTCGCTGTCGCTGGCGGAATTGACATCAACACTCTGCCAGTCCCGCTTCGCGCCTTCCCCGCCGCTGTCTTTCCCGCGGCCAATCAGCAGGGCGGAGATTCTGCGGGCCTCGGCCTCGATCCCCGGATCGGGATCGGCGAGGCCGAGGGCGGTCTGTCCGGTGAGATGATCCGAGATGCGTCGGCACAGGTCCGGCCAGTGCCCGCGCCCGATTGCAAAATGGCGCCCGAGATTGAGAACGGTGCGCTGACGGATCCTGTCCCCCTCGCGGCGGTTCTCGACCAGGCGGAAGGTGATGTGGTCGCTGCCGTCGCTGGCGGCGCCGGTCTTGGTCTGTCGAATGAACATGCGCCAGCTATGGCAGAAGGGGTCCCCCGCTGCAAGGCATTACTCAAAAAACATGGCACTACAAACGATTCCTGAAACATCGAATCACAATAAATCAATGAGTTGCGAATCGAAAACCGTCAAATCGACCTCAAATCCAACGCAGAAATGTTAAAGATGGGCTGGCCGGCATTTTTTTGTGACGATGGCCGCATGAACCTCTCGACTCCGCTGGTCGAAATGCGAAACATCTCCAAGCAGTTCGGGGGTGTGCAGGCGCTGTCAAACGCGCATCTTGACCTGTTTCCCGGAGAGGTCCTCGGCGTTCTCGGACATAACGGCGCCGGAAAATCCACGCTGATCAAGATCCTCGCGGGGGCGGAAACCGCCAATGAAGGATCAATCTTCATCGCCGGAGACGAGGTGCGGATCGCGGACCCGAACGACGCGCGGCGTCTCGGCATTGAAACCATCTACCAGGAACTCGCCTTGTGCGGGAACCTGAACGCGCCGGCCAATCTGTTCATGGGACGGGAGCTTCATAAATGGGGCTTCCTGCGGAAGCGGGCGATGAAGGAGGAAGCGGCCGGTTCGCTGCAAAGGCTGAATATCCGGATTCCGTCGCTGGATGTTGAGGTTCAGTCAATGTCCGGCGGTCAGAGGCAGAGCATTTCCATCGGCAGAGCTGTTCATTTCGACACCAAGATCCTGATCATGGATGAGCCGACCGCCGCGCTCGGAATGGAAGAGAGCGCGAAGGTCATGGACCTCATCGTTGAACTCAAAAAACAGGGTTTGGGAATTATCTGGATCAGTCACGACATCCACGAAGTTTACAGTTTCACCGACCGCATCACGATTCTGAACGGCGGACGCAATGTCATCACTGCCGGGACACGGGAGTTCACGCAGGAGGAGATCGTTTCGATGATCATCGCCGGAAGCCCGGTTGACGGACATGCCGCCGACGAGGGTCCGACATGACGACGCTGGAACGCCTGAAGGCGCAGTCGCTGCTTTGGATCATTCTCGTCGCCGCCCTGATGATGGCAGTGCTTTCGTTTTCTTCGCCTTATTTCATGACGCTTGGCAACATGACGAACCTGATGAAACAGGTTTCAATTGTCGCAATCCTCGCCGCCGGCCAGGCCATCGTTATTATTTCGGGCGGCATCGATCTGTCCGTCGGTTCGGTCCTGGCGCTCAGCGCCGTGACGATCGGCTGGCTGATCGAAAACGGGGTTGACCCGCGAATTGCGACCGTTGCCAGTCTCGCCGTCGGCACGTTTGCCGGGTGGATCAACGGCATGGTCATCACCCGCGGCAGAATCCCGCCATTCATCGCCACGCTCGGAATGCTCGGCATTGCGCGCGGCATGGCGCTCGTGATCACCAAGGGTGTTTCATACCAAGTGCTTGAGCCGATCTTCCTCTATATCGGCTACAGCAAAATCCTGAGCCTGCCGGTTCCGCTGTATTTCGTTGTGATGGTTTACGCGGTGACCATGATCATGATGCACATGACCGTGTTCGGGCGGCATGTCTACGCCATCGGCGGTGACGAAAGGGTGGCGCGGCTCGAAGGCATATCCGTCGACCGTCAGAAGGTGAAGATCTACGCCCTCAGCGGCTTTCTCGCCGCGGCTGCGGCGGTGGTCATGGTCGGCCGCCTTGCGGCGACACCGCCAAGCGTCGCGCAAGGCATCGAACTGCAGGCGATCGCGGCGGTCATCATCGGCGGGGTCAGCTTCGTGGGCGGACGCGGCATGGTCATCACGGCGCTTGTCGGCGCGTTCATCATGGCGATGATCACCAACGGTCTGAACATTCTCGGGATTTCGTCATTCTATCAACAGGTGGTGATCGGAACCGTCATCATCGCCGCCGTATGGATAGACAACCTGAAAACGTCGGCACGGTGATCCGTCATGAAGAACGCGGGGAAAAGACGTGAAGCCGGCATTGGTCAGGTGGGTTCCGGGTTCATGGGACGGTGTCAGGCCAACGCCTTCACCTCGGTTGCCACCTTGTTCGAGACGCCTGTCCTTCCGGTCAAGGCGGTGCTGGCAGACGCCGGTGAGGAGGTCGCCGAACGGAATGCGCAGGCTCTTGGCTTCGCGCGCGCCACGGCAGATTGGCAAACACTGGTCGAGGACAGCGCGGTTGAAATTGTCGCCATCGCGGCGGGGAAGACGGTCTACTGCGAAAAGCCGCTGTCGGTCACCGTGCCGTCGGCGCTTCGTATGACCAAATCGGCCGAGACCCGGGGCATCGTTATCAGCGTCGGCTTCAACTTTCTGAGGAATCCGGTCATCCGGCTGGCCAAAGACATTCTGCAGGGCGGTGAGATCGGCCCGATCACCGGTTTTCGCGGCCGCCATGCGGAAAACTACATGGCCTGTGCCGACGTTCCGCATTCGTTCAGAACCGATCCCTCCGGCAGCGGGGAACTGGCGGATATCGGCAGCCATATCGTCTCCCTGGCGCGCTACCTGCTCGGACCGGTGCGGGAAGTCATCGGCGATTGCGCGACCATATTCCCGACACGGCCTGTTGCGCCGAATGCCGACGCGCGCCGGGCCGTCGCCGTCGACGACATGACGCATGCGCTGCTGCGGTTCGAGAACGGGGTCTCAGGCAGCATGGAGGCGAATTGGGCGGCAACCGGCCGGACGATGGATCTGTCATTCGAAATTTCCGGCGAGAAAGGCGCGGTCTGCTTCAGCCAGGAACGCATGAACGAATTGCGGATTTACCAGCGGCAGGCGGCGGAGCCGGGCTTCACGAAGATCGAGGCCGGTCCCGATCATCCGCCCTACGGACGATTCTGCCCCGCGCCCGGCCACCAGTTGGGCTTCAACGACCTGAAGGTCATCGAGGTCGCGGAACTGCTGGATGCCCATGCAGGCGGAACCGGGTGTTTTCCGGATTTTCGGGAGGCGCTGCAGGTCCAAAGAACGATCGAGGCCATCGCCAGGTCATCCAGGACCGGTTCTTGGACAAAGGTTGAACCGGAATGAGGCCCGGCTGCGCTCCCCGGATCTGCCGGCGATCCGCAAATTGGTCTGAGTTGCCGATCCGGCCGCCGCTGCGGTCTGCGGCCGGATGCCGCCTGTTCGCGTTCATATCGGTAGTTCCCGATTGAATGCTCATTCCGATCGCTCGCGAAGAATCCGGAAACCGCCATGTCGGCCGGCCTGATTCCCGGTCAAGGCAGTTTCAGAATAACTTTGCAGTCCCGGTGAGCCTGACTATTATCGAAGGCAGGAATGTCGCGCTGAAGGCGCAACTCCAACGATGAGGCCGCCGCCAGGTCAAGGACAAGCAAGGATGGTCACTTCCATGGCTCAGACAACTCTGAAGGACACTCTTTTCAAACAGATGCCGACTCCGGACGATTTGACTCACATGTCCCGCGACTTGCGGTACCATCCGGTTCGCAATGAAAACCCTGCCGTGCTGACGAGAGATCAGATCGAAACCTTTAACGAGCAGGGCTTCCTGAAACCGTTTCGGATCTACCCGGACGCGGAAATCGTCGCCATACGCCAGATATTCGATGGCATGATCGACAAAGTCATGGCACGGGGCGACCACAGCTATTCCATCATTTCCGCCCATCTGAAATCGGGCAAGGTTCACGATATCGTCAACGAGCCGCGAATCGTCGCCTATATCGGAGACCTTCTTGGCGACAATGTCGTCTGTTGGGGCGCCCACTTTTTTTGCAAGTTTCCCGGGGACGGGAAGATCGTCAACTGGCACCAGGACGCCAGTTTCTGGCCCCTGTCCCCGTCTAAATCCGTCTCCGCCTGGCTGGCCATTGACGATGTGGACAAGGACAACGCCTGTATGAGTTTCGTTGCCGGGTCGCACCATTTCGGGCACCTGACCTACCGCATGAGCGAAGAGGCCGAGAACAGCGTGCTCAATCAAACCGTGGATGACGTCGGGAAGTTCGGCGCCGAGGTGGATGACGAACTCAAGGCGGGCGAGATCTCTCTCCACAGCGATCTGCTGCTGCACGGGTCGGGCCTCAACAATTCGGACCGCCGCCGTTGTGGCCTGACACTCAGATACTGCGCCGCCTCGGTCCGCGCCGAACTCAATTGGAACAAAGAGGGCGTGATCGTCAAGGGAACCGATCCCACCGGTCACTGGTCCGATCTTCCACGCCCCGCAGCGGATAATGTGTAGCTTTTGCTGACGGGGCGACCTCGACCGGCCGCGCCGGCCTGACAACCGTCTGCGGATGGAAGACGGCGCCGGAACGATCGGCATGGCCGCGGGCGTGGGCGATGCCGAAACCGCGACGTTCCACGCGCTTCGGGAGGCAAGCCCGCGTGCGGTCGACGGACAGCAGGTCATGCTGGAAGCGCGCGAAATCGAGAATTGGGGAGAATCCAGCTGCTGACCCGGGCGGCTAGCATGGCGGACGGCGGCGACCGCATGATTTTCCAAGAGTCGAAGCCGGGCGTCCGGGAAAACAGCATCGCGGCGGTGGCGAACACGCTGCTGTAGGAGATGGGCAGCGACAGTGCGAAGGCGATCGGTGCCATTTCGGGCGAACGCTGCAAACTGCATCACCACAATGTCACGGGTCGCTGTTTCCGGCCGGCCGAAGAGCTTCCGGTCGCCGGCAAAAACTGATTGGAGCCACGCCATGGCGGACGAACAGATCTACAACACCGCGCAATATCTGCGCATGTACCGGCAAATGGTCCGAATTCGTACCTTCGAGAAGCATGCGCATCAACTGTACATCAGCGCCAAAATGCCGGGATTGACGCACCTATATTCGGGCCAGGAAGCGGTCGCCGTCGGGATTTGCGAGGCCCTGACCGATGCAGACCATGTGACTTCGACACACCGCGGGCACGGCCACTGCATAGCCAAGGGAGCGGACTACAAGAAGATGTTCTGCGAATTGCTGGGCAAGAAGGAAGGGTACTGCCGCGGCAAAGGCGGTTCGATGCACATTGCCGACCAGAGCCACGGCAATCTTGGCGCAAACGCGATCGTCGGCGGGTCGACCGGCATTGCCACAGGCGCGGCGCTGACCTCAAAACTGCAGGGAAAAGGGTCCGTGACCGTATGTTTTTTCGGCGACGGCGCCACAGCGCAGGGCATCTGGTACGAAGTTATGAACATGGCGGCGCTGTGGAAGCTGCCGGTCATCTATGCATGCGAAAACAACGGCTATTCGGAATACACTCCCATCGGGGAAGTTGCGGCGGGTTCGATCGCCGCGCGCGCCGAAGCGTTCGGGATAGAAGCCCGCAAAGTCGACGGTCAGGACGTTCTTGCCGTCAACCGGCTGGCCCTTGAACTCGCCGCGAGGACGAGAAACGGCGAGGGACCGTTTTTTGTCGAACTGGAGACCTATCGGTTCCAGGGCCATCACGTCGGCGACATCAACCGCCTCTATTACCGCTCGAAGGAGGAAGAGGAAGACTGGAAGGCGAGCCGCGACCCGATCGCGAATTTCAGCAAGTGGCTGCAGGAGCAGAACGCCGTCAGCGCGGACGAGCTCAATGCCATCGACGAGGACGTCCGGCTCAGCGCCGAAGAGGCCGTTGCCTTCGCGCTCGCGGCAGACCCTCCATTGCCGGACGAAGTCGACATGCATGTTTATGCCGGCGTGGAACATTCTCTCCCCTACATTGACGGATACCGTCAATGACCCGCGAGATCACCCTGTCCAGGGCTGTCAATGAGGCCATCGCCGAAGAGATGCGCCGCGACGAGACGATCATCCTGCTGGGCGAAGACGTCGCCGAGGCCGGGACGCCGTTTAAAATCTTGTCGGGTCTGGTGGAGGAATTCGGGACTGAGCGGGTGATCGATACGCCGATCGCGGAGCCCGGATTCGTCGGAATTGCCGTCGGCGCCGCGATGACCGGTTCCAGGCCCATTGTCGATCTGATGTTCGGAGACTTTCTCTACCTGGTCATGGACCAGCTCTGCAACCAGGCGGCGAAAACCCACTATATGTCGGGCGGCAGGCTGCGGGTGCCGATGGTGCTGAGAACCAATCTCGGTGCGACCCGGCGTTCCGCCGCGCAGCACAGCCAGTCGCTGCATGCGCTTGTCGCCCATGTGCCCGGACTGAAGGTCGCCCTGCCCTCGTCCGCGTACGCGGCCAAGGGATTGCTGAAAACCGCCATCCGGGATGAAAATCCCGTTGTGATCTTCGAAGACAAGCTCATGTATCAGGAGAAGGCGCACGTTCCTGAAACCGAGTATCTGATCCCGTTCGGCGAAGCCAAAGTGTTGCGCGAAGGGCGCGACGTGACTCTGATCGGCACATCCTCGATGGTGCAGGTGTGCGGCGGAGCCGCAGACATGCTGGCGGCGGAAGGCATCTCCGCCGAGGTGATCGATCCGCAGACAATCGTTCCGCTGGACGAACCGGCGATACTCGACAGCGTCAGAAAGACATCGCGGGCGGTAGTTGTCGACGAGGGCCA
>CBDCSZ010000076.1:0-3788 GCA_965221935.1 Paracoccaceae bacterium
GGCGTGGCGTTGTTTTTCGTCGGATTCCTGTGCTTCTCGGCATTCGATATGACGTGGGATTCGTTCCGGTTCGGTGACCTTTCCCAAGGGCTGATCGTGATTCCGATCTGGATCCCGCAGATTTCGATCGGAATCGGCACATTTGTGCTGGTCATTGCCATCGTCGAGGATGTCTTCTCGACGATGCTCGGCAGGCTTCCGTCCTATGCCGCCGCCGCAGCTGAAGCCAGCGAACGCCACGATTTGGAAATCCTGGACAGAACCGGCGACGGCAAGGCCGGAAACTGACATGCCGGAGATTGGCAAAACATGAGCCCGGAAATCGCCCAGATTGCAGTCGTGATGCTTCTGGTCATGTTCCTGTTCCTCGGCTCGGGACTGTGGATCGCCCTGTCGCTTCTCGGGGCTGGATGGGTCGGACTGACGTTTTTCAGCAGCGTTCCGGTCGAGAAGGCGATGGCCACCTCGATCTGGCAGACCAACGCGTCCTGGACGCTGGCGGCGCTGCCGCTGTTCATCTGGATGGGCGAAATCCTGTTCCAGGCGCGATTGTCCGAAATCCTGTTCCGCGGTCTGACGCCATGGCTGGGCTGGCTCCCTGGACGGCTGCTGCACGTCAATGTCGCCGGCTGCGGCATATTTGCGGCGGTGTGCGGCTCATCTGCGGCGACCACTGCGACGATCGGACGCATGTCCCTGCCGGAACTTCTGGCACGGGGCTACAACCGCAATATTGCCGTCGGCAGTCTTGCGGGATCCGGCACGCTGGGACTGTTGATCCCGCCTTCGATCATCATCATCGTCTACGGAGTTTCCGCCGAAGTCTCCATCGTGCGCCTGTTCATGGCGGGCATTCTTCCGGGCATCATGATGATGTCCCTGTTCATGGGCTACATCGTCGTTTCGGCATTGATCAGGCGCGATATCGCGCCGGTGGAAGCCGAATCTATGACCTTGGCGGAGCGCCTCCGCCGTTCACAGGGGCTGATCCCTGTCGTCCTGTTGATCGGCGGCGTCATCGGCTCAATCTATTCCGGCATCGCGACTGCGACCGAAGCGGCGGCCGGTGGCGTTATCGGCGCTTTGATTCTGTCGATCTTCACGCGATCACTGACACTGCAGATGTTCAAAGAAAGCCTGCTGGCCGCCACCCGACTGTCCTGCATGATCTTTCTCATTCTTTCGGGCGCCGCATTTCTGACGACGTCGCTCGCCTATGCCGGGATACCGGCAGCGCTGGCGGGCTGGGTGGGGTCGCTCGAACTGAACCCGTATGCGTTGATGGCGGTCCTCTGCGTGTTCTACGTGATACTCGGCTGTTTCATTGAGGGGATCTCCATGATTGTTCTGACGGCGGCGGTTGTCCTGCCGCTGGTCAGTCAGGCCGGTTTCGACCTGTTGTGGTTCGGCATATTCATCATCATGGTGGTCGAAACCGCGCAGATCACCCCGCCCCTCGGATTCAACCTATTCGTGATCCAAGGACTTACCGGCCAAAACATCTTTCGGGTTGCAGGCGCCACGCTGCCGTTCTTTCTGCTGCTGCTGGTGGGCATCGTGCTGATCACGGTTTTTCCGGAAATCGCGACATGGCTGCCGTCGACGCTGGATGATCGCTGAGTGCCGAACGGCGGCCGGTTCCCAGACTGAAGACTTGGATTTGGCGAACATGATTGCGGCGAAGAATTCCACACCGGGCCGCATGGGAGTGGACATCGGCGGCACCTTTACGGATGTCGCGCTCGAAATCGGCGGCAATCGCCTGACGCACAAAGTCCTGACAACCCACGAAAACCGCGCCGAGGCATGCCTGCAGGGGATCGGCCGCGTTCTGGCGGGAGCCGGGGCCGCGGCGGAAGACATCGATGTTCTCATCCACGGCACCACGCTCGCAACCAACGCAATCATTGAGCGCAAGGGCGCGGTCACGTCGATGGTGACGACGGCGGGTTTCCGGGATGTCATCGAAATTGGAACCGAGGGCAGGCCGGAACAGTACGACATCAATATCCTGAAGCCGGCACCCCTGGTCGCAAGGCGGCGCAGGTTCGTGGTGCCGGAAAGACTCGACCGGAACGGCGGTGTTCTTCTCCCGCTGCGCGACTCGGACCTGGAAGCGCTGCTGCCGGCGCTGGACGCTGCCGGCACGGAATCGCTCGCGATCGGGTTTCTGCACTCCTACGTCAATCCGGCGCACGAACACCGGGCCGGTGAATACTTCGCGCAGCGGCGCCCGCAGTGGACCATTTCTCTGTCGTCGGAGATTTCGCCTGAATTTCGTGAATTCGAGCGCTTTTCGACGACCTGCGCCAACGCGTACGTTCAACCCCTGATTTCCAGCTACCTTGAGGATTTCGAACAGAAGCTGCGACTGCGCGGGTTCAGCTGCCCCGTCCTGTTCATGCTGTCGAGCGGCGGCCTGACTTCGATCGACACCGCGCGGCGCTTTCCCGTGAGGCTGGTGGAATCCGGACCGGCGGGCGGAGCCATTTTCGCCGCCGAAGTCAGCCGGCGCTGCGAAGCGAAACAGGCGATTTCCTTCGACATGGGCGGAACCACGGCGAAGATCTGCATGCTCGACGATGCGGAACTCCAGACGAGCCGTCGGTTCGAAGTCGCTCGAGTCTACAGGTTCCGCAAGGACAGCGGACTGCCGCTGCGGATCCCCGTCATCGACATGGTGGAAATCGGCGCCGGCGGAGGTTCGATTGCGCGGATCGACGAACTTGAGAGGCTGGCCGTGGGTCCCGAAAGCGCCGGCTCGGAACCCGGCCCGTCTTGCTACGGACGCGGCGGAACGCGACCGACCGTCACTGACGCGTGCCTGGCGCTTGGGCTGGTCGACCCCAACAGCTTCGCCGACGGCGACATCGTCCTTGATTCCTCGGCGGCGGACGCCGCAATTTGCAGGCATGTCGCCAGCCGTATGGATATCGGGGCCGTCGCCGCTGCTTTCGGCATTACCGAAGTCATCTGCGAAACCATGGCCAGCGCCACCCGCGTCCATGCCATCGAGTGCGGAAAGAACTCCGTGTCCCGCACGCTGATCGCGTTCGGCGGCGCTGCGCCCATGCTTGCCTGCAGGATGGCAAACCGGCTTGGGATCGATCGCGTGATCGTCCCGGCGGACGCCGGAGTCGGATCCTCAGTCGGGTTCCTGCGGGCTGCTATATCCTTTGAGCTCGTGCGGACTGTCTGCCAGTCGTTGGACGACTTCGACTTCCAGGCAACCAACCGAATCTGCGACGAGATGCACGAAGAGGCGGCACGGCATGTCAGAACCTGCGTGGGAAGCGACATGCGGCTCGAAACCCGGCGCCAGGCCTACATGCGCTATAAGAGTTTGACCTAAAAGTTGAGTGGCCTCCCCAGATGTGGCACATACCATCTGATTTCCACACCAGAAATGGAGGACCACATGGCTTGGAACAAGACCACTCAGGAGCAGTATAAACGACCGACGGACGGATATGAAACCGATTTGACGGATGCCGAATGGTCCGTGATCGAGCCGCTCATCCCGCCTCCTTCGAAAATGGGGCGTCCCCGCACCCTCGACATGCGGAAGGTTGTCAACGCCATCCGGTTCATGCTCGGAACGGGATGCCAGTGGCGGGCGATTCCCAAGTGTTTTCCGCCGTTTACCTCGGTCCAGAACTATTTCCACGCGTGGATCCGCGGGGGTGTTCCGGATGAGATGCTCGGCGCCCTCCGGTCCCTCGCGCGCGGCCTCGCGGGCCGTTCGGAGGAGCCGACGGCGGCTGTGATCGACAGCCGGCCGGTGAAGA
>CBDCSZ010000077.1:0-155127 GCA_965221935.1 Paracoccaceae bacterium
CGTTCCGGTCTTGAATGCCGCGGACAGCTCGCTTACGCTCGCAAAGGGCTGGCCTCCGGCCAGCCCGCCAACGCCAGAACAGGAGAAACAAACCCGGGCATCAGTTCCGGAAGAGACAGCGCGCTTCGCGCCGGGCGCGGACCGTCAAGTCCGGCCGGAATCCTGGTCAAGTGTCGCCGGAATCTTGGTCAAGTGTCGCCGGAATCTTGGTCAAGTGTCGCCGGAATCTTGGTCAAGTGAGCCGGAAATTGCAGCCTAGGCTTTCCTTCGACTACTTGACGAAAAGAGTGCGCGGCGTCGAACACAGGGCCTCATGGCCACTCTCAGTGACGGCGAAGGATTGCGTGATAGCGACACTGACATCGTCCAGCCACAGGCCAGGCATCATATGGAAACACATGCCCGGCTCAAGAACCGTTTCATCTCCCTTGCGCAAACTGGCCGTTCGTTCACCGACCGCGGGCGGATAGCCAATTCCGATGGAATAACCGAGCCTCGACTCTTTCTCGAGGCCGTGTCGGGCGAGCGATTGCCGAAAGAAGGCATTGACCTCCGAGCATGTGCGACCGGGGCGAATACTCTCGAGTCCCGCATTCAGAGCTTCGATCGCGATGTCAGAGAGCTCACGGTAGGCGGGGGAAGGTTGTCCGACCGAGATCGTGCGACCTAGATTGACCTGGTAGCGGAGCCGATTTCCGTGAACTTCGATATAGACCGTTGTTGAAGCCGGCAGCGGCTCGTCGGTCCACGCCGGATGTGGCTCGAGGGCCCTCCCTCCAACGCCGAGCATCAGCTGCGAGCAGTCATTGCTTCCCCCGAATTCAGGCGTGCCAGACACTTGCTGGTGATAGATGGCGGCGGCGAGATCACATTCGCGGACATCCGGGTTCGATTGTATCGACGGCCCGCTGTATCGCGGCATCGGCAATTCGGCCGGCTTGTCGCATGAGAGATAGTTCGCCTGGGCTTTTCACAATTCGGATCCAATTCACCAGTAGATCCGAGTCTACAAATTCAGCGAGCGGAAGAGCTCGGGCGAGATCGGCGTGTGCACGCGCGGAATAGTAGTAGCCTCCCATCTCTACGCCGATTTTCGCCTTTTGGCCCCCAATTTCCTTTACCACGTCGGCCATAACGTCGTACGCGGACAAGCCAGCAGCCGACTGGACATATTCGTCTTCGTAAGCTCTGATATTGTCATCCGAAAGATAGGTAGTCCTTACTGCAGAGACGCGGTCCATGAAACGCCCGATCCAGATGGGTTCGTCGTGATGGAGCGCGACGATCACCATTTGTGGCGTGTAGAACGAATAAGCGTTGTAGCCGGTCAGATAATTTTGGTTCGGGGGCTCCGAGAGAAGCAAAATATCGATTCCTCGTTTGGCCATCGCTTTTTTTACAGCCGTCAAGCGCGCCGCAAATTCGGCGCGCTCAAAATGCAGTTCCTTTTTCATACCGATGTACCTCGGATTGACTGCCAGAATTGGGCATCGTCCGCGGAGGCGAGCTTAAAGGAACCGAGTGCTTCGATTCGGTTGAGGGCGAGGATCCGACCCATCACTTTCGATCCGAGGGCAAAGCCTCGTTACTCTTCGGCCCCGAAGGAGCGGCCGATGAACGCTTTCTGTTGCTGAAAGATTGATCCGAGTTTTGCGCCGGGCACCGGCAAACGCACCGGCACGTTGGCGAGGCGCGGTACGATCGTCGCTTCGCCACGCACAATCAAGGATTCGAACGCGTCGGGGTCTTCTGTCAGCGGCACGGATCTTTCGGGTGTTAGCAATGGCCAGGTGTCCGCCGCGGCATAGTTCAAGTTCAACAGTGAGCGAGGTCGTCCGCTCTGGCTTTCTGACGAACCGTGCACTGCCCGCACGTGATGGACGGTAATGGAGCCGGCGGGCCCGGTGAGGGCCACCGCCGAGGAGGCGTCGAAGCCGGCGGCCTCTGGGTTGATCACGCCGACGAACCAGCCATCGTCATGGTGGTCGAAGATGGGTCCCATGTGCGAGCCGGGGATAACGCTTAACGGACCGTTTTCCGCCGCGCAGTCGTCGAGCATTACGTTAATGGAAAGCATATCGTCGTTGGTCTGGGGGTAGAATGCCCAGTCTTGGTGCCATTCGATGGTGGCGCCGCCGTCGGCCGGTTTACAGTTCAGCTTGGAGTGGTCGAATCGGATGTTCGGTCCAATTAGATCAGCAACGATGTCGAGCACGGTTGAGGACCGCATCATCGCCGAATAGGCTGGATGCTGTCTGTCCGGAACCCTGATACGGTTTACCTTGGGCTGCTCTGGCGTGTGACCTTCGGCCAGGTCGAAAACATCGTTGCTGGTGCTCACCGAACGAGCCTGCTCGAGAAACGCGTCGGTGACGCGGCGCAGCTCGTTGAGCGTCTCGCCTTTAACTGCGTCTTCGACGACAAGGTAGCCATTCTCTTTGTAGTGCACAATTTGGTGTTTCTGCAGCATCGCTCATCTCCCCGATCGAAAATTGGAGCAACCAATTACCCTATCAATTCGCCCGAAGCGGGCCACCTCTCCCCCGAATACAAGTCAACAAGATTTCCAGTTTGGAGGCAAGAGTCGTTTGTGGTATCCTGCTTTCGGCTACTAATGGGAAGGAAGAACAATGAAGAGTCTGAATGTATTTCTCGGAACGGTCATCGTTGCGGCGATGTCGATAACGCTAGTCCACGCGTCGGACGGAACATTTCGCCAATCCCACTACGGTGGATTTAAAGGGTTAGACCTCGACCCAGCGTCAGAAAATCGCTTCTTTCAAGTAACAGAGAAGACGATGAGCCGCTTGATCAGGCCCGGCGACGGCGGAAAGCCGGATGCGGATCTGGCGACTGAGTGGTCTTCAAACGACGACACGACCGAATGGATCTTCAAGTTGCGTGAAGGGGTCAAATTCCACGACGGGTCTGACTTCGATGCAGCCGACGTGATTTATACCTTTAATCACGTACAAGACCCCGAATTCGATTCGACCGCCGCGGCAGTCATTAAGATGATCGAAAAGATAGAAGCCCTCGACCCGTTCACTATCAAGATGACCCTCAGTGCACCATACCCGGATCTCGGGTTAGCGCTGCAGGATTATCGCTTGCGGATAATTCCGGAAGGCTCGGTGGATACAATTTCGACGACCGGTATCGGAACCGGACCCTTTATGGTGGATACATACGATCCTGACGGCACAACCGTTCTGAAGGCGAATCCCGACTATTGGGAGGGCCCGCCCGGTGTCGAGACCATCGAGGTCATCGCCATCGTGGATGCGAATGCGCGCGTACAAGCATTACAAACCGGCCAGATCGATATGCTAGGCTGGAGTGATATGACTGGGGAAAGTCGACGGCTCTTCGAGAACAACCCAGATTACAAAATGCAGACCGTTGAAACAGGCGCTTGGACGGGAATCGCTTTCCTGACAGACACAGAGCCCTTCACCAACCCACGCGTGCGCAAGGCGCTGCGAATAGCAACCGATCGCCAAGCCCTGATTGACCTCGTTCTTGGCCCCGGCAACGGCACAGTTGCCTGTGATCATCCGGTGTGGACGGGCGATCAATACTGGACGCCGATCGAATGCCCCCAGCAGATCGAAGAAGCCAAGCGGCTGCTCGCCGAAGCGGGCTATCCCGATGGCATCGAGTTCGATATCGTCACCAGCAACATTGAATCCTATTTCATTCCGCTGGCGGAGGCCTATCAGCAACAAGTTGCGGAGGCCGGGATCAGGGCCAACATCGTGGTGGCCCCGGCGGAAGGATACTGGTCGGAAGTCTGGTTGAAGCTGCCAGTCTCGCAAACGAGGTGGGGCGAAAACCCCGCTGACAAAATCCTAAATGCAGACTTTAGGGGTGGTGCGCAGTGGAACGAAACCCGTTTCAACAATGCGGAGTTCGACGCTTTGCTGGATCAGGCGGGTCAGGAACCCGACTTCGAGAAACGAAAGGCTCTGTACGCTCAACTGCAGCGGATAATCTACGATACAGGCGGAAACTTCATTCCGTTTCACATGAACCAGGCCATTGCAGTGACCGACAGAGTTTCCGGGATGCAAGCGGTGGTTGCAGATGCTGTCCGTTACCACCTAATAACTGTAAGCGACTAACCGACAGGTAATGCTCTTGCAGTCCAATAGTAAGTGGTGTCCACGTCGCTTTGGCCCGGGCCTTTGGTCCGGGCCCGGGATGCTGGAAACAAGGCGAGAGCCCGGCTGAAATGCTACTGCTCAGGCCTGAATTTCCATCGATTGAACTCCTGATATATATGTTTCCGTAAACCGACACGGATTCGCCGACTGTTACTTTGCGGGTGACGCCACCCGGTGCCTTATCTACCGCTCGCTGTCGGGAATGGATCCTCGAACTTCTTGAGTTCAACTTGGTTTCCAGGCCATGGTAAGGCCGTGATCAGGAGTCGAAATGGTTAGGTTGATTGCCCGCAGGTTGGCACTTGGCGCTATAACGATCATGCTCGTCTCGGTCGTTATTTTCGCGGGGCTCGAAGCGCTGCCCGGCGACGCTTGCACCGCCTATCTGGGGCAGGCGGCCCAGGGAAAGAGGCTGGAAAATTGCCGTGAGGATTTTGGAGTCAACCGCCCACCGGTGACACGCTACGTCGAATGGGTCGGAGGCGCGGTTAGGGGCGATTTCGGCGTCTCGCTCAAGGATAAGGAACCCGTCTCCGAAACGGTCGGCAACCGTTTTCGTAACACGGTCATCCTCGGCGCTACGGCGTCGCTGGTAGGAATTCCGCTTGCCATCCTGCTCGGTGTCATCGCGGCCCTGTGGCGGGACCGCGCCCCCGACCTATGGATATCCACCACGGCGATATTCGCCATGACGATCCCGGAGTTTGTGACCGCCACCGTCTTAATCCTGATTTTCAGCGTCTGGCTCGGATGGCTCCCCGGAATCGTGGTTACGCGACCCGATGCGCTGCTTTTTGAGTTTTTGTCGGACATCATCCTTCCGATCATCGCACTCGCACTTGTCATGTCGGCGCACATTTTGCGCATGGTACGTACCAGCGTAATCGATGTGTTGGCCAGCGACTACGTCCAGATGGCGCAACTGAAGGGTGTGCCTTATTGGCAGAGAGTGTTCAGGCACGTGTTACCGAACGCCCTGTTGCCGACCATCAATCTCGTCGCCTTGATGATGGCATGGCTATTGTCTGGCACAGTAGTCATCGAGGTAGTGTTCAACTATCCTGGGCTCGGTCGATTGATGGTCCAGGCCATCTTCTTCCGTGACATTGTCACGGTGCAGGCCATCGCCCTGATCTTGGCGACGCTTTATATCGGACTGAACCTCTTCGCCGACTTGTTGACTTTTGTAGCCAATCCACGACTTAGAACGATGCGGTCGAGGCAGCCCTGATGGCGACGACAAACTTAAAGCACGTCTAAATGAGTGTGCTCGCTAGGTCACTGGCTGTCCTCTCGTCGGTGGCCTCCCGGCCTTCTGGCCTCATAGGTCTCATTCTCGTGGCTTTCCACGTCCTCTTGGCGGTCGTGTCGCCTGCAATCGCGCCCTACGATTTCAAAGAGATGAGCGCACAGTTGACCCTCGTTGGGCCCTCCTCCGAGCACTGGTTCGGCACCGATAACCTCGGGCGCGACGTGTTCACTCGCTCCATGCTTGGGGGGCGACAGGCGTTACTTGTGACAACCGTTGGCACTGTCCTCGCCATCACATGGGGAGGATTGCTGGGAATTTTACTTGGCTTCGTTGGCGGATGGCTCGACGAGTTCCTTATGCGTCTCGTCGATGCGTTTCTTTGCTTGCCATGGATTCTGGTTTTGCTCTTGATCGTTGTCATAGTCGGTTTCGGTCCCAGTGTGATGATTCTTACTTTGGGGTTTTTCTTCGGCGTCCCGGTTATACGTATGGCGCGCGCAGCGACGCACGATGTGGTGGCACTCGACTTCGTGACCGCTGCCCGAGCGCGCAGCGAAAGTCGGTCCACAATTGTTTGGCGGGAACTTTTGCCGAACGTGCTCGATGTTCTGCTGGTTGAAGGCGCCATGCGTTGGTCTTGGATGCTGCTGACGTTCAGCTCGTTATCATTTCTCGGGTTTGGTGTATCGCCGCCAACGCCCGACTGGGGCCTGATGATTTCCAATGCGCGAGGCTACATTTCGATCGCATGGTGGGCGGCGGTGGCTCCCATCGTGGCACTCAGCTCGCTGATCATTGGGATCAATTTGTTTGCCGACGCACTGGCCAAGACCTTGGGTATCGATCGTGCCCAAAAGGCGCCAGTCTAGTTCTCGCAATGGGTGAATCCCTCGTCCAGGTAAAGAACTTGAGCGTAGGTTATACAAGCCAGGCGGGAGCCACGCTGCCAATACTGCGGAACATCGATCTCGCGATTGGCGAGGGCGAGACGATTGGGTTGGTTGGCGAGTCAGGATGCGGCAAGAGCACAATGGCCCTGGCCATGATGGGTTATCTGAAAAGTGGCCTCCGGGTCTTAGAGGGCGAATCCCTGTTTCGTGGGGTCAATGTATTCAACATGGACGAACGGGCTCTCGAGGACATTCGCGGCGGTAATCTTGCGCTGATTCCACAGAATGCCGGCCAGTCATTGACTCCGACCTTGAGAATCGGCCGGCAGATTGGCGAGTCCGTAAAACTGCATACAAAGCTCGCAAAAGATCAACAGCGTGAACGTGTTATCGAATTGGCGTCTCAAGTGCGTTTGCCGCAACCAGAGGAAATGCTGGAACGCTATCCCCACGAACTCTCTGGCGGTCAACAACAACGTGTTGCCATCGCGATGGCGCTGGCGGGCGAGCCCGAAGTTCTGTTGCTCGACGAGCCGACGACCGGTCTCGACGTCACAACTCAAGCCCATATCCTTGGGTTGTTGCGTGAGTTGGCGGCTGAGACCGGGACTGCGATGATCTATGTCAGCCACGACCTGGGCGCCATTGCGCGAGTCAGCAATCGCATAATCGTCATGTATGCAGGGGAACTCGTGCTCGATGGTCCGGCACGCCGGGTGTTGAAGCAGCCGGCACATCCCTATGCCCGTGGGCTGCTCTTGTCGATTCCCAGGTTGAAGGAGGCGGTCGTGCCTGCCTCGATGCCGGGACGGCCTCCGCCTCTAGGCAGGGCTGGCCAAGGATGCGGATTTGCCGATCGCTGTCCCATGGCGGGGCAACGTTGCAGGGACGAAAAACCATTGCTTGAGCCCACGGCCTCGCGAGAGCTTGTGCGCTGCCATTTCCACGACCGGGTGGAGCAGCTCACACCACCGGAACCGCCGCATTGGCGCCGCGGGTCGAGTGGGGACCAATTGGACAGCATCCTTCGACTCGACAACGTGGCAATCAGCTATGCCAAGCCCGGTATCATTGACCAGATTCTGGGCCGGCATCCTGAGATGAGGCCAACTGTCGACGGGATCGATTTGACCATTCGCCGAGGGGAAGTCGTCGGGGTGGTCGGCGAATCCGGAAGCGGCAAGTCGACGATCCTTCGGGCCATCGCCGGCCTTTTGCCTCCGCGAAGCGGATCCATCACTTTCGAGCAGGCCGAAAGTCTGAACACCCCTGTCGACAAGCGAGCGAAGGACCTGTCTCGACGGGTTCAGCTTATTTTCCAGAATCCGGATGCCTCTCTCAACCCCCGACACACAGTGGCGCAAATTCTAGCGCAACCGCTGAGGCTCTATTTTGGACTTGGCAACGACCAATTGCGAGAGCACAGCGTAGCTTTACTCGAGGGGGTGCGTCTTGGCGAAGATTATCTAGAGCGCCTGCCGAGTCAGTTGTCCGGAGGAGAAAAACAACGGATCGCGGTAGCGCGGGCCTTTGCCGCCAACCCCGACCTGGTTCTGTGCGACGAGGTGACATCGGCACTCGATGTATCGGTTCAAGCCGCGGTCCTGGATCTGTTGAAGCAACTCCAGTCCGATCGGGGAACAACCTATATTTTCGTGTCACATGACCTGGCCGTGGTACGTGCCATAGCCGATCGCGTGGCCGTCCTCTACCAAGGCAGGCTTTGTGAGATGGGTCCATCTGAAAACGTCTATCGCTTTCCCTCCCAGCCCTACACCGAAGTGTTGCTCGGCGCGGTACCGGAGCCCGATCTGGATGCAGGTCCGGGACTCGTGGCCGAGGATGTACCGGACCTGTTTCCCCCGGATAAAGGGTGTCCCTTCCAACGACGTTGCCCCCGGCGTATCGGCGATATCTGTGACAATGAGACGCCACCATGGCAGCCTACGGAGTTGGGTCATGCGATCCGCTGCCATATTCCACTGGCCGAGCTGCATCGCTGGCAGGAGCAGTCGGCGAACGCCGTTACTGCGAAGTCAGAGACCGGCAAATGAGCCGGCGATACGTTGATCGCGGAAATATCCGTATCCGGGTGCTGGAGCCCAGCGGTCCACCGGATAAGGACCTGCTCGCGCAGAATTTAGCGGCCCTGAGGGCAGCTGGCCTCGAGGTGGATTACCAACCCTACGATGCCGATTCTGGTGACCGTGTGGGCATGGGTGGAATAGCGGATCGGCTGAGACAACTGCGTGAGGGCCTAACCGGCGATGGCTACGACTACCTGGTGGCAGCATGTGGAGGAAATGGCGCCAGCGATCTGTTGAGTCGGCTCGACTGGGGTGGCCTGGAACGCGTGTCACCGCGACCGCTGGTGGGAATTTCTGACGTGAGCGCACTTCAGTCGGCGCTCTATGCCCGACTCGGGTGGCCTGCACTATATGCGAATATGCCGGGATCATCGTTGTGGACGCAGACTGATATCGAGCGGTTGTCGGCACTGCTGGTGAGTGGTCGGCCCAGGTCCGGGTCAATTTCGGTGCAACCCCTGGATAAGCTTCCGGCAGAGGGTGTAAGGGGGACCCTGTTTGGGGGCTGCCTGAGTGTGATCACCAGATTGGTCGGTACCCCTTATATGCCGGAGTCACTGGCCGGCTACGTGCTATTTTTTGAGGATGCATACGAGTACGAAACGAGGTTACTGGCCGCCTGGAACCAATTGTTGGACAGTGGATTACTCATTGGTGCTACGGCCGTGGTGCTCGGCCGTTTTACCGAGATGTTGGGTGTGCAAAGCGAAAGTTGGCTGAGGCACAGGATCGCAGAGCGCACCGGGTGCCCGGTCTATTATTCACCTGATTTCGGCCACGTCACCGGTAGCTACCCGCTGGCTCTGGGTGCTTCGGCCCGGATAGTTTCTGGCCAGCTTCAGTGGTCGCTCGACTGAGGCCCAGTACCGGGTTCGTCCCAACAAAAGTACATCACCCACCACACGGATTTGAGCATTCGCCCGTTTTGCAAGGGCGTCGTCTCACTTTCGGTCTTCCGATTTGAGTGTTCTGTCATGCGGCTGATTTCAGGGGGAGGACTCCGAGGGCATCCTTCAGCTTGTCTTCGGAGAAGTCGTATTCGCCGAGCATGTTTACGTGGGCCCATGCCATGGGCGCGTGAGCTGCGATCATGCTCAACAAGGCGTCTCTGGCTTCAGGGTCCGGCGCTTTCTCAAGCTGACGTGAGAGGTGGAAGTAGTTCCAGCAGATTATGCTGTTCCTGATCAGCCGGTTGCAGGTCTCGGCGATCTCCTGCTCCTCCTTTTCGGCCTGCGTGAACTCGCGGGGATTCCCGACGGCGACGGCACGGGTGAAGCGGTTGGCGAGTTCGGCCTTGTTGAGCTGCCTCTCGATTGACTGGCGCAGCGCAAGGTCGTCTGCATAGCGCAGGATGAAGAGGGACTTCACGATCTGGCCGAAGGCCTTGAGGGTCTGGTAGAGCGCGTGCTGGCGGGAATAGGAATTGAGGCGGCGGAAGATGTCGGACGCGGTGTTTTCCTTGAGCTTGATCGTGGCGACCAGGCGCAGGAGATCGTCCCAGTTCTGGCGGATGATCGTCTCGTTGGCGGTCTTGTCGGGCCTGATCATCCAGTCCGCATCCCCGTCCCGGCTCCTTGGCCTGAAGATGTAGAGGGTCTGCTTGCCGACGCCCTTGATGCGCGGCGCGAACGAGAAGCCCAAGAGATGGGTGAGGCCGAACACGGCTTCGTTGTAGCCGTGGGAAATCGGTGGAGTGGATGTCGCGGATCAGGCCGAAGACGGACGTGTCCAGATCATCGACGACGGCCTTGAGGTGTTCCTGTTGCCTTTTGCGGCTTTCCAGCACGAATTCGTTGTGTTCACGCGTCGCCGTCGCCTGAAAGGACGCCATGACGCTCAGCCACAGGTCAATCAGGTTGTCCTGGCTGCGATGGAACTGATGGACGACGAAGGCGGCGGCGTGAATGTGCCGGTCGTTGTCCTCGCGCCTCTGGATCTGAAACATCTCGGACCTGAGTACGCTGCCCGCATGGTAGCGGATGCCGGCGGTGCCAAGCTCAAGCGCCGCGAGAACGCCGTGAAGCCGGTCATGCAGCGCGGCCAGCGTCTCGAAATCGGCGATGGCCTCCTTGATCCTTGTCGGTCTTGTCGACTGCGAGAGCTTCTTGAGAAGGGTCAGGCGGTAACGGTTCTGGTTCTCCGCCGTCGTGAAGAGGTCGTCAAGAAGCGCGCGGGCGTCATCGGTGAGTTGCGCATCCATGAGTGCAACAAGTTCCGCCTTTCGGGCATGCAGTCCGGAACGGATCTGTTCGAGAAGCACGCCCGACTTCGGGACCTGTACCCGGCGCTGGACGAGGAAGTCGACGCAACGGTCGAAAATCAGGGGCGGCTTCAGGTGCGCACGCGCCATTGTTGCGATCTCTGCCGCCATGGCGGCTCCCGCTGTCGCATCAAAGTCACGGAAACCGTAAAATTCCAGTATGCGCCTCTGATGCCGCAACCGCGTCGTCTCGGTGTATTTGTCAGGATCGAACATCCCGCCCTCGAGATCGAGCTGGTTTGCGACAAACACGACGCCACGCTCATGAAAGTCGTGAAGAAGGAAGAACCGCTTTGTCGCCTTGAAGTGCCCACAGAGAAGCAGGAAACCGATCTTGCTGGTGGGAGTGCGCAGCCTAGCAGCCGCCGCCATCAACGCCTTGGGCAGGATGAGGAACCGCTTTCGCTCCACATGGTCAAGTCTGGGCGGCGCATCAAACGTCTCTTGCTCGCTTGATGAGAGAATGCGCATGCGCGGCATGAAGACCTCGAGGACTGGGTGGCCGAAAAGGACCGGTTGCGGACAGGCCCCGAAAGGCCGTCCGTAAATCAGCTTGAAGCGCTATAGGACACGGGTAGAGTTTCGGACAGCCATTTTGTGACGGGGCGGCTCATGCCCAGAACCTTCGCCTACGCCCGCGTTTCGACCGCCGGCCAGGAACCCGAAAACCAGATCATGGAGATCGAGGCGGCAGGCTTCAGCGTCGAGCCGCACCGGATCGTCTCGGAGACCGTGTCCGGATCAACGGCCGTCGCGCAGCGCAAGTGCCTTTCCCGGCTGCTCGACAAGATGGAAAAGGGCGACGTTCTCATCGTCACCAAGCTTGACCGGCTGGGCCGCGACGCCATCGACGTCAGCGGCACCGTCACAGATCTGGAGGAAAAGGGCATACGCGTCCACTGCCTTACCCTGGGGGGCGTGGACCTGACCAGTTCCGCCGGAAAGATGACCATGAACGTCATCAACGCCGTCGCCCAGTTCGAGCGCGATCTTCTCGTGGAGCGAACCCAGTCCGGCTTGGCAAGAGCCAAGGCGGCCGGAAAGCCTCTGGGCCGACCATCGACCCTGTCCGCCGGTCAGCAAAATCTGGTGAAGGAAAAGATCCGGAACGGCGAGACAATCTCATCAATCGCTCGCCAGTTCGGGACCAGCAGGCAGACCATCATGCGTGTCCGGGATCAGGCATGATCCTGTGGTGGGTTATGTACCTTTGTTGGGATAAACCCGACATTCGCCGAAGCCGCCGAGGAGGTGATCGCGCTGCGCGCCCCGGAGTGGAGATCCGCCCGCACTCAGGAGAACTGGCGCGGAATCTTCGGCCGCTACGCCTATCCCCGGATCGGCGGGAAACCGGGCGACCGCATCACGACCGCCGATCTGACCGCCGTGCTGAGGCCGGTCTGGAGCTCGAAGCGCGAGACCGCGGTCCGTCTCAGGCGGAGGCTGGGCGCGGTGATGCGCTGGGCGCAGGCGCACGGAATGCGCCCCGACAATCCCGCTGACCGCCTCGGCGCCGTGCTGCCGAAGACCCGTCTCCGGGCCGCCGAAAGCCACCGCGCGCTCCCGCACTGCGAGGTGCCGGAGGCGGTCAGGGCGGTGATGCGCTCCGGCGCCTGGGACCTATCAAGGACACACTCTTGACTCTGTGTCGGTTTCCGTGCGAATCACGCGGCCATGCAAATCGGAATGCGACAGGTCTCTTCGGAGACAGTGGAGTGGTTCAGGGCGGCCTGCAAGGGCGGGGAGCTGACGCGGACCGCGCTTGCCCGCGAGCTGTGCGGGCGTGAGAACTGGCGCAGCCGCGCCGGCAGGCCGTGCCTGGCGTCGGCGCGCAAGCTTTTGCCGGCGCTTGCGGAGAGGCTGGGCGCGCGGCTTCCGGAGGCGGAGGCGCTGGAATTCGATCCTCATGCCCGTCCCCCGCCGGATTTCCCCGACAGGTCCGTCGCGTGCGCGCCCGGCGACCTCGGCGCCGTGTGGCTTGACCCGGTGGCCGGCGCCGAGGACCGCCGCCGCTGGGAGGCGATGATCGAGACCCATCATCCGGAAGGATGGCGCCGCCCGCCGGGCGGGCAGCTCCGGCACTGGGTCCGTTCGGAGCGCTGCGGGGTTCTGGGCGGCATCGGCTTCACCGCGGCCGGGATCCAGCTCGGTCCGCGCGACCGCGTCATCGGCTGGTCGGCCGGCGCCCGCGTGGCCAACATCGGCAGGGTCGTGTGCAACCACCGCTTCCTGCTGCTTCCCGGCGTCCGTGTGAAGGGCCTCGCCTCCCGGGTTCTGCGCCTTGCGGCAGAGCGGATTGGCGATGACTGGGAGGCCGCCTATGGCGAGCGCCCGGTTCTGGCGCAGACCTTCACCGGGCCGGGGATGTCCGGCCTGAGCTACAGGGCGGCGGGCTGGAGATGCTGTCCGGAGCTGACTTCGGGCCGGCGTTCGGGCGCGCGCCGCGCGGTCTGGCTCAGGCCGCTCGAGGAGGGCTGGCGGGAGGCGCTGCGCCGCGGGCCGGAGCGGGTTCTCGGCTGGTCCGGACCGATGTATTGTGAGGGCGGATGGGCCGAACGGGAGTACGGCCGCAGCACGCACCCGGACGGCAGGGTCCGGCGCCGGATCGCGGCGATGGGCGCGGCCTGGACCCGGCGCCTCGGCGAGCGCGTGCCGGCGATCTTCCCCGGGCGCGCCGAACAGACGGCGGCCTACCGTTTGTTGTCGAATGATGCGGTGACGATGGAGCACATACTGGATTCCCATTTCGAGCAGACGGTGGAGCGGTGCCGCGCCGAGCGTCTGGTTCTTGCCGTTCAGGACACGACGACGCTGAATTATGACGGTCTGTCAACGACTTCGGGGCTCGACAGCCTCGGCGGGGGCGGCAAGGGCAGCGCGGGCATCCTGGCTCATTTCGGCGTGGCGGTGAACGCGGCGGGCCGGCCTCTCGGGATGTTCGCGGCGGATGCGGGCTTCCGCCGTGCGGATGACAGGGACAGCGTCCGCTGGGTGGACGGCCTTGAGCGGGCGGAGGAGCTCGCGGCGGCCTGCCCGGACACCCGCGTGGTGACGGTCTGCGACCGCGAGGGCGACTTCTGGGAGCTGCTGTCGCGGTCGCGGGAGACCGGGGCGGCGCTGCTGGTGCGGGCGAGCCGGGGGACGCAGCGCAGAGTGGCGCTGGACGCCGGAGGCGATGCGGAGCTCTGGGACCATGTTCTGGGGACGGAACCGGTTGGCGGGCGGAAGATCGAGGTTCCCGCCTGCGGCGGCCCGAACCGCAGGCGGGGCCGCGCGGCGAAACTGACGCTGCGCTGCGCGCCGGTGGATCTTCTGCCCCCGAAGGACCGGGAGAGTGAAGCGCCCGTCCGCATGACCGCCGTGTCGGCAAGGGAGGAGACCCCGCCGCGCCGCCCGCCGCTGCCGGCGCCGAAGACGGGGAAGAAGAAGAAAAAGAAGAACGGACCGCTGCACTGGATGCTGCTGACCACCGAGGGCGGTTCCGGCCTCGACACCGCCTGCACGGCTCTGCGCTGGTACGAGCTGCGCTGGAGAATCGAAAGGTTCTTCCACGCCCTGAAGGTCGGAACCCGCATCGAGGACCGCCGCCTCGACGAGGCCGGCGACCTGAAGAAGTGCCTCGCCTTCGACGCGGTCACCGCCTTCCGGGTCTGGGACCTGTCCCAGCTGGCGCGCGAAAGGCCGGACGACCCGGCCAAGACACACGTCGCCGAGGACGACATCCGGGCACTCTGTGCCCTCGCCGCGCATTACGGTTTCAAGGCTCCCCGGGGACCGCCTGAAATGACCGTCGCGGGCTTCGTCGCGCTGACCGGAGGCCTGGCTGGCTTTCACCCCTCAAAGCGCCAGCCGCTGCCCGGCACGCAGAAGCTCTGGGAGGGCGTGAGGATCCTGTCCACTGCGGTCATCGGCATTCAGGCCATGCAGGAATGGACAGAAAAAACCGAAAAGGAGAAAACCCAGAGTCAAGCGTGATAGATTGATAGGCCTGGGACGGCACCAAGTGGGCATTTGTCTTTCTCGTGCTCACCGCCGCCAGGTCGGGCGAGGTCAGAATGGCTGAGGCCCGCGAGGTCGATCCGGCGGAGGCGGTCTGGACGGTGCCCGGCGGGCGCATGAAAGCCGGGCGCCGCCACCGTGTGCCGCTGTCCGACGGGGCGAGGCACGTTCTGGAGACCTCGCGGCTGCCGTCCTCCTCCGGTCTGCTGTTCCCCTCGCCGCGCGGCTCCGTGATGTCCGACAGCACGCTCTCGAAGATGCTGCGCCAGCTCGGCATCAGGGCTGTGCCGCACGGTTTCCGCAGCTCGTTCCGCGACTGGGCGGCGGAAGAGGCGGCGGCGCCCAGGGAGCTGGCCGAGCTGGCGCTGGCGCACATGCCGCGTACGCCCGGTCCGACCTGCTTGAGCAGAGGCGCGGCCTCATGCAGGCGTGGTGCGCCTATCTGGACCTCAGCCGCCCGGTCATCGCCAGCGGGTGAGGGGAGGCGGGAATCGGTGGAAATTCCGACTGCGGCGCGATATGGTGAGGACGGAAGCGGCGGGACACTATGATCGACATGATCGACACTGAACAGCGGACGCAGCGGCCGGCTCTGGGGCGCGGCGGCAGCGCGGACACCGGCCACGCCGGAAGGATTGTCCGGCTGCCCGAGCTTCTGCGCCTGACCGGGATGTCGCGGAGCGGCGCCTACCGGGCGATGGAAGCCGGCACCTTCCCGCGGCAGGTGGCGATCGGCCCGAGAGCGGTCGGCTGGAGGCACGACGAGGTGATCCGCTGGATCGACGGGCGAGCGCCGCGCTAGATGAAAACCTCATTCTCGTTCAGAAGCGGCAGCGCCGGCTGAATGCCCCGCTCGGCACGGCGGATGATGGCCCTGGCCGAGGCGCGGAGAGTGTCGGTGTCGAGCTTGCCGGCGATGCGTTTGCGGGTCATTCCCCGCAGGCAGCCGCCCGGCGAAAGCACCGGGTTGCGCGGCCGGAACCTGTTGCGGTCCAGCACCGCCAGGGCGAGGACCGCGTCGTCGCCCATCACCTCGACCGCGTCGCGCCACGCATGGGCGGAGATTCCGAGCACGCCGCACATCATGCGGCTGGCGGCGGAGACGCGCTGCTCCTCCGGGACGCCGGATTTGAGGGCCTGCTCCCAGCAGCACCGGAAATCCAGAGACCAGATGGCGCGCAGCAGCCTCTTCAGCTCGCCCTCCGCCAGTCTGGGCCGGGGTTTTTCACTGTTTTCCGCCGGCGTCTCCGCCGCCGGGGCTCTGCGGGCGCCGGGCGCCGCACCTGTCCCCATTTCATCAGCACGGCGCCGCTCAGGCGCCGCCGCCGCCCGGTCGCCGGGGCGCGACGTACAACAACGTTTCTCCCTTACTACGTTTGATTCTTGTATGGCATCGGGCAGACTGTCCGATGGACCCGACATAGTGTCCGGCGCCGGCGAGGGCGGAGAGCAGTTTTCCACAGAGTTTTCCACAGCATGGGCGGTCTCCTTTCCGCCGAATCCGGAACCGCCGGCCAGCCAGTCCAGCGTCTGGGACCGTGTGCGCCCGCCGGACGCGGCCTGCAGCGGGCGGGCGGCGCGGATTTCGCAGGGGTTCGAGTCCCGCCTCGGGCACCAGAAGCCAAAAAATATTTGCCGTTTCAGGGCCTTTTTGCTGTTGCCCCGGTATTCCCCGGCTTGTGGCGGAAGCTGCGGCTGAGCAAATTCAATTGCCGTCTGCGCTTCTGTCATGCATGGAAGCAGCGCAGCGGTCGGGCGACTGATCCGGAACGCGGAGCGAGCGTGATGAGCCAGCGGACATTGAAGGGACTGATCGCTTGCATGGCCCTGTTTACATCGCTGCTGGCCGGTCAGTCGAATGCCGGGCAGGCTTATGTGGCCGTGGCATCGAATTTTTCGGTTGTCGCCGAACAGCTGGCAGAACGGTTTGAGGCCGAACATCCCCACGAGATTATTCTGCTGTACGGGTCCACCGGCCGGATCTATGCTCAGATCTTGAACGGCGCTCCATTTGACGTGTTCCTGGCGGCTGACGCCGAGCGTCCGGCACGGCTCGAAGAGCAGTCAGAGACCGTGCCGGGAACGCGGTTCACCTATGCCGTCGGCCGTCTTGCCGTGTGGATAAGGCAGCCTTTCGAGAATCTTGAGCGCACGGCGGCGTCCCTGCTGGATCCGACTGTCCGAACGATCGCCCTGCCAAATCCCGACCTTGCGCCGTTCGGACAAGCCGCAGTTGAGGTGCTGAACGGTCTTGACGCCGCCGACCAAATCGATGGCAAGCTCGTCTTTGCTGAAAATGTCGGCCAGGCCTTTGCATTTGTGGCAACAGGCAACGCGGATGCCGGCTTCGTTTCACTGTCGTATCTTCGCGATGCGGCAATCGGGAACGGTGACTGGAAATGGGTTGTGCCGCAGGAATTGCACGCGCCCATACGCCAGGATGCGGTTTTGCTCCGCCGCGCCGCCAACAATGTCGCGGCAACAGAGTTTATGGGTTTTCTGCGGACAAGCGAGGCGCGGCAGATCATTTCACGCTTCGGTTACGAATGGTCAAACTCCGATGATTGATCTCGGCTCGGTTGCAGTGACCCTGAAACTAGCCTGCGCATCGACAATTGTGCTGATGCTGTTATCGACACCGCTCGCATGGTGGCTGGCCACCACCACGGCGCGCATCAAGCCGTTCATTGAGGCTCTGACTGCCCTGCCGCTGGTGCTGCCGCCGACAGTCTTCGGATTTTATCTGCTGATCCTGTTCAACCCGAACGCG
The DNA here is from genome assembly GCA_965221935.1 of Paracoccaceae bacterium. Taxonomy (GTDB): domain Bacteria; phylum Pseudomonadota; class Alphaproteobacteria; order Rhodobacterales; family Rhodobacteraceae; genus JAPOXR01. The sequence goes on from CBDCSZ010000077.1 coordinate 17,425, forward strand.
GCAATCGGTTCCCTTTGGGTCCGGGTCACCGGCGAAACTCTCGCTTTTTCATTTGCCGGCATCGTTGTAGCCACGGTGCTGCATTCGCTGCCCTTTGTCGTGCAGCCCCTGCAAAACGCGTTTGAAAGCGTGGGAAAGGGGTCGATGGAAGCGGCGGCAACACTCGGCGCGCGCGCCTTCGACGCATTTGTTTCGGTTGCTGCGCCGCTTGCCAAACGCGGATTTCTGACCGCCGCAGTTCTCGGTTTTTCCCATTCTGTCGGTGAATTCGGCGTCCTTTTGATGGTTGGCGGAAATATTCCCGACCGCACCCGGGTGATTTCGATCGATATTTACACGAGCGTTGAAACGCTTGATTACGGCCGCGCTCATCTTTTGTCGCTTGGCACACTGGTTTTTGCATTTGCCGCGCTGTTAACGCTGTATGCGATCAACCGCGGACGCCCGAGTCATGAACCGGTCGTCTGAATCCCTGGAGATTGATGTCGGAATCGCCTTTCCGGGCTTTTCCCTGAGCGTGACCGAATCGTTTCCGGCGGGCGTCACCGCGCTCTTTGGCCCGAACGGCGCCGGCAAGAGCACGCTGCTGCGGATCATTGCCGGCCTGGAAAAAGGGGCCGAAGGCAAGATCACATTTCAGGGCAGCGTTTGGCAGGACAGTCAGGCGCGGCACCACGTGCCGGCTCACAGCAGGGAAGCGACGCTGGTATTTCAGGACAGCCGGCTGTTCTCTCACATGGATGTGGCGGCGAACCTGAAGTACGGGCTGAAACGGCGGCACGGTCGAACCGGTCCCGCGTGGGAGGAAGTCTGCGCCGCCCTTGATCTTGAACAGCTGCTGACGAGGCGGGTTAGAACGGTTTCGGGCGGTGAAAGGCAGCGTATCGCCATCGGCCGCGCCCTGCTGGCATCTCCCAGGCTGCTGCTGTTGGATGAGCCCATAAGCGCATTGGATGCCAAGCGCATGCGAGCCGTGCTGCCCGCTCTTTGGGATCTTTTTGACCGCCACAGGATTTCAGTGATTTTTGTGTCCCACGCCATTGACGAGCTGCGGCGGCTGGGCTCCGACCCTGTGCAGATGAATCAGGGCCAGATCGCATCGTGGAACTGGCCCGGGCAGGTCAATGAAAAAGCCAGCCTCAAGGCAACGGTCGCCGCGCTGCGGGCGGACGGCATGGCTGTCTGCAGAATCGGCTCCCAAGAGCTGCTGGCGCGTCATTCCGGCAATATTTCGGTCGGCGATCCGGTCGATCTTTCGCTGGATCCCAACGACCTTGTCATCTCCCTTCACAATCCCAATGGGGTGATATCCGCAGGCCTTATCGAGTCGACACTGTTGTCGGTCGACCGTGGCGGCACTTCACTTGTCTTGCAATGTTCCGGCGGCACATTCAAAGTGGGATACGCCTACGGTCACACGGTATTGAACGCTTTGGCGGTGGGGCAGAAGCTGTTTGCTGTTGCCGTGCGTCCGCTTCAGATTGTCGGCCGAGCCGATTGAATCTACAGCGTTGCTGACTGTTGGCGCTCGGTCTATGGAGTTCCTGTGCGGACGTGGCGGAAAGGTAGACGCGGCAGACTTAGACACTTGAGTGCCCGCCGGGAAACCGGTGGAGCAGAACCGCTCAAATTCGGGGAAAGCTTCGACATTCAGTTATGCCAATCCCGAGCCAAGCCCAGAATGCTGGGAAGGTGTAGAGACTAGACGGGCGGCGCCTACGGTCTTGCGGGCTAGGGCGAAGGTATAGTCCAGACCACGAACGTCTGCGGGCGGCGGCGAAAGCCGAAGTGGTACGAAAATCTGCTTTCCAATTGGGAGTGCGGGTTCGATTCCCGCCGTCCGCACCACTCTTCATCAACAACACCGACACGCAGCGGCCGGCGGCGACGCAGGACCCGGAAGGCGATTTGTCACCGCTGCCGCAAGCGAGTGGAGAAAGTCCGCAGCGTTGCGCTTCTTCGAGGGCGCCGCGCGAAACCGCCGGCGGCTGGTCGGTGGGCGCCAGGAACTATGCGGCGCCGCCTGGTTTCACGGCCCGGCCCCCGCATTGGCCACCGCCGGGTGATCTTTGGTGGTGGTATGGCGTTCGTCCCAGCCCCCCGGCGCCTATCAAGGACACACTCTTGACTCTGTGTCGGTTTCCGTGCGAATCACGCGGCCATGCAAATCGGAATGCGACAGGTCTCTTCGGAGACAGTGGAGTGGTTCAGGGCGGCCTGCAAGGGCGGGGAGCTGACGCGGACCGCGCTTGCCCGCGAGCTGTGCGGGCGTGAGAACTGGCGCAGCCGCGCCGGCAGGCCGTGCCTGGCGTCGGCGCGCAAGCTTTTGCCGGCGCTTGCGGAGAGGCTGGGCGCGCGGCTTCCGGAGGCGGAGGCGCTGGAATTCGATCCTCATGCCCGTCCCCCGCCGGATTTCCCCGACAGGTCCGTCGCGTGCGCGCCCGGCGACCTCGGCGCCGTGTGGCTTGACCCGGTGGCCGGCGCCGAGGACCGCCGCCGCTGGGAGGCGATGATCGAGACCCATCATCCGGAAGGATGGCGCCGCCCGCCGGGCGGGCAGCTCCGGCACTGGGTCCGTTCGGAGCGCTGCGGGGTTCTGGGCGGCATCGGCTTCACCGCGGCCGGGATCCAGCTCGGTCCGCGCGACCGCGTCATCGGCTGGTCGGCCGGCGCCCGCGTGGCCAACATCGGCAGGGTCGTGTGCAACCACCGCTTCCTGCTGCTTCCCGGCGTCCGTGTGAAGGGCCTCGCCTCCCGGGTTCTGCGCCTTGCGGCAGAGCGGATTGGCGATGACTGGGAGGCCGCCTATGGCGAGCGCCCGGTTCTGGCGCAGACCTTCACCGGGCCGGGGATGTCCGGCCTGAGCTACAGGGCGGCGGGCTGGAGATGCTGTCCGGAGCTGACTTCGGGCCGGCGTTCGGGCGCGCGCCGCGCGGTCTGGCTCAGGCCGCTCGAGGAGGGCTGGCGGGAGGCGCTGCGCCGCGGGCCGGAGCGGGTTCTCGGCTGGTCCGGACCGATGTATTGTGAGGGCGGATGGGCCGAACGGGAGTACGGCCGCAGCACGCACCCGGACGGCAGGGTCCGGCGCCGGATCGCGGCGATGGGCGCGGCCTGGACCCGGCGCCTCGGCGAGCGCGTGCCGGCGATCTTCCCCGGGCGCGCCGAACAGACGGCGGCCTACCGTTTGTTGTCGAATGATGCGGTGACGATGGAGCACATACTGGATTCCCATTTCGAGCAGACGGTGGAGCGGTGCCGCGCCGAGCGTCTGGTTCTTGCCGTTCAGGACACGACGACGCTGAATTATGACGGTCTGTCAACGACTTCGGGGCTCGACAGCCTCGGCGGGGGCGGCAAGGGCAGCGCGGGCATCCTGGCTCATTTCGGCGTGGCGGTGAACGCGGCGGGCCGGCCTCTCGGGATGTTCGCGGCGGATGCGGGCTTCCGCCGTGCGGATGACAGGGACAGCGTCCGCTGGGTGGACGGCCTTGAGCGGGCGGAGGAGCTCGCGGCGGCCTGCCCGGACACCCGCGTGGTGACGGTCTGCGACCGCGAGGGCGACTTCTGGGAGCTGCTGTCGCGGTCGCGGGAGACCGGGGCGGCGCTGCTGGTGCGGGCGAGCCGGGGGACGCAGCGCAGAGTGGCGCTGGACGCCGGAGGCGATGCGGAGCTCTGGGACCATGTTCTGGGGACGGAACCGGTTGGCGGGCGGAAGATCGAGGTTCCCGCCTGCGGCGGCCCGAACCGCAGGCGGGGCCGCGCGGCGAAACTGACGCTGCGCTGCGCGCCGGTGGATCTTCTGCCCCCGAAGGACCGGGAGAGTGAAGCGCCCGTCCGCATGACCGCCGTGTCGGCAAGGGAGGAGACCCCGCCGCGCCGCCCGCCGCTGCCGGCGCCGAAGACGGGGAAGAAGAAGAAAAAGAAGAACGGACCGCTGCACTGGATGCTGCTGACCACCGAGGGCGGTTCCGGCCTCGACACCGCCTGCACGGCTCTGCGCTGGTACGAGCTGCGCTGGAGAATCGAAAGGTTCTTCCACGCCCTGAAGGTCGGAACCCGCATCGAGGACCGCCGCCTCGACGAGGCCGGCGACCTGAAGAAGTGCCTCGCCTTCGACGCGGTCACCGCCTTCCGGGTCTGGGACCTGTCCCAGCTGGCGCGCGAAAGGCCGGACGACCCGGCCAAGACACACGTCGCCGAGGACGACATCCGGGCACTCTGTGCCCTCGCCGCGCATTACGGTTTCAAGGCTCCCCGGGGACCGCCTGAAATGACCGTCGCGGGCTTCGTCGCGCTGACCGGAGGCCTGGCTGGCTTTCACCCCTCAAAGCGCCAGCCGCTGCCCGGCACGCAGAAGCTCTGGGAGGGCGTGAGGATCCTGTCCACTGCGGTCATCGGCATTCAGGCCATGCAGGAATGGACAGAAAAAACCGAAAAGGAGAAAACCCAGAGTCAAGCGTGATAGATTGATAGCCCCGGCGCGCCCCAGCCGGTGACGGCCTCGCCAAAGAAATCTTTGTTCACGTCTATGAAATTCCGCTGTGAGGGCGGCACATCCTGGTCCCACAGGATCGCGTCAACCGGGCAGACGGAAAGGCAAATGCCGCAATTGTTGCACTCGTCGGGCTGGATGTAGAACATTCTGCCGCCCTCGTAGATGCAGTCGACGGGGCAGACCAAGGTGCAGTCGCCATCCTTTATGTCAATGCAGGGCTGCGTGATCACGAATGTCAATCTGTCTTTCCCGTCCCATTGCTTCAACTGCAGTATGCCAAACAAATCCCGCCAGATTAAATACAATTTTTTGACCGCTCCGGCGCCGACACGGCATGGCTGCGCGCCGGCGCCGCAAAGACCCGCCGCGACATCGGCTGGGATGAAGGGGCATTTATGCGTTCTAATTGTGGCAACACAATCGACGAAACTTTGTGCTTTATTGCAATGATCGAATTCAATACGCTAAATAGAATGTCTTGGATTGAGTCCCGGCGCTTTTGCACCGAATGCAACCATTGGGAGAGAAAAATGACCAATTCCACACGCACCAGACGGCAATTCCTGGCTGAGGCAGGAGCTGTCGGCGGAATCGCAGCAGCCGGCGGCAGCCTGATTTCGGTCGCGCCGGCAGCGTCGATGTCCATGGCGAAAGTGGGCATGCAGCTCGGCTGGCTTGCTTCGTACGGAATTCTCGGCGAGGTCGTGGCCGCGCATCAAGGCTAGTACAAAGAAGCCGGAATTGGAGATCACTCCAGGCGGGCCAAATGTCGATGGAGTCGGTGGAGTCGCCGCCGACCGCGCAAATCTGGGCCAAATCTCGTCAAGTCCCTCGGTCATGCTTGCGCGGTCCGCCGGCATTCCGATCAAGGCGTTTGCCGCGGTTATCAGAAACACCCGTTCACCTACTTTTCGCTGGCCGACAATCCAATTCGCCAGCCTTCGGACATGATTGGAAAAACAATCGCAACGCAGCCGACCGCCCACATTCTCTTGCGCGCACTGCTTGCCAAAAACAACATCGCCGAGGACCAAGTTGCGGCCGTGAACATGGGATCGGACATGAACCAGCTTCTCACCGGGCAGGCGCAGGCAGTGACAGGGTGGATGACCAACACCAACGCGCTGAAAATCCTGGGTGAGGACAGGGTTGACATGATGCTGTGGGATGCCGGCATCCAGCTTTACGCCAATGTTTACTACACCACCGAAAACGAGCTGGCGGACAATTCGGATGTGCTTGCCAATTTCCTCGCGGGGTCGGCCCGCGGATGGGGATTTGCCCGCAACAATCCCGAGGAAGCTGTTGATATCCTTGTTGACACCTATCCAAATCTGAGCCGCGACAGCGAACTTGAAGCCGTCGGCATCGCGCTGGGTTTCAGCTTCAACGAAACCACTGCGGAAAGCGGCTGGGCGACCATGAACCCTGACAATTGGGCGGCGCAGCTCGACACCTACTCGTCTCTGGGCCAGTTCAAGGGCGAGGTTCCCGGAATTGACGACGTGATGACGCTTTCGATTCTCGAAGCGACTGCGGACACCCGCATGCAGGTCGCGGCCTGAACGCTTCCAAATCCTGGACCGGGGAGGATTTCCACAACTTGACGTCGGGAAACAGCGCCGCCGGAAATCTGGCGGTTTCGGTTGAAAACCTGGATGTGACATTCGGTGACGGCAACAGCGCCGTCACCGCGCTTTCCGGTGTATCCGTCAATATTCTCGAAGGATCGCTGGTCACCATGATCGGGCCTTCGGGGTGCGGAAAATCCACTCTGCTGCGAACGGTGGCGGACTTGGTGCCGATTTCCGGCGGTGCATTGACCGTGCTTGGCCAGTCGCCGAACGAAGCACGCAAACAGCGGAATTTTTCATTCGTGTTTCAGGATGCGACTCTGCTTCCCTGGCGAACCGCATTGGACAATGTCAAACTGCCGTTCGAAGTGGGCGGAGGCGGCGCAATTCGGGCCGACCCCCGCGAGCTGCTGGAACTGGTGGGGCTGAAGGGGTGGGAAGACGCCTGGCCCGATGAGCTTTCCGGCGGCATGCGGCAGCGGGTGGCGATCGCGCGCGCTGGCGACCAAGCCAAAGATCCTGCTTATGGACGAGCCATTCGGGGCACTGGACGAAATCACCCGCGACAAGCTGAATGAAGAGCTGCTGCGCATATGGAGGGAAACCGGAACCACGATCATTTTCGTGACGCACTCGATTGCCGAGGCTGTGTTTCTCGGCGAGTATGTGCTTGTGCTGGCGACAAATCCAGGCCGCGTTAAGGAGTTTCTGCCGGTGAATCTTCCGCATCCCCGAAGGCTTCCGGTGAGGGACACGCTCGAATTTGTGGAGATCACCGGCCATCTGAGAAGATCTCTGGAAGAATGCTGACGGCGAAACCCGGACACAACATTCGGCGCCGGCCCTCCGGCAGCCCGGCGGTCTCGGGGCTGCGGGGCAAAGTGCCGGCAATTGCCGCGGCGGTCGGCCTCGTCATCCACTGGCAGCTGATCGTGTGGGGGTTCTCCGTTCCCACCTACATAGCGCCGAGCCCTGTCGATGTCATGTTCGCATTCCGTGAAAACGCGGGCATTCTATGGAGCAACTTCTGGCCAACGCTGTACGAGGCGCTGCTCGGATTTGTCTGCGGCAACACATTCGCCATCCTCCTTGCCGTATGGTTTGTCCACAGCACGACCGCAGAGCGCGCGTTTTACCCGATAGCGGTCTTCATCAACACCATTCCAATCATCGCCGTTGCGCCTATTCTGGTGCTGATTTTCGGCAACGGGTTTGCGCCGAAAATCATCATTGCGGGATTGATCTGCTTTTTTCCGACACTTGTGAACATGGTGCGCGGGCTGAAGGCGGTTTCGCCGGCGACGCTGGATCTGATGCGCGTTCTTTCCGCCTCCAACGCCGAGGTGTTTTGGAAGGTCCGCATCCAAAGTTCGCTGCCGTTTCTATTTGCGGCGCTGAAGATCGCGAGCACAACCTGTGTCATCGGCGCCATCGTGGCCGAATGGATCGGATCGAATTTTGGTCTGGGGGCCCTGATCATCGAGGCGACATACAATTTTCGCGCGCCGCTGCTCTATGCCACCGTTTTCACTGCCGCGCTGCTTGCCGTGACGATTTTTTCAACAGTGTCTTTCGCCGAGTCCCGGATCATTCGGTGGAAGGCGCCGGAAGTGCACTGAGACAGGCATCTGACTGGAGGTTAGGACCATGAGTTTCGATTTCATACGGGAAACGGCGCGCGGCACAAAAGTTGTCGCGAAGTCCGATGTGGTCGTCGTTGGGGGCGGTCCGGCCGGTATTTCCGCGGCGGCAGCAGCGGCCAGATACGGAGCAAAGACCACTCTGCTGGAGCGTTATCCCTATCTTGGCGGGCTGGCTTCGGGAGGGATGGTGCTTGTTTTGGACGACATGCACAATGACCTCGAAGTCACGGTGCGGGGACTCTGCGCCGAATTCATTGAGCGCATGAGTTCAAAGGGGCTGTGCGTGGCTCCTCCGGATAGAGACCGGCAGCCGGATGTGCGCGAGACAGACGAGATGTGGCGCAAATGGTCCCGCTGGGGACTGTTCGATTTTCACACCCGGTCTATGCCGCATCCCGTCTGCTACTCCGCATCCTTCGATCCGGACGCCTTCAAACAGGTCGCTCTCGATGTGACGACAGAGGCCGGTGTCGAATTGCGGATGCACAGCTGGTTTTCTTCATCCATCGTTGAAGAGGGCGCGGTCAAGGGGGTGATCTGCCAAACCAAAGAAGGCCGCCAGGCGGTGCTGGGCGATGTGGTGATCGACGCCACCGGCGACCTTGATGTTGCGGCGGATGCCGGTGCGGCATACTCGGAAAGCTCATTCATTCTGTCGACCGTTTCCCGTTGGGGCGCCGTGGACACCGACAGGGCGGAGGAATTCCAGTTCGGTTTTCCCGACAGATTCGCCGAACTCGACAGAGAGGCGAAGAAAATCATTGGCGGCTGCTGGAACTATTGGTGGCTCAAGACGCCGGTCCCGGGCGTCATCTGGCTGAATTGCCCGCATGTGCCAAAGCTTCACGGGCTGAAGGTCGAGGATCTGACGAAAGTCGAGCTTGAAGGCAGGGCGCGCATCAACCGGCTTATCGAGTTTGCACGCAAAAATCTTCCGGGTTTTGAAAACGCGCATATCGTTGATTTTGCTCCACAGACGGGCGTGCGGCAGACCCGCATGCTGGAAGGGGAATATGTCGTCACCAAGGAGGATGTGATGACGAGGCGTTATTTTCCTGACACCGTCTGCCGGGGCAGGGACTATTACACACCCTTCAGGTCCATCGTTCCAAAAGAAGTCGATGGGCTTCTGGTTGCGGGCCGCCACTACTCGGCGACTCCGCAGGCGCAGAAGATGAGCCGGGAAATACCGCCTTGTATGGCGATGGGAGAAGCGGCGGGGATTGCCGCGACAGTCGCGCTTAACGCCGGAACACAGGTTCGCCGCGCCGATGTGGCGAAAATTCAAAGGCTGATGCGGGAGCAGGGGGCGGATCCGGGCGATGTGCCGTCAGCGAATGCGACCATGGTTCTGGAGGCTGCGGAATGATGTCACTTCCCTTATCCGGTGTACGGGTGATCGACTTTTCGCAGGTCATGCTCGGCCCGAGCTGCACACAGATGCTCGGCCCGAGCTGCACACAGATGCTCGGCGACTATGGTGCCGAAGTGATCAAGATCGAAAAGGAAAAGATCGGCGATCTTTCGCGCTGGTCGCTGGGTGTGGATGCTGACGGTCAAAGGAATCCGGTGTTCTCATCGCTCAACCGCAACAAGAAAAGCGTTGCGGTGAACCTGAAGTCGGAAGAGGCGCGCGCGCGCGTACTCGAGCTGTTGAGCACGGCGGACGTCGTCGTGAACAACTTCCGGCCAAGGGTCATGGAGCGAATGGGTTTCGGATACGAAGACTTGAAAAGACTCAATCCCCGCCTGATCTACGCCGTCGGCACGGGATTCGGCACCAAAGGCCCGAACTGCAGGAAAGGCGGCCAGGATATTCTTGCGCAGGCATTGTCGGGCGTCATGGAACGCAAAGCCGATCCGGACCATCCGACCGCGATCTACCCGACCGCGCTTTGCGACTATTCGGCCGGCATGCATCTGGTGCAAGGCGTTCTGCTCGCCCTGCTGCAGCGCGACAAGACCGGCGAGGGACAGATTGTTTCTGTCAGTCTTTATGATTCCATGCTGGCGATGCAGATGCAGGAGGCGGCCGTACGGATGATGCGCGGCAGGGAGTTGAATTGGGCGCGGTTCCCGCTGACGGGCGTATTCCAGACCACTGACAGGCCGATTGTCATGGTCGGCGCCTTCAAGGTCAATCCATTGCGAGACATTTGCGAAGCTCTGCAGATTGAAGATCTGTCGCAGCAGGAGCGATTCTGCGACTTCGAGCGGCAGATGGAAAACAGGGCGGAACTGCAGCGTGTCTTCCGCGAGAATTTTGCCACGAATTCAAGCGCGCACTGGCTGCAGCGGCTTGAAACGGTGGATATTCTGTGTGCGCCGGTCCGGACCTTGTCTGAGGCGCTCGATGACGAACAGACCGCAGTCAACGGAATGCTGGTCGAAGCGGGGAAAACGCCCAATGGACCGGTGCGCGTTGTCGGCAGCCCGATCTCAATGTCAGCGGCCCCGCTGGAGGTTCGGCATCCGCCGCCAAGCCTCGGCGAACACAATGCGCATTTTCTGGAGCCGCTTCCGGCGGCCCGCGCGGAAACCGCCGCATGAATGTCAGGTTCGAGGTGACCGACCGGGTGGCCACGATCACTGTCGATCGTCCGGACCGGATGAATGCGGTCGACAAACAGACCGAAGAAGAGCTGGAAAAGATCTGGCGCGATCTGGAAACCAGGACAGATGTCAGCTGTGCCGTATTGACCGGCGCCGGAAACAAGGCGTTCTCCGTCGGCGCGGACATGAAGGATGTCGGATCCGAGGGATGTGAATACTGGCTCGAGTCAAGGCTGAACGGATTTGGCGGGATCGGTTTCCGGCGTTCCCTGGATCTGCCTGTGGTCGCGAGGGTGAACGGCTACGCGCTCGGCGGCGGGTTCGAGATGGCGCTTGGCTGCGATATCGTCATTGCCGCCGATCACGCCAGGTTTGGATTGCCAGAAGGGCGTGTCGGAAGGATGCCCATGGACGGAGGCATGGTCGTGCTGCCGCGAAAAATTCCCCACAACCTTGCGATGGGAATGCTGTTCACGGGGCGCCACTGCACCGCAGAAGAAATGCGGCAATTCGGAATTGTCAACGAGATCGCTCCCATGGAAGAGCTCGACAAAGCGACGCAAAGGTGGACCCGGCAGATCGCTGGGCTGGCGCCGCTGTCGCTCCGCGCCATCAAACAGACAATCAACCGGACCGCGCATCTTTCGCCATCTGAGGCCCAGTGTCTGAAACTTCCGGCAGTTGTCGATGCCCTTCGCAGCGAAGACGGGCTGGAGGGCGTGCGCGCCTTTCAAGAGAAACGCGCACCAATCTGGCGCGGTCGCTGACAGCGGCCGATTCCGACTCGGAAGGAATGCGGCAATATGCACTCGGCAGCGCTTCGCTATTTTGTCGCCGTCGCAGAAGGCGGCTCAATTCGCGCCGCATCGGAAACCCTTCGAATCGCTGCGTCCGCGGTCAGCAGACAGATACAAAAGCTGGAGGACGAGCTCGGCGTGCAATTGTTCGAGAGGCATTCCGGCGGTCTGCATCTGACCAAGGAAGGGCGGGCCACGCTCGATCACGCCCGTTCTGTGCTGGAAGATTTCGAACAGCTGAAAGCAAAGATCAGCTCGTTTCAGGGAACCAACACCGGGACGGTGCGCATCGCATCGCTGGACAGCCTGTTTGTGGGATTCTTGCCGGAACAGGTCCGCGCCTTTCATGAGAAAAACCCCAAAGTCAGTTTCCGTATCCAAGGCGGCGGGCAGGGGCGGATCACACATTTGGTGGCGGAAGGCGACGCCGACATCGGCGTCGCTTTCAATCTTTACCTGCCGGGCGGCGCCAAAGTGGTCACCGATATCGCCATGCCAATCATGGCAATGGTCGCGTCCAGTCATCCGCTGGCAAAGCGACATTCTGTGACCCTTGTCGAATGCGCTGAGCACGATCTCCTGCTGCATTTTGACAATGAGCCGATCCGGTCGCTGATCGAAATGGAGCTTTCAATACTTGACCGGGCAGGGCGGACGCTGGTCGCATCGAACAATCTGCTGGCTTTGCGGTCGATGATCGTTTCCGGCGCAGGCGTGGCGTTCTTCACGCCAATTGGATTCCGCGACGAAATCCGGAACGGTTCGATTGTGGCGATTCCGCTGCAGCAGACGCGGCTGCGCGGTCTTCGGCTGGGATTGCTCGTCCCGAAAAAGCGCAGGCAGACGCCGGCGGTGCAGGCAATGGTCGGGCAGCTCAGCGCCGCGTTTGCCGATTTGGGCGCAGGGTATTCGGGCTGCGGCGATGCCCGCCGCGCGCAGGCATGACGGTTTCGCGGCACTTGGCCGCATGACGGGCATGTCGGATGGGATTGTGAACGCCGCTTCCACAAAACCTGTGAACACGTTGTTCAATTGGAATCCCGGCACTCTGATATGACGACAGAGGTCAATGTGGAACAGTGGCTGGCCCGTCCAGGGCAGGAGCCGTCGAAGCGCGGCGTCCGCATTCAGCTCGGCGGCGAAAACCTGATCGTCGGTGCCGCCAGCGGCAGCACGAAAGGGCTCGCGATGCGGCCGCCGGTCAATGCGCATGACCACGGTTTCGGAATCCGCCCGATAGATTTTGGCCGCGCTGACGCTGCTCTCGAGCCATGGATCACCGGATTTGCCCAAAGACCGCCGACTGACCCTTACCTCGAAGCGCTGGTGGCATTCGGCAGATTGGCCGCAAATGGCTGCGCCGCCACGGTCCATTGCCACAACTCCCTGCGATCGGGCCAGCTTGAAGAAGAAGCGGATTCTGTGGCCAAAGCCGCCAAGGATAGCGGCATTCGCCTGGCGCTGTCCTGTCCGCTGCTCGACACCTCGCCAATGGTTTACGGCGGCATGGCGGAATTTCGCAAAACGCTTCGGCCCGAGGAGGAACCGGTCGTCAAGGGCGCGCTTCCCACGTACCTGCCTGTCGCCGAACAGGTCGCCCGCGTCGAACACATCGCATCGGCGCACGCCAGTTGTGAAATCGATGTCCAGTATGGGCCAATCGGGCCGCAATGGTGCAGCGACGCCATGCTGGAACAGATTGCGCAAGCGTCCGCGCCCAGCGGACGGCGCATTCACATGCATCTTCTTGAAAGTCCTCGTCAACCCGTTTGGCTGGACAAACGGTTCGCCGGCGGAGTTGTCGCGCATCTTGACCGAATTGGGTTCCTGTCGCCGCGGCTGACGGTCGCGCACGGCGTCCAGCTCAAAAAGGAGGAGTGCGAATTGCTGGCGGAAAGGGGCGTCATTGTCGCATCGAATCCGTCAGGCAATCTGCGCCTCAGGTCGGGGACGGCCCCGGTTGCCGATTTCCTTGGCACGGAGCTTGATTTCGCCATTGGACTCGATGGCATGGGTTTCGATGACAGCCAGGATATCTGGCAGGAGCTGCGCCTGTTTCGCATGCTGCACGGCGGCGGAGGCATCCGGCCGGCCATCGGCAGCGCCGCGATATTCAAGGCCGCGGTTGAAACCGGCCGGCGAGTCGTCAACCAGCGGGACGGCGGCGATCTGGTTGTTCTCGATTACGGGGAATTGATCCGGGACTCGGTGTTCGACGATCTTGACGAAGCGGATGTGCTGCTCACCCGCATGGCCGGGCGGCATGTCACCGACCTGTTCGTTGCCGGACGACAGATCGTCAAAGACGGGCGTCTGATCAGCTTTGACTTCGCCGAAGTCCGCGCCGAGCTGAACCGGCAGGCAAGGCGTAACCTGCCTGAATTGTCTGAGCTGAGACAGAGATCGGCGCTGATAGAAGCCGCCATCGAAAACCACTACCTTGCGCTCTATCCATAACGAAAGCGCTTCTGACCAATTGGGGAGCAAACCGGCTGGCATGGCTTTACCGCTGAATTCGCCGGCTTCCGCTCCAAGCATGTCCCGCTGACCGGCGCTCGGGGGGATGGCGGCCGGCGGCGCGTTTGCACACCGCTCACAGTTTGGCCCTGTCGCCCAAGCTGCCCAGCCATCTGCTCCAGTCTTCCGGCGTGTCGATATCCAAACGGGCCCTGTTGCCGGGCCTGTCCACAATCCTGACCCGGTGCGCGTAGCGGGCAAGCACGGATTTGCCGCCTGTGTCGCCTTCCAGCCGCATCAATTCCGGGAACAAATCGGCCGGAATCACCGCCGGGTTGCCCCTTTCGCCCGCAGACCCGGCGACCACAATTCTCCCTGGCTGGAATTCGTCGATCAGCGCATCGATATCTTCGGCGGCGATCTCGGGCATATCCGCAAGCAGCACAACAGCCCCGGCCGCATCGTCTTGAAGTCCTGCTATGCCGCTGCGCAGCGACATTGCCATTCCTTGCCGCGCCTGTGCCGCGAATGTGATTTCCACAGGCAAATCGGAAATGGATTTGGCCCGTGCTGTGTGGTTTGGCCGCAGGACAACCGATGAACGGAACGATTTTGAATGCAAGGCGGCCACAACCGCCCGGCGCAGCAGAGAGGCACCGTCGACAGGTTTCAGCAGCTTGTCGCTGCCGCGCATGCGGCGCGATGCGCCGGCGGCAAGCACAATCGCCGCGACGCGCTCTTGGTGAGCGGCAGACAAAGCGGAGGCGGATGCCATTCGGTTCAACCGCGCATGATCGCTCCCGAACGATCGTACAGCGCTTCGGGCAGAATCCTAGCGGGGCACATTTCGCCCAGGATTTCGATCTCCGCCTCGAGATCCCCGCTGATCAATTCAACCGGCACGAAGGCGAGCGCGACCGACTTTTCGGCATAGTGGGAATAGCCGCCGGATGTGCAGAACCCGCGCACAGCGCCGTCGATCCAAATGGGCTCATAGCCAAACACATCCGCATCCCGCGCCTCGACTTCAAAGGCGCAGATTTTTCTGCCCGGCCCTGCCGCGCGCTCGGCTTCCGCAGCCGCCTTGCCGATGAATTCCTCGTTTTTGCCCCAAGCGATAAATCTGTCGAGCCCGGTTTCCCCCGGCGTGTAATCGGGCGAATACTCGCGCAGCCATGAGCCGAAAAACTTGTCCAGCCGCAGCGACATCATGGCGCGCATGCCAAACGGCTGAATTCCCATATCCTGTCCCGCTTCCCAGAGGCAGTCGAACAGCGCCCGAGTGGCGGCCGCTTTGACATAGATTTCGTAGCCGAGCCCGCCGGTGAAACTGATGCGCTGGACGGTTGCGCTGACCACCCCGACTTCCATTCGCCGGACATCGAGAAACTTGAAGGCGCCGGACGAAACATCGGCTCCGGCGGTTCGCGCCAGAAGATCCCGCGCCAATGGCCCGGCGATCTGCAGACCGCTGATGTCGTCGGAGATATTTTCAACCCGCACCCCGCTTGCCGGAAGCTGCGAATGAAACCACCGCAGGTGGTAGGCCTGCGAAGCGTAGGATGCCGTGAGCTGAAATTCCTCGTCGCTGAGACATGACACGGTGAAGTCACCAATGATGCGGCCCTTCGGCGCCAGCATCGGTGTCAGGTTGACGCGGCCGGGCCGCGGTATCCGGCCTGCCATGACATGGCCGAGCCAGTCCCGGGCGCCGGAGCCGGCGATCCGGTATTTTGCAAAATTGTGGATGTCATTTATGCCGACCTGTTCGCGCACCGCCCGCACTTCGCGGCGCGTGGCGTCCCAGGCGTTTGAGCGGCGGAAAGCCGGCGTTTCGTAAAGCGGATCTCCCGGCAGGGCAAAATAGTTCACCACTTCGGTGCCGAACTGCGCCCCGAAAACGGCCCGCCTGGATTTCCATTCGTCATACATCGGAGTCGTTCGGTAAGGACGGCCCGCCGGCAGCTCCTCGTTCGGATACACAACCGAGAAACGGCGGCGATAGAACTCCATCACCTTCGGCAAGGTGTAGGCCGGATTGATCCAGTCGCCGAAACGGGCGACATCGAGCGCAAACGTATCCCGTTCCGGCTCACCCTCGATCATCCATTGCGCCAGCATCAAGCCAACACCGCCCGCCTGCGAAAATCCCGCCATCACGCCGCAGGCGGACCAGTAGTTCCTCATTCCGGGGACCGGCCCAACAAGCGGATTGCCGTCGGCGGCAAAAGTGAATGGACCGTTGATGATGCGCTTCACGCCGGCCCTCTCCAAAACCGGATAGCGGAAATACGCATGGTCAATAGAGTCGGAAATCCGGTCCAGCCGATCGGGCAGAAGCTCGTGACCGAATTCCTGCGGTGTGCCGTTCACGGCCCACGGCTCGCAGTCCTGTTCGTAAAACCCGATGCAGAGACCGCGCCCTTCCTGGCGCAGGTAGTTTTCCCCGGCGGGATCGACGACATGCGGGTACTCGGTTTCGGCGTCAGCGAATTCCGGCAGATCGTCGGTCACCAGATACTGGTGCTCCATTGGATGCAGTGGCAGGTAAACGCCTGCCATCCGGCCGACTTCCCGTGCCCAGAGGCCGGCTGCGTTAACAATATGTTCGGCCCGAACCGTTCCCTTTGCCGTCACCACATCCCAGCTGCCGTCCGTCCGCTGCGTGGTTTCAATGACCGGGTTTTTGGTGACAATCTCGGCCCCGGCCATCGTCGCCGCCCTGGCGTATGCATAGGTCGTGCCGGACGGGTCCAAATGGCCGTCAAGCCGGTCGTACAGGCCGCCGATCACGCCTTCGAGATTGGTCAGGGGCGCCAGCTTGCCGATTTCCACCGGCGTCACCAAATGCGTCTCCAGCCCCATGAACCGGTGTTTGGCCCGTTCGGCGCGGAACATGTCAAGCCGCTCCTCGGTCTCGGCCAGTGTGATGCCGCCGACATGGTGAAGACCGCAGGACATGCCGGTCAGCTCTTCCAGCTCCTTGTACAGCCGGATGGTGTATCCCTGCAGCGCCGCCATATTGGTATCGCCGTTGATGGTGTGAAATCCGCCGGCCGCATGCCATGTGGATCCAGAAGTCAAATCAGACCTCTCAATGAGCATGACATCTGTCCAGCCGAGTTTGGTCAAATGGTACAAGACCGAACAGCCGACCACGCCGCCGCCGATCACACAAACCCGCGTGTCATTCTTCATCTGCCGTCGCTCCGCCGGAATGGAGACACCGGTCTCCGCCGCCATGCCCCGATTCAGCGTTCAGGGATCAGCCCTTTTGGCCTAAACCGCATCGCAATCAACAGAAAAAGTCCCATCGTGAGCAATCGCATGTGGGCCGCCGACTCGAGCAGATGCTGCCGAACGGGCGATTCAGGGCTCATCCAGGATGTGAGCGACTCGATCAGGAACAGCCCGATCGGCTCGACCTGTATCCAGAAAAACCAGATCAGAAGGCCGCCCAGAATGGCGCCCCAATTGTTCCCCGATCCGCCGACGATCACCATAACCCAGATGAGAAACGTGAACCGCAGAGGCTGATAGGAGGCGGGCGTGAACTGACCGTCGATAGTCGTTGCGATCGCCCCGGAGATGCCGCAGACGGCGGATCCGAGAACAAACACCTGCAGGTGCCTCCGGGTCACATCCTTGCCCATGGCTTCCGCGGCTCTTTCGTTGTCGCGAATGGCGCGCATCATCCGGCCCCAGGGCGAATTCAGGGCCCGCTCGCACAGCAGGAAGAGGACCAGCAGGACGACCAGCAGCAGCCCGGTGTAGCAGAGTTTGACGAAAATGGACGACGCCTCGATCAGACGCAGGCCCAGCGCGCCGGCGAATTCGGTGAACCAATTGGATTTCTGCAGTTCGACCTCATAGGGCACGGGACGGGGCAGGCCGACGACATTCTTGACGCCGCGCGTCAGCCAGTCTTCCTGTTTCAGGATGGCAATGATGACCTCGGCGATGCCGAGTGTGGCGATGGCCAGATAATCGGACCTGAGACCGAGGGCGATTTTGCCGATAACAAAGGCGGCTCCGGCGGCAAGCATTCCGCCCACCGGCCACGCGATAAGCACCGGCAGCCCGAAACCTCCAAGAAATCCCGTGCCGGCTGGGTTGATCTTTTCAATCGCCAGCACCGCAGGGTCAAACAGCCAGCGGTAAAGCGCAAACCCGAGCAGAATTTCCGCAATCATGCAGACCGCGCGCAGCGGACCCGGGCGCATTCTGCGCCAGATGAATACGGCGCCGGCGATCGTCGCCGCGCCGGCGAACAGTGCGATGAGCACGCGCATCCCGCCGGCGCTCCAGGCGTCACCGACGGGCGGCACGGAAATGACGATCACCGCAAGGCCGCCGAGGGCGACAAATCCGGCGATGCCAATATTGAACAGACCGGCGTATCCCCACTGAATATTCACGCCGAGCGCGAGAATGGCTGAGACAATCCCGAAATTCAGAATGGCCAATGCGACATTCCAGCTTTGGAACACGCCCACGGCTGCGATCAGGGCCACGCACAGGGCAAAATATATGCTTTCGCGGGCGGTCACAGCACGCGGCCGCGAAAAAGCCCGGTTGGGCGGAACAGGAGCACGACCACCAGCATGGCGAATGACACCGCAAATTTATAGTCGGTCGACAACAGCTGCAGCAGACTGTCCGGAGCCCACGCATCCGGCAGCAGGTGCCCGGCAACCCGCTTGAACGCGTAGGTCACCGCGATCTCTGAAAAGGCGACAATGTAGGCGCCGACGATCGCCCCGACAGGGCTGCCCATGCCGCCGACGACGGCAGCTGCGAAGATCGGGAGCAGGATCTGAAAATAAGTGAACGGTTTGAAGATTTTGTCCAGACCGTAGAGGGTGCCTGACACTGTCGCCAATACGGCGACGAGGATCCAGCAGACTGTGACGACACGGTCAGGATCGATCCCGGACAGCAATGCGAGATCTTCGTTGTCTGAATATGCGCGCATGGATTTGCCGGTTCGCGTCCGGTTCAAGAACCAAAACAGCAGAACCATAAACAGAATGGCCGTGACGATTGTGATGCCCTGTGTGGTTTTGAAGGCAAGACCTTCCTGCAGTCCGGTCAGCGTTTTGAACTCGCGGGCGGAAATGATGAATCGTGCGCCGTCGGAAAACCGCTGGTCGCCCGGACCGATAATCAGGCGAACCAGCCCGTGCAAAACCAGCATCACGCCGAACGACACAATCACGAAAGTCACAAGGGGAGCCTGGACGCGGCGGAAGTGGCGGTAAACGATCCGGTCAATGGCCAGCAAAAGCAGGATTGTGACCGCTGAAGCGGACGGCAGGGCGATGAGCGCGGTGGGAAGCGGGCCAAAGCCGACCCCCACAGACTGCAGCCACCAGGTGCCGAACACAGCAGTCATCGCGCCGAACGCCATGGTGTCGCCGTGCGCGAAGTTGGCAAATCGCAAAACACCGTAGACGAGTGTCACTCCGAGCGCGCCGAGCGCCAGCTGACTGCCGTAGGAGATCGCCGGAATGACAACGTAATTCGCCAGCACAACGATCGCATTCAGGATATCCATACGACCGCATCAGCCTCCCAGGAACGACTCTCGGACTTCCGGATTCGCCAGCAGAGCTTTGCCGGTGTCGGTGAACCGGCTGCGGCCCTGAACCAGCACAAACCCGACATCGGCCACTTCCAGCGCGTGCTTTGCGTTCTGTTCAACCATAAGCACGGATATGCCGGTGCCGGCGATATCGATGATGCGGTCCATGACCTCATCCATAACGACCGGCGACACGCCGGCGGTGGGTTCGTCAAGCATGAGCAGTTTTGGTTTGGTCATCAGCGCGCGGCCCAGTGCGACCTGTTGCCGCTGTCCGCCGGAAAGCTCGCCGGCGGGCTGCTGGCGGCGGGCGCGCAATATCGGAAACAGCTCAAACACCTGTTCAATCGAATCGGTGAGATCGTCCCGGCGCAGAAATGCGCCCATTTCCAGATTCTCTTCGACCGTCAGGGTGGCGAAGATGTTTCGTGTCTGCGGCACGAACGCCATTCCAAGGGCAACGCGCGCCTGGGGGGAAAGATCGGAAACATCTTCGCCGCTGAAACTCACCGTTCCGGACGAAAGCCGAATCATCCCGAACACCGCTTTCATTGCGGTTGATTTCCCGGCGCCGTTCGGTCCCACGATGACCGCAATCTCGCCCTGTCCAACCTCTATCGAAATGTCATGGATAATGTCGGCGCCGCCATATCCGCCGCTGAGGCCGCGGGCTTCAAGCGCTTTCACGCCGGCCGGTTCCCGATATGACCGGCCGCAGCGATTCCCGTCCAGAGGTTAAGCATCGGGCAACAGAGCCGTCATCTATTCCGCGGCGCCGGCGGACCCGGCGGCGCCGCGGCCGAGATACGCTTCGACCACCTGGTCGTTCCGGCGGATTTCATCGGCGCTGCCTTCTGCCAGCACCTTTCCCTCGGAAAGCACAATCACCGGGTCGCAAAGACGGGAAATGAACGAAAAGTCATGCTCAATCATGCAAAACGTGTAGTTCCGCTCCCGGTTGAGGCGAAGGATCGCGTCGCCGATTGTGTTGAGCAGCGTCCGGTTCACGCCGGCGCCGACTTCATCGACAAAGACCAGCGAGGCGTCGACCATCATTGTCCGGCCGAGTTCCAGCAGCTTTTTTTGGCCTCCGGAGAGGTTTCGCGCCGGCTCATCGGCCAAATGCGCAATGGTGAGAAACTCCATCACATCGTCGGCGCGGCGGGAAATCTCTGCCTCTTGGAGCACAATCCGCCGGCGGCGAAACCAGCAATTCCACAGCGCCTCCCCAAGCTGATTGCCCGGCACCATCATCAGATTCTCACGCACGCTCAACGATGTGAACTCATGGGGTATCTGGAATGTGCGGAGAAATCCGCGCTCAAAAAGCGTGTGCGGCGGCAGATCGGTGATGTCCTGCCCTTCAAGCAGCACCTGGCCGGAGGTGGGCGCCAAGGCTCCTGAAACCACGTCGAAAAGGGTCGTTTTGCCGGCGCCGTTCGGACCGATCAGCCCGGTCACCGAACCTTTGGCAATTTCCAGTGAAACGCCGTCCAACGCGGCGAAACCGCCAAACCGCTTACGCAGGCTGCGGATAGAAATCACTCAACTGCCTTTCGCGCACATGGCACCCATGCGGTGCGGCCCGGATGCACGGGCAGGGCGGCCGTTAAGACCGCCCTTGCCAAATGCGAGCGGCTTACCGGTAACCGACAATCACCAGTTCGCCGTTTTGGATCTCATACTCCGCATACCGGCCAGAGGCTTCGCCGGGTCCGATCAATTCCGCATCGGTTGCGCCGACATAGTCGACCTCGCCGCCGTCGGCGAGAATGGCCAGGGCCTTGCCGAGCTCACCCGGCGCAATCTGCTCGCCCGGCGCATTTGCGACCGCGAAGACATGGTCTTTGAAATCTGCGCTCTGCGACGATCCCGCCGCCTGCATCGCGAGAATGACAATCGCCGCGGCATCGTAGATTTCGGCCACAAACGGCGTCGACGCATCGACGCCGGCGGAATTGCCCGCGTCAACGATGTGCTGTCCGCCGACGCTGTCGGTTCCCGGGGCCTGTCCAAAGGAGCCGTCAAGATCGGGTCCGATGTTTTCGATCAGGCTGGGACCAATCATGCCGTCAGGCAGCACAAAAGTGTCGAACGCGCCACTGTCGAGGGATCCCTGGACGATGCCCAGCCCGCCCTGGTCAATGTAACCGGCGACAACCAGCACTTCGCCGCCGCCGGCGGCAAGCGCTCCAACTTCGGCCGAATAGTCGCCTTTGCCGTCTTCATGAGATGCAGAAATCGTGACTTCGCCTCCGCTGGCCTCAAAAGCTGACACGAAACTGTCGGCCAGGCCCTTGCCGTAGTCGTTATTGGTGTAGGTCACGGCGACCGATGTTATGCCGCGCGCCATGATATTGTCGGTCATCACCTGACCCTGCCGCGCATCGGAGGGCGCGGTGCGGAAAAACAATCCGTCATCTTCCGCCGTCGAAAGCGCGGGCGAAGTCGCCGACGGCGAAATCATCACGATTCCATTGGGTCTGGCCACGTTCTGCAGAACGGCCCCGGTCACCCCGGAACAGTCAGCGCCGATAATTGCATTGACGTTATCGGCGGTCACAAGCTGTTCGGCGGCGGCAGTCGCGACGGCCGAATCGATACAGGTTGAATCGCCGCGGACAATTGTAACGGTGGACCCGCCGAGCAAGTTCCCGGACTCGGACACTTCGGCGGCGACCAGCTCCGCGGTCCACGCCATCTGCGGCGTCAACGATTCGATCGGTCCCGTGAAGCCAAGCAAGACGCCAAGCTTGATTTGCTCTTGGCCGGACGCGGCAGTGGCTGCGGAGGCAGCGCACAGCAGCGCAATTGCGGTTCTTTTCATGATGCCCTCCTTGCACGAAGTCAGTTTATTCTGCCGACCGATGATACAGCGCGACGTTAGATTTTTCAATGAAAAGGAACGACTCCTGGGCACAGCGCGGCCGGCGTTTCGTGCCTCGGCAAGGATTCCTCTTGCGTGTTGACGCATCCCCGATAGCCACACATAAGATCGCTGACGATAGCCATCGGTCCGGTTGGGAGCACAAAGTGAAAACCGAATACAGGGTGGTTGTCATCGGCGGCGGTGTCGTCGGGGCATCGGTGATCTATCATTTGGCGAAGTTCGGCTGGACCGATGTCTGCCTGGTGGAGCGCTCAATCCTGACCGCCGGGTCGTCCTGGCATGCCGCAGGCGGCGTGCACGCGTTGAACGCGGATCCGAACATGGCGGCGCTGCAGGCCTACACGATCGATCTGCTGTCGGAAGTCGAGGCGGAGTCCGGTGAGTCGATTGGACTTCACATGACCGGCGGCATCACGGTTGCGTCGGCGCCTGCCCGCTGGGAATGGCTGAAATCCGCCTATCGAATCTTCCAGACAGTCGGCATCGAAGACTGTCATCTGATAAGTCCGGCGGAAATGAAAGACCGGTGTCCGATCATGGATGTCGCCGGGTGCATCGGCGGCCTGTGGGCCGACCGCGAAGGATATGTCGACACGACCGGCACCGTGCAGGCGTACGCGGTCGCCGCGAAACAACGCGGCGCCGAGGTCGTCGAGCACAACCGCGTGGTCGATTTGTGCCAAAGGGCGGACGGGACGTGGGACGTGGTCACGGAAAAGGGCACGATCCGGGCCGAGCATGTCGTCAATGCCGCCGGTCTGTGGGCGAAACAGGTCGGACGGATGGTAGGGCTCGAACTTCCGATCTCGCCGCTGCAGCACCATTATTTTGTGACCGAGACCATCCCGGCACTGCAGAGTCTGGGTTTTGAAGTGCCGATGACGGTGGATCTGGAGGGTTTCACTTACATGCGGCAAGACCAAATGGGCGTGCTTGTCGGGATCTATGAACAGAACCCCAAACACTGGAACATCGACGGCGCTCCGTGGGACTATGGAATCGAATTGATTGAGGAGGAGATCGACCGCATCTCCGATGAGCTCGACATGGCCTTCAAGCGATATCCGGCGCTCGAAAATGTCGGAGTCAAGACCTGGGTCAACGGCGCGTTCACTTTCACTCCCGACGGCAATCCATTGGTCGGGCCTGTTCGGAGCGTCGGCAATTACTGGCTGGCATGCGGCGTCATGGCGGGATTCCTGCAGGGCGGCGGTGTCGGAAAGTCGCTGGCGGAATGGATGATCCACGGCGAAACAGAAACCGACTCTTGGTCGATGGATACCGCTCGATACGGTCCATTTGCGGCCAACCGCGAATATGTCAAACAGACCACGGGGCAATTCTATTCCCGGCGTTTCGTCATGACGTATCCCAACGAACAGCTTTGGGCCGGTCGTCCGCTGAAAATGTCGCCCGCATATGAAGCGATGAAACAGCGCGGTGCCCGGTTCGGCGAAAACTGGGGGCTTGAGTCGCCGATTTACTTCGCGCCGAGCGATTTCGAAGAAATCCCGACGCTCAGACGGTCGAACGCATTTGACATCGTCGGCAGCGAATGCCGCGCGGCAAGACACACCGTCGGCGTTCTCGATATCACGGGTTATTCCAGATACCGGGTGAGCGGGAAGCGTGCGAAACCTTGGCTTGACCGCATCATGGCAGGCCGTCTTCCGAAATCTCAGAAATGCCGCCTTTCTCCAATGCTGGCCGGGAGCGGCCGGCTGCGCGGCGACCTGATGGTTTTGAATTGGGGGGACGGCGAGTGGTGGATCATGGGCAGCTATTACCTGCGCGAGTGGCACATGCGCTGGTTCCAAGACCGCCTGGAAAAGAACGTGGCGGTTGAGGATATATCTGACCGCACGGTTGGATTTGCCATAGTCGGGCCAAATGCGCGCGCCGCGCTGCAGCTGCTCACCCACGAAGACGTGTCCAGTGAGGCGATGCCGTTTATGAGTCTGCGCAGCATGGATGTCGGCTTGGTGCGCGGCAAAGTCGCCCGCGTCAGCGTTACCGGCGAACTCGGCTACGAAATCAATTGCAGCGCTTCGGATCACCTCGCATTGTATAAACATCTGATCGCCGCCGCCAATGAGACAGGGGGTTGCGATATTGGCTTTAACGCTTTATTATCACTGCGTCTTGAAAAGAGTTTTGGGATCTGGAATGCGGAGTTTATGCAGGCTTACACGCCTGGCGAAACGGGCATGGACCGGTGGATTGATTTCGACAAGCCGGATTTCATCGGGCGCGATGCGGCTCTGAAAGAACGGGAAACGGGGCCCGCCCGGCGCCTTGTGACACTGGAGATCAATGCCGCGGACGCCGACGCAAGCGGCTATGAACCCCTCTGGAAGAACGGCAAAACGGTCGGATTTGTGACCTCCGGAGGTTATGGGCACACCGTCGGCAAGAGTCTGGCAATGGCGCTGGTTGATTCTGAGTCCGCCCAGGTCGGCGCCGAACTGTCGTGCCACATCGTTGGCGAGAGGCGCGCCGCGCATGTCATTGCGCCATCCCCGCACGATCCGGAAGGGCTGAGGATGAGGAGCTGACGCATGGCCCGCCTTTGCCCGCGCCATGCAGGCGAGTTGGCCCTGGCAGTGAACGCGCCTTGCGCCTTGACGGTGTGGCTGCTGGCTTCGGCCCTGGCGTCTTTCTTTCCTGGCACGGCGGCTGCCGAGCTGCGCAAAATCGGCGGTGCCGCGGTTGAAGTCGAACGGATGGCTTCGCGGCTGGACACGCCGTGGGGGATCGCATTCCTGCCGCAATGCGCGTTCCTCGTCACCGAGCGTGACGGGACACTCGTCCGCGTTGACGGGCATGGCAACCAGAACCGTGTGGGCGGCGTGCCGGAGGTCGTTGCGCGTGGACAGGGCGGACTGCTCGATGTCGAAGCGGCGCGTGACTTCGCGGCAACCCGCGAAATATTTCTGACGCACTCGGTGCGCCAAGGCCAAGGGTCGGGAACGGCGCTGACGGCTGCGCGGCTTTCCGACGACGGGCAAAATCTCGAAAACCTCCGGCGGGTTTTCGAAGCCTCACCCGGCAGTGACGGCCACAGACATTACGGTTCGCGGGTCGTGGAAGCGCCGGACGGGTCATTGTTTGTGACCATTGGAGACCGCGGCGACCGGGAGACGGCGCAGGAAGTGGATTCCCATAACGGGGCCATTGTGCGCATACGCCGGGACGGCACGGCGCCGCCGGACAATCCCTTTTTTTCCGTGCCCGGCGTTCTCCCCGAAATCTGGTCGTTCGGCCACCGCAACCCGCAGGGCGCCGCGCTTGACGAGGCAGGGAATCTATGGACGGCTGAGCACGGCGCGCGCGGCGGCGACGAAATCAATCTGGTTCGGCCCGGCGGCAATTTCGGCTGGCCCGTCATTTCATACGGTGTCCATTATTCAGGCCGGAGAATTGGCGAAGGATTTGCCAAAGAAGGGATGGAACAGCCTGATTTCTATTGGGATCCATCAATTGCGCCATCTGGCATGACGATCTATACTGGCAAGCTCTGGCCCGAATGGAAAGGTCAGCTGTTTGTCGGGTCGCTGAAATTCGACCTGATCTCGCGTCTCGATTCGGCGGGCGGCGTTACGGAGATTGAACGGATCGATCTTCCCGAAACAAAACGCGTCAGAGATGTGCAGGAGGCGCCAGACGGAACCTTGTGGTTCATCTCTGAAGACAGAGGCGCGGTCTATCGAATCCGGCCGACGGACACCGCTGCGCCCGCTTCCCCCGACTGTCCAAACGGGTTGTAATCGCCGGTCAGATTTGGGAAATGCGAAAACCCGGTTGCCGTACACTGACGGCGCGGCCGGCGATGTTCCGGCATCGCCGCTTTGCGGCCGTTCAAAGCCCGAGAATCCGATCCCGGCGATGGCCGGCGCAATGGCCCGTCACATGTAAAATGGTGTGCAGTTCCCTTTGGGCCGGACTGGAAAAGCGGCCTCCCTAACACTATAAGATTCGTCCTTCGCTGTGCACAATGAGGAGTGTTCCGAATGACCCAATCCTGGGACAAATCCGGCTGGCGTTCAAAACCGAGAATTCAGATGCCGGACTATCCCGACGCGGGCAAAGTCGCAGGGATAGAGAAAAAACTCAATCAACTCCCTCCGCTTGTGTTTGCCGGCGAGGTCAGGCGGTTACAGCGCGAGCTGGCAAATGTCTGCGAAGGCAGGGCGTTTTTGCTGCAGGGCGGAGACTGTGCGGAGAGTTTCGCCGAATTCAGCGCCGACAGCATCAGGGACACGTTCCGCGTGCTGCTGCAGATGGCCATCGTTCTGACATTCAGCGCCAAACGCCCGGTTGTGAAGGTCGGGCGGATGGCCGGACAGTTTGCGAAACCGCGGTCCGCGCCGATGGAATCGCAAGAGGGCGTTGAATTGCCGAGTTACCGCGGGGACATCATCAACGGCATTGAATTCGACCACAGGTCGCGCGTGCCCGATCCCCGCCGCATGCTGCAGGCTTATACACAGTCCGCCGCCACTGTGAACCTGCTGCGGGCATTCAGCCAGGGCGGGTACGCGGATATTCACCGGGTTCATTCCTGGACACTCGGCTTCACAGAATCGAGCGAAGCGGAGAAATACCGCGGTCTCGCCAACCGTATCACTGACGCTTTGGACTTCATGGAAGCCGCTGGAATCACTGTCGAACGGAACAAGGACCTTAAGCAGGTCGATTTTTACACCAGCCACGAAGGGCTGCTGCTGGAGTATGAGGAAGCGCTCTGCCGGATTGATTCGACTTCTGGGAAGCCGGTGGCAGGCTCCGGACATTTGATTTGGATTGGAGACCGCACCCGGCAGCCGGACGGCGCGCATGTCGAGTTTTGCCGGGGCGTGCAAAACCCATTGGGCATCAAGTGCGGTCCTTCAATGTGCTCAGATGACCTTTCGCGTCTGCTTGAGCGGCTGAATCCGGCAAATGAACCCGGAAAGATTGTGTTGATTGCCCGATTTGGCGCTGGAAAAGTCGGCGAACAGCTGCCGCGGCTGATCCGCACCGTCCAAAGGCTGGGGGCAAAGGTGGTTTGGTGCTGCGATCCCATGCACGGCAACACCGTGAAATCGACGACCGGATACAAGACGCGCCGTTTTGACAGCGTGCTGACGGAAGTCAGAGAGTTTTTCGCTGTCCACGAGGCGGAGGGATCCTATCCCGGCGGCGTCCATTTCGAGATGACTGGGAGAGACGTGACCGAGTGCACCGGCGGTTTGAGCGCGGTATCTGACACAGATCTCAGTGACCGTTACCACACGGCGTGCGACCCGCGGCTGAATTCCTCGCAAGCGTTGGAGCTGGCTTTTCTGGTGGCCGAAGAACTGTCAAATCAGCGCATGGCACAGTCGCAGGCGGCTCCGGCCGGCGCCGGCTGATTTGACCGCGCGGTCCCGGCCGCCTGGCCGGGGATAGAATCGGTCACTTTGCAGGACGCTTTGGGCGGTCAATTGACCGGGAATCATCGTCCGGCGCCCGCCGCGGTGTTTCTAAATCTGCCCGCAGAATCTGCTTGCGCCGCGCCACCTTCCCGACAGGAGGCGGTTGAATCAAACCGCCGCCTGCAGCCCTTCGCGCACTTTGCCCTCACAATACGCCGCAAGGTCCTTTCTGTGTGAAAAACCGGCGACCCTGACCGGTTCATGAAAGATGACATCCACATCGCCGTTGCGCCGGGCGGACAACACTTTGAGCAAGCTTTCGCCAAATCCCATCTCGCCCCAAAACCCGTAGAATGACGGATCCTGGTCTTTTGGCGGCCGGTAGCGGACGGTCACTGGCTGCACTTTGAGCCGGTCTTTCAGCTCTTCGGCAAAAAATGCCGCAAACAGGGTGGGCTTGAATGGCAGCACCCGAAGCCCGTCGGTGCTGGTGCCTTCGGGAAAGAACAGCAGCTTGTCGCCGCGAGCCAGGCGCCTCGCAAATTCATCGCGCTGCTGCAATGCGCGCCTGGGATTTCGCTCGACAAACACGGTTCCTGTCGCCTTGGCCAAAATCCCGACACCGGTCCAGTCTGCAACTTCCGTCTTGGCGACAAAGATCATTCGCTGCACGGCGTTGAATGAAAATATGTCTATCCAGGTGACGTGATTGGCAACGAGCGCTCCCCGGCCGGCCATCGGGCATCCCAGCACCCGCAATTTCAGGCCGATAACGAACAAGCTGCCCAAACAGGCCAGACGGGTGATCGAAGGTGTGACGGGCCGGCCCCACGGCCACTCCAGCGCGCGGACGACCAGAAACGCTGTGAAAAGCCCGTAAATCACAATCGCCAACAGAATCCAGCGAATGGCGAATCGGACGAGGTGCAGCGCGCTGTATTCGGGCTTGTCCGGCAGAACGGCTGGATCCCAATCCATCACCTGGTTCCCCGATATTTCACATATCGTGAACGCCGATCTTCGGCCATATTTCCGGTGTCCACCACAAGACACACATCGGTCGTGTTGAAATCGAAATCGAAAAAAGCGCCGTCTCCGACAAAACCGCCCAGCCGCAGATAAGATTTGATCAGCGGCGGGATCGACTTCAACGCCGCCCGCCGGTCCACCTGGCCGCACGGAATCAGCCGCATCGGCCCAACTTCCTGCGGCATCGCGGTCATACGCAGATCTTTGGGCGCCAAATGGCGGCAATGCAGATAGGAAAGCGGGTTTAACAGCTCCTTCGCATCGGTGCCGTGAAAGCTGGCGACCCCGAACATGATCTCAATATCATTGTCGATCACATAGTCGGCCAGCCGGTTCCAAATCTTAAACATGGCCGCGCCGGCGCGAATATCCGGATGTGTGCAGGATCGCCCGAGTTCCACCAGGGATCGGCCGCTTTCGATCAGGGGTGACAGGTCAAACTCCGAACTCGAATAAAACCCGCATGCCGCAGCCGCCGCCTCCCCGCGCAACAGACGGTAGACACCGACCACATGTTCCAGCTTCGCTTCGCTTCTTGTGGGATCCACCAAAATTAAATGTTCGCAGAAAGGATCGAATTCATCGGCTTCAAGCCGCTGAGCGTGATTCACTCCTGCGCCTGTCGCCCCGAGTTCCTCAACAAACACTTGGTAGCGCAGCCTCTGCGAGGCGAGAATATCCTGTTCGGAGCTGGAAATCCGGGCAATGAGGGCAGGATTGTCAGACACCGGCTAACCTTAAGGCAAGCCGGCGCCTCGCCCCGGTTCGAATGCGGCGGAGCTCTGACCCGGCTGGACCTCGCCGTGTCCCGGTCAATTCAGGCAAAACCCGCATTATGCGGTCAATTTCCGCCGCATGTCAGTCGAGGCTCCCACAAAGCATGGCTGCCGCCGACCGCCGGCTTTCCGGCATGTTCAATTTTGGCCGCGATCCGGTCGTCGGCGATCGATTGCAACCGAACCTGTCCCCAGCCTGCCCGATTCGGGCGAACCGCAGTCAGTCCCGGCTCAAAAATAACGTTAAATTCAAGCATTTCCGCCTCACGGAAGATCGGCAGCGGGCCGCAGGCCGGCGCGGTAGCGGGAAATGTTCTCCCGGTAGCGATCCGCGGGAGCGTTGAACGGTCCGAGTTCCCCGTCGTTCAGCTGGCGAACCGCCCGTCCGGGCGCGCCGACAATCAGCGAACGGGGCGGAAAAGTCTTGCCTTCTGTGACCAGCGCGCAGGCGCCGACGACGGAACCGGTCCCAATCACGGCTCCGTTCAGAATTGTTGCCCCCATTCCGATCAGACTGCGGGCGCCGATTGTGCAGCCGTGCAGTGTCGCCCGGTGGCCAATTGTGCAATGGCTCCCAATGGTGAGAGGAAAGCCCATGTCGGTGTGCAGAACACAGGCCTCCTGAATGTTTGAACCTTCGCCAACCGAAATGGGCTCATTGTCGCCGCGCAGCGTCGCGCCAAACCAAATTGAGACATTTTCACCCAGAGTGACGTCTCCAATAATGTTGGCGTCCGGCGCGATCCAACACTTTTCCCGGGGCGGAAGATTTGGGCTGACGCCGTCAAGCGAATAGACGCCCCATCGCCTTTATCCTTCGAATTCCCGCACCAGCCGGTCGACAAATTCCCCCAATCGCCGCTGCCTTCCACGGCGCAGCCTCTCAGCAAGTACGATCTGTTGAATCTTGCCAAATACACAGTCTATATCGTTGTTAATTAATACATAGTCATATTCGCGCCAGTGCTGGATCTCGTCCTTGGCCTTGAACATGCGCTGTTCCAGCGCCGCCGGCGAATCCTTGCCCCGGTTCAGCAGCCGCCGCCGCAGTTCGGCAATTGAGGGCGGAAGCGCGAAAATGGTGACAGTGTCCCTGGCATGCGCTGACTTCTTGATCTGCAGCCCGCCTTGCCAGTCTATGTCGAACACGACGTCTCTGGAATCCCGGATTGCCTGTTCCACCGGTTCCCTGGGTGAACCGTAATGGTGGCCAAACACTTCGGCATATTCGAGGAACGCCGCGTCTTGGACCATCGCTTCGAATTCATTCTGCGAGCGGAAATGATATTCGCAGCCGTCTGTTTCGCCCGTGCGCGGCCGTCTTGTCGTCACCGAAACAGAAAACTGTATGGCGGAATCCCACTTGGTGAGCCTGCGGGCGAGCGTTGTTTTTCCTGCGCCGGAAGGCGAGGATAAAATGATCAGCAGGCCCCTCCGACCGTTTCCGCTCATATTGGCCCTTCCATACCGAAACCTTTCGGCGCAGATCGGAAACCCGATCTAAAACGCCCGCGACGATAAATTTGCGCCTTCTATGCCAATTGATGCGGTGAATAAAGACTAACCCACGTGACGGTTCGGTTTCCGTGCCCGCCGCATCGTCTGCGCGTGCCCGGTGTGCCCGATCGGGTTCAGGCGCATCACGCCACGACCGCCTTTATGGAGCCAACGGCATCGGCGGGATCGTCCATTTCCCAGATTTCCGCACCCAGCGTCAGAAAGTCCGGAATCTCAAGCAAACGGGGCGATGTCTATTTGTCGATTCCGCCTTCGGCCATGGATGGCAGCACCGTAAACTCCCGCCACCACTCAAAGAGTTCAGGCCGGGCGATTTCCGCGCTGGCAGGCCGCGTTCCGCCGACCGGGCCAAATGAAACATAATCGGCGCCGGCTTCGCCAGCCTGCAGGCCGGAATGGCGGGTCGCCCCTCAGAAGACGCCAATGACTTGGTCTGCGTTTAGCAATTCACGCGCCTGTCTTATGTTCTTGGGACCGTCAGGCAAATGAACGCCGTGCACACCCAATGGGCGGGCAAGGTCTGGCCGGGCTTCCACAATGATAGAGACTTCGGCGGCGGCGGCGCGCAGCAACTGTTCCGCGGCGCGTTTCAGAGCGTCATCTCCGCCTGTTTCAAGGGACAGCCGGATGCTGGAGACAAGCGCTTTATCCAAGATGTTTGGCAGCCCAGGACAGAAGTTTTCCGGGCAAAACCGCCTTTCCGTCATCAGGCAGAGTCTGCCGCCTGCCGCCTGTTTGGCGATGTCCGTATCTGGTTTCACCTGAAACTCCCGTTGCTTCCCCGCCAATGCCCGTTGGCGGCAGGATTTTGCACAGCAGGCGGTCTTTAAGCCATCCGCAGAGGCAATTCCGTCACATTGCAACAAGCAGCTGCCGGCATCGCCGGGCGCCGAATGCGCACGGTTTCCGCCGCCGCCTTGAATCCGGGGCAGGGGGAAGCGCATTGATCCTGCGTTCCGCGGTGTCTGCCTGGCGTGAAGGGACAGGCAGGCTGTGAAAACCGGCGGCGATTCGGGAATGGCTGGAAAATCCCCGGGTTTCGCGTTTAAACCGCGGGCGCCTGCATCAGCGGTTCGGGACCGGCCCGGAATGGCCGCGCCTGGAGGCGGAACAAAGACCGGGAGCCGCTACAGTGCCAGCCGATTCCAAAAGCCCGGCAGTCATTTTGGTCAGGCCGCAACTCGGCGAGAATGTCGGCGCTGCGGCCCGCGCAATGATGAATTTCGGTGTGCGCAGCCTCCGCATTGTGGCACCGCGCGACGGATGGCCAAACCCGGACGCGGTTGCCATGGCGAGCGGCGCGGGCAGGATTCTGGACAACGCCGCGGTGTATCCCGACCTCGCTCCCGCGTTGGCGGGTTTTCAATATGTTCTAGCAACAACAGCCCGCCGGCGCGATCTTTCAAAGCCTGTCTTTGCGCCGGCAGAGGCGATGGCTGACCTGCGCCGGCGGATCGATTGCGGCCAGAAAGTCGCCGTTCTGTTCGGTCCGGAACGGTCCGGGCTGCAAAACCCCGATCTTGTCGTGGCCAACGGCATAATCGAAGTGCCCGCGAATCCGGAATTTCGGTCCTTGAATCTGGCGCAGTGCGTGCTCTTGGTATGTTATGAATGGCTGCGCGCCTGTGAGAACCGGGAGGTTCAGCCCCGGTCGGAAATTGCGCCCGCGGAAGTTCTGGAAAAATCCCGGCTTGTCGATTTGCTGGTGGAGGATCTAGAACAGGCCAAGTATTTCTGGCCTCCGGCGAAAGCGGCGGGCATGCGGTTGAATCTGCGGAATTTAATTATGCGATTGGATCTGACCGGCCCGGAAATCAGGACACTGCACGGCGTCAGGCGCTCTTTGAAACGGTATGTTCCCAAAGGCGCGGCGGCGGAGCCAGACAAGATGGATTCCGAGGTAGGCAATGGCCCACCGAAAGATATTTGAAGAGGTCGGTAAACAGTCGGGTTCGGAGGCGCCGTCGCCGAAACCGGCTCAAGAGGCGCGGGACTTTCGGCGTCAGATCAGAATCTGGCTTGTCATTCTCCTCATTTCAGTTGTCGCGGCGGTCGTTGCCGGCGGCATGACACGGCTGACAGATTCCGGCCTTGCCATAACGGAATGGAAACCGGTCACCGGCGCGCTGCCGCCAATCGACGCCAGCGACTGGCAGGCTGAATTTGAAAAATACAAACAAACCCCGGAATTCACGCTGCAGAACTTTTCCATGTCGTTGGCGGAATTCAAGACCATCTACTGGTGGGAATGGTCGCATCGGCAATTCGGGCGGTTGGCCGGATTGGTCTGGGCCGCCGGGTTTGTCCTGTTCGCCGTGCGCAAAGCGTTGCCGCCGCCGAGGTTTTGGCGCCTTTTCGGTGTGGGCGCACTGATCGGCGTCCAAGGTGTCATCGGCTGGTGGATGGTGGCGAGCGGCCTTGTCGGACAATCGGTTGACGTCGCGCCGCACCGTCTGGCCATACATCTTGGCCTCGCATTCGCGATACTTGGATTGACCTTTTGGGAATTATTGCTGCTGGGGCGCGAGCAGTATGAGATTTTTCAGGCGCGCCGCGTTCGCGAACACAGGCTTGCTTCGATGACCGGATGGTTCATCTGCCTCATTGTTCTGCAGTTGCTTGCCGGGGCGCTTGTCGCCGGCAATGACGCCGGCCGCGCGTTTCCAACCTGGCCGACAATGAACGGTGAGTTCTTTCCGCAAGAGGGTTTCTCTTCCAAGCCGCTGCTGGCAAATTTTGGCAACAATCCGGCGCTGGTGCATTTCAACCACCGAATCCTTGGTTATTTGACCGTCATTTTTGCGGCCGCCGTTTGGTGGAAAAGCCGCGCAAGCGGGCGCCCGGCAACCAGGCGGGCATTTGACCTGCTTCTTTCCCTGACCCTTGCCCAGACTGTTCTGGGGATCTTTGCCGCCCTTTTTGCGGCAGCTCCGGCGGCTGCGATTTTCCACCAGTCTGGCGCCGTCCTGTTGTTCGCAGCGGCGCTTTGGACACGCTTTTCCGCCATGTATCCGGCAATTGGGCTCCGGCGGTAACCCGGCCAAGGGCGGAACGCGGACCGGTTCGGCGGCTGCAGCGCTTCGCGCATTGCCGGATTCCCGCGCGGCGCCGTGAAAGAGTCTGTTCAACGCATGGCATTTCCGTATCGGCGCGTTATCAAGGCGGTCGGAAACGGAACCGCGACGCAGCCAGGGAACACCAATGTCAGCCGCCTACGAATCGCTACTCGCCTATCATCGCACAACATGCGCGCTTCAGCAGATCAGCGGACTCGCTGACTGGGATCAGGAAACCCACATGCCAAAAGGCGGCGCTGGGCAGCGCGCCGAGCAGCAAAGCGCGATCACCGCCGTGATTCACCGTCGGATGAGTTCTCTGGTGCTGGGCGAACTGCTCAATGCGGTGGACCAAAACGCGCTCGACGAGATCGGCCGCGCCAATGTTCGGATCCTGCGCCTCGAACATCGTCGGACGGTGGCAGTCCCTGTTGAACTGGCGGCGGCGATCGCCCGGGCGACATCGCTGGCCATCGGCGTCTGGCAGCAGGCGAAAGAGCAGGAGGATGTTTCGCTGTTTCTCCCGAACCTGACGGAAATCGTCGCGCTCAAACGTGAAGAGGCATCCGCATTGCCGGGAGGCGCAGAATCCCTGTACGACAATCTTCTGCTGAAATACGAGCCGCAAACGAATTCCGCATGGCTTGACCGGATCTTCGGCCGTCTGCGCTCCAGGCTGGTGTCTCTCCGCGACCGGATACTGGAATCCGGCGTTTGCCCGCCGCAGCTCAATTGCGATTTTCCAGCAGATCGGCAGATGCGGCTTGCGCATTCTATTGCCAGCGCCTTCGGCTATGACTGGAATTGCGGCCGGTTGGACATATCTGCGCACCCATTCACCTCGGGGCAGGGGAAAGACGTGCGAATCACCACGAGGATTGACGAAAGCAATCCCTACAATTGCCTTTACTCGACGATCCATGAAGCAGGGCACGGCGTTTACGAACAAAGAATTGCGCCGGAGTTCGCTTTCATGCCCGCCGGCAGCGGCGCTTCATTTGGAGTCCACGAAAGCCAGTCCCGTTTTTGCGAAAATCAAATTGCCCGCTGCAGGGCCTATTCCGGCTGGCTTTTCCGCCGTTTGCGGAGCGAATTCGGCGATATCGGCATCGGTGACGAATCTTCGTTCTTTGCCAATGTCAATCAGGTTGAACGCGGCCACATCCGCACCGAAGCCGACGAAGTGCAGTACAACCTTCACATCATGCTGCGCTACGCCCTTGAGAGAGATCTGATCTTCGGGAATCTGGAGGTTCGCGATCTCGAACAGGCGTGGAATTCACGTTTTGCGGCCGATTTCGGGTATCCGGTGGATAAACCCTCAAATGGTATGCTGCAGGATATTCATTGGGCGGCGGGCCTGTTCGGTTACTTTCCCACCTATACTTTAGGAAACATCTATGGCGGCTGTCTGCATGACAGGCTGCGCCGCGACCTTCCCGATTTGGACGAATCTCTCGCCGCAGGCGACCCGACACCGGCAATGGACTGGATGCGGAGAAAGATTCAGCGTCATGGCTCGGTCTATGAGCCTATGGATATCATTCGCAGGGCAACCGGCGGCGAGGTCAGCGAAGGCCAACTGATTGCATATCTGGAGTCCAAGTTTGCCGAGATTTATGGCTTATGACATTGATTTTGCACGGCCATTCTCATCTGACCATTCCGGTGTCCGCTTTTCCAGAAAGGCTGAAATTCCTTCCGCCGTTTCCCTGTAAAGCATGTTCTCGACCATGACCCCGCCGGTGTGGTCGTAGGCCTGATCAATTGGCATCTGCAGCTGGTCATAGAAAGCCCGTTTGCCGATTTTCACAGCCGCCTGAAGTTTGGACGCCACTTTGACGGCAAGAGCGGCGGTTTCGTTGTCGAGCGCGCCGGATGGCGCGACTTTGTTGATCAGTCCGAGTTTGAGCGCCTCGTCGGCGCTCACGAACCTCCCGGTTGTCAGCATTTCGATCGCTTGCTTGCGGGGAATGTTGCGCGACAGCGCGACCATGGGAGTGGAACAGAACAGCCCGATATTGACGCCATTCACGCCAAATCGCGCGTCAGCGGAGGCCACGGCCATATCGCATGTTGCGACCAGCTGGCAGCCCGCGGCGGCGGCAACGCCGTGGACCTGCGCGATCACCGGCTGCGGCATCTCCAGAATGCCTCTCATCATGGCCGAGCATTTCTTGAATATCGCGTGGAAGTAGTCTTTGCCGCCATCCTCAGACTGGCGGCCCTGTGTGAGTTCCTTCAAGTCATGTCCGGCGCAGAACGCGTTTCCGCTACCTTTGAGGATGACGCAGCGGACTGTGCCCGAGCGCGCAATTTCATCCAATTCGCCGTGCAGCGTGTCGATCATGGCCTCCGACAACGCGTTCAGATTGCCCGGAGAATTCAGAGTCAGGGTTGCCACGCTGTCATGGACGTTTTTTTGCAGGATCTGTTCAGACACCGGTTGCCTCGCACATCATTGGGGCCGTCTTCAATTCCGTTGGCGACGCCGTTCTGAAAACAATGGGCAGCGCGCTGTCCGGACCATAACACACTCAAGGGCGCATCCAAACCGGGACGGGCAGCGGGCGGTGGTGCGAATCGCCAGCCGCGGCGGCGCAGACGCCGTCAATGAGCGTTGCTGTTCTGTTTGCCGATCGTCAATTCTTGGCTGCGTTCGCTTCGCCTCAATCTCAACGCAGGCCGCCGCTTCAGCCGGATCCGGCGGCAAATGCGTCCTGTCCAGGCGCGAAATCTTGTCATCGGCAGGGAGGGCGTTCAAATAGCGCACGATCAACCCGCCGGACTGGACCATGATGACGATTGATGAAATCCACTTCTTCCTCGCGCGCCAATTTCCCCAGGTTGCCGAACGCGTGCGAATCGAAGAATTGGGCAAGGAGACAGGGAGGGTCCGCTTTCGGGTCGATGAAGACAATTTGCGGCCAGGGGGCACCGTCGCCGGGCCGACAATGTTTCTCCTGGCGGATGTCGCGATGTACATTCTGGTGCTAGGTGCAATTGGGCCGAAAACGTCGGCCGTCACCACGAACGGCTCGATAGATTTCATGCGCCGGCCTGCACCTGGGGACCTGCTGACGACAGCGCGGCTTCTGAAACTTGGACGGCGGCTGGCTGTCGGCGATGTGCTGGTGTTTTCGGTTGGAAACGATGCGCCTGTTGCCAGGGCCGGCATCACATACGCCATTCCCGGTTAACGGGTTTCGATACCAGATCGGTATGGGGCATTATAATACCTCATGGAAAATATTCACAAAATCAACAGTTAATTGGTGTTTTTGCTTTGACTGCTAATCAAATGCCTTTAGAAGGGCGGCCCGGTTCAACAACGATAGATTCGCCGGCAAAAGGGCGGAATGGCCATGGGGACATATTCGGCGAGACCTGCCGACATCGAAAAACAGTGGGTCGTCATTGACGCGGAAGGCATTGTGCTCGGCCGCCTGGCCGGGGTCGTTGCGACCAGGCTGCGCGGCAAACATAGGGCGATGTTCACGCCAAACATGGATTGCGGCGACAATGTCATCGTTGTCAACGCCGACAAGATCCAAATGACTGGCCGCAAGCGGAAACAGAAGACCTATTACTGGCACACCGGCTACCCGGGCGGCATCAAGCAAAGGACCGCGGATCAGATTCTGTCCGGCAAACACCCTGAACGGGTGGTATTGAAAGCCGTGCAGCGGATGCTTCCCGTCAACCGCCTCTCCCGAAGGCTGATGACCAATCTGCGGGTCTACGCCGGGCCGTCGCATCCGCACGACGCCCAGAAGCCCGAGAAGCTGGACATTGCGTCGATGAACAAAAAGAACTCCCGGAGGTTGCAGCCATGAACGAGGTTTTGACATCCCTTGGCGAACTCGGCGACTCGCCTGCGGCCGCTGAAACTGAAGAGGTGCAGACTGAAGCTGTCGAGAGAGCGCCGCAGCGCGATAGTGTTGGGCGTTCATATGCCACCGGCAAAAGAAAAAACGCGGTTGCCAGGGTTTGGATCAAGCCCGGCTCAGGCCGGGTCTTCGTCAACGGCAAAGATATCGAGACCTATTTTGCCCGGCCGGTGCTGCAGATGATTCTCCGCCGCCCGTTTCAGATCGTGAACACCGAGAATCAGTTTGATGTCATCGCCACGGTCAGGGGTGGGGGGCTTTCCGGTCAGGCCGGGGCTGTCAAGCACGGGATTTCAAAGGCGCTCCAGCTCTTTGAACCCGCTTACAGACCAGCCTTGAAAGCGGCCGGATTTCTGACCCGGGATGCGCGCGTTGTGGAACGAAAGAAATACGGCAAGCGCAAGGCAAGGCGGAGCTTCCAGTTTTCCAAACGGTAGGACGCTCCTTCGCGACTGGCCGCGGTTGGCAAAAAAGCGTCATTCAACCAGCCTGCCTGGTTCATCGTTTCCGCAGCCGGCGCGGCGGCCTTTCGCATCATGTCTTGAGACACATTTTGGATTTATCGCCCGAACGGAGCTTTTCTTTCGTGCGGAGAGAATCGGTTTGTTGCTGTTGCGCCCGGAGCCGCCGCTGGCCGTGGCGTCGCGCCCGGCGGAGACATCCTCGTGCTGTCTCATTTTGGCGCCGCGGATATGAAGCTTGCCGTGCGGGCGCCCGGCGTCCTGTGGTAACGTGGCCAAGCGCAGAATACGCTCATTGTGTTGGAGGGGCGCTGCGATTTGGCGTGTGGCGCCGCGAACACTGGAAAGGATTGAAATTGCCGGTAGGGATCTTTGACTCCGGACTCGGAGGCCTGACGATTTACGCCGCAGTTTCGGAACGGCTGCCGGACATCTCGTTTTGCTACCTGGGTGACAATGGGCATGCGCCTTACGGGGTGCGCAGCGGAGATGAAATTTTCCAGTTGACATGCGATGCGGTTGAGCGGCTTTGGGCGGTCGGCTGTGACCTTGTCGTTCTGGCGTGCAACACCGCTTCGGCGGCGGCCCTGAAAAGAATTCAGGAAGATTGGCTTCCCAGGGATAAACGGGTGTTGGGCGTTTTCGTGCCCACAATCGAGAAACTCACCGAACGCAACTGGGGAGACAATTCACCGCCCAGACAGGTGAAGGTTGAACGCATCGCGCTCTTTGCCACCCCGGCCACGGTCGCATCCCGGGCATTTCAGCGGGAGCTTGCCTTCCGTGCGATCGGTGTCGATGTTGAGTCGCAGCCCTGCGGCGGACTCGTCGATGCCATTGAAGACTGCGATTTCGCACTTGCCGAAGCGATTGCCAGAGGACATGTCGAAGCTTTGCTGCGGCGTATGCCGAACCCGCAGGCGGCTGTGCTCGGCTGCACCCACTATCCATTGATAGGCGGTCTTTTCGAACAGGCTTTGGGACATGTCGCGATCATAAATCAGCCGATGCTGGTCGCGGAAAGCCTTGCCGATTATCTGGACCGGCACCCGGATATGAATGGGCCGGAAGCAGCCGAATTGTTCCTGACGACTGGGGATCCTGTTTCGATATCGGCCAAGGCGACGCGCCTGCTGCGGAGGAAGTTTGAGTTTGCCCGGGCGCCAAAGGTGGTTTAACGGAAATGCCGATGAAAAACATCGCGATTATTGGCGCGAGCGGCTACACCGGGGCCGAACTGATCAGGATCGCCGCCAGCCACCCGGCGATGACCGTCACTGGCCTCGCCGCCGATAGAAATGCGGGCAAGGCCCTCTGCGAAATATTTCCGGCATTTCGTCATCTTGAACTGCCGACGCTGAAGACGACCGAAGACCTTGACTTAGCCGCTGTCGATTTGGTTTTTTGCGCCCTGCCTCACGGCGCGAGCCACAATCTGATTGGCCGGCTGCCGGCTGGAATCAGGATTGTCGATCTCTCGGCGGATTTCCGTCTCAAAGAACCCCGACTCTACGAGCAATGGTACGGTCAGCCCCATTCCTGTCCCGAACTGTTGACGGAAGCGGTTTACGGGTTAACAGAGTTTTACCGGGCGCAAGTGGCGGCGTCGCGTTTGGTCGCCTGCACCGGATGCAATGCCGCAACCGGTCTATTTGCCCTTCTGCCGTTGGTTTCCGAAGGTGTGATCGACACCGACGACATTATCATCGATTTGAAAACAGGGGTGTCCGGCGCCGGACGAGCGCCGCGCGTCAACACCTTGTATTCGGAAGTTGCGGAGGGGCTGCAGGCCTACAATGTCGCAAAACACAGGCATTTGGCGGAGTTTGATCAGGAATTGTCGGCGGCCGCAGGCAAACCGGTTGCCGTGACGTTTGTGCCGCATCTGCTGCCGCAGAACCGGGGCATCCTGGCGACAGTCTTTGTGCGCGGCGATGCCGAGAAAATCTTCACTTCGTTGGCGGACCGCTATGCAAGCGAGCCATTCGTCATTGTGCTGCCCTTCGGCGAACACCCGTCGACGCGCCATGTCCGCGGATCGAACCTGGTCCATGTCGGTGTCGTGCCCGACAGGCGGGAGGATCGCGTCATGGTGTTTTCCGCGCTTGACAATTTGACCAAGGGTTCATCTGGACAGGCGGTGCAGAACGCCAATCTCATGCTCGGACTGCCGGAAACTGAAGGGCTTGCGCTGCTGCCGCTTGCGCCCTGACTCATGCGCGGTCTGAAGAAACGGCGGCGCATTCAACTCGTCCTGCTGGCCAGCGGACTTATCGCTGTCTCGGCAGTGCTGGCCGGATACGGGCTGCGTGACGGAATTTCCTATTTCCGCCTGCCATCGGACATCCTGTCCGGCGCGCCGCACAAGGAAGAAGTCTTCCGGCTTGGCGGGCTTGTCGTCGCAGGTTCCGTCAGCCCGAAGGAAAACGGCGTCGAGTTTTATGTTTCGGATGGAGAACACTCGGTGCCGGTGCGCTACGCTGGGATCCTTCCTGACCTGTTTGCGGAAAACCAGGGCGTCATCGCGCTGGGAAGCTACCGTGACGAAATCTTTTTTGCCTCGGAAGTTCTGGCCAAGCACGATGAGACTTACATGCCGAAAGAGGTCGCGGATGCGTTGAAAGAGAAGGGGCTGTTTCAGCCTTCGGATCAATGAAGGATCGACCGCACCCGGCGGCTTTCGGAGTCAGTGCATACCGGCAATCGCCGCGTGTTGCCGCCGCAATTGGCGCGAAACCTGGAAATGCCGATGCTCGCTGAATTCGGTCACTTCGCTTTGGTATTGGCTCTGCTCGCCGCCATATGTCAGTCAGCCCTGCCGGCGGCTGGCGCGCGTCTTGGCTGGAGCGGCTGGATGCAGCTGGCGGGACCGGCTGCGGTTGCGCAATTCACATTGACGGCATTTGCCTTTCTCGCACTCACAGCCGCGTTTGTTCGATCTGACTTCTCAGTCGCGCTTGTTGCGGCGAACTCACACTCGGCGAAGCCGCTCCTCTACAAACTGTCCGGCGTCTGGGGAAACCATGAAGGGTCGATGCTGCTTTGGGTGCTGGTTCTGACCTTTTTTGGCATGTTGGTCGTGTGTTTCGGAAGCCAGCTTCCCGACCGCCTGAAGGCGCTGGTACTTGCCGTGCAATCTTCAATTTCGGCGGCGTTTTTCGCGTTTATTTTGTTCACCTCGAACCCTTTCGAGCGATTGGCCCTGCCGCCGTTTGAAGGACGCGGTTTGAATCCGCTGCTGCAGGACCCGGGTTTGGCGTTTCACCCGCCGTTTCTATATTTTGGTTATGTCGGCCTTTCGGTGACGTTCAGCTTTGCCGCTGCGGCGCTCATTTCGGGCCGGGCGGATGCCGCCTGGGCGAGGTGGATCAGGCCTTGGACGCTGGCCTCGTGGGGATTTCTCACCGTCGGCATCGCCATGGGGTCATGGTGGGC
Organism: Paracoccaceae bacterium; assembly: GCA_965221935.1. Taxonomy (GTDB): domain Bacteria; phylum Pseudomonadota; class Alphaproteobacteria; order Rhodobacterales; family Rhodobacteraceae; genus JAPOXR01. The sequence continues at coordinate 58,979 of CBDCSZ010000077.1, forward strand.
CTACTACGAACTCGGCTGGGGCGGGTGGTGGTTTTGGGATCCCGTTGAAAACGCGTCGTTTATGCCCTGGCTTCTGGCCACTGCGCTGCTGCACTCGGCGGCAGTCGCCGAAAAACGCGAGTGCCTCAAAAGCTGGACCGTGCTGCTGGCGATACTGGCCTTTTCATTTTCCCTGATTGGCACTTTTTTGGTCCGGTCGGGGATCATCACATCGGTTCACGCATTCGCGACAGATCCAGGGAGGGGGCTGTTCATTCTGGTGATTTTTTGCCTGTTCACAGGGGGCGCGCTGCTTTTGTACGCGCTTCGGTCGTCGGCATTTGTGCCGGAAGGCGCATTCGGTCTGGTGAGCCGGGAGACCGCACTGATTGCCAATAATGTACTTCTTGTGGTGGCGGCCTTCATCGTTTTCCTTGGCACATTCTGGCCCTTGGCGGCCGAGATGGTGTTCGACCGAAAGGTTTCTGTCGGACCGCCGTATTTTGAATTCGCCTTCACTCCCTTCATGATTGCACTGGTTCTGTTCTTGCCCTTGGGCGCGGCGCTGCCCTGGAAGCGCGGCTCGGCGCTCAAAACAATCCTGCAGATGCGAACGGCGCTTTTGGCGGCGCTGTTGACAGGTTGCGCGGCGCTCTGGTTTCAAGGCGGCTTCCAGCTGCTCGCGCCTGTCGGACTGGCGCTGGCGGCGTGGCTCGTTGTCGGCGCTGTGATTGATTTGGGGCTCCGCGTCGCTCCGCGCCGGGGAGGCGCCCGGGCTGTGCTCGCCCGGTTGACCGGATTGCCCGGCTCGGGGTGGGGCAAGTGCCTGGCCCATGCGGGCCTCGGCGTCACCATTGCCGGCATCGCTGCGGTCACGGCATGGGAAATCGAGGATATCCGAATATCCAGACCGGGAGATTTGATTGCAATTGGCGGATACACGCTGCGGTTCGAAGACATAGGTGAACGGCAGGGCTCGAATTACCGCGCGCTGAGAGCGGAATTCACCTTGATTGCCGACGGCGGGTCAGTCGGTCTCCTGCATCCGGAACGGCGCCGCTATCACGCTGCGGGGTCAGACACCACCGAAGCGGCCATTGACATCGGTTTCTGGCGCGATGTGTACGTTGTCATCGGCGATACGCATCCGGGGGGAGGTTACACCGTTAAAACCTATCTCAAACCTCTGGTGAACTGGATTTGGCTCGGCGCGCTTCTGATGGCGGCGGGCAGTGTGATCAGCTTGGCCGATCGGCGGCTGAGAACTGGTTCACCTGCGCGCTGGAGCGGGCGCAGAATCACAGCGCGGTGATCGATGCCGATATTTTGCGCGCTTTTGGTCTTGGCAATGTCGACTGTGGCGGCGCCCGCGGTTGAGCCGGATGAAGTGCTGGCCGACCGGGACATTGAAGCGCGCGCGCGGGAGATTTCGCAGAATCTTCGCTGCTTGGTTTGTCAAAATGAGTCCATTGATGAGTCTAACGCTTCATTGGCCAGGGATCTTCGCATTCTGGTCCGGGAACAGCTGTCCGATGGAGCTACCGATAAAGAAGTCATTGAATTTGTCGTTGCGCGCTACGGCGAGTTTGTGCTGTTGCGACCAGACCCGAGCGGAAGCAATTTGCTCATTTACGCGGCGGCGCCGGCGTTTCTGGTCTTTGCTTTGGCGTGCGCCGGATTCTATGTGCTGCGCAGACGGAGGAGGAGTGTGCAGGAACCTGCTCCGCTCAGCCCTGCGGAGCGGGATCAAGTTGCGGCGATTCTCGGCTCTGGATCGTCAATGACCGAGGCTGGGCGATTGGAGAAAACCGATCGGCGGCCGCGCAAAGGGCATCCAGGATGAATTACGAAACAATCCGTTTTGAAGCTGAAGAAGGCGTCGTGGTGGTCACGCTTGCCCGACCCGAAGTCATGAACGCCCTCAACTGTCAAATGCGCGCCGAGCTTGCGCATGCCGTCAACGCGGCCCCCGAACATGGCAGAATATTGGTTCTGACCGGCGAGGGCCGGGCATTCTGCTCCGGGCAGGACCTGGGTGACCGCGTCGACCCGTCGGACGCAGACTTGGAGCGCACACTGCGCGATGAGTATTTTCCGATGCTTCGAGCGATCGGCAATCTTGAAATTCCCACCTTGGCGGCGGTGAATGGCGCCGCTGCCGGCGCCGGCGCCAACCTGGCGCTCGCCGCAGATGTCGTGATCGCTGCCGAAAGCGCATATTTTCTGCAGGCGTTTTCGCGGATTGGCCTGATCCCTGACGCCGCCGGAACATGGTTTTTGCCGCGGCAGATCGGCATGGCCAAAGCCATGGGCTCGGCGCTGTTCGCCAAAAAAATCGCGGCGCGCGAAGCCAGTCAGATGGGCATGATCTGGGAAGCCGTTCCCGACGGGGAATTCACACGCCACTGGCAAGACCGAGCGGCTCATTTGGCGAGCGGCCCGACGGAGGCCTACCGGCGGATCAAGGACGCGATCCGCGCCAGCTCCGGAAACAGTTTTGAAGACCAGATTGCGCTGGAGGCCAAGCTGCAGGGTGAAGCCGGCAAGACCAGGGACTTCAAAGAAGGGGTGTTGGCTTTTGTTGAAAAGCGGAAGCCGGAATTCGAAGGACGGTAGCCGCTTCTCGGTTTTGGCCGGTCCTTCAAGGCCGAATCACTCCTTCGATTCATTAAAAGGTGCTGATTTTCCTGTATAATCGTTGTCGTTTCCCGCCTTGCAGTCACTATAAATTTTCCCAGCGATTTGACATTTTACCGATCCGGTCCGGTCGTGATGCATCGGAAAAAATCAAAAACATTGATCGCGTTTGGTCTCCGGCGCCGATCTGGCGCTGACAGTATGGTTTGTGTGGATGAATAGTATTCCCAATGCGGATTGAGCGGGAACCGGGGCATGGCGATCCAGATCGAACGCATTCCGAACCGGCGTGGGCGGACAGCCATCCTGATGCCCGCTCCTGGCGGGAGGGAAAATGCATCCGCAAGGAGACGCTCCTAAATCTCACAGACTTTTCGCCTGGCACCATTGCCGGCTTCGATGCCGTCCTCCGCGGCGGCGTGGTCTTCCGCCGCCTGGAGGACGCGGTCGCCATTCGCCGCTCCCTTGCCGCATGGCCATGTGGCGGCGGCGCTTGGCATAGCCGACATCCTCGGCCTGCCCCGCATCCTGCACCGGAAATCCTCCCGCATGCGCGAACTCGCCCTGGCCGCCGTCATCGCCCGCATCATTGATCCGGCCTCGAAGCTGGCCACCTTCCGGGCATTGTCGCCGGAGAGCGCCTCCTCGAGCCTCGGTCTCCTGCTCGGTCTCGGCAAGGTGTCGGGCGCTGAGATGCTGGAGATGCTCGACTGGCTCTGCACCCGCCAGAGATGGATCGAGAAGAACCTGGCAAACCGGCATCTTCTGGGCTGCGCCCTCATCCTCTATGAAGTGCGTTCCGGCAGCTTCAAGAGACGCAAGCGTCCGCGGTCGCTTTGCAAGCGGCGAAGGTCCGGGAGCGATTCGGCATCTCGCGCCTGGCGGCGGTCGTCGACCAGGGCATGCTTACCGCCTCCCGCATCTCGGAGGATTTTGAGTCTGCCGGCCTCGACTGGATCTCGGCGCTCGGCAATGTGGATATCCGGCGGTTGGCGAAAGGCGGGCCGACGGCGCTTGATCCGGCTCAGCTGGCCGCCGATGCGGTGACCGAAATCACCTCTCCGGACTATCCCGGCGAACGGCTGATGGTCTGTCTGAACCGCGGGCCAAAGGAGGAAGAACAGCGCAGGCGGGAGGAGAAAATCGCGGCCGAGGCTGAACTTGACCGTGTCTATGTCATCCGCACCAGCCTTGATGAAGGCGCAATCGGCGCCGAAGATGCGGTTACCGCCTTCAACTCGCTTTCACACGGGTGCAGCGGGCCTTTCGGCATGCCATGCGCGGTTCCGGGATCCGTCCGGTCCATGCACACTCCGAAAACCATGCGCGGGCGCAAATGTTCCTCTGCATGCTGGCCCTCTATGTGGAACGGCGCATGCGACAGGAGCTGGCGCCGCTGCTCTTCGGCGATAACGGCAAGGGCGCGCGGCCCTCATCGGCGGCATCAAAGAACACACATGAAAACCTTCCGGCGCAAAGCTTCCGGACACTTCTTGCCAATCTTCCCACGCTGACGCTGAATTCGGTCACCCTGCCGGCATCGCCGGGGCACGCCATTCCGCTGCCGACCAGCCCAACCGAACTGCAGGCGCGCGCCTTTGAACTGCTGAGAACCGACCCGGCCAGGCATGTTCCCGGCGAGGCGGCAGTTTGACCGTGATGCCAAACTCCGGAAAGCGATGCAGATTCAATTTGGCCGGCAGAATCTTCGGATTTGGTCAGTGAGGGTCCATTGCGGCTGCATGGGCCTTCGACTGAGGCTGAGAATTGGGAACTGAGCGGATATGCGCGGCCGCCGGATGCGGATCAGGAGGTTTTTCGCCGGCATTCGATGAGATGTTGGTCGGAAACCGTTCCGTCGTAGCCTCTGCCGCGGGAGGTCTGAAAAGTGAAATCCTCCAGACCGGCGGCGGTCAGCAGACCCGTCAATTCTTCCTGTTCGTAGCGACAATACAAACGGCCCAGGGAATCGCGCCAATGCGAACTGCCTTGGTGCACATCGAAAAACAATAGCCCGCCGGGCTTCAATGCCGTGGAAAGAATGCGGAGTGTCTCCGGCAATTCGGCGCGCGGCACGTGCTGCAACGTCGAATTGGCCCAAATCCCATCAAATTCATTCTCGCAATCCAATTGGTCAAAGCGCATTTGCGTAGCGCGGACACCGCATCTTCGGTTTGCCTCCGCCACCATGCCAGGCGATGCATCTATTGCCGTCACGGTCATTCCCGCGCCGGCAAGCCGTTCCGAATCCCAGCCCGCGCCGCATCCCGCATCGAGAACAGCGGATGCGGGCGGCAGCAACTGGATGAATCTGCTCAGCCTCCCAAATGACCGCTCCTGGCCCGACCACCTGGCGTATGCAACGGCATCCCGGTCGTAGTGTCCGATTGTATGCGGATCGTGTTTCATGCATGCATGGCCGGGCGCCTGCCGTTCCCAACAATGGCCAATTCAGCGATTCCGCTCTGCGGACACAGGCTTCGGCTCGTCAAAAAAACGGCGCGGCAGTTTGAATTCCACATGTTCTTCCGCCGTTGTCACAGTCGTCGTTTTGGCAATGAAACGTTCGCACAGCGCGTCTATGACTTCTTCCACCGTTCGTTCCGGCGCCGATGCGCCAGCGGTGACACCAACCGCTGCAATCCCATCTAGCGGCTTCCAGTCGATTTCTTTGGCCTCTTGGATAAGCTGCGCTGATTTGCAGCCGGCCTTGAGCCCGACTTCGACAAGCCGCTGGGAATTGGATGAGTGTGGAGCGCCGACGACGAGGAGCGCATCCACTCTGGGGGCGATGGCTTTCACTGCGGCCTGACGGTTGGTAGAGGCGTAGCAAATATCGTCTTTCCTGGGGCCGGCAATTGACGGAAATCGCCGTCGCAGCGCGGCGATTGTGTCGGCGGTATCGTCGTAGCTGAGCGTCGTCTGCGTGACATAGGCCAGGTTGTCTTCGCTTCGCGGCCGAAGACAGGCGACATCCCGTTCATTTTCAACCAACAGAATGTCACCCGGCGGCACCTGTCCCAATGTGCCGATCGTTTCCGGGTGATCTCTGTGGCCAATCATGACGATTTGCCGGGATGACCGCGAAAAGTTGATGGCCTGATTGTGAACCTTCGACACCAGCGGGCAGGTTGCATCAACAAAAAGCAACTCCCGCCGCTTCGCTTCCGCAATGACCGATTTCGGCACGCCATGCGCCGATAAAATCACCGGTCTGTCGTCCGGACATTCGTGCAGTTCCTCAACGAACACCGCGCCCTTGGCTCTCAGCGAATCGACAACCCGCCGGTTGTGTACAATTTCGTGGCGCACATAAACCGGCGGTCCCCAGCGCGCCAGCGCCTGTTCCACGATTCTCACGGCGCGCTCCACGCCGGCGCAGAAACCGCGCGGCGCGGCCAGAAAAATCTTAATCGAAGACTTGGTCACAGAATTCACCGTTTGGCCGGTCAAGCCATGCCGTCAGCGCATTCGGGCATGCGTCTTGCAGTTTTCACATAATGTCCGAGATAACACGAGCCCATGTCCGCGTGCCCAAATGAAAGCTCCTTAAATCATACTTTTCATTGGGTGAATGAATCCGATCGTCCTCTTTCCCGAAACCGGCCAGGATTGAGTCGATTCCAAGAATGTCCCGAAAGTGCCCGGCGATCGGGATGGAGCCGCCGCAGCCGGCGAAGACCGCCTCGTTCGGCCATTCTTGGGAAAGCGCGGAACGCACTGCGGCGAACAGCGGATGTCCGGTCGAAAAACCGCAGGCCGCAGCCGCGCCGTGGTTTGCAAAGCTGACAGAGCAGTCCTCCGGCAGCATTGACCGAACGCAGGCTCGAAAGCTTTCCTGAATCTTTTGCGGGTCCTGGCCCGCGACCAGCCGAAAACTGACCTTCGCCTGCGCTTTCGAGGGCAGCACGGTTTTGAAGCCGGCGCCGCTGTATCCGCCAGACAATCCATTCACTTCACAGGTCGGGCGGGACCAGATCATCTCAAGCGGCGTGCGGCCGGTCTCACCCGCCGGCTTTGAAAGGCCAACCGAACCCAGGAAAGCGTTGGAATCGAACTTCAGCCGCTGCCACTGGTTTAGAACCTCGCGCGGCGGTTCGATCACATCATCGTAGAATCCGGGCACCGTGATCCGGTTTTCTTTGTCGTGAAGACTTGCCAGAATCCTTGCCAGGACCCGCGCTGGATTCATTGCCATTCCGCCGAACATTCCCGAGTGAAGATCCTGATTGGGACCGGTGACGGTGACGTCTTCGCCGAGAAGGCCGCGCAGCATGGTGACAACCGCGGGCGTGTCGTTGTCAAACAGGCCGGTGTCACAAATCAATGCGATCTCGGCAGTGAGTTCGGTCGCCCTTTCTTTGAGAAACGGCACCAGCGACGGCGATCCCGATTCCTCTTCGCCCTCGAACAAAAACATGATATTTGTCGGCACCTCGCCCGTCACCGATTTCCAGGCCCGGCACGCTTCGACAAACGTCATCAGCTGCCCCTTGTCATCGCAAGCGCCGCGGGCGCGAATGACGTCACCTCCGGCGCGGGTCTCAATTTCGGGTTGAAACGGCGCGTGATCCCATAACTCCACCGGATCAACCGGCTGCACGTCGTAGTGGCCGTAAAACAGGCACCGGCGGCCGTTTGACGGTCCGCTGGCCATCACCATGGGATGTCCGGCAGTCGGATATTTCGACGCTGCAAATCCAATCGACCGCAATTCGCGCACAAGCCAGTCGGCGGCGCGTTCACATTCGCTGCCGAACGCAGGATCGGTGGAAATCGATTCTATGCGAAGAAATTCCGTAAGGCGTTGAATTGCCTCGCCGCGAGTGTTGTCAATTTCATTCAGAACATGCTGCAGCGCCACCGCATTATCCTTTCCTTCGCATCGGCTGCCAGACGACCGACGGCTCCGATGAGTGATGCCAACAGGCGGGTCACGGGTCACGCCGGATCCAACCGCCTCCGTATACCCTGCCTTCCGCTGGCGCGTAAAACACACATGCCTGGCCCGGGGAAATGCCTGCTTCCGGCAATTCCAGTTCGACTTCGGCATTGCCGTTTCCTGTCGCGCGCACGGTTGCAGCGACAGGCGGCCTGGTCGACCGCACTTTGACCCGAAGCTTCCAAGAGCTGCCCTCGGCGAAATCTTTCTCACCAAGCCAATTGACCCCGTGCACGCTGACAGTTTTCGACTCCAGCGCGCTCTTCGGACCAACAATCACCTGCCTCGCGTCAGCATCGAGTCCGACCACATACAAGGGAGTCTTGAGCCCGCCGATGCCGAGTCCGCGGCGCTGGCCGATCGTGAAGTGGATGATTCCTTCGTGACTGCCCAGCCTGCTTCCCCGCATGTCGACAATCTCGCCGGGGTCGGCGGCTTCCGGGCGGAGTTTCTTGATGACATCCGCGTAGTTGCCATTGGGAACAAAACAGATGTCCTGGCTGTCCGGCTTATCGGCGACGGCAAGACCGTATTTCCGGGCCAGAGCGCGGGTCTCGCGCTTGGACTGCATTTCTCCCAACGGGAACCGCAGATACGCCAGCTGTTCCTTGGTTGTCGCAAAAAGAAAATACGATTGGTCACGCCGTGAATCAGCGGCGCAGTGCATTTCCGGACCGCCCGGGCTCTCGACGCGCCTGATGTAATGGCCGGTCGCCAGACAGTCGCCGCCGAGATCCTGCGCTGTTTCCAAAAGTTCCTTGAATTTCACCTTTTCATTGCAGCGAATGCAGGGAACCGGCGTGGCGCCGGCGAGATAACTGTCCGCAAACTCATCAATCACAGTTTCACGGAACAGCGATTCATAGTCGAGCACATAGTGCGGAAAACTGAATTCCGCCGCGATCCGCCGCGCGTCGCGGATATCTCTCCCGGCACAGCAGGCGCCTTTCCTGGCCAAGGCGGCGCCGTGATCGTAGAGCTGCAGCGTGATTCCAACGACATCGTACCCTTGTTCCGCGAGCATCGCCGCAACAACGGAACTGTCAACACCGCCAGACATGGCAACGACCACACGGGTTTCGGAAGGCGCCTTCGGAAACCCAAGTGAATTCACAGAGTGTTTGTCGTCAGTCATGCTCATGGCGTCATCCGCCGTCGTGCCCAGGCAGCTCAATCAACAGGCTTCAACTACGCTGCACACTTTCGATTGCCTCATTCGCTCACGGCCCGCACAGCTTTGCGCAGCCTGTTCCAGTGATGTGAACAGAATGTCACCGCCGGGCACGCAGGCGATTTGCGCTGCTGATTCTCTCATCTGTGTCACACGACTCTTACAGTGACCCGCGCCACATGTAATGGGCGTTTGTTGCCAAGGTTGCCAAGTGAACGATTTCCGCCATATTCCCATAGCACAGCTGACACCCGAGAATCGTGCCTGGCACGTTCGATCAGCAGGTAATACCAGGTGAATGGCTTCATGACTGCCCGCGCGGACATCGCCGTCGATGACATGACAAGTGAACAGGCGGCAGCGGAAGTCAGCCGCCTCACGAACGAAATCCGGCGCGCCAATGCATCCTATTTCGGCGACGACGATCCGGACATCAGCGATGCTGAATATGATGGGTTGAAGCGACGGCTGAAATCGATCGAAACGCGCTTCCCGCAGCTTCAGTCGACGGAGAGTCCGACAATGCAAATTGGAGCCCCGCCATCGGAAGGCTTCGCCAAGGCAATGCACACACAGCCGATGCTGTCGTTGGACAATGCCTTTGATGCCGATGAATTGAAAGAATTCACCGAACGCGTCCGCCGGTTTCTGGGACTCTCGGGTTCCGATCCCCTGGAATTCACCTCAGAGCCCAAAATCGATGGCCTCTCCGTTTCTTTGACCTATCAGAACGGTGTTTTGCAGCAGGCGGTGACGCGGGGGGACGGGTCAGTCGGCGAAGTCGTCACGGCCAACATCGAGACCATTGCCGACATCCCGCGGCGTATCGAAGGCGCGCCGGACTTCGCGGAGGTGCGCGGCGAAGTCTATATGACGCAGGATGCGTTCACGGCGTTGAATGAAGCGCAGGAAAGTCGCCAAGAAAAGATTTTCTCCAATCCCCGCAACGCGGCGGCCGGCTCGTTGCGGCAGCTGGACAGTTCAATCACCCGTTCCCGACCGCTGTGTTTCTTCGCCCATGGCTGGGGAAAACTGGCCGCCAATCTGGCGGATGATCAGTTCACTGCCATGGAACGGCTCGGTGAGATGGGATTTTCGGTCAATCCGCATATTGTCGTTTGCAGCGACCTTGCCTCGATGACCGGCCATTTCGAGAAGATCGAATCGATGCGGTCCACACTTGGCTATGACATTGACGGCGTCGTTTACAAAGTGAACTCACTTTCGCTGCAAGCCAGACTGGGTAACAGCTCCACCTCGCCGCGATGGGCAGTTGCGGCCAAGTTTCCTGCGGAAACAGCTTGGACAATTCTCAACGACATCGAAATCCAGGTCGGTCGGTCGGGCGCCCTGTCGCCGGTCGCGCGTCTGCAGCCAATCACCGTCGGCGGCGTCCGCGTCTCCAATGCGACTCTCCACAACGAGGACTATATTGCCGGAACCGGTTCCGACGGCGCCGCAATTCGGGATGGTAAAGACTTGCGAATCGGAGACCGGGTTAAAGTCTACAGGGCAGGGGACGTCATCCCAAAAGTCTCCGATGTGGATTTGTCGCAACGAATCAAAGACACGAAACCGTACATATTTCCGGAGACTTGTCCCGAATGCGGTTCCGCGGCGGTTCGCCCCGAAGGAGATGCGGTGCGGCGATGCACCGGTGAATTCGCCTGCCCGGCACAGCAGTTGGAAAAGCTGAAACACATCGTCTCGCGGCCGGTGCTGAACATAGAAGGGCTTGGCAACAAGATTGTTGAACAGTTTTTTGCGGAAGGGCTGCTGCAGGAACCCGCCGACATTTTCAGGCTCCGGCAAAGGTTGGAGACGACGGGTGTCCGACTTGATGAACGCGCGGGCTGGGGCGAAAAGTCGGCGGCGAAACTGTTCAGTGAAATCGAAGCGAGACGCACCGTGCCGTTTGCGCGGCTGCTGTTCGGACTGGGCATCCGTCATATCGGCGAAGTCGTTTCCGAACGGCTGGCGCGCCACTTCGGCGACTGGAGCAGCCTGGCCGCAGCCGTCGACGGAGCGGAAACACGGCAAGGACCGGTGTGGGATGATCTGGTGTCAATTGAAGGGGTTGGACAACGAATCGCCGACGCCTTGCACGGCGCGTTTCACAACCAGGCGGCACGCGAGGCCATTGACCGGCTGGAGGCGCAGCTGCGGATAGAACCGGCGGCGGAGCCGCTCGGAGGCGAAAGTGAGATCGCCGGAAAAACCATTGTTTTCACGGGCACAATCGAAAGAATGACGCGCCGGGAAGCCAAGTCGCGGGCAGAATCGCTTGGCGCGCGGATTTCCAGTTCGGTCTCCGCAAAAACCGACCTGGTTGTTGCCGGGGCGAAGGCGGGATCAAAGGCGCGCAAAGCGGCGGAGCTTGGTGTCCGGACTGTTTCAGAATCCGAATGGCTTGAAATCCTGCTGAACAACGAAACGGGCTGACCGACTGCCTTCGAAATTCACCTTGTGGTCCGGCGGCGGCGCGCCGGTCACGCCGCACAGGGCGCGATCTGCATAACTCTTGTGTGCGGCAATTCCCGAAGCAAGTGCGGCGTGCGCGGTTCACAAGCGATCACGCAGAGACCGTCGCGAATCATGGCAATGTGAACAAAGCAGATCCATATGGCGCAACAGTTTACAGCTGCGTGGCGGCCCGCGGACGGTGCGCGGATGCGTTTTGCGGTTGGTTTTGAACACAACGGCGATTCGATTTCCAAAAAGGTCTGGTTGTGTGCTTGAATAATGAACATAAATGATACATAATATAATTTAGTCTTGAACATAAAGGGTGATTTATGCGGTACAATCTACAATACACCATCAGCCCGAGGCAGTGGAATCAAATTGCCGACCTCATCGGCTGCGTCGCCATAGCCGTGACTCTGTTTGCACTTTTGTGGATTCAGATGGCATTGGTTTAGTGCTCGCATTCCAATGCAGCTGAAATGCGATTCATAAATGTTCCTCTTCTGTACGAATCAACCATTTCCACCGCGTATCCCTGGCGGTATGATTGCGGTTTTTGTTTTGTTTCAACTCTAACCAGATTGTCCGCGGGTCTTCGGATGCGATAATCCGTCCACATTCGCCGTCACCGCTTGGTCGTAGGCAGCCAGCGCCGCCTGAAGCGCAAGGGCAATTGATGCATGCCGGTTTTTATAGTCTTTGGCCGGCGCAAGAACGTGCAGCCCTGCAAACGGAGGCGACGGAGGAGGGCCATTGGTCTTGAGCATTGCGGTCAGCTGTCGAAGTCCGCGGGCAAGTTCGCTCCTTCCGCAACCGATAATGTTCGCGCCCATCACTGATGCCGCCGCCTGACCAAGGGCACAGGCCTTCACATCCTGACCGAAACCAGTGACCAGCCCGTCCTCGACAACGATATCAACAGTTACGATTGACCCGCAGAGCGGCGACCGGACTTTGGAGGTTGCGTGTGGCTCAGGCAGCCTTTCAGTCAACGGTATATCCGCAGCCAAACCCAAGATGCGCTGTGAATAAAGCTTGATGAGGTCTCTTTCTTCACTCATCGCTTGCTCAGATAAAATATGCTGCCTAGTCAGGGCTTATGTCATTTGTGGGGGTTTTTAAAGGATTGGCGATCTGACAATGGCAAACAAATATGTCGCGTTTGCTGTATCCAGCCGTGCGGGCCGGTTCTCTGATCCGATGATTCGCCGGCGGTGTCAGGCGTCGGCAGATTTAAACCGGTCGGCGCTGGCCCTGAAGCGGCCCGATGGCAGGATGATGTCGGCGAGATCCCACTCCAGCACCGAGTGGATGCACTAGGCAGGGCCGCAATGCACATGTTCAATGACGATGGCCCGGTTCCGGCGCGCCGGCAACAGCGATGCATCGAAACAGCTGCACGCAAGGAGCGGCTATTGCCGCTATGTCCTGGTTGCCGGCGAATCTCGTTTGGTGGTTGGCAAGAAAAGGGTCTGCGCGACCTCGCGCTGAGACGGTCTGCGCGGTGTTACCGCCGACCTCCGGGGCATCGGTGTCCATGTAATGTTTGATCGATATCGTCAGTGCTGGCAGGTTGAGGAAATTCTCCGGATCACCCGGCATGATCTGCAACTGCGGCAAGCGCTTCACTGGTCCGATCAAGGCGTTTGCGCCCATTTGGCAACCACTTACCTGGACTATAACGGCGCGAGCCATCTGGCTTACCGGTTGACTGTGCGGAAGCAGCCTTTGCCGCCACAGGTCATTAGAGCGGCACTCAATGACTTGCAATGCGCGGCACTATACACGCGCATAGCGGGTCGATCAATTATACGCCGTTTCATTGAAGCCGTCGGTCGTGACGACTAAACCGAACTTCACGTCGGGATTTGACAGGTTTTCTCTGCGCAGGCAAGGACACCGTGTTGTTTTCGCTTGATTTTCTGGAGGTCCGGCCGGGCCGGAGGGCTTTTTCAGCCTGTCATTGAACTGACAACATTTCCGGGCGTTTTGATCTCCAGAAGCTCAAAGGCCCTTTTCTGGAGCGCGGTCGGCCGCGCGGCCATGCGGAACGCGCTGCCGGGCCTTCCGGGCAGGAAGGCGTCGTTCAGCGTCAGCGTTCCGAGATCGGCGAGCAGCGTCCGGAAGCTGTGGACCGGCAGGCCGTCAGGGGTCTGTTTCGCGGCCGCTTTGGCCCTGGCGCTTTCGGAGACCTCGGCCTTTTCAACCGGGGTGGACCGACCGGCGCGCGCGGCTTCGCGGTCGCTGTCCTCGAACAGGATGGGGGCGAGTTTCTCACGCATGCTCCGCTCCACATGCCAGGCGAGCATGCAGAGGAACACATGCGCCCTCACCCGCTTTTCGTTACAGACGTGAAACGGCCGGACCTTCAGCCCTGACGTCTTCATGGTCCGGAAGGCGCGCTCCACGAGGGCCAGGCTCTTATAGGCCGCCACCGCCGCCCCGCTTCCGACCGCCTCCTTTCCGAGGCTGGCGCGCACCACATAGATTCCGTCGAGCGCCGCCTCCGCCGCGATTTTCGCCGCGTCGCGGCTCCAGTCCATTCCGTCATCGCGGATCTCAATGCTGAAGTGTTTTTCGACCTTTTTTCTGTTGCCCCGCCACCCCAGGGCCTTCGCCGTCATCTCGCGGTTTCTCACGCCCGGCCGGCGGCGGGCCGCCGCCGCGGCGATCTCAGCCAGCGTCTGTTCCGTCGCCCTGAGCAGATCCTCCCGCTTCCGGGCCCTTTCCTCCCGCAGGCGCGGATTGAGGCAGACCAGCAGCCGCTCGCCGGGAAAGTCCGGGGACAGGGTCTCGGCGACCTGGTCCGCTTTCAGCCTGCCCGGATCCAGCGCCGCCGGCGCGTCCTCCCCCTTCTTCACAAGCTTCCGGATGTCGGCGCTCCTGAGCGCCGATATCCAGTCAAGGCCGAGAGGAATCAGATCCTCCCTGATGCGGGCCGATGTGATCATGCCGCGGTCGCCGACCAGCGCGATGTTCTCAACCCGGAAACGGCGGCGCAGTTTCTCCGCCTGGCCCCTGACAGTGTCCGGATCGGCGGTGTTTCCGCCGAACACTTCCACGGCGACCGGCGTTCCGTCTCCCGAGCAGACCAGGCCGTATGTGATCTGCATTTTGCCTTTCTTCCCGTCCCTGCTGTGCCCGAAGGCGGCCAGCGGGCATTTTCTTCCCTCCACGAAGCTTGAACTCACATCATACAGAACCAACGTCCCGTCCCTGAGATGCCGGTTCGCGAGGCTGCGCTCGATCCAGGGCTGGCGCTCAAGCAGCCAGTCGAGCATGTCCAGCATCTCGTTTCCGCTGACCGGCCCGAGGCCGAGCAGCTCCCCGAGGCTGGTCGAGGCGGTCTCCGGATCGAGGGCCCGCGCGGTGGCCGGCCTGGAGGCCGGATCGATGATCCGGGCCGCCGCCGCCGCCATCGCGAGACCGCGCATCCGGCTTTTTTTCCGCCCGAGGATGCCTTCGAATCCGAGGCTCCGCATGGTCCCGAGCGCCGCCGCCGCGTGGCCGTGCGGCAGCGACCTGCGGATCCCGAAAACCTCGTCCGGGGAGCCGAGAACGATTCCGCCCCTGAGCACGGCGCGGAAGCCGTCGGTGACCGCCGGCGGCAGATAGGTGAGGTTGGCGATGGTGCGCTTCTTGACCTTCGCGCCTTCGCGCCAGGCCTCCCTGAGGAGGACTGTGTCGCGGCCGCGCCTGTTGGGGAGGGTCTCGATGTGGAATGACATGGGCGGTCTCCCCGCGCAATGACAACAATCCATGGCGCCTGCCGTCTCCGTGTCCACAGGATGTGTTCCTTTAACACCATAATAATGTGCACTTTTGCGAAAACACGTCAGTGAACGGCCGGCCGAAACCCGTGCGCCAGGCACTGGAAACTTTTTGACAAGACAAAAGCGGTCCGGCGGCCAGAAAACCTCACGTTTTCAACGTCTTGCAGGGAGCGCGGGGGGCGGCGGCGGAAGTAGAGTCGGGGGCTGGCGCGCCAGCTTTAGGGTCCGGTGGCCTGTCCGTCGCTTTCGCTCCGGGCCTCAGTCCGGCTCCCCTGGCCGCGTTTCCAGTCCCCCGCTCATCAAACCGGACGTGCGGATCTCCCGCATCCGGCTTTCCGACGGGATCATGCCTCCGCATGTGGCACAGTCTGGAGTTTCCGAACACTGTGTGGCCCTGATAGGCTCTCGCCAGTGGCCATGCCCTGCCCCCTTTCTGTGCCGTTCCCGAAGTCAGGCCCCTTTCCTCGGCCGGCGTTACCCGGCGTCCTCAGTCGTACGGGCCTGTCCGCCACCCTGCCGGCCCGGACTGGTCCTCGCGGATTTCCGGTTGGCGTCCACCCGCCACCGACAGGGCTTCCCGTGTTGCTGCGCTTTCCATCTTCCGCGCATGCCGACGCCATTACCCCGGCGGAAACGGTCCGGTGCGTCTGTCGCTTGCTTCCCGGCCCGCCGCCAGCCTTCCCCTTTCTTCAGGAGGGTCGGCTTCCGCGTCTTTCTTTCGAGGCCTGCTCAGCGTTCACTCGCGTTCCGGCCTGCGCGGTCGCTGAGCCGCCCAAGGCGGCCCTTTGACACCAGAGTGCTTCAGTCTACATCGTTACCTCCGTAAACCGCTCTGACTGCTACCAGCCGAAGCGACAATTGCTGAATGGGTTTCGCACCCACAAGGAAAACGCGCCTTTCCACGGCGCACTGAAGATCGGACTAAACGTGCCTGATCCACATAACAACCATCTGAAAACAGATGTATCCTGCGAAAACCCGTCAAGGTCAGGCAATCGAATTGAGCCAGCCGGCAGCACCGTATCAATCCGACCGGCTGGCGTGTCGCCACGATCTGTCGAAGCACACGGTTTGGGTAGCCCCGTTTACCGGTAGGCAGTTTCCCTTGTTTGGCCCTCAGGACGGGCAACTGCCTTGATCATGCTGGTCATCGAGACTGAACCCACGATATCACTGCCCCTGCGCACGCGAGCCGATGTTATGTTCTGGTCATTGAAGATCTGCAGGGCATCCTCAATCTTGGTTAAAGCATCAATTTCTGGCCCAGTGTCGTGAATGACCTGCCTTTCCATAGCGGCCTCAACACTGAGAACACGTCCGCGATTGATGTCGAGAATGAAGTCCGCAACATAGTCATTTGCGGGTTCAAGAATGATCTCTTCAGGGCTACCCTGTTGGACCACCGAGCCATCTCTAAGAATCGTGATCGAATCCCCGAGCTTCAGCGCTTCGTCCAAGTCATGCGTGATGAAAACGACCGTTTTGTGGAGTTCCTGCTGGAGATCGATCAGGACGTCCTGCATGTCGTTCCGGATCAATGGGTCGAGAGCAGAAAAGGCCTCATCCATCAAGAGGATTTCGGCGTCGGTGGCGAGTGCGCGAGCAAGGCCGACACGCTGCTGCATACCACCCGACAGTTGGGCTGGGTAATGGGTTTCAAAACCGGACAGACCAACACGATCAATCCAGTGCTGGACACGCAGACCTGCCTCTTCAGAAGTGACGCGTTGAATCTTAAGTCCGTACCGTACGTTGTCGGCCACAGTCCTGTGGGGCAGGAGGGCGAACTTCTGAAACACCATCGATGCCGTGAATCGCCTGAAATCCCTAAGCTCCAGATCCGACATCGACATGACGTTCTTGCCGTCGACAAAAATCTCTCCGACGGTTGGTTCGATCAACCGGTTGATGTGGCGAATCAATGTCGATTTTCCTGAACCAGAAAGTCCCATCACGACCTGGATACACTTACCCTCAATTTCGATGTTGACGTCGTTCAGCCCGAGTACGTGGCCGTGCTGTTCAAGAAGGTTGGCCTTGCCGACACCGTTTTTGACTTGCTCAAGCGCACCGGTCGGGTCGGAGCCAAAAACCTTATACAGATTCCTGATCGAGATTTTTATGTTACGTTCCATGTCCGCCTTCACGATGCTTCTGTATCCGCCTGCCGTAGCTCTGCGAAACCCGGTCAAAAATGATCGCGATCGCAACGATTGCCAGCCCGTTCATCAGGCCAAGCGCAAGATACTGGTTATTGACAGCCCGCAGGACTGGCACTCCGAGGCCAGGGACGCCAATCATCGCGGCGATGACGACCATCGACAGAGACATCATGATTGTTTGGTTCACTCCCGCAAAGATGTTGGGGAGCGCCAGCGGCACTTGGACGTTGAAAAGTTTTTCCCGGTAGCTTGATCCAAATGATTCGGCAGCTTCCAGCACTTCCTTGTCGACCAGTCTGATCCCGAGATTGGTCAGGCGAACAATGGGAGGAATTGCGTACACGCAGACTGCGATCAATCCGGGCACCTTCCCGATGCCAAGAAGCATGACCACCGGGATCAGATATACAAAGCTTGGAATTGTCTGCATGATATCAAGAATCGGCAATATGGCAGACTGAACTCGGTCACTGCGAGCCATGAGGATTCCGATCGGAATTCCTACTAAGATGCAAAGTACCGTGGCAACCGACACAATCGCCATTGTCGCCATCGCATCTTTCCACATGCCCAGATACCCGATTAACAGGAATGACGCGATTGTTCCGAAAACAAGCCACCAGCTTCGTGAGCCGACCCAGGCAAGAGCACCGATTATGGCCAGCACGAGCGGCCATGGCGTCTCGATGAGAAGGTCCTGGAACCACTTGAGAAACATCAGCAGCGGGTGGAACAGGTTTTCTAGGAATTCACCGTATTCACGTGAGAATTCCCGAAATGAACTGTCAATTCCCTTTTTCAGGTCACGGAGAG
Source organism: Paracoccaceae bacterium (assembly GCA_965221935.1). GTDB lineage: Bacteria > Pseudomonadota > Alphaproteobacteria > Rhodobacterales > Rhodobacteraceae > JAPOXR01. Next base: position 76,922 of record CBDCSZ010000077.1, read on the forward strand.
CCTGTCGTTCCATCGTAGGGAACTCGGTAAAAATACCCATGGCTCACACCTCCAGTAAGAACAGCCAGCAGGAAAAGAAATCGGCCCGCCGACAATTCCTGCCGGCAGGCCGAAACAGAATCAAAAAAGGATCAGAGGGCTGCCCTTACATTCTCCGCAACGTCGCCGGGAACCCATTCGGTCCAGACGTCTTCGTGTCGAAAGAGGAATTCGATAGCCGCATCTGCGCCACCAGCCTGTTCTTCCGACATGTAGACAAGCATGGAGTTCATAATCGGGCCCGGGAATATTCGGCTGGACAGGTAGTCGATGGCAATCCCACCTCTGCGAAAGAATTCATCGGCTACGACAGTGTGTACCTCGGAATGCGTCCATGCAGACGGCTGCGGATCATCACATTCATGCTCCGGTTTGACAATGCAGCCATCCCAGTTGTCGGAACCCGAAAATTCGACGCCAAACGGAACGAGATGCATGCTGTACTTGCCGATCAGCGATGTTGGAGACCAATAATATCCGAACCAGTTCTCCCCGCGCTCGACTGCCTTTGCCATCGAGCCGTCAAGTCCGGCGGCAGAGCCTGGATCGACAAGGAGCCAACCCTTTTCTTCCATATCAAACGCCCGAAAAAGGTTGGCGTTTGTCAACTGGCAACCCCAGCCGGGCGGACACCCGACAAACGCCCCCTTTGACGGGTCTTCCGGATGCGGAAACAGGTCTGGACGCTCAAGAATGTCGAGGACAGTTTCGAGTTCGGGGTGGTTTGCGGCTGTGTACGGTGGAATCCACCAACCTTCGCCGAGCTGTGTGATTGGGCCGTTCACAATTGAGTGCAAGCGTCCTTCTTCCATCGCAATTGCAAGCGGTTCACGAACAGCGTTTACCCACAATTCGCCAGCGACGTCAGGCTGGCCCTTTTCATTCATTGACGCAAATGTGGTCGTTGTGGCTCCTGGTACCAATTCGACTTCGCATCCGTATCCGTGTTCAAGAATGAACTTGTCAACATTAGCCATGAGCTCGCCGGAAGCCCAATTCCATTCAGCCATCGAAACCGAACCGCAGTCACTCGCCCAGGACACGGCCGACAGCAAAGCACTGCCGGTAAACACGGTCACAGCAATCGAAATCTTCTTCTTGTTCATTTGTGAAACCCCTATTTCAATTATAACCTTATCAACTTTTGGCAGTGAACCAACTTTAAGTCAAGCGATTGGCTGCTCCCTGACCGCCAGTAAAGCCTGTTGAGTTGGCCGAATTCGACCGTGCATGCCGACTTCCTCGGCTGTTGCCTTACTGGCGATTTCAGGCGGCTACAGATTAAGCGAGCCCGAACATAATGGGGCATTTTTCGGATACTATCCGGGTAGGCAAGCCCTCAACGTATTGTTTTGCATGATGTTCTGAGTAACCGCCGGCGCCGATAGGCATTTTCAGCCTGCCATGCCACTGGCAAATTTCCGGGCCGGGTCGGTCCCCAGCAGCTCAAAGGCCCTCTTCTGGAGCGCGGGCGGTTGCGAAGGCATCTGGAACCCGCTTCCGGGCCACACGGGCTGCGGCGCCTCGTTCAGCGTCAAAGTTTTGAGATTGGCCATCAGCGTTGCGAGGCTAAGGACCGGCAGGCCGTTCGGCGTCATTCTTGAAGTCGCTTGGGCCCTGGCGGATTCGGACACCACCAGTCCGGAGGCCATCGACAATGGTTTGGTCGAGTTGGCCCAGGTTGGCGATGGTTCGTTTCCTGACACTGCTCCTCTCACACTAGGCCGATCTTCATCCCGCCGCCGCCCCCCGCGCTCCCTGCAAGACGTTGAAAACGTGAGGTTTTCTGGCCGCCGGGCCGCTTTTGTCTTGTCAAAAAGTTTCCAGTGCAAGTTGCGCGGTTTCAGGCCGCGTGCCCACTGACGTATTTTCGCAACAGTGCACATTGTTACAGGCACACATCCTGTGGACACGGAGACGGCAGGCGCCATGGATTGTTGTCATGGCGCAGGGAAACCGCCCATGTCATTCCACATCGAGACCATCCCCAACAGGCGCGGCCGCGACACAGTCCTCCTCAGGGAGGCCTGGCGCGAAGGCGCGAAGGTCAGGAAGCGCACCATCGCCAACCTCACCTATCTGCCGCCGGCGGTCACCGACGGCTTCCGCGCCGTGCTCAGGGGCGGAATCGTTCTCGGCTCCCCGGACGAGGTTTTCGGGATCCGCAGGTCGCTGCCGCACGGCCACGCGGCGGCGGCGCTCGGGACCATGCGGAGCCTCGGATTCGAAGGCATCCTCGGGCGGAAAAAAGCCGGATGCGCGGTCTCGCCATGGCGGCGGCGGCCCGGATCATCGATCCGGCCTCCAGGCCGGTCAGCGGCAACGAGATGCTGGACATGCTCGACTGGCTGCTTGAGCGCCAGCCCTGGATCGAGCGCAGCCTCGCGAACCGGCATCTCAGGGGCGGAACCTTGGCGCTCTACGAAGGGGCAACAAACTAACACACTTCGAGGGTTTTGCCGGCGCCTGCCGCCGGACCCGGTTTTTCTCAAGCGTTTCAAGCACCCGTACGATGCCCGGGAGCTGAAGATCCGCAGAGTCCGCCAGCATGCCGGCGGCGGCGTTTTTCTTGATGTTGAGATGCCGGACGGTGAGCGTTTCCGGATTCCGTCGGATTGGACGACGCTTGCCGAACGCGCCCCGGCGGCGGCTTGCGTCCGCGGCTCTCTTGACGCATTTTTCACCCTGTTTGAACGGATCAGGACACTGGAGGACCGGATTGGGATCACAGAACCTCGACCGGGAGCCGGAGCTTCTGGCGCTTCTGGCCTGGGAGGAGCGTCTGGCGCGGTGGCAGAGGTTTCCGAAGGAGAGCCGGGCGGCGTTTGTGACGCAGCTGTCGCGGCTGATGACACGGGTTGCCTCTGCGGAGATGGAAGATGAGCGCAGCTGGGAAGATCACGGCCCGCCGCCTTGAGCGCCGGGCCCTGATTTACGTCCGGCAGTCGACGCCGGCGCAGGTCGTCATGAACCGGGAATCCACGGAGCGCCAGTACGCGCTGGTGAACGAGGCCCGCGCCCTGGGCTGGCACAGAGACCTGATTGAGATCGTGGACTCGGACCAGGGCCGGTCGGGTTCGGCTGCGGGCGAACGCGACGGTTTCCCGGGGCTTGCCGATGCGGTCGCGCGCGGCCGTGTGGGGGCGGTCTTCGGTCTTGAGGTCAGCCGCCTGGCGCGGAATCCGGTGGAGTGGTTTCAGCTGCTCGACTGGCGCCGGATGACGGACACGCTTCTGGTTGAAGGGGAGCAGGTGTATTCCCCGGCGCGTCATGACGACAATCTCGTTCTCTCGATCAAGGGCACGCTTTCGGAATCGGAGTCCTTCCTGATCCGGACGCGCATGCAGGGGGGCATCCGGAACAAGGCCGCCCGCGGCGAGCTGTGCCATCACATTCCGATCGGATACGTGCTGGAGGGAACTTCACTGCGCAAGGATCCGGACCAGCAGGTCCGGCATGCGGTCGGCCGGGTGTTTTCCGGTTTCCTGGAGCACGGCTCGGCGCGCCAGGCGATCCAGGCGCTCCGGGATGAGGGGGTCCGGCTTCCCAGCCGTCTCCGGCGCGGCGACGCCGTCGTGTGGAGCGAAGCCAGCTATGTGCGCGTCCATTCGATTCTCCGCAATCCGGCCATGGGGGGCGCCTATGTCTACGGGCGCCAGCGGACGGAGCGGGCGCTGGGTGACGACAACCGGGTCCGGCGCATCATCCGCCGGGTCGGACCGGAGGACTGGCATGTCCTGATCAAGGACCATCACGAGGGTTACGTCTCTTGGCAGGTCTGGCTTGAGATCCAGGACCGGCTGTCGGCGAACTCGACGTCGTCGGGAACGGGGGGCGCGGCGCGGGAAGGCAGGGCGCTGCTGCAGGGCCGCGTGGTCTGCGGTCACTGCGGCCGCGCCATGGGCGTTTCCTGCGGCAAGGCGTGGTCCTGCACCTGCGCGCCGCGCAGCGGAAATGCCGGCCGGGGCCGGCGGCCGTGCATGACGGTCGGCGGCAAGCGCATCGACGCCCTGATCGGCGACACATTCCTCGAAGCGGTTTCGGCGTCCGGCGTCGAGGCGGCGGCCGAGGCGTTCAGGCAACAGCGGCAAAAGGACAAGGAGGCGCATCGGTCGCTGCAGCTGGACGCGGACCGCTGCGGCTGCGAAGCCTCGCTTGCGGAACGCCGCTGCCGCAGGGCGGACCCCGACAACCGCCTGGTCGCCGACACGCTCGAACGCGACTGGAACCGGGCCCTGGAGACCCTGGCCGCGGCCCGGGACGCTCTGGAGCAGGCGCGGCGGGACAGTCCCGAGCCGCCGCCTCTGGCGCGGCTGAATGCCCTTGGCATGCGCCTCTCCCGGCTTTGGGAGTCCCCCGCTGTCACCGCCCGGGACCGCAAAAATCTTCTGGCCTGCCTCGTGGAGGAGGTCATGCTCTGGCGCGACGGCACGGCGAAGGTCATCCGGATCCTCGTGCGCTGGCAAGGGGGGGGCGGCGGATGAGTTTGAACTGCCCTCGCGCCAGGCTCCGGCGGTGGCCCGTGACGATATCGACACCGTGGCGCTCGTCCGCCGGCTGGCCGCGCATTACCCGGACTCCCGGACAGCGGTCATTCTCAACCGCCAGGGGCGGCGCACCGCCAAGGGACTCCCGTTCACGGCGTATCTCGTCCGGCAGCTGCGGACGCGCAGCGGCATTCCGGCCTGGCGCGCCGAACGGCGGGATCCCGAAGCCCCCTTGCTCAGCGTCGCCGAGGCGGCCCGTGAGCTGCAGACAACCGGCGGCACGCTCTACCGCTGGATCCGGGCGGGAATCGTGCCGGCGGAACAGCCGGCGGCCGGCGCGCCCTATCGGGTCCGCATGACGCCGGAGCTGCGCAGCCGGTTCTGCGACGAGCCGCCGGCCGGCTTCGTGCCTCTTCACAAGGCGATGCGCCGCCTTGGCGTGTCCCGGCAGGTGATCTGGCAGCGGATCCGGTCCGGCGCGCTGAAGGCCCGGCATATCCGGCGCGGTCCGGTCAAGGGATTGTATGTTCAGCTTGGCGACGACCCGATTCCCCTTTTCGAGACCCTGGAAGCAGGCGATGGCTGAACCGGCAATCCCGGCCCCGGAGTTGCATGACGCAAACCCCGCCTGCGGGGCCGGATTTGTGATCCCGTCTGCGCGGAATCGCCGCCTGACCGGCGGCCGCTGGAGATTTCGGTGGGGATCCGGCGTTCCGGACGGGGGCGGCGCGCCGGATTTTGCAATCAGCGGGTCCGGACCCGCCGAACACGGCGAAAATGGCGGTCCAGCGCGGGCATTTCGGCAGTTGCACGCTGTAAACCGGGAGCCGGCGGTTCATGCCCGAGCGGGGCAGCATGAAGAAAACAGCGTCATATCAACGGGTTGCGGGGCACTCCCGGAACCAATCCAGAATCGCAACATGGAGGTGATCAGTCAGATGGCAGTTCGTATGACGTCTCGTCCAGCTATGTCGAAGGGAGGAAATGCCCGCTCGCCGCCTTCGGGCACAGCAGGGACGGGAAGAAAGGCAAAATGCAGATCACATACGGCCTGGTCTGCTCGGGAGACGGAACGCCGGTCGCCGTGGAAGTGTTCAGCGGAAACACCGCCGATCCGGACACCGTCAGGGGCCAGGCGGAGAAGCTGCGCCGCCGTTTCCGGGTTCAGAATCTGGCCCTTGTCGGCGACCGCGGCATGATCACGTCGGCCCGCATCAGGGAGGATCTGATTCCTCTCGGCCTCGACTGGATATCGGCGCTCAGGAGCGCGGACATCCGGAAGCTGGCGAGGCAGGGGAAGGACGCGCCGGCGGCGCTGGATCCGGCGAGGCTCGCTGAGGATCAGGTCGCCGAGACCGTGTCCCCGGACTTTCCCGGCGAGCGGCTGCTGGTCTGCCTCAATCCCCGTCTGCGGGAGGAAAGGGCCCGGAAGCGGGAGGATCTGGTCAGGGCGACGGAACAGACGCTGGCTGAGATCGCCGCCGCGGCGGCCCGCCGCCGGCCGGGCCCGAAGAACCGGGAGATGACGGCGAAGGCCCTGGCCCATCTTTAACATTGTAGTGCGTAACGCGTTGATTTCAAACGGGTAAAAAATCCGAATGGCACTACAATCCGGAGAGGCGGCCGTTTCGGGCCGCCGCCACGAATTGCCGGAATCGGTTCAGACGATGGTCTTGGCGAGGTTCCTGGGCGGCGGCGCGAGGCCCATCGCCCGGTAGATCTCCGCCTGTTCGGGGGAGGCGGATGCGGTCTTGCGGACATGCAGGGTCCTGCCGTCACGGCGCCTGAAGCTGGTTGTCGTGCGCTGCAGTGTCGCAAGCGTCTGGCGCGCCGTCGTCCAGCTGTCGTGGATGTTTGCCGCTTTCATGGGTCTGCGCAGTGTCTGGACTGCCTGATAGGCGAGGACTGAGATGAACAGGTGAGCGTCGGCGCGCCCCTGTTTGTGATGGAAGATCGGACGCAGGCCGAGCTCGGATTTCAACGAGCGGAACACGGCTTCGGCGTCGGTGAGGGTCGCGCAGGTCTGCCACATGGTCTCTGCCGGCCAGTCGAGGATGTTGCTGCGCAGACAGCAGACCCCGGGGTGGGTCAGCATGGAATTGTCGGCGGGATTGAGGTTCCAGGTGATGGCTGTTGCCCTGGTTCCGGCGCTGTCGGGGGTGACGGTGATCTCGTAATGCCGGGCGACCCGCGCGTTTTCCTTTGCAAGCCGCCCGATCCGGCGCTGGATGTCGTCAAGCTTCTTGCGGGTCCTGGGGCGGGAGAGGCCGTCATGCAGTTTCTTCAGGCCGTCTTCGAGACGTGTCCTGAAACGATTGATGATGCCGCGTTCCTTTTCCGCCCGGGCTTCGGAAAGGCGCCGCAGCCAGGACTCCTTGTATTCCGTGCCGTCCTCTTCCCCGCGGGTGACGGATTCCTTGTAGATGGCGACCTTGTCGCATGACGCGGTCGTGATTGCCCTGGCCTCGTCGGAATCGAAGACCCGCTTGGTGGTGCGTGAGACCACGGGACAGCGATAGGCGCCGGCGCGCAGCCACCGCAGGTTGTCCTCGGTCGCGATGCCGCCGTCCATGATGACGACCGCGCCTTCCGGAGCGCCGAGGCTGGTGAGCATGTGCGTGAGTGTCCTGTGTTCGGTGACATTGCCGGCAAACACCCGGCTGCGCCGGACAAAGCCGCTGGCATCGAGAACCAGGCCAAGCGAAAGCAGCGGGCAGTCGCTGCGCCGTTCCTTCGAATGCCCGCGCCGCGCCTTGGGCTGGATTGGCGCCCGGCCTTCATAGAACGTGTTGGTGAGATCGCACAGCGCGATCGTCGGCTTGAAGTCGAACAGGGACCGGGCCCGGGCGAAGAGGTGATCCTCGATGCTGTCCTGATGGGCAAGGAGCAGATCCGAGGCGCGGTAGAGCGCCATGTCGCTCAGAGCGCCGAAATCGATCCCGAGCATCTCGCCGAGGGCGCTGTGCCGGCGCAGCCAGAAGTTGGTCGCCCGCTCCGGGTCCGGCGCGGCCATGCGCGCGACAATGGCCGCCAGGGCGCAGCAGCGCTGGCGGCGGTTGAAACCGAGACCGTCGAACAATGCCGGCAGGCCGAGACCGGACAGCGCCTCGAGCCCGGCATGCTCGACACCGACCGAGCGCCCGTCGCTGTCGCTGGCGGAATTGACATCAACACTCTGCCAGTCCCGCTTCGCGCCTTCCCCGCCGCTGTCTTTCCCGCGGCCAATCAGCAGGGCGGAGATTCTGCGGGCCTCGGCCTCGATCCCCGGATCGGGATCGGCGAGGCCGAGGGCGGTCTGTCCGGTGAGATGATCCGAGATGCGTCGGCACAGGTCCGGCCAGTGCCCGCGCCCGATTGCAAAATGGCGCCCGAGATTGAGAAGGGTGCGCTGACGGATCCTGTCCCCCTCGCGGCGGTTCTCGACCAGGCGGAAGGTGATGTGGTCGCTGCCGTCGCTGGCGGCGCCGGTCTTGGTCTGTCGAATGAACATGCGCCAGCTATGGCAGAAGGGGTCCCCCGCTGCAAGGCATTACTCAAAAAACATGGCACTACAAACGATTCCTGAAACATCGAATCACAATAAATCAATGAGTTGCGAATCGAACACCGTCAAATCGACCTCAAATCCAACGCAGAAATGTTAAAGATGGGCTGGGGCGGCGGGGCAACAGAAAGAAGGTCGAAAAACACTTCAGCATTGAGATCCGCGATGACGGCATGGTCTGGTCCCGCGACGCGGCGAAAACCGCGGCGGAGGCGGCGCTCGACGGAATCTATGTGGTGCGCGCCAGCCTCGGAAAGGAGGCGGCCGGAAGCGGGGCGGCGGTGGCGGCGCACAAGAGCCTCGCGCTCGTCGAGCGCGCCTTCCGGACCATGAAGACGTCAGGGCTGAGGGTCCGGCCGTTCCATGTTTACAATGAGAGGCGGGTGAGGGCGCATGTGTTCCTCTGCATGCTCGCCTGGCATGTGGAGCGGAGCATGCGTGAGAAACTCGCACCCATCCTGTTCGAGGACGATGACCGCGAAGCCGCGCGCGCCGGGCGGTCCACCCCGGTTGAAAAGGCGGAGGTCTCCGAAAGCGCCAAGGCCAAGGCGGCTTCGAAACAGACCCCTGACGGCCTGCCGGTCCACAGCTTCCGGACGCTGCTCGCCGATCTCGGAACGCTGACGCTGAACGACGTGTCGCTGCCCGGCAGGCCGGCAAGCGCGTTCCGCATGGCCGCGCGGCCGACCGCGCTCCAGAAAAGGGCCTTTGAGCTGCTGGAGATCAAACCGCCCGGAAATGTTGTCAGTTCAATGACAGGCTGAAAAAGCCCTCCGGCCCGGCCGGCCCTCCGGAAAATCAAGCGAAAACAACATGGTGTCCTTGCCTGCGCGGAGAAAACCTGTCAAATCCCGACATGAAGTTCGGACTAGGCCTCCCTGGGCAGAATGGTGTCCCGGCCGCGCCGGTCTGGGGCCCTCTCGATTTGGAATGGTATGGACGCCTCCGCCTCGAAACAAAAATTTTTCGAAGCGCACCGGGACCCTGTGTGAACAAAATGAATGCCTGAACCACCGCATCGATACACAGTTTTGCAGAATTGACGTCCCGGATATCCTGCCGGAACAGGCGATCGTTGCAGCGGTTCGGCGGGCGAAAACCGCAAAGTTTTCAACGTCTTGTTAAGATCCTGGGTTATGCCGGATTTACGTTCCAACCAGCCGGCGGCGCGGACTGCAGGCGATATTGAGTCTGACCGAATAGCGCAGCTTCGCCAACACAACATTCACCCGGTTGGCGCCGCCACGCCGGCTGCACCTGATCTTTAACTCTTTGTGAGATCACGACCAACTGGGTACAATGGCTTTTTGATCGCCGATCCGGGATCTGACGATGGCAAACGACTTAATTTTTGACGCTGCTGGCCTCATTCCTGTGATTGTGCAGGACGCTCGACAAGGCGACGTTCTTATGATGGCATGGATGGACAGCACGGCCATTGAACGCACGCTCGCGACTTCACGTATGACTTATTGGTCGCGTTCGCGCCAGTGCTATTGGGAAAAAGGCGAGACCAGTGGCAACTGGCAACAGCTTGTTGAACTCCGGGCCGACTGCGACCGCGACTGCCTTCTGGCACGCATTGAACAGAATGGGGTGGCTTGCCATACAGGCCGCCGCAGCTGCTTTTTCAATACTCTGAAAGCGGACCCAGGCGATGAGACCGCTTAATGCGGCGTCGCGGTCATATCCCAACCATCCGCCGAATGTCGGCGGGAAAATGACCGGCTCGGCGCAGCGCGCGGAGCGTGGTCGCATCATTTCGTTTTGCCAAGCGGTTGCCTGCCTCATCCCGGATCAGTCTGTGATGTTTCCAGACGGGCGGCTCAATTCCGAGCAGCGCCTGGAGGAGGCGGTGAAGCGGCGTGGCACCAAACAGATCCTCTCCCCGGGTCACGTGCGTCATCCCCTGCGCACCGTCATCTATGACGACAGACAGATGGTATGATGTGCCGATGTCCTTGCGCGCGAGCACGATATCGCCATGGCTGGTCAGTAGATTGTCGGCGTCGAGACAATAGCGTCCAAGATATCTGTCGCCGTCTTCGCAATAGATGATTTGCCTTAGGGAGTTAGCGCCGCCGAGGACGGCTATCGCCTTGGCCATGTTGAGCCGGATTGCATCATTTGGTCCCGTTTCCCAAATGGACCTTTCCCGGCAGGTGCCCGGGTACACGTTCTGGCTCGGCGGCGCCGGCGGGCCTGCCGCTTCCTGCGGCGCTGACAACACACTGCGGATATCACGCCGTGTGCATCTGCAGGGGTAACAGACATTCAGGCCGCACAGGCGATCCAAGGCGGTTTCGTAGGCGCGCCGCCGCTGGGATTGACGCATGACCGGCAAGGGCCAGCGGATTCCAAGCCATCTCAAATCTTCAAAAATGGCCTCGACGTGCTCTTCGCGGGACCGTTGCGTGTCAATGTCCTCGATTCTCAGAATGAATTGTCCGCCGTGCGCGTGGAGTGAGTCCCATACGGTCAGCGCTGAGAAGGCATGGCCAAGATGCAGCTGGCCGGTGGGCGAGGGGGCAAATCTGTCGCGCCGCATCTACTTCATTTGCAGCACGTAAACGACGGATGACAGGCCGATGCCGGGCAAATGTTCACCGCTTTCCCTGAACAAGAGCTGCGCTGCGCCAGTGTCAACATACTCGTATACGCGGTTCTCGAAGTCGGGCACTTTCATCGTGTGTTCGTTGAATGAGAAGGTCAGTGTGCCACCGGCCGGCAGCGCGTTCAGGAGTTGCTCCAGGACGCCGACCGGTGCCGCGCCCACGCTGATAACGCCGACAGCCGCGATGCTGCGGTAGGTTCCAGGCGCGAAGAACACTGGATTGCCGGCATTGTTTTGCCGCAAGTCGCGGTATATGTTCTTTGAACGGGCGACTTCGAGCATATTTTCGGAAAGATCGCAGCCGTCTATGACCGAGAATCCAGCCTCCGCGAACGCTTCTCCTGAAATCCCGGTGCCACAGCCAAAATCCAGCACCGGCACTGCCAAGTCATCGGCGATGCCGGCCAGAGCCGTGGCGCAGCGTCGCGGCGTTGCGTAGCCATGGCCCTTGATTTCATCGTCATATGAGCTGGACCACTCATCGTACAATTGCTTCATGGCTTCCGGTTCGGTGATTTTATACACATCGTCGATGAATTTACGCTTTGTCACAAACTGCCTCCGTTTATCCCCAAGCTCATCATACGGACGGCGCGCGCAAAACACACCCCATCAATAAGGCTCGGAAAATAAAGGAGAAATCTGCCAAGCCCTGTTCGGCCGCCGGCACAATTGACAGCAAGCTCACAAGGGTTCCAGACCCGTCCCCTCACCGCCCACTGCCGACTCGGCGATGCGGGCCACGGCCGCCACCTCATCGTCCTCCGCCATCCGCAGCACCCGCACGCCCCCGGCGGAACGCGAACGGAAAGAGACGTCAGAAACCTTGCATCGGATCGACTGGCCTGAATTGGTGGCAAGCATGATCTGATCATCGGTCTTGACTGCCATGAAGGCAATGATTCCGCCGCCGCGCATCGCCTTGACCCCAATGCCGCCTCTCCCTTGGTCGGAAAATCAAATGATGACGACAGTTGGCCCGACCCGTCGCGGGCGACGGTCAAAATCAGATGTTCGCCCTCTGACATCTGCGTGAATTCATGCGTGGTCATCGGCAGCGTTTCACCGAAGGAAGTATCTCCGGGGTCAGCTTCCGATTCCTGGTCAGCGCCGTCTTTGCGCGCCTTCAAGAAGGAATTCCTCATCTGCGGTGTGGTCTCAAATGAAGAGATCACCTCCATGGCGACAACATGGTCGCCCTCGCGCAGCCGCATGCCGCGCACCCCGGTTGAGCGCCGGCCCTTGCTGACCCTTATCAAATCGACCGAAAACCGGATGACACGTCCATGAGCGCTCGCCAGCATGACGTCATCGGATTTGGAACAGATTCGGGCGTCGACAAGTGTCACATTTTCCGGCAGTATCATGGCGATTTTTCCGTTCGACATCACATTCACAAAGTCGGACAGCCTGTTTCGGCGAACATTCCCGTTGGATGTCGCGAAGACCATTTCGCGCAGATCCCATTGATCTTCGTCGACATCGATCGGCGTCATTGCCGCGATGGACACACCTAACGTAATGGGCAGAATATTGACGATGGCCTTGCCTCGGGCGTTACGTCCCGCGTTTGGCAGCCGCCACGCCTTCAGCTTGTAAACAATGCCGTCTGTGGTGAAAAACAAAAGCGCGTCGTGCGTGTTCACAACATACTGAGCGGTGACAAAATCCTCGTCTTTTGTCGCCATGCCGCTGAGGCCTTTGCCGCCGCGTTTTTGTGACCGGAATTCCGACAGCGGCGTGCGTTTTATGTAGCCGCCGTTGGTGACTGTGACGACGACATCTTCGGGTTCTATGAGATCTTCATCGTCGATTTCTTCCGCGACGTCGGAAATCATCGTGCGCCGTGGAACCGCGAAACTGTCCTTAATCTCGTTCAGCTCGTCGGCGATGATGGCGCGGATTCTGGTTCCCGAACCAAGGATTGCCAGGCAGTCGAGGATCTTCTCGGAAAGTCTCTCGAGCTCATCCGTGTTTTCCCTGATTCCCATCGCCGTCAGGCGCTGCAGGCGCAGCTCGAGAATCGCCCGCGCCTGGGCATCGGAAAGCCGGTAGGATCCGGCGGCGCCGACAGGATGAAATGGATCGTCAATTAGCCGGATATAGTCCGCAATTTCAGCTGCCGGCCACTCCCTGTCTTTCAGCCGGGCCCGCGCGAGCGCCGGCTCCTGGGACGTGCGAATGATTGAGACCACCTCGTCAATATTGGAGACAGCTACGGCAAGCCCGCACAGCAGATGACTTCTCTCGCGGGCGCGCCGCAGCTCATCTGCCGTTCGCCTGGCAACAACCTCTTCCCGGAAATCAATGAATGCGCGCAGCATTGAAGAGAGATCCATTAGTTCCGGACGCCCGCCATTCAAAGCCAGCATGATGCAGTTGAAGGATGATTCGAGCTGCGTGAATCGCCACAATTGGTTCAGAACAATTTCCGGTGTCGCATCCCGTTTCAGTTCGACCACGACGCGCACACCGACCCTGTCGGACTCGTCCCGGACATGTGCGATTCCCTCAACTTTTCGATCCCGGACAACTTCGGCGATCCGTTCAATCATGGCCGCCTTATTCACCTGATACGGGATCTGCTCGACAATGATGGCGAAACGGCCCTGACGGATTTCTTCGATTTTCGTCTTGGCCCGGATCACGATTCCGCCGCGTCCGGTCACATAGGTCTTTTTGGCACCGAGCCTGCCTTGAATGACGCCGCCGGTCGGGAAATCCGGCGCCGGCACGAATTCCATCAGCCGTTCTATTGAAATGTCGGGATCGTCGATCATGGCAAGCGTGGCGTCGATGACCTCGCCGAGATTGTGCGGCGGCACATTTGTTGCCATTCCGACGGCAATGCCGCCGCCGCCATTCACCAGAATATTGGGAAACCGTGACGGCAGGACTGCCGGTTCCCGGTCGCGGCCGTCATAATTGTCCTGAAAATCAACGGTGTTTCGGTCAATGTCCTGCAATAGCCATTGCGCCGCCTTGGCCATACGCACTTCGGTGTAACGCATCGCTGCCGGGTTATCGCCGTCCATGGAGCCGAAGTTTCCCTGGCCGTCCAAGAGAGGCAGCGACATGGAAAAGTCCTGTGCCATGCGCACAAGCGCATCGTAGATCGCCGCATCGCCATGGGGGTGATATTTTCCCATCACGTCACCCACCGGCCGTGCTGACTTCCGGTAGGCCTTGTCGCTCGTGTTGCCGGATTCGTGCATGGAGTACAAGATGCGGCGATGAACCGGTTTCAGCCCGTCCCGCAGATCCGGAATCGCGCGCGACACGATCACGCTCATCGCGTAGTCAAGATAAGCGGTCCGCATCTCGTCAACGATTGATACGGAGGGGCCTCGGTACGAGGGGGTCAGCTGCTGCCCATCAGCGCCATTTCCTAGGCTTCCCGGAGCGTCGTTCAATGGAAAAACTCTGCGTTGCAATCACAAGACTTTGTGGTTTGCAGACTAAAGCATCACCATATCAATGTAAATCATTCCGCAGCGCGAATCCCGGGCGGGGCCGGGCGAATGACGGGCAGACCAGATTCCACGAATTGACCTCTCGAGGCGGAAAACGGGATCTCATCCCATTTCAGAACGGGATATCGTCGTCTCTGTCGATTGATGACTGGCTGTTGGCGTCGGACTGCGGGGAATCCGTTCGCCGATAAGTGTCATCGGACTGCTGCCGGTCGGCGCGATGCTGCCCGGACTCGCCCGGGAATCCGCGCTGATCGTCGTGGGACTGCTGATTGTCGCTGCGGCTTCCCAACATCCGAAGTTCACCCCGGTAGGCGCGAAGCGCAACATCGGTCGCATATCGGTCCTGGCCGTTTTGGTCCTGCCACTTGCGGGTCTCCAGCTGACCTTCGAGATAGACAAGCGATCCTTTGCGCAGCCATTGCTCGGCAACGCGCACCAAGGGTTCATTGTATATTGAAACCCGGTGCCACTCCGTTCGCTCTCGGTTTTCGCCGGTGTTACGGTCCTTCCAGCGCTCGCTTGTGGCCACTCTGATCTCGCAGACTTTTCCGCCTGACGGAAACGTCCTGACCTCCGGATCCGCTCCCAGCCGTCCGACCAAAATGACTTTGTTTACCGAACCTGACATATCTTTCCCCCAGCCTGCCCACCAAACTCGGCGGCTGCGGACAGGATTCACGCAATCCGTGAGATTTGGCAAGCCAATTCAGTCCGCCGGACGATGCCAGCGGCGCGCCGGCAAGAACCGCCTGACCGGATTTGCGGGATCCAAGGCACAGCGCCGCCGCAAAAACCAAGGAAGGGTCATGGCGCCCGCCCGACAGAACTGCCTTTGAATTGTTATCATTCAATACGTTTTGGAATGTATCTGAAAGAACTTTTCAAATTGGCGACGCCCCCTTCCCGAACACGGGCGCATTGCCAACATTTTTTCATTGCACTACCCTGAAAACAGCAGGATGGGGCGGGTATGACTGAATTGAAATCGATCAGCGTGCGCGGCGCGCGGGAACACAATCTGCAATCCGTGGACGTTGATATCCCCCGCAACAAGCTGGTTGTTGTGACCGGGTTGAGCGGGTCCGGCAAATCCACATTGGCGATGGATACGATATATGCGGAAGGGCAGAGGCGCTATGTGGAGAGCCTTTCCGTTTATGCGCGGCAGTTCCTGAATGTGATGGAAAAGCCGGATGTGGACTCGATCACCGGCTTGTCTCCCGCCATTTCGATTGAACAAAAAACCACATCGCGGAATCCCCGCTCGACAGTCGGCACGGTGACCGAAGTCTACGACTATCTGCGCCTGCTGTTTGCGCGAACCGGCACGCCGTACTCGCCGGCGACAGGTCTGCCGATTGAAGCCCAGCAGATTTCCGACATGATCGACAGGATTTTTTCATTTCCTGAAGGCACCCGTGTCACGCTGCTGGCGCCGGTGGTCAGGGACCGGAAAGGGGAATTCCGCAAGGAATTGCTGGAATTCCGCAAAAAAGGCTTTCAGCGCGTCTGCATCGACGGAACGGTCCATGATCTCGACGAGGCGCCGGCGCTGCAGAAAAACCTCCGGCACAATATCGAACTGGTTGTCGACCGGATTGTCGTGCGCGGCGGATTGGACCAAAGGGTGGCCGACTCATTGCGGACCGCTTTGGATGAAGCGGACGGAATCGCATTGGCTGACATTCAGCCCGAAGGCGGAGAAACCGAGCGCATCACATTTTCCGAGAATTTTGCGTGCCCCGTGTCAGGCTTCACAATCTCCGAAATCGAACCCCGCCTTTTCACCTTCAATGCGCCTTACGGCGCCTGCCCGGAATGCGACGGCCTTGGCAGGGAAGTGTTTTTCGATCTTCGGCAGATCGTTCCGGATATCACCCGCCGGCTTGCGTATTCGGCCATTGAGCCGTGGCGGAATTCGGCGTCATTGTATCACGAACAGACAATAGATTCCCTTGCCAGGCATTACGGCTTCAATGCACACGTCCCGTGGTGTGAATTGCCCGAGCACATCCAAAACCTGATGCTCTATGGCTCCAACGATCAGGAAATCGAATTCACCTACACGGATGGACGGCGTTCCTACACGGTTCACCGCCGATTCGAGGGTGTCATACCCAATCTGCAGCGCCGATACCGCGAAACCGAGTCGCAGAATGTACGCGAACATTTTGAGCGGTATCAGAGCAATCGAGACTGCCAGGCCTGCGGCGGGTTTCGTCTCAGGATGGAAGCGCTCGCGGTCAAAATCGGCGGACGACACATTGGCGAAGTCTCTGATTTGACGGTCTCCGACGCCCTGCAGTGGAGTCGGCAGGCCGCTCCGAATCTGTCGGCGCAAAAACAGGAAATCGCCGCGCCCATTCTCAAAGAGATCGACGAACGCCTTGGTTTTCTGGTGAATGTCGGCCTCGAATACCTGACTTTGTCTCGCATGTCGGGAAGCCTGTCCGGCGGTGAAAGCCAGCGGATCCGCCTGGCAAGCCAGATCGGCGCCGGACTGACCGGCGTTCTTTACGTACTGGACGAACCGTCCATTGGCCTGCACCAGCGCGACAACAAACGGCTGCTGGCCACGCTGAAAAACCTGCGCGACCAAGGAAACACAGTCATTGTCGTCGAGCATGACGAAGAAGCGATCCGAGAGGCGGATTTTGTCCTCGATATTGGTCCGGGAGCCGGCAAGCATGGCGGCAAAGTTGTGGCCCATGGTCGGCCGGAGGACATTGAAACAGACCGCAACTCGTTGACCGGGCAGTATCTCAGCGGGGAACGTTCGATACCCTTCAGCGACAGCAGGCGCGCAGGCATCGGCCGGTCTGTCCGTGTGATTGGGGCCCGCGCCAACAATCTAAAATCGATCGATGCCGAATTTCCGCTTGGCAAGTTTGTCTGTGTGACCGGCGTTTCCGGCAGCGGAAAATCCACGTTGACTTTTGACACGCTTTATCGCCACGCAGAGGCATTCTTTAACCGCTACCGCGTCGCGCCGGACAATTGCGACTCGGTGGAAGGGCTGACAAATCTGTTGAAAGTCATTGATATCGATCAGCGGCCGATCGGCCGAACGCCCCGTTCCAACCCGGCAACCTACACCGATGCGTTTTTGCCGATTCGAAACTGGTTCACGGAACTCCCGGAGTCGCGCGCGCGGGGCTATAAGCCGGGACGGTTTTCATTCAATGTGAAGGGCGGCCGGTGCGAGGCGTGCCAAGGCGATGGCGTCATCAAGATCGCCATGCACTTCCTTCCGGACATCTACGTGTCATGCGAAAGCTGCCGGAGCGCGCGCTACAACCGCGAGACGCTTGAAATCAGGTTTCGGGGAAAATCGATCGCCGATGTGCTCGACATGACCGTCGAAGAAGCGGCGGAGTTTTTCAGCGCTGTGCCGGCAATCCACGACAAGCTGAAGTCTCTGCGGGAAGTCGGTCTCGGCTACATCAAGCTCGGTCAGCCCGCCACCACTCTCTCCGGCGGGGAAGCGCAGCGCGTCAAACTGTCAAAAGAGCTTGCGAGACGGTCCCCTGGCGGAACGCTCTACATTTTTGACGAACCCACGACCGGGCTGCACTTTGAAGACATCAAGCGCCTGCTTGAAGTGCTGCACCGCCTTGTCAGTCTCGGCAACAGCGTGATCGTGATCGAACATAATCTCGATGTCATAAAGACGGCAGACTGGGTGATCGACATGGGGCCTGAAGGCGGAGATGCGGGCGGAACCATCGTCGCGGAAGGCACGCCGGAAGACATTGCAGCCTACAAATCCAGTTACACCGGCCAGTTTCTGTCGCCAATTCTCAGTAAGACGCTCATGGCGGCCGAGTAGGGCCGATCAGGCATCGTCTTTTTGGAATTTCAGCATAATGCCGGAGAAATCCATTCCGGAACCCTGCTCTTTTTCGACAAACGAACGGAAAATCTCTGTCGCCTTCCGCCCAATTGGCGTCTCCGCATTGACCGAATCGGCCGCCTGTTGCGCGAGCCGCAGATCCTTCAGCATGAGGTCGGCGGCAAATCCAGGCCGGTAACCATGGTCCGACGGAGCTTCCGGTCCGATCCCCGGCGCCGGGCAATAGACGTTCATGCTCCAGCTGTGGCCCGATGAAGACGACACGACGTCAAACATTTTCCGCCGGTCCAGCCCGAGCCGGTCGGCAAGCCCAAAAGCTTCGCAGGTCACGATCATGGTCGCCCCCAGGATCATGTTGTTGCAGATCTTGGCGGCCTGGCCGGAACCTGCGGGCCCACAGTGGACGGCGCGCGACCCCATGAGTTCAAACAGCGGCTTGACGCGTTCAAAAGCCGGCACGGCGCCTCCGGCCATGAAAGTCAGCACGCCTTTCTCGGCCCCAGAAACGCCTCCCGACACCGGCGCATCGACAAACCCGATTCCAATTTCGGCCGCCTGACCGGCGACAGCCCGGGCACTGTCGATATCCACAGTGGAGCAGTCCAAAAGCACGGTGCCCAATTGCATGGCCGGCAGCGCATCGTCTGCAACCGACCGCAATGCGGCCCCGTCGGGCAGCATGGCGATGACAACCTCGTTCCCCGCCGCCGCCTCTGCGACGGAGGAGGCGGGACTCACCTTTGCGGGGCAGGGGGCAGCAATATCGAAGCCGCGGACAGTTTGGCCTCCAGCCGCCAGGTTGTGCGCCATCGGCGCTCCCATATTGCCCAAACCGATAAATCC
This sequence comes from Paracoccaceae bacterium, assembly GCA_965221935.1. Lineage (GTDB taxonomy): Bacteria > Pseudomonadota > Alphaproteobacteria > Rhodobacterales > Rhodobacteraceae > JAPOXR01. The sequence goes on from CBDCSZ010000077.1 coordinate 95,778, forward strand.
AATCTTCATTGCTGTTGTTCCTCTCCCCGTTGGCCGGCCGAGTCCCGACGCGGGTTCCAGACCAGCTCGTCTTCGCCCAAATGACCGAGCATTTGCTGAACTTCAGATGTGCGCACGGAAGCGGCGGAATCGTGTTTCCAGTTGGCGTTGTTGTCTTTGTCGATGATGCGGGCGCGGATTCCCTCAAGGAAATCCGCGTGTTCCAGCGATCTGAAGACAAAACGGTATTCCAGGCTGAGAGCCTCGCGCAAAGATGTCGTCTGCCGCTGCCTTCGAATTAAGGACACGGCGCATGCCATTGATAACGGCGAGTTTTTCGCAATCTGGCGAAGGCAGTCAACGGCGAATTCACTGTTGTCTTTGTGTAATGCGTCAACGATTTCACCGAGAGTGGCGGCGCTGAACAGAGAACTTGCGCGTTGCCGCAGATCAGGCAGGGCGCTGTCCGGCGGATTGACTGACGCTTCGGCGACCGGTGCGGCGTTGCCGCCTTCGCACAAATCCATTTTCAGGTCCCGCCAGTTTTCCTCGGGAACGAAACTGTCGGCAAAACCCATATAAATCGCATCGGCCGGCCCCATGCGGCGACCGGTGATGCCGAAACACTCGCCCAAATGGCCCGGTCCCTTGGCCAGCAGGTGCGAGCCGCCCACATCGGGGACCAGTCCAATGCTGCATTCCGGCATGGCGATTCTGCTGCTGGAGCCAACAATGCGGTTTGAGCCATGACAGCCGATGCCGACGCCGCCGCCCATTGTGTAGCCCTGCAGAAAACTAATGACCGGTTTTGGAAAACCGGCAATGGCCGCATTCATCCGGTATTCGTCACGCCAGAATTTTTGGCCATAAGCAAAATCTCCCGCTCTGCCGCTGCTGTACATGTCGGCAATGTCACCGCCGGCGCAAAACGCGCGGTCTCCCTCGGCGTCGAAGATGACAAGCGCAACGCCCTCATCGGATCGCCATGCGGCGAGCGCATCGGCGATCGCCAGGCACATCGGATAGGTGAGTGCGTTCAGAGCCCGCGGGCGCCGCAGTGTGATTTTTCCAGCCCGGCCATCCCTGCGGATCGCAATATCCTGCATCAGTTTGCGGCGGCGAGCATGTTTCGGGCAACGATCAGCCGCATGATCTCATTGGTTCCCTCGAGGATTTGGTGAACTCTCAGGTCGCGGACAATTTTTTCAACGCCGCAGTCGGCTAGATAGCCGTATCCGCCATGCAGCTGCAGGCACTCATTGGCGATTCGAAATCCGGCATCGGTTCCAAACCGTTTTGCCATTGCACAGCTGGCGGTGGCGTCAGCATCGCCTCTGTCCAGCTTCCACGCCGCCATTCTGAGCAGCGAACGGGCCGCCTGGATTTCAGTCTCCATATCCGCAAGACGGAACTGCAGCGCCTGGAACGCATTGAGTTTTTTTCCAAATGCCTGCCGCTCATCCATATAGGCCACAGTCTGGTCCAACGCCGCCTGCGCGCCGCCGAGCGAACAGGCGGCGATATTCAGTCTACCGCCGTCAAGACCCGCCATCGCGTAACGAAACCCGGCCCCTTCTTCGCCCAACAGGCATTCGGCCGGCACCGAACACGCATCGAGCTGAACCTGCCGCGTCGGCTGGGCGCGCCAGCCCATTTTATCTTCCAGCCCGCCGAAAGAAATTCCCGGCGCATCGGAATCCACCAATACGGCGGAAATTCCATCGGGCCCGTCACCGCCTGTCCGGCACATGACCAGATACGCATCTGAATAGCCGCCGCCAGATATGAACGCCTTTGTGCCGGAAAGCCGCCAGCCGTTGTTGGTTCGCTCCGCCTTTGTCCGCAGCGCCGCCGCGTCCGAACCGGAACCCGGTTCCGTCAGGCAATAGGACACAATTGTCCGCATCGAGGCCGCAGTTGGCAGATACCGCGATTTCAGCTCAGGCGAGCCAAAGGAATCGATCATCCAGACGCACATATTGTGAATGGACAAGAACGCGGCGACAGATGGGCAGGAACGGGCGAGCGCCTCAAAAATCAATGACGCGTCGAGCCTCGACAATTCAGATCCGCCCGATTCGGCCGGGACATTGATCGCCGCCAATCCAAGATCCCCAGCGGCGCGCCAAAGCCGGCGCGGAATCGTCCCCTCGGACTCCCACTGACGGGCGAACGGCGCAATCTGTTCTTCACCGAATTCACGCGCCATCTCAACAATGGCGTTCTGCTCTTCCGACAGGGCAAAATCCATTGGCTGAGAGGCTCCCGAAACTGTCGGACGCGCAGGGCGGCCGCGATGCCTACTCCATCACCGGAAAATTCAATATCGCGCCCTCCTTGATTCCCGACGGCCATCGGGAGGTGACAGTCTTTGTCCGCGAATAGAATCGGAACGCGTCAGGTCCATGCTGGTTGAGGTCGCCGAACACGGATTTCTTCCAGCCGCCAAACGTATGATAGGCGAGCGGAACCGGGATCGGCACATTGATGCCCACCATGCCGACATTGACGCGTTCGGCAAAATCTCGGGCCGTGTCGCCGTCGCGGGTGAATATCGCGACACCGTTGCCGTATTCGTGATCCATGGCCAGGTCGATGGCCTCTTGGTAACTTCCCGCTCTGACGGTGGACAGGACCGGACCGAAAATCTCGGTTTTGTAAATGTCCATATCCTTGGTGACATTGTCGAACAGGTGCGGGCCGACAAAATACCCGCGTTCATAGCCTTGGAGATTGAATCGGCGGCCATCCACCCGAAGAGCGGCGCCTTGGTCAATTCCAGATTCCACCAAATCCTGGACGCGCTGCTTTGCCTCGGCGGTGATCAGCGGCCCGTAATCCATGTCGTCGCCTGCGGTGTATGGACCGACCTTAAGGTTTTCAACTCTTGGGATGAGGCGGTCGATCAATGCATCAGCGGTTTTTTCACCGACCGGCACCGCGACCGACACGGCCATGCACCGCTCGCCGGCTGCGCCGTAACCCGAACCGACCAGCGCGTCGGCGGCCTGATCGAGATCCGCATCGGGCATCACAATCATGTGGTTCTTGGCGCCGCCAAAGCACTGCACGCGTTTGCCGTGGGCAGATGCCTGGGCGAAAATATACTGGGCGATGGCGGTCGAGCCAACAAATGCGACCGCGCCGATATCCGGGTGCCGCAGAATCACGTCAACAGCGGTTTTGTCGCCGTTCACGACCTGCAGAACGCCTTCGGGCAAACCCGCCTCGAGCAGAAGTTCGGCCAGCATCAGCGGCACGGACGGGTCTCGTTCCGATGGCTTCAAAATAAAGGCATTGCCGCAGGCCAGGGCGGGGGCGAATTTCCACATCGGTATCATTGCCGGAAAATTGAACGGCGTGATCCCGGCGACAACTCCGACCGGCTGGCGCATCGAGTACATGTCAATGCCCGGTCCGGCGCTGGCGGTGAATTCTCCTTTCAGCAGGTGAGGCGCGCCGATGCAGAATTCGACAACCTCCAGGCCGCGCTGCACATCTCCCTTGGCGTCTGGAATTGTCTTTCCGTGCTCTCGCGACAGAACCTGCGCCAGCGCGTCCATATCCCTGTGCAGCAGGCGGACAAACTCCATAAGGACCCTGGCGCGGCGCTGCGGATTGGTTGCCCCCCAGGCGGGCTGAGCCTTCAATGCGCCCTGAACCGCGGCATTGACTTCACCTTCCGATGCGAAAGGCGCCCTGGCCTGAATCTCACCGGTTGCCGGGTTGAAGACGTCACCGAAACGACCCGATTGACCGGCAACGCGACGCCCGTCGATAAAGTGCGATAGATCTTCCATCTGCCCCTCTCATTTGCAGCAAGCCAGCAATTCGCCGGTGACCTGATTTACCAATCCAAAGGACGCCCGGCAAACCGAAAGGCGGCCGACAGGAGGCGCGGCGGTTTGCCGCGGCGCTAACTTGCCCGTGCAATTTTGCCGCCGATCCGATAATGTCTCGGCACACGGCGCGACAACAGTCTCCGCAGTCATCGTTGCGGCATGTCCCAGCCGTGCCCCGTGAATTGATGGGAGTGCGCTCAATGCTTGTCCAACAGATACTCAAGACCAAGCCCAGCCAACATATTCTCACCATCGATCCAGCCGAAAGCGTCGCTGCGGCGGCAAAAATCATGTCAGACCGGCGCGTCGGAGCGTTGGTCGTGTCAGCGGGCGGCAATATCCCCGGCGGAATCGTTTCTGAACGCGACATTGTGCGCGAGATCGGGCGGGAGGGAAGCGGCGTGCTGCAGCGATCCGTGTCTTCCATCATGAGCAAACCCGTGATCAGCTGCCATGTTGAGGACACCGCTGACGAGGTGTTGGCGAAGATGACAGAGGGGCGGTTTCGGCATATGCCGGTCTTGGATCATGGCAGCATGACCGGCCTGATATCGATCGGCGATGTTGTGAAAGCGCGGCTCGACGAATTGAACTTGGAGCGCGATGCGCTAGAAGGCATGATAACCGGCTATTGATTCTGGCGGCGCCAGGACATCGCTCAGACTGGAAATCATTTCAGGCCCGCCAAGTCGCCGGCCCCGAAGCGGAGATTGTGATGAAGACCGGCTTGTATCCCGGCACTTTCGATCCGGTGACTTTTGGCCACATCGATGTGTTCCGGCGCGCCGCTTCTTTGGTTGACCATCTGGTGGTCGGCGTTGCGATCAACAGTGAAAAAACCCCACTCTTCAGTCTTGAAGAACGCGTCGCCATGGTGACTGCGGCGACAGAGCTGCTCGGCGACGATATAGGCATGACGGTCACGGCCCACCCGTTCGAAAATCTGCTGGTGGATTGCGCACAGGAGGTCGGCGCGACTTTGATCATTCGCGGGCTGCGGGCGGTTTCCGATTTTGAGTACGAGTACCAAATGGTTGGAATGAACCGCGCGCTGGATGCAAATGTTGAAACGGTGTTTTTGATGGCCGATGCCCGTTCCCAGGCGATCTCGTCAAAACTGGTGAAGGAGATCGCGCGGCTCGGCGGCAACGTTGAAAGATTTGTCCCCGAATTTGCCCGCGACGCGCTGACCGGAAAACTCGCCGGAAGATAGGCTGTGGCTTGATTGGCAATCGTGTCGTCGAAACATCCGATGTCACCGCCCCGGTTTGCGGACCGCTTCCGCCAAAAAATCGCACACTCACAACAAACGGAATGTTGCCATGAAAAAGAATGCAGCCGCAGCCCTGATTGCCGTCGGCATCGCAGGGTCCGCCATGTCAGCCGATGAGTTCAATGTCCTTGTCTTGGAAATCGCCGGGCAGGCGAACGGGACCGTTGAGATTGAACTGTTGCCCGATGTCGCGCCGCTGCACGCAGAACGCATCAGACAGCTTGCGGAGGCAGGCGCCTACGACAATGTCGTGTTTCACAGAGTTATTGCCGGCTTTATGGCGCAGACCGGAGACGTCGCATATGGCAAGAAAGACGGCGGCCGGATTGCCTGGGCAGGCCGCGGAGGATCCGACGAGCCGGACTTGCCGGCAGAATTCTCGGACATTCCCTATGTCAAGGGTGTCGTGGGAATGGCGCGGTCACAGCATCCTGACAGCGCGAATTCACAGTTCTTTATCATGTTTGCGGACGCGCCTTTCCTCAATGGCCAGTATACGGTTGTCGGGAGAGTGATCGCTGGACAAGACATCGTCGATGCCATAAAAAAAGGCGACCAAGCCAAAAACGGCCAGGTGGAGGATCCGGATCACATTGTCCGCGCTTTTTCAAAACCCGCGCCATAACCAAGGCCAGTGCGGGCGCAGCGGATTCCTGGACCTCACGGCAAACCGGCTCTTTTCACTTAAACACACGCTTGCGGCCGCGGCGCTCGCTTCTGCGGCAGTGTCCACCGCGGCCAATCCCGCATTTTGGGAAGCGGAATGGCCACGCACCGATTTCACGACGCTGCGGGTTGCCGCGAACGAGATCATGTCCGGCGGGCCGCCAAAGGACGGGATACCGTCAATAACGGACCCGGAATTGATACCGGCTCACAGCGAGACTCGGTTGAATCCGCGCGAATCGGTCATTGCGGTTTCCCTTGACGGCGAATCCAGGGCGTATCCGGTCCGCTATCTGTTGTGGCACGAAATCGTGAACGACAGAATTGGCGCCACCCCGATTGCTGTCACTTACTGTCCGCTGTGCAATTCAGGGATCGTGTTCGACCGCAGGGTGAATGCCGAGCTGCGCACATTTGGCGTCTCCGGAAAACTTCGCCATTCAGACATGATCATGTTCGACCGCGAAACGGAAAGCTGGTGGCAGCAGGCGGTTGGCGAGGGCATCGCCGGTGTCCACGCCGGTGACATCCTTGATGTGATTCCAGCCTTGACAATGAGTTGGGATGACTTCGTCACTTCGGCTGGCGAAGATGGGCTGGTGATGGACCAGCCGCGCCACAGCCGCCCCTATGGCTCCAACCCGTATGTCGGTTACGACACCTCGGAATCGCCCTTTCTCTATTTTGGGGAAAACCCGCCGAATGGCATCAATCCTCTTGCCAGGGTCGTCAGGGTCGGCGAGCTGGCCTGGCCGCTGGAGCGTCTGCGTCTCCAGGGATCGTTCACGGAAAACGGTTACAGGTTCAGCTGGCGCACGGGGCAGGCATCGCCGCTGGATACCCGCAATGTCGCCGATGGCCGCGAAATCGGAACTGTGCGGGTCGAGGATGAATTGACCGGCGACATCGTTGCCCACGACATCATGTTCGCTTTCGCGTTTCATGCCTTTTTTCCGGATGGCGAATGGCAGGTTGGGGAGTAGGGGGAGCAACTGCCGGCAGCGAGGCCGATGCGCACAGATCAGCCCGTCAACCGGATTGCGGCGTGGCGTTTTCGACTCGCAGACAGCGTTAACGGCGTTGCCAGCATCTCGGCATCCAGCCTGAGCGACGTGTCCGACACAGGATTGCCGTTCAGCCTGACTGCGCCGCCGGCGATCAGACGCCGCGCCGCCTTGCCAGACTCCGCCAGCCCCGTCTGAATCAGCGCTTGGGTTATCGAAAGGCCTTCGCCCAGCTCGCTGCGGCTGATGGTCAGCGCCGGCATCCCGGACCCGGTCCTGCCATGCTCAAACAGCCCGGCCGAAGTCTGGCGCGCCTCCCGCGCCGCGTCCGGCCCGTGCGCAAGCGCGGTGGCATGATCCGCCAGAATCGCCTTTGCCTCATTGATTTCCGAATCGCGCAGGCGGCCAAGCCGTCTGCACTCCGCCACATCGAGTTCGGTGAACAGGGTGAGAAACCGCTGCACATCGGCGTCGTCTGTGTTGCGCCAAAACTGCCAGAATTCGTATGGGGACCGCATATCCGCGTTCAGCCACACCGCTCCATCGGCGGTCTTGCCCATTTTTGAACCGGCCGCGGTGGTCAGGAGCGGAGACGTCAGCCCATAGCTGGCCGCATTCTCAACGCGCCTGATCAGGTCCACACCGTTCACGATATTTCCCCACTGATCGGAACCGCCCATCTGCAGGCGGCAGCCGTATTCCCGGTGCAGAACCAGAAAATCGTACGACTGCAGAATCATGTAGTTGAATTCCAGGAAGGACAGCGACTGCTCACGGTCAAGCCTGGATTTCACCGAGTCGAAAGCGAGCATCCGGTTGACCGAGAAATAGCGCCCGATATTCCGCAGAAAGGTCAGGTAATTCAGCGAGTCCAGCCATTCGGCGTTGTCCAGTATCATGGCATCGGTCGGACCGTCGCCGAAGCGCACATAGCGCTCGAATATCCGCCGGATGCCGCCAATGTTCCGGTTGATCTCCTGCGTCGACAGCAGCGGACGTTCTTTGGCGCGGAACGAGGGATCGCCGACTTTTGTGGTTCCGCCACCCATCAAAACGATCGGCTTATGGCCTGTCCGCTGCAGCCAGCGCAGCATCATGATTTGAATCAGGCTGCCGACATGCAATGATTTTGCGGTCGCGTCAAAACCGATATAGGCGGGGGTCGGGCCGTCGGCAAACGTCTGGTCGAGACCCGCCAGGTCAGTGCAGTCATCAAGGAATCCGCGGGCCTGCATTGCACGAAGGAAATCGGATTTGGGATGAAACACCATCGCGGACGGTCCCTGAACTTAACCGCTGTCTGCATACATGACGCGGGAGCGATTGAAAAACACTGTGACCGCTGAATCGCAATGGGCAATCGGGTGCATGTCCGGAACATCGCTGGACGGTGTCGATGCGGCGGAAGTGAAAACCGACGGCGAGCGAATCCTTGCCTTCGGCCAGACCGAGTACCGCGCCTACACGCCAAACGAAAGAACGCTGCTGCGTTCCGCCTTGGGCCACTGGCCAGGCTCGCCGGCTGCGGAATTGGCCGGCGGCGTCGTCACCAAGGCGCACCTCGAAGTGCTGCGCCGTTTCAACAGGGATGCGGTTGTCGGATTTCATGGCCAGACATTGGCACACGATCCATCCCGGGCGCGGACCCATCAGGTCGGCTCGGCGGCGGCGCTTGCGGCGACGACCGGCCGCCGCATTGTCTGGGATTTTCGGACAGAGGATATGCGGCAGTCGGGGCAGGGCGCGCCGCTCGCCCCGTTTTATCACTTCGCGCTGGCGGTTCGGTTTGAATTGACCGAACCGGTTCTCTTCTTGAACCTTGGGGGCGTCGCCAATGTGACGTGGGTGAATCCGCGGTTTTCCGCGCCCGAAGAGCCAGGGGCGCTGGTGGCATTCGACACCGGACCGGCAAATGGCCCCATCAATGACTTGCTCTATGCCAGAGAGGGAATGGAATACGATTGCGATGGCGAACGCGCGCGGGCGGGCGCCATCGATGAAGGGGTCGCAGCGAAGTTTCTGCAGGACCCTTATTTCGACAGGCCGCCGCCGAAATCACTGGACCGGGATCACTTTTCCGATCTGTCTCAACGCGTTGGCAATCTGAGAACGGCGGATGCCGCGGCAACGCTGACCGCCTGCGCCGCCCGGGCCGCCGCTCTCGGTCTGCCGCATCTGCCGCAGACGCCGGTGCTGGCAATCGTCTGCGGAGGAGGGAGGCGCAATCCAGTTTTCATGGAAATGCTGCGCGACGCGCTGGCCCTGCGCACCGTCGCCATAGAGGAGTTTGGTGTCAACGGGGATATGTTGGAGGCACAGGCTTTCGGGTATCTCGCATCGCGCGTGCTTTGCGGGCTGCCAACTTCCTGCCCGGCGACCACTGGCTGCGCTGCGCCGGTGAGCGGTGGAAGGATCGCCGGCTGACCCCATCCCTTCAGACGCTCAGCTCATGAACTTCGCAAATTCCGCGGCGCCCCGGAACCGGGCTTTATCGCCAAGCGTCTGTTCTATCCGGAGCAGCCGATTGTATTTGGCGGTCCGGTCAGACCGCGACAACGATCCGGTCTTGATCTGTCCGCAATTGGTGGCGACCGCCAAATCGGCAATTGTCGTGTCTTCGGTTTCACCTGACCGGTGTGAGACAATCGCCGCAAAACCGGCGGCGCGGGCTTCGTCCATTGTGCGCAGAGTCTCGGTCAGAGTGCCGATCTGGTTCAGTTTTATCAAAATCGCGTTCCCGCAGCCGCTCTCGACGCCGCGCCGCAGGCGCTCTGGATGGGTGACAAACAGATCGTCGCCGACAAGCTGGCACTTCTCACCGATGGTTTCGGTCAGCGCATGCCAGCCTGACCAGTCATCTTCCGCGCAGCCGTCCTCAATTGAAACAATTGGAAATCTTCCGATCAAATCCTCGAGAAACCGGACATTCTCGTCTCCCGTGCGGACTCTGTTCTCACCCGCGAAATCATAAACCCCGGCTTTGAAATATTCCGTCGCTGCACAATCCAGCGCGAACAGGAAATCTTCCCCCGCTGTGTATCCGGCCCTCTCAACAGCCGTTTCAAGCATCGAAAGCGCGTCCTCAGCCGAAGCGATGGCGGGGGCAAATCCGCCCTCGTCGCCAACGCTCGTGGCATAACCGTTTTCTGAGAGGCAGATCTTCAATGCGTGAAACACCTCCGCCCCCATGCGCAATGCCTCCGCAAACCGGTCCGCGCCGACAGGAACGATCATAAACTCCTGAATATCAATGGGATTGTCTGCGTGGGCGCCGCCATTGATCACATTCATCAACGGCACTGGAAGAACATCCGCGCCGCCGCCGATATGTTGAAACAGATGATCCTGCGCCGCCACCGCCGAGGCCTTCGCAACTGCCAGTGACACTCCGAGAATCGCATTGGCTCCGAGCCGGGATTTGTTCGCCGTTCCGTCCAGCGCCGCCATGCGATTGTCGACCGCCTCCTGATCGGCGGCGGGCTGCCCGATCAACGCCGGTGCGATGGTCTGTGTGATGGATTGAATGGCCTTGAGTACACCCTTGCCGCCATAGCGGCCCGGATCGCCGTCACGCAGCTCAATCGCCTCGTAAGCCCCGGTCGATGCTCCCGAGGGAACCGCGGCAACCCCTGTCGCGCCGCATTCCAGGACCGCTTCGGCTTCAATTGTCGGGTTGCCGCGGCTGTCGAGTATTTCGCGCGCCGCTATGGCTTTGATCAAACTCATCGCGGTCTATCCTTGCTTTGCTTCTTTGGGCACGCCGTAGAGTTCCATGCGATGGCCGCGCAGCTCATAGCCCAGCCGCTGCGCGATGCGCCGCTGCAGCTCTTCGATTTCCTCATCCACAAATTCTATGACCCGGCCGCTGCGGATATCGATCAGATGATCGTGATGCTCCCGCTCCGCGTCTTCGTAACGCGCAATACCGTCACCAAAGTCATACCGTTCGATCAATCCCACTTCTTCCAGAAGCTTGACTGTTCTGTAAACCGTGGCAATCGAAAGATTTGGATCAAGTTCAGCCGCACGCTGGTGAAGCTCCGCGACATTGGGATGGTCAGAGGACATCTCCAGCGCCTGGGCAACGGCCTTCCGCTGGCCGGTCAGACGAATTCCAAGCGTTTCGCAGCGATCGAACAGGGCATTTGGCATACGCAATCCTATTGCACCGGCGACCATTTAGAAACCGGAAACGTCTCTCCTCTGTCGTGTGCGGCTCAGCGGTCGGCGGACGAATGGCTTCAATTTCGTCAAGCGCGGCGCGGCGCCAAACCAGCTGAGCGATCACCGATTGAATCCGCGCCAGCTTTCAGAGTCCGGTCCAACTGACGCAGGATTCGCCCTCCTGCCCATAAACGACCGGTTGCGGACAACCGCCCAGAAACCTGTTCATGGACAGGCGTCAACACAATTGGGTCAAGGGTTAGATTGCGGACAGTCCAATCGGACAGGGACAGGACACGCGGCAAGAACCCGCGCATTTCACAGGGTCCCGACAGCAGATCAGACCACCGACAGCCAGGTCAGGGAGATCACGGCATCGGGATTCAATGTCGAGCCGCACCGTCACCGAGACCATCTCGGGAAGTGTTGCCATCACCAAGCTCGACCGGCTTGGGCGCAACGCCTTGGATGTCGCCGCCGCGGTGGCAGACCTCGATGCGGGCGGCATTAAGGTCCACTACCCGGCTCTCGGTGCTGTCGATCTCACCGGCGCGGCCGGCAAGCTCACCATGCATGCGATTTATGCAGTTGATGAGCTCGAGCTGGATCGCCCATCGAACGAACCCGGGCAGGCCTTCGGCGCACCAAGGATCGGGGCAACTATCCCGGCCGGCCGTGCCGCCCCCCTCCGTCGAGGAGCGGCAGTCGTTTCTCAAACTCCCGGCAACCGGCGCCGGCGTCACCTCGCTTGCCCGGAAATCAACACTCCCGACAAAATAGAAACGGCTCCCATCAACCAGCCAAGAAAAAAACAGCCGGGAAAGAATTCAGTGGTCGCGGATTGCTCAGGTCTCCAGACGGTCACACGCCGAGTCAATCCGAAACAAATCCACTGCTCCCCGTCGAAACAACAGGCAATTCAACAAGGCATCGCCCAGCGTCCACAACGAACCGCTGCGTTCATCTCGATGACGCGGCGCTGAGCCAAGCTGCGGAGCGGATGGCGGTGGTGATCCACTGGAAACTGGTCCAGGGCAGGACCGGCATCGGCTAAGCGGCTTCTCTGTCCGTGCGGCGTTATAATTGTATTGAACGGCGCGGCTGTTGGATGTATGGTCGAAAACATATTCAAGCACATTTATACATCCGCGACGCCGCCCGAAATACCCGGGTTTCCAAAGGGCTGGCGTGACGAGATCAAAGCGGACTTGGCGGCCCAAGTCGAGGCTGGCGGCACGCTCTACGCGTTCGTTCGGACGGCGCCTATATCGCACGGACCAAAGAAGGGGACCGGGTGCTCCGCCCGCCCGAGTGGCAGTAGGCCTGTCCCGGCCCGCCTCCGCGCCCATGCCGACCCTCCGCGTTGTTGCCGGCCCGAACGGGTGTGGCAAGTCAACCCTGACTCGCATGAGCGGTTTTAGAGGGCTCAAAATCATTGACCCAGATGCGATCGCGCGCGACTTGATCGCCGGCGACTTCGGACAGGCGGCGCGCGAGGCGCTGCGCCGACGACAGGCTGCGCTTGCCGAGGGAAGGACGCACCTGGTGGAAACCACGCTTGCCGGTTCCGGCGTACTTCGTCACATGTCGGCTGCGCGTCGGCAAGGCTACCGCATCATCCTGCACTATGTGTCGGTCGCCTCGCCGGACAAGGCGCTTGACCGCATCCGCAACCGGGTCGCCCTCGGCGGCCACGATATCCCGGAAGCGGACGCGCGGCGGCGATTGCGCGCACGGACGAGGTCCTGATCTACGACAGATCCCAACCGGCCGCACCCGCACCGGGAGGTTGCGATCTTCAGGGAGGGGCATGGTGGATTGCCGAATCGGTTCCCGGTTGGGCGGCCATGGCTCTCGTCCTCGCGACATCGCGGCATCGGCGATGACATCCGGATCGCGTGTTCTTTCGCGATATTCGTTTTGCACAGGGCCAGGAGTCTGTCGAGATACTGCCGACATAGGCAAAGGTGACCATCAAATCAGAAAGCCGGTGCATTGGCTGGGGTTCAAATTGAATCAGTGAACCGAAGCCAGAACTGCGAACGGGACCGTCAACCGGGACTTTCGCGGCAGCAACGTCGGCTACCCGGTGCCCCCGCACAGATCCGAATGCGGTCGCTGAACCATCCGGCTCCCACCTTGGGTCCTGTCGGTAAATTCCGTGTTCGGCCATAGGCGCAGAATCCGCAGCGGCGGCCAGCAGGCAGCTGCCGGCATGCCGACCGTGTTCCAACTGAAACGGTCCTGCTGCGAGCGTTGCCGAAGGATGCGCAGCCACAGCCTCTTGAGGCGGAACACAACCCTGGTGGAGAACCGGAAGCTGGTTGACACGGAGCCTTGCGCTTCGTCAGCGCACCTCCCCCAAGGTGCGTTTCAACATACAGACCGTGCAGGTGGGGGCCGGAGTCCCAGAAGTATCTGGCACAGCCCGGTCGCGGCCTTGGATCCGAAGTGTCCCATCGGCGGTCCCCGTCTCTCCCGTTGACCGCCGGCAGCCAGTTCCGTCTACGGTGTCAACCCGCAGCTGCAGCAAATGTCTTCATCAATGCCACAAGCGGAAGTGCGGGATCCGGCTGGCGACGTTCCGTTCCTGGCGGCGGCCGTAGCATTCGCGGTGCGCACCGCGACATGCGTATTCGGGCGATCGGCATCGCGTCGGGCAGGAGTGTAAAAACCCTGCGCGAAAGCCGGGCGCGCCGACCACGGCCCGGTCCCCGACTTTGCAAAGGCAGCCGACAGCCATCCGCCTCACTGCCAACCCATCAGCTTCCATTCAGACGCAAGCCGGAATCAGCGGGTGAGCAGTTGCCCGAAAACAAGGTTTCCCGCAGTTTCACCCTGGAGCGCCGGAATCTACACCAGATTCTGAGTCTGCCCGGGCAAATCGGGAGGCGGCGGGCGCAAATCGGTCGTGTCCGGGATGGCGTATGCAGCGTGAGCCTGCAAGGCAAATCCATTCAATCCAAAAGTCGCGCCGGTTGCGCATCCCGCTGCGCCAGGGCGCCGCCAATACGGAGTGTGGCGAAGGTGCATTTGAGATCTCTTCAGCGGCCGTCTCATTGTCTGAGTTCCGTGTCGAATTCAGGTGGGTTCAGGTTCCGCAGTAGGTTTTCGTCACCCGCTCTTCGGGACGGGGGGCAGCCTGCAGATCCTTGAATTCCTTGCGATCGGCAAATGGCTGCGCCAACGCGGCGCAAAGTCTGTGAAAGGGCGAATAATCGCCGTCGACGGCATCCGATATGGCTTTTTCAATCTGATGGTTGCGCGGAATCACCGCGGGATTCACCGTGTCCATAAAAGCGGCGCTGCTGGCTTCGCTGTGGGCTTCATCTGCGTGTCGGAAACGCCATTTGAGCAGCCAGCTTTCTGCCTCTGACGTAACTGTGAACAGCTCCAAGAACCTGTTTTCGCCGACTCTTTTGCCGAGACATCCCGCGAGGCGGCGAAATGCGTGCGTGAAATCCACCTGTTGGCGCTCAAGGAGGCTGAGGAAATCGCCGATCAGCGCGGAATCGCTGTCACGGCGCGCGCGCAGTCCCAGCTTTTGACCCATGACACTGCTCCAGTTGGATTGGAAGTGTTCTTCAAACCGATTGATTGTGTCAGTCGCCTGTTTCACCGCCGACTCGGCATCGGTGTCGATCAAGGGGAGCAGGGCAGTCGCAAATTGCGCCAGATTCCATATCGCGATGTCCGGCTGGCGGGCGAAGGCGTAACGGCCGCCAATATCTATCGAACTGAAGACCTTTGAGGCCGCAAATTCGTCCATAAACGCGCACGGACCGAAATCAATCGTCTCGCAGGCGACGGACATGTTGTCCGTGTTCATCACACCGTGGATGAACCCGGCGCCCATCCACTTGGCGATCAGCGCCGCCTGGCCCCTCACAACATTCTTGAGAACCGTGAGAGCCGCATTCCGTGAATCGCGCGCCTCCGGGTAAAGCCGGTCTACCACATGCTCCAGCAGAGTCTTCAGGGCCTCGCCGTCCCGCCGGGCATAGAAATACTGAAACGTTCCAACTCTCACATGGCTTTTGGCCACCCTGGTCAGAACCGCGCCGGGCAGCGCTGTTTCGCGGTACACCGGCTCACCCGTAGTCACCGCCGCCAGGGCCCGGGTTGTGGGAACGTCCAGCGCGTGCATGGCTTCGCTGACCAGGTATTCGCGCAGCACCGGCCCCAGCCACGCCCGGCCATCTCCCCGGCGGGAAAATGGGGTGGGGCCCGACCCCTTAAGCTGAATGTCGCGCCGAACGCCGAATGCGTCCTGGACTTCTCCGAGCAACAGGGCGCGGCCGTCGCCAAGCTGCGGAACCCAGCTGCCGAACTGGTGTCCTGCATAAGCCATTGCCAACGGCTCGGCGCCCGCCGGTATGCGGTTGCCGGCAAACGTCTCAACGCCTTCAGGCTGGGCCAGCCTTTCCGGGTCCAGACGCAGCTCCTCCGCCAGATCGCGGTTCAATGCGATCAATCGGGGTTCGCGGACCGGAATTGGCGATTGTTTCACGAATAAGCGCGCCGGCAGGGCAGCGTAGCTGTTGTCGAACTCAAACAGCTCCGCCGCCGGTCTGTCGGCAACGGCCCGGGTCACAGCGCGGCGATCCGCTGCGTCAACAGTTCAAAATACCCGTCGGCATCGATTTTGTTTATGAACAGCGCATTGGGCGGCCGCTCAGTAACTTTCCACCAATCTGCAACGGTCATTCCCATGGTGAGTTCGGACTGGGTCTCAATTTCCACATTGACCAGCCTTCCTGAAAACAGACCCGGCCGCAGCAGAAAGGCGATCACACACGGGTCGTGCAGCGGCGCGCCGTCAGATCCGTATTTCTCGATGTCGAACCGTTCGAAATATGCGGTGAGCTGGGCCACGGCAATGCCTGCCGGGTTGCCAAGTTCGTGGAATGCCCGAATGCGTTTGGGAGTTGTCAGCGCCTGATGGGTCACATCCAGAGGAAGAACCGTGATCGGAACACCAGCGCTGAAGACCGTTTCGGCGGCGTGCGGATCGACATAGATGTTGAATTCCGCCGCCGGCGTGACATTGCCGGATTCAAAATAGGCGCCGCCCATCAGCACAATCTCTTTGATCCTGGGAACGATTTCCGGCGCGCGCCCGAAAGCCGCCGCAATGTTCGTCAGCGGACCCAGCGGGCACAAGGTCACTGTCCCGGCAGGCTCGCCCAGCAGAGTGTCAACTATGAAATCAACCGCATGGGTTTTTTGCAGCGGCATTTCCGGTTCGGGCAAGTCAGGTCCGTCAAGACCGGTCCGGCCGTGGACCTCCTCAGCGGTGACCAGTTCACGAACCAGCGGCCGGCGGCAGCCCGCAAATACTCTTATATCCTGGCGATTTGCCAATTCGCACACCATGCGGGCGTTTCGCTCGGTAAGCGGCAAGGGCACATTGCCGGCGACGGCTGTGATGCCGAGCACCTCCAGTTCGGGACTGCCGAGCGCCGCCAGGATGGCGACAGCGTCGTCTTGGCCCGGATCGGTGTCGATGATGATCTTCTGCTTCTCTGGCATCCTTGTGCCCCCAAACGACAAGATTGGACCGAAACGATGAATGGCGCGCAATATCCGCGCCATTCACTATAGAGGATGCAGCCTCTATGTCACAGGTTTGCCGGTCGGGGCGCTGACTGGATCAACGGTCGAAATCCACTTCTTCCACCAGCTTGAGCGCGGCGGGGCGAAGGACGGCGATCTCAGAAAGGCCGAGACTGTCCGTGACAGGCATGCCCCAAGAAGAAACCAGTTCTGAGGAAGGAACATTCGGATCGACCGGATATTCGAAATTGGTCTCGGCATAAATCTCCTGCGCTTCGGGCGATGCCAGGAATTCCATCAGCTTCAGCGCGTTTTCGCGGTTTGGAGCCGCTGCCGTCATCGCCATGCCGGATACATTCACATGGGTCCCGCCGCCTTCGAAGACCGGAAACACGATGCGGACCGCGTTGGCCCATTCTTGCTGTTCTTCGTTCGTGAGCATTTTGCCCATATAGTAGGTATTGCCGAGGCCGATATCGCACTCACCAGCCCACACCGCCTTGACCTGTGCGCGATCATTGCCCTGCGGCTTGCGGGCAAGATTGTCTCTAAGACCGGCGAGCCAGTCCTTGGCCGCCGCTTCACCGTGGTGGGCGATCACAGCGGAAAACAGCGCCAGATTGTACGAGTGTGTGCCTGAGCGTATGCAGATCCGGCCCTTCCATTTGTCGCTCGCCAGATCTTCGTATGTCGTGATCTCGCCTTCGCCGACCCGTTCTCTCGAGGCATAGGCGATCCGGGCACGCAAGGTGAGCGCAAACCAGCTGCCGTCATCTCCCCTGAATTCCGCGGGAATGGCATCGTTGAGCGGCTGGGAATCCACGGGCTGTGTGACTCCCGCCTCCACCAATGCCTGCAGCCTCGAAATATCGACCGTCATGACGAGGTCGGCCGGGGAACGGCTGCCTTCGGCCTGCAGCCGCTCCACCATTCCCTTGTTGAGAAACGAGACATTGACTGCGATGCCGGTCTTTTCAGTGAAGGCGTCAAAGAGCGGTTCGACAAGTTCAGGCTGCCGGTAAGAATAAACGTTCACTTCCGATCCGATCGCCGGTAGCGAAAACGCGGTGACCGAAAGAGCCGCCGCCACGGTGGAGGAAACAATGAACTTCATGGGTCAACTCCAGATTATTTCAGACTAATTTAGTCAACTATAAGTGTCTGACCTTCCTGTCAATGAGGCCGCGAGCCGTCACCGCAATTTTTTTGGCGGCATTCCAATGCAGTTCCATTTTCTCTGTTTCGGCGCCGTGAACAGATATTCCATCGGCCGCCAGCGACCGTTCCATCCTGCCAAATCTGTTTTCAAATTTTTGGTTCGCCGACCGCAGCGCAGATTCCGGATCGATGCCGAGATGCCGGGCATAATTCACCAGCGTGAACAAGAGGTCGCCAAACTCCTCACGGGTTTTCGCGCTGTCGCCGCCCTCACAAGCGTCCTCGAGCTCGCGCGCTTCTTCGGCGATTTTGGGAATCACGGCATCCGCTGACTGCCAGTCGAAGCCGACCCGGGCTGCCCGTTTCTGCAGTTTGACCGCCCTCGTCAGTGCGGGAAGGGCTTTGGCAACTCCGTCAAGGGCGCCGCTGCGGCCGTCAGCAGCGCCGCGTTCGCTGGCCTTTGCCTGTTCCCAGCGTTCGGTCTGTTCGCTGGCACTGACTTTGGCGCCGTGACCAAAGACGTGCGGATGGCGGCTGATCATTTTGTCGCAGACCGCTCTCACGGCGCCGTCAAAATCAAACAAACCGCGTTCGGCTGCGATCTGGCTGTGATAGACAGTCTGCAGCAAAAGATCGCCCAGTTCCGCTTTCAGCTCACACCAGTCTTCCCGGGCGATCGCGTCGGCCACTTCGTAGGCCTCTTCGAGCGTGTAAGGCGCAATTGTGTCGAAATCCTGTTCGATGTCCCACGGACAGCCGCCATTCCGGTCACGCAGCCGCCGCATGATTTCGAGCAGGCGGGGAATGCCGCCCTCGGGGTCGAGGCACAGCGACTGGCTGTCTTCATGTTTGCGCGCAGGCATCGAGGTTTCCTTCCTGAGTCCGGTTTGCGCGGCATTGGCGTCTGCCGCGGAAACGCCGCATTCACGCGGCGCCGAAATCACGCATTGCGAAAACTTCAGCCGGGATTCAACAGACACACCGAAACCGGCGCGCCTTCGCCTGGCACAGGCGGCTCAGCCGGCCTTGCGGCTGGCAACTGACCGCCGTCAGGCGGTGACCTTTATGACAGGCTCCATCCTGGAAAGCTGGGCATCCGCCAAATGGCATTTGATGAAATGGCCGTCATCCAGCTGGTTCTGTTCCGGCACAACAGTCTCGCACAGATTGTCCGGCACTTCAGATTTCCAACGGCACCGCGTCTGGAACGGGCAGCCAGGCGGCGGATCCATGGCCGAAGGAATGTCGCCCTCCAAAACTATGTGTTTTTTCTCGACATGTGTGTCAGCGATAGGAACCGCGGACAGCAAGGCTTCGGTGTATGGATGGTACGGCGGAGCGAACACCTGGTCCGTCGAGCCGAGTTCCACGACATGTCCGAGATACATCACGATCACCCGGTCAGACAGATATCTGACAATGGACAGATCGTGGGAAATAAACAGCAGAGTGGTTTTTTCCTTGTTTTGAATCTCCATCAACAGGTCAGTCACCGCCGCCTGGACCGAGACATCGAGCGCCGACACCGGTTCATCCGCCACAACGAGCTGCGCATTGCCCGCGAACGCCCTCGCAATTCCCACACGCTGCTTTTGCCCGCCCGACAGCTGTCTTGGCATCCGTTCGGCGAACTGGCGCGGCAGTTTCACCAGATCGAGCAGTTCAAGCATGCGCTGGTTCTGTTCGGACTCGGTCTCGCCGACACCGAAGACTTCGAGCGCGCGCGTGATCTGCCGGCCGACAGTCATGCTGGGATTCAAGGTGTCAAACGGATTCTGGAATACCATCTGGACAGATGCGACTGTGCCCGTTCCCCTCTGCTCAATGGGGATATGCTGAACATCGCGGCCGTTCAGCGTGATTTTTCCGTCAGTCGCGGTTTCCAGCCCCATCAAAACCTTTGCAAAAGTCGATTTTCCGCACCCCGACTCACCGACAATTGCCAGCGTTTCCGACTCGCGCGCCTCGAAACTGAGAGTTTCATTGGCCTTGACAACGCGCCCTTCGCCACCGCCGAACAACGCGCTTGCGGAGACCCTGTAATATTTCTTGAGATCGTCGATTTTGAGAACGACGTCGCCGACGTCCCTGGAACCGGAGCCTTCGGCTGCCTCCGGCGCCTGATCCCAGTCGATCTCGCCGAATTTCAGGCACCGCGACTCGTGGCGCTCCAGCCCGGGCACATTCTGCATGGCGATGTCAGCGGAGTCGCAGCGGCCGGCTTCAAAATACTCGCAGCGCGGTCCGAAATTGCAGCCGGGCGGGCGTTCGTGCGGCAATGGAAAATTTCCCGGAATGGCGACCAGCGGCCGGGCATTCTTGTCGGCCCCCGGCAATGGAATCGAGCGGAACAGCGCCTGTGTGTAGGGGTGCCGCATCTTGTCGAAAACATCGACAATCGATCCCGTTTCAACGGCTTCGCCGGAATACATCACGCACAGCCGGTCGCAGACCTCCAAAACCAGCCCAAGATTGTGCGAAATAAACAGCATCGAGGTGCCGTATTTTTTGCCAAGATCTTTCACCAGCTCGACGATGCCCGCCTCCACGGTGACATCGAGGGCGGTTGTCGGTTCGTCAAGGATAAGCAGCGAAGGTTTGGACATCAGCGCCATGGCGATCACTATGCGCTGCTGTTGGCCGCCCGACAGCTGGTGCGGATAACTGTTCAGCATCCGTTCGGGATCGGGCAGCCGGACATCTGTCACAACCTGAAGCGCGAGTTCACGCGCCTTAGCCGCCGACGCATCCTCGTGCAGCATCGGCACTTCCATCAGCTGTTTGCCGATTTTCATCGCCGGATTAAGCGATGCCATCGGCTCCTGATAGATCATCGCGATCTCGTTGCCCCGAACATTACGCAGCTCCTCTGCCGACAATTCGCTGAGATCGCGTCCCTTGAACTTGATCGATCCGCCGACAATCCTGCCATTGACGCCGAGATCCTGCATGACACCGAGGGCAACGGTGGACTTGCCGCAGCCAGACTCGCCGACCAGCCCCATCGCTTCGCCCGGCTGGACAACGCATGAAAAATCCATGACCGCGGGGATCTCGTAGAGACGCGTGAAGAACGAGATTGAAAGACGGTCGATTTCCAGGATCGGACCGTCAGATTCCCATTTGCTCATTTGCTTGCTCTCACTTGGTTGCGGCCTGCCATTGCCGTCAATCCTTCAGCGACTCTTCACGCAGACCGTCGGCCAACAAATTCAATCCAAGAACCAGGCTCATGAGCGCCAGCGCCGGCGGCAGGGCAGGGTGCGGATAGATTGACAGCAGCTTGCGGCCGTCGTTGATTGTCGATCCCCAGTCAGGACTTTCCGGGCTGACGCCTAGGCCGAAGAATCCGAGTGTCCCGAGGAGAATTGTCGTGTAGCCAATCCTGAGGCAGAAATCGACGATCAGCGGCCCCCTGGCATTGGGAAGGATTTCCCAGAGCATGATATACCATGGCCCCTCACCGCGGGTCTGCGCCGCCGCGACATAGTCGCGGGTCTGAATGTCCAAGGTGATGCCGCGCACAATCCTGAACACCGTCGGCGAGTTGACAAAGACCACAGAAACAAAAACATTCAACAGGTTCGGGCTCATCCCGAAGACGCCAGCCGGGTCGGCGTTGAAGGCAAGACCGGAATAGGCCCACAGCCCGATGATAAGCGTGATGCCGATCAAAAGGGCGCGGCGGGCCGGCTGCATGAAATACCGCGAATTCCACAGGATAATGAGGAACAGTATCGGAAACAGGAACAGCACAGCCGCGAGGATGTTCGGAATGGATGTCGTCCAAGTGAAATCAAGCCACAGCGGGATTTCTGTGCCCGCCTTGCGGATTTCCGGTGTAACCAGCAGATAAAACAAAAGAATAACCGGGAACGCGAGCACAAGATTTGCCACAAACGACAGCAACGTATCGAAACGGCCGCCAAAATAGCCTGCCGGCAGACCGAGGGTGATCCCGACCATAAAGGCGAATGCCGTCGCTGCCGGTGCGATTGTCATCACCTGCTGAGCGCCGACAACCATCCGGGAAAACACATCCCGGCCCAGATTGTCGCCGCCGAACAGATAAGCCACTGTTTCGGAATCAGGCACAATCGTGCCTGGCACCTTGTTTTTCATCTGGGCGATTTGCGCCAGCGGATCAAATGTTGCGATGGCGGGAATGATTGTCGCGACGCCGATCGAAACACCGGACGCGAACAAGGCTGTGAACAGCCAGAACATGACGAGAAAAAAGCCGCACATGCCGATCACGCTGTCAAACAGCTTGCCATAGAGAGTGAGCCGGCGCTTAAACCGAATTGACAAAGCGAAAACGACGAACAGCGCGATCCAGACCGGCAGGAACTGATAAAAGGCCTGGCCGGCAATCTGGCCAAAAGACAGCGGAGTCACGATCAGCCGCCCTCAGGAAATCCGGATGCGAGGGTTCAGATACACATAACCGATATCTGAAATCAGTTGCGTCACGAGGACCACAGCCACCGCCGCCATTGAACAGCTGATGAGCATTTCAATGTCGTTGTTGCCGGCAGCCTGCACAAGCGTCCATCCAAAGCCTTTGTAATTAAACAACGTCTCAACAATCACGACACCCGTGAGAAGCCAGGGAAACTGCAGCATAATGACTGTGAACGGCGCGATCAGCGCATTCCGCAGCGCATGTCTGATCACGATCTGGCGAAACACCACACCCTTCAGCCGTGCTGTGCGAATATACTGCGCGGTCATCACCTCTGCCATCGACGCGCGGGTCATGCGGGCAATGTAGCCCATCCCGTAGAGGGCCATTGTCAACACCGGCAAGGTGAAGTTTGAAAACGAGACCCCATCGCTCATGGCGCTGGCGGCGGAACCCTTGAACCATTTCAATCCAACGGCTGACGAGGCGAACACGACCACCAACACAACACCGGAAATGTATTCCGGTGTGGCTGTTGTGATGATTGCGAATGTCGACAGCGACCGGTCAGTGCGCGAGCCTTCGCGCATGCCCGCAAGTATGCCCACCAGCAGAGCCGCCGGAACCATGACAATCATGACCCAGAACATGAGGACGCCGCTTGATGCAAGCCGTTTGCCAATGACATTTGCCACTTCGTCCTTGGCGACTGTCGAATAACCAAGATCTCCCTGCAGCAGGCCACAAAAACGGGGAATCTCTTCAGGGTCCACACCGACTTCGACGCAGCGGCCGCGGAGTCGGCCGTCATCGGCGGTCGCAGTCCAGCCGGGCCAAACCCCAAGCCATTCGGCATAACGCAGCACAACGGGTCCGCCATAGCCGTTGTTTTCGAGCCACGACGCAACTTCGGCGTCTGTCATGCGCTGGCTGCCTTCGTATTTGGCAACCTTTTCGAGATTTGGGTAAAGATTGGTGAGGAAAAAGACCGCAAACGTAAGGACGAGCGTCGTCAATGCCATCAGCCCGAACCGTTTGAGAAAGAAAACAATCATCAGCTTCCCTATCAATTCACGCCACAGCGAATTGTCGGCGAAATGACGGTCATGCTTTGCAATGCGGAACCGCCGGCGGGAGCATCCCGCCGGCGGTTTCTAATCTCAGCCTGTGATCAGGCCCACCCGAGCTTGTAGAGGTGGATTTCAAATGTCGGATGCATTTCGCCGTTGAGCAGGCCATCCTTGTAATGACGGTAAAGCGACCGCCAGTAAGGCTGCACAATATAGCCTTCTTCCTGCATGATTTCCTGCAGCCGCTTCATCACAACACGGCGCTGGTCAGCGTCGGCGATCGCCAGAGCCCTGTTGAGTTCGGAATCGAACTCCTCGTTGGCCATGCCGGTTTCGTTCCAGGCTTCGCCTGACCGGTATGCAAGCGCAAGCACCTGAACACCCAGCGGACGCTGGTTCCAGTTGGTTGACGAGTACGGATACTTGGCCCAGTCATTCCAGAACGTCGAACCGGGAAGGATCGTCCGTTTCACATTGACACCGGCATCCCGCAGCTGCGCCGCAACCGAGTCGGTGGTGTTCCGCCGCCAGTCATCGTCAATCGAAATCAGCTCGTGCTGGTAGTCCGCCATCCCAGCTTCCTCAAGCAAGGCCATCGCGCCTTCAGGATCGCGCATGATGGGAGGAAGCTCCGCATATTCCGGATGAATCGGAGCGACGTGATGGTTTTCCGCCGGCACACCCCGGTTGTTGTAACCAAGCTGCAGGCACGTTGGATTGTCGACCGCCATGACAAGCGCCTTGCGGACCCTGACATCGGCATACGGTTTTTCACCGTCAATTTCCGCCTCGCTGTTTGTGCGCATCACGATGGTGGCAGCGGTTACGATCTCGGATTGGGCCCAGCCAATTCCGGCAAAGATGTCGATGAACTCGCCGACTGTCTCATATGTCATTTCGAATTCATCCGCTTCAGCTCCGGCGAGCCAGGAAGCGGGATCGGTGCCATAATCAATGAACTCAATCCGGTCAAGATATGCGCCTTCTCCCCACCATTCATGGTTTTCGTTCCTAACGACAGCCCCGCGAATTCCGACCTCGAGAGACTCAGGAAGGTACGGCCCGGTTCCCAGCGGGTTGGCGAGCATGTCCTCATCAGGGTTGAAACTGCGGTGGACGATCGCCGCGGGGTAGTCGGCCATACCGGGGATGATCGAGATATCGGCTGCCGGAAGATTGAGTTTCACAGTATGATCGTCGACAATCTCAATAGCGCCTTCAAGCACCTTTCCTGTGTCTTGATCGATCAGCGTGTTCATCCGGCCGGCCATGGAGTTGCCGTCTGCAGTCTTGTCACACCACCGCTCAATGTTGAAAGCGACGTCGACAGCGTTAAAGTCATCGCCGTTGTTCCACTTCACTCCCTTGCGCACGTGCAGGATGTATTCGGTGGCGTCTTCGTTAACCTCCCAGGATTCGAGCAGAATCGGCTCAAACGTAAAGTCCCGTGTGTATTCAACGAGATACTCAAGCCATCCCCTGGCGAAGTTGGCAATCTGTGACCAGTCGTATGTCCTTGGATCCTTGAGCCCGCGCACTTCCGTCTGAATGCGCAATGTTCCGCCCATCTGAGGGGTCATGGCCGCAGCAGGCGTCGGTGTCAGACCGGCCAGCGCATAAGCGCCTGCGGAAGTCAGGCCGAGCGCGCTCGCGCGTCCAAGGAATTCACGGCGGCTCAATTTGCCCTGCCTGAATTCTTCAGCGTACATCAATGCCGCCTTATGGGCAGGCTTACTGTTTATCGTCTCATAGCGCATACTGTCTCCTTCGTATGAAATCGTTAATCGAATTCTGTCGCCAGAAATTCGGCGTTACCGCAGCAGTTGCGCCCGTTGCCCTTTCTCAATCCCCAACGGACATGCTTTCTGTAAACGAATCCATCGTATAACAAAACGGCACATCGGGTTCAAACCAGCCGACTTGCCGAGGGTGCGCGGCAATTCTGCGGCATTCTTGTGGCATCCGTCCCGATTCAGACGGCGCGGCACAAATTCGTCGTCCACCACTTGTACAAAATGCAATGAAATTTTCTGCACCGTGTGACATAATCTCTGCTCTTACACATAGAAGCAGAGCAAATGTCACCTCCGCCAACCAAGCAGCACGACACGGCCCTGCGCCTTTTCGGTCAGGGGGGGGCTGGTGCGCATGCCCAATCTGCGCGACGCCGGCGTCGGTCCCGAGACCGTTTCCCGCCTGGTTCGGGAGGGGACTGTCGCACGTGTGGCCCGAGGTCTCTACGACCGTGCCGACGCTATTCCCGATACCCGGCGCAGCCTCGCTGAAGCCGCGGCTCTCGTGCCAAAGGGCGTGATCTGCCCGACATCCGCGCTGCAGTTTCACGACCTGACACTGCAAATGCCCTCGTCTGTATGGATGGCAATCAACCGCACCGGATGGAAGCCCAAAGTCGATTACCCCCGATCCGAATCGTGCGGTTCAGCGGCCAGGCACTCACGGGCGGGGTGAAGCGGCATCTCATCGAGGGTATTGAGGTTCCGGTTTTTCAGCCCGCCAAGTCGATCGTCGACTGTTTCCGCTATCGCAACAAGATCGGACTCGACATCGCACTGGAAGGGCTCTGCGAGGGACTCCAGAGTGGGCGCATCACACCCGACCAGCTCTGGGAATTTGCGCGCACAGCACGCGTCTGGTCGGTCATGCAGCCCTATGTCGAAGCGATGGTCGCCGATGGCGCATGAGCTTGGTGACGGGGCAGAGTGGAAATGGAATTTCGCGGACGGGCAAGTGCCGGGCGCCATCCAAATTGTGGATGTCTTCCGCGCCGAACAACAACTGCACGATGCCGCCGGGGCCATTTGCGGAAAGGGGAGTGATCTTGCGGCGCAGCGTGGCGGCTGAATCGAAACGGATGCCACAAGAATGCCGCAACATTCTCGCGCAGGGATATGCCCGCACATCCGCCGAACAGATCACGCCGTCCTTTTGGCCGCCGAATTGGGCCCGAAATCTTTGTGATCCGCGAGCCTGTGCCAGCCGGTCATGCGAGACCGGAACCAGGTGCGCTGCCGTTTCGCGTATTGCCGTGTGGCGATCGACGCGCGCTTGACGGCCTCAGACAGCGTCGTCCGACCCTGCAGGTAGGCGATGAATTCCGCGGCTCCGATGGCCTTGGAGGACGGGCGGTCCGGCGACCAGTCAGCCATTGCGGCCGAACACTCGTCCAATGCGCCCGCTTTGACCATTTCCCGCAACCGAATCTCAATTTTCGTTTCAACCGCGTCGCCGCCGGGCCAGACCAGAAGCGGATATGTCTCGGCGACGGGCAGCAGGGGGGGCGCGCTTTTCATCTGCCACGCGCGCAGACCGGTTTGCGTGCCCACATGAACCTCCCATGCGCGCAGAAGCCGGGCCTTGTTCCTGGTGTCAATTGTCGCAAGCGTCTCGGGATCATGGCACTGCAGATAATCCAGCAATGCCCCTTTCCCGCCGCAGGCAAGCAAACGCTGTCCCGCTGCCCTCACCGCGGGATCGATCGCCGGGACCGGGCTCAGACCCTTCGTCAGCGCTGAGAAATATAACCCCGTGCCGCCTACGACCACCGGCAGCATCTGTCCGCAACTGTCAAGAACCCGTTGGAAATCCGCAAGCCAGGAGCCGACAGAGTAATGCTCGTGGCCGCCGACATGGCCATAGAGCGCATGCGGGACACGCTGTTCATCGGCGGAGCTCGGCCGCGCTGTCAAAACCCGCCAGCAGGAATACACCTGCATCGAATCGGCGTTGACGACAATGCCGTTGTGCGCGGCGGCAATGCGGAGCGCGAGAGTCGACTTTCCAGCGGCGGTCGCACCGGCAATCAAAACCGCTCGGCAATTCGAAATGTCAGTCTGCGCCAACACTTTGCGGGATCGTTCGATTGTCATTCGATTGCTGCCGAAACTCATTTGCAGTTGTGTTTTGTCACAGTCTCCACCATGTAACTTGGTCGGCGGGTTCCCGGCAGACAGGCGGAAGATGATGGCGAGTTTAAACCCGGGCTGCGAACTTTCCTACACACGGGTGATGGTGAAACTGTCGGGCGAGGCGCTGATGGGAGATCAGGCTTTCGGCCTGAACCCGCCGACCACCGAGCGTATCGCCAAGGAGCTTTTCCGGATTCACGAACTTGGGACGGAAATCTGCCTTGTCATCGGCGGCGGGAATCTGTTTCGTGGCCTGCAGGGCGTCGCCTACGGAATGGAGCGGACGACCGCTGACTATATGGGAATGCTGGCAACCGTCATTAACGCCTTGGCGATGCAGTCGTCGCTGGAGTCGCTCGGCATTGAAACCCGGGTCTTGTCCGCCATCCCGATGAATCAGATTTGCGAGCCGTATATTCAGCGCCGCGCGCTGCGCCACCTTCAAAAAAAGCGGATCTGCATTTTTGCCGCCGGGACCGGCAGCCCGTATTTCACAACGGACACCGCAGCCACCCTCAGGGCTTCGGAAATGAAGTGCGAGGCGATACTCAAGGCGACAAAGGTAGACGGCGTCTATGAGGCCGATCCGGACAAGAACCCCGATGCCGAGCGCTACTCGTCACTCTCTTATGACGACGCGCTGCAAAGGAATCTGGAAGTGATGGACGCGTCCGCGATCGCGGTCGCCCGGGATAACGATTTGCCGATCATCGTGTTTTCCGTGCTTCAGGAAGGCGGTCTCCAGGGAATACTGGAGGGCGGCGGGAGATATACAATCATCCGTTGAATGGCTTATAAGCGGATTGACAGGCGGCAACCGAGTGAGAACCAATGGCCGACGAAGATTTTGAACTGGATACGGACGATCTGCAGCGGCGAATGAACGGCGCTTTGAACACGCTCCGCCAGGAATTCGCTTCGCTGAGGACGGGAAGAGCGTCTTCTGTGATGGTTGAATCGATTTCCGTGCCCGCCTACGGTTCCACGCTGCCGCTCAACCAGTGCGCGACCATCAACGTGCCTGAACCGCGCATGATCTCCATCAGCGTTTGGGACAAAGATCTGACCCAGGCGGTTGTCAAGGCAATTCAGGAATCGGGTCTTGGAATTCAGCCGATCAGCGAAGGCACTGTCATCAGGCTGCCGATTCCCGAGCTGAATGAAGAACGGCGGCGGGAGTTGTCAAAAACGGCCGCGAAACTGGCGGAAAATGTAAGAGTGGCGATCCGAAATGTCCGCCGGGACGGTATGGAAACGCTGCGACGGGCCAAAACAGACGGGGTGAGTGAAGACGAGGTGAAGCTCTGGTCAGACGATCTGCAGGAATTGACCGACCGGGCAGTGGCCGGGGTCGATCGCGCGCTTGAAGTCAAGCGCAACGAAATCATGTCTTTTTGACAGCCCAGACCGGAGAATGCCCGTCCGAGAGGAAGCCGCCGCAAACGACATTCCGAAACATGTCGCCATCATCATGGACGGCAACGGTCGATGGGCGGCAAAACGGAACCTGCCGCGAATAGAAGGCCATCGCGCAGGAGCCGAACGGCTTCGCGCTATTGTCCGCGCCTGCCCTGAGCACGGTGTTCGCTATCTGACGGTGTTTGCGTTTTCGACAGAAAACTGGCAACGCTGCCCCCAGGAGGTGAACGGGCTCATGTCGCTCCTGCGGCTGCATTCGCGCATCGAAGCTGAAGAGCTGGCCAAAAACGGGGTCTGCGTCCAGTTCATCGGCCACCTCGACCGTTTGGGGGAGCCTGTCACCCGCCAGCTCAGCGAACTGACCCGGTTAACCCGCAACGGAAAGCGCCTCAGGCTCACCGTGGCGGTCAACTACGGCGGCAGGGCAGAACTGACAGCCGCGGCGCGGCGCATCGCGGAATCGGTCGCAGCCGGCGACCTGATCCCGGAACAGATCACCGAAGATGTGCTGGGCGCCGAAACGCTGACGCCTGATTTGCCCGATCCGGATTTGATCATCCGCACTTCCGGCGAAATTCGGCTGTCAAATTTCCTGCTGTGGCAGTCCGCCTATTCCGAGCTGGAATTCGTGGACACGCTGTGGCCGGATTTCACACCCGAACATCTGGCAGCGATCCTGTCGAGATATTCGGGCCGGCAGCGGCGATTCGGCGCCGCCGCGCATTGAACTAGGTGTCTTCGCTGGGCCGAGAGCTGCTGGTCCGATTGATTTCCGGAACAGTTTTGGCGCTGGCCGCCGCCGCCGCTTTGGTAATTGGAAACCTGTTGTTTTCGGCGCTGTGCGCGGCGGCGGCGGGGGTGATGATCTGGGAGATCGCAAAGCTTTCGGCTCCTGAAATCTCAAACCGCCTCGCTGTGGGCGCAGCCGCGGCGGCGGCGGCGTCAATGGCCGCTTCATATCCTGGCTGGGACATTCCCTATGCCGGTCTGCATGTTTTGGCGGCGCCGGCCGTCCTGGCGGTGTTTCTGCCCGCGGGAAGGATCGGTTTTTTCGTTGCCGGGTCCGCCATCATGCTGGCGGCTTCGGCGCTGGCGGATGCCCGCCAGAATATCGGGATAGCCGTGGTTGTCTGGCTGGTATTGACGGTCGTCGTCACCGATGTTGCCGGCTTTGTCGCTGGCCGGGCTATCGGCGGCCCCAAGCTTTCTCCCAAAATCAGTCCAAACAAAACTTGGTCGGGCGCTGTCGCTGGCTGGCTCGCAGCAGGCGCGGTCGGGTTTTTGTATATGGATTTGCTCGGCGCCGCAGCCCTGTGGGCGGGTGTTGCCATTGCCGTTGCCGCTCAGGCCGGCGACCTGGCCGAAAGCTGGCTGAAACGGCGGGCGGGCGCAAAAGACAGTTCCGGATTGATCCCCGGTCACGGCGGTTTCTGCGATCGCTTTGACGGCATGGTCGGCGGTTGCTGCGCGTATTGGATTTTACACGAGACGGAGCTGTTGCGAAATGACATGCTGTATCAGCTGCCGTGAGTCGTCCGGGTGACAATGTCTCCACACTGGCGCAACAGTTTTCCCCGTGCGGAGTTCTGGACCGGTTATATTGCGCGGATTAGCAAACCAGCCTGATGGATAAGATTTGAACATCGCCGAGATTGCCGCTTCAGTGGGAAGCGTTCCGCTGGCCGCAGCGGGGTTTTTTGTCGCTGTCGGCATTGTCGTTTTTGTGCATGAAGCCGGGCATTACCTGGCAGCCCGTGCCTGCGGCATTGAAGTGCTTGTTTTTTCAGTCGGATTTGGGCGGCCGCTCATCAAGCGCACAGACAGATTCGGCACCGTCTGGCAGATCGGGCTGATTCCCATCGGAGGTTATGTGCGGTTTGCCGAACCCGGTCAACGCGGGAGGGTCGGTGGCAGGCGCGAAAGCAGCGGCAGACGGCGGGCGGTGGCGCTTGAAGACGCGGGTCTGGCGCAGCGGGCGGCGACAGTCGCGGCCGGACCGCTGGCGAATTTCCTGTTCGCCGCCGTGGTGTTCGGCGGGCTGGCAACTGCAACTGGAATCATCCGCGACGAAGTCGTCATTCGTTCGGTGAAGCCAATTCCGGGCGCGCCATTCGGGTTTGATCCCGGGGACAGGATTGTGGCCCTCGATGGCATGCCGGTCAGCGATTACACAGACCTTTACGCTGCGGCGGCACAAATCGAATCGGGGGGCAATTACACGGTTGAGCGGCAGGGAAACGAACAGATTGTGCATGGCCCGCATCCGTTTCCGCCGCTCATCGAACGAATCGTTGCGGCTTCACCCGCCGCAGATGCGGGTCTTCGCCGCGGAGACTTGATTCTTGCCGTTGCAGGCGAGCGGGTTCACTCGTTCGGTGAAGTGGCCCGGATTGTTCAAGACTCTGGAGAAAAGGAGCTTTTGCTGACGGTCTGGCGGAACGGCAGATCGCTGGACATTGGTCTCAGCGGTCGTGAAGAGGACGCGCCGAATGCTGACGGCAGCTTCACCAGGCGGGTTATGATCGGAATTGCCGGCGGCACTTTTTTTGTGCCGGCCACCGACACGCCGAGTCTGTTCGAAGCCGTCCGGATTGGCGTCAATCAAACAGCTGCGATCGTTTACGGCACGGTCAATGGACTGGCCCGGATCGTCAGCCGCGACATCAGCGCATCCAATCTTCAAGGCCCGATCGGTATTGCGCGCCTTTCAGCGGGCGCCGCGGCACAGGGGCCGGAGACGTTTATTCGGCTGATCGCGTTCCTCTCCGTCGCAATCGGATTTGTGAACCTGCTTCCTGTGCCCGTGCTCGACGGCGGCCATCTCGCATTCTACCTTTACGAAGCGGTTGCCGGACGGCCTCCATCGGGAGCGTTTCTCAGATACGCAATGCGGACTGGATTGGCGCTGCTTGCGGCGCTCATGGTGTTTGTGGTGTTCAACGACATCGGCAACCTGATCGGGAGCCTGGGCTGACCGGCGAAGTCTGCTCTGGAAACTGACAACGGAGCAACCGGGTGTCTTTCGGATGCGCGCGGATGCACAGATTCTGAATGGTTTGGACCGGTTGGGCCGCTGTCATCGGGCCGCATGACGCAGCTGCTGCGCGCACGATTTCGCCTTCGTCAAATCCGGTTGGCATCTGGCCGCATTGCGCAGGTGCGGCCCTTGCCTGTGGATTCATTTGCGCGAAGGGCGGTGCAAAAAACGCGCACCTTGCGCCCGCGCGAGGCGAAAAGCGTTCCCGTCGGCAAGTTGAGAGCCGCATCTGCCGGCGGATCCGATTTTGCCGGCAGGTCACGTTATCGACGGTGTCGGCGCGCCCATCCTCGGTTGCCGCCTCCGCAATCCTGTCTCGAATCTCCTTCAGGAAATGACCGCAGGGCGGCGGCGGCGGCTGGCGGCAGATCGGAGAGCCAGGTGGCCCGATTCCATGGCGGGCGCCGTGAAACGGTTGTTTTGAGTTGGCATCCGACCTTTATGCAACAATGGAGCACAAGGCTTTGACAATTATGAACACCATCTTTAATTTCCCGCAGTTACCAAGGGGATTTTGGTGGAGTCATGTTTTTTGATCTTATTCTGCGCCCGGCGAGAGTCGTTTGCGGGTGTGTTGGCGCAGCCCTGTTGTTCGGTCTGATCGGTGTTTTGGCATCGCCGCAGACCGCACACGCACAAACCAACCGATATGACGCAATCACTGTCGAAGGCAACATCCGCATCGACACAGAAAGCGTATTGCGGTTTGCCAGCCTTCCTTCCTCAGGCGCGGTGTCGGCGTCAGAACTCAATTCAGCGTACCGGCGCATTGCCGACGCGGCGGTGTTTGAGTCTTTTGAAATCCGGCCTGAGGGCAATCGGCTTGTGATTTCGGTGGTCGAGTTTCCGGTCATCAATGAGATATCCATCGAAGGAAACGACCTCATTGAAGACGGCCCGCTCATGGCCGTGGTCAGATCGACGCCGCGGCACGTTTACCGGCCCTCGCTGGCCGAACAGGATGCTGCCGCCATTGCGGAGCAGTATCGGATTGCGGGCCGCTACGCCGCAGTCGTCTCTCCAAAGATCATCCGCCGCGTGGAAAACCGTGTCGATCTCATCTTCGAAGTCGTGGAGGGGCAGGTTGTCGAGACCGAACGCATAAGCTTTGTCGGCAACCGGATTTTTTCGGGAAGCCGCCTGCGCAGCGAACTTGGATCTAAACAGGCGGGAATATTCAGACCGTTCGTCAAGAGCGACACGTTTGTCGAGGAGCGCATTGCGCTCGACAAAGAGCAGCTCACAAACTTCTATTTCAAACGCGGCTACATCGACTTCAAGGTGCTTTCGGTGACCGCCGAGTTCACAGCCGAGCGCGATGCTTTCTTTCTGGTCTTCACGGTCAGAGAAGGCCAGCAGTACCGGTTTGGCACGGTCACCGCCTCAAGCGAAGTGGCGGCGGTGGACGCCGACGAGTATCTCGGCGAGTTTCAGGGACCGCGCGGCGGCATTTATTCGCCGGCCTATGTGGAAGACGCCGTCAAGCGGATGGAATTCCTAGCCGTTTCCCGGGGGATGCAGTTCGTGTTTGTCGAGCCGGAGATCACAAGAGACCGGGCGCGGCAGATGTTGAATGTGAATTTCAGAATTTACCGGGGCGACCGGACATTTGTGGAGCGCATCGATATCTCCGGCAACATAACGACCCTCGACAAGGTCATCCGGCGCCAATTTGAATTCGCCGAAGGCGATCCGCTGAACACCCGCAAAATCTCAGAAGCGGCGGAACGCATCCGGGCTCTCCGATATTTCCGGCGCGTCAATGTCAGAAGCGAGCAGGGGTCTTCGCCGAGCCAGGCCATTGTGAAGGTGGGCGTCGAAGAGAATCCAACCGGATCGCTGAGTTTTGGCGCCGCGTGGGCGCAGGATGCCGGTTTTTCCGGCACCATAAGTCTCACCGAGCGCAACCTTCTCGGCCGCGGCCAGTATTTGAGCTTTGGGCTGGAGACCGGGAAAAACGCCGCCTATACGCTGACATTCGTCGAACCGCAGTTTCTCGACCGCGACGTGGCGCTGGAACTTGAAACCTCGCTTTCCACCACCAGGGGGCTTGGGCAGCGTTTCACGACCGAAGAATGGAGGACTGCCGGCCGTCTCGTGTTCCCGTTGGGCGAATCCGCGCGCGTTGGCTTTGGCACCGGCTTTTCAACATATGAAATGGGCCACTTCTTTTCCGGCTCGCACATCATCACCAACGACTTTAAACGCGGCCGGGGCGATCGGGTATTCGCTAACTTTGACGTCAGCTATGACAGCAGAATCACCGGGTTCGATCCGAAATCAGGCTACGTATTGTCGTTTGGCCAGGAGTTTGCCCGGGGACTGCAGGACCGCACCAACGTGATCACGACCACCGCCAAGGCTGGCGGCCAAACGGCGATACTCAACGAATCCGTTACCCTTACCGGAGAGTTGGAAGGCGGCTCTGTTATCGCGCTGGGCAGTGAAACCAGGGTTCGAGACCGATT
Organism: Paracoccaceae bacterium; assembly: GCA_965221935.1. GTDB lineage: Bacteria > Pseudomonadota > Alphaproteobacteria > Rhodobacterales > Rhodobacteraceae > JAPOXR01. The sequence continues at coordinate 129,745 of CBDCSZ010000077.1, forward strand.
TCTGATGAACAGCAGCCTTATGCGCGGGTTTGACACAAACGGCATCGGGCCTCGGGATTTCTATGTTGGAAAGACCGGTAACGGCAGTCTTCGCAAAATCTACACGGACCCGCTTGGCGGCAATCTCTTTGCGGCGATGCGGCTTGAGAGCAAGTTTCCGATCGGGTTCCCGGACGAAATCGGGATTAAGGGCGGCCTGTTCTACGACATGGGCTCGATCTGGGGGTTGAATGAAAACACCTGCGCAAATTATCAAATTTCCCCCCTGTCTTTAGCAGACCAAGACGTTCTCGACGCGTGCGTCGTTGACGACGGGCTGAATATCCGCTCTGCCGTGGGTGTCTCATTGTTTTGGGAGACGCTTTTTGGGCCGCTGCGGTTTAACTTTGCCAACCCGTTGACTTACGAAGTCTATGATCAGACCCAGTCTTTCAGCTTAACGATAGACTCACAGTTCTAGACCATGGCTTTCCGGGCTGCCGCCTTCGCCGTCCTTGTCGCGGTTGCCGCGCCGGCAACAGGGCAGCAGCGGCCTGATACAGTCTCCGATTATCTTTTCGGCGCCGAAATCGGGAAAATCGCGGTCATAAATATAGAGCGCGTGTATCAGGATTCGCGCATGGGCAGGCGCATTGCGGGCGATATTGAAGCGGCGCGCGTCGCTCTCAGAAGCGAGAACGAATGCTTTGACCGCCTGTTTGAGGACGAGGAGCACAGGATCTCGGAAGCTAAGCCGGACCTCACCGAGGGCGAGTTCACGATCAGGCGAATCGGCTTCACCGAAAGAGTCGCAAACAGGCGCGAGCTGCAAGACGCGAAGGGTCCGCTTCTTGAAGAATGGCACACCCGTCAGAGGATTGGTCTGCGTTCTGCGATCTCTCTGGTCAGTGAACAGATTGCCGATGAATACGAGCTCGACTTAATTGTGTATTCCGATGCTGTCGCATGGCATAAGCGGCTCATTGACGTGTCTGACTCCGTTGTGCGGCTGCTCGATGAAGTCTACGGCAGCGGAACCGGCGGCAATTACGAAAACGCAATGAGTTTCGCGAATATATCCGGGGCGGCCGGATCGCGGCAGCAGGGCACATCGGTCGGACGAGGCGAATCAGGCAATGAACCGGGAACCGGACGACAAACCGCATGTCATTGATCACCTGACGATCCAGCGGATGATACCGCATCGGTATCCGTTTCTGTTGGTGGATAAAGTGATCGATGTCCAGGCGGGCGAGAGCGCCGTCGGGATCAAAAATGTGACGTTTAACGAGCCGCATTTCGCCGGCCATTTTCCCGGCAACCCTGTCATGCCTGGGGTGGCGGTGGTCGAAGCCATGGCGCAGACCGCTGCGGTGCTGGTCAATCACACTCTCGACATGATCGATAAAGACATCGGGATCTATCTGATGGCCGTGGACAATGTCCGATTCCGGCGCATGGTTGTGCCTGGCGACGTGCTGAAACTGCATATGAAGGTTGTCTGGAACCGCGGCAAAGTCTGGAAATTCCGCGGTGAGGGCAGGGTGGACGGCGCACTTACGTCGGAAGCCGTCATCACCGCTTTCTGGGAGTCCAGGGAAGGCGGCGCCTGAGCAATGCCCATTGCCAAAACCGCTGACGTCCATCCCTCGGCGATTGTTGAGGAAGGCGCGAGGATCGGCGCCGACTGCCGCATAGGACCGTTTTCCCACATCGGCGGCCGCGTGACGCTGCGTCCGAGAGTCTGGATCAAATCCCATGCCGTGGTGACCGGGCAGACAGAGATCGGCGAAGACACTGTGGTGTTTCCATTTGCCTGTGTGGGAGAGGTCCCGCAGGATTTGAAATTCAAAGGCGAAAACACCGAACTGCGAATTGGCAGACGCAACCGAATCCGCGAAGGCGCGACGCTGAATTCCGGCACACGCGGCGGCGGCGGACTGACCTCAGTCGGCGATGACTGCCTCTTCATGACCGGCGCTCATGTCGGCCACGACTGCAAGGTCGGCGACAATGTCATTATGGCCAACCAGGCGGCTCTCGGCGGACACTGCGTGATCTGCGACCGCGTCATCATCGGAGGGCTTGCAGGGATCCACCAGTTTGTTCGCATTGGCACAGGCGCAATTGTCGGCGCCGTGTGCATTGTGCGCCGGGACGTCATACCCTACGGGCTGGTCCAGGGTCCGGGCGCCGAGCTGAAGGGCCTGAACCTGATCGGTCTGCGGCGGCGAAACGAAGACAAACGCGCCATCGCAGATCTGCAGATGGCGTACCGGCGGCTGTTGGAATCGAAATTGCCGTTTCACGACAGTGTCGCCGCCCTGCCGGAGGGCGGCTTCAATTCGGCGCTTGTGGACGACATCGTGCGCTTTGTGAATTCCGGATCGGGACGGTTTTACCTCACACCGGGAAGTCCCGAAGATGCGCGGCCGCGCGAATGACGCCGCCGTCTTGGTGGCGGGTTCGGGAAGACTGCCGGCAATTGTGCTGAATGCGCTCAAACGGGCGGGCACAGATGTTCGACTGTTGGCGCTCTCGGATTTCGATCGCGGCGCCGATTCCGGGATTTCCGCCGACAGTGTGTCTTTGGAGAATTTTTCCGGCTGGCTGACGCGGCTGAACGCAGAGGGATACCGGCGAATTGTCTTCGCTGGCGGCGCCAGCCGGCCGCGCATCGCTTCCGGCAAAGGGGAATCGAATCGTTCGGATGCCGCAATTCCCGATCTCTTCGCCGGCGATGACAGCTTTGTCCGCTCCATTGTCAAGCTGGTTGAAGGACATGGGTTTTCGGTCACAGGCGCCCACGAAATCGCTCCCGAACTGATTTTGGCGCCGGGAATTCCGACAAAAAGGAAACCTAGCGCCGAGGACCGGCTGGATGTGGCGCGGGCAGCGGAGATTGTCCGGGCCCTTGGCGCCGCCGATGTCGGGCAGGGCGCTGTGGTTGCCAGCCGGCTGTGCATCGCACTTGAAACAGTTTCAGGCACGGCGGCCATGCTGGAGACGGCGGCGCGAACGATCGGCGCTGTCAATCCGCGGCCGGATGTTGTCTGCGGCGTGATGTACAAGGCACCCAAGCCGGACCAGGAAATCCGTCTGGACATGCCGGCGATTGGCCCCGAAACGGTGCGGCAGGCGGCCGCCGCCGGGTTGAGCGGCATCGCGATTGAAGCCGGGTCGGTTTTGGTCTTGGACAGTCTCGAGACCGTGCAGGCCGCCGACCGCGCCGAATTGTTCATTTGGTCGCGCCCCGCCGATTGATGGATCGGAAATTTTATCTGCTCGCCGGCGAAGTTTCGGGAGACCGGCTCGGCGCCGAGCTGATGGCTGGGATAAGATCGCTGGAACGGCGCCCGCTGTTTGTGGGCGTCGGCGGTCCGGAAATGGAAAATGCCGGCCTTCAGTCGCTGTTTTGCTACCGGGAGCTGTCCGTCATGGGCATTACCGAAGTGTTGCCGCGCCTCCCGAAACTCATTGCGCTGGCGAGAAAAACCGCCGCCGACGTGGTCGACAGCGATGTCGCTGCGCTGATCACGATCGACTGCCCCGACTTTTCGCTCCGGGTCGCTCGGGCGGTGCGCAAGGCGCGGCCCGATCTTCCCATCGTCCACTATGTTTCACCGTCGATTTGGGCTTGGCGACCGCGGCGGGTCAACAGGCTGAAGGGCGTCGTTGACCATGTTCTGGCGATTCTGCCGTTTGAACCGGATCTGCTGCGCGAGGCGGGGGTCGGATCGACATTCGTCGGGCATCCGGCCGCATTTTCCGCCGCCGCGACGCCTCATGAAACGAAAGATCTTCGAAGCGGGCTGGATATAGACGCAGAGACGCCGATTCTGACTGTCCTGCCGGGATCGCGCGCTAGCGAGGTGCGTCGGCTGGCGCCGGTATTCGGCGCTGCCGTTCAGCTCTTTTTGGAGCGGAATACCGAATTCCGCGTGGTGGTTCCGGCGGCGGGGCCGGTCGCCGAACTGGTCCGCAGGGAAACCCGGAAGTGGCCGATGCCACCTCTGGTGATAGACACCGCCGCGGGCGACGGGCGAGCGGCGGAACGGCGAAAACTTGCGTTGTTTTCCACTTCTGACATGGCCTTAGCCGCGTCGGGCACGGTGACTCTTGAATTGGCGGCCGCCGACACGCCCATGGTGGTCGCCTACGATGTCAGTTGGTTTTCCAGATTGTTGATCGTCGTTCTGCTGCGCGTGGATACCGTGACTTTGGTAAATCTGGTCTGTGGCAGAAACGCCGTTCCGGAATTGCTCGGCAGAAACTGTCGGCCGGACGCCATTTTCCGCGCGCTCGACGCGCTCTGCCACGATGCCGGCAAACGCGAACTGCAGGCCGAGGCATCGAAGGAAGCCACCCGATTGCTGCGCCGCCAAGAGCGCCCCCCGGGCATCGCGGCCGCCGATACCGTCCTTGGCGTCATCCGAAACCGGCGCGGGAACGCGGCCTGAGCTTCCTGAGCCGCATTTCCTGTGCATAACCCGCTGCTTGGGCGCGACGGCGGCTCGTTTCCGCGCACTTCCCCCGGCGCTGTGAAGCCAGAGGGGCGATTCCATTTTGCCAATGCGGTGTTTTTCTGTAAGTGGCAGCAACGATCAAGCCGCGGGATGACCGATGAAAGGCGATATTTCAGCTGACCCGACAGGGCTGATCTTTGAATCCTTTCGCATTGAAGGCGTTTCTGAGCGGGACTGCCGCACAATTTTCTTTGACTGGGCGCTCGGTGTGCCTGCAGGTGCCGACATTGCCGCGCTTGTCAGAGAGCTGCACGCACATTACGCGAACCGTTATCCCAATCATCCCATGGTTGCAGTTCTCGCGGAGGGAATATCGGCGCCGGTCAAACCTGCGAAACGGCGGGGCAGAAGGGAAATCCGCCGAAAACAGCGGCTCGACTGCGAAACTCAGCGTTCTGAAACAGGTCGGTAGCTCCGGTCGGTTTGTCCGACATATTTTTGCCGCGGCCGACCGATCTTCATTGCCGGGTCGGCGATCATTTCCTGCCACTGCGAGATCCAGCCGACGGTGCGCGAGAGTGCGAAAATCGGCGTGAACATCTCGGTCGGAAACCCAATCGCGTCCAGAATGATGCCCGAGTAGAAATCGACATTCGGGTAGAGACTGCGCTTCTGGAAGTATTCGTCCTCAAGCGCGATCCGTTCCAGTTCACGCGCGATTTGCAGAGTGGGCCTGTTTTCGCCGCCGGTCTCGTCGAGGATTTCGTCGGCGGACTGTTTCATAATGCGGGCGCGGGGGTCAAAATTTTTGTAAACCCGGTGCCCAAATCCCATCAGCCTGAAACTGTCATTGGGGTCTTTTGCCCGGTCCAGGAATTCAGGGATTCGCTCTTGGGACCCAATCTCCCGCAGCATGAGCAGACAAGCCTCATTCGCCCCGCCGTGAGCCGGACCCCAAAGGCAGGCGATCCCCGCCGCTATGCAGGCAAATGGATTTGCGCCCGATGAACCGGCAAGGCGCACCGTCGATGTGGAGGCGTTTTGTTCATGGTCCGCATGCAAAATGAAGATTCGGTCAAGCGCCCGGCTGACGACCGGAGACACGCTGTAGCTTTCCGGCGGAACTTTGAAACACATGCGCAGAAAGTTTGACGCGTAATTCAGATTGTTTTTGGGAAAAATAAATGGCTGGCCAATCGAGTATTTGTACGCCATCGCGACGATTGTCGGCAGTTTCGCGATCATGCGGATTGAGGCGATTTCCCGCTGAACCGGGTCGGAAATGTCAGTTGAATCATGGTAGAAAGCTGACATTGCGCCCATGACGCCAGTGATGATGGCCATCGGATGGGCGTCTCGGCGGAACCCCCGGAAAAAATACGTCATTTGGTCGTGGACCATCGTATGCCGGGTCACACGCTCATCAAAGTCCGCCAGCTGTTCGCTGCTGGGCAGCTCGCCGTAGAGCAGCAGGTAGCACACTTCGACGAAGGTTGAATGTTCTGCCAGATCCTGAACCGGATACCCCCGGTACAACAGCTCTCCGGCATCGCCATCGATATAGGTGATTGTGGAATCGCAGGACGCCGTTGAGGTGAATCCCGGGTCATACGAAAACAGATTGGTCATCTCGTACAGTCGGCGAAAATCCACGACGTCCGGCCCCGCGGACGGCGACTGGATCGGAAATGCGTATTCTTTTCCTTCAATGTTCAGGATTGCATTGCGCTCAGAATTCACGGTTTAATCCCTTTACTGAATGGTCGCGTCTGTCTTGCGCGATTGAGCGCAAACGAAACTACGTGCGCCAATCGCATCTTCAATCGGTTCAGATGAAGCTGCAGCGAATGAAGCAGCTCATGCCCAACAGGGCTGGATGCGTCAGCGGTCAGTTCAGACTCACCGCCCGAAATCAACTGCAGCTGAAACTAACTGCCAAGCCGTCTGAGCGCAATGCGCGCTGTTCGCCGACCGGGCCGCGGTTGCCGGTTCATTCATTCGCGCTTGCTGCCGGCGCAGCCCGCCTCCGCGGCGTCAGCGCCAGGGCCGCGGTCAGGCCAAAACTCAGGCAGAGGCGCTGTCTGCCGTGTCTGCCACATCGCCAATTCGGCCGATACACTCCGTCCGGCCGAGAATCATCATCGTGTCGACAATGCCCGGCGATGCCGCGCTGCCAGTCAGCGCGCTCCGCATGGGCTGCGCAATGCGTCCAAACCCGACTTTCTCGCGCTCACACGCGGAATTCATCACATCCTCCAGCCCCTCTGGCGTCCATTTGGCGCTCTCCAGGTCCGGCATCAGGCGCTTCAGATAACCAACGCCGGTTTCGCTGAGCGCCTTTTTCGCCTTGTTTTCAACCGTGATCGGTCGATCCGCCAACACAAAGCCCAGCTGGCTATCGAGCTCAGCCAGAGTCTTCGCGCGCTTTTTCAGGACGGGAACCGCAGCCAAAACGCGGCTTCGCTTTGCCGGATCGAATGGATTGCAGCCGCGGCGGCGGCGAAACTTTTCCAACCCGGACAAAAGCTTTCCGTCTTCCGCTGCCGCCAGATACTGTCCGGAGAGATATTCAAGCTTCCGCCTGTCAAGCCTTGCCGCCGACTTTCCAAGCCCGTCCAGGCTAAACCACGAGACCGCCTGTTCGGTTGAGAACAGCTCATTGTCGCCGAAACTCCAGCCAAGCCGAACTAGGTAATTTCGCATTGCGTCGGGAAGGAATCCGGCATCCCGGTAGCTTTCAAGACCGAGGTCGCCACTGCGTTTCGAAAGCTTGCGGCCATTCTCGTCGAGGATCAGCGGCACATGTGTGAAGGAGGGCAGACTCCACCCGAAAGCTTTGTAGACATTCACTTGCCGCGCCGTGTTTGAAAGGTGGTCGTCGCCGCGGATGATGTGCGACACGGCCATGTCATGATCGTCAACCACATCCGCAAAATTATAGGTCGGACTGCCGTCTGAACGCAGAATGATCATGTCGTCCAGCGTTTCGTTTTGCCATTCCACCGAACCGTGCACCGTGTCTGTCACGACAGTGGATCCCGACCGCGCCAGCTTCAAACGCACGCTGTGCGGCTGATCGGGATGATCTGACGCCGTTGCTTCACGCCACGGGCTGCGGAAAATCTCGCTGCGGCGGGCCGCCTTGGCCCGCGCTTTGGCCCCGGCGATCTCTTCGACGGTGGAAAAACACTTGTACGCAGCCCCGGCCCGCAGGAGAGACTCCGCCGCCGATTTGTGACGGTTTCGCTGCGACCATTGGCTGACCGGGTCGCCGTCCCAGTCCAACTCCAGCCACCGCAGGCATGAAATGATGGCTTCGGTTGCCTCCGCCGTTGAGCGAACCCTGTCTGTGTCTTCAATCCGCAACAAAAACCGGCCGCCGCGCGACCGCGCAAACAGCCAGTTAAACAGGGCGGTGCGGGCCCCGCCGATATGAAGGAATCCGGTGGGAGACGGGGCAAACCGCGTGACGATTTCGGAACTGCTCACCGTCTCCCCCGTCAAAGCTTCCCGTCCGCCGCTTCAGTAGCTCCGCATCAGGCCGACCAGCTTGCCTTGGACGGCGACTTCGTCGGCGCGGAACATGCGGGTTTCATAATCCGGATTGGCGGCTTCGAGGGCGATCGAGCTGCCTCGGCAGCGAAGCCGTTTCAGGGTTGCTTCTTCGCCCCTCACCAATGCGACGATGATCTCGCCATTGTCTGCGGTCTGCTGTCGCCGAATGATCGCGGTGTCGCTGTCCAGAATACCGGCATCGACCATAGAGTCGCCGGAAACGGTGAGCGCAAAGTGTTCGCCAATGCCGCTGATCAAATGCGGCGGCACCCCGATTTCAGCCTCTTTTGTGCTGATGGCTTCAATTGGCGAGCCGGCTGCGATTCGGCCCATTAATGGAACAATCAGATCGCCCAACCCTTCAACTGTCGGCCATTGAGGCTCGGGATGAAGCTGCGGTTCCGGCCGCACCGAGGCTCTGCCGCGTTTTCCGGGAATCTTCACAACTTCCAGCGCCCGCGCCCGGTTTTCAAGTCTTCGCAAAAAGCCCCGTTCTTCTAAAGCTTTGATTAAACGATGAATTCCTGACTTGGAGCGCAGTCTCATCGCATCTTTCATTTCCTCAAACGATGGCGAATAGCCGTCTTCAGTCACGCGTTGATCAATGAACTTCAAAAGGTCGAGTTGACGTTTTGTCAGCATTGCAAACTCCTTTCCTTGTTCAGCGACTGCTCTTCTGTTCGTCAGTTCTATACCTGTTCGGTTTTTGTGTCAATCGGAAACGTTCAAATCAATGAAATCAATATGTTCGCCCTCGGTTCGGGGTGGATCGCGCGGCGGCCGAACCGCAAGCGAGTCCGCTTTTTCGAGAATGGAGAGGAGTGAGCTGTCCTGCCGGTCGAACACGCGGAGATGCTCGCCGCCGCCGTCACGGGCCCGCGCCGCGCGCATGTAATGCTCCCGCGGGCCGTTGCCGGGGAGCGGGCCGGCAAGGGGCAAAACCCGTCTGATCGCGGGCTGTTCCCCAAGACGCAGCATCTTGTTGACTGCAGGAACCAAAAAGACTCGGCCGCAGACCAAAGCGGACACCGGATTTCCAGGCAAGGCGATCAAAGGCGTGCCGAACAACTCTCCGGCTGCCAGCGGCTTGCCTGGCCGAACTGCCACATTTCGAAACGCAAGGCGCATCCCCATGCCTTGGGCGACCGGGACAACAAGATCCCTGTCGCCCACCGACGCGCCGCCGAGGGTGACGATCAGATCCGCGTCCGCGGCAAGTTCAAATGCGGACCGAAGAGAGTCTTCACAGTCCCGGGCGATCGGCATCAGCAGACACTTGGCGCCGGCAGTCCCCAGCATTGCCGCGAGGCCAAACCCGCTCGAGGCGATAATCTCATGATCGGCCGGAGATTCGCCCGGCATTCGCAGCTCGTCCCCGGTGGGGACAATCGCAATCTCAGGCCGCCGCACCACTGACACCCGTCCGACATTCATGGCGGCAATGACGGCGATCGCCGCCGGGGTGAGCCGGCATGGCGCCTCGATCTGAGAACCGGCCGGGAAATCGCCGCCGGCGGGACGGATGTACGTGTTGGTGTCCGCGTTCTTGGCGATAGACAGAAGGCCGCCTGTGACGGCTGCGTCTTCCTGAATGACAACCCGGTCCGCGCCTGCGGGCACCGGGGCGCCGGTGAGAATCCGCACAGCTTCACCATGGCCGATCCGCGATCCGTAACCGCCGCCGGCAACGGCTTCGCCGACAATCCTCAGCGTGGAGCCAGCGGCCAGATCTCTGCTCCGGACTGCGTATCCATCCATCGCCGAGGCGGCAAAGGGCGGCTGTTCCCTCGCCGCGGCGACCGGTTTGGCGAGGACCCTTCCCTTGGCGGCGAGAATTGAAAGCTCCGCTTCAGCTTCCTGTTCTTTCACCAGATCAAAGATGCGCTGCAGCGCTTCTTTCACAGGAATCATTCACGGCCCTCAAACCGGCCTGACTTGCCGCCATCCTTAAAAACCAGCCGTATGTCGCTGATTTCCATGGAGCGATCCACCGCCTTTAACATGTCGTAGACAGTCAGGGCGGCAGTTGTGACGCCGGTCAGCGCTTCCATTTCGACCCCGGTCCGGCCAAGGGTCGATGCCGTGGCCTCGATTTCCACCCGCGGCGGATTGTCATGCGCGGTCAAATGAACATCGACCCCGGTGAGAGGAAGCGGGTGACACAGCGGGATGAGGTCCGCTGTGCGCTTGGCGCCGGTGATTCCCGCCAGCTGCGCCACCGCAAGCACATCGCCCTTTTTTGCCCTTTGCTCATTGATCAGCTGAATGGTGTCCGACGACATGCGCACCGCCGCGCGCGCGGTCGCAGTGCGCTTGGTCACTCCTTTGCGCGAAATATCGACCATATGGGCATCGCCCGCAGCATCGACGTGCGAGAGTCGGGGCATTACGAATCCGCCGTTTCCATGTACGACGCCATCAGGTCGCGCACAGCCCGCTCCGGAGAGGCAGCCCGCATCAGACTCTCGCCAATCAAAAAGCAGCGGGCGCCGGCCGCGGCAAGCCGGTCGAGAACGGATCGCTCCGACAGTCCGGATTCGGCCACAACTGTGCTCCCCGCCGGGATGTGCGGAATCAGTTTCATGGTTGTGGCGACTGACACCTCGAATGTCTTGAGGTTGCGATTGTTGATGCCGACCAAACGGGACTGCAGGCCGGCGGCGCGTTTCAGCTCATGCCGGTCGTGGATTTCAATCAGGCAGTCCATGCCCAGCTCAAGCGCCGCCCTCTCAAGCTCAATCGCCAGCCTGTCCGACACCATGGCCATGATGATCAAAATGCAGTCGGCGCCAGAGGCGCGAGCTTCCCAAACCTGGTACGGATCCAGCATAAAGTCTTTCCGCAGCACGGGCACAGAGACCGTGGACGAAATGGCGCGCAGATGATCGAGCGAACCCTCGAAGCTCGGCGTGTCCGTCAACACGGAGATGCAGGCTGCGCCGCCGCGCTCATAGGCCGCGGCGATCCGGACCGGATCGAAGTCCGCCCGTATCAGGCCTTTGGACGGGCTGGCTTTCTTGACCTCGGCGATCAGCCCGTAGCCGTCGGCGGCGGCTCGTTTCAACGCGGCATGAAATCCCTTCGGCGGCGCCGCCTCCAGCGCCTCAGCGCGCAGGATGCCAATTGGCCGCTGCCGTTTCCGTTCGTCCACCTCATCGCGCTTGTAACGGGCAATCCGCTCAAGGATTGAACTCATGGCACGGCTTTCGCGGTGACAGAAGCCAGCTTTTTGGCACACGAATCCGCATTGCCGCTGTCAATGCTGCTGCGTCCGATTTCGACACCTTCGTGCAGGTTCGCAGCCTTGTCCGCGACGACCAGCGCCGCGGCCGTATTCAGCAGCACCGCATCCCGGTAGGCGGAAACCTCGCCAGCCAGCAGCGACCGCAGCGCGGCCGCATTGTTTTCCGGGCTGCCGCCGGCGATGGCGGCAAACTCATGCTGCGGCAAACCGGCATCGCCGGGCTCAATTGTGAATTGGCGAATGCCGCCGTTCCGCAGTTCCACGATGTCTGTCGGGCCGCAGATCGAGATTTCATCGGTGCCGTCGCCGCCATGCGCCAGCCAGGCGCATTCGGTCCCGAGCCTGGCGAGCGTTTCCGCCATTGGCCGAAGGAGATGCGGTGAAAACGCGCCTGAAAGCTGCCGCTTCACACCCGCCGGATTGGTCAGAGGTCCAAGAATATTAAAAACCGTTCTTGTGCCCAGCTCCTGGCGCGCCGGCATGACATGCCGCATTGCCGGATGGTGCATCGGAGCCATCATGAAGCCAATGCCGGCCTCGACCAGCGCCGCTTCCACAACCTCCGGTCCCACCATGACGGCCACGCCCAAACCGGCCAGAACGTCGGCGGCGCCGGACTTAGACGACAGGTTGCGATTGCCGTGCTTGGCCACCGGCACCCCGGCACCGGCGACAACCAGCGCCGCGGCGGTCGAGATATTCAATGTGCCTTTGCCGTCGCCGCCGGTGCCGACGACATCGACAGCGCCGTCCGGCGCCCGCACGCGGATGCATTTTGCGCGCATCACCGCCGCCGCGGCGGCATATTCGTCCACGGTTTCGCCGCGCGTCCGCATTGCCATCAGCAGTCCGCCGATCTGGGCCGGCGTCGCGTTGCCCTCCATGATAATGCCAAAGGCGGTCTCCGCTTCCGCACCGGTCAGCGGACGTTCGCACGCGGCCGCAATCAGAGATTTGAGATCTGCGCTCATCGGGGGCCCGCCGCCACTTTCAGAAACTGGGATAGAATATTGTGCCCATGGTCTGTGGCAATGCTTTCGGGATGAAACTGCACGCCAAATATCGGCAATTCCCTGTGTTTCAGCCCCATGATCACACCGTCTTCGGTCCAGGCGGTGATTTCAAGCTCTTGCGGCAGACTTTCTCTCTCGACAGCCAGCGAGTGATAACGGGTCGCTGTGAAAGGAGAAGGAAGGTCTTTCATCGGAATCGAATCGTTGTGGTGGATCTGGTCCGTTTTGCCGTGGACAATCTCATGGCAATGCACAATTCGGCCGCCGAACGCCTGCCCGATCGACTGGTGTCCCAAACAGACGCCGAGCAGCGGCAGGGCGCGTTCCGCAGCGGCCTCGACCAAAGCGAGGCAGATGCCGGCGCTGTCGGGACGGCAGGGGCCAGGCGACAGGACAATCGCCGCGGGGTCCATGGCGACGGCGTCGGCGCAGCTCAGCGCGTCATTGCGTCTTACCACAGTGTCGGCGCCGAGTTCGCCGAGGAATTGAACGAGGTTGAATGTGAAGCTGTCGTAATTGTCGATCAGCAATAACCTCGGGCAGCGGTCGCTCATTTCAGCCCATCGATTCAGCTTCGGTGTGCATCGCAAACATTGCGGCGTCGCCGGCAGCCTTGCGCAGCGCCTGCGTTTTGTTGACCGCCTCCTGCCACTCAAATTCAGGATCGCTGTCATGCACGATGCCACCGCCAGCCTGAATGTGAAGCTGATTGTCTTTCAGCACCGCAGTCCTCAGGGCGATGCACATGTCCATGTCGCCGTTCACCGAAAAATATCCGACGCCCCCGGCATAGACGCCGCGCTTGATCGGCTCCAGCTCATCGATGATCTCCATGGCCCGCACCTTGGGCGCGCCGGAGACTGTGCCGGCGGGAAGGCCGGCCAGCAGCGCCGACAGCGCGTCATGTTCTTCGGACAACTCGCCGACAACATTGGAAACGATGTGCATCACATGCGAATAACGTTCGATCGCAAACATTTCGGTCGGAACGACACTGCCTGTCCGCGACACCCGCCCGACATCGTTGCGGCCCAGATCCAACAGCATGAGATGCTCGGCTCTCTCTTTGGCGTCCGCCAGCAACTCGTCTGCGAGATCTTTGTCTTCCGCCGCCGTCGCGCCGCGTGGCCGGGTGCCGGCAATCGGCCGGACTGTGATCTCCCGGCCGAACACCCGCACCAGGATTTCCGGACTGGCGCCGATGACCTGGAACTCCCCGAAATTAAAGAAAAACATAAACGGGGACGGGTTTGTGCGCCGAAGCGCCCGGTAAAAGGAAAAGGGCGGCAAATCGAATGGCTGCGTCCACCTGTGACTGGGCACAACCTGAAATATGTCGCCTTCACTGATGTAGTGCTTGGCCCGTTCGACCATCTGCAGAAATTCCGCTTTGGCGATGCCGGATTCCGCTTTCCCCGGCGACGTCGACGCTCCAAGATCGCGGCACGGAGACGGGCTGCGGGTTTCTATGCTGCGGACTGCGCCCATCACGCGTTCCTGCGCCGCACCGAAGGCGTCCTCCGCCGAAAGCCCGCTGTCTGACCAGGCCGGGCTGACGACCGTGACTTCACCCTTGACACCGTCCAGAACGGCGACGACCGTCGGCCTGATCAGAATGGCATCCGCGAGACCCAGCGGATCTTCGTTGATGTCCGGCAGTCTCTCGACAAGCCTGACCATGTCGTAGCCTAGGTAACCGAAAAGTCCGGCCGAACTCGCGGGAAGCTCTTCGGGCAATTCCACACGGCCGTTTTCAATCAGCTTTCGGAGTGACGCCAATGTGTCGCCTGGCTCGCGCGTCCAGTCCGCACCGCCCGACCGGGCCAGCTTCCTGATCCAGGCCACGCCGTCGCGGCATTGCCAAATGACATCGGGATTCATGCCCACAATCGAGTAACGGCCGCGGATTTCGCCTCCCGTCACCGACTCGAGCACGAAACTGTTGTCACCGGCTGCGGACATTTTCAGCATCAGCGACACCGGCGTGTCAAGATCGGCCGCCAGCCGCGTGTATACAATCTGGTTCAGACCGCGCCGATAACCGGCCTCAAACTCCGCGAAGGAGGGAAAGGTCGCCATTGTCCGCCGCCTTAAGGCAGCTGCGTGTGCAGCGCGCTGATGATCGCCTGATCCAAAAACAGGTCAAACTGCTTCTGCAGGTGAGCGTTGTAGAGCGCGAATGCATCATTGCCGATTCCAGCGGCAAACTGTTCTTCAAGAAGCTCGATGGACTGCGCGGTTTCTTCCGCCGATGCGTCGAGGGGAAACTCCGCTTCCACGCGAAGGACACCCAAAGCGGTTCCGCTTCCAAACACTGCTGCGTCGCCAACGCCTACCGAATACGCGGCCTCAGCCAATCCGGGCGGGGCGTCCGGCACTCTGCCGCCGCGCGTCAGGTCCGCTGCCGTTTCCGGAGCAAGACCGATCGAATCGAATTCGGCGCCGGAGCGCAGACCGGGGAGAAACGACTCGGCCATAGCGCTGAGTCGCTCACTCAGCTGCCGGGCGTCCCACGCGGCCTGCACGCGGTCCCGGACATCGCTGAACGGTTCAACGGCGGGCGGCTCTACGCGGTCCAGCCGCATGGCGAAGACTCCGCCGCCGGAAAGCTCGGCAATCTCGGGAAAGTCGCCTTCGGCGGCGGCCCGAGCCGCCGCCCGAAACTCATTGAATGCCGCAATGCCTCCGCTGCTCGGCTCATTGAATGCTATCGTGCCGCTCTCCATCCGGGTTTCGGCGGCCAGCTGTTCGACGGTTGCGCCGCCGGCGAGCAGATCTTCGTATTCCGATGTTCTGTCGGCGATGTGCTCTCGCGCAGTGTCCAGCGCCACTTCGCTGGCGAGTCCCTGCCGGGCATCGATGAATGCGGTGAGCTGTTCGCCGAGCACGGCGTTTATCCTGTAGAGTGCCGGCCCGAGATCGGAAACGACCGGTCCGGCGATGCGCGTGCCCTCGGCGCCAAACACCGCGTCCGCCACATTGCCGGACAGCGCGTCCCTGGAAACCGTGCCAAGATGAATGTCAGACAGCAATACGCCCAATTCCGCGGCGATCTCCTCGAAATCCGTCTCTCCGGCGTCGAGTCGCCGTTTCGCAGCCTCGGCGGCGCCCAGATCCGAAAACACCAGCCTGTCAATATCCCGCCTTTCGGGCCGCGAGTATTGGTCCCCGCGCTCGGCATAGAATTCCCGCAGCCGCTCTTCGCTGACTGCTTCCGGATCGGAAATCATATCCGGCGTGATCCACGCGTAGGCGATGTGCCGCGTCTCCGGAAGCGTGAATTCATCGGGATTGGCATTGTGATAGGCGCGCAGGTCCTGATCGGTGGCCGCCGACGTTTCGCCGTCCAGCATGTCGGCGTCGACCCGCACCCATGTCACTTCCCGCGTGCCGAGATAGTGCGAAATCAGCCTTTCGACAAAAAGGCCGGACGCCGGAAACCCGTCCCCGACCGAGGATTGCAGCAATTGCCGGACCTGTCCTTCCCGCACGGTCGCATCGAACTCGGATTCCGACATCCCGGACCGTTCCAGCACAAACTCATAGGCTTGGCGGTTAAACCTGCCGTCAACGCCCTGGAACTGCTGCATTGAGGTGAGTTCCTCGAGAACTGTCCGATCGCCGACCGACAGCCCGATCTGTTTCGCTTCATTGTCGACAGTGGCCCGGAAAACCAGGTTTTCGAGCGCCCGGTGATTGAATCCCAGCTGAATGGCCTCGCTCGGCGGTATTCTTTGCCCGGTATAGGCGGCAAAGGAGTCAATTTCACTCTGCAGCGCCTGCAGATAATCGTCGACAGTGATATCTTCGTCGCCGACCGAGCCGACGGCCTGCACCGAACTGGTAAAGCTGCTGACGCCGAATCCGGCCAGCCCCAGAATCAGCAGGCCGATCAGAATCCAGACGAAACCCTTGGCGCCCTTTGCCTGCATTGCTTTCGCCATAATTCACCTGTTTCCGCTTGCTCCCGGGCATCGGACTCTTAGGCATACGGCAGGTCTGATTCAAGGTGTGCGCGACACCCGGCGGAATCACACCGCAAAACCCTTGAGCCGCTGGAAGAAATCCTCGATCTGATCACCGTCGATGTTGGCAAACGCCAGCCGCAGGTGTTTTTCAGTGCCGCGCCCGCGCCCGTCCGTCGAGCGCGGACCGAAAATTGTTCCCGGAAGCGCAAGCACACTGATCTCTGCAAGCATTTTCTTGGCGATCCGGTCGGCGGAAAATTCAAACGGGTGCTCGACATAGGCGAAATAGGCGCCGCAGCCCAAAAGCTTCCAGCCGTCCAGCGGAGCGAACCGGCGGCGCATCAACGCCCGGCGCCCGAGGATGATCTGTCTTTCCCGGCCCAGCCACTGTCCGAGATTCCGCATGCCCCAAAGGGCCGCCCGCTGACCGATCTGGCTGGGACAGATCGTGACCGTGTCCAAGAATTTCTCGACCTGGGAAAGCAGCTGGCGCGATCCGACCAGCGCGCCGACCCGGTGGCCGGTCAATCGATACGCTTTCGAAAACGAATACAGATGTATAAGTGTCCGGTCCCACTGTTCTTCAGCAAACAGGTCGTGCGGCGGACCTTCCCGGGAATCGAAGTCGCGGTAGGTCTCATCGACGATGAGGGCAATGCCGTTCCGCCGTGCGAGTTCGAAGAACGCGCGGACAGTTTCCCCCGGATATTCAGACCCGGCTGGATTATTGGGAGAAATCAGCACAATCGCCTTCACTTCGGGCGACAGCAGCGCATCCGCTTCGGCGGGGTCCGGCGCCAAACCGTCGCCGCAATGCAGGATGCGGGCTTCGATTCCGGTCATGTCGAGCCACATCTTGTGGTTAAAATACCAGGGCGAAACGATGATCGCGGCATCGCCGGCTTTCGCCAGCGCCGAGATCGCGGCCGTGAAGGCCTGGTTGCAGCCGGAGGTGATCGCCACCTGGCCGCGGAAGATGTCGCCGCGGTAGGCCCGGCTCCAGTCGAGGGCGATCTGTTCCCGCAATTCGGGAAGCCCCAGCACCGGCCCGTAGACGTGCGCCGATGTGCTTTCCACCGCGAATCTCGCGATTTCCCGCCGCAGCCTCTCGGGCGGCGGCGCCACCGGCGCCGCTTGCGACAGGTTGAGCAGCGCGGCGCCCGGTTTTCTCTCGATCTCAGACAGCCAGCGCTGGGCCACCATCACCGGCGGGTTCGAGGCCGCCTCAATCAACGGATTCATGGTGCGGTGTGTCTTCTGCATTGGTTTGCGGTCAACGCCTTACAGCAGGTTTGGCAGCCAAAGCACCAGTCCGGGAAAGGCGATCAACACGGCAATTGTGACCACATCGGCAACAAAAAACGGAGCCGCTCCCCGGAAAACGTCCTGGGCGGAAATCCTGATCCCGGCATCCTGGCTGACACCGGCGACCACAAAGCAGTTGAGACCGATCGGCGGTGTGATCAGACACAGTTCGGCCATTTTGACGACGATAATGCCGAACCAGATGGCGCACTCGTCGGCGGTCAGCCCGAAGCTGGATTCGGCGCGCGTGACATCGGCACCGCCATTCAGCGCAATGACCGCCGGGAAAGCGACGGGAAGCGTAAGAATCAGCATCCCGATCGCGTCCATGAACATCCCGAGCACAACATAAAACAGCAGGATGAGACCCAGCGTGATCAGCGGACTTTGCTCCAGACCGGAAATCCAGTGCGCAAACGCGTTGGGAAGATCGGCGAAACCGAGATAACGCACATAGATCAGCACCCCCCAGATCATGGTGAAGATCATCACGGTGAGTTTCGCCGCCTCCGCCAGCGCGCCCTTCAGCTGCCGCCAGCGCATGCCTTGCCAAAGGGCCATGAGCAGCACCACAAAGACGCCCAGAGCGCCGGCTTCGGTCGGCGTCGCCCAGCCAAAGTAAATCGAGTAGATGATGATCGCCACGACCAAAAGAATAGGCGTGGTCTTCGGCAGCACCTGCAGCCGTTCCAGCCAGCTGAATCCAGTCACCGCCGGACCGAGGTCGCGCCGGTAACGCGCCATCCCGACGATCAGCAGCGCGTAGATCAGCGCCGACACCGCGCCGGGCACGAACCCGGCCAACAGCAGCTTGCCCACCGATGCTTCGACAATGATCGCGTAGATCACCAGAATCGCGGACGGCGGAATGAGCGACGCGAGGGTGCCGCCGGCTGCCACCACGCCGGCTGCGAACCTGCGATCATATCGCAGCCGCAGCATCTCCGGAATCGCGATCCGGGCGAACACCGCCGAGGTGGCCACGGAAGCTCCCGACACCGCGGCGAATCCAGCGGTGGCGAACACTGTTGCCACGCCAAGCCCGCCGGGAAGCCAGCCGACCCAGCGTTTGGCAGCCTCAAACAGGTATCGCGTCAGTCCGGCAAAGTAGGCGAGGTAACCGATCAGGATGAAGGTCGGGATCAAAGACAGCGCGTAACTTGTCGATTTGGAGTGCGGGACTTGGCCGGCGAGCTTGACCGCGGTGATCAGACCGCGGTCAAACCCCTGTTTTTGCATGAAAAACAGGCACAGACCCACAAATCCCACGAATGCTGTGGCGAACGCCACCCGAACGCCGATCAGGACCAGGATCAAGAGCAGCACGGTGAGCCAGACCGACACCGCGAATGTGTCGACCCCGGCAAGCAGTGCCTTGACATCAATCATTGTCAATCGCTTCCGACTCGCTCGCCGCCTGCTGCGCAACGGTTCTTGGCAAGGGCACGGCGACCGGGTTCATATCGCCGGAACGAAAGGCTCGGCTGTATCCCCAAAGCTGCAGCGCGAGCCGCAGCCAAAGCAGCGCCATGGCCAGCGGCACCACCAGCTTGGCCGGCCAAAGCGGCAAACCGATGTCAATCGAGCTGTCGCGGCTCCACAGGGGCGCGGCGGCATCGAAGCTGCGCAGAAAGTGGAACCACGTCCCGTAAATGAGCGCCGAAGTGACCGCAAGCATCAGCAGCACGGACAGGATTTCAGCGAACCAGAGTCTCTTCCCGCGCAGCCTCTGGACAAAAATATCCATCCGGATATGGCCGCCTTCGCGCTGACAATAGGCGAGTCCGGCAAAGGCGAACACCGCCATTGACTGTTCGACCCAGTCAATGAAGCCCGGCAGCGGCAGATTGAACAGTTTGCGGCCGACGATGTTTGCCGTCGCCAGCAGCACCAGCGCGAAAATGACGATTCCGCTGGCGAGGTTCAGCCCGTATTCGAGCCGATGAAGGCTTCGGTCCGCCGACGACAGCGCCGAAGCGTCCTCACCTATCGCGTATCCGGCCATGTCGGCGTCAGCTGTCAAAGGGTCAGCGCATGGCGGCAAGCGTTGACTGCACAAGATCGTACAATTCCTGGGCCGGAAGTCCCGACGCGGACATTTCGGAAATCCATGCGTCGTGGATCGGGTCGGCCGCCATGCTGCGGAACTTTTCAATCTCGTCGTCTGCGATGGCGACCACCTCGACGCTCTTTTCGGCGAGGATCTGATCCCATTTCGCGAGCAAAGCGGCGTAATTGGCGAGATAATGCTCAATCGCCTCGCCGACCGCTTCGTCGAGGGCGGCGCGGTGGGCGTCGCTGAGATCGTTGTAGGCGTCGATATTGACGACCACAGGACAGTTCACTGTGCCCGGATTCAGGTTTTCGGTCCACCAGTCAGCCAAATCGATGGTTTTGAAGGACAGGTGCGCATGCTGGGCGAAGGCCACCGTGTCAACCAGTCCGGTTTCCATCGCCTGCTGGGCCTCGGTCGCGGTGACCGAAGTCGGAACCGCGCCGACGGCTTCAAACGCTTTGCCGAGTCCGCCGGTTGCGCGCACCCGCATTCCGGCAAATTCTGACAGCTCGTCCCTGGGCTCACCGGTTCCGACAAGATTGTACTGCGGCATCGGAGACGTCATCAGCAGTTTGGCATTCCAGCGGCCGAGATCTTCCTGGGCTGCCGGATGGCCGTATACGGCATGGCTGACGGCCACCTCCTCTTCAAGCGTGGCAACGCCGAGAAATGGCAGCTCCAGGACCGTCAGGGTCGGGTTTTTGTCAGGATGGTAGCCGGCGCAGAACTGCGCCATTTCGAATGCCCCGACCGATATGCCGTCGAGATTCTCGCGGTTTTTGGAAAGGCCGCCATACGACAGGTTCAGCGTGAATTCGCCGTTGGTTTTTTCCGCGACAAGCTCCGCCAAAGCCTCAACATGCTCGGTGAATGCCCGCCGCTTTCCCCACAGCGAGACATTCCATTCGGTCGCGGCGGCTTCACCCGCCAATGCCAGCGCCGCCGCTGCGGCCAGCGCATTGAGAATGTGTTTTTTCATCGTTCGGCTCCCAATCTCTTTGAAAGTGTGCAATTTCGCCGTGTGTCTACTCAGATTCGCCGCCGCTGGCCACAGATTTAATACTGCGCTCAGCGGCGGCGGAATCCCGCCAATGGCATTTCCTTAACGATTCGGCGTCATTTCCTTAAGGGGGCGCGCCATTTCCGGGGCGGCTTCGCCCCTTTCCGGCAAGGTTCGGTTTCAGGTCACGCGGTCTGGTGTCGTCTCCGCTGCCACTTTCCGACGGGTTTTCCTGACCGGCGCGGGAATGACCGTCCCGGCCGCAGCCGCGCCCGGGCCGCGAGGACCGAGTTCGCCACGCGGCTCACGGCGTCGGCCAGCGCCGACGTCTGCGTCAGGATCAGCTCCTCGAGACTGCCGGCCAGCATGGCCAGCGCGTTTGTGAAGTTCGTCCGCATCTTCGGCAGATCGCCTTCGTGCGCTTCGTCCAGCGCGGCGTCTCCGCGGTTCGTGAACAGGCGCGCCATGGCGATCAGGTTGAAGTGGGCGTAGAGCTCCTGGCGGACGCCGCGCTCGCTTCTGCCGTGGAACTCCTCCACCGCGGGGGTTGTCTTGGATATCTTGAACAGCTCCTCGATCGACCAGCGCCCGTGATAGAGTTCCGAGAGGTCTTTCCGGCTGTATCGCTCCGTATCGGCGAGGGTCGTGGCGAGCACATAGCGGCTTTCTCCGATGTCGTATCGGACCAGGCGCAGGACAATCGGGGAGGACGGCTCCGGGATGCCCGCGGCCTTCAGCCTGCGCAGGGCGTTTTTGCCCGGGGTGATCCTGACGAGGGCGTCGTCGCGGTCCCCGTCGCGGAACCTGTCGAACCCGGCGGCGGAGCTGCGCTGGATGCGGAACACCGGGTGCAGTCCCCGCGCCGTCATGGCGCGGAGCAGGACGAACGAGAAGTATCCCCGGTCGAAGACCACGACATCGCCGGGCGAGAGGGCGCCGAGATGGGCGCGCGCGGCGGCGCGCTCGTCGGCGCCGGGCGTGAGGATGAAGTCGGCCGGCATGCGGCTGCCGAGGCGGTAAAGACAGGACAGCAGCCCCTGCGGATAGTGGGCGCCGCCGCTCGGGAGCGGGTATCCGGCCTCGGCGAGCGGCCGCGGCAGGTTGATCTTGGAGCCGTCGACGGCGAAGGTCCGGTGTCCGTTCCAGTCCGGGCCGCGCGTGTCGCGGGCGAGGATCCCGCGGTGCGGGTCGCGGAACACGTCCTCGTGCACGCGGGCGCGGGCCTTGCCGATCGAGGAGATGGCGACCGGCTCCGGCTGCGGCAGCGCGACGCCGAGGCGGCGGCACTGGTCCCACAGCTCGGCGGTCACGGTTGTGTAGCCTTTCCGGCCGCGCGACAGCGCCAGGCGGAACACGAAAAGCATAATAATCAGGGTGTTAAGGCCTCTCGCCAAAATAACATGATCAGGATGACCTGTTGATCAGGGTGTAGTTCCAGTCGCCGTGGAAGCCGTCGCGGCGGATTTTCAGGGTCTTCATCCGTTCGTCGGAAACCTTGACGCCGAGCGGATACTCGTTGTCGTCGATCCGCGACCGGATCTTCAGACCGGCGCGGGTCGTGGCGGCGGCGATGAGCTCGACGATGACCCGGCAGCTGACCAGGGGCCGTCCGCGCCAGTTCCGGGTGATGTGGCAGAACATGCGGTGCTCGATCTTGTTCCACTTGCTCGTGCCCGGCGGGAAGTGGCAGACCGAGATCTTCAGGCCGAGCTCGTCGGCGAGGCGCTGCAGTTCGAGTTTCCACATCCGGTTCCGGCTGCTGTTGGAGCCGTGCAATTTCCGGCTCACTTGACCAAGATTCCGGCGACACTTGACCAAGATTCCGGCGACACTTGACCAGGATTCCGGTCACACTTGACCAGGATTCCGGCGACACTTGACCAAGAATCCGGCCGGACTTGACGGTCCGCGCCCGGCGCGAAGCGCGCTGTCTCTTCCGGAACTGATGCCCGGGTTTGTTTCTCCTGTTCTGGCGTTGGCGGGCTGGCCGGAGGCCAGCCCTTTGCGAGCGTAAGCGAGCTGTCCGCGGCATTCAAGACCGGAACGCGGCGGCCGCCCCATATGGCAGGGCCGCCGCGCGTTCCGGGAATCAGAATGAGTCAGGATCAGAGTCCCGGCGCCGCAGGCGCCCCTTGACGCCGGCCGGCAGGCCGGCGCCTCCTTCATGCTGTTCCGCCGTCCAGCGGCGGCGGCGCGTTCCTCTTGCGCTGGGACTCGCCCGTCAGCTCGATGCGGTAGGCGTTGTGGACGATGCGGTCGAGCACGGCGTCCGCGATCGTCGGCTCTCCGATCACTTCGGGCCAGCGGTCCACCGGAATCTGGCTGGCGATCACGATGGACTTGCGCCCGTAGCGGCTCTCGGCGGTTTCCAGCAGATCCCGCCGGCCCTCGGCGGAGAAGCCCTGCAGGCCCCAGTCGTCAAGGACCAGCAGCGAGACGCTGGCGAGGCGGCGCATCAGCCGCCCGTGGATCTCCCCGTCCCGCCCGCGGTCGAGCGCTGAGACCAGCTCGGGGACGCGGCGGTAGAGCACGGACTGCCTCTGGCGGCAGGCCTGGTGCGCCAGGGCGCAGACCAGAAAGGTTTTTCCGGATCCGGTCGGCCCTTCCACGATCAGGTTGATCCCCTGCCGGATCCAGTCGCCGGCGGCGAGCTGGGTCAGCGTTCTGCGGGCGATGCCGCGGCCGGCTCCGCAGTCGACGTCCTGCACGTCGGCGCGGATGCGGAGCTGGGCCTGGCGCAGGTTGTTCAGGTAGCTCTTCTGATTGCGGTGCGTGACTTCGCGCTCAAGCAGCATGGCGAGGCGGTCGTCGAAGCCGAGCTGCCCGATGTCGGCGATGTCGCTCTGCTCGCGCAGAGCCTCGGCCATGCCGGACAGGCCGAGCCGCAGCATGTGTTCGATGTTGGGCTGCCGAAGTGTCATTGTCTCTCTCCCTGTGTCTTCGCGTAGTAGGATCCCCCGCGGACGTTCGCGTGGGCGGGGATGATCTCCCCGGCCTCCGGGCGGCGCGGAGCCGCCGGGCCGCCGTTTCTGAGGCGGTCGCGCAGAAAGCCGGAGGAGAGGCGGTCAAGGTCCAGAGCCTCGGCGCATGCGGCGTCGACGCGGCCGTCGCCGTGGGTCTCGGCGAGGCGGGTCATGCCCTGCACGGCTGTGAACGCCTGCTCCGGAAAGTCCCGCGAGGCCATGCAGCGCTCCGCCCAGGCCAGCGCGCTGCCGCCGATCCGGCGCGCCTTGCCGAGCAGGAACCCGCCGTAATCGGGTCTGCGGATGTCGCGCGCGGCCCTGAGGCGGCCGGGCATGTGGTCCGGATCGGTCGCGTATCTGTGGCGTCCGGTCTCAAGGCGGTGGACGGCGATGCGCTCGCCGCCCCGCTCGAGGAACACTTCGATCATGCGCTCGCCGGCGCGCACCTCGACCTCGCGCCCGATATGGCCCGCGGGCACGGAATAGTGGTTGCGCTCATAAGCGACATGGCTGTTCGGCCCCACCTTGCGGACGAACCACTCGCCCCACTCCCACGGATGTTCGGGAAGCGGGGAAAGGGCCGCCCGCTCGTTCGCCTCGAACGCCTCCCGGCGGCTCTGGCCGTTCGCCTTCGGCGCGTCGTTGAGCTGTTCGAGCCCGCGGCGGACAGCGTCGTTCATCGCCCCGAGCGAGAAGAACGTCTCGCGGCGCAGCGGCAGCAGGATGCGGGACTGCACCGTTTTCACCGCCGATTCGACCGCGCCTTTGTCCCGGGGACTGTTCACGCGGGCGGGGAGAACCGCCAGGCTGTGGCGCTCGGCGAATTCACGGAAGCTCGGGTTGAGATGGGGATCCTCGCGGTCCGCCCTCGTGACGCCGGACTTCAGGTTGTCGATGACCCAGCGCCTGGGCGATCCGCCGAAGTGTTCCAGCGCCCGGCGGTGCGCCATCGTCCAGTGGCGGACCTTCTGGTCCGGCACCGCCTCGGCGTAGATCAGGCCCGAATGCGGCAGAACCGCGACGAAGATCTCCGCGTCGGTCTCGCCGGCGGCCGTGCGCAGCGGCAGCGTCTTGCCGGAGAAATCCGACATGCCGTAGAGCCCGGGCGCGTAGTCGAAGCGGATCTCCGGCCGCGCGGACCGGGCCCGGAGCCGCTCGCCGAGCAGCGCGCAGAACTGGCTGAGGCTGTAGGCCGCCCCGCCCCGCGCCTGAGCCTCGTCGCGGTACTCGGCCCAGAGCTGGCGCCGCGTCAGCTTCGCCCGGCGCCGGCCGGGCGGGGCGTCAAGCTCTCTGACAATCGCGTCCCAGTCGGGCTGCGCGAGTCCGCTGTTCCGTTCGCCGTGCGGATAGAGCAGTTCCCGGAGCGTCTCGTCGCCGAGACCGTCCGGAAGCGGCCAGCATGACAGCCCCGCCGCCGCCGCCCGTTTCAGCACATTCGACACCGTGCCCGCGCTCACGCCCGTCGCGGCGGCTATGTCGTTCCGCGTCAGGCCAAACCCGTGACGCTGGCGCAGGATATCCTTTATGTTGATCATGTCGGTCCTCTTCATTTGCCCGTGCCTCCTCTGTTCGATCTGTCGATCAATGAGGCAGAGCCGGAAGAGTGGCCATGCGGCCGGTCCCCGAAGGGACGCTGTCAGCGGATAACGCGCGCCGGGCGCGGACCGTCAAGTCCGGCCGGATTCTTGGTCAAGTGTCGCCGGAATCCTGGTCAAGTGTGACCGGAATCCTGGTCAAGTGTCGCCGGAATCTTGGTCAAGTGTGATCGGAATCCTGGTCAAGTGTCGCCGGATTTTGCAGAGCCGCCGCCGTCGGCCGTGATCAGGAGCCTGCG
>CBDCSZ010000078.1:0-387379 GCA_965221935.1 Paracoccaceae bacterium
CCGGCCCGGCCGGCCCTCCAGAAAATCAAGCGAAAACAACATGGTGTCCTTGCCTGCGCGGAGAAAACCTGTCAAATCCCGACATGAAGTTCGGTCTAGCCCGCGTTTCCTTCAAACGGCCAAGAATGGACACGCCGAGCAACTGGTCTGGTGATATCTCGCGCCATGCGCGGCGCCAGGAAGGGGTTCCGGCGCGGCGAATGCGCAAGTGCTGAGGGCAAAAACAGTCTGGAATCCCGCAGCTCTTCCGTCGGAGAGGGCCGAGGCCATGCGTGAGTTTTGCTTTGGCGACGGCCTGTGCTCACATCGCTTTCCGTAACAGGCGCAAAGCCTTCTCAGCATGTTGAACGAGGCGGTCTCCACCGGCCCAATTGATCCTGCGTTCGGTACGGACCCGCTCGCCGACACCCGCGGCGGACAATCAGGCGAGCGCGCCCCTCACCTTTGCGACAACTTCCGCAAATGCATCCGGTTCGCGAACTGCGAGGTCAGCAAGCACTTTCCGGTCAAGATCAATGCCAGCAAGACCAAGGCCGTGGATGAAGCGCGAATACGTCATGCCGCTGTCATTGGCCCCGACGGCGGCATTTATTCGCTGAATCCAAAGGGCGCGGAAGTTCCGTTTCCTGATCTTGCGGTCCCGGGTTGCGTTTTCCCGCGCTCTTTCAACTGCCCGTTTGGCCACTGAGTAGGTGTTCTTGCGGCGCCCGTAGTACCCTTTGGCCGCCTTGATGACCTTCCGGTGACGCGCATGTGTGACTGTTCCGCCCTTGACTCTAGCCATACCGCGACTCCTCAGCTACCGTAGGGCATGAAGGACTTGACGAGTTTTTCGTCAGGTTTGGACAGCACGGCCGTTCCGCGGGCATTGCGGATAAACTTGTTGGAACGCTTGATCATTCCGTGGCGTTTGCCGGACTGCGCCACTTTGACCCGGCCGTTGGCCGTCACCTTGAAGCGCTTTTTGGCACTCGACTTGGTCTTCATCTTCGGCATTTCCGTCTCCTCTGGCGTGAGATATGAATGCGTGACTCGGCATGCCGTTGTGGCCGGCCGCGCAGTGAACCGCGCCCTCTAGTTCAACACTCGCGGATATGCAAACCCGGTTGGCCTAGAATGCGTCGAGAAGTGTTGTCAGCCCTAGGGCAATGACCTGATCGACGAGAAAAAAGAACACCGCTGCGATCGCAGCCATCACAAAAACCATAGCGGTTGTGACCAGCAGTTCGCGCCTTGTCGGCCAGACGACTTTTGACACTTCGGTTCTGACCTGCTGCATGAACTGGAATGGGGCGATCTTTGACATCTCTTGCTTTCTAGCCGGCAATCAGGCCGCTTCACATATGTGCTCCGGCAAAGAAGTTCAACTCAATGCCGGTGGCAGGGGCGGAGGGACTCGAACCCCCGACAACCGGTTTTGGAGACCGGTGCTCTACCAACTGAGCTACACCCCTGTGCGGTATGGCCCGGACATAATGGCGTGAACGGTGGATTGCAACGCTGTTTCGGCACGGCGCCTGCCAGCGCTCCCCAATGCAACAGTCTGTGAAGACCGGATTCTGTTCAGTCTGAACTGAGCTCGGCGACGCGGATGATATTCGTCGATCCGGCGACATTGAACGGAACGCCGGCAAGAATGATCACCCTGTCCCCGCCGCTGCCAAAAGTTTCTGAACGCGCGACCGCATCCGCATGCGCAACCGCCTCTTCAAAACTGTTGACGATCTTGGTGACAACGCAGTGCGCTCCCCACAACAGGCAAAGCCGGCGGGCGACCCGATCAAATGGGGTCAGCACGATCATCGGCACCTGCGGCCGTTCGCGCGCGACGAGGTTTGCCGTTGTTCCTGAGTGGGTAAAGCAGCAGATCGCCTTAATGTCAGTGGTTTCAGCGATTTCCCTTGCAGCAAGCGTGATGGCTTCGGCAACCGTTTCGCGGTCGCCGCGCCGGGATGCTTCGATCACCAGGGCGAAAGTCGGGTCGTCTTCCACCGTAATGGCGACATTGTGCATGGTTCGGACGGAAGCGACCGGATGATCTCCGGCGGCCGACTCCGCGGACAGCATCACCGCATCCGCACCTTCATAAATCGCGGTGGCGACATCTGAGACCTCAGCTCTGGTCGGCAGCGGGTTTTTGACCATGCTTTCCAGCATCTGCGTTGCGACGATGACCGGTTTGGCGGCCTTTCGGCAGCGGCGGATCGTGCGTTTTTGCACGGGCGGCAGTTCATGAACCGGCATTTCCACGCCTAGATCGCCCCGCGCCACCATGACACCGTCCGCGGCATCCAGAATCGACTCGAAACATTCCAGCGCCGAGGGCTTTTCGATCTTGGCCAGAATGGCGGCCCGTCCGCCTGCCAAACGGCGCGCTTCGTGAATATCGCTTGCCCGCTGCACGAACGACAGCGCCAGCCAGTCAATGCCGAGACCGCAGACGAACTCGAGGTCTGTTCGGTCTTTTTCCGAAAGTGCTGCAAGCGGAAGCACGACATTGGGAATATTGACACCCTTGCGGTCCGAAATCCGGCCCCCGGTCAGAACCCTGCAATCGGCATAGTCTGGACCGCAATCGGTGACCTTGATGCGTATCTTGCCGTCGTCCACCAGCAGCATCGCTCCCGGCTTCAGCGCTTCAAACACTTGCTTGTGCGGAAGATTCACTCTGGCGGCATCTCCGGGCGCGAGGTCAAGGTCGCACCGGAATGACTGGCCTTGCTGTAGGTGCTCGAAGCCGTTTTTGAATATGCCGCAGCGGATTTTTGGCCCCTGAAGGTCTGCCAAAATGCCGACCGGCCGACCGGCTTCCTGCTCGATACTGCGAATGATTCTGTGGAGACGGGCCACATTGCTGTGATCGCCGTGGCTCATGTTGAGTCGAAACACATCCGCACCAGCCTCGAAAAGCTGGCGGATGACCCCGGCGTTTTCAGAGGCCGGCCCGAGAGTTGCCACGATCTTAACGTTGCGGTCGCGTTTCAATTTTCCTCCCGATTGAGCAGATTTGAAGCGCAGCTCCGCGGTGCTGCGTCCGAAGCGCCGATTGCCTAACCCGCCGGCCGAAAATCCGCAAGATGGCGGCGCCTGCGCATTGTTCTTCTGACAGCGAGCCAAGACCGGCGGCCCCAGAGGCACCGGCTCTTCCTTTGGCAATTCGGTTGCCATATGGAGTGCCCTGCCATTCAGCAAATTCGGTCCAATCATGAAGTTCACTCTTTCCTGGCTTGCGGAGCACTTGGATTTTCAGTCGTCCGTCCATGAGATCGCTGACGCGCTGACTGATCTCGGGCTGGAAGTCGAAGCCGTGGAGGACCCGGCATCTGAACTCGGCGCATTGACGATTTGCCGCGTTATCGAGGCGGCGCAGCACCCGAACGCTGACCGGCTGAAGGTCTGCCGGGTCGAGACCTGGCCGGACGGACCGGGAGGAAGAACGGCAGAGGTTCAGGTTGTGTGCGGTGCGCCGAATGCCCGAACCGAAATGATTGGTGTCTTCGCTCCCGTCGGCACCCATATTCCCGGCACCGGGATTGATCTCAAGAAGGGTGTTATACGCGGCGTTGAAAGCGCCGGTATGCTGCTCTCGGAAATGGAACTCATGCTGTCAGAAGAACATGACGGCATAATAGATTTGCCGGTAGACGCCCCGCTGGGATCGTCCTTTGCGGATTACGCAGGCCTCAACGATCCGGTGATCGACATTGCCGTCACGCCGAACCGCCCGGATGCTCTTGGAGTCCGCGGCATAGCCCGCGACCTTGCCGCCCGCGGGCTGGGAACGCTGAAGCCGAAGCCGGTCGCGCCTGTCCCCGGGGCGTTTCCCTGCCCGATTTCGATCGCGATTGACAATGATGCCAAACCTGTTGCCTGTCCGGTCTTCTTCGGGCGCGTCCTCCGCGGTGTCACAAACGGCACGTCGCCGGCATGGCTGCAGCGTCGGCTGAAAGCCATCGGTCTCCGGCCGATTTCCGCCATCGTGGATATCACAAACTATGTGACCTACGACCGCAACCGGCCGCTGCACGCATTCGATGCCGACAAAATCAGGGACGGGCTTCGCATTCATTTCGCTGCGGGGGGCGAGACGCTTACGGCCCTCGACGGCAATGAACACACGCTCCGGCCCGGCCAGATCCTGATTTCAGACCGCGACGGCCCAGAGAGCATTGCCGGGATCATGGGCGGGCTCGCCGCGGGCTGTACCGAAGAGACACGCAATGTGTTCCTTGAAAGCGCGTTGTGGTGTCCGGTCACGACGGCGGCCACCGGAAGGCAGCTCAAGATCAATTCCGACGCCCGCTACAGGTTTGAACGCGGCGTGGATCCGGAATTTTCCCTTCCCGGTCTCGAAATGGCGACCCGCATGGTGCTTGATCTGTGCGGCGGCGAGGCGTCCGAGGTGGCGTTTGACGGCGCCGTCCCTGACACGAGCCGCAGTTACGGCCTGCGGTTGAGACGTGTCGAACAGCTGGCCGGCATGACTGTCGATCCTGCGGAACAGGTGAGAATTCTCTCAGCTCTCGGCTTCGATGCGAGACGGGAAGGCGACAGGATCATCGCGCGGCCGCCGAGCTGGCGGCCCGACATCCGCGGTGAAGCCGACTTCGTGGAAGAGATTGCCAGAGTCGCGTCGTTGGCCAGGCTCGAAGGACAGCCGTTGCCCCGGCCGGCGACCGGGGTCGCCCGGCAGATCTTGACGCCGGTGCAGAAGCGCGAACAGGGCTGCCGCCGGACGATTGCCGCGCTTGGCTACAACGAGTGCGTGACCTATTCGTTCATCGACAGCGAATTGGCGGCTCAGTTCTCCGACGGCAATCCGCCGGTGGAACTCGACAATCCGATATCGTCGGAAATGAGTGTGATGCGCCCGGATCTTCTGCCGGGGCTGCTTAAGGCGGCGATTGCCAACCAGGCGCGCGGATTCAACGATCTTGCGCTGTTCGAAGTCGGCCCGGTGTTTTCCGGTCCAGAGGCGGGTGAAGAATCGACATGCGCGTCGGGACTTTTGGTTGGCAACCGGGCTCCGAGGGAGCCGCATGCCTCCCCGAGGCCGGTCGATCTCTACGATTCCAAGGCCGACGCCGAGGCCGTGCTGGCCTCGGTGATCGCGACGGACCGTTTCAGAAACGCGCGGGATGTGCCCCCATGGTGGCATCCCGGGCGGGCCGGCACCGTGTACCTGCAGCCGGGCAGGCCGCTCGCGGTTTTTGGCGAGTTGAATCCCAAGCTGCTGCGAAGAATAGGCGTCAAGGGGAAGGCGGTCGCTTTCACTCTGTTTATGGACGCGCTGCCGAAACCGAAACCGAAGGGAAAGGCGAGGGCGACGTTCAAGCCAAGCGCGCTGCAGCATGTTGACCGCGACTTTGCCTTTGTTGTCGACAGCGGGGTGGAGGCCGCGGCGGTGACCGGTGCGGTGCAGAGATCGCGCTACCGCGGTCTGATCGGACGGGTGAAAGTGTTTGACGAATATGCCGGGCCGAAAGCGGAATCACAGTTCGGGGAAGGGTCGAAGTCGCTGGCTTTCACGGTCAGGCTGCAGCCGAAGGACATCGCCTTTAAAGACACCGAACTGGAATCGATTTGCGCTGACATTGCGGCTCAGGTCGCAAAAGCGACCGGCGGAAAGCTACGCGGCTGATCCGCGCCAATCGTTTGGCGGCGGTTCAGAAGTCGGTCGGGGCTCCGCCTTCCGCAGTGCGGCGGGCCACGAAATCGGCCAGCTCATCGCGGATGGCGGCATCCATCGGCGGCGGCGTGAATTCCTGCAGAATCTCCTTGTACATCCGGTTGGCGCGCCGCGCCGTCCAGACTCCGCCGGCAAGCTCCCATGCTTCGAAGTTGCGCCAATCGCTCAGGAATGGCTCGTAAAACGCAGTCGTGTATCGCGCCTGCGTATGTGAAGCACCGAAGAAATTGCCGTTCGGCCCGACTTCCCGGATCGCGTCGAAGGCGACATCGGCAGCGGATGTGCCGGTGATCGCGGTGTCGAAATAGCGCTGCGTCTGCTGCAGAAGTTCGCAGTCCATGACAAACTTTTCCGGACAGGCAATCAGACCGCCCTCCAGCCAGCCGGCGCTGTGATACACCACATTGACCCCCGCCTGCACGGCAGACCACAGCGAGTTTGAGCTCTCCCAGACTGCCTGCCCGTCCGGCACGTTGGCGGCACAGGCATTCGATGCGCGCAGCGGTATCCTGTAATGGCGGCACATCTGCCCGGTCATTTGCGTGGCCCGGACATATTCCGGAGTGCCGAACGCCGGGGCGCCGGAACGCATGTCGACATTGGAGGTGAAGGTGCCGAAAACGCAGGGCGCGCCGGGGTTGATGAACTGCAGCAGGGCGATTGCCGCAAGCCCCTCGGCGATCGACTGCGTCACCGCTCCGGTCATCGTCACCGGCGCCATGGCGCCGGCGAGCGTGAATGGCGACACAAAAACCGCCTGGCCGCGGCGGGCCATTCGCATGGCGCCGTCCAGCATCGGCCGGTCATGCTTCAGCGGTGAGGTGGAATTGATGTTGGTGAAGCATCTGGGGGCCGCCTCAAACTCTTCCTCTGTGAGCCCGCCGGCGATGCGGACCATTTCCATCACATCTTCAACACGCTCTTCGCCAAGCGAGTAGGCATGGGTCACTTTGTCGGTGAGCGTGAGTTTATCGAACAGGCATTCCAGATGCCGGATCGACGGGTGCAGATCCACCGGCTCAACGGGATAGCCGCAGGCGATATGGATGCAGTTGAAATACTGCGTGAGTTTCAACAGATCGCGGAAAGACTTCCGGTTTCCAGTCTGCTTGCCGTTGTCCATGTCATAGGTACTGGGCGGCGACGACACGTTGCCGAAGACCATGTGCCGACCGCCGACGATCACCTGCCGGTCGGGATTGCGCGGCGTGATTGTGAACTGTTCAGGACAATGCCCGATCATCTCCGAGACGAACGCGCGGTCCATCCGGACATTGGTCCCGTCAACTCTGCACCCGGCCTTTTTGAGAATCGCCGTCGATTCAACATTCAGGAATTCGATGCCGATCTCTTCCAGGACCCGCATTGCCCCATTGTGAATGGCAGCGATTCCCTCTTCGTCAAGCGGCTCAGTCGGGCGGTCGGAATTCACCGGAATCCGCCATTCCATCTGGCGGATAACTGCCGCTGAGCTGCGTTCCAGATTGGCTTTGTGACCGCCGCTGCGCCGTTTCGCCCGCCTTGCCAAACAAGCCTCCTGTCGGCTGAGCCCGCTGGATCTGCGACATCCAGCAGCCTGACTATTGAAGAGGGAATACGGGTTTGGCAAGCGCGTTTTTCCGGTCACTACGTTTGAGCAGCGGGCCTCTCGCCGCTTTGCCAAATGTTGAGGAATTCGTTCGGTGTCGTTCAGGCGGTGGCATCATGTGGCCGGCAATCGCTGAAGACTGTCAGGTGGCGGTCGGTCTGGAGGTTGATCTCGGTGAGGCGGGCGGCGGTGTTCTGGACATTGCCAACCCGATTTTTCTGAGGCCTGGACCAAAAACCGGAACTTGACGATTGCGGCCAGTGTGCAGGCGGAGAGGAAAACCGCGCCTCCATCCTCATGCGCCTGCGGCGGCCGCTCCGGGATGTCCGGTCCTTCCCGCAAGAACAGCATGTGCGCTGCGCCAATTCTACACCCTGTCGCCCTGTGAACTGCTCCGTCTCGCACAAACGGGCCTCCGGAAAATGCCGGCTCCACAATTCAGGCCACGCGCCCTCGGTCCCTTTCAGCGCCGGCGCACCGGATACAGTGCCTGTGCATTTTTCCCGTGATGGGAGTCGTGCCACAGGAGCTTCAAGGCCCTTCGGTCGCGGATCCCGCAGATGCGCACGGTCAAACTCAGCCGCAGTGAGAACAGTTCCGACCCGTCGTCGTGCCCTATTTCCGCGAGACGCGCCTTCGCCTGACCGGTCAGATTTTGGACCTCAACGAAATGACTGTAGTTGCCTCTCGCCCGCCCGCCGCGCGCACGATCTCCGCCCATGTCATCGACTCGAAATCGCGGAGCTTCGGTGAAATTTTATTCCACCACACTTTGGCGGCCGCAGTGCGCCATCCCTACGTCCCCTCAAGATTCGCGATCCCGAAAGCCCATACAACCGTCTCACGATCATGACGAGCGGGATCGCGGCGCGGAGCAGTGCGAGGCTGTTTGCTGCCGGCGGGAAGACAGCGCGCCTGCGGCTGTTTCACCGGCCTTCGGGCCATGGGCGACGCTACAGGCTGCCGTAGCATTCGGCGAGTGATTCCTTCGGAATGACCGTGTTCCCGCGCACGCTGTCAGGAATGCCGCGCCGGGCCGACTGCCAGGGAGTCTCCATATGGGTGAGATCGCTCAGCCATTGCGGGGACTCTCCGTAGAACGCAAGCACCGCATCGACGGTCTCTCGCTGGGTTTCGGTCAGGGATTCCGGGCAGCCCTTGCGAAGGCAGGAAATGCGGTACTTGCCCCGGTGGGCGTTGTAGAGCTCACGCACCACCGGACCGTTGGCCCATGCCTCAATCTCCTCAGGAAAGAGGGCGTCATCGTCCCACACGAGCGACCATGCATGACAGTAGTAGACCAGCTTTTGCAGCTTCCATGTGGTCATCGAACCCTGCTGCTCAAGGATGTAGGCGGCGACATCGAAAACACCGGCCATCCTGTTTTCCCCAGTCAGTGGCGGTCGACGAAGCGCCTGACCGCCGACAGAGTCATTTGCAACCACTTCGCGAACTGGAAACAACCGTTCCGAAATCAAGGCCGATGGCAGCGGATTATTCAGGGATGTGGCTGTTGTTTCTCACAATAAACCGCTGTGAAGTGCGTTGGTATTCCGGTTTGGGCCGACGTCGGATTTCCTGGAAACCGGAACAGTCCGTGAAACTCCGGCCCATTTTCTTCCCCAGCAGTTGGCCTGAGGCGGGCCGACCGCTGCCATTCCGCGCTGCGCCGGAAGCGGCATTTCGAAGGTTGCGCCGAGTTTTCGGGCGCGTTACCAAGCCGCCGTTCTTTTCACATAACAGTAGACCGATCACGTGGCTTCAACCCAAGACCGTATCCGGAAAATCATCGCAGACAATCTCAGCGTGGGCCGTGAGCCTGACTTTGACGCCAAGCTGGTCGACTCAGGCGTATCGTCGGTTGACTGCATCGCCTTTTTCAAGATTGTGAATGAAGAGTTTGGCCTTGGCCTGGTTGCCGAGGAGTGCAGGCAGTTCGAGACCCTTAACCAGCTGGTCGCACATATCGACAAGTAGGCGGCATCTCACCGCGACAGCGCCGGCTGCCCGGCGGTTTTCCACAACGCCGGGCCGCAACCGTTGCGTCAACGGGCCAGAACCGCCCGGAACCGTCCACAGTTGTGGCAATAGCGTTCCGCCGGCGATTCAGCGCGTCAACGAGGGGCCGTGCCCGATTGGCCTGATCGCGCGCCGCGCCGGTGAGCGTGTCTTGCGCGGCCATCGGAAATCGGAAGTCCAGAACAGGCGCGGCTGTGCGGGCACATTCCGGCAAGCGATTCAAAGGCCGATAGCTGCCGCATGGGCCGAAAACCGGCAATGAAGGCTGGCCGGGCGTGAACCGGCCTGAGGCGCTTTCCGGAGCGAGGCCGGCGGAGTTTTCGTATCGCAGTTCCGGCGGCCGGCCGTTGCCGCACTCGCCGGACGCCGGCTGGATCGGCGGTCGCACCGCCTCTTTCCTGTTGGGAATTGCCAGGCTCTTTGCGGACTGTCAGGCTGCAGCGGGCGCAGATCCTCTGAAGCGACACTGCGGCCTGTTCACCTGGATTTTGGGCGCTGAACCCGGCACGCGGGCATTCCGGCCGGAGATCATCCGGACCCGCGTCAGCGACACAGTCGGTGTGCCGGGCAGTTTCCGACGACGCAACTGAGATGCCGGCACGCCGCGGGCGAAATGAAGGCGAGCGTTTTCCACCGGCTGCGGCGCCTCAAGGAAGCGCTGACACAAGCAATCGGCGCCGGCATTGCCCTGATCCCGACCGAGATTGAGATTCCTGAACCGATGTTGCGGGGAGACCGGACCGGCGTATTCCGATTCCCGCGCCGGTCGCCAGGACCTTGGAGTCTTCGGGATCTGCGAATGGCGATTCGCCGCCGCGCTCGCCGTTCGATCGCCGCGATCGTGTTGGCCTTCGCCGGTGCCGGCCGGCGGGAAGAGCGCATTCGAGCTGCTAGGCAGGTATGGAACCTGGTCTGTAGGCGCGTGCCCGGTCCCCGTTTCCGCAGGCGACCCCGCCTGTAGAATCTCCGGCGGTCTTTGCTGATCCCTTTTGCAGTTATTCGCGTTCTGATAGCATCGGTTTCGTTCTGCGGAGATGCGCATAGCCGCCGATGCAGGCGTTTGCCCCTGGCGAGCTTGCGAGACAATTTCTGTGTACGATCATTTGCCATTCGGACTGATGCCATGAGCGCTGACGGCGACAATGCCCGGGACGGCATCCGATTTCAGGCCGACGAGAGGCCGGCTCTTGCCATCGCCCTCGGCATGGGCCTGCAGATCGTGGTTTTGTCGCTTGCGGGCGTCATCCTGATCCCGACGATCGTGATGAGAGTTGGCGGCGCCGGCGAGAGTTATCTGCCGTGGGCGGTGTTCGCAACCGTCGCCATCTGCGGCGCGGCCACCATATTGCACGCGTTCAGGTTCCGACGGGTCGGACCGGCTATCTGGTCGTGATGGGGCCTGCGGGGGCCTTCATCGCTGTCAGCGCCGCCGCCGTTGAAGCGGGCGGTCCTGCGCTGCTGGCGACCTTGGTTGTCGTCTCGTCCCTGCTGCCGTTCGCGCTGGCCATGAAGCTTCCCTCTATGCAGCGGCTGCTGACGCCTACGGTCTCGGCGACGGTGCTGATGCTTATTCCGGTCACGGTGATGCCGTCGGTTCTTAGCCTCCTGGCAGAAGCGCCGCTTGGCGCACATCAATTGGCGGCGCCGTTGAGCGCCGATCATGGGCGTGGCTGCCGGCACGGCCATCGCTGCGGGATTTGGCCTGTATGACACAAAAACGATCCTGGAGGCACAGTGGTTCGGTTTCCCGACAGGTGAATGTGTGCCTGCTCAGACACATATGAACTTTTTCGGGCGGCGCCGGGGGTCTTGGAAACCGGAGGGAGGGCGCAGCCCGACCGGAGGGTTCCAAGACCCCGGATCAGATTTTGACTTGCCCTGAGGGGCGGGGTTCTCCATCAGTTCGCTTTGATGATGAAACCGAAAAGGAGAACCCCAATGCAAGTTTTCGGCTTGCCCGGCCATGTTATCAGAAACGCCGCCCGCGCGTCACGGCTTTTGTCTCAAACCGACGCGGGAACCCGCATGCGGGAGCTGCGCATGCGGTTCCCGGCCTTGGGGGAGGGGGAAGATCGCGGCGGCGCTGCGCCGCGAGGGGACCGCGGTCTCCGACGCGACGGTCGGGCAGGTCATCCATGATCTGGTCAGCAGAGGCCGCATGGCCCCGGTCAGCGCCTTCACACCGCAGCGCCGGCGCAGCCGGAACCGGCGCCCGCACGCGGTG
Source organism: Paracoccaceae bacterium (assembly GCA_965221935.1). Taxonomy (GTDB): domain Bacteria; phylum Pseudomonadota; class Alphaproteobacteria; order Rhodobacterales; family Rhodobacteraceae; genus JAPOXR01. The sequence goes on from CBDCSZ010000078.1 coordinate 11,521, forward strand.
CGGATCCCCCGCGCCCTCCGGGCCGGGCAATGGCATTCGGATAGACTTGCCGTTCTGGGACCGGTTTTTTTGCTTCCCGCAATCCGTTGAAATGACGGGACTTTCGGCACGGGAACATTTTTTTCTCCGGCCCCCTTGACAAGCGGCCCCGAATCCTCAAGCTGTGATCAGGCGGATTCGGGAAACGCCCATGGACCAGCGGATCATCGACCTCAAGTCGACCACCTTCTCGGGCCGCCGCCTGAACCGGCGGCAGATCGCCGACATCCAGGAGACCGTCGCGATGCTCCCCAACGACAGCCGCAACGAACTCGCGAAGACCATCTGCGAGCATCTCGGCTGGACAACGGCGAAAGGCGGCTACAGGGTCGGGGCCTGCCTCGGGATGCTGGAGACGCTGGAGAGCCACGGCATCCTGACGCTGCCGCCGAAGCGGGAGGACAGCGTCCGCGACATGACGTCCGCGCCGGCATGGACCTCCGCCTCCGACCCGCGGCCGGAGATCGCGGCGCCGCTGTCCGACCTGCGTCCGCTTCGCGCCGAGCCCGTCGCCGGCGCCGAGGGGCGGCAGCTGTGGAACGCCTTCGTCGACCGCCACCACTATCTCGGCTACAGACGCCCCTTTGGGGCGCATATCCGCTATTTCGTGATCGACCGGCACGGCCGCAGGCTGGGATGCCTGCTGTTCGATGCGGTGACGAAGAGGCTCCCGTGCCGTGACGGCTGGATCGGATGGAAGGACCGGACACGCGACCGCAGGCGGCATCTGATGGTGGTCAACTCGCGGTTCCTGGTGTTTCCGTGGGTGCGGTCGAAAAACCTGGCGTCCTCGGCGCTGGCCATGGCTACGCGCCGTCTCGCCGGCGACTGGGAGCGCATCCACGGATACCGGCCTGTCCTCTGCGAGACCTTCATCGACGAGACCCGGTTCAGGGCTTCGTGCTGCCGCGCGGCCAACTGGAAGCGCATCGGGGAGACCGCCGGCAGGGGAAAGCCGCGCAAGGGCGTCTATGTCCTGCCGCTCCGGGAGGGCGCCCGCGGCGCGTGAGGACGCGCGCTGGCAGAAGCGCCGCCGCGTGTTCGACTGCCTGCTGATCATGCTGTTCGTGCTCCGCCTCGTCGCCGCGCCGCGCGGGCAAGGCTGCCGCGCCACGCTGTGCGAGCTCTGGGAACAGTGCGCGGCAGCCGGCATCGAGCTGCCGCAGGACGAGCCTCCGGCGGCGTCGACGGCCTGCGAGGCGCGGGAGAAACTCGACGAAACCGCGTTCCGCAGACTGCACCGGGAGATCCTCGCCCACGGTTCCGACGGCCCCCTGTGGAAAGAACACCGGACCTTCGCCATCGACGGGTCGAAGATCACCCTTCCGAGGGAACTGCTGCGCGCCGGATACCGGACCCCGAACGACGGCGCCCGCTATCCGCAGGGCCTGCTGTCCTGTCTTTACCGCCTCGGCAGCCGCATCCCGGTCGACTTCGACCTCTTCAGCCACGGGAACGAGCGCGCGGCCGCCCTCACCCATCCCGGCCATGCCGCCGAAGGCGATGTCATCGTCTATGACCGCGGATACTGGTCGTTCGAAATGGCCCTGTTCCACCAGCTGCGCAAGCTGAACTTCGTCTTCCGCATCCAGAACAACGCCAACCCGGCCTTCCGCGCCTTCATCAATTCCGGACAGACCGACCGCGTCATCACCCTCGCGGCGCCCAGGGACGCAGCCGAACTGCGCGGACGGTGCATCCGCATCCGCCTGGTCAAACACACGGCCGGCGAAACCAGATGCTGTCTCGCAACATCCCTGCTCGATGCCCGGCGCTATGCCATCCCGGCGCTCTCGGGCCTTTACCACGGGCGCTGGCAAGCCGAAGAAGGACACAAGACTGGAAAGGCCGTGATCGAGAGCTTTCACGCAAAGTCCGAGCGCGGCGTGCGCCAGGAGCTCTATGCCGCCCTCACACTGGTCACCGTCGCGCGCCTGTTCGCCAACCGCTGCGATCATGACCTCAACCACAATTCCGGCGATGATGACCTCCCGGCCATGCGCGCCAACTTCAGGAACGGGCTGAGACTGGTCGGACGCGAAATCGAGGCCATGTTCCTCAGGCAGAGCGCCATGGCCGCACAATCCGTCAAAAGGATCATGACAGGCCTCTCCCAATGCATCCAGCGCGAAAGGCCAGGGAGAAGTTACAAACGGGAATCAAGGCAGCCAGTGAGCAAGTGGCAGAAACAACGAACCGCCTGACAAAATAACACAACCGCAAAGCCCCCGGCTTCCGGCAAGACCCGAAGCGCGCGGGTTTTCTTATCCGAACAACAAAAAAACTTATCCGAATGCCATTGGTCGGGCCGCCCGGGTGTCTGGATGTTCCGCTGTCTCTCAGGCCCGCGACAGGACGGCGCCCTCCGGCGCCAGCCCGGTGGTGGCGAAACGCCACAGCGCCACCAGCAGCTTGCGCGCCAGCGCGACGATCCCCCGCTTCCGGGAGCGCCCGTCGCGGGCGCTGACATAGTTCGTGTCTGCCAGAAAACCCCCATTTTTTGCGATATCGGACGACGGGTTTCAACAGATCCGGGCGCCATGGCGGGTGATTTCCCTGCTCCGGGATGTCCGCGCGCCTCAAGTGGCGGGTTTCCCGCCGCCGGCGCCGTGATTTTTTTGGCCAGTTTTGACAACAGCGCACAGGGAGCCGTTCCCGCTCCGGGCGGGCGGCGAATGAAGCGGTGTTTCGGGAGCGCCGTCAGGCGGCGCGTCGCCGCCGCGCCTTCCGGCGCAGCAGAAGGCCGATGCGGTGGATGTTGAGGGCGACCACGGAAAGCGCCGCCGCGCGGGCAAAGCCCTCCGGCCCGCGGGCCAGGACCCGGTCGAGACCGCGGTGCCCGAGGTTGTTGATCGCCGATTCCACCGCCGGATGCCGGCGCCGCATCGCCGCGAACTCGCCACCCTGCTCGCGCTCGCGCTCAGCCTTGTTGAGATAACCCTTCTTCGGCAGCGCATTGTTGTCGAGCAGCGCGTCAAGACGCACACGGTTGCCGGGGCTGTGAAAGCCGCGGTCGAAGCTCACCGCGCGGAGGTCGGGAAACCGCGCCTGGGCGGCCTCGACCATCGGCGCCGCATAATCCACGTCGCTGCCCTCCCACATGACCTCGTGGTGAAGGATGAAGCCGTGCCGGTCCTCCAGGATGCAGACCGGAACGCCAAGCTCCACCGGACATCCCGCCTCGTATGTTCAGAGAATCAGAATTGAACGAGGGAGGTGGCTGTGGATAAGTTGGGGGGCGGATTCCTGTGGAAAACCCGCCGCTTGTGTTCCGCCGCCTCTCCGGTTCATTTCTGTGCCGGGACCGCCGCCGCCAGGCCTGGCGGCGGCGGAGCGGGGCCAGGCCCCGCAGGACGGGTCGGACCGAAACCGCCTTGGATCATCGGATCCGTGGGCAAGCGTGGTCGGCCCGCCCTCCCTTCAGCCTCCCGGGTCCTGAATGGATGCCTGGGGTTCGAGAACCGAATCATCGCGAGGATAGGAGCGGGAGACCATGGCCATCGTAGCCGCCGGAATCGACGTCAGCAAGAAGACACTCAACATCCATCTCAGCGGCAGGGACGACACCGCCGCCAACGACAGGGACGGCTTCCGCAAGGTCGCCCGCATCCTGAGGGACGGCGGCGCGGAGCGGGCCGTCATCGAGGCCACCGGCCGGATGCACAGGGCCCTCTTCCAGTCCCTGCATGACCGCGGCTTCACCGTCTGCGTGGTCAACCCCCGCCAGTCCCGGGACTTCGCCAGGGCCGGCGGCGAGCTGGCGAAGACGGACCGGGTCGACGCCAGGGCGCTGGCCGCCTTCGGGGCCGCGTTTCCGGACATGGCGGCCTCGGCGCCGGCCGGCGTGACGGTCGACCGGCTCCGCGACATGCTCGTGCTCCGGGAGAAGCTCGTGGACCAGCGCGCCGACCTGAAGCTGGCCTTCGACGAGGTCGGCGATCCGGCTCCGGACGGGCCGGTCCCGAAAATCCTCGCGGAGCTTGACGCCGGCGTCCGCGAGTATGACCGGCGGATCAAGGAGCTGATCACCGGCGCGGAGGAGGCCGAGGGACGTCCTCTACATGGCGGCGATGGCGGCCTGCGCGTTCAATCCCGAGATGGCGGAGTTCCACGGCCGGCTGAAGGAAAGGGGAAAGCCCCACAAAGTCGCGGTGACCGCGGTCATGCGCAAGCTGATCGTGACCGCGAACGCCCTTCTCCGCGACCGGCGCATGTGGGAGGACCGGACCGGGGCCGCCGCCGGCTGACGCCCGCGCGGACCGTGTCCCGCGGCCGTCTGCGGGGCACAAAACGAATCAGACGCGCCGGTCAGGTCACCGCGGCCGGACTGCCTCGGCATGCCCGCATTGCGCCCGCCTGTGGACGGGCCTGTGGACGGGATGTGGAAAACCCGGAACAGGACCTCCGAAAACCGCCGGAAAAGGCCGAATCCGGGCTTGACTCAAAACATGGATGCTTGCCCTTCGAGATCCAGCGCGTGTGCGGCTCGAAGACCGGGAACACCTTCTCATCCTGCGGGATGGTCCCGCCCTTGAGAAGACGGCGCTCCACCTGGTCAATCTGACGCTTCGCATGCGCGATATACCCTTCGATCTCCACGATCTCCCAGGCCTTCACTCCATGCGCGGCCAGATCCGCAAGGCCCGCCTCCGCACGCGCGACAAGCTTGAGGCAGCGCGCAAGATATGCCTCCACATGCTCAGGACGCGCCCGCCGGGTCACCCGCACCCTGTGGAACAGCCGCTGAACCGAGCGCGACAGGTGTTTCCACTGGCGCCAGCCGCTGACACCGCTCTCTTCCGCCGAGCGGCCCGCCGCGCGGAGCAGGCAGCGCATCGCGTCCCACAGGAGACTGACATCCGTCGGATAGCGCACATCGGTCTCGGCCACGAAAGAGTCACACCGCCCGGCCAACGGCGCGCCAGGCTTTTTTCCTGCGACCGCATGGCCGCTCTCCACCACCAGACCGTTCACCGCCGCCAGAAGCTCCGGACTCAGAAGGCTCACATTGTCCACCAGCCTCTGATGGGTGTAACGGTGATCGTCCCAGACGTCCGCATGGCCGAGAAACCGGCGCAGCGTCCTGTGCTCGTTCACCAGCTCGCGGAGACGGTCGAAATCGCAGCCCAGACCCTGCTTGACCACGCCCATCACAAGGATCCGCCACATCTCCATGCCCGGACGGCCCACGGTCCTGTCGGTCCCGGGAAGAATGTGCTCCTCCAGAAGCGCGAACAGCCGGGAGCGGAAATGCCCGTCGGCGTAGAGATGCTGAAGGCCCAGCAGCAGGGCCGGGATGTCGTCCCTGGACCTGAGGTCCAGCTCAATGTCCTCGATGCGGACCTCGCCGAGTTCCATCTGCGGATTGCGTACCTGTCTCATCTTTGCCTCGCGAAGAAGTGCGCACATCGGCCCGAATTGGGCCCGAAAGGGTCGAAAACAGCCTTCCAGCCGAAATCTTCGCGGCGAGAATACCACAATTAAACACATAGAGTCAATGACTTAGTGGGTTTTCTGGCAATCACTAGTTCCGGAACCATTTCGACAGCGCGCTGTCCGGCTGACAGCGCAGCCAGCGCCACGCCATCTGCACCAGATGCTTGCGCAGCATCGGGTTTCCGGCCTTGCTGATTCCCTGGTCACGGTCGATGCCGCCGCTCGCGAAGGGAACCGGCGCAAGTCCCGCCAGGCTGGCCAGCTGCCGGCGGCTGCGGAACTCCCTGTGGAACAGTTCCCTGCCCAGCAGAAGCGCATCGTTCGGCCCGATCCCGCGCAGCCGGACCAGATCCGCCGCGCCGTGCGCGCGGCTCATAGCGGAAAACCCGTCGTCCCGCGCGGAAAGACTGTCAAGCGCCTCCCGCGACGCCTTCAGCGCCGAGGCCTTTTCCGCCCCGGCCGCCGCCATCTCCGCGCAGACCAGCCCGATCCGGCCGAGGATGCCGCGGATCTCGGCCAGAAGCCCCGGCGGCAGCTCCATGCCGCAGGCGGTCTCAAGACCGCCGAGGCGGGCGCGGAACCCTTTCCCGGCCGGATCCCCGGCGGACACCCCGTGGAGCCGGAGCAGCCCGGCGACCGTGTTCGCCAGCCGCCGCCGCTCCTTAACCAGACGCTCCCGCCGGCGCAGAAGCCGCCGCGCGTCCTCCTCGGCGACCGTCGGGATCCGGACCGGCGACATCGCGTCCCGGTCGCCGCCGTCCCAGGCCCGCAGCGCCCGCACCATCTTGCGGGCGTCGATCCGGTCCGTCTTCGCCCGCCTCTTCCGGCGCACCACCTCGAGGCCCGCCGGATCGCAGACCACGACATCGATCTCCGGAGCGCGCGCGCCGAGCCACCGGGCGAGCCAGAAGCCCTCGTATCCGGCCTCGCAGGTCAGAAGCGTCCGGGACGGTCCTCCAGCTCCGGCGCGGGTCTTCGCGATTTTCTCCAGAAGACCTCCCGTGTCAGCCGGCTCCAGCTTGTGCATCCCGACCCTGTCCGGCTCCCCGGGCCCGCCGACCGCGACGACCCAGGACGACCCGCTCACTTCCAACGCGACGCACAGCGTGTTAACCTCGCCCCCGGAAGGGGTCACGCCGTTCAGATCTTTCGGCATTCCTGTTCTCCTTTCACCCGGCAAGGGGTTGCCGTTTAACGGCCCCTTGCCACCATATGTTGATGTCAGAACGCCCTTTTGGACCGAATCATCCCCAAGGGCAATTCCCAACAGGACACATGGCATCTTCCCGGACTGTGCCGGTTTCCAGGAAATCCGACGTCAGCCCAAACCGGGAAACCCAGCCCATCTTTAACATTGTAGTGCGTAACGCGTTGATTTCAAACGGGTAAAAAATCCGAATGGCACTACAATCCGGAGAGGCGGCCGTTTCGGGCCGCCGCCACGAATTGCCGGAATCGGTTCAGACGATGGTCTTGGCGAGGTTCCTGGGCGGCGGCGCGAGGCCCGTCGCCCGGTAGATCTCCGCCTGTTCGGGGGAGGCGGATGCGGTCTTGCGGACATGCAGGGTCCTGCCGTCACGGCGCCTGAAGCTGGTTGTCGTGCGCTGCAGTGTCGCAAGCGTCTGGCGCACCGTCGTCCAGCTGTCGTGGATGTTTGCCGCTTTCATGGGTTTGCGCAGTGTCTGGACTGCCTGATAGGCGAGGACTGAGATGAACAGGTGAGCGTCGGCGCGCCCCTGTTTGTGATGGAAGATCGGACGCAGGCCGAGCTCGGATTTCAACGAGCGGAACACGGCTTCGGCGTCGGTGAGGGTCGCGTAGGTCTGCCACATGGTCTCTGCCGGCCAGTCGAGGATGTTGCTGCGCAGACAGCAGACCCCGGGGTGGGTCAGCATGGAATTGTCGGCGGGATTGAGGTTCCAGGTGATGGCTGTTGCCTTGGTTCCGGCGCTGTCGGGGGTGACGGTGATCTCGTAATGCCGGGCGACCCGCGCGTTTTCCTTTGCAAGCCGCCCGATCCGGCGCTGGATGTCGTCAAGCTTCTTGCGGGTCCTGGGGCGGGAGAGGCCGTCATGCAGTTTCTTCAGGCCGTCTTCGAGACGTGTCCTGAAACGATTGATGATGCCGCGTTCCTTTTCCGCCCGGGCTTCGGAAAGGCACCGCAGCCAGGACTCCTTGTATTCCGTGCCGTCCTCTTCCTCGCGGGTGACGGATTCCTTGTAGATGGCGACCTTGTCGCATGACGCGGTCGTGATTGCCCTGGCCTCGTCGGAATCGAAGACCCGCTTGGTGGTGCGTGAGACCACGAGATAGCGATAGGCGCCGGCGCGCAGCCACCGCAGGTTGTCCTCGGTCGCGATGCCGCCGTCCATGATGACGACCGCGCCTTCCGGAGCGCCGAGGCTGGTGAGCATGTGCGTGAGTGTCCTGTGTTCGGTGACATTGCCGGCAAACACCCGGCTGCGCCGGACAAAGCCGCTGGCATCGAGAACCAGGCCAAGCGAAAGCAGCGGGCAGTCGCTGCGCCGTTCCTTCGAATGCCCGCGCCGCGCCTTGGGCTGGATTGGCGCCCGGCCTTCATAGAACGTGTTGGTGAGATCGTACAGCGCGATCGTCGGCTTGAGGTCGAACAGGGACCGGGCCCGGGCGAAGAGGTGATCCTCGATGCTGTCCTGATGGGCAAGGAGCAGATCCGAGGCGCGGTAGAGCGCCATGTCGCTCAGAGCGCCGAAATCGATCCCGAGCATCTCGCCGAGGGCGCTGTGCCGGCGCAGCCAGAAGTTGGTCGCCCGCTCCGAGTTCGGCGCGGCCATGCGCGCGACAATGGCCGCCAGGGCGCAGCAGCGCTGGCGGCGGTTGAAACCGAGACCGTCGAACAATGCCGGCAGGCCGAGACCGGACAGCGCCTCGAGCCCGGCATGCTCGACACCGACCGAGCGCCCGTCGCTGTCGCTGGCGGAATTGACATCAACACTCTGCCAGTCCCGCTTCGCGCCTTCCCCGCCGCTGTCTTTCCCGCGGCCAATCAGCAGGGCGGAGATTCTGCGGGCCTCGGCCTCGATCCCCGGATCGGGATCGGCGAGGCCGAGGGTGGTCTGTCCGGTGAGATGATCCGAGATGCGTCGGCACAGGTCCGGCCAGTGCTCGCGCCCGATTGCAAAATGGCGCCCGAGATTGAGAACGGTGCGCTGACGGATCCTGTCCCCCTCGCGGCGGTTCTCGACCAGGCGGAAGGTGATTTGGTCGCTGCCGTCGCTGGCGGTGCCGGTCTTGGTCTGTCGAATGAACATGCGGCAGCTATAGCAAAAGGAATCCCCCGCCGCAAGGCATTACTCAAAAAACATGGCACTACAAACGATTCATGAAACATCGAATCACAATAAATCAATGAGTTGCGAATCGAACACCGTCAAATCGACCTCAAATCCAACGCAGAAATGTTAAAGATGGGCCAGCGGGCTTCAAAGCGGCATATTGAGAGAAACAACACCCAGCGCGGCGCTTGAGAGCCGCGTCTGGCCGTGCCACACGATCTGGCGCCCCGGCTCCGGATCCCCTTTTCTGTCCCGGTGTCCACCGAGATGCGCGACCGCGCGCACGGCGCCGCCGAGCCGGTCCGTGTCAGTGCCGGATGAATACTCCTCAAAAGCGCCGAAGTAAAAATCCCCAGTTTGAGGGCTGATGGATTGATCCGGTGGGCATGCCCACCGGATCAATAATCGGCAGAAATGTCACCTGAACAGAAAGCCGATGGAGGCATTGAGCAGGTGATAAGATTGAGGAATGTTGTCGTGATTCACAATTGGAAAAGACAGGGCCTTTCGATCAGCGCGATTTCGCGCAAGACAGGCCTGGACCGCAAGGCAGCACAACGGGCGTCAGTCTGTTTTTCGTGCTGCCCGGCAAATCCTTGAGACCACTTAGCTCAGCAGGGCGGATGCCCAACGTGACCAAATACTCCTTACCATCCATCTTCAACCCCGCCTACTCAGCTCATCTGCAGCTTGATCTCCATCGCCGCCGTTGACACCCCAAACCTACGAGCAAGGTCCTCGATTATCTCACTGGTCATGGGGCCAGAATATTCTGCCGTCGCCTCCGCAAGTTGCGCCGACGGGATGACAAGATCAGAGGCAAGCCGATTGGCCTGATATTCAACTTCAGCAGCTTGTCCAGAACGGAGCAAAACGTTTTCCGACCACCCTCCCTCTGCGATGATCTTATCGTAGTGAAGGAGGTAGTGGGCAATCTCGTGGGCAAGGGTGAAGCGTTGCCTATACTTTGCCTCGTGGCGATTGATGCGGATGACGAAGCCGTCGTTTTCTTGGCCGATCTGACCCGAGATGCCGCGCGGGAGCGTGGAGAGCAGCGCTCTGATGCCAAGCCGCTTCGCTATCGCACCGAGTTTGACTGGGTGGTCTGAAAGGTATTCGTCAATGTTTTTTCGCACCTCAGGTGCAAGGTGCAGGTATTCCTGAGAAGGTGCTTTGATGTCCCAGCCATTTGGCGTGGCTGTACTCCGCTTGCGTTCATCGATAGATTCTTCCTCCTCGTCTTGTCAGGCTTGATCGCCTTCGTCATTCGCGTATTCCGCTGCGTAGCCTGAATCGTGTTCTGTGGTCAACCGCCTTGCATCCGCATTGCTACACGCTTGAGCACTTCATCCAATTCACCGCGCTGAGCCATCTTAGTCAGAATTTTACGGCCTACTTCATCATTCAGCAGTGCAGTTTGGAGCACTAGCGGCAGAGTTTCCTTGACCTTAGCGTTCACGTGTGGCTCCAGTTCTTTGGTCATCGTCTCCGTGATCTTGTTGGCCGCCGCATCCTTGGCTGCTTCGGCAGCGTCGCTTTTGATACGGCATCGCTTGGCGGATGGGTGCCAGTCGACGAATTCGCCCGTTCTACGCAGGGTCGAGTATCTCCCGCGTTGCTGCTTTCTGAACGAACGCGGAGCGCGTCATGCCACGCATGCGCGCCGCCTCGTCAAGAGTATCGAGGAACCCCTTCTCCAGGCTCAGATTCACCCGCACGACCCGTCTCCGGTCCTGCACATAGGGAATCATCATCAGCACCGCGCCCTCCGCGATGCTCCCGGCAACCTGCTCACGCACCGCTTCGATGCCGCGCGGCGGCACCGGCTCACCATCCTCGAAGAACAGGCTCAACGCCTCGATAGCGTTGGGAACGATGTCATCGAAGCTGTCGGCGGCCGAATGGCATCCCGGCACCTCCGGAAACTGGATCCCGTAGGCGCTGCCGGGGTCTATGTCGATAACTGCGACGTAGTGCATAGCTGCCTCCTCAGTTCCAGCCCACCCACTTGGCGATGCTGCGGGCAGTGCCGACGGGCAAGTCCTTCTTCGGATGCGGAACGACCACTGTGATCGTACCCTTTCTGAACTTGCGGTGCGATCCCTGCACGCTCACCAGTTCGAATCCCTCAGCCCTGAGACGCTTGACGATGTCTCGGTTATTCCGCAACATGCGCAACTATATACACACGATGGCAACCGATGCAACGCACACATTGCCGGACAAGATCGAGGTGTGCAGTCTTGATCGCGGCGCTCTGCCACCGCGAGGTCACCCATGCGACCGCGCTCGAGCCGAAGGGCATCGGCCAACGTCTCCTTCTGCCTTGCGCAGCCCCTGCTGCCTGCGACGGTGCTCGAAAGCGCCTTGGGGATTCCACCCCGCATTTTTTCACCAATACGACGTGCATGGGGCAGGATTCTGTGGTATTAGTTAAGGATTACAAACACTTAACAAGGCCCGGAGGTCCGGCCCCATGCAGACAGAGTGCACACCGGAGAAACTGGAATTTGAAGTCCTCGGACGGCGCCGTGTCACCGGCGCGTTTGACGGCGGACGCATGACCTCCGACGGCGGGGCTCTTCTGCTCCGCGAGGCTGACCGGCTGTTTGAGGTCAACGGGCGTCTTGGCGCCTGTTTCACCGACCACCGCGGCCAGCGCCGCTGTGAGCATCCGGTCGTCCGGCTGGCTGCCCAGCGCGTCATGGCGATCGCGCTCGGCTATGAGGATCTCAACGACCACGGCCGGCTGCGGGACGACGCGGCCTTCGCGCTGGCCTGCGGCAGCGCGGACCCGCAGAATATGTTCCCAAGATAGGAGCACCCGCAGTTCACGGAAAGGCCCCGCGCCGCCGGGGCTTTCTTTGTTTTGTGCCCGTGAACTTCCGGTTAAGGAAATGCCATTGCCCTCCGGTCGGGCTGGGATCCCTCCTGTTCCGGGACCCTGGGCGACGCCTCAAAGATGCCATGAGTCCTGCTGGGAATTGCCCTTGGGGATGATTCGGTCCAAAAGGGCGTTCTGACATCAACATATGGTGGCAAGGGGCCGTTAGACGGCAACCCCTTGCCGGGTGAAAGGAGAACAGGAATGTCGAAAGATCTGAACGGCGTGACCCCTTCCGGGGGCGAGGTTAACACGCTGTGCGTCGCGTTGGAAGTGAGCGGGTCGTCTTGGGTCGTCGCGGTCGGCGGGCCCGGGGAGCCCAGTGTCGGGATGCACAAGCTGGAGCCGGCTGACACGGGAGGTCTTCTGGAGAAAATCGCGAAGGCCCGCGCCGGAGCCGGAGGACTGTCCCGGACGCTTCTGACCTACGAGGCCGGATACGAGGGTTTCTGGCTCGCCCGGTGGCTCGGCGCGCGCGCTGCGGGCTTGGGACGGCGGCGACCGGGACGCGATGTCGCCGGTCCGGATCCCGACGGTGGCCGAGGAGGACGCGCGGCGGCTTCTGCGCCGGCGGGAGCGTCTGGTTAAGGAGCGGCGGCGGCTGGCGAACACGGTCGCCGGGCTGCTCCGGCTCCACGGGGTGTCCGCCGGGGATCCGGCCGGGAAAGGGTTCCGCGCCCGCCTGGGCGGTCTTGAGACCGCCTGCGGCATGGAGCTGCCGCCGGGGCTTCTGGCCGAGATCCGCGGCATCCTCGGCCGGATCGAGCTGGTCTGCGCGGAGATGGCGGCGGTCGAGGCGGAAAAGGCCTCGGCGCTGAAGGCGTCGCGGGAGGCGCTTGACAGTGTTTCCGCGCGGGACGACGGGTTTTCCGCTGTGAGCCGCGCGCACTGCGCGGCGGATCTGGTCCGGCTGCGCGGGATCGGGCCCAACGACGCGCTTCTGCTGGGCAGGGAACTGTTCCACAGGGAGTTCCGCAGCCGCCGGCAGCTGGCCAGCCTGGCGGGACTTGCGCCGGTTCCCTTCGCGAGCGGCGGCATCGACCGCGACCAGGGAATCAGCAAGGCCGGAAACCCGATGCTGCGAAAGCATCTGGTGCAGATGGCGTGGCGCTGGCTGCTCCATCAGCCGGACAGCGCGCTGTCGAAATGGTTCCGGAACTATGTCAGCGCCCGCGACGGGCGCTCCCGGAAGCGGGGGATTGTCGCGCTGGCGCGCAAGCTGCTTGTGGCGCTGTGGCGTTTCGCCACCACCGGGCTGGTGCCGGAGGGCGCCGTCCTGTCGCGGGCCTGAGAGACAGCGGAACATCCAGACACCCGGGCGGCCCGCAGGGGCCTCCGGGGAACCCGGGCAAGGCGTGTGACCGTAAATGAGCTTGGTTCGCCGCGGACCGCGGCACCGTCCACAAAGATGGGTCCCGCCTCCCGGAACGCCGCACCGCCCGAATTGGGCATCATGGTCACGGGGCCGGCAAACCGCCGGACAACCGAACCGGATAAGAGTATGGACGCGCCGTTGAGCGCGCCTGGGACACGCGGCGTTCCGCCTGGAGCATCCCCGAATGGCGCCGAACCGTTCCGGCGACAGGGAGAACAGCAATGTGACCACTTGGGAAGACCGCTGCCGGACGCGCGGCGAATTCGGTCATAAAAAAAGGGCTTGACAATATGGGGCCTCATAAGAGCTCATATGAGTCTGAGCGGGCACATGTCTTGAGCAAATGTTTCAACGGCCCTTTGAAACCGCATCTTCTGTGCGGCTTGCACATGGACAGTTCGCCTGCGAACGCTTGCCCGCAGCCTGCCAACGCCGAAATCGATCAGTGAATCTGTTTTATCTGTGGGTTGTTCCTGCGGATCCATTCCGGGAGCCCGCCAATATTCCGGAGCACCGCATCGGCATGCGGTTCCAGCGCAGCTTTCGTATCCATCCCGGTCAGCACGGCAATCGCGGTCATGCCCGCGCGGCGGCCCGCCATCATGTCAGCCGGGCTGTCGCCGACCATTAGGCAATTGGCTGGCTCAATGCCGGTCGCATCGCAGAAAGCAAAAAGCATCCCGGGATCCGGTTTGGACCCGTGGCCGCTGTCGGAGCCGGCCACGTATGCGAAGCAGTCACGGCATCCGGCGGCGCGCAAATGCGCCTCCGCTATGCGTTCCCAATCGTTGGTCACAACACCAAGGGTCAGACCCAGTTCCCGCAGACCGCCCAACAGCGGCCGCAGCGGAACTGCCGGAATCTGCTCGGCTTCGGCGCTGGATTCGCCGACGGTTCGGGCAATGTCGGATGCTGTCAGTTCGGGAAACTGCCGCATCAGCTCCTTGAATGTGTCTTCCGGTGTGCCGACGACAAATGGACTGCCTTGATCGATCTTGCCGAGGTCGGTGTTGAAGCCAAGCAGGGATCCAACGCGGCGGGCCAGCGCATGGTCGCCCCTTGACAATGACTGGAGCACGCTTTCCATCCATTTTGTCCACGAGGCTTCAAAGTCGAACAGCGTGCCGTCCTTGTCGAAAAGGACGCCTTTGATCTTGCGCCGGGTCATGTCCAGTGTGGCGCATCGCCTCCGGGGAGGAATCGCCTGGCCTGCATAGGCGCTTCGGGGGAAACGCTGGCGGTTTCGCAGAATTCCAAGACAAGTTTCTCGGATGAAAGCAGGTGGTCAAGCGCCGCCGCGAGAAACTCCGGATCGTTGACTTTGTTCCGGGCGTCGCCAATTGAGGCACCGGTGGTCGCCAGAAAACCGTGAAAACGGTCATCGTCGCTTGCCAGCCACTCCAGCGCCCGGATCGCAATGAGTTCGCCCTGTCGGACATCCATCGGCAAGCTCTCCTTCGGCGGGCGCGGCAATATTCCGCGAGTGCGGAACGGCCCGGTCCAACGTCGATACTGTCCCGCTGGTAAGGGGCAATATTCCGCGAGTGCGGAACGGCCGCACGCGCCCATACTACATTCGTTTCACCGCTCCAACCCAAGGCGGAACGGGCCAGTGTCCTGGTCTGGTCGGTGCGGCCGGCCTTTCCTGTTGGCGCAATCCGCCGTCAAACGCTAAGGGTGGGGGCGGCGGTTCATGGCAATCGGTTGGGAACAGGCGGCTTCGGAGAAATGGCAAATCAATATCTGATAGCGCCTGATCCCGCTGCCGACAGTTTGACACGTAAACTTCGGGGAACAGCGCATGACGGCAGCGAAACCGCCATCGCCGTCATAGAGGAACGCCCGTTGACCATCTTCCTGAATTCGACAGAAATCCTCACCGCAATGACCATCGGCGACTATCCCGAGTATCTGGCGCTGGGTTTTCTTGCCAACCAGGGAATGTTGAACACGATCGGCGAGGTCACAGCTGTGGACTTCGACAGCGAGTTGGACATCGTTGTCGTCCGCACCGGAACCGAGACCGTTCACGAGGAAAAACTCAGGAAAAAGACCCGCACCAGCGGTTGCGCTGTCGGCACCGTTTTTGGCGATCTCTTCGATCTCATCGAAGGAATCTCACTGCCTGAAACGGAAGTCCGCACATCCTGGCTTTACGCGCTGGCGGCTGCGATCAACCGCACGCCGAGCCTGTACCTAGAAGCCGGGGCGATCCACGGGACAGTTCTGTGCCGCCGGGACCGGCCGCTTGTCTACATGGAGGATGTCGGCCGCCATAACGCCGTAGACAAGATTGCCGGCTGGATGCTTTCGAACGGTGAGACAGGCGCCGACAAGATCCTGTACACGACTGGCCGCCTTACATCGGAAATGATTATCAAAACCGCGGTGATGGGCATTCCGACGCTGGCTTCACGGTCCGGTTTCACCGCGTGGGGCGTGGATATCGCCAGGCAGGTTGGCCTCACACTGATCGGCCGTCTGCGCGGCCGCAGGTTTGTTTGCCTCTGCGGAGAAGACAGGCTGATCCGGGACGCTGACTTCAAGAATCTGCCGGAAGAAGACCGCAGGCACCGGCGAAAGGCAACCGCAGGTGACTAGCGCGAAACAGCCGCAGACCGCCGCTTCCGCGACCTGCCGGGAGGACGGCACAGCGCGCGCCAGCAGCCCCGTCCTCGGTGTGATTCTGGCGGGCGGGCTGTCGTCGCGCATGCGAGGCCCTGAAAAGACGCTGCTTGCACTTGGCGGCAAGCCATTGATCGCACACGCGGTTGACAGGCTGCGCCCGCAGGTTGACTGCGTCGTCATCAATGCGAACGGCGATGCGGAACGGTTCGCTGAATTCCGTCTGCCGGTCGTTGCCGACCTGACCAAAGATCGGGCGGGACCGCTCGCCGGCGTGCTTGCAGGCATGGGCTGGGGCCGCAGCAACGGGTTCAGCCATGTTGTGACAGTTGCCGGGGACACACCGTTCTTCCCCATGAATCTGGTGACGCGGCTCTGGGCGCAGGCGGCGGCAAGCGCGGCGCCCATCGCCCTGGCGGCAAGCGAAACGCCGGGAAGGGGCCTGCTGCGGCATCCGACATTCGGCCTTTTTCCCGTGTCATTGGCGGACGACCTGGAGCGCGCGCTGGCCGCTGGAATGCGCAAGGTGGTGAATTGGACCGACGGGCACGGGGCAGCGACAGCTGCGTTTGATCCAGGACCGCCCGATCCGTTCTTCAACGTAAACCGGCCGGAAGATCTCGCCATCGCCGAACAGCTGTTGAAGGCGTGTGTTCAATGAGGGTGATCGGGGTCGCCGGGTGGAAAAACTCAGGCAAAACAGGCCTGGTTGAACGGCTAGTCGCCGCGTTTACGGCGCGCGGTCTCATTGTTTCGACAATCAAGCATGCGCATCATGGGTTTGATGTCGATCAGCCGGGAGCCGACAGTTTCCGGCACCGGGCGGCAGGGGCGCGTGAAGTTTTGGTCTCATCTTCGCGGCGCTGGGCCCTGATGCACGAAGGCGACGGCGACGAAGCCGGGCTGCGGGATCTGCTCGCAAAGCTGGAGCCTGCCGACCTCGTGATTGTCGAGGGATTCAAGAATGCCAGCATGCCAAAGATCGAAACCCGCCGCGCCGCAGCGGACGGCCCGGCTCTGGCAGCTGGCGACGCCAATGTCATCTGCATTGCCAGTGACCGGCCGGCGGCAGGCGCAAAGCCGCCTGAGCTCCCATTGTCAGACACCGCCGCAATCGCCGATTTTGTCCTGCGGCATGTGCCGGCCGTTCATGCCGGCGCCGGACCGGGGGCGGATGCCGCCCGGCGGCAGCGCCGCCGCGGTGCGGCCATGCCTCCAGGTGTCGACTGGATCCCGGTGGACAGCGCGCTTGCCGCGATCAAGGATTCTGTGAAGCCGGCTGTTGGACGCGAACACGTTCCTGTTGGCGAATGTTCGGGACGGTTTCTGGCTGCGTCGGTGACCGTTCAGAGGCCGAGCCCGCCGGCCGCGAACGCGGCTGTTGACGGCTACGGATTTGGATTTGACGGGCTGACGGGCGATTCGTGCCATCTTTCGCTGGTGGCGGGACGGTCTGCCGCCGGCGCGCCATGGACGGGCCGTGTCCCGCACGGCTGCGCCGTGCGTGTGTTGACCGGCGCGGTGTTGCCGGACGGCGTCGACAGCGTGGTGCTTGAGGAAGTGACGACGGTTGACGGAAACCGGGTGTCGTTCAGGCGGCCTTCGCGCAAAGGCGTCAACACCAGAAGCGCCGGCGAGGATCTGCGGAAGGGCGACAAGCTGTTTGCCGCCCGGCGGCAACTGGCCGTCACCGATATGTTCTCGCTTGTCGCCGCAGGGGTTTCGCAGATTCCGGTTCATGAACGGCTCCGGGTGGCGGTGATCTCAACCGGGGATGAGCTGGTTGACGCCGGGCGCGGGACCGGCGCCCATTCAATCCTCGATGCCAACCGCCCCGCGCTTTTGTCGCTCGTGGAGCGCTGGGGCTTCCGTCCGGTTGACAAGGGTTTGGTCAAGGATAACTCCGGCGCAATCCGGGCAATTCTGGACAGCGCCGCGGAAGATGCGGATGCGATCTTGATTTCGGGCGGCGCGTCGGCCGGCGATGAAGATCATGTCTCACGGCTGCTGAAGGACGAGAGCGAGTTTCTGGCCTGGCGGATCGCTGTCAAGCCGGGGCGGCCGCTGGCGCTGGCCCGCTGGCGCGGCAAGCTGGTTTTCGGGCTGCCGGGCAACCCGGTGGCGGCATTTGTCTGTGCCCTGGTGTTTGCCCGCCCGGCGCTCAGCGTGCTGGCCGGCGGAGAGTGGGCGGAACCGCGTGCCGCACTGGTTCCGGCGGCCTTCGAAAAGAACAAGAAAGACGGGCGCCGCGAATACATCCGGGCAAGGCTCAATGAGGATGGCTGGGCGGAAGCGTTTCACTCCGAGGGATCGGGCCTGACCACCGGTCTTGTCTGGTCGGACGGGCTGGTCGAACTGGGAGACGAGGCGATGGAAATCCGGAAAGGCAGCCCGGTCCGCTTCCTTTCATATTCAGGCTTCGGCTTGTGAGCGCCGAAATTCCCGCGCCGTCCAATAAAACGCACCCGGTAACTTTGGTGGCTGCCTGGCGCTGACGCTTCGGCCCCTTCACTCTTCGACCAGCGCATTCTCCATCAGAATGCAGGCGCGAATGGTCCTCGTGTTCGCGAATTCGAAGATTTCCCGATCATCGGCTTTTGTCATGAACGGGCCGAGCAGCGACACCGTGCGGTTGACAAATCCCGTCGCCACAGAGCGGAATTCCGGCCCGCTTTCGAGCAGGCGGGCGACTGTTCCGAGATCGGCGGGCGTGCCTATTCCGCCGACAGTCATCAGAGGATCGCTGCGCCCGTTGGCAAACGCCGCTCTCCACAATTCGGGCCGGACATAGTCCGTTGGCAGCGATTCGACCGATATGCCTTCGGTGGCCAGTTTCTGCAGGACATCCATTGCCATTTCCAGAAGCTCCGCAATCTCCGGGTCTTCCGCAGCCCAGTCCAGTGCCTCGAACGCCTCCACATCGTTCTCGTCGTCAGCGAAATCAAAGGCGCGGATAAGAATGTTTCTTGGAATCTCAGCAGTCTTTTCGACAGGCTTCGCCTCCGGCGCCGCTTCTGGCCGCGGCGGTTCGGGCTCCAAAGTTTCGGAGGGTGTGTCAGCCCATCCGGCTGTGAAACTCTGCGCATCGTCAGCCGGACTGAAATTCTGTGTCCACTTCTGGTCGTAATTGGCCAACAGGCTGCGCAGGCTCTGGATCTGGTTCTGCAGGTTCCACAAACGCTCCGCCACGCGGGCTTCGGCGATCGCAGTATAGGCAAATGACCAAATGATCAGCAACGGCATGACGATGATGGCCACCCGCGAAAAGAACTCCGGCTCCAGCAGCGGCGCTGCCAAAAAGTTTTCCGGAAAAAACACCAGCACGCACAGCGCGGCCCAGCCCAGACTTGCCGCTATGGAAATCAGCACTGAGATGCGCGCAAACATGGGCTACCGGGTTTCTCTCTTGTTATCGGATGTGCCGCGGTAGGGGGTCACAGGTATTCAACCTTGAGCACGGTGTAGCATCTCTCCCCGCCCGGCGTCTGGACATCGACAATGTCGCCGGCATCATTGCCGATCAGCGCTTTGGCCAGCGGCGAGTTCAGGTTCAGCCGGCCGTTTTGCGTGTCTGCCTCAGCCTGGCTCACAATCTGATACGTGATCTCCCGGCCTGTGCGCCGGTCTTTGAGCGACACTGTCGCCCCAAACTTGATCGGTCCGGACAGTCTTGAGACGTCAATCACCTCCGCGTGCCCCATCAGGTAATTCAGTTCCTTTATCCGGCCTTCGATCCAGCCCTGCTGTTCGCGCGCGGCATGGTATTCGGCGTTTTCACTGAGGTCGCCGTGCGCGCGGGCCTCGGCGATCGCCTGGATGACCGCCGGTCGGTCAACGGTCTTGAGCCGCTGCAGTTCGGCGTCGAGTTTCTGGAACCCGGCCTTTGTCATCGGAACCCTGTTCATGGCGAATCCGTGTTTCTGGGTTTGTGTCTGTCTGTCATAAGGCCGCCTATATTGGGGTCAAGCGATTAGCGGTCAAGCAGCGCGCAGAGACGGCCCGCACATAAAGATGGCCCCTTTGGCGCAGCGCGCAATTGACCGGTGAGTGGCATTTCCGATATTGCCTGCGTCGGATACCCGATTCAACAGCAGCGACCGGAGATGCGCGATGGCGGAAGTCGAACGCGAGTCCATGGAATTCGACGTCGTGATCGTCGGCGCCGGACCGGCCGGTCTGTCGGCGGCCATCCGTTTGAAGCAGCTGGACCCGGCGATTGAAGTCTGTGTGCTCGAAAAAGGTTCGGAAGTCGGCGCCCACATCCTTTCGGGCGCGGTGCTTGACCCGGTTGGGCTGAACGCTCTCTTGCCGGACTGGCGCGAACGCGGGGCGCCGGTCAGGACCGAGGTCACGGACGACCGGTTTTACGTGCTTGGCGAAGCCGGAAAGCTGCGGGTGCCGAACTGGCCGATGCCGCCGCTGATGAGCAATCACGGAAACTACATTGTGTCGATGGGCAATGTGTGCCGGTGGCTCGCCGAGCAGGCGGAGGCGCTGGAAGTCGATGTCTTCCCGGGAATGTCATGCTCGGAGATTGTCTATGGATCGAATGGCGAAGTTGCGGGTGTGGTCGCCGGCGAGTTCGGGCGCGGCGCCGACGGCGAGCCGGGGCCGTCCTACGAGCCGGGAATGTCGGTTCTGGGCAGGTATGTGCTGCTGTGCGAGGGCGCGCGCGGATCGCTCACGAAACAGGTGATTGCCAGATTCGGGCTGGATGCCGATTCCGACGCGCCCAAATTCGGCCTCGGCATGAAGGAAATCTGGGACATCTCCCCCGAAAACCACAATTTGGGGCAGGTGGTCCACACCGCTGGCTGGCCGCTCGGATCGAACGCCGGCGGCGGCTCGTTTATCTACCATATGGAAGACAGCCAGCTCAGCATCGGTTTTGTCGTGCATCTGAACTACCGAAATCCACACCTCTTTCCGTATATGGAGTTTCAGCGGTTCAAGCATCATCCGATGGTCGCAGACCTTCTGGAGGGCGGCCGCCGCGTTTCCTATGGGGCCCGCGCAATCACCGAAGGCGGCTGGCAGTCCATTCCCAAACTCGCCTTTCCCGGCGGTGTTCTGGCCGGCTGTGCGGCCGGGCTTGTCAATGTCCCGCGGATAAAGGGCAACCACAATGCGATGCTGAGCGGCATGGCGGCGGCGGAATGCGCTTTCGCCGCCATTTCGGAGGGAAGATCGGGAGACGAGCTGGCAGACTACGATGCTGCGGTCCGCAGCGGTCCTGTCGGAAAAGATCTGAAGCGGGTGCGCAATGTGAAACCGCTTTGGTCCAGGATGGGACTGACCGCCTCAATGACGCTCGGCGGCTTCGATATGTGGGTGGCGACAGTCACGGGATGGAACCCGGTCGGCGATCTGCGTCATGGCAAGACCGACTCGGAGGCGACCGAGCTGGCCGAAAAACACAAACCGATTGACTACCCAAAACCGGACGGAAAACTGAGTTTTGAACGGCTGAACAATGTCAGTTTTTCGGGAACCGCGCATGAAGCGGGGCAGCCCTGCCATCTGCACCTCCTTGACCCGCAAGTGCCGATATCGGTGAACCTGCCCAAGTTTGCGGAACCGGCCGAGCGATATTGCCCTGCAGGTGTCTACGAAGTGCTGTATGATCGCGGCGGGAGTCCGGAATTCAGAATCAATCCCGCCAACTGTGTCCATTGCAAGACCTGCGACATCAAGGATCCCAGCGCCAATATCGAATGGCGCGTGCCACAGGGCGGAGGAGGACCAAATTATCCGAACATGTAGGCTTATCCTCACGAAATTCTGTCGCCGCGCGCGTATTCCCGTCCGGAAATTGCCGGAAATCCTCCGGCGTTGCGGTGCGCAGGGACTGGCAATTGCCCTGTGTCTGTCCTGGCTGCCGCAGGCGGTTTCGGCGGACTCTTCAGACACAGCGCTTTCGCAGTCGGATATCGGCGATTACCTGGCTGCCCGCACCCATTGGCGGTCGTATGAATTTGACAAAGCGGCGGAAAACTACCAGCGCCTGATCAAAGACCGGGCGCACGACTCGCACCTGCATCGGGAAGCCCTGCGCGCCTTCATCGCGTCAGGCGATGAGACAAATATCGTTCTTTCCGCGACGCGCCTGGCCGAGGCGGGCATCGACAGTTTCTTAGTGAACAATATCCAGTTTATCGAAGGGCTGCGCGGCGGAGACTATTCCGAAGCCGCCGAACGGCTGCTTGAGTCCGGCTCCGTTGTCGGGCCTGCGACCAGACCGGTGGTGCTCGGCTGGGCCCGGATTGCCGACGGCGACATCGAAGAGGCATATGAGGTTTTCGGCGAAATCCCCGAAGGCGCAAGCGATCAGCTGATAAGATTTCATGAGGGGCTGGCGCGCGCGCTGGGCGGCGACTTTGAAGCTGCGGAAGCGGTTTTCTCATCCATTGCGTCTGCCGAAAGCGTGCCGAGTTCATTTCCCGATCAGCTGACCGCGGCATGGGCGCAGTCGCTGGTGCAGCTTGAGCGGCGCGATGACGCAGTCAATGTTATCGACAGCAATCAATTCAGTGTATCCGAAGCCTGGAAAAAGAATCTGGACACGCTGCGCGCCGAGATCGCAGCCGGCCGGCCGGTGGATTTCGATGTTGTGTCGGAGCCTCTGGAAGGAATTGCGCTTTTCTATTCCATCGTGGCGCGCGACTTTTTCCTGAGCCAAGAGCGGGCGCAACGGCTCCAGGCAGCAGTTCTTTTTGCCCGCATGGCGGAAATGCTCGACCCGGACAGCACTGAGCTCGCCTTTGATCTTGCAACCTATCTGCAGACAATCGGCAGCTATGACCTGGCCATTGCCAGTCTCGAGAACATCGCAATCTCGGATCCGATTTACCCGGTCGCCGGGGTGTTCATGGCAGACGTGCTCAAGAGTCTCGGCCGCGACGGCGACGCCGGCGGAATTCTGACGCAGCTTGCGGACACCTATTCCGAAGACATCACTGTCCACATGGCGCTCGGCGAACACAGGCTGAGCGGAAAGAATTATGCCGAGGCCAGCGCGTCGTTTGACAGTGCAGTCAATCTAACCGTCCAACTGGCGCCTGCCCAGCTTGGCGATGAGGACAGCAGAGAGTTTTTTTCACGCAATTGGCGGCCATTCTACGCGCGCGGGATTGCCCGCTATCATGACGACGACTGGGAAGGCTCGAAAGCGGATCTTGAACACGCCGCTGACTACTCCGGCGGCAATCCGTATGTGCTGAATTATCTCGGTTACTCAATGCTGATTCAGGACGACGATGTGGTTGAAGCCGAAGCCTTGATCAGAAAGGCCTTGGAAAGAGACTCCGAAAACGCGGCTTTCATCGACTCATTGGGATGGGCGCTGTTTCTGCAGGGCCGTTATGATGAGGCGCTGCCGCAGCTGGAACGCGCAGTCCGCCTGATGCCGAATGTCGCCGAAGTCATTGATCATCTGGGCGATGTGTACTGGAAAGTCGGCCGCCAGCGCGAAGCTGAATTCCAATGGAAGCGCGCATTGCTGTTTGAAGATGAAAACGTCGATTTTCAGCGGGTGGAGCGCAAGCTCAGCATCGGTCTCGATAAGGTGCTTGAGGAGGAATTGTCTGGCGAAACCAGCCATTGAAGCTGTTGCTCCGGCCCAGGCAAACCTTGCTCTGCGCCTTCGCCGAAGGAGGCCTGAAGGGCTTCATCCGATCGATAGCCTGATGGCGCCCGGGGGTATTGGCGACAGGATTGCTGTCACCGTCCATTCACGTCTCACGCTTATCGTTTTCGGACCCCTTGCCAATCAATCTTCCGCAGGGGAAGAGAATAAAAATCCTAAACAAAAGGCCAACAATCCGCAATCAGGGGGTGACATTTACACGAAAGTGCCATAAAAAACAATGCGATAAGGAGATGGCAATGACCGACAATGCTCCCGGACAGAATCAGTGCTCAGGTATCGGCCTCAAGACGCTGTTCCGGATGTTTCCCAACGATAAATCGGCCCGGGATTGGATTGAGACCATAGTTTGGCCGGACACTTCGCGCTGCCCCCGCTGCGTCACCGATAATGTCCAGTTCGGCATAACGCACAAATCAAAGTCGCACCGCTGCCGGGATTGCGATAGACGGCCGGGCTTCGGTGTCAAATCCGGCGCTGTCATGCAGTCGGCCAAGCTCGGATACCAGGCATGGGAAGTGGCCGCCTATCTGGTCGCAACGAGCCTCAAGAGCACGCCCAGCATGAAGCTGCACAAGGGTTTTGTTCACAAAAGAGGCGTGGAATCCTTCTGGTCGATGCTCAAGCGGACGCACAAGGGAACGATCCACAAGTTCAGCCCCAAGCATCTTAACCGCTGCGTCTCGGAATTCGCCGGACGCCACAATTTCAGAAGCGCGGGCACGATCGAACAGATGGCGACGGTGACCAAGGGGATGGTCGGCAAGTGGCTCCGCCACATGGACCAAATAGCCGATAACGGACTGAATTCAGGGGCGCGGTCGTGAGCGCGCGCGCGTATGCGCCTCTGAGCAGTGTATGGGAAGGTTCCGACACCGAACTCCTTGAGGCCATGCTGGCGTTTTATCCGTCTATACCTCCGGAACCTATACTTGACTCAACGCACAACACAGGCCGTTTCTGGCGCGGCTCATCACGCGAAGTTGTATCTATGGACATAGACCCGCAGCACAGCCCCATGATCGTGGGCGATAACCGTGTTATGGAAGGCGTTCCGTCATCGCATTTCGGCGTTGTGGTCTACGACCCGCCGCATGTCGGACCGCAGGGCCGTGACAAAAGCAGCAAGCGGTTTGATATAGATTTCGGTGCCCACGTTTCCTGCGGATCGGAGCATGGATGGAGTCTGAGTTATCTTTACCCGCCGTTTCTGAAACAGGCCAAGAGAGTCCTGAAGCCGAAGGGGTTGCTGCTTGCGAAGATCACCGACATGGTGAATAGCCACCGCTCCAAATGGGCGCATGTGGATTTTATGAGAATGGCTGACGAAGCGGGACTCACGGTCTGTGATCTGATTGTCAAAATCAGAAAGGGACCGATGGTGTCCGCCAAATGGAAAAACGCGCACCATGCCCGCAAGCGGCACTGCTTCTGGATAATCTGCCGCAACGGAACCAGCTGTGAGCGGTAAGGCATCCGGTCTCTATAACCCGCTGACATACGAAAACCTTATGGCGGGATTGGTTGTCCACTTCGAGACAAGAGAAATACACTCTCTGTCTGACTGCCGTTCAGCCGAAGGGCCAGGGATTTACGCGCTGTTCTATTCCGGCCCGTTCAGTGCATATGCCGCCATCAGCGGAAATGGGCCGCCGATTTACGACACGTCAAGAGTTGCGACGATGCCTTGAAAAAGGTCGAGGACAAATTCGCATCATCACAACAACCACGGACTGAATCAAAATTGACACACATCACCGGCCGGAGGTGCAGGGCTACCGTCTCATGCACGATGCGGTTCAAGAAAATCCAGTGCGCCAATCAGGGCTCTTGGCTCTTTCGCATATAATCCCCAAGAGAATCTTGTCCTGACGGCGGTGCGCCTTGTCAGCCGCTGCCGGAATTGCCGCGCGTCGTCACGCCCCAGGATCTTGCCGCCTGGCTTTTGGAGCAGCGAAACGAACCGCAGGCGGCAGCCTTCAGAATTTGTTCGGCAATCGGCGATGTGCTGGCCGCTCTGCGCCGCGCTGAGAAAGGATGCCGGGCACAGGCGGCGCTTGCGTGACTCGCGTTCGCCCGGCCCTTTTGTGAAGACCGCTGGCGGCCGTGTTGTGCGCCCGCGGCGAAGCCCGGGAAACGGATCGTCAGGAATGCCGCGTGGCGGCGAAATCAGCCAACCAGTGCAGACGGTCGCGGATAGGCGCCGCAGGCAGTTCCAGAAGCTCCTGCTTTGCCCTTTCTGACCAGACCACGGCCTCGGCCTGAACCTGTTCCAGGATTTCCCGGGAGCGCAGCACAGACAGCGCCGTATCGAGATCGCCGTCCCGCTGGTCGCCGCGAACAATCACCCGGATCCAGAACTCCCTCTCGCCGGCGGCGGCGGACTGCACCGCGCGGACCAGCGGCAATGTCATTTTCCGGTCGCGGAAGTCATCGCCGATGTCTTTTCCAAGCGCTCTTGACGAGCCGATATAATCAAGCACGTCATCGCGGATTTGGTAGGCTATTCCCAATGCGCTGCCGAACCTCTCCGCCGTCTTGCCTTCATCGTCGCCGGCGCCTGCGACCAGCGCCCCAACCCGCGCGGCAGCGGCAAACAGGGCGGCGGTCTTTCCCTCTATGATCCGGAAATAGTCACCTTCACCGATATCGATGTCGTGCTGCGCAGCGAGCTGCAGAACTTCGGCTTCGGCGATTGTCGCCGAAGTGTCGGCAAGCACAGACAGGGCGCTGTTCGAACGGGTGGCAACCATCAGCTGGAAGGCGCGGGCGAAGAAAAAATCCCCGACCAGAATTGACGATTTGTTGTCCCAAAGGAGGTTGGCGGTCGGCCGTCCGCGGCGTCTGCTACTGCGGTCGACAACATCGTCATGCAAAAGCGTCGTTGTGTGAATAAACTCCAGCGCGGCCGCCAGGTTGATGTGATAACCGCCGGTCACGCCGCGCTCCGTTCCGGTGGCGAACAGCCGCGCCGCAGCCAATGTGAGAATTGGTCTGACCCGCTTGCCGCCGGCTTCAAACAGGTGATCGGCGATCTGTGCAATCCTGCTGACATGGCCGGACGCCGCCCGCTCCCGGATCAGCGAGTCCACAATGGCCAGATCGTCCTTCAGGTCGTGGGTCAGCGCCTGCAGTGGATCGGCGAATTCGCGTTTCTGCGTCATGAGTTGGTGGTATTATCTCGACAATCGGGCGGCGCAACTGTTAACAGCCGCCCATGCGGGAACTTTTCAGAACCAATGATCCCACCGCCATTGCATGCGCCGAAGCGATGCTGGAAGGCGAAGGCCTGTCGTGCTTTGTCATGGACGCTCATATGAGCTCGCTTGAAGGATCAATCGGGGTTCTGCCGCGGCGAATCATGGTCGCCGACGACGAGTTCGAGCTCGCCCGGAAGGTGCTTGAAGATAACAACCTCGACCTGTTCGACGACTGACACGCTGGCCGCCGGCAACGGCGTCACGCGCGATGCCTTTCTCGGAGGAAGGGTCACAGTTCTGCAGCCAAGACGTGGTTACCGCGCGGCGGTCGATCCGGTTCTGCTGGCGGCCGCTGTCGATGCGCATGCCGGAGATTCTGTGCTTGAGCTCGGCTGCGGCGTTGGCGTGGCGCTGCTCTGTCTCCTGTCGCGGGTTCCTGATCTCACCGCCGCCGGATTGGAAATCCAGCCGGAACTGGCCCGCTTGGCGCGTGAAAACGCCGCCCTGAACGGCTTTAGAATCGATGTGACCGAGGGAGATGTCGCCGCCGCGCCCGCGCCGCTGCGGCAAACGCGGTTTGACCATGTGATTGCAAATCCGCCGTACAACAGACCGGGAACCGGGTTCCTTCCCGCCGACAAGAGCAGGCGTCTCGCAGACACGGAAACAGTGCCGCTGACCTGCTGGATAGAATTCGCTTCCCGGCGTCTGCGGCCGGGCGGCACCATGGCCATGATCCTGCCGCCGGCGAGATTTCCGGATTTTTTTGCGGGTTTGCCGTCCGGTGTCGGCGGCGTTCAGGCGAAACCGGTGCGGCCGCGGGCTGGCGGCGATGCGAACCGGGTGCTGTTGCTGGCGCGCAAGGGAAGCAGAGCGGCCTTCCGGCTGGCCGCGGATTTTATTCTCCATCCCAGCGAGGGAAGCGATTTCACCGCCGCCGCCGGTTCGGTGCTTCGCGAGGGGCGGGCGCTTGCGTTTTGACTGGCGACCGCAGTCTTCGGCGCAACTGCGCGCCGTTCCCGCCGCGCATCAAAGAATTATCTTGAGAAGTCGGATTGAAAGAGTCAAAGTGGATTGGCGGCAGCGCATTCCAGACAACATTGCAAGGAGTGAAAATTTTGCTTGATGATCAATTGGAAGAATTGCGGAAACAGCACGAAGACCTCTCTCGAGAGGTCGAAATAAAGCAGCAGAACCCGGCCACAGACACACTTGTGATCACTGAACTCAAAAAACGCAAACTCCAATTGAAAGAGCGAATTAGCCAGCTTTCACGCAGCTGAACAGGGGCAGGCCCGGTCTCAATCCGATCCGGACCCGGATTCAGCCGGCAGCGGCATTCCCGTCGGCCGAAGACTAATGCAGGTATTGGCCGCCGTTTGCGCTCAGCGTGGATCCGGTGATGAACGCGGCATCGTCCGATGCCAGGAAAGCCACGCAGCGGGCGATTTCGTCGGCTTCGCCCAGACGGCCGACAGGAATCTGATCGATGATTTTCTGGCGGACCTGTTCCGGAACCGACATGACCATTTCAGTGGCGATGTATCCCGGGGCTATGGCATTGACGGTGATGCCCGAGCGCGCGCCTTCCTGGGCAAGGGACTTGGTGAAACCGATTTCCCCGGCTTTGGCAGCAGCATAGTTGGTCTGCCCGATCTGGCCCTTGAGTCCGTTGATTGACGAAATGTTGATGATGCGGCCGAATTTCCGGGCGCGCATGCCGGGCCAAATGTGGTGGCTCATATTGAACACGCCGCTCAGATTGGTGTCGATCACCTGACGCCATTGTTCCGCGGAAACGCGGTGAAACATCGCGTCGCGGGTGATCCCGGCATTGTTGACCAGGATGTCAACCGGACCGAGCTCGTCTTCGACCTGTTTCACGCCGACGCCGCACGCTTCGTAGTCCGCGACCGACCATTTGAAAGTCCGAATGCCGGTTTCCGCCTCGAATTCGGCGGCCGCGCTCTCGTTGCCTGCGAAGTTGGCCGCAACGGTGTTTCCGGCGGCCGCCATGCGTTTGCTGACCGCCGCGCCGATTCCGCGGGTTCCGCCGGTGACAAGGACCGTTCTGCTCATCGGACTGTTCCTATCTGATGGTGTCTGTGGCTGTTGTCAGGCGCGGTCGCGCTGCAGGCACATCGCGACGCCCATGCCGCCGCCGATGCAGAGAGTTGCTAGCCCCTTGCCGACGTCGCGCCGCTTCATTTCAAACAGCAATGTGTTGAGAATGCGGCAGCCTGAAGCGCCGATCGGATGCCCGATCGCTATGGCTCCGCCATTCACATTCACAATCTCGGGATCCCAGCCCATGTCTTTGTTCACGGCGCATGCCTGCGCGGCGAACGCTTCGTTGGCCTCGACCAGGTCAAGATCCGATGCCGTCCAGCCGGCCTTGTCCAGCGCCTTGCGGGATGCCGAAATCGGGCCAACGCCCATGATTGAAGGATCCACGCCGGCTGTCGCATATGAGACGATGCGGGCCAGCGGCTCCAGGCCGCGCCTTTCCGCTTCCTCGACGCTCATCAGCAGCACGGCGGCTGCGCCGTCATTGATCCCGGAAGCGTTGCCCGCCGTCACCGTTCCCTCCCGGTCGAAAACCGGACGAAGCTTTTCCAAACTGTCGATTGTGGCCCCGATCCGGATATATTCGTCTTTGTCGACGACCTTGTCGCCGCGCCGGGACCGCACGGTCACCGGAACAATCTCATCGTCAAACTTGCCCGATGTCTGCGCCGCCTGCGCCTTTTGCTGCGAAGCAAGCGCAAACTCGTCCTGCTGGCGGCGGCCAATCTGCCATTTGCGGGCCACGTTTTCGGCGGTGACACCCATGTGGTAGCCGTTGAACGCATCCCACAGCCCGTCCCGGATCATGGAGTCGACGAATCCGATGTTGCCCATCTTTTTTCCGTTGCGCATGTGAGCCACATGCGGCGCAAGGCTCATGCTTTCCTGACCGCCGGCGGCGATGACACCCGCGTCTCCAAGCTGGATGTGCTGCGCCGCGATGGCAACAGCGCGCAGTCCCGATCCGCAGACCTGGTTAATGCCCCACGCGGCGCTGCCGGTCGGAAATCCAGCCCCGATGTGGGCCCTGCGGGCTGGGTTTTGACCCTGGCCGGCACACAAGACCTGACCCAAAATGGTCTCGTCGATTTCGTCCCTTTCGATTCCGGCTCTCTCGGCCACGGCTTCCAAGGCAGCCGCGCCCAACTCATGCGCCGGCATATCAGCAAAAGATCCGTTGAAACTGCCAACGGCTGTGCGCGCCGCCGCCGCGATTACGACATTCGTCATCAGGTCGATTCCTAGATTGTGTGATTCGGTTTTGAGCTATCGCAATTGGCGCCGGGGGCAGCACCATACAGCACATATGGTGGCAGATTCCGGCTTCGCAAGGCGATTTTTCTGCGGCGCAGGAAAAGATTGCTGCATTGCAGCGCAATTGTCATTCAACCGCGGCGATCTCACGGAATATGTGCAGCGCGGATTCATCGTCCCAGTCGGCATCGCCGGACAGGCGGGCGATTTCATTGCCGCCGCGGTCGAGAATGACGGTCGCCGGCAGACCGCGGACCCCCAATGCCGCGGCGATCCGCAGGCGCGGATCGTAGAACACGGCCAAATTGTGGACATCGATGCTGTCGAGAAACCTTTTAACCTTCGGCTGTTCATTGCGGCCCGTCGCCAGCGCGATCACCTTCAGGTCTTCGGCGTCAAATTCCGCCTGCAGCCGGCCAAGCGACGGCATTTCCTTGCGGCAGGGCGCGCACCAGGTGGCCCAGAAATTCAGCACGACGACCCGGTCTTTGAATGTGTCAATTCCTGTCTCCGCGCCGTCTTCAGTCAGCATTGGCGGCGTCGACACCGGCCGCGGCTCATTGTGGAAAACAAGCTTCCGCATGGTGCCCTGCCGTGCTTCGATCAGCGCTTCGCGGTCAAATGCCGCCGCCTCGGCGCAAATTGCGCCGGCCACCGGCAGGGCGTATAGGACGAGCGGCCCTGCGCGCCGCAGGGTTTGGCGAAGCAACATGCGGGCCGGGCGGATGGCGGACAACAGCGTTTCGGACAGGATGCTCAGCGGCCGGTTTTCAGGGGCCGCTGCGGACGTTCTTGAGGCCATCAACGCCTCGATCGGGTTCGACAGGCGGCTTTGGAGACAGGACATTGAAGGCTCCCTTGCGCATTGCGCGATGCTCGAGCGTGAAGGAATCGTCTCACATAGCGATGCCGCGTCGATCATGGAAGGTCTGGCCTCGATAATTTTGGAAATTGAGCGCGGCGAGTTTGAGTTCTCGCCGGCGCTGGAAGACATCCACATGAATATCGAGGCGCGGCTGCATGAGCTGGTTGGCGATGCCGCCGGGCGGCTGCACACCGCGCGCAGCCGCAACGACCAGGTTGCCACGGATTTCCGGCTGTGGACCCGCGAACGCTGCGATAACGCGATTGCGGGGCTGCGGGCGCTGATCGGAGAGCTGCTCTCACAGGCCGAAGCGGGTGCCGATATGGTGATGCCGGGTTTCACTCACCTGCAGACCGCGCAGCCGATCACCTGGGGCCATCACATGCTGGCATATGTGGAAATGCTGGGCCGCGACATTGGACGGTTCCGCGACGCCCGTGAGCGGATGAACGAGTCGCCGCTTGGAGCCGCGGCGCTGGCGGGCACATCGTTTCCGATTGACCGCCGGTCGACAGCCGCCGCGCTCGGTTTCGACCGGCCGATGGCCAACTCGGTCGATGCGGTGAGCGACCGCGACTTTGCGCTTGAGTATGTTGCCGCCGCCGCCATCACAGCGGCCCACTTATCGCGCTTTGCGGAAGAGATCGTGCTGTGGAGTTCTGACGAATTTGCGTTTGTCAGGCTTGGCGATGCATTCACAACCGGATCCTCGATCATGCCGCAGAAGCGCAATCCCGATGCGGCCGAGCTGGTCCGGGCCAAGTGCGGCCGCGTTTTCGGATCTCTGATCGCGCTTCTGACGGTGCTGAAGGGGCTGCCGCTCGCCTATTCGAAGGATCTCCAGGAAGACAAAGAACAGGTTTTTGACGCTGCCGACACGCTGGAACTCTCGCTCGCGGCGATGACCGGAATGGTCGCCGGACTCACGCCGGCGGCGCCGAAGTTGAAAGCGGCGGCGGGCGCAGGATTCTCCACCGCGACCGATCTCGCCGACTGGCTTGTGCGCCGCGCCGGGCTTCCGTTCAGGGATGCCCATGAAGCTGTCAGCCGCATCGTGCGGGCCGCCGAATCCAAGGGATGCGGGTTGTCCGGTCTGGAGCTGTCGGAAATGCGGGAAATCTGCGGTCACATCACAGAAGATGCGCTCCTGACACTGGATCCCGAAGTGTCGGCGGAATCGCGAACGAGCTATGGCGGAACCTCACCGGTCCGGGTGCGCGAACAGATCAGGCGCTGGAAGGAGATTCTCGAATGCGAAACAGGCTGACAATATCTTTGCTGTTCGCTCTCCTGACGCTGGGCGCGGTCTCTGCGTGCGGCGTTAAGAGCGACCCGACGACTCCGGGCGCAGCGCCGGACGACACCAGCCTTTCGGAGTGATGGCCGCACCCGGGGACTGAGAAGGAACCGGTGCCGCAGACATGACTGGAAATTCAAATGCTGGAGTATCGTGACGGCGGGTTGACAGTGGAACTCATGCCGCTCGCGGTGATCGCCGACAAAGTCGGCACGCCCGCCTACGTCTATTCCGCAGCTGCCTTAATCTCCCGCTACCGGCAGTTTGAGTCGGGGCTGGCGGGTCTTGACCACATGATCTGCTACGCCATGAAAGCGAATTCAAACCAGGCGGTTCTGCGGCTGCTTGCCGGCGCCGGCGCCGGATTCGACTGCGTTTCCGGCGGTGAGGTCGCGCGCGCGGTCGCCGCGGGCGCGGCAGGCGAAAGGATCGTGTTTTCCGGCGTTGGCAAAAGCCGGACCGAGATGCGCGCTGCTCTCGATGCCGGTGTCCGGCATATCAATGTCGAAAGCGAGCCGGAACTGGCCGCTCTCAACGAGGTTGCGCTTGCGAGCGGACGGACTGCTGCGGTCGCCGTGCGCGTGAATCCTGACGTTGACGCCAAAACCCACAGCAAGATTTCCACCGGAAGGGCCGAGAACAAGTTCGGTGTGCCGATGTCGCGGGTGCGGGATGTCTATCGGCAGGCGGCGGGCATGCCTGGCATTACGGCCGTTGGACTGGACATGCATATCGGATCCCAGCTGACCTCGCTGGCTCCATTTGAAGAGGCGTTCCGCAAAGCGGCCGATACGGTCACAGCGCTGCGCGCCGACGGTCACACAATCGACAGGCTGGATCTGGGAGGCGGTCTGGGCATTGCCTATGGCGACGAAACCGAGGCTTTGCCGACGCCGGCGGATTATTGCGGCCTGCTTCGCCGCAGTGTCGGTCATCTCGGCTGCGAGATTGAGATCGAACCGGGACGCTATATTGCCGGAGACGCAGGGGTGCTGCTGACCTCTGTTCTGTATGTGAAACAAGGAGAGGACCGTACCTTCGTGGTTGTCGACGCGGCAATGAATGATTTGCCGAGACCGGCGATTTACAATTCCTGGCACGATGTCCTGCCGGTCAGCGAACCGGCGCCGAACAGCGGGCTGCGGCCGGTGGATATCGTAGGGCCGGTTTGCGAGAGCAGCGACACTTTTGCCCGTCAGCGCCCGCTGCCGCCGGTCGCTGCCGGCGATCTGCTGGTGATCCGGTCCGCCGGCGCCTACGGCGCGGTCATGGCTTCGGAATACAACACCCGGCCTTTGGCGCCGGAGACTCTTGTGCTGGGGGACAGGTTCGCGGTGGTCCGAAACCGCCCTGACATACAAGAGATCATTGCGCGCGATGTGATACCGGAATGGCTGTGACCTGCCGCCAATTCAGCGACAGCCGAATGGCGGCAACGATCGGCGGTGACATGGAATCCGGCCTGACGGCTGTCCTTTGGGCGCGGTGAAAAGGCCAGGCGCACCCCCGGAAATCCGCTGCGGCTCACGGTCCGCATGCCGCTGCGGCGCGTTTCTTTCTGAAGCCGCTGGACAGCGCGCGGCCGGTATGTATCAATGGCCGCAATTCCCGCACCGTCTTCCGGAGCAAGGAGGGGCGGCGTCCGGACCGGCGACGGGAAACAGGCGCCTGGCGTGAGATTCCGCCGCGCCGCCGGAGTTCGAAAACCTGCCAGCGACGGTTTTTCAGTTCAGAAACAGGATATGGACAAACCCGCAAATCCCGAGAGTCTCGCCCTGAAAGACCGCACCATGCGCCGGCTGCGCCGGCCGCTGCTGCTGACGGCTTTCGCGATGGCGGCGGAAAGGGGAGCGCGGGCTTTCTGGCCAGCCTGGACCGCCGCCCTCGGCAGCTACGCTTTTCTGGCTTTCGCAGGCGGCCTGCCGGCTCTGGCCCACAATGCCGCTCTTGCGGCAAGCGCGCTGCTGATCGCCGTCACATTGCTGGCGGGCATCTTTCGGTTTCGCTGGCCGCGGCCGGACGAGACGCGCCGGCGGCTGGATGAGACGCTGCCGGGACGGCCGTTGGCGACGCTCACCGACGCCCTGGCTGTCGGCAATTCCGATCCCGGGTCGGTGGCGGTTTGGAATGTGCATTTGCAGCGAATGGCCGAGACCGCCCTGGCGGCGCGGGCGCCGGCCCCGGACCCGCAGCTGGCGGCCAGGGACCGGTTTGCTGTGCGGCACATGGCTTTGACAGCGTTCGCGCTGGCGGTTGTGTTCGCGCCTGTGCCGTCAGCGCAGTTTCAGCAGGGGCTTGCGGTTGCGGAAGCCCGCGCCGGGTCTGGCCCGGGATTTGACGCATGGGTCGAGCCTCCGGCTTACACCCGGCTTCCGGGAATTTATCTCAACGATGTGGCCGACGGCGAAACTGTCTCGGCGCCGGAATTCAGCCTGCTCACAGTGCGCACCTACGGTGACCCCGAAGACTGCGCCATCGCGCAGAATGTCGGAACTGAAGCAAACGCGCCGGATGAAGTCGATCCGCACCGGCGGCAGATTTCCCTGCAGACCGATGGTGAGATGCGGACCGGCGGCCCCGGCTGCGAAAGCAGAAGCTGGAAGTTTCATCCCTATGGCAACGCCGTTCCGGAAATCCGCCTCGCCGGGCCGATGGAAACCGGGATCATGGGGCAGCTGCGCCAGCCGCTTGAACTGGAGGACGATTTCGGGATCGCCGGGCTCAGCGTGGCCGTTGAACTGGATTTGGACCGGCTGGAGCGGCGCCACGGACTGTCCGCAGCACCTGGTAGGTCGGATTTCCCGCCAGTCGCGGTGCCGCTGCCGTTCGGCGGTTCGACCGCCGCGTTCACGATGGAGTTTTCCGCCGACTTTTCGGCCCATCCCTGGGTCGGTCTGCCGGTGACACTGAATTTTACGGCCGAGGACGATGCCGGCGCGCGCGGAAGTCTGGCTCTCCGGCTTGACCGATTGCCCGGCATGATTTTTCTGGATCCGCTTGCCGCCGCCCTCGCGGAACAGCGCCGGGATTTGCTCTGGAACGGGAACAATGCCGGCCGCGTCTCGGACATCGTCCGGGCGCTCACACACCGTCCGATGGATTCCCAACCCGACCTGGCGGCGTATCTGCTTGCCAGAACAGCGGCGCGGGAGCTTGAAGGCAAAGCCGCGGACAGCGCCGGTGGTGAGGCGGCCGAGCTGTTGTGGAGAGCTGCGCTTCACAGCGAAGAGACCGATCTTCTGAGCATCAGGGAACAAATGCGCCGGGCCGGACAGATGCTGGAGAATGCCATTCGGGACGGTCGCCCGCTGGACGAGATTGCGCGGCTGGCGGAACTCTACAGGCAGGCGACAGACAGGTTCATGCAGGAGCTGCAGCGCACTGCGGAAGCGTTCGCCGACCGCGGCGGCGAGATGCCCGACAGCCTCCAGCCCGGTCAGAATGCGCGCGAAATCCCGGAATCCGAAATCCGCCGGATGATGCGGGAACTTGAGAAATTGCTCGCTGAAGGAAGGCATGCCGAAGCTGAGCAGCTGCTGAATGCGCTTCGCGAGATTCTGGAAAACACGACGGCCAGTGTCGCCGACGGCAGCCCCCGGGGCACCGGCATGCAGCGGTCGGTGACCGATTTCAGCAGCACCCTGGAGCGCCAGCAGGGCCTTGCGGATGAGGCCTTCAGAGAGCTTGAAGAATGGCGTCGGATGACCGGAGCCGGACGGTCGGAAGGAAATATCGGCGGCAGCGGCGGCATTGGCGTCGGTCAGGACCATTTTGGCCAGGGAGCCGTCCGTCCCGGCGCCGCCGACCCGTCTGCCGGCACGTTGGCCGGAAGGCAGGAAACGCTGCGCCAGTCCCTTCGCATGCAAATGCGGTCCCTGACGCGCCGCGGGAGCGAAGGCCGGTCGGCCATGGACGATTTTGAAGCCGCGGCGCGCGCCATGACGCGCGCAAGGAACAATCTCAGAACCGGCGAATACGGTTCGGCGCTCGAGGACCAGCAGGCGGCGATGCAGAATCTTGCCGACGGGATCAGATCGTTGCTTCAGGAGACAGAGGACGGGCAGAACAGCGGTTATGGCGGCCCTCCGGGAAGCGGATTCACGGAAACCGATCCGTTTGGCAGACGCATTTCAGGCAGGTCCGGCGCAGGATTTGGAGACCAGCTGGTGCCGAGCGAAATCGCGGCGCAGCGGTCGCGCGAGCTGCGGGACGAGATCCGCCGCCGCACCGGCGAGGCGGGGCGGCCGGATGCTGAACGGGAATATCTGCTGCGGCTGCTCGGCAGGTTTTAGAAACCAGGTCAGGGTCCGCCGCTTAGAAAGCCGCGCAGCCCGGATTTGATCTGTTGAACCTGTTCCCCGTACGCTTCAAGCGAAGGAGCGAATTGCGGAAAGGCCTCGGAGAGCGCATGCCGGTACCCGTACACGACCCCCATTGCCAGGACAATGAGTGAGAAAGCAAAGAACAGATAGACACCCAGCCCGCTCTGCCGCCGCTGCGGCCGATCAGATTCCGCTCCCGGCGGCGTGGACACGAACACATTTTCGTTCGGCGCCGGCTGCGCCGGCTGCGTGGACTGCGGCGGCGCCGGGCGCGGTGTCCGGCTTCTTTCGGCATAGTCAGCCTCTTCCCGAAGAATCGAAAAAACCGCCTGCATCCGCTCATAGTTCGCTTGGGTCGGATCGAAGCCTGGCTTGAAGGGATCGCTCGCCGCGTTTTCGTCAGCTGGCTGATTCATGAATTCTCAACGACAGGCGTCATTCCCGACGCGTCCGCGCGGCGCCGCTCCGGTTTGAGGGACCTCAAAAAGGCCCTATATTTTCGGCATCTGACGTCCACCACCCGAAATTCGCAGATCCTGCTCTGAAATTCAATTGAATTTGACGGCCCGTCCGCAGAGCGCAATTGCCTGAACACCGGACTTCACGCTAGACCTGCAGCTGCGGGACCTCAAACACGGGCAGGCGGCGCGCATGATCGGCATTGCAATTCAATGGGTGAGGTCGCTTGTGTTCATCGTTCAGATGTATCTGGTGATGACGGCGATGGCGCTCGCGATCACACCCGTCGCCGTGTTTCGCCTCGACGCTGCCTATATGGCAATTCGCCTGTTCTGCCGCTGGGTGCGCTGGAGCGCGCGGGTTTTCGCGGGGCTTGATTCCGAGGTGCGCGGCGAGATTCCCAGCGGCGACACATTGATCTGCGCCAAGCACCAGTCATTCTTTGATATCCTCATCATGTGCAGTGTCATCGAGAAGCCGCGGTTTGTGATGAAACGGCAGATCCTCATGCTGCCGGTCGTCGGCTACTACGCCAGCAGAATCGGCTGCATTCCGATTGACCGCGGCAAGGGTTCGGTCGCTGTTCAGCAGATGCTGGACGGTCTCAAAAACACACCGCGCAATCCCGGACCGCTGATCATCTATCCGCAGGGCACCCGGGTCGCGCCGGGAACGCACCGGCGCTACCGGATCGGCTCAGCGGTGCTTTACGAGCTGTTTGCCGCCGGCTGCGTTCCGGCGGCGACCAATGTCGGTGTGTTTTGGCCGAAAGCCGCCATCATGCGCAGACCGGGGGTTGCGGTTGTGGAATTCCTGCCGCCGGTCGGCGGGGGATTGAACAAGGACGAATTCATGGCGCAGCTGGAACGGGTTGTTGAAGACAATTCAAACCGGCTCATGCGGGAAGCCGGCTTCCGGCGGCAGCGGGAGACCTGACCGTACGGACGCCTCAGGACAGCTGTTTGCTGCCCATGGCGATGAATTTTTCGCGGCGCCGCATCAGCAGCTGTTCTGGATTGGCGGCGCCGACATCCGCAAGCAGGTTTGCGATCGCTGTGCCGACAGAATCGATGGCGTCCCTCGACTGGCGCTGCGCGCCGCCAAGCGGTTCGCGCACAATCTCATCGATAATGCCGAGGGTTAACAGGTCTTGCGCGGTCAGGCGCAGCGCTTCGGCGGCTTCCCGCATCTTGTCCGCGTTTTGCCACAGAATTGAGGCGCATCCTTCGGGGCTGATGACCGAATAGATGGAGTGCTCCAGCATCGCCGTGCGGTCCGCGGTCGCCAGGGCGATCGCCCCGCCGGAGCCGCCTTCGCCGATGATCACCGACACGAAGGGCACCTTCAGCATCAGACATTTCTCGGTGGTGCGCGCGATGGCTTCGGACTGGCCGCGCTCTTCCGCGCCTTTGCCGGGATAGGCGCCGGGTGTGTCGACAAGCGTGATCACGGGCAGCCGGAACCGGTCGGCAAGCTCCATGAGCCGGATCGCCTTGCGGTACCCCTCCGGCCGGGCCATGCCGAAATTGTGGGTCAGCCGGGATTTGGTGTCATGGCCCTTTTCCTGCCCGATGACGACAACCGGGCGTCCCTCAAATCGGGCGAGACACCCCATGATCGCTTGATCGTCGGCAAAGCCGCGGTCGCCTGCGAGGTCGGTTCTGTCGGTGAACAGATACCGCAGATAGTCACTGCAGTGCGGTCTGTTCGGATGCCGGGCGACCTGGCACTTTCGCCACGGCGTGAGATCGGAATAAAGTTCCTTCAAGACCTTCCTGGCCTGGTTTTCGAGGGTCTTGATTCTGCGGCTGTTGGTCTTGCTTCCGGGTTCGGTGCGGGCCTTCAGCTGGTCGGCCTCGGCCTCGATTTCCGCCAGCGGTTTTTCGAATTCCAGATAATGGCGCATGCCCGCTTCCGCCTGTTGCCGGTCGTGGCAGGGCGCTGCCTCTTGCCCTCCTGCCGACTCGCTTTGAGTCCGACATTACACTCCGGCGGAATCAATTGGGAGAGCGGCCGCAGGCGGAATTTCGCACAACTGCGGCGCGCCGGCACTTGGCCCGCGGCGCGCCGGATCTACCGAAACGCGGATTCCAGCCGGTCGAGCGCTTCTTCCAGTATGGGTCTGGGCGTTGCCAGATTGAAACGGTGGTAACCCAGCCCGCCTTTGCCGAAAGTCGGCCCGTGATTGACCGCGATCTGCGCGACCTGTTCGATCCTCCTGCGGACTTCGTCATCGGCGAGACCGGTTTCAGAAAACGAGACCCAGGCAAGATAAGTCGCCTCAAGCGGCATGGAAGCCAATCCCGGAATGGCGTTGATTCGGTCATCGAAGAGAAGCCGGCCGGCATCCAGATACCGCATCAGCGCGTCTATCCACGCGGCCCCTTCCGGCGAATACACGGCCTCGGCCAAAACCATGCCAAAGCTGCTGGGCGAAATTCCAAGCGCCGCCATGCGCGCGGCGAAGGCCGCGCGGAGCCGGTCGTCAGGAATGATGACATTGCCGATATGGGCGCCCGCCAGATTGAATGACTTAGTCGTTGCGGTCATCATCACCAGCCTGGACTGGGATTCCGGCGCTGCGATCGGCATCGGCAAATGGCGGTTGCCGGGCATCACCAGGTCATGATGAATCTCGTCTGAGACCAGCACCAGATCGTGCCGCTCGCAGAACGCGGCGATTCCCTTCAGCTCGGCCCGCGTCCAGACACGGCCCCCGGGGTTCTGCGGCGAGCAGAGGAGCGCCAGCGACTCACCGCCTGTCATGAGTTCGTCATAGGCGTCAAAGTCGAATGTGTAGTGCCCGTCACGCACCGAAAGCGGACACTCGACAATGCGCCGCCGCGCGGCTTTCAGCACCCGTGCGAACGCGTGGTAGACCGGTGTGAACAGCACCACGCCGTCACCGGGCTGCGAGTAGGCGTCGACGCAGAGCGCGGTTCCATTGACCAGCCCATGGGTTGAGAAAATCCATTCCGGCGCAATGTCCCACCCGTGGCGGTTCTTCATCCACCAGCAGATCGCCTGGAGGTAGGCCCGTTCGTCGCCGTAGTAACCGTAAATTCCTTGATCCAGAACCCGTTCCAGCGCATTGGCCGCCGCCTCAGGCGGACGAAAGTCCATGTCGGCGACCCACATTGCTATTCCGGTTTCCGACGGCACTCCGTAAATGGATTCCATCATGTCCCACTTCAAACAGTGTGTGCCGCGGCGGTCGATAATCTCGTCAAAATTCATGGCAGTCCCTCCGGCGGCGGCGAAATTAGCCGCAGGCACATCGTCTGCAAGCTGAAATTCGCGCCTGACGGCTGACACATTCGGTGGATAAGATGCGATGGAGGTGTATTTCAGGATGAGATTGCACGGAATTCCAGCAACGGCGGCGCGATGACGAAACAGACAATTCTCATCTATCCCGACAGGCGTCTGAAAACGGCGGCCGCCGAAGTGCAGGCGGTCACTGAGAACATCCGCTCGATTGCGGCGGATATGCTGGAGACGATGTATGCCGCGCCCGGCATTGGTCTTGCCGGACCCCAGATCGGTGTTATGCGGCGGATTTTGGTCATGGACTGCTCGGCAAAGGATGACGAAAAGGACTCGCGGATTCTGATCAATCCGTCCGTTCTCTGGTTGTCTGAGGAAACCGACAAGCGCGAAGAAGGCTGCCTTTCAATGCCAAATCATTTCGCGGATGTTGAACGTCCGGTCTCGGTCCGGGTGGCGTTCAAGGACGCGGACGGCGCCAATTGTGAAGAGACATATCACGAAATCTGGGCGCGCTGCGCGCAGCACGAGATCGATCATCTCAACGGAATTCTGTTCATCGACCGCATTACGTTGATCAAACGGCAGATGATCCGCCGCAAGCTGGTGAAGGTACAGCAGCGCAAGGCGACCGACCGGCCGGTGTCCTGAGCGTGCCCGCACTGTCTGACAGCCAGCCTGCGGAACCGGTCTGATGCGCATTGTTTTTATAGGGTCCGGCGCCTTTGCGGTGCCGGCTTTAAGATCACTTCTTGATGCGGGTCACGACATCGTCTGCGTCTGCTCGCAGCCGGCGCGGCCCGCCGGCCGGGGACGGCGCCCTCGCGACACCGCGGTGGCGGCTTATGCGGGAGATGCCGGGCTGGAAGTGCGCTGCCCGCGCGAGCCCGGCTGCCCGGAATTCCTGACCGAACTGACAGAGCTTGCCCCCGATATCGGCGTGCTGGCGGACTTCGCACGGCTGCTGCCGGCATCCGTTTTGGAGGCGCCGACCAATGGATTCCTGAACATTCATCCGTCGCTGCTTCCAAGATGGCGCGGCGCCGCGCCGGTGCAGAGAGCGATCCTGGCGGGAGATGACATAACCGGCGTCTGCATCATGCAAATGAACGAAACGCTCGACCGCGGCCCGGTGCTGATGATGCGGCGGATGAACATCCTGCCCGATGACACCGCGGCGGCGCTGGCAGCGCGATTGGCGGAAATGGGAGCCGGGATGATTGTCAAGGCGGCTGCAAACATCGCAGCGCTGCGCCCGATAGAACTGGACCAGTCCCAGGATTGCTACGCGCGCAAGATCGGCAAAGACGAAGCCCGCATAGACTGGCGTCAGCCGGCGGAGAAAGTTGACAGGCGGATCAGGGGGCTGTCGCCAAACCCGGGAGCATGGGGCATGATCCGCAGCGAACGCATCAAGCTCCTCGGATCGCAATGCGAGGCCGGCGCGGGAGCGCCCGGCGAGGTGCTGGACAGCGAATTGCTGGTCGCCTGCGGCGGCGGGGCTGTCCGCCCGACCCGGCTGCAGCGGCAGGGACGCAGCCCTCTGGATTTGTCAGAGTTTCTGAGGGGTTACACGGTCAAGCCCGGTGAGCGTTTCGAATCCTGAATGCGTTTCGCCCGGTCAGCCGGCAGTTTTCTTTTCCAGCCACGGGCGCATGCCCTCTCTCGCAAGCTCGTCGGCCCGCTCGTTCGATGGCTCATTGGCATGGCCTTTGACCCACTGCCACTCGATCTTGTGACGGTCGCAGAGCCCATCGAGCCGAACCCACAGATCAGCGTTCTTCACGGGTCTTTTTTTCGCTGTCCGCCAGTTGTTGCGTTTCCAGTTGCGCATCCAGATTGAAATGCCGTCGCACAGATACCTGCTGTCGGTCTGCACGGTGATGCGGCACGGTTTCTTGAGAGCGGCAAGCGCCTCAATCGCAGCTGTGAGCTCCATCCGGTTGTTTGTAGTGCGCGCTTCTCCGCCGCAGAACGCATGTTCCTTCACCGTTTTTCCCGCTTTGCGGGCCAGCAGCAGCACGCCCCAGCCGCCGGGTCCTGGATTTCCCGAACATGCGCCGTCCGTATAGGCGAAAATTTCCATCTGCGCCGGGATTGCCGGGCAGGTTGATTCAGGCAAGCACAGCCAAACGGATGCGCCCTCCAGGCATCAGCTGTCTGCTTCCATCTCTTCAGCGACAAAGCGCGGCATGTCATGTTGAGTCTGCTGCAGCCGGTCCGGACGAGGCGCACGGCCGACCACCTGTTCAAGCTCAGCGAGCTCGATGAAATTATCCGCCTGCCGCCGCAGGATGTCAGCGATCATTGGCGGTGAGCTTTGCACTGTGGACACAACAGACACCCGAACGCCCTTGCGCTGCAGCGACGCGACCAGCGGCCTGAAATCGCCGTCCCCGGTGAACAGCACAATGTGCTGAACATGCTCGGCAATCTCCAGCGCGTCTATGCAGAGCTCGACGGCAGTGTTGCCCTTGTATCGGCGCCGCCCGGACTGGTCGGTGAATTCTTTCGCGGTTTTGGTGACGATCATGTAGCCGTTATAGTTCAACCAGTCTACCAGCGGCCGGATCGGGGTGTAGTCTTCGTTTTCGACGAGCACGATGTAGTAGTACGCCCGTATCAGGGCGCCGCGGCTGGAGAACTCTTCCTTCAGCTTTTTGTAGTCGATATCGAATCCCAGACCCTTGGCCGCCGAGTAGAGGTTTGAGCCGTCGATAAACAATGCCAGCCGTTCGTTCCGATAAAACATATTAATTCCTTTCAATCATTTATGCCGGGCCTCAGCTGCCAACCAACTGCGGAAAGCCGCGGGTTTTGTATTGTCGCTGAAAGTATAAATTCCCGCCGGTTTTGCAGCGGACTATAGCCGAATACGCCTCGCTTGCGAGTAAAAACACACGGTTGATGATTTCCCGTTTGACGGCCAGGCCCGGCTGTTCACGCGGGCGCCCTCGGCGCGGAATCGCCAGTTGACGGGCTTCGCGGAAGCGCTGCGGCGATCATCTCACGCGGCGGTCCCGCTGATCATTGTGCCCCGGTCCGGGATCCGGCGGCTCAGACACTGCAGGGACAGGACGTTTATCTCGAGTTCGGCCATGTTCAGCCAGCTTCCGCGCTTCGGCGTGTGGCGGACCTCGAACAATCTGGCGAGGCGCGCCGCCTCCTTTGGCTCGAAAGTGTCGCAGAGCGTCGAAAACCGGTGTGTGTGTACAGGCTGTCCATC
This sequence comes from Paracoccaceae bacterium, assembly GCA_965221935.1. Taxonomy (GTDB): domain Bacteria; phylum Pseudomonadota; class Alphaproteobacteria; order Rhodobacterales; family Rhodobacteraceae; genus JAPOXR01. The sequence goes on from CBDCSZ010000078.1 coordinate 54,796, forward strand.
ACCAGCACGATCCTCTTGCCGGGAAAGTGGACGTCGGCAAGGTCGTTCAGCGCCCTGGCGAAGCCCCGCCGCGCGCCGCTGCCGGCGCGTCCCGGCTGATCAGAACAGTCCCGCCGCCGAAGTCACGGCCGCAGACGCCGGGCACGTCCTCCATGGCACACCGTTTGCGCGTCCGTTCCACCGTCGAGCCCCCGACGTCAAGAATCCGGGCGATATCCGCGTCGACGAAGCCGCCGTCGGAGCGGCCTTCGTCCGCCAACAGCAGGATGTGCGCCCTGAGGCGGCACTCCTTTGATCCCCCGCCGCTGTCCAGAATCTCTTTCAGCCGCCCGCTCTCGTTCTTCCCGAGCGGAACCCTGTGAATTTCCCTGCCTGCAGATTCCATTGCTTCCGCTTCCTGACCGCTCACGGCGCTGCCGATGACGGCGGATCTCCATCCGCTTCGGCTGACCGGCCGCCAGGAAGCCATGTCGCCCGTTGCCGTCTTGCCTGCTTGATGTGCAACGGCATACACGCGCGGGGCTGGAAGGGATACCGGCCAGGCCGAAATGGAATGGCCGTCATTTCTATGGTGTCAGGAATCCAGTCGTCTCGAACGAAGTGGCGAGGTCAGCGAAAATTTTGACCTCGTCGCTGAATTCATCCGCCGTGGCTCGAAACTGAGTGACCACTCTCAACTTCCCGGGCAAAGGAGCAGACTCTCGAACAGCGCAATTCTGTCGCGCACGGCACCTGCCGTATTCCGTGTCGCCCTTAGCAGGTCGCGTTTGTCCTCGTCCGCGAACGCCGCCTCCAATTCCCGCCGTATCTCCGCAGCACGTGCTTGTATCAGATCGCGGCGATCCCAGCACCGGTCCAACGCGGTCATTGCCGCGTCGTACATCGCCGCAGAAACGAGACTTTTGGTTCCGTCCGCGGCCGCGGTCTGAAATGGTCGGTTATCGAACAGTTCAGAGAGAAACTCCAATCGCTCGCCAAATTCTTCAACGAGCGCGTCCGCATTCTGCTCGCTCATCTCTTGCTCCATAGCGCGATCGAGCATGTCCCGCATGGCTCCACGGATATTCGACTCGTCCCGAAGCGCCACGAACCTGAGCGCAAGTTCGCAATCCGCCATCTTCGAGTACAACGTATTCATTGCCCGCTCTTCGTTCTCTTCGTCATCCGGGTCGTATGGCGGTATCCGAAAAACGCTCGTGAACGCAGGAAGCCTGCTCATACGCAGCAGCGCTTTGTTGAGAGGTCCCGGATTCATGGCGTTCCGTATTTCATGCGCATTAAGGTTGATACTGCCGGCATTGAGGCGGTCAAACGCTCGCCGCCGCAGATCGTTTGGGGTCGCGTTCGAAGATTCGGGGATAATCCGGTCGCTCTCAAGCAGAAGAACAATCGCAGACACGCTCGCCCGGTCCAGCGCGCGGACCACACGTATCGGGCAATCCGAGTACGCCAACCCGTTCAGCCGATGCAGAATCCGGAGATTCTTTAACTTCAGCTGCCCGGTATGGAATTCCCTGATAGCGTTCAGCCTCTGTTGACCATCCATAACTTCGTATCGTGCCGCATCGTTCTCATAGAGGTAGATTGGCGGTATTGGGATGTTGAGCAACATCGACTCGATCAGTGCAGACTTCTTTTCCTGGTTCCATCTGATCCGTCGTTGGTATTCGGGACGAAGCGTTATCTTCCCGCTTGATCCGATGAGGTCGACGATCTGGGGCAGGAAGTAGCTTGCCGTCTGATAAACGACACGCAACTTCTGATGGGCGGCGAAATACTCGTCCAGGCTTGTTTCCGGCGGCTCAGACGCTTCGACGGCGTCTTCCTCGAATCCGACGTCTCCCATTTCAATTTCGACGGCATCATTCATTCTTCAGTTTCTCCACGATACGGAAAGTGGATTCGGCATCATCATAATCTACCACCCCGAAAAGGACCGCCTCTGAAACCCAATCCAATTCGCAACGGCTTGGCACACTTCCACCATCGCCTCATACAGTCCGACGAATTTTGCTGCGAGTGCGGCTCCGGGCGCCTTGGCAAGAGCGGCTGCCGCCGCCGTCAGCCGGTCCATCAACCATCGAACAAAACGGATCGTCAGCTCCTTGAATCTCGAGATGTCCTTGTTCAATGCCGCCAGGTCTGCGCTTGACGCGTTCACTTGCTCGACAGCGCGCCCAACGATTTGATCGATGCCTTGATACTCGTCAGGGGAGAGAGGCGCGTCACTCGTTGGTCCAATGTTCGCTGCGGCTAAATTTCTCCGCCATCGCCGGGAAACCGCTCCAGATCATCCGCTCGGTCGGTCTCGCGGGAACGGCAATGGGCCCGGGCCCAGTATGGAACAATCCGGGTGAAGCTGCTGAAGACAGCCTGCAGGCTCACGGTCAGTGTGCGCATGATACGGTTATCCATGCCCTCGGCCCATCCGTATCAGGAACTCTTCGCGCAGGTGGCCCGTGCGCTGCGCAGGGCCGCCGCCGCGCGCACTCAGTAAACCGTCCGATTTGGAAATCCGCCGCCCGTTGACAACGGCCGCCGCCGCGCGCACTCAGTAAACCGCCGCACCACTGCCGGAACGCGCCGGCCGCGGCCGGCGGCGGGAGAGTTGTGTCCGGATTCCGCCAAAGGGAGGCCAGCGACTTCAAGATCCGTCCATTTCATCCCTGTGAACGCCTCCGGAACCTCAAAATGCCGCCGCAAAACCACAACTCCCCGTAACCGCCCGCCGGAAACCGCCGGAAACAGTCAATTTCAGCCGAAAGAGATGAAATTCTGGAATCGGTAAGATATGCGGGTTAACCCCGCGCCCCGGTGCCCGATCTTGACCAAGAGATCGCAGCACATTCGGCAGCGGATGCCAATTGTCGCACAATTCTATGCATGGCACGGACGGTCGATAATGCACAAAGAGACCGGATCGGTGCCCGCGAAGTCTACAACCGGAAGAAATCCTTTTTGTGTCTGACGCTCATCCTGGCGCACATTACCAATTGGCATGCCCGGGAAATCACGAGAACGGCGGCCACTTCGGATATGTCTTGCGTCCGCGACCCGCCTCTGCACATCAACCCAGTCAAATGGCGGAATTTGGTCTCCTGCGGCGAGAAAAATCTGAGCCAGCAAAGCAATGGCCACACGCCCATCGGAATGCCTTTTGGCACGAATCTGGCTGACAGCCTGATTGGCGCAACCGGAAATTCCGGTAATGGATCGCGACACACTGGCGACGAATTCGGAAAGAGTCTCTTAAAGACCGCGACTTATGCAGTGCCGTTTCAACACGTTGAAGGACGCAACTCCGTCGAGGCTTTGGCGAAAGACCAGGCACGACTTGATTGTCATAAATGGGTCGACCAATCGCACCGGGCGGATCAAGTCCATCTTCAGAAACTCCATTATTGGCTCTGCAAGCCAAGTGACATACTTGCCGGATGTGATGATTTCGGCAACGGCAATAATGGATTGCGATGTCATCGCAAAAGTCGGGATGCCGCCCGTTAATTCCTCGATCCGACGCAAAAAGCTGTCGATGTTCTTCGGATCGTTGCCGAACATCACCCAAGGATAATCCAACAAACGTTTCGGGTTTTCTTTGTGACAAGGGTGGTCTGCGCTGGCGACGAGTTGGATGCGGATGTCGGGTCCGTCTGCTTTTTCCAGAAAAGGCGGCAACGCATCCAAACTCCCAGAGTCTGCGCCAGTAAGAATGCCAATGTCACCGTTCCGAATCGCAGGTTCTAGCCTGTTAAGGGGACCAATCGACAAGTCGACCCGAACCGCTGGATACAATTTGTGCATTCTGGAAATCGCTGCGGGGAGCAGATGGTATCCCCAAACCGGGATGGCCCCAATGCGAAGAATGCCGCGCTGACCTTCGCGAAAGGCACTGATTTCCGCCTCGGCGAATTGGATTTCACGGTCAATGATCTGAACATGGGAAAGAAGCCGTTCATCAAAGGGGCTCAGGCTCACACCCTTTGAATGCCGCTCAAATAGCTCAGCCCCGTAACCGGCTTCCAGCGCGTGGATCGATTTTATCAGAGACGGCGGCGTGATCCCCAACTGACGCACAGCTTTACCAATGCTCCCCGAGCGGGCAACCGCCAGAAATCTCTCAAGCAGAAGAAGGTTTTGCATAGTATTTCAATTTGTGAACTGATTTCGGAAAATCATGAAATTGATTGAAACCGACGTCAACCGTAACCTTCTCCCGACCGGGCGCATTCTCGTCGGTCTAAATTCATGCGGACGCTGAAAATGAACATAATTGCTGTCGTCTGCGACACGTTTCGCCTGGACCATTTTCCAGGTTTCAACACCACGGAAATCATCGCTCCCAACATCGAGCGTTTGCCAAGACTGCGCAAGTCTTCAAAAACTGCCGCGCGGGCTCGTTTCCCACGGTTCCGGCACGCGCAGATATCGCAACCGGAAAATTCGCATTTACGTTTATGGGCTGGGCCGCACTTCCAAAATCGCAGACTACGATGGCGGAGTGCATGTCGAGATCTGGTTATTTGACCTGCGGCATCGCCGACAACCCCTACCTTGTCCGCAACGGCTATGGCTATGACCGCGGCTTTCAGGATTTCATTTGGGTGCGTGGCCAGCGGGCCGGTGTTGAAGGACGCGACGTCAGGAAGAGCTGGACAAGTGAAAACGACGGTTTCTCGGCGCAGACCTTCACCCAAGCCTGCGACTGGATCGAAAGGAACGCTAATCCGAACTTCACGTCAGGATTTGACAGGTTTTCTCTGCGCAGGCAAGGACACCGTGTTGTTTTCGCTTGATTTTCTGGGGGTCCGGCCGGGCCGGAAGGCTGTTTCAGCCTGTCACGGCACTGGCAACAATCCCAGGCGGCTCGATTTCCAGCAGCCCGAAGGCTCTCTTCTGGAGCGCGGTCGGCCGCGCGGCCATGCGGAACGCGCTGCCGGGCCTGCCGGGCAGCGACACGTCGTTCAGCGTCAGCGTTCCGAGATCGGCGAGCAGCGTCCGGAAGCTGTGGACCGGCAGGCCGTCAGGGGTCTGTTTCGCGGCCGCTTTGGCCCTGGCGCTTTCGGAGACCTCCGCCTTTTCAACCGGGGTGGACCGACCGGCGCGCGCGGCTTCGCGGTCGCTGTCCTCGAACAGGATGGGGGCGAGTTTCTCACGCATGCTCCGCTCCACATGCCAGGCGAGCATGCAGAGGAACACATGCGCCCTCACCCGCTTTTCGTTATAGACGTGAAACGGGCGGACCTTCAGCCCTGACGTCTTCATGGTCCGGAAGGCGCGCTCCACGAGGGCCAGGCTCTTTTAGGCCGCCACCGCCGCCCCGCTTCCGACCGCCTCCTTTCCGAGGCTGGCGCGCACCACATAGATTCCGTCGAGGGCCGCCTCCGCCGCGATTTTCGCCGCGTCGCGGCTCCAGTCCATTCCGTCATCGCGGATCCCTGTCAGTGCCGGATGAATACTCCCCAAAAGCGCCGAAGTAAAAATCCCCGGTTTCCAGGCTGATGGTTTGACCGGGTGGGCATGCCCACCCGGTCAAGATCGGCGAAAACACCACCTCAACAATAAGCCAATGGAGGCATTGGGCAGGTGGTTGGATTGAGGATGATCGTTTTGATTCACGATTTGAAGAGACAGGGTCTTTCGATCAGCGCAATTGCGCGAAAGACCGGCCTGGACCGCAGGACGGTCCGAAAACACCTGGAGCGGGGCCTCGAGGTCCCGAGCCGTACTCCGCGTGCGCCGCGTGCGCGGCTGATTGAACCTTACGAGGCGTATCTTCGCCAGAGGATCATCGTCAGCCCCGGCCTGTCCGGCCGACGGCTCCTGCGCGAGATAAGAGATCTCGGCCACACCGGGGGATATACCTCGGTGACCGACTTCCTGCGCCGGTTGCGGGATGACCTTCCGAAGAGATTCGAGATCCGGTTCGAAACCCCGCCCGGCCGGCAGGCCCAGGCCGGTTTTGCCGAGTTCACGACCTGCTTTGCGGGCGAGCCCGGGATCCGCCGCAAGGTCTCGCTGTTCTCGTATGTGCTCGGTAACAGCCGCTGGCTGTGGGGACGGTTCTGCCTGGACCAGAAGCAGGAGACGGCGCTGCGTTGCCACATCATGGCCTTTGAGGCTGCAGGTGGCGCTCCGCAGGAGGCGCTCTGCGACCGGATGAAGACCGCGGTGCAGTCGGAAGCGGAAGATGGCGCCATCACCTGCAACCGGTCGCTGGCGGCGCTTCTGGACCACTATGGCTCCGCTCCCCGGGCCTGCCGCCCATACAGGGCCAAGACGAAGGGCAAGGTGGAGCGGCCGTTTCGCCACATCCGCCAGGACTTCTTCCTGGACCGGGTGTTCCACAACCTGGACGATCTGAATGCCCAGTTCGCCGACTGGGTCTCACAGATTGCCAATTCCCGGCTGCACGGTGCCGCCGACCGGGTGGTCAGCGAGGCCTTCGCCGAGGAGCAGCTCCACCTCATCGCCTTGCCGGATATCCCCTGCAATGCGGTGTTGGTGGAGGAGAGGCGGGTCAGCCATGAGGGCATGGTCTCGGTGGGCGTCAATCTCTGTTCGGCGCCCGATACCACCCGCAAACGGGAAGTCGAGATCCGGCAATATCCCCGGGAAGTCCATATCTTCGAGGATGGTGTGCTGGTTGCCTGCCATCCGGTGCTCGAGGGCAGGAACCAGAGGCGGATTGATCCCGGTCATCGGAAATCGCCGCCTGGCAGGCAGGCCTGCCGGCAATCGCCCGGGCGCAATGCACCGATGGATATCGTGATCACGCCGAGACCGCTGGTCTTCTATGACAACGTGGCCCGACGCATGGCCAGCCTGGAGACAATCCGATGACCTCGGTGAGCGAGCGCATCCGGGGGAGCCTGATCGGCCTGCGCATGCCGCGGGCGCTGGAAATCCTCGACCGGGTCCTGCAGCGGGTCGAACGCGGAGAGGCCGCGGCGCTCGAAGCGATCGACGAATTGCTGCTGGAGGAATACGCCTCGCGTGAGGGCCGCAGGATCACCATGGCGCTGCACACGGCCCGGCTGACCCCGGTCAAGACGCTGGAGAGCTTCGACTTCTCCTTCCAGCCCTCGCTTGATCGCAGCCGGGTGATGGCGCTGGCCCAGCCCGAGTTCATCGAAAGGGCCGAGGCGCTGCACCTGATCGGGCCGCCGGGGGTCGGAAAATCGCATCTTGCGGGTGCGTTCGGCGTCACCGCGGTCAAGGCCGGAAAGTCCGTCTGCAGGGCAACCCTGGCCGAACTGACCGATGCCCTCTTGAAGGCCGAGAGGGAAGGACGCCTGGCCGAGAAGATCCGCTTCCATACCCGGGAATCGCTGCTCATCGTCGATGAAATCGGTTATCTGCCGATCACCGGCGGTGGCGGCAACCTGTTCTTCCAACTGGTCAATGCCCGGTATGAAAAGGGTGCGATGATCCTGACCTCGAACCGGGGTTTTGCCGAGTGGGGCGACATCTTCGGCGATCCCGTGGCGGCAACGGCTCTGCTCGACCGGCTGCTTCATCATGCCAGCGTGATCCAGATCGAAGGAGCCAGCCACAGGCTGCGCAACCATGCCGATCTCATACCCGAACATGTCCGGGCAACCGCACCGATCACGCCGCCCCCGCCTCCGAAACGGAAGCGGGGGCGGCCAAGAAAGGAGGGCTGCACCGACGCGTGAACTGGTTCGTCACCAAGTGCCAAGGGTGGGGAATTTTAAGTCGGCACATCTGGGGAAATTTGAAACGGTATTGACACGCGGTCGGCTGGAGCAGCGCTCGATAAGCGTCCTGACCCCGCCCGACGGCCTGGTCAACTATCCGGGCGTCCGCCAAATCGCCCGCGTCACCCGCTGCCGGGAGCCGTTGAAGAAAGGCCCCGGCGACGCCGGGAAGGACCACACGGAAACCGTTCACCTCATCACCTCCCTCGATGCGGCGGCCGCGTCGCCGGAAGAACTGCTGCGGCTGAAACGCGGCCATTGGGCGGCGGAAAATCTGAATCGCCGACAAGGGGACTGCGTCTGCGGCGAGGACGCCTGCCTGACCCGCACCGGCAACGGCCCGGCGAACCGGGTCAGCCTCAACAACACCGCGCTCGCGGTGGTCTTCGCCAGCCGCCGCGGGGCGGAGAGCCTCCCCGAAGCCACGGAATCCGGCCAAGAACATGCCGGTTCAGCCTCCGTTCCTCAGCCTGCCGAAAGATCAGCCGCAGAGTGGGAAAGTCCTGGGCTGCGCCTGATCGTTCCAGTCTCCGATTCAGCGGAATCAATTGATGCCGCAGGCTTCGGAACCCTCGAATCCGGCCGTCCGACAGGCAAAAACGAATTGGTGAGAAGCGCGTGCGCACCGGGATCGCGACGGATGCCGAGCGCGGCGGTCACTTCGCGCTCTGCGGATACGGCGGCGCGCATGGCGGCGTTCGCTCCCTACTTTGGCCTTTGAGGATTCCGCACCGCGACACGGCTCGCCATGCCAGCCCGCCGCCGCCGAAAAGAAAGCGGGACGGCCGGCAAAACAGATAAAACTCACCCGAACGAACCGGTTTGCACGCCGGACGCCGCGGCCGGGAAGCCACTTTGGCATTGACAGGCGGAAGGCGTTGCGCGGAATATGAACCCATGACGCAGACCGCCGCGCTGACGCAGCTTCGCGATCTTCCCGGTCCCCGGGGGCTGCCGTTTCTCGGCAATCTGCATCAAGTCCGTTTCGACCGCCTGCATCTGAAGCTCGAGGAGTGGGCGGAGCAATACGGGCGGATGTTCGCGATCCGCATCGGGCCAATGACCGTGGCGGTGATTTCGGACCGGTCGGCCATACAGCGCATCCTGAAGGAGCGCCCCGGCGGGTTCCGACGCACCAAGATGCTTGAATCGGTGGCCGAGGAACTGCGCCTCAAAGGCGTTTTTGCGGCGGAAGGCGAGGATTGGCGGCGGCAGCGGCGGATGGTGGTTTCGGCGCTCGACCGCCACAAGCTGTCGGACTTCTTTCCCCGGCTGGCGATAACGGTCGAACGTCTTCGTCGGCACTGGGAGCGGGCCGCCCAATGGCATTTCATTAGGCCGGCATGATTTTGACGCCGTTCTGTCCGCGGCGGCAGTCATCTGATTCCACGCTCTTTTTCCGTCCGCTCCTTTTTTCCGGCTTCCGGGGTTGACACGGCTACACCGCCGCTGCATGTTAGGCGCGAATCAGACTGTCCCGCCGGGAGCGCAGCCATGGACCCGCGAATCGAGGCCCTCAAGTCCACCACTTTTTTCGGCCGGCGTTTCACACGGCGCCAGATCGCCGACATCGCAGAGACCGTCGCGATGCTCCCGAACGACAGCCGCAACGAGCTGTCGAAGACCATCTGCGAGCACCTGGGCTGGACCACGCCGAAAGGTGAATACCGCGTCTCGGCGTGCCTGCGTGTTCTCGAGCGCCTTGAGGAGTGCGGGATCCTGACCCTGCCGGAGAAGCGCGGCACGGCCGCGAAACAGCCGCCCGGGCCGATTGTCCATGTGCGGGCGTCCGACCCGCAGCCGGAGATCGCCTGCGGTCTCGCGGCCCTGGAGCCCCTGGCCCTGGAGGAGGCGGCGTCGCCGGAGGACGCCGCCCTGTGGAAAGCGCTCGTGGACCGCTGTCATTATCTCGGCTGTCCGCGGCCCTTCGGCCCGCACATCCGCTGGTTCGTCCGCGACCGGAGCGGGCGGCCGCTGGCCGTTCTGCTGTTCGAGGCGGCGGCGCGGGAGCTGCCGGCGAGGGACGAATGGATCGGCTGGAGCGAGGCTGACCGCGGCCGCCGCCTGCACCTTGCGGTGTCGAACAGCCGCTTTCTCGTGCTGCCGCGGGTCCGCGTCGACAATCTGGCGTCGAAGGCGCTGGCGCTGGCCCTGCGCGGGCTTGCGGAACGCTGGGAGGCGAACCACGGCTGCCGCCCGGTCCTCTGCGAGACCTTCATCGACCCGACCCGCTTCGACGGCGCCTGCCACAAGGCCGCCAACTGGGAGACGATCGGCATGACGGCCGGAAAGCGCAGCGGGCGCGGCGCCAAGCCGGCCAAGGAGATTCTGGTCCGGCCGCTGGACCCGGAGTTCCGCGCGGTCCTGAAGGGGGAGACGACACCCGGGCCGCGGCCGAAACGCCGCTCTCCCGCCGCCTTTGACCACGGCTTCGCCGCGATGTGGTCCCGGATCGCCGACGCGGCCGCCGACATCGCCGCGCGCCGCGACGAGACATGGATAAAGCGGCGGCGGACGCTTAACACCCTGATTATTATGCTTTTCGTGTTCCGCCTGGCACTGTCGCGCGGTCGGAAAGGCTACACAACCGTGACCGCCGAGCTGTGGGACCAGTGCCGCCGCCTCGGCGTCGCGCTGCCGCAGCCGGAGCCGGTGGCCATCTCCTCGATCGCCAAGGCCCGGGCCCGCGTGCACGAGGACGTGTTCCGCGACCCGCACCGCGGGATCCTCGCCCGCGACACGCGCGGACCGGACTGGAACGGGCGCCGGACCTTCGCCGTCGACGGCTCCAAGATCAACCTGCCGCGGCCGCTCGCCGAGGCCGGATACCCGCTCCCGAGCGGCGGCGCCCACTATCCGCAGGGGCTGCTGTCCTGTCTTTACCGCCTCGACAGCCGCATGCCGGTCGACTTCACCCTCACGTCCGGCGCCGACGAGCGCGCCGCCGCGCGCGCCCATCTCGGCGCCCTCTCGCCCGGCGACGTCGTCGTCTTCGACCGCGGATACTTCTCCTTCGTCCTGCTCCGCGACATGACGGCGCGGGGACTGCACCCGGTGTTCCGCATCCAGCGCAACTCCGCAGCCGGGTTCGACAGGTTCCGCGACGGGGACCGCGACGACGCCCTCGTCAGGATCACCCCGGGCAAAAACGCCCTGCGCAGGCTGAAGGCCGCGGGCATCCCGGAGCCGTCCTCCCCGATTGTCCTGCGCCTGGTCCGATACGACATCGGAGAAAGCCGCTATGTGCTCGCCACGACCCTCGCCGATACGGAGCGATACAGCCGGAAAGACCTCTCGGAACTCTATCACGGGCGCTGGTCGATCGAGGAGCTGTTCAAGATATCCAAGACAACCCCCGCGGTGGAGGAGTTCCACGGCAGAAGCGAGCGCGGCGTCCGCCAGGAGCTCTGCGCCCGCTTCAACCTGATCGCCATGGCGCGCCTGTTCACGAACCGCGGAGACGCCGCGCTGGACGAAGCGCACGAAGGCGATCTGCCGAAGATGCGGACGAACTTCACAAACGCGCTGGCCATGCTGGCCGGCAGTCTCGAGGAGCTGATCCTGACGCAGACGTCGGCGCTGGCCGACGCCGTGAGCCGCGTGGCGACCTCGGTCCTCGCGGCCCGGGCGCGGCTGCGGCCGGGACGGTCATTCCCGCGCCGGTCCCAAAAACCCGTCGGAAAGTGGCAGCGGAGACGACACCAGACCGCGTGACCTGAAACCGAACCTTGCCGGAAAAGGGGCGAAGCCGCTCCGGAAATGGCGCGCCCCCTTAAGGAAATGACGCCGAATCGTTAAGGAAATGCCATTGGCGGGCCGCCGACCAGGGTGAGCCCGTAGACCTGTGCCGTGACCTGATGCGTTTCACTGTCGATGTCACAATTCAGCTCGCCTTCGGCGTCGACGCGAACACGCTGGAGACGCCCGGACCGGTCATTCAGCGCCATCTCGACAAGGTTTTCCCCATCGTGCACCGGCGCATGATCGCACCCTACCCTTGGTGGAGACTCGTTCGGCTGCCCTCGGACCGCGCGCTTGACGCTCTGGAGCAGGAAGTGGGGAAGATGGTGCGCGAGACGCGGCGGCACATGGCGGCCGAGCCGCAGCGCAGCGACGCGCCGACAAACTTTCTCGAAGCCATCCTTACGGCGGTGGAAACCGGCGAGGCCGGATTCACCGACGCCGAGATCTTTGCCAACGCCGGCACGCTGCTGCTCGCGGGTGAGGACACGACGGCGAACACCATGGCCTGGACCGTGCATTACTTCACCAAGCATCCCGGGCATTTCGAGCGGGCCCGACGCGAAGTCGATGCGCTGGTGGCGCCCGAACCTGCCATTGGAGAGCTGGAGCAGACATCCAAGCTCGGATTTCTCGACGCATTTTGCAACGAGGTCATGCGGCTCAAACCGGTTGCGCCGCTCTTTGTGCTTGAGCCTGTCGATGATGTCGAGCTTATGGGCTGCCTGGTGCCGGGCGGAACGACGCTCATGCTGCTCAGCCGGCGCATCGCGACCCGAGACGAGAATTTCGTCGACGGCGACAGCTTCGATCCCGACCGCTGGCTCGTTCCCGCCGCCTCGAGGCAAGAGGCGCATGACCGCCGCGCCTTTGTTCCTTTTGGAAGCGGACCGCGGGTGTGCCCCGGTCGCAGCCTCGCCATGCTTCAGATCCGGACGGTTCTCGCGATGCTGTGCCGAAACTTTGAACCGCAGCCTTTGCGCAACGGGGGCGATGTCGAGGAGCGCCTGGCGTTTACCATGCTGCCGACCAATCTAAAGGTGCGGATGCGTCGGCGCGACGAGACTGACGGGCCGCAGAACAGCCAAGCTTAAACTGATTCCCGGCGCTGGACGCTGCCGCGGCTGGGCGGCGCCGGTCGGCTGATCCGGTCTTTGTCCGCCGCGCAGGGAACGCGCCGACAAAAACACCGCCGCAGGAAAAACTCAACCCGCGGCGCGGCAAACCGGCCGGCCAGAGTTACTGAAAACCAAAAAAGTGGTGTGCCCCCACCATCCGGCGGTTTGCGAATTCCATGCTGAAAACTTATGCATACAATATGCCATGCCGTTTGAGTGGGACAAAGACAAGGACCGGTCCAACTGGATCAACCACGGAATCGAATTCGAGACAGCCCGGCGGATTTTCGACGGACCTGTGCCGTCACGCGCAGACAGGCGCCGCGATTACGGCGAGGAACGGCATATCGGCATTGGCCAGGCGGGCAGGGCGGTGATGGTGGCTGCACATACCATGCGTGGCCAGCATCTGCGGCTGATCTCAGCGCGCCCGGCCTCGCGCCGGGAAAGGAAGAACTGGCATGGGTGGAAACGATAGACCGCTCTCCCTGAAGGAAATCGCCGCGGTCGACGACAGGGATATCGATTTCAGCGACATTCCGGAGCTGGACGAGTCCTTCTGGCGCGATGCCTCACTCGTTGAGCCGGACCGGACGAAACGGATCACCCTCCGGGTCAAGCGTTCGGTGCTGAGCCACTTCCGATAACAGGGCCGCGGCTGCCAGACGCGGATCAACCGCGTTCTTGAAAGCTATGTCCGGGCACAGCGCAGGGCCGACTGACCGTTCGACCAGAACGGGCCGCAGCCGTTGCCGGATTCTTCGACCTCTGCGGAATGACTGCTGGTCTCGGCGGCGCTCTCCAGCTCAGCCAACAATGTGTGAACCGTCAAACGGAGTTGTGGCAGGTGGCTGACGGAACGGCGCCGCACGATTTCGGGAATCCACACTGTCTTATCCGCGGATCGGTTGGCTGCGGCAGCCGACTATCTGCCGGAATCCGGAGACTTGCCTCTCAATTTCAGGGTATTCCTGAAACGATTGGTTCATCGCTTCGCCAATGATCCCGGACTTTCGTCCAACCGCGGCTTGGGCCCGGCGGTCCCCAAATTAGGAATCGGGATCCATGCCGGCAGCGAAACTCTCGATATCCACTCCCGCCTGATCGACATCCGTCAGTGAAATCCGAGGATCGCGCCGCATAGACGGTCTCGCGTGACCAGTCGATCACCTTCTTCAGATACCGGCACCTGATCGCGCGAGGCTGAACCAGGTCTGCCGGACGGCCAAGGACGCGGCGCAGCGCATCGGGCAGATCGAAGAACCGGAAGAAAGGATCCTGATCGCTGCCCGGGCGAATGACGGTCGCCATGCTTGCCGGGATCGCCCGGTTCGAGCGCGGCCAGATCAGTGAACGCGTCAAGTCGGGACAGGAAGGCCCAAAGGATCGCCGCAGGCTAACCAAAAAATTTGGCGTGCACCCAAGGGAGATTATCAGCTTGCAGGGAGCGGCGGATTCATCTAACTGCGGACTTCTTTCCCACATGCGGTGAATTCTATGGCTAGGGTTACGACTGAAGATTGTATCGACAAGGTTCCGAACCGGTTTGATCTGGTCATGCTCGCGGCGTTCCGGGCGCGTGAGCTGTCTTCCGGCCGGGCGGACGCTACGGTGAAGCTGGACAACGACAAGAACCCGGTGATCGCCCTGCGGGAAATCGGCGATGAAATGCAATTGGCCGAAGACCTGCGGGAACGGGCGATCGCCAGCTATCAGACCGAGAACGAAGACGACCGACCCGAAGACTACGATCTGGACATCAGGCCGAACGCGGTCGGCAAGATCACCGGATTTGACGAGCAGCCGGGGCTGTCGGAAGCGGATATCCTGCGCCGTCTGATGCAGGCCAAGAAGTCTGATGGGCAGTTCTAGCGGGGAGGTCGCTGAACCGCTGACCAGGTGGTACGCTCCTGTAGAGGAACTTGCCGGAGAGATCAGAAGCTACAATCCGAAGACCGACGAGGAACTCATCAGGCGGGCGTACGCCTTTGCCGAAGAGAAACACAAAGGTCAGTTCAGGCAGTCCAGAGCACCGTTTTTTTCCCACCCCGTCGCCGTCGCGCAAATCCTCATTGAGCATAAGTTCAGCGATTTCTGCGTCGCGACCGCGCTTTTGCACGACACAATCGAAGATTGCGACGATGTCGAATACGAAGACATCCAAGACAATTTCGGCGAAACGATTGCCGAACTTGTCAACGCGGTCACAAAACTCACCAAACAGTCTCGCAGTGAACGCCTGATTGAGTTCATGAAGGCCGTGACCAGCGACAAAACCGGTGGTGACGAGATCACCAGGAACATCCAGAACATCCTGTCATTCATGGTGACCGCCGCCGACGACAGCCGCTCTATGGTCGTGAAACTGGCCGACCGGCTGCACAACATGCGGACCATCAGCCACGTCAATCAGGAGCATCGAGAGACCAAAGCGATTGAAACTATGGAAATCTACGCGCCGCTCGCTGAGCGGTTCGGGATGAACTATTGGCGTCAGGAATTGGAGGATGAGGCGTTCAAGGCCCTGATGCGCGACGAACGCGAGTCGCTGCGCCGCAGATATGCCCAGGGCAGGGGCAGAAAAACCCATCGGTCGGAATCCTACGAAGCCGCCGTCCGCATCAAGTCGCAGCTTGAAGAAATGATGCGCGACAACAGAATTGATGCCACGATCATGGACCGGGTCAAACGACCGTATTCAATCTGGCGGAAACTGCGCGAACAAAAAGGTCAGAGCGCCGAACAGACCCAGCTGTTTGACATCTATGGCTTTCAGGTCATCGTTGAATCGAAACCGGGCTATGCGCCGCCGCAGCCTGACACGGAAGGAGGGCGTGTCAACGACACATCCGCGAGTGACAAGGCGGCGCACAAGCTCAAGGATCTGGAGGAAGAGGCCTTGGTCGAGGAGGTTTACCGGGCGCTCTACACAGTTCACTCCCGCTGGAAGGCGGTGCCCAACAGATTCAAGGACTATGTCAGCAACCCGAAACCCAACGGCTACCGTTCGCTGCACACCACGGTCGCGGTGGAAGAAGGCGGCGTGGTTGAGATTCAAATCAAGACGCGGGAGATGCACTTGGTTGCCGAATACGGGGCGGCGGCGCATTGGGCCTATCGCGACAATGTGCGCGTCAGTTCAAGGTATGTCGCAGAATCGAAGAAATGGATCGATGAGATCAAGGGTTTCGCCGGGGAAACCAGCGATGCCAAACAGTTCATGGAGCTTTTCAAGCTGCACATCTCACCGGACCGGATCTTTTGTTTCACCCCCAACGGCCGGCTCATCAATCTGCCCAGCGGCTCCACGGTGCTGGATTTTGCCTATCAGGTGCACACGGAGATCGGCAACACCGCCCAAGGTATGTTTGTTGACGGCGCAGCCAAGCAGCTGAACACGGTGTTGCGGCATGGACAGACCGTGCTCATCGAAACAGATCCCAATCAGCGCCCGGTGCCGGAGTGGATCGACTTTGTGAAGACGCCAAAGGCAAAACAGGCCATCAGCCGGTCAGTCCGCGAGCAAAAAAAGGGCACAAACTATTCCATTGGCTTCAAAGCGCTGGAAGCGGCGTTCGGGGAAAGTCACGAGCCCACAGACCCGCTGCTTGCCAAAGCCGCCGCGAAGTTCGGATACCAGAATAAGGCAGACATGGTGCGCGATCTCGGCGCCAGCATCGCCGAAAGCAATAAGGCGGAAGGCGTTTACCCGGCGGAGAAAAGGGCAAAACCCGCCATGACCGCCCTGGCTATCGTCATGGCGGCGCTGCCGGAGGAATTTGAAACCAATGTCATCAGCGCCGATGTCGGCAATTTGGTCGTGGAGATTGAATGGGAGGACGGCAGAATGCCGTCGATCGCTCCCTGCTGCCATCCCCTCCCGGATGAAATGGTCGTCGGCCTGATCGGTGGCAAAGGCGTGGGTTCGCTGCACGCGATCGACTGCGATCGGCTCCAGGATCCGTCGGCGTTGAAAATGCGCTGGGTGGATGCGTCCTGGCCGAAGGGACAGCGCGCGCCAAGCTGCAGCGCCGGTTTCGTTGCGAGTCTGGACAACAAGGCCGGCGTGCTGGGAAGAATCTGCAAGTTGATTGGAGACCAAAACACAAATATCTCGGATCTCATCTTCATGAGACGCTGCAAAAGATATTTTCAGATGTTCATCGAAGTGCAGGTGCGTGACAGCCAGCACCTCGCAAATATCTTGACTGCGGTCGAAGGCGATAAAGACACGAGCGATGTCTATCGCTGCCGCGACGTCGAGGCGCTCAAACACCAGTACAGAGGCAAATGTTCCAGCGAACCGGCCGCAGCAAATTAGAAAAAGTCCGGCAGTCCATTTTTCCTCCGGGAGGATGGATACGGACGACTCGCTACCACGCCCACAGACTGCGTCGGATTTTGGACAGCCCACACAGAATCGCGCGCGGCGTGTTTGCCGGCGTCTTCATCTCCTTTTCTCCGCTATTCGGCATCCATCTTGTGCTGGCCCCCTGCATTGCGTGGGCAATCGGCGGCAATCTGCTCGCGGCCTTCATCGCCACGCTGGTCTGTAACCCGTTGACATTTCCGGCGATTGCTTACGCTGCTATCCATGTTGGCAATTGGATTCTGGGCGGCGGCGACCCGGTCGGCCATGCGACAGTCGTCAACGCCTTCAAAGAGTTGATGCGCAATCTTGCCGCCCTATTCACAGAGAGGACCGCCGACTGGGAGGCAACACTGGCGATTTTCGAAAAGTTCTTCTGGCCATACTTTGTCGGCGGCGCTATCCTCGGGTTCATCGCATCGTTTGCCGCCGCCTGGGCCAGTCTGCGGATTGTCACCGCCTACCAGCTGCATCGGCGGCAGCGAAAAGTTCGCAACAGCCAGGGGGACAGCACATGACCCGCAGCCCGTCCGGTTCCGCACAGAGGCTGCGCCTCGGTGTCAATATTGATCATGTTGCAACCGTGCGGAACGCCCGCGGCAGCCGCTATCCCAGCCCGCTGAGAGCCGCCCTTCTCGCCCAGTCCGCCGGCGCCGACGGCGTGACCGCGCATCTTCGGGAGGACCGACGGCATATTTCCGATCAGGATATTGACGATCTGATGCGGGAACTCAGCCTGCCGCTCAATCTGGAATTGGCGGCCACGGCGGAAATGCAGGAGATTGCCTTCAGGCACCGTCCGCACGCGGTGTGCATCGTGCCCGAACGGCGCGAAGAGCTGACAACGGAATCCGGCCTCGACGTTGTTGGGCACCATAACCGGATCGCCGAGTTTATAGAACCGCTGCGGGCTGCCGGCAGCAGGGTTTCGCTGTTCGTCGGCGCCGATACCGAACAAATCCGCTGCGCCGCTGACATCGGCGCCGCCGTCGTGGAGCTGCACACAGGCACTTACTGCGATGCCAGCGCCGAAGGCGATGCCGAGAAACGCGATCGTGAACTCGACCGCATTGTCGCGGCCGCGGAAACCGCCGCCTCATTGGGTCTCGAAGTGCATGCCGGCCACGGGCTGACCTATGACACAGTCAAGCCGATTGCGGCGATCGCCGGGATTGTTGAACTCAATATCGGCCATTTCCTGATCAGCGAGGCGATTTTCCGCGGCCTCACCGAGGCGGTCACGGAAATGAGACGTCTCATGGACGAAGTCCGAACCGACTCGCCCGCATGAACGCCATGGCCGGCCTGCGGGTATCATCAACCAAGGGGCGGCCAAGACCGGGCACGCCGCCGCGCTCGCCTGGACAATGCCCGGGTTCCCGGCGACACTGATACTGCCGAATGCCCGGCGACGACATGCCGGAGGTGCCCGAGTTCCTGCGCCGCGTCCACTGACCGTTCTCCATGGCGCATTCCATTCTTCGTCCGTATGGAGAGCGCCTATGAACAAATCCCCGCGCATCCGCGTGGGATTCCACGACAGCGCCGTTTCCCGCGTTACGCGAATGTATGCCGAGACCCTGCAGAATGCCCGACGCGCAGGCGCGGCGTGCGTGCGCGTTTCTCTCTCTGGCCCCGAAGACCGCCCCACCGTGACGATCGCCGATGACGGGGCCAACATCGCCGCGCGCTGGAAGGCGCCGCCCGGCACCACCCGCTGCCTGTCCTCTTCTTTGACCCACCGAACACCCCGGCCGCAACTTCCACTTTGGCGTGGGTCAAGGCAGGGATTCTTTGTTTTTGGCCACAAACTCTCCGACACAGCCCTTGAATTTGAGAGCCCTGCGCCAGATCATATCGTCTGTTGCGCCTTCATGTCTGAATGCAATGTGTGCCGGTAAAAGCCGGACAGTTCGATTTCAGCCTGTTTGACCCATCATTCTCTGCTGGGAGGTCTTCAATGTCACGCAGCATGGCGCCGACCATCCTTATCTTCGATCTTCCTGTGCCTTCCTGCGCCCAGGCCGCCTTGCCGGGCGGCTGCCTTGAGACCCACGTTCATGTTCCTGACACTCGGATCCCGCCGGAAATCGCCGAAGGTTCCGATCAGATGCAGGAACAGTCGACCCCCGGATGCGCCGATATCGATGTTCCGGGTGTGAACCCGCGGTCTCACTGTGGTTTTCGCCTTCAAATGGGTCCGCCGGGTCAGCAACAGCGCAATATCCTTGGGTAGGCCACCCATTCCGAAGGCAAATACGGACATGCAAATTCGTCCGGTTCCATAAGGCCGGGTGAACAGCCATGAAAGTTCCGCGGGCGCCGGTCCTCGACACGGCCCGAACTTGTCGGACTGACATGTGGCAAGTCTTTTTCCGCAATTCATGGCCGGCGAGCGGTCGCCCCGCGGCGTCACTCTGATGGGCGCCGTCATCTTTGATCTTGTGGACCAAAACTGTGTCGCAATCGCGGCACAGGACCGTATTGCCAGCTGGTCACGCCATGCCCGAAAGCCCTGGAGCCGGTGACCAGGCATCAAAGGAGTGTTGATCATGAATTTTCGGGTCATGATTGCGGCGCTGGCGTTCACGTTTTCGTCAGGAATGGCGGCTGCACAGGATGCCGATACGCTTCGGGATGCCGATAAATACGACATCAATGAGAGTCTGCAAGATCTGCGCGCTCAGGCAGAAGCAGATGACCCTGCAGCACAGTTTGGTCTTGGAGTGTTGTACACCAGAGGCGGGAGAGTTCCACATGACCACACCAAAGCCGCTGATTGGTACCGCAAGGCTGCCGAACAGGGTCATGCGAACGCCCAGTTAGGGCTTGGAGAGTTATACTACGCCGGAAATGGTGTCATTCTGGACCAGGTTTATGCTCACGCCTGGGCCCATCTGGCGGCAGCACAGGGGCTCGAAGAAGCCAAAGAACTTCGGGATCACATACAATCCAGTCTGACTTCGACCCAGCTTACAGAAGCCCAGCGGATCGCCAGCAGCTGGAAACCCGGATCACCATTGTCGCTGGGCGAAGGGGTGGCTTTTGTTCAGCGGGGGCTTGCCGAACTGGGATACAATCCCGGTCCGGCAGACGGTAAACCGGGACCGCAGACCCGTTCTGCAGTCAGCGCATTCCAACGGGATAATGGCTTGCCGGCAGATGGTGAGATCTCTGCCATGCTGGAACAGGCATTGATGAATGCGCTGGATCGTTGAGAATGTTGAAAGCAGCCAGCTGTGCGCGGAATGACCTTGTTTCCTGTTCGCGATCGCACAGACCCGCGCCGGCCTGTCGGCCGTGTGTTGGGCAGAGGTTGTGTGCGATTCGGATAATGGGAGTCGGCGACCGGGCGCCAGTGGAGCGGTGACAATGGACTATTCGGGTCACGATTGCGGCATCGCTGATCATGCCCTTATCAGGAACGGCGGCTGCACAGAATGCCGATACGGTTCGGAATGCCGATGAACGCGATATCAACGGGGTTGTGGAAGATCTGCGCCTCAAGGCTGCGGCAGGCGACCCTGAAGCGCAGTGTTTTCCTGGGGCGATTTGCTCGCGTGGTGAGGGAATTCCGCAGGACTGCGCAGGAGCCGCCGGACCGGAATGTTGTGCTGCGCGTGACAATGAGCCGAAGACGGACCGCACGCCGCGGCGTTTGCTGTGAATGGGGCGGCGGAGCAGTGAAAATCCGGCATGGCCGCTGCAACTGCAGCTTGACTCTCTCAATGGGCCTGTCCATGAACTCCGCTTTCTGAAGACTCCAAACACGGTGTCCAAATTGCGCGCTGCAATCATCGAAAACGTAAAAACCATTGTCTACGCATTGCTGATTGCAGGGGTGTTCAGGACGCTCTTGTTTCAGCCGTTCTGGATTCCTTCCGGATCAATGAAGGACACGCTGCTGGTCGGCGACTTTCTCTTTGTCAACAAGATGGCCTACGGCTACTCGAAGCACTCCTGCCCATGGTCGCTGTGCCCGTTTCCCGGCCGGATTTTCGCCAGTGAACCGGAGCGCGGCGATGTCGCGGTCTTCAAGCATCCGGTGTCAGGCGTCGATTTCATTAAGCGTGTCGTCGGGCTTCCCGGCGACAGAATTCAGCTGCGTGACGGGGTTCTGCACATCAACGGCGAGCCGGCGCCGCAGGAGTCCGACGGCGTGTTTGAAGAGATCTTTGAGCCGCAGGGAAGCCAGCGAAAATATCCACGCTGCGAAAACACGCCAAGATCGGAAGGCGATGTCTGCACCAAGTCGCGGTTCAGCGAGCTTCTGCCGAACAGCGTCGAGCATTCAATTCTCAGCATCACCATGGGCTATGGCGACAACACAGACGTGTTCACCGTTCCCGAAGGCGAGTACTTTTTTCTCGGGGACAACCGGGACAACAGCCAGGACAGCCGCTACGCCCAGACTGCCGGCGGTGTCGGCACGGTTCCCGCCGAAAACCTGGTCGGCCGCGCCGACCGGGTGATCTTTTCATCGGCGGGGCGCAGTCTGTTTTACTTTTGGACATGGCGGAAAGACCGTTTCTATGAAGAGATCAGGTGAGCCGACCCACCGATATCCAGGCGCTTGAAGGCCGCATCGGCTACCGTTTCAATGACTGGCAGCTGCTCGCCATGGCGGTCACACATTCGTCCAGACTGATCTCCGCCGGAGGCGACAATCAGAGGTATGAATTCCTCGGCGACCGTGTGCTCGCCCTGTTGATCGCGGAAAGAATCATGCAGGATGACCCGGAGGCCCCCCCCGGAGAGCTCGCGGTCCGGCTCAATTCACTTGTCAGCCGGCCTGCCTGCGCCAGAGTCGCGGAAGGCATCGGCCTTGAGGCCTCAATCCGGGTCGGGAAGTCGGCCAAGCGACCGCGCGACCGGAAGGGAACGGCGATTCTAGGAGATGCCGTCGAAGCGGTCGTGGCGGCAGTCTATCTTGATGGCGGGCTGGAAGCGTCCCGGCGGGTTGTTGCGCGGCTCTGGTCCGGTTTGATGGCAGAAATACCTGTTGCCGCCGCCGATCCGAAAAGCCGGCTGCAGATCTGGGCTCAGGCACGCCGCCAGGCGCCGCCGGACTATGTGCTGATCGAGCGCACCGGACCCGATCATGAGCCGCTGTTTGTTGTGGAAACGCGGCTGCAGTCTGGCGAAACCGCGTCCGGAAAGGGCAGCTCGAAACAGAGGGCTGAACTCGATGCGGCAAAGGATATGCTGCATCGGCTGGAGCGGGAGAGTGGCTGAAGCCCGCGCCGGTCTGGTGGCTCTGGTGGGCGAGCCCAATGCCGGTAAATCCACATTGATGAACCGGTTCATTGGCAGCAAGGTCTCAATCGTCACCCATAAGGCCCAGACCACGCGGTCACGCATCAGGGGCATCACCGTCAGAGACAGGACACAAATTGTGTTTGTTGACACGCCGGGACTGTTCGAGGCCAGGAACCGGCTCGACCGGGCCATGGTGGCGTCGGCGTGGAAGAGCCTCTCGGAAGCGGATATCGTCCTGTTACTGGCACAGGCGCACCGCGGCATCACCGATGCCACCGAGAGAATCCTGGAGCGTCTCCGGAGCGAGCCGGGCCGCCGCCGGCTGACCGCTCTCGCAATCAACAAGATCGATCTGGTGCGTCCTGAACAGCTGCTGGAACTGACCGCTGCATTCGCCGGCAAATTTGAATTTGACCGGGTTTTCATGATTTCCGCAACCAAAGGCAGCGGCGTGGACGATGTGGCGGACTGGCTGGCGGACTGTCTGCCGGAAGGCCCGTTTCCCTATCCGGAAGATCAGATTGCGGATGCGCCGCTGCAGGCGATCGCCGCCGAGATCACCCGCGAGAAACTGATGCTCAGGATGCACCAGGAAATCCCCTACAAAATCGCCGTCGAAACCGAAAGCTGGACGCCGCGCCGCGATGGCACGGTCAGCATCGAGCAGACGGTTTATGCGGCAAGCAAAAGCCACAAAAAAATGATAATCGGACCCGGCGGCAGTGTGATCCGGCAGATCGGCACCAATGCGCGGCACGATATCCAACAGCTTCTCGGTTGCGGGGCACATCTCTTTCTGCGGGTGAAACTGCGTCCGAAATGGGCGGATGAGGCGACGCGCTACGAACGGATCGGGCTGTCGTTTTCGGATGCCACAAAGGAGAGCAGGGGATGGCGCGGCTGAATTCGGGGTTCTGGATCCAGTCCTATCTGCACCGGCTGCAGCTGGCGGAGATTCCGGCATTCGTGGTCGCCAAGGGGGATCCGGAATCGGGCGCGGTGCTGGTGAAGCTGAACCTGCTGGACGGCACGGCGCGCCTCTACCAGCGTTCCTACGATTTGATGGCGGAGAAACGCATCTGGATGATGATCGAAGAAGGCGAGGACGCGAGGATCGATGAACAGCTTGGCCGTCACAGCCGGCGCGATCCGGATCTTTGGATCGTTGAAGTCGAAGACCGCGCCGGCCGCTCGCTGTTGGATGAGCGCGGGCTGTCGGAGTAGCCAGCCGTGCAGTGGCGGGACTGCGGCATTCTTCTCACATCCCGGCGCCACGGTGAATCATCGGCGATCATAGAGGTTTTTACCAAAACCAAGGGGCGCCACGCCGGATTGGTGCGCGGCGGCGCATCGCGGCGCATCATTCCGTCGCTGCAGCCGGGAACCCAGCTGACTGTCGAATGGAAAGCGCGCCTTGAGGATCATCTCGGAGCGTTTCGGATTGAACCGGTCAAGGCGCGGGCGGCGGCGCTGATGTCAGACCGAATTGCCCTGGCGGCTATGACATCCGCCTGTTCGCTGCTGGCGAATTTTCTTCCGGAACGCGAACCGGCCGGCGCGTTTTACAGTGCTTCGCTGCAGTTGTTCGATTCATTCCACGGCGATGCCGGCTGGATGCCCGGATACCTGAAATGGGAACTGCAGCTGCTGGAAGAGGCGGGCCGGGGTCTGGATCTCAGGACCTGTGCCGTGTCGGGCAGTTCCGAGGGGCTGAAATTCGTGTCGCCCCGCTCCGGCCGCGCCGTCAGTGAACAGGCGGCGGGCGCTTGGGCGCCGCGGCTGTTGCCGCTGCCTGCCTGTTTGGCGGGAGGCGCATATTCAGGCTATGCCGACATGGCGGACGGCCTGCGGCTGACCGGTCACTTTCTGGAGGCCGCGCTTGAACAGACCGGCACGCCGCCTTCGGCGCTGAGTGCGAGGCGGCGGCTTGAAGACATTGTGAAGCGCAAGGCGCAGGCCGGGGAAAGCTGAAGCGAAACCCGAACCGGCCTGTCCGCCCGTCGCGATTTGTCGGCAGGCTGAAAGGGCAGGCAAGCACGGTGTTTCAATCCACCTTATTTGCCGGTGTTCGAAACGCTTTCATGGTGCGCAGCTCAAAACCTGTCACCCGCTCATCGTCCTGATTGTGCGGAGAGACGTGCCAGCGGACCTCGCCGCACTCGGAATTGAGCGGCGGTTTCGCTTGACCGCGAGTTTCACGCCAATCTTTCCCCGGCCGACACCGGTTTTTCGAAGACAGGATCGGTGAAGCCGGTATTGGCAAGAACCGGTCCCTCGCCGGGGTCGGCGAACTGCCCAGCGGCGAACGACAGCATAGGGCCGCATTGCGCGGATTTGTCCGGGAAGACACGGATTCCGGCTGGCGGTCTCCTTGTCGAGATGCGCAAAAAACCTGTCGCCTGTGAAATCCGCAATTTGCTCGATATCCGATGTCAAGATCCTTCTATTCCCGCGGTCAGCGCATCGCCGACCCACAGCTCCCCAAAACATCAGCGAAATAGGTGTTTTTCGTCGCCGCGCTCCGGTCCGCCGACAATGTCGTGACAGCTGTCCCGGCAGGTGGCCCCGGTGAACGGATGCAACCGGTGCGCGCAATCCTTGCGCGGGTTGATTCATGTGGCCGGCGCATTGAGAAGTCCGGAGCGGCTGTGACACGTCAAAGCCCGGAGCCGGTGTTCGCCGACTGTCAGGGCGCAATGTCCGGCCGCGCCGCAGCCGCTTCGGCGACAGGTGTGCCGGTCGAAGGGCTAAAAACAGCGGTCTGTTCAACAGGCGGGAACTGCCTGCCGCGGCAGGCGTAGCCGGTGACGCTCAACTGGTCCTTATTGCATCTCCCGCAGCGCCGCCGCGAGCCTGAGTTTGACGGGATTTACCGGATATGCAAATCGGAAACATGGCCGATGAAACCGATCCCATAACGCCGGAAGAACGCGCCCGGCGCAGCGCCCTCGCGATGTGGGAAGGGGACGCAGCTTCAAAATGGCTGGGTTTCTCGCTCGATGAAATCGGGGAGGGCCGCGCCGTAATGTCGGTCACAGTCGAGGCGCAGCATCTTAACGGTCACAGAATCTGCCATGGAGGGCTGATTTTCGCGCTCGCGGATTCCGCTTTCGCGTTCGCGTGCAACAGCCGCAACGTTCAGACAGTCGCACAGCACAATTCCATCAGTTACCTGAGGCCGGGCCGGTTGGGCGACCGCCTTACGGCAACTGCCGAAGAGGCGGCGCTGACAGGGCGAAGCGGTGTTTACGATGTGGCGGTGACACGTGAAAACGGCGAACAGATCGCTGTGTTCAGAGGCGCGTCCAGAGCGACCGGAGGCCGCCATTTCGACGAAGATAAACCAGAACAATAGAGGTTATGAACCAAACGAACAGCCGTCATCCCCCATATCCAAAACAGGAACACGAACTGAAGCGATCGCTTGAGCCTGGAGGAACCGGGAAGACCACGCGCACGCGGATGCGATCGCAGCACCCGAATTCGAGACTACGTAACGAAGGGTGCCAGGGGTCATGGAACGCAAACGTCGGCAGGCTGCCACGGCAGGCCGGCCTGCCGTGGCAGCCTGCGGTCCGGATCACACCCCCAGAACTGGCTTCCAGAATCACCGGGTCTTCGGTAACATTCTTGATGAGGCAAAGGTTCAGCCCAGAGTAACATTCTTAAGTGAGGCAATACGGGGCTGCCATCTTGTTTGACGCGCTTGAGGGCGGACCGGTTCACACCGTAAATTCTGATGAGCTGTAACCCTGGATGTAGAGCAGCGCCGTCAAATCGGCATGGCGGATCTGCGTCGAGATTTGCTCGTTGACCACCGGTTTGGCGTGAAACGCCACACCAATGCCGGCCGCCTTCAGCATTGGGATATCGTTGGAGCCGTCGCCGACCGCAATCACATCGTCAGCTTTGAGGCCGCGTTCGCTGATCAGCCGGTGAAGAATGCGGGGTTTCGCCTCTTTTCCGAGTGCTGGCTTGGCGACGGCGCCGGTGAGCCTGCCGTCCTTAATCAGCAGTTCGTTTGCAAAGTTCAGATCAAAGCCGACAGTCTCCGCAACGCGGCGGGTGAACGCAGTGAAACCGCCGGAAATCAGTGCCGCTTCGGCGCCCGCGGCGCGCATCGTTGCCACCAGAGCCGGCCCTCCGGCCGTGAGCGTGATGCTCTCCCGCCAGACTGTCTCCAACCGATCGGCCGGCATATCCCGGAGCAGCGCGACGCGTTCGTCAAGCGCGTCCTCGAAGTCGATTTCGCCATTCATCGCACGGGCGGTGATGGCGGCGACAACGTCTCCCGCGCCGGCGCAGGCAGCAAGCTCATCAATGCATTCCTGGCCGATGACTGTCGAATCCATGTCAGCCACGAGCAGGCGCTTGCGGCGGCCCGCCGCCGGCAGCGCGACGAGGTCAAATCCGCTGGCCTGCATTTCGCTGCGAACCTCCGAAAAGCCGCTCGGCGCGCCCGCCACTGTGAATTCGACCGCTTTGCCGGGGGCGCGCCAGACCGGCGCCGCGGACCGCCAGCGGGCCAACAGTCGGTCAACAGTGGCGGTTTCGATCTCATTGTCGGGCCCGGCGATCAGGGACACGGTATACATTGCTGGATGTTCCGATAAACACAGCGCCCCTGACGGATACCGGGTTATCCGGCGGCATTCCACAATTCGATTCAGGCTGCGTTTGATCCGGCCAAACCACGCTGCGGCGGCGAAGATTGAAGTTGACCCGGCGGCGGGCGGCAGGCTGGGCGCGGCGTATGGCCTCATTCGTGCGCTGGCGGAACCGATCGCTTGTAGTGCGAGGGGCGGGTGCAGCGAGACTAGCTGCTGAACTTGCGGGTGGAAGTCCCGCCGGCGCAATTCTCAGTTTGGCGTCGTAGTCATATCCCCACGGGTGTCGGGGTGACCCGGCGTCCGGAAGCGGGGACGTAAAAGCCTCTGTGGGCTGGGAGGACGATGTCCCTCTGGTCCGGTCGGACAGGGAGGCGAACAACCGGGAGGGCCGTAGCGAAAGCGAACGTCCGTATGAAGCGTCGAAAAAACGCTCCCCGCATGGAATCCGACTTGCGGGGGTATTGGAGGATGCCAAGGGTCTCCGCTCTGCCCGATGGCCAGTGCCGGTGCGGAAGAACTGAGATGCACGCATCGGATCGCCCGGCGTACAGGTGGCGGCAATCCCGGAGGGTTCAGTGGTGAAAGTCCGGAAGGTGAGGAGGACAGACAGGATGTTGTGACCCTCGAATGTCAAGGACCGTGTCCATAACCGGAGTACGGGAAAGGACGCGGAGTCCTCCTGACTGGCGGATGAGGCCGATTAAGCGGTGATGGACGGAATAACACAACCCGTCCGGAGCGAGGGCCTCTGGGCTCAGGTGGCGAAGACGGCAGGTCATGCCGGGACTCAGAGCCCGGCGCCGACCGAGGATACCACCCCGGTTGAAAGGGGTGGTGCTGTCGAGCCGAAGGGCGGCGTAAACGCGGGATGATGCCACGGGTATGGCTGGGTCAGCCTTGAGCGTGGCGGATGTCGCGGAAGGCACCGTAACGAACTCCTGCGGGGGTGCCTGACGCTTGAAGCCGGACCCGGGAAAACCGGAAGTCCGGAATTTTAGGGGGGACGCTGGAAACGTGACCTATGGTGCGCGCGCCAGTGTCCTACCCGACGGCTGCCGGTTCCGGTTACGGAGGCTTTTCCGGCAGCTCGCCGGTGATGATTGTCCGCATCACGGCGTCCCAGTCGTCGTGCACGACGTCGCCCGAGTGGTGAAAGTCCGGAAGGTGAGGAGGACAGACAGGATGTTGTGACCCTCGAATGTCAAGGACCGTGTCCATAACCGGAGTACGGGAAAGGACGCGGAGTCCTCCTGACTGGCGGATGAGGCCGATTAAGCGGTGATGGACGGAATAACACAACCCGTCCGGAGCGAGGGCCTCTGGGCTCAGGTGGCGAAGACGGCAGGTCATGCCGGGACTCAGAGCCCGGCGCCGACCGAGGATACCACCCCGGTTGAAAGGGGTGGCGCTGTCGAGCCGAAGGGCCAGTAATTCCAATTATGCGTTCACATCGGTTTTTTCTTCATTTTCGGCTGCGTTTCCGGGCGGATTTCTACTGTGTTTCGGCGGAAGGGGCGGGGCTGCCGGTTCCGGTTACGGAGGCTTTTCCGGCAGCTCGCCGGTGATGATTGTCCGCATCACGGCGTCCCAGTCGTCGTGCACGACGTAGACGGTCAGGAACTTCAGGTTGTCAAGAAGCCGGCAGCGGGCGGCGAGCTTTGCCCGGGCCTCCTGCCAGCTTTCGCAGACCAGGTCGCAGGCGCTCTGCATCAGGAACGCGATCAGGTTGAAGGTCGCCAGCAGGCTGGCCAGGGTTTCCTTGCCGTGCCCGAAGTTGTGCTCGAGATGGTAGCCGTCCTTGAGAGCCTTGAAGGTGTTGTTCTCCACTTTCCACCGGGCCCGGGCGCAGTCGGCCAGTTCGGCGACGCTGTCCGGGCCGACCGGGAGGTCGGTGGCGAAGCTGTTGCGGTAGAGCCGCTTTCCGGACGGCGATGTGATGGTGACTTCGAACCAGTTGACTTCCAGCGCGTCCTTTCCGTCACGGATCGGCAGACCGCTCATCCAGCGGCAGCGCAGCTGGCGCTTTTTCTTTTTCCGGCCCTCGGTCCGGGTCAGACAGCCGGTCTCAACCCCTTGA
This sequence comes from Paracoccaceae bacterium, assembly GCA_965221935.1. Lineage (GTDB taxonomy): Bacteria > Pseudomonadota > Alphaproteobacteria > Rhodobacterales > Rhodobacteraceae > JAPOXR01. Next base: position 83,688 of record CBDCSZ010000078.1, read on the forward strand.
ATATACTCGTAAAGCGTTGTGTGCGAGCTCGGCTTGCAGGTCAGGATGAAGCTTCCGCCGGCGGCCAGCACGGCCTCGCAGAGCGGCTGGCGGCAGTAGAGGTCGTCGCCGAGATAAACCGGTCTGAGCCGGGCCAGGCCGGATCCGGTCCGCCGCAGCCAGCGCTTGGCGGCGTTGATCTCGCAGTCCTGTTTCTCAGCCCCGTCCTGCGGGCGGATGAACTCCGGCGGCAGCGGCAGGAGGCGCGAGGTTCCCGGGGCGACGATGCTGGCGCCGAGCACGGCGTGGAAGTTCTGTGTCCGCCCGTCCGCCAGTTTCCGCTGCGAGCAGTTCCGGCAGCCGATGCTGCAGGAGGTGAAATACTCGGTGCCGTCAAGGGCGATCAGCAGCCGCCCGTCAAGCCGGCGCAGCCGGTCAAGGGCGCCCTGGCGGTCCAGCTGGTCGACGGTCCGGGTGAAGATGGAATCGAAGCGCTCCGGCGGCACGCCGTCGAGCACGCTGCGGATGTGGCTGTCGGTCGGCAGCCGGTCAATGCCGAACAGGGTCCGGGCGTTGGACCGGCCCTGGCGGGACTGAAGCTGCGCCTGCGCCGCCAGGAAGGACGGGCACTGCAGGAAGAAGACGGCGAAGGCCGCCATGCCGATGTCGGCCATCTCCAGGCGGGCGTTGGCGCCGGTCCTGCGGTCCGGGGCGGACGCGCAGAGTTCGCGCATGTCGGCGATGTATCCGGCCAGCGGGGACATGGCGCCGCATTATGCACATATCAAAAATTTGTACAAATGTAAGTAAAAACAATAACTTACATGTCTTCTCCGCGCCTTTTCCCCAGGAGCCGGCGGCCGGAGCGGCGTCGGCGGCAGGTGATTCGCCCGCCGCCGGGGAACCGCCGGCGCGCAGCCGCCTGCGGCGGAAAAAAATTTCCCCGGGCCAAAAAACCGTTGTGATACAACACGTTAAAAACTCAAAAATCCAAAATTAGAATTACTGGCCGAAGGGCGGCGTAAACGCGGGATGATGCCACGGGTATGGCTGGGTCAGCCTTGAGCGTGGCGGATGTCGCGGAAGGCACCGTAACGAACTCCTGCGGGGGTGCCTGACGCTTGAAGCCGGACCCGGGAAAACCGGAAGTCCGGAATTTTAGGGGGGACGCTGGAAACGTGACCTATGGTGCGCGCGCCAGTGTCCTACCCGACAAACTGCCGTCGTCGCCGTGCAGCGCCGCCGGTTCATCGGTGTCGAGGAATTCTGCCGGCGCGCGTTCGCCGACATTCCCCTCATTGGCCTTTAAATGATCTACGGCTGCAATCGGCGGCGCAGTGCGGTCATTCGGCCCGAAGCCAAACGCCCGCAGGATCGGGCTGAACCGGCCCTGCAGTTTCAGGGAATGGGATTCCAGAACCTTGAACCAGCTTCGGTCCTGCCCGGTTTCCTTCAGGCCGGCCTTCAGGCTAGAAATCGCCGGTTTGCCCGCGCTCCAGAGGCGCGCGGATCTCCGCGACCATCTGACAGGCCTTCGTCTTCGGTGAGGCGGCGGCGGCCGAAGACGCCCGATTGAGTTAATGCTGTTGGGTCCCGGAAGTGATGATGACAGGATGAAATTCGTGCTATCAAAAGGGTAGCGACAAGGATGATGGGCCATGACGCAAAACGAGAATAAACTGACGCTGGCGGAAGCGAAGGGCCTGCGAACCGCAAAAGAGCTGGAAGGTCACCTGGTGTGGCTGGACACTATGACTTCGGCGGCTTTGGGTGTCCTGGCTATTGCCTCAGGCATTTACACTTACCTGGGTGTTTCCTCACTCTTGGAGGATACCGGAGTCATGAGTTTATTTGCAGCAGTAGCATATTCCATTGCCGTATCGGTCGGAATTTTTGTTTTCTGGAGCTACATGCTGCGACTCTTGCCTTCAATGCGCAGCGCCGCTGGCCTCGTTGGTCTTGGCGCTTCAATGTTTGTGGGATCGCTTGGCATAATAGCAATGTCGAGCTGGCTCAATGCGGCTGCACTTGCCGGGTCTGCCGCCGTGGAGCAGCATCTCGGAAATACCGTGCGCGATTACCAGGCGGCCCTGGAGCAATCTCACGAAATAGCGTTGTCCGGACAGGCACTGGGCCGGGAAGTGCAGCGCGCGCGGGAAACATTCGAGGCGCTGGCACAGCAAGAACGGGTAGGGGAACTCTCCGGCACCGCGGGCGAAGGCGCAGTTTTCCGCGTGTTGACGCAAAAGACCAAGGAGCTGCGCAATCTCGAGGAACAGATTGCCGAACAGCAGCCCATGATCGACGTTGCATTCAATGAGGGGCTGAAGATTCTGGGTCGCATGCGGGCTCTGACAGTCGGACCGGGGCCGGTGGACCAGCGATCCGTTGGATTTGCAGAAGAGAGCGTAAGGTTGGCGGGAGTTATAGAGAACCTGAATCAAAGCTCAGTTGCTTCACTCGTCGCGAGCGCTGCCGAGGATCTGCCTGCCTCTGTAGTGCTGCCAGGACTTGATGGGGGCAGCAGCGCGATCCGGGAAGCTCAATCTTCCACCATAAGATCTGTTTTGAATGCACTTGATCAAAGGAGCCAGACGCTCAGGAAGGCGGCAGATAAAGTATTGGAGATAGAGCCACCCCAGGAAACCGCTTATAATCCGATTTCGAGCGCTGACGCCGTGATCAAGTATGCGGGCAGTTTCGTGCCTGCGTGGGCAGGCGCTGTTGCTATCGACTTGCTGCCGGCGGTGCTGGTGTTTGTGGTTGCGGTTGCGCAGGCCTCGATCAGACGAGGACGTGACGGTCTGAGTGTCGAAGAAACACTAACCCTTGCTGACCTTAAAGCCGCGATCAACGCCATGAAGGACGTTGAGGCATCAATGGGGGCGGCGGATGCTGAGGTGCTGCGCCGGGTATCTGGTTCCAATGCCGCAACCTCCGACAAACTCGATTCGAAGAAGTAGTTGACCTCGTCCGCCAACATTGCCGGTTCGCCGCACATTGTCATCCGGCGCGGGCTTCGGTGGGTCTTGTTGCTTCAGGTGGCCCTTGCTGCTGTTCTTGTTCTGTCTGACGTATCAACCCGTTTTTTGCCGCAGTTTGGTGATGTCTGGACTCTGCCCACCGGGCCGGCAACACCAGGTGACCGGGTTAGGCGCTATGACCCGAGAACTCTGCCGGAATACACGGAAAGGACATTGCCGCCCGGGATCGAACTTCCCGCCGATTTGCCGCCGCGGCTTGAGTTCAAGATGATCAATGCCAGCGAACAAGGCGAAATGGTGTTGATCAATGGCCCGATCGAACCCGGAGATGCACAGCGGTTCTCGGTCTTTCTGGCTGGCATGGGAACCTTTCCGGACAAACTCGCGCTGAACAGTCCGGGGGGCGTGGTCGGGGAAGCATTGGCAATCGGTCGGAATGTGCGCGAAATCGAGGCCGATACAGTTATGCTGCCCGGCGCCGCGTGTTTTTCGGCTTGCCCATACATTCTTGCCGGCGGCGTGAAACGGACGGTTTCTGCAGCATCGGCTATCGGCATGCATCAACATTTCTATGAGGAACCGGGCTACGTGCCTGTGTTTTTCGCTGTCGAGAACATTCAGCGTGGACAAGGTCAGACGTTGGAATATCTCATTGAGATGGGCATCGATCCGCGGCTCATGATTCACTCATTGAATACTCCGCCGGACGAGATCTATCTGCTCGAAAGAGAAGAACTTCTTGACAGTCAACTGGCGACTGAAATTTTGGACTGAATCTGCATTGCAGCCAGGCCCTGCATCTGCGGACCGAAAGAAAGGCACCGCCTGAGCCTGCTCACACTGTCAGTGATCTACCCAAATCCCGGATCCCTGATCGAGGTTCTTTTCTGGCAGCGATCGGGGCAGACGCCGCACGGCAGGACAGAGGACAGGCCCAGAACCCCGTATCCGGTACCGGATCCACAAAATCCAATGCGATCTTCTGCACCCGGAAACCCCCCTACATAGCGGCCTTCTTGCAGGCGAAACCCAGCCTGAATGGCCGCCGCCGCCCCCCTTGGGCCGCAGAACAGCTTCCTGCACTGCTGGAAGGTTGTTCTGAAACGCTTGAAGCAACAGCAGACAGAACACTCTGGTCTACTTTCGCGCTATGCCTCGACAGTTGCCGACTCGGGCAACTCTTCGATTTCCGACTCGCTCTCATCTTCAGGGACTACACCGACAAGAAATCTCCGATACTTCTCCTGTAGATGTTTCAGCGCTGTTTTGTCATCGACCTGGTGCTCTAGTTTCTCTTGAAAAAACTGGAGCCGTGCCTTGTTTTCCTCAATAATTTGCCCCTAGGTTTTGATGCCTACCGACACATTTTCTTTCGAGGAAATCATGCCGCTAGCACTCATCCGGAAGGCGCCGTAATCGTCCACATCGTCCGAAATAGCCCAAAAAGTCCACTTCACGCCGTTTGCAGATTTAAATCGTTCATCGTTTGCAACGCTGATCGCATATTTCTCGACCTGCGTGATTTCTTCATCGCTGATCCTAACTTTCGGCCGTTTCAGTTCCACGACCAGGTGCTCCAATTCGGCGGTGCGATGTCGACGCAACGTCCGGGACAGCATGAGATCAACGATTCCCCGCTCTTGGGTTACATGTCTGACTGGTCTGTCGACAACTATGTCCTTGCCGAGAATTTCTTGGTGCTTTCGTAACACCGCCGTTAGTCCCCTGTCACTGACTGACAGGTTGTATTCCTCGCCAAACAACCAGGTGTTTTCTTCGATGATCTTGTGCAGTTGCGACCGCTCCTTGAGCCGCCCTTTGATATCGATATCAAATAGAATCTTCTCCAACCCAGCGAGGAACTTGAGACGGTCAGCGACTATCTTCGCGGCGCTGATAATCGAGGACAGCGAGGCTTCCTGCAGCAGAGCCGCAAGCTCTTCCTGCTTTCGCTTCGGCAGGCCCAGAACCTCGTTCAGGATGATCTGAAGTTCTGCCGGGCTCTTCTCAATCGCAGTGCGAAGCATTCGAAGATCGAACGCTTTCTTCTTCGCCGGCGCACTCACAAAATCAGGCATGTAGTCGCTCGCCGTCACGGCCACGATGTCGAACACCTTCCGTTCGGCATCCTCTAGCGGCGACTTGGCCTCTCCTTCATACGGGTAAACTTTCTCGGCCTTCCATTCCTCAACAACGGTTCGCGCGCGTTCAGCAGCTCTGTAGCGGAAATACGTTTTGACCGCTTGCCGCGCCTCCTCGACGGAAATATTCAGGACCGGATTCATTTCCGCTAGGTCAAGCAGTGCTTCTCCGTGTAGCTTTGTGATGAATGATGATTTCAGATAGGCCGAGAAGTGGAATTCGCCGATGTGGAACCGCGTCGTCACCTTCGAAAGCGGAAAGCCCTGCTCTGTACACAGGTAAAGGCCGCGCGTCGTCACGCTGCGCCATTCGATGATCTCCAGTTCCACAGGATAGGCCGTGCCGTCTTCTTCTATAGCGCTCAATTGCTCTATGTGCGTTGTGAAAATCGCAGTTGTCGGATCGAGCTTCGTGCCCTCGTACAAGATTGAAACATCTCGGTAGTCTTTCAGGTACAGGGCGAATATCTCGGTAAGTTCCTGCACGGCATTGTCGGGGTCGAGCGACCTGTATTCCCGGTGCAACTCCGATACTTGGATCTCTACCCCGGTGGTTCCGGCTTCTACCAATTCGTCGTCCGCAATACGGACTTCACCGATGTTGTCTCCGAGCATGGTGATGTTGTAGCCAAACAACTCACCGGCATCCGTCCGGTAGGCCACACGCCAGTCTGCTACACGCCCGAGCGCGAACACCTTGAAACGCCCACGCCCTTCATAGCCGTGCAGCACCCTCTGTTGGGTCTTGGTTCGTCCACCGGGCTTCTTCCATGATCCACCAAGCTGCCTGAGCAGTTCCGGCGCCTCCCGGTGGGGAATTCCGTGCCCGTTGTCTCGTAAGACGATTTTTGTCATTCCAAGTTCGCCGTATTCCAGCTGCACATCGACGCGGCTTGCATCGGCGTCGAGACTGTTCCAAACCAACTCGGCCACAGCCTGGACCGGTTTTGCCTTCGACTGCCGTTCAAGGAAGTCGGGTTGCACCTCAACCGTGTATCTGCGTTCAGTCATTTGGGTGTTTCAGGTAGACGGTGATGTCCGGTACCCGGAACGAGTCGTTGCAGACCGGTGTTGTGATCCCGCCGGCTCGGGCACGCCTGGAGAGCATCAGTATTGGTTATCTTCATGAATCATTGTAGCTGCGCTCAATGAGCGGAATTGCGCGTTCAAGATCTTTGGAATTGTTGAGTGTGATCTCCAGATCGCCTGTTCCGAAGTGCCCGACTTTCGAAACATCACGAGTAAATCCCTGTTCAAGCGTGATACTGGACGGGTTGACTTTAACATACACAAGGATTTTTCCGGTGGTTGGTCGAATTTCTAGACACGCAAAATTTTTGATCCGTTTGAACGCAATATAGTATCGTAAGGTGGCTTCATGAACATCATCGCCTAGCGTCAACAAATAGGCGCGAAGTGCTTCGAACCGGTCAGTGAGGGCAGAATCCAGTTCTTCGATGACTGTGCTAATTGTCTTATGCTTGCCTGGCTCGCCTTCGGAATTCGTGACACCAGGCCCACTGACGACTGGGATTGCTTTTACCGAGGAGGTCGTCGTGAGGTCAAACAGCAGAAGACCGTCCCCAAAACGGCGATAGCGGATCAGTTCGATATTACGTTGAATCTGTTTCACTGCATGATCGTCGTGCCGACTGAAATCGCCGGCGATGCAGATTAACCGAGGTGCTAACCAATCTACCGTTTCTGCTGTCTCCCTTCCAAACTTCTCAAGCACAAGCCACTCGAAATCTTTTTGGTGATCCATCAGCCAATCGAGATAAAAGAGGCCCTGATTGATGACGGTTTCATTCTTGGCACGCTTGTATTCCAAGATCACTGGACAGTTGTTTTCATCGAGGCCAAGGGTATCGATTCGGCCGCCATGAGTTGTAGTAAACTCGGATTTGAGCAATCGAACGCCAAGAAGAATTTCGAGGTTCTGCTCAAACAAGGTTTGGACGGATTTCTCAACCGTGTCGGTTGTGCCGGTAAGCTCAGTCACGGTTTTATCATCAATACGAAAAAGCTTTATGTCGCTCAATTTGTGTTCCCCTGTACCAGATCAGAGACGTTCGCCGGATATTAGAAGAGGTTGTTTACTGTATGACATGAAATGATGACACGAGAATACTTGTAACAAGTTCGTCTAGTGCTTGACGGAGATTGGTCATACAGGAATGGTCCAGATTGCCATAAGCCGATCTTTCCCAGATCCCATCTTCAAATCCCGATTTGATATAGCTGGACACCTCTCGTGCCCTTCATCTCGAAATTTGTGGGCAATCATCCGTGAATGGCCTTTGAGAACGTCTTAATATCCCGGCTTAAGCACAATCCGGCCGAACTTGCCGACTCCGTGAAAACCCCCCTACACAGCGCCCTTCTGGTGGGCGAAACGCCGCCTGGATAAACCTTTGGGCCGCAGAACCGTTCCCCCTGCTCTACGGGCAGGAAAATGGCCTCTCGGGCGAAGTGCCGGAAACCGGGTGGTTGGGAGCCTCTTGCCGCGTTGTTCAAGGATGATTGGCCGCGCTTCCCGGGTCGAAGAGCACAGGAGAGGCAGGTGCATCTAGCGATAGATGTTACGGCGGTGGCCGACAGCAACGACCAGAACGGTGAGCGTGCCGTCGCTGATTTCGCACAACAACCTGTAGTCACCCACCCGGTAACGCCAGAAATTGCCCAGCGCCGAGCCAGCCAGCGGCTTTCCGAGTTGGCGGGGATCATCAAGCGTTGCGAGGCGCTCGCGCAAATACTTCCTGATCCGCCCGGCATTGGAAGGACCAAGACCCTTGATCTGTCGTGCGGCAGCTGCTGTGACCTCAATCTTCCAGGGAAAGTGCGGCATCCAGCTCGTCAAGGGACAGGGATTGCTCGCCCGACCTGCGATGCTCAATCATTGCCTGTTCAGCAGCATAGAGGTCCTCCATTGACCGGAGATGTTCTTCGACCGCTTCGCGGATGTAGAACGTCGCGGTCCGGCCTGTCCTGGCGGAAAGCGCCTTCAGGCGGGCATAGGTTTCGTCCGGAAGGCGGACGGCAGTTTGTTTGCTCATTTGGCCACTTCATCGGGATGCGTGTATACCATTTAGCCGGGATCGCTGTTTCTTGCCAGAGGGAAGACAAGAACTTCCCCCTTCCCCGCCCTCAGCCCCGGAGCTCCCGGATCCGCTCCTTCGGGAAGTGGTGATGGAAGGCGGTGCGGCCGATCGGGAGGCGGCGGATCACGTCGCTGACGAAGGGATAGCCCCTGGTGTCCCGCAGCATCGCCTCGGCCCGGCGGCGAAGCTCCGGCGTCAGCTTGGCCGGCCGCCCTCCCCTCCGGCCGCGGCCCGGGCCGCGACAAGGCCGGCCATGGTCCGCTCCCTGATGAGATCCCGCTCGAACTGGGCCAGCGCCCCGAAGACGTGGAAGACCAGCGTGCCGTTGGCGGTGGCGGTGGTGGTGTCGATCCCCTCGGTGAGCGAGCGGAAGCCGAACCCCCTCTCCTCGAGCTCGCAAACCGTTGCCACCAGTTGCGGCAGGCTTCGTCCCAGCCGGTTCAGCTTCCAGACCACCAGGGTGTCGCCCTCCCGCATCCAGTCCAGCGCCCGGGCAAGGCCGGGCCGGTCTGACCTGGCCCCGGAAGCCCGGTCCTCGAAGATCCGCTCGCATCCGGCGGCGCCGGGCGCATCGAGCTGCAGCTCAGGATTCTGGTCCAGCATCGAGACCCGCGCGTATCCTGCCAGCATGAAGTTGCTCCTGTCCGGAAAAGGTAACCGGCCAAACAAGGGCGTCGGCGGTTTCGTCTTCGCCAGTCCGGCTTCGACGCTCGGCCCGAGGGACTGTTGGATCGGCTGGGACGCGGACGCCCGGCGGGCGGGTCTCGACCGGGTGGTCGGGATGTCGCGGTTCCTCATACGCAGGGATGTGCGCTGCCGGAACCTGGCCTCGAAGGCGCTGGGCCTCTGCCGCCGCCGCCTTGCGGAGGATTTCCACGACCGCTACGGGATCTCGCCGGCACTCTGCGAGACCTTCACCGGGCCGGAATTCGGCGGCGCGAGCCTGGCGGCGGCGGGCTGGACATGGGTCGGGGACGACAGCGCCCTGCACAAGCTCATTGCTCAGTTGAAAAATGACTAATGGGCAGGGTGCGCCAGCGGACGCAGACGGTGAATGCGCTGCGCGGTCATCTTGCGGAGTTCGGCATCATTGCGCCGCAGGGGATTGCCAATGTCGAGCGCCTGGCGATCAGGGTTGCCGGAGCATCGGCCTCGTTGCCGGGGGCTGTGCGGGAGATGGCCGGGCTTCTGCTTGAGCAGATCGGCCGGCTGGGTGAGAAGATCAGGGATCTCGAGAAGCGGATCCGCACGGATGCAGGGCAGGACGAGGAGGCGAAGCGACTGATGAGCATTCCGGGGGTGGGTCCGATCACGGCGATGGCGATCCAGGCCTTTGCCCCGCCGATGGAGGGGTTCGGTCGCGGCCGGGACTTCTCGGCCTGGCTTGGCCTTGTTCCCCGGCAGCACTCGACCGGAGGCAAGCAGCGCCTGGGGAGGGTCTCGAAGATGGGTCAGCGCGATCTCAGGCGATTGCTGTTTGTCGGCGCCATGGCGGAGATCCGCTGGGCTGTCCGGCGCGGGGTGCCTGAGGGCTCATGGCTTGCCGGCATGCTGGCCCGCAAGCCGAGGAGGCTGGTTGCCATGGCCATGGCCAACCGGATGGCGCGCATTGCCTGGGCGCTGATGACGAAGAAGGAAAGCTATCGCGACCCCGTCACGGCTGCTGCCTGAGTGGCTGCGGCCTGACGTGATGGCGTGGTGGATGTGAGCAGGACGGAGGACAGGTAAGAGCAAACGATCATTGAGACGGGACCGGGGAAACCAGCTAGACCCCGTCGGGCTTCAAGCCCGGGAAAACGATTTGGACCTGGTCCTCGTATCTCCATACTGGCCCGCGGCGCGTTGAGATGCCGCATCGAGAGGCCGAATACACGACAGTACCTGATCACCTTGCCCGGCGTGTCCAAAGAAATTGCTTGCACTCAGGGGGGCGTCCATACACGGGGTCTCGGGCGAAGTGCCGGAAACCGGGCGATTGAGGCCTGCAAATAGCCGGAAATGCAGGGAATCTGCCGCCGCGACATTGAACCGGTGCCGTATCCCCGAAACAACAACAAACCCATCTGTCGTTTTGTCCCCCTGCCGGAACCGGCCCCTGGTCCTGCTCGGTAGCGCTGGCTAGAACGGGTCGCAGCTGTCGCTATCGCCGGGTTCTTCGACCTCCGCGGAATTACTACTGGCCTTGGCGGCGCTCTCCAGTACAGCCAGCAACGTTTGAACCGTCAAACGGAGTTGTGGCAGGTGGTTGACGGAATGGTGCCACACGATTTCGGATTCCACACTGTCATATCCGTGGACCAGTTGGTTGCGGAAGTCGATTATCTGGCGGAATCCGGAGACTTGCTTCGCAATTTCAGGGTGTTCCTGAAACAATCGGTTCATCGCTTCGCCAATGATCTCGAACTTTCGTTCAACCGCGGCCTGAGTCCGGCGATCCCCGGTATAGGTATCGAGATCCATGCCGGCAGTGAAGCTCTCGATATCCGCCGCCGCCTGATCAATATTGGTCAGAGAAATTTGAGGATCACGCCGCATAGACGACCTCGCGTGACCGGTCGATTGCCGCCTTCAGATACCGGTTCCTGATCGCACCAGGCTGAACCAGGTCTACTGGACGGCCAAGGGCGCGGCGCAGCGCATCGAGCAGATCGAAGAACCGGAAGAAAGGATCCTGATCGCTGTCCGGGCGAAACTCGACCAGGAAGTCGGCATCGCTGTGCTCACGATCGAAGTCCGTTCCGCGCGCAGCCGATCCGAAGACCTCGAGACGCTTGACATCGTAGCGCCGACAGATCCCGGCGATCTCGTCCTTCCTGTCTGCAATCTCGGGATGCATTGCCTGGTGTCTCCCGGGGCGGTCTTCAACTGCTCCCGGATATAGTCGCCATGCTGTCCGAATTCCACAGCTTCCAGTTTCCGTCTGACAGCTGAAACGGACTACAAGCGCCGTCATCGATTCCGCTGCCCCGAGTAGAGGGGTGTAGCCCAAGTTAGTGACTGGCCGCGACGGCTTGCCTTGCCTGCCAGTCCAGGAATTCGGGCAGCCGGAGGTTCATGACGCAGCTCTTCAGCGCGAGCATGGCGTTGGCTCCTCTCTCCGACCAGCGGGTGCCGGGGCGCTTCAGGCGCAGCCCGTACTGCCGGCATCCGCTTTCCACGACGCCGCTCCCGACCTGCATGCCGAGGTCACGGTATTCGTTGTACCGCATCCGCTCCATGTTGTTCCTGAAGTAGCGGCAGCACGCCGCGACATCTTCGTGCCGGCCGCTGAAGGGCTCGAGTTCCCGGACCACCTCGGCCGCCCGGCCCGCCGCGATGTCCGCCTTGATCTCCTCGAACCGCCGGTTCCGCCCCTCCCTGTCCGGGAGGATCGCCTTCACGGCGCCGGACGCGTATTCGAGGGCATGGAACATATCGAGCACGAAGGTGACCTTCCGGCCGCCGAAGATCTCCTGGCAGGTGTTCCTTGTCCATTCCGCCCCGTCGGAGATGACAACAAGCTCCCCGGCGTCGTGCAGGCCCCGGCGCCGGGCCTCGCGGTCCAGCCGCACGGCGAACGCCGAGGGATCCTTGCCGCCGGACGGCGCCGCCGCGCTGTCGATCAGGCAGCTGAACGTCTCGCTGCCCCGGTCCTTCAGCGCCGCGCCGGTCTCCGGATCCCGCCCCTCGGCGGTGTACATGACCGCGAGCTTCGCCTCTCGCGTCCTGGAACTCCCGTCGTCCTGCTTCCCCGCAACGCCTTCGACGTCCTCTTTCCGCATCGGAATGCCGGTCCCGTCGATCGAGAGATACATGCGCGATTCCAGAGGCTTGCCACCGACCACCTCCTCCCGCTCGAACCGGAGCGCCGCCTCGCCGAACGCCAGCGACCAGCGCTGCAGGGAGCTCGACGAAGCGGCCACCCCGGCAAGGTTCGCGATGTGCCGGCTCGCCGCATCGAAACTCATCAGCGGCACCGTCTCGGCCATGACGCTCGCCATCCCCGGCGTGAAGGTGCTCCCCTCCAGGCCCAGCGCCCGGTCCAGCGGATAACAGCCCTTGCCGCACGACCGGCAATGGAAGTACGTCCGCTCGAACTCGACCCGGCCCAGCCGGGTCAGGAACGACTTCCCCTTCCTTTCCTGGCACCGGCGCATCGGCGTGCCGCAGCTTTCGCATCTCGGCGCCGGCAACGCCCTGTCAAGCCGCTCGACCAGCTGCTTCAGCGCCGTTGCCCCGCCGCCCAGGGCGGCGTCCCGGAGCGCACGCTCCACGCCGTCAAGGTCGGGGACGCCCGACGCGAGATCCGACGCCAGCCTCGGAAGCTGCGGCCCGAACTCCGCAGAGACGGCGGCAAGAAGCGCCGGAAGCGGCCCGTCCTCCGCGACCTCCAGGCTGCGCACCTCGCCGCCCTCGATCCAGTACCGGACATGCCCGCCCTCGTACGGCCGGACCACCGACGCGCCCTCTTCGTCCAGACCTTCCAGATACGCCACCGCGTCCGGATGCCGGTGCACGCGCTTCTCCTCGTCCTGCGTCATCATTCGCGCTCCTGCCTTTCGCCTCTGAAAGCGCGCCGCCGACCGATTCGCCCGGCCGTTGTCGGACACGCCCGCTACAGAAAAAAATGGCAGAAATCGCCGATGTCAACAAATTGGGCTACACCCCGAGTAGAGAGTTGCAGCCGGAACCATCTCCACCGCAGCTTTGAACAGCCAGCCAACCGTCACTGGCCTCATCGCATAGTTTGTACGCTGTATTTCCCTAAGGACGAACAAACCGGGCGCATTCGGGTTGCCCTCCCAATATTGAGCTGCTTTGCAGCCTGTCCGGGCGTCATTCCGGCTTCAATGGGTTTTCGCGCAACTGTCTTTTGATTAATGTTCGATTAACAGGCGCCCGGAAAACCTGAAGATGAATATCCCTGTTCCGGAAACGGACAAATTCCTGCCCCCATTACCGGATTCCATTAAATCCGGCTGAACTTGCCACTGCCTGTAAAACCCCCCTTCACAGCGCCCACTCCGGGGGCAAAACGCCGCCTGGATGACCTTGGGGCCGTAAAACCGTTCCCCCTGCTCTGCGGGCAAGAAAACGGGGTTCTGGGCGAAGTGCCGGAAACCGGCCGGTTCAGGCCTCCGGAAGGGCGGAAATGCAGGCCGTTGAGGTCTTGATAGGCCGAGATTTCCTTCATTGTTCCTGGATCTGGGCGTCCAATTCTCGGCTTGGCTTCTGTGCCTCAGCGATCTGGTCACGTGTCATTAAACCTCGAATTGCATCTCGGTCTTCTCTTGCATTTTCATTACCTTGTGCCACTGCGAGGTTAAACCAGGCATAGGCGGACACGAAATCCTCGAGTGCTCCTTTACCCTGTTCATATATGAGCCCCAGGTTAAACTGGGCGTCGGCGGCGACCGCAATCTGCGCCAACGCCATGTGAAAACTGCCGCAGCTTGACCTCAAGGATTCTGGTGGTTCCTATCCCACCCCGTGTCTGGTCAGCGCCAGACCGTCCACCCGTGGAAAATTGAACGATCATGCCCGGGCAGTTTTTTCCAGGCCTTTTTTCAGTGCGGCGAATTTCTCGGGGTCGCTCGTCGGTGTTTCATCGTCATTGCGGACATGCACATGGACGATGGACGCCCCGGCCTCAAAGGCCCCATGAGTGCTCTCGACCTGCTCAGAGTTCGAGATTGGCACAGCCGGGTTGTCCGACTTGCGCGGCAACGATCCGGTGATCGCAACGCAAATGTTGCAAGGATTTGCCACGGTATACCTTCAGGTCTGAACAGTCAGGGTGATGAGGCTCAGCAGCTGTCCGCCGCGCTCGACGACGGTGAACAGGTCTGCGTCCCCGATGATCGGGTTATCTTCGGCGTTCAGCACGCGCGCATGTTCGCGCGGCGTGTTGTAAGGGGCCATCGCCATGATCTTTTCGTTGAAATCTTCGGGGTAGAGCGCCTGCGCCGTCAGGAAGACCTGCTCGCCGATATGCACCTTGTAATGGGTGTGGATGGCGCGACCGATGTAGAAGCCCGGATAGATCATGTCGAATTCGGCAATGCCATCGGCGTCGGTGGCCAGCACAACGCGCAAGAAGCGCTCGGGCATGTCAGGAGAGCGGGTCGCGCCGCGTGCAGCGCCTGATGCGTCCAGAGGAACATCCGGGTCAACGTTGTGACCCCGAATACCAGCCCATAGCGTCGCACCCCCATGCATCTACGATGGCGCCGGGGATCGGTGTGCAGTTCTGATCAACCACGCGCAGTGCAATGGTCATCGCTTGCCCTTGCTTGCTGCCGGTTACGTCGCGTTGAGACTCGAACCCGTTACAGATGAAATAGGGCCTTCGACGGTGTCGGGTGTCATCTGACAGCTGCCCACACTAGTGAAGTCGGCCACGGTCGACATGCGCATCGCGGCATCGGATGTGGCAACTTCAGCCGCGGTGCAAGACGAGACTGTCCCACGCGCTGCGGTGGTCAATGTGCTGCGCGCTTGCGCCCAAACAGGCGCGGCAGGCATCAAAAACGCTGATGCGCCGAGGCCCGCAATCGCGCTGCGGCGGGAAAGGTTCGCGGCGGATTTGGTCATATTGCAATTCCTTTGCTAGACGTCGAAGAAGAAGGTTTCGTCTCGGCAGTCAAGCGGCCAGACCTGCCCGCGCTGGCAGACGGGCAAAGGGTATCCTGCGAGCTGCAGGCTGACTGCGGCAGAAAATCGGCTGCCGACAACCTCTTTCTCGTCGATTTGGCACCCGCTGCACCTACCGTTTGACATCGATCAGGCAAGTCCGACGGTTGGTCACCCTTGAAATCGATGCTTGCAGTCATTTATCATTGTGATAAATGCGCCTGCAGGGGAATTGTAGAGAATTGATCTGCCTACATGTCTTCAACTGACCAGCCGTGGAGTCCTGCGCAGGCCACGGATCTTATCAGGAGAATTGCGAGTGACCAAGAGAGCAGCCTCACTTGGAGAAGACATGCCTCGCAGCGGCTGCGGGACCGCGGGATTATTATGTCGGATGTGCTTTTTGTCCTCAGGAACGGATTCGTGCGCGAACCGTCGGAAGGCTAGTCATCTGCCCCGGATCTGTACAAGTACGCAATCGAGGGTCTGGCACCGAATTCGGAGCGGCGAATCGTCAGGATGATTGTGGTGCCTGATCTAACGGCAAACCACATCAAGATCATCACGGTGATGTGGAAAGACAATTGATGAGAGGAACAGATGTCGGAATATCACTACACTGAGTGCGGATTGGACAATGTGTTCATCGAAGGAGCTGTGGAGTTCGGGGATGATGCTGGCGAGGAGTCAGTCACGATCCCGGCAATTGGACAGCTTCACATGGTGATTGCGGAGGGAATCGTAACGCACCCGGCCAAGATGACGGGCCAGGAGTTGCGGTTCCTTCGCACCGAAATGGGGCTGACGCAGGCTCAGCTGGCGGAGATTCTCAGGGTTACATTGCTGACTGTGAGCCGCTGGGAGAGGAACGAAACGTCGGTCAACGATATTGCTGAAATGCTCTTACGGCTGCATTCGGCAAAGAAGTTGAGGCTTGATGTCGACCTGGACGTCGAATCAGTGTCAGAGAAGGTCAAGGCGGCGGATTGGATACAGGAGATCCGCATCGACGGGAGTGAGCCAGGACACTATCACCTGCTGGACGCAGCCTAGCGCTACCGAGTATACATAACTCTGCATAGCAACGTTCTATCCCTTGGCTCTCAGTGCATGCTTCTGGCCGTCCCGGAACCCGACTTCACGACCGATTTCATGGCCCAGCGCGGCGCTCGTCAGCCGCGTCTGCCCGTGCCACATGATCTGGTTTCCGGGCTCCGGATCGTGCTTTCGGTCGCGGTAGCCGCCCAGATGCGCGACCAGGCGCACGGCGTCGCCGAGCCGCTCCGGCGCTTCCAGGCCGTGCCTGTTCGCGTAGTCGCGCAGGAAGCCGAGTTCCTGGTCGGCGAACATCAGCTGCGGCGCGCAGTCGGGAACCTGGCGGCCGAGCAGTGTCATCACCATGATGCGCCAGGCGATCACCGCGTTGATCGCGATCGCCCGCTGCAGCCTGTCGGCGGTGCGGAACAGCAGGAACTCGACGCGGCAGCCGGACTTCAGGACGCGGAAGAAATCCTCGACGCGCCATCTTTGAAGGTAGAAGCCGACGGTTTCCGCAGCCTCCTCTGCGCTCTTGACCCTGAGCGTGGTCAGCAGGAACCACTGCACGGGGTCCTCGCCCTCGGGCGGCGCGATTTCCCTGACGTGAACCCCGTGCAAGGAAACCGGCTCCGCGCCGGGGACGGCGTCCGTCGCCGGCAGCGTGACGCGGCGGAACCGCAGCTCGCAGCTCGCCAGCCGCTTCTGCCGCGCGGGGCGGGCCTTCTTCCGGCTGGATTTCGGACGCGCCGTCAGCCCCTCGATCTCGATGTCGATCATGCCGCCGGCGGCGCCGCCGGCCATCGCCGCGAACAGCTTCGCCTGTCCCCTGCCGAGAACCCTGTCATGCTTGGCGCGCACCAGAAGCCCGACGCGCGGACGGCGGCGCTGCGCGTCGAACAGCGCGAACATGTCCGCCTCCCGGCCGCACACGGAGATCACCCGCGTCTTTCCGCCGATCTCGCGCGCGGCGGCGGCGATGTCGTCGAACCCTTCGAGCCACCGCGCCGTCTTGCGGCGCCTCTCCTCCTCTTTCGAGAGCGCCTTCGCCGGATCGAAACCCGTCTCGAGCACGCCCAGCGGCAGGCCCGTCCCCGTCACCGCCAGCGTCGCGTGCATGTGCAGCCCCAGGCTCGTCGCCGCCGTCTGGTTCTTTCCGATCAGCTGCAGCCCGTCACAGCCGGGACGGCGGGAGAAGTTCAGGTCCGTGCCGTCCTGGATCGCCAGGACCGTCCGCTGGCCGCGCATCCGCTGGATGCTGCGCCCGCGGTGCGGCGCGAGGATGTTCGGCACCGTGACCTCCGACTCGGCGGGCGCCTCGATCAGGCGGTAGAAGCCGGCGATCTCGTTGCCGCCGCTGTCGCTGGAGGCGTTGATCTTCTGCCCGGGATACGCCGCCAGAAGGCCGGCGCTCTTCGCCAGGCGCGCAGAAAGTCGCTTGTCGCCCAAGGGCGCCCCTCCGAACTCGTTCTCCGCCCAGTCCTGCGCGTTCAGCCCCTCGCCCGGCTCCAGCGAGGGCGCGTGGTCGACGTGCGGGACGCCGAGCTTCCTGCGCCAGGAGCGTTCCAGCTCGCGCACAAAGACCGTCTTCACGGTCTTCGCCCGCCGGTGGTCCCGGTCCTGCCGGCCCCGGCCTTCCGTCTTTCCGACGCGCAGAAAGTTCGCTGCCCTGAGGCAGGTGCCGTCATACCCCTCGTCGGCGAAACTCTCAACGAGATACGGACGGAAGCCGTAGCGCTCCGCGAAGTCGCCCGGCAGGCGGCGCAGGATGCGGCCGAGGACATGGCTGGCCAGGTGCGGGCAGCGCGCGGACGACCGGATCAGGAAACGGCTCAGGCAGACGACGCGCTCGAGATGCGACCGTCGCCCCTCGTCGTCCCACCCGATTCCAGCGGTCCCGCGCCGCCACCCGCAGCGCCGCGGCGGAAAACCCCGCCGCCCCCAGCCAGCCGTGCGCCGAGCCGACGAGGTAGCGGACCTGGCGGCCCGCGAAGACCGTCATCCCGTGCGGATGCTCGCGCGCGACCAGCGTGTTCCACAGGACACGGTCCGCAGCGCGCGTGACGGCGACGATCCCGAGGCCCCCTATCCGCGCGGGATGCGGCGGCACATCCTCGGGCTCGGGGACGCCGGCCTCAAGGAGACGCGGCCCCCGCCGCCGGCGCCGGCGCCTTCGGCGGAGGAAGGGCGATGCCGGAATCCCTCTCGGCCAAGGCGCCGAGCGCTTTCATGCACCCGGCAAGCTGAGGCCGGCCGCGCGCGTCGAGAAACGAGAACTCCTCGCAGATGCGGCGGCCCAGGGCGGATCGGCTGTCGAACCGTTCCTGCGACAGGATCGACGCCACCCGCGCGACCGCCGCCTCGTCCCGCAATGTGCGGCTGATCTGTGACTGTGCCATGCGGCCGGACTATCATGGGGGCAGCCCATTGTCCAGCCCCTTTTTTATGGACATGGTAGCCCTAGCGTCGCCCTGAACTGGGCTGGAGCCGGGCAAATGAATTTGGCATTCACAATGGATTGACAATCATGACAGCGGGCAGAGTATTCATTCTGGAAAGCCCCAACGCGGGTCGTTTGCGGTAGGGGGCAGAATCGTACGCTAAGCCCCTGAAGCCGTCATGCCGGACCACCTGTATTCGCCCGTGAGCAAAATGTGACCCCACCCGAGCGGTGATGTGTGTCTGAGCAGGTTTTGCGGGTTCTCGAGGCCTGCCTGGTTGCGTTTCTGGATGGCGCGTCCGAGCTGATCGGTATTCCAGTAGATGATGATCGCTGCGAGGAGATTTAGTCCTGCGATCCGGAAATGCTGGGGTTTGATTGTCCGGTCGCGGATTTCTCCCTGGCGTCCGATCCGCAGGGCGCTCTTCAGGGCATGGCGATCGCGAAGGCGAAGGGCAAGCTACGAGGGAAACAGCCAAAACTGTCGGAAAAACAACAGAAAGAGCTTTGGAGAATGCACGATACCGGGGAATATTCGATCAGCGATCTTGCAGAGGTCTTCTCCGTGTCACGGCCGACTGTCTATCGAACTTTGAAAAGGCGGCAAATCGCTTAACGTACGATTCTGCCCCCTACCGCAAACGACCCGTACAAGGCGAAGGGAACGGCTGTAGAGCGCGAAGAACCAGCTCCGTGAGCCAATTCCGGCAAGATCCTACCGCTTGTTCCCCGTGTGTTCCTTCAGATGCCCAAATATGCAGCTTCGGTCCGTTTACCCCGAATAATGCATTCCCGAGACTTGCGAAGATTTCACTACCCAAGCGTTTGGGTTTCTGCTAGACCCATCCAATGCCGACTGTCTTGCGCCTCGATGGACTGAGGGCGGTGATTTATCTGAATGGTCACAGACCTGCCCATGTCCATGTGACCGTGGCAGACGGCGAGGCTGTATTCATCCTGAACTGCCCGGCCGGGCCGCCTGAGTTACGAGAAGTCTACGGTCACTTCAACAGACGGAAGCTGGGCCGGATCCAGAACGATCTGGCCACGCACCTGTTCGACCTTTGCCAGAAATGGAGCGAGATTCATGACCGTTACTGACGCAGATTTTACCTTGGCCCAGGCGGCTGGCGTAGCCCTGCAGCGGAAGTCTCGTGTCACCAAGGCCCGCTATGACCGGAAAACTTCCCACCTGATCGTCACCCTGCACAATGATGTCGAACTGGCCGTGCCTGTACGCCTGATCGAGAGTCTGGCTGGAGCCGATCCTGCCGCCCTCTCCGAAATCGAACTTTCTCCCTCCGGCCTCGGCCTCCACTGGCCAGCCCTGGATGCCGATGTCTACGTGCCTGCGCTGTTCGATGGCGTGTTCGGCACTAGGTCGTGGATGGCATCCATCCTCGGTGCGGAAGGCGGCAGGGCGACCAGCCCGGCAAAGGCCGCCGCTGCCCGCGCCAACGGGCGGAAGGGTGGCCGGCCAGCCAGGCGAACACGGGTCCCGGGCTGAACCACTTGGGAAGACTCTCCAGGCGACCTCTGGTGCCTCACAGACCGTACTCAAGACCAACGCTGAACGAACGGGGCCGGGCGGAAGGCTCCGGAATACCGACCTGACCGTTGTCTCACATGACTGGCACATAGTGAATCTCGCCAAGGATGCCCTTTGTGTGCAGCACGAGACATTGAACCGATCGAAATTATCATACAAGAGCAGCGGCCTGACGCAGCGAACTGCCGTTATGGAATGTGTTGACGAAACCGGGAGACGAAGACGTGGAGTTCAAAAAGCGGATTTATTGTATCGAGGGTGTCCATGATTGGGGTGAAGGGGAAGTCGAGCCGACCGTTGAACCGATGCTGGAGCTTCTTCAGAAACTGGGATCATGGGAATACCTGCACAGGAGTTGTGCGACGGCGGCCGGTCCCACATGGCAATCCGGGATACTTTGTCGCCGCTGACCTCACCGGCGGTCAGGAGCATCCGCAGCTTCTGTCCAGGTCCGCCTGCCACTGTGCGCGGCTTGGAGTTCAGACCGCCCCTGGTCCGTCCGGTCTGCTGTCCGGACCCTCTTTTTTGTGCCGTATGCCAGCTGCGGTCCGGTGTATCTTGAGATGGGTGGCGTCGGTCATCAGCGTTCCGCCGGGGTCTTCCCTGCCCGCAAGACCCTCAAGCATGCTGTCAAAGACGCCCGTCCTGCTCCAGCGTTTCCACCGGTTGTAGAGTGTCTTGTAGGGACCGTATTCGGACGGCGCGTCCCGCCACCCTTAACCCGTTGCGATTAATGAATATTATGCCGCTCAGGACCCGCCTGTCATCAACCCTGGGGATGCCCCTTGACTTGGGGAAGAACGGCCGGAGGCGTTCAAGCTGCGCCTCCGTCAGCCAGAAAAGATCACTCAAGTTGCTGCTCGCTTTCCGGTTTGTTGTTTTCTGGCAATCAATCAGGCACCATCGCATGTGTCAACAGTTAACGGGTCCTGACCTTGAACTCAGCCGCTTTGTGCCTGTCCGCCCTCAAGGACAAAATCGGACCCATCTTAAGATGACCGGATAACACAGGTCTTGGAAAGGACGGGGCCAATCGATGCCCTCGACCTCTGCGTCACGAGTTTGTGTTGTCGACGATGTTCTGGCAACAGGCGCGCACTTCAAGGCAATGCAACGCATGAAATTCGAGCGATTTGGTGACATCTCGATTGTCGGTGTCTTTATCGCGCGGCGAGTGCCCCGATCTTGCATTGCCTGACCGCTTACGTCGGGATGTGACACCATCCTGCCAATTCCGCCATGCCGTTCCACTCACGGTGCGCGGCGTCACGCTTTCGCGTTCCGAGTCGCCGATCATCACGGAAAGCCCGCCGGCCACGCTTGAGTATCAATGCCTGTTGGGGAACTGGCGCTGCCGGATACAAAGATTTGCATCGCCAATCCTGCGAGGGCACGCAGTTTACGCCCGACATCCTCTTATCGAGGATCTGGAACGTCACCCGGCGCCCGCGGCGAACTTGGAACAATGCTTGGCGGCCACGGGGTCAATATTGCAATCATTGGCCTCGGCCGCGTGCCAGAGATGACGCAATCGCTCTGTTGTCGCTTGACAACGCAGCAATGGAATTCGGTCATACTGCAATTTGAAAAGGCCGCCGCTTTCGGCTAGGTACGTCCGCTTGAGGTCAGTGTCGACGCGCGGTTACCGGCTGGGAACGGGGGCGGAGAGCCGAGGCGGGCCGCCGCCTGTCCTGTGCCGGCAAACAGTGAGAGAAACAGGCAAAAGGTCAGTCTGACATGAAACTGGAAGTTGAATTTCACGATTTGAAGGACAAGTCGGTGTTGATCACCGGCGGCGGGTCGGGCATCGGCGCGGCTCTCACAGAGGCTTTTGTCATGCAGGGATCCCGCGTCGCCTTTCTGCAGCGGTCGGATGCGGCCGAATTCTGCGACGGGATTGAAATGCGGCACGGAAGCCGGCCGCTGTATCTGCGCTGCGACCTGACAGACGTCGAGGCCCTGCGTCAGGCGGTGAGAGACGCCGCGTCGGCAAACGGCGCAATTTCGGTGCTGGTCAACAACGCGGCCAATGATGTCCGGCACAAGACCGAAGAGCTGACAGTGGAAGAGTGGGACGCAAACCATGCTGTGAATCTCAGGTCGTATTTCTTTGGCTGTCAGGCGGTCATTCCGGACATGCGGGAAAACGGCGGCGGATCGATAGTCAACTTTACGTCAATTTCCTACATGATGGGCAACTCCGGCTATCCTGCTTACACCGCGGCCAATGCCGGCATCACCGGCATGACCCGCTCGCTGGCCCGCGAGTATGGTCCGGACAGAATCCGTGTGAATGCGCTCGCGCCGGGATGGGTGCTGACCGACAGACAGCTGCGGTTGTGGGCGACGCCCGAACTGCTTGAGGAGCATCTGGTGAAACAGCGGCTGAAGGAGCATCTGAAGCCCGAAGACATCGCCGCCGGCTGCCTCTTTCTGGCTTCGTCAGCCAGCCGGATGATGACCGGTCAGGTTCTTGCAATTGACGGCGGCGTCGTGGTGACCGGCTGAAGGCGCCGGCGGAGCGCGCCCGGATACCAAACTCAGTAAGGCATCGCGTGCGCCCGGTGTGCCAGGTCAATGTCGGCCAGGCAGTCCGCGGACAGTTCCACGTCGACAGATTTGAGCAGATACTCCAATTGGGCCGACGTCGTGGCCCCGAAAATCGCCGAATCCATGAACGGGCGCGTCCGGCACCAGGCCAGGGCCATCAGCGGCAGCTCGTGGCCGTGCTTCCTGGCGACGTCAGCATAGGCGCCGACAGCCGGTCTGACGCGCGGGGTATCCCGTCCCCCGAGCGCAGGTGACAGCGTCTTTCGCGAACCGGCCGGGACTGCCCCGCCCTGGTATTTTCCTGTCAGCAGGCCTGTCGCCAATGGCGAATAGGCCAGCAGTCCGACGCGTTCGTTGTGCGCCAGCTCCGCCAGGTCGGTGTCAAACAGGCGGCACAGCAGGCTGTATTCATTCTGGATCGTCTCGACTTTCGGGTGATTGTTCGCCGCCGCCACCCGCAGCCACTGCGCCGTGCCCCAGGCGCTCTCGTTGGAAAGGCCGAAATGCCGGACCTTTCCGGCATCGACCAGCTCCTGCATGGCACCTAGAACCTCCGCCATGTGCGCCAGCGTTTCTTCCTTGTCTTGATGGGTCGGATCAAACGTCCAGTGCTGCCTGAACATGTATGAGCCGCGGTTTGCCCAGTGCAGCTGATAGAGATCAATGTAGTCCGTCTGCAGCGACCGGAGCGAAGCCTCGACGGCAAGGCGTATTGTCTTGCTTGAGACCGGCGCCCCATCGCGCACGATTTTGTTGCCTTCGCCGGCGACCTTTGTGGCAATCTTGAGCTGATGGCGGCGTCCCGATTTCGCAACCCAGGCGCCGATGATGCGTTCGCTGTCGCCAAGGGTTTCGGCGGAAATCGGATTGACCGGATACACTTCAGCGGAGTCGGCAATGTTGATCCCATGTTCGAGCGCCATGTCAATCTGCCGGTGCGCGTCGGCTTCCGGCGTCTGTGTGCCATAGGTCATTGTTCCGAGACACAGTTCGCTGACCAAGTCGCCGGTCGCCCCCAACGTGTTCATTTTCATGGCTGTCTCCGCGCCTTTCAATGTGACCAAGGAATTCGACTTTGATCTATCGCACCGAATGCCGGCGGAATAAAGGCAGGAGACCGATACCCGACAGACCGGCCCGGACGGCGGCTGTTGCGGCGAACGCCGCATGAGACAGAACGCTTCGGGCCGGGAGCCAGTCGTTTGCAGCCCGGAAGTGTCCTTGGCGAGTGAACGCGTTCAATCCGGCTGGCGTACGGCCGCAGCCAGATGGGATTTCTACTGCGCAGACGGAGCCATCCCGCCCATCACGAAGTTTGTCTGCCGAATCTGCGCCGCCACCGCGCGCACGGCAAGGTTGGCCCGGCTGATCTGTCGGATGCGTTTCCGGGCCTCCTTCAGGTCATTTTTTGGCAGGAGCCGACGAAGCTGGCCGCTGGCTTCCAAAAGAACAACGACAGAAAACTCCGGGCTCGCCGGAGGGGATGGGTCACGCGCGGCATCTGTCAGCCGTTTCCTGACAACCCGGTTCGCCTCGATGTCCCTGACATGGTAGCGCCGAATCGGGATCAGCCCCATGAACCTGGATTCTGTTTTCTCCAGAATTCCCTTTTCGCAAAGTTGCCGCAGCGCATCCCGCCAGATCAGCTTCGCGGACCTTGACAAACGCCGGACCCAGTAGCCGACACGGCGGGTTTTCCTGGTGCTGGCAAGGAGGTCAAGCGATTGATCCAGAACGTCGTCACCGACGGGCGTCGAATCCAGAACGGACACGGCAGGGCTTTCAAGATCAATTCTTCCCTTTGCTGCCAACTCCATGAGCACCGCGCCTGCCAGCGCCGGTCCGATGGAAAAAAGCGATCCATGACGAAACCTGCCGCTGCGGTGATCCAGCAGCGCCAGCGCGAAGGATTCCTTGATGCCAAGCTGCATCTCACATTCTCCTGAAAGCTCTCTGCACGTCAATGGAATTTCAGCCTTGGGCAGGACACTTTGAGTGTCAGTAAACATATGCCAGCGCCGCCGGACTGACAATTCGGCAAACTAAAAACCACCGTTTCCCGAACAACCTCCGATCCACCTTAAAACCCCGCGAAACCACCCGAAATCCTGTTCGCAAACCTTGTTCCGTATCCGGTGTCCGGATATAAAGGCCCCGTAGGCCTTTTCCGAACAGGTGACACCATGCTGGCAGGATACGCCCGGGTCTCGACCCTCGACCAGAACCCGGAACTGCAGCTCGATGCGCTCGGCGCCGCCGGTTGCGAACGGATCTTCGAGGACCGCGCCTCAGGCGCACGCTCGGGCCGGCCGGGCCCAGTTCGAGCGGGATCTCATCAGAAGGAATAACGAGCCACGAATACCGAAATCGCAGGCGAAGAATTTATCCAGGAGCATTTGCGCGAATTCCAGAAGAGCAGCCCCAGGGATGCCTACCCGGATGACGGAGCCACGAAGAATGGCCGGAGCTTTGCCGGTGAGATCCCAGGCGTTCAAACCGATGCCCTTCCTAATGGCCCGGTAGAGCGGAGCACGGCCTTCAAACTGGCTAGGGACCCGAATGTTGAAACGCTAACCGTCTGCGCCGCGATAATGGCTTGGGACGGAATGCAAGAGAACTTTCGGGATTCGCTCTTCGGCAATGACGACAGGGACTGGCTGAATGTGGCGGAGAAGATCAGGTCAGGCCACCTCGACCGGAAGGCAGCGTATGGAGAGTTGAAAGAACTGCGAAGGGGGAACGGGCTCACGGGAGCAGGACCAGCCTATTTTACGAAGCTGATCTACTTCCTGATGCCGTGCGATAGCCCTGGCAGCCGCCATGGCTACATCATGGACCAATGTTCCGTATGCTCCATCAACCTGCTGCTCGGCCGTGAACTGGTACGGATGGATATTTCCGGGACGTGGAACTGGAGTGTGCGGGAGAACGGCCACGGACCGTCCTTCTCGTTCAGGGTAACTGACGGGAACACGCCGGATATCTATGAGCAGTTCTGCTGTGCGGTCGATCGCCTCGCAGACCAGTTTAGCCTCAATGCCAAACAGGTCGACCGGGCACTGGTTTCAGCTGGCGGACCGAACCCTGAGCCCTGGCGCAGATACGTGAAGGCGCGGCGGCTTGACGATATCCGTGGCGCTTTCGGCGCGCCCGGTTCGTGATTGATAAGATCGGAAAGGCCGAGCATGGCGATCACTCGGGCGAGGGACCATCTCAAGGGCAAGCACCCGAAGCTTTCTGCTAGGCAGCAGAAGGAACTCTGTCAGGTGCATGCCAGCGGCGACTACACCATTACCGATCTCCCATCCGACCGTCTAACTGTTGGCCCTTTCATCGAAGCCTTACATCCCATGATTCAAGGAGATCATCCTCGTCGTCTTCAATCTCATCCGGCGGTTCCATTCCGGTTAGCACGGTTAGCGTCTTACCATAGCCCCCTAGCCTGCATTTCTCAGTGCGCCGTGGAAAGGCGCGTTTTCCTTGCGGGTGCGAAACCCGCTCAGCAATTGTCGCTTCGGCTGGTAGCAGCCAGAGCGGTTTACGGAGGTAACGATGTAGACTGAAGCACTCTGGTGCAGAAGGGCCGCTTCGGGCGGCTCAGCGACCATGCAGGCCGGAACGCGAGTGAACGCCGAGCAGGCCTCGAAAAGGGCAATGCGGGAGTCGACCCTCCTGAGATTAGGGGAAGACCGATGGCGGTCCGGGAAGCAAGCGGCAGACGCACCGGTCCGTTTCCGCCGGGGTAGTGGCGTCGGCATGCATGGAAGATGGAAAGCGCAGCAACACGGGAAGCCCTGTCGGTGGCGGGTGGACGCCAACCGGAAATCCGCGAGGACCAGTCCGGGCCGGCAGGGTGGCGGACAGGCCCGTACGACTGAGGACGCCGGGTAATGCCGGCCGAGGAAAGGGGCCTGACTTCGGGAACGGCACAGAAAGGGGGCAGGGCATGGCCACTGGCGAGAGCCTATCAGGGCCACACAGTGTTCGGAAACTCCAGACTGTGCCACATGCGGAGGCATGATCCCGTCGGAAAGCCGGATGCGGGAAATCCGCACGTCCGGTTTGATGAGCGGGGGACTGGAAACGCGGCCAGGGGAGCCGGACTGAGGCCCGGAGCGAAAGCGACGGACATGCCACCGGACCCTAAAGCTGGCGCGCCAGCCCCCGACTCTACTACCTGAAAGCGGAAGCCGCCGCAGCGCGGGTTTCTGCGGTTTCGGCGGCGGCGGCGGCGCAGCGGGCCACAGCGGGGAGGTCTGGCGGGAGTTTTTGTTTTCCGGAGGTCCGTTTCGGGCGTCTCCGGGCGCCGGAGCGGCGCGTTTTCCGGCGGATGGGCGAGCCGGGGCCTCCCCCGGCGGGGCGCGGGCGGCGTTTCGGCCTGAGAGGCCGCCCGCGGGCTGGGGAGAGGTCAGTCGGGGGCGAGATTCATCCAGGCGGCGGCGAAGGCCTCCCGGTCCGGGCAGGCTCCGGACAGGGCGAAATGGATGCGCCGGACCGACATTCTGACGCGGGCGCCGATCTTCAGCAGCCGCAGCCGCAGCGTTTCGGGCGCGGCTCTGGCCAGCTTCCCTCCGGCCGCCGCGGCGACGCGGTTGTGCAGGATGTGGGCGAAGGCTGAGAGGCGCAGCCGCAGCGCGTTGGCGTCGAACAGGTTCGACGAGCAGCGGTCGGCGAACAGGCCGGTTTTGAGGTCTTTCACACGGTTTTCGAAACAGCAAATTAAATGCCTACAAAACATTTACAGGGAGCCTGCGGCCCCATATACTGTCGTATGAGACCCTGACCGCCCTCAACCGGTGGTATCGGAACCATGAACGAGCAGAACCTCTTTCTGACCCTGCCGGCCCCGCACCGCGACCGGGTGGTGCGGCGGCTGACGCAGATCGTTTTGAGGCATCTTCAGACACAGGACCGCGGCGATGATTTCCGGCCTGACAGGGACCGGCCTCTGCGAAGGCCGGGTTCAAGGCAGCCACGTCCGTCGCAAGGCGATTGTCTATGTCCGGCAGTCGACCCCGGGACAGGTTGAGCGCAACAGCGAGTCAACCAAGCTGCAATACGGTCTGACGGACCGCGCGCGCCAGCTCGGCTGGGCCGGGGCGAGCACCGAAGTCATTGACGACGATCTCGGCTGTTCCGCCCGCCGCGCGGGAACCCGGAAGGGGTTCATGACCCTGGCCGCCGAGGTCGGGCTGGGCCGAGTCGGAATTGTCATCAGCAGCGAGGTCAGCCGCCTGGCCCGGAACCTGTCCGAGTGGGGCCGGCTGTTGGAACTTTGCGATCTCACTGATACGCTGATCGCCGACGCCGAGTCCCTCTACGACATGCGCCGTCCGAATGACCGTTTCCTGCTGGGGATCCGCGGAACCGTGAGCGAGGCCGAAATCCACACCCTGCGCCTGCGCATGCACGCCGGCCGCGAGGCGAAAGCGGCGCGGGGCGAGCTGGCGGTCGCGCTTCCGCGCGGCTATGTGCGCGACGGCGCGGGGCGCGCGGTGTTTGATCCCGATGTCAGCGTGCAGGCGCGGATCCGGCACATCTTCCGCGCGTTCGCCCGCCACGGCAGCCTGAGCGCGACGCTGCGCGCGCTCGCCGCGGACGGCCAGGGGGTGCCTGTGCGGCGGTCGCAGGGGCCGCGGCGGGGCGAGCTCGAGTGGCCGCCGCCGAATTCCGCGACGCTTCACGACATGCTGACCAGCCCGGTCTACGCGGGCGCCTTCGCCTGGGGGCGCGCCGCCGGCGGCGCCAGCGCCGGGCTGCCGCTCGAGGAGCGGTGGCGCTGTCTGCTGAAGGACCGGCATCCGGCGTACATCACCTGGGAGGAGTTTGAGCTCACCCAGCGCCAGCTTTCGGGCAACCGCTGGCCGGTCCGGGGGCTGGGAGGCGGCCTGCTGTCGGGCCTGCTGTTCTGCGGCCGCTGCGGCCAGGGCATGACGGTGAGCTACCGCGACGGCGGCGGCGAGGGGCTGCGCTACAAATGCCGCGGCAAGAGGGATTTCGGCGGCCCGTCCTGCCAGTCCCTGTCCAGCTCCGGGCTGGAGAGCTTCGCCGCGGCGGCGGTTGTCAACGCGCTGTCGCCGGCGTCGGTCGCGCTTTCGGCGGCGGCGCTGAGGCAGGCTGAGGCGGACCGGACGGCGGAGCATGACGGGTGGCGTCTGCGGATTGAGCGGGCCGAGCAGGACGCCGCCGCCGCGCGGCGGTCCTTCCGCGCGGTGGATCCCGCCAACCGCCTGGTCGCGCAGACGCTTGAGGACGACTGGGAAGCGGCCATGGCGGAATGCAGCCGGCTGAAAGCCGCCTGTCAGCGGCGCTGCGGCCGCGCTCCGCCCGAACTGTCGGCGCGGGAGCGGAGGGCCATCGAGGACGCGGCGTCGGGGATCTCCGCCCTTTGGAACGGCGGCGTCCTGACGAAATCCCAGAGAGCGGAGATCATGCGGCTCATGATCGAGCGCGTGACGGTTGAGGTGATCGGCGACAGCGAGCGGGTCAAGGCGGAGGTGGCATGGCATGGCGGAGCGCAGAGCCGGGCCGAAATCCGCCGTCCCGTCCGCCGCATGGAGCAGCTGAGCTGCTATCACGGCCTGTGCGCCCGGATCGCCGAGCTGAGGACGGAGGGCGGGACCTTCAGCGAAATCGCGGCGGCCCTGAACGAATCAGGCTGGGAGCCCGCGCGCAAGGACGCCTTCACCGAGACGTCCGTCGCGGGCATCGCCCGAAAGTCCGGACTCGTCAGGACGGGAAGGCGCCGCCGCCCGCCGCCGCCGCGCCGCCGGCGCGGCGAATGGCTGATCGACGAGCTGGCCGACAAAACGGCTGTCCCGAAACCGACGCTCTACGGCTGGATACGCAAGGGAAAGCTCGAGGCGCGCAAGGAGACGGAGCGGGCGGGCGTCATCAGAAGACGATGGCTCATCCATGCGGACAAGGACACTCTCAAGTCCATCCGCGCGTGGCACAGCAGGCCGGAGCGGCACAGGCGGGTTCAGGAAACACCCGACTTCCGAACCCGTCCGGCGGCGCAATAACCAACTTTGGGGGCAGTATGTCTGGAAGTTCTCCGCGTCGCCCCTCGCGCAGTAGAAGCCCTCGTAGAGCTTCCTGGCGGAATGCTCGGAGGCCGGAAGCGAGGTGACGATGAAGCGGGCGTTGGGCTTCGGCGCGCCGCGCCCGGGCAGCGCCTCGGCCTTGCCGATGACGCGGCGGGCCCGGCTCCAGCTGTCCTGGGTGCGGTGTCTGAAGTCGCGGAACCGCCGCGACTTCACGCCGGTCACAGCCGCCCGGCTCCGCGAGCGCCGCATCTGCCGCGCGATCCCGGCCTCCAGACGGGCGTTGCGGGCCAAGCCGATGACGTAGTCCACCCCTTTTGTGCGCTCGCACCAGGACATGATGGAATCCCGGCAGAAGCCGGAATCGGTCCGCAGGATGATGCGGGTGTCCGGCCAGCGCGCGCGCAGCCGCCGCGCCAGTGTCTCAAGATCGTCTTCGACGCCGGCGGCCGGGTCGCCGCCGGCGGCGCACAGCCGGACCATCACCGGATCCCTGCCGCAGAAGTAAAGCAGCGGAAGATAGCAGTATTCATCATAATACCCGTGGTAGAACCGCCGCTCCTGGCCGCCGTGCAGCTCGAAGTCGGTGGCGTCGAGATCGATCACGATCTCCGCCGGCGGCTCCGCATGCTTCTCGACGAAGAGATCGGTCATCAGCCGGTCCAGCTTTTCGAAGTCGGCCGCAATCTTCCGGGCCTTCCCCGGGTCGACGCCGGCGGCGGACAGCTCGAACCGGTTCAGCGTGCTCTTGCCGGCCAGCGGGGCGCAGTCCGCCCGCCGGGACTCAAGGCGCCCCAGAACGGAGCCGAGGGCCGGATCCTTCCGCAGCTCCTCGTGGTCGCTGAGATCCTCGCAGCCGAGCAGAATGCCGAGCACCCGCTGCCCCGCCAGGCTGCGGCAGCTGTGCACGGTGAGATCCGGGCGGCGGTGATCGCGGAAGCACGCGCCCAGCCGGTCGAACAGGTTCATGCCCTGCGCCGCGAGGCCGGCGAGCAGGATTCCGGCGTTGGAGGTGATCGTTCCGCCCGAGAAATCGGCCTCGATGCGGGGCTGGCGGACGCCGTCAGGGGATTGACAGGAGAGTTTCGGGTCGGTACAGACTGTCGGCATGGGGAGACCTCGCTTCTTGAGCCGTTTGTTTTTCTATTTCAACAGCTTATAGAGGAATCTCCCCTGTTTTGCAACCCCCTGTGGTAGAGTCGGGGGCTGGCGCGCCAGCTTTAGGGTCCGGTGGCATGTCCGTCGCTTTCGCTCCGGGCCTCAGTCCGGCTCCCCTGGCCGCGTTTCCAGTCCCCCGCTCATCAAACCGGACGTGCGGATTTCCCGCATCCGGCTTTCCGACGGGATCATGCCTCCGCATGTGGCACAGTCTGGAGTTTCCGAACACTGTGTGGCCCTGATAGGCTCTCGCCAGTGGCCATGCCCTGCCCCCTTTCTGTGCCGTTCCCGAAGTCAGGCCCCTTTCCTCGGCCGGCGTTACCCGGCGTCCTCAGTCGTACGGGCCTGTCCGCCACCCTGCCGGCCCGGACTGGTCCTCGCGGATTTCCGGTTGGCGTCCACCCGCCACCGACAGGGCTTCCCGTGTTGCTGCGCTTTCCATCTTCCATGCATGCCGACGCCACTACCCCGGCGGAAACGGACCGGTGCGTCTGCCGCTTGCTTCCCGGACCGCCATCGGTCTTCCCCTAATCTCAGGAGGGTCGACTCCCGCATTGCCCTTTTCGAGGCCTGCTCGGCGTTCACTCGCGTTCCGGCCTGCATGGTCGCTGAGCCGCCCGAAGCGGCCCTTCTGCACCAGAGTGCTTCAGTCTACATCGTTACCTCCGTAAACCGCTCTGGCTGCTACCAGCCGAAGCGACAATTGCTGAGTGGGTTTCGCACCCGCAAGGAAAACGCGCCTTTCCACGGCGCACGTAGAGTCGGGGGCTGGCGCGCCAGCTTTAGGGTCCGGTGGCTTGTCCGTCGCTTTCGCTCCGGGCCTCAGTCCGGCTCCCCTGGCCGCGTTTCCAGTCCCCCGCTCATCAAACCGGACGTGCGGATTTCCCGCATCCGGCTTTCCGACGGGATCATGCCTCTGCATGTGGCACAGTCTGGAGTTTCCGAACACTGTGTGGTCCTGATAGGCTCTCGCCAGTGGCCATGCCCTGCCCCCTTTCTGTGCCGTTCCCGAAGTCAGGCCCCTTTCCTCGACCGGCATTACCCGGCGTCCTCAGTCGTACGGGCCTGTCCGCCACCCTGCCGGCCCGGACTGGTCCTCGCGGATTTCCGGTTGGCGTCCACCCGCCACCGACAGGGCTTCCCGTGTTGCTGCGCTTTCCATCTTCCATGCATGCCGACGCCACTACCCCGGCGGAAACGGACCGGTGCGTCTGCCGCTTGCTTCCCGGACCGCCATCGGTCTTCCCCTAATCTCAGGAGGGTCGACTCCCGCATTGCCCTTTTCGAGGCCTGCTCGGCGTTCACTCGCGTTCCGGCCTGCATGGTCGCTGAGCCGCCCGAAGCGGCCCTTCTGCACCAGAGTGCTTCAGTCTACATCGTTACCTCCGTAAACCGCTCTGGCTGCTGCCAGCCGAAGCGACAATTGCTGAGCGGGTTTCGCACCCGCAAGGAAAACGCGCCTTTCCACGGCGCACTGAGATATTCGGGCTAGGTCTACCCATGCCCCACAATCGGTTCTGGGGAAATGAGACCGCCGGTCTTTGTCATGTTTCCTGCTCCGTCATGAGTTCGTGCCCGATGCACCATTCGACGAGGGTTGTGTATCCGCGCCAGATCACCTTCGTTCCCGGAGGCGGTCCTCTGGCGCGGTGGATATGTCCGCCGATCCGCGCCACCGTCAGCACGGCGGCGGCCAGCGTGTTGGGAGCGGCGTGGCGCCGCCGTGCGGCGAAGGCCTTCAGCGCCTTGATTTCGAGTTCGGAGAACAGGACGCCGGGCGGCAGGCCGGGGTGGTCGCGGCCGAGCAGCGTCATCAGGTGAATGCGCCATGCGATGACCAGATTGATGGCGGCGGCCCGGGCGAGGCGCTCGGCCGAGCGGTTCTCGAGCTCCTCGACCCTGCAGCCGGATTTCAGAATTCTGTGCCAGTCTTCGATCCGCCAGCGCTGGGCATAGTGGCTGACCACCGTTCCGCAGTCCTCCAGCGTGTCGGCCGGAAGGGTGGTGAACAGCAGCCAGCGGATCGGAGCCGCATCGGCGGGCGCGCGCTCTTCCTCGACCATCACCGCCTGCAGCCGGATCGGCGGCTTGCCCCGATGCCTGCGGCTCGTGGGCGCGAGTTCCACCGTCCGGCCGCGCACCGTGAGCGTGGCGCTGCGCGCCTGGCGCCCGGCTTTCGCCCGGCGCCTGCTCAGCTTCGGCCGCGGGGTCAGCCGGTCGATGGAGACGGTCATCGCGCCGAGCGCCGGGGCCGCCCGCAGAGACGCCAGCACGGATTTCGCCGGGCCGGCGGCGCCGGACGCATCGACAGCGGCCACCTTCCGGTTCTTCTTGCCGCGCACCAGGATCTCGGCGTCCGGGTGCGCTTGCTGCGTCTCGTAGACCTCGAACGCGTCCGCCTCCCGGTCCATCACGCAGACCACCTGGCCCTTCGGGTGGGCGCGGCCCAGCGCCGCACAGTTCCGGTATCCCTCGATCCAGCGGCCGGTCTTGCTCTCTTCGGGCGCCTCCGGCCCGTCCTTTGCCGGCGGCGCGTCGAAGCGGGCGCCGACGACTCCCAGCGGCAGGCCGCCCGCGGTCACCGCCAGCATCGAATGCAGATGCAGGCCCCGCGTCTCGGCGCCGGTCTGGTTGGAGCCGATCACACCGAGCCCCTCGCATCCCGGACGGGACGAGAAGTTCAGGTCGGTTCCGTCCTGGATGCACAGAATCACCGGCTCGGCCCGCATGCGCGCCAGCGTGCGGGCGCGGTGCGGCTCCAGAATGGCCGAGGGGGCCGCGGCATCCTTGTCGGGCCGGTCGATGAACCGGTAGTACCCTTTGATCTCGGCCCGGCCGCCGCCCGCGGCCTGCGGAAAGGACGCCATCGGCCGCGCTCCCATCGCCTGCGCAATCTTCACCAGACGGGCGCTCAGGCGGGCATCGCCGAGATCGGCGCCCCCGAACTCCGCCTCGGCCCAGGACGGCCCGTCGAGCCCGTCCGCCGGACCCAGCGCAGCCGCGTCGGCCGGCGGCGGACCGACGCCCATGCGGGCGCGCCAGTCCCTCGCCAGCTCATGGATATAGACCGCCTTGCGCCCGGCCGCCACTTCGTGGCGGCTGTCCTGCCGGCCGCGGCCCGCGGTCTCGCCCAGGCGCCGCCAGTTGGCCGCCCGCAGGCTGGCGCCGTCGAAGGGCGGCGAGACGAAGGTCTCGATCAGCCACGGCGCGAAGCCGAAGCGCGCGGAGAAGTCGGCCCCGAGGCGGCGCAGAAGCCGGCCGAGCGCATGCGAGGCCAGATTGCCGCAGCGCACGTCCGGTCGGATCAGGAACCGGGACAGGCCGACCACCCGGTGCAGATGGTCCCGGCGCGCCGCCGCGTCCCAGCCGATCCAGCGGTCCCGCGCCGCGAGCTTCAGGGCCGACGACGCCACCCCTGCCGCACCGAGCCAGCCGTGCTCGGACCGCAGGAGATACCGCAGCTGCCGGCCGACCAGCGGCCCGGCGCCCCGCGGATGCTCGCGGTCCATCAGCCCATGCCAGATCTCGTGGTGCGCCGGGTCCGAGACCAGAACCAGCGCGAGACCCCGGACCTGGCCGACCTCCGCCGGAACATCCCGCGCCGGCGGCACCGGCGGCGGCCGGTGCCGCCGGACACAGGTTCCTCCGGGAGTCCGCCTGGCCGGAAGCCGCACCCGGCCGGTCCGCTCCAAGGCCCGCAGGGCCGACAGGCAGGTGGAGACCTGAGGCCGCCCGCGGCCGTCACGGAAGCCGAATTCGGCGCACAGCCGTCTGGCAAGAGCCGTGCGGTGCGGAATGTCGCCCGCTTCCAGAATCCCGGTGATATGGCGCACCGACTCAGGCCGGGAAAGCTGATGCCGGATCTGATGCTGAGTATCCATGGCCGGCACCGTAGAGGCGCCGAAATCAAATGTCCAGCGTCACTTGTGGGGCATGGGTAGGGCTAGGTTCGCCGCGGAACGGACTGATTCAGGTGAGCCCCGCCTGCAAAAGATAATAGAACTCATCCGCAGATCCAAACACTCGATCCATGATCTGAGTCGGTGCCAGTCTTTCGGGCCCGACGAATACCACCGGATGAACATGCCGTTTGAACTCGGCCTGGATTTCGGATGCAAGAACTACGGTGGCAGCCCTTTTGATAAAAAAAGGATTTTGGTGCTGGAAGAGCAAAGTTATCGGTACCAAATTGCTCTGTCCGACCTTGCTGGAATTGATATCAAAGCGCATGAAGGTGAATATGCCAAGGCAATAGGCAAGGTGCGCTACTGGATCCCGATACCTGGCGAATCTCAACAGATAGGACCGTCCAAGGTGTTAGGAGAATATGAAGACTTCCCGGCATTGCACTTTGAGGAACTGAAGAAAACCGGGTTCTCGCCAGAAGACATTGAGGACTACCCGACTGGAGAGTTGATTGTTGCGATGACCAAGTGGGCGTCTCTTGGTTGTCCCAGGAGCTGATTGGCAATCTGGCTCGAGTCTGCCCGAAAACCCCAATTTTTGGCGATGGCGGACGACGATCGTCAACAGATCCGGGTGCTGTGGGGCGGTGATTTTCCCGCTCCGGGATGTCCGCGCGCCTGCGGCGCTCATATCGATTCTGGCGCCCGCCGGGTTTGGAGTGCGGGAAAGTCGGCGGCGGCGCCGACGCCGGGTGCGTTCGCCCGATGGCCGACCTTCTGGAACAGTCCTGACAACACACGGGAAGAAAAATGGAACTTCCCGCTGATTGCTGCAGTCGACGAGGCGCAGCGCTGACCGCCCGACTCCGGTTCGCCGGGCGGCAGCGGTAATCAAGTCAACTCATGTCGCCGCGTTCGACCTGACACTGACGCTGGGGCTTGT
Organism: Paracoccaceae bacterium; assembly: GCA_965221935.1. Lineage (GTDB taxonomy): Bacteria > Pseudomonadota > Alphaproteobacteria > Rhodobacterales > Rhodobacteraceae > JAPOXR01. Next base: position 119,131 of record CBDCSZ010000078.1, read on the forward strand.
CGGCCTCGCCGAACACGCTACTCCATGCGAAGGCTGGGCACGGCGCCTGCATCTCGCGCTGCCGGGTTTTGGATCCGCCGTGCTTGTGGCCGAATGCGAAGTCTCCAGGATCAGTTGGGGTGGCGTTCTTGACGCCGCTGCTAATTCCCGGCAGGCATTTTAACGCGCCCGGCAGGACGTGGTCTTGAAATCAATTTGCAGCTTGGCAGGAGCTGCGATGCTCGAATTGGACGGACAAATCTCCCTCGTGGAGACAATCAGTTTGATCGGGTAAAGGGCATCAACCATCCGTCCCGAAGGGAGATCGTCGCTGCCTCCCGGCTCCGATACCCGCACTTTCCCTGAGCATCCGGTCCACCAGGGCGCACGGCAGTTGGATGTGGCCGGTCGCTGCCACTGCCCGATCCCCAGCTTCCGCAGATTCCTGATCGACGAAGGCAAGGCGCTGGGCATGGCGTTTCTCTATTCGGCAATTTTCTGGGCGGCTCCGATGTATCCGCAGTGACAGTCAGCAGTCAGTGTTTGCAATCAATGACCAAAGCCACAAAATCTCACCACATTCGCACCCTTGTGCGCATTCGGCGGGTCAGGCGAACTCGATCGCCAGCTGGCCAAACTCTCCAAAATCCGCAAGAAAACGGCTGCCCGGACAGGCTTCGATCGGTCGGATAAAACTTCCCGAAAGGATGATGTCGCCCGGCCGGATGGATCTTTCATTCGATGCCAGGATGGAAGCGAGCCAGATGACCGCAGACACCGGATCATTGCAGACGCCGGCACCCATGCCGGTTTCTTCGACCTCCCCGTCACGCTCAACGATGACGCCGACCCGGCGAAAGTCGATGGCATCCGGTTTGTGCCTTTCCTTTCCCAGCACCAAGCCCGCATTGGCCGCATTGTCAGCAACCGTGTCGTGCACGGTGCGCCGGCGGCCTGTTTCGGGATCCGATCTGACGATCCGCGTGTCGAGGATTTCCAACGCCGGCGCCGCGCACTCCACCGCATTCAACACATCCTGCCGCGATGGATCGGGATCATCCAAACGGTCACGCATGACAAACGCGATTTCGGCTTCGATCCGCGGCTCAATGAACCTTCCCTTTGGGACCGTGGACCCGGGTTCGAACAGCATGTCATCAAACAAGACGCCGCTGTCGGGTGTGTCGATATCGAGCGCCCGCTGCATGGCCTTTGATGTCAGGCCAATTTTCCAGCCGACAATGCGGCGGCCGTCCGAAAGTTTTCTGGCAATCAGGCGATTCTGGATCCTGTAGGCGTCTTCGAGCGTGATGCCTTCATGCGCCGCTGACAGCAGCCCGACCTGCGACCGATCGCGCTCGGCGGCGTACAAGGCGTCCGCCGCCATCTGCATCTCATGCGGTTTCACCGGCCGGGATCGTCCGCGACCGGGTTGCGCAGAACGCCGAGACCGTCGGCCTCCACCTCCACCACATCGCCCGGTTTGAGCCAGACCGGAGGCTTGCGCCGGGCTCCGGCGCCGGTCGGAGTTCCGGAAACGATGATGTCGCCCGGCTCCAGCCGTGTGAAAGTGGAAATATACTCCAGCAGCCGCGACGGGGAAAATATCATCCGTCCGGTCCGGTCAGACTGCCTGACCTCGCCATTGACCCGTGTTTCCAGTCTGATGTCGCGCAGCTGATCGGCAGACTCAAACGGCGCAAGCCACGGTCCCATCGACCCCGAACGCTCAAAATTCTTGCCAGGGGTCACGTTGAATTTTGAATGCCTTAGCCAGTCGCGAACCGTGCCTTCGTTGCACAGCGTGAGCGCGGCGATATGGCCGAGCGCATCCTCCTCGGCGATTCTCCGTCCTCCCTTGCCGATCACCAGGGCGATTTCACCCTCGTAGTCAAACTGCTTGGACTCGGCGGGCCGCACAATCGGCTGGCCGTGACCGACAAACGATCCGGGAAACCGGACGAACAGCGAAGGGCGCGCCGGCGCCGCGGCATTGTCCTTATATTCATCGCTCCTGGCCGGGTAGTTGATGCCCACACAAATAATCTTTTGCGGATCCGGCACCGGGATGCGGAAACGGATATCGGGCAGCGCAAACTTATCTCCGTGCCCTTTGGCGGCGCAGAGAACCGCAAGCCCCTGCGCCGCAATCGCCCTGCCGAGCGTCGGCCACTCAGGAAACAAATGCGAAATTCGCTCGGCGGCGGCATCTTCGATAAGACCGTATTCGTTTGCCTGGACGCGCTGCCAGGACGCAAGCCGCGCCGCTTTGGTCATGGAGCGACGATCGGCGTCCCGGCATACAGCGGCTCGACGAGTTCGGTTCCGTCGAACAGCGAGCCGTTTTCAAACCAGGATTTTGGCGCGGGCGCGCCCCACAATGTCTGCCGGGTCGGATCCTTGAGGTCCCACCTGATGGGTTCGTGATCCGGATCCATGGTTTGGTAGTCGGAACTGTAAAGTTCAATCCGATGGCCGTCGGGATCGGTCACATACAGAAAGAACGCGTTTGAAATCCCATGCCGGCCCGGCCCGCGCTCAATGTTCGCGAGATAGCCGGTCGTCGAGATCAAATCCAGAAACTCAATGATATGCAGCGGATTGCCGATCCAGAAAGCGGAATGGTGCAGCCGCGGTCCGCGGCCATTGGTGAAAGCGATGTCGTGAACATTGCCCTTGCGCTGCATCCACACGGCCCACTTCCGGCCCGACGCCTCATCTTCCGTGTATTCGGTCAGCCGGAAGCCGATCGAGCCATAAAACGCGGCGGCGGCGTCAACATCTGGCGAAAACAGGTTCGCGTGGTCTATCCGCAGAGGTTTTACACCGCGATAGAGGCTGAATTGCTGGTGCAGTGTCTCCAGCCGGTCCATCCGCGCGTAAAACTCCAACGGCACATGCCAAGGGTCCTGGGTTCTGAGCACCCGGCCCATAAACGGCCGCTCGGCCCACTCCACCGGCAGGTTTCGCGACTCAAAATACCGCGCGGCCCGGTCCAAATCCGTCTCAGCCTTCACCTTGAAGCCGACACAGCGCACCGCAGGGTCTTTGCCCTCGGTCAGTACAAGGCAGTGATGGCCGCGCTCCTCAAGCGCCCTGAGATACAATCCGCCAGATGTCTCAGCCACCTGGATCAGGCCGATTGCATCGACATAGAAACGCTGCGCCGCCGGCAGATCCGCAACCACATACTCGACATGGCTCAATCGCACGATGTCAAACGGCGGTTCGGTCAGCGGCGGCGGGGTAACCAGCTGTGCCATTTTTGGTCAGACCCCGAGCCTTGGTATTGCATGCCGTCCGGTCGCCAGGCCGATATGTTTTTGTTCCATATAGAAATCAAAAGAATAATCCCCGCCGTCACGGCCGATGCCGCTGTCTTTCATACCGCCGAACGGCGTTGGAAGATGCCGCACATTTTCTGAATTCACCCACACCATGCCTGCCTCGACGGCATGCGAGACCCTGAGGGCGCGTTCCAGATTCTGCGTCCAGACATAACCCGCGAGACCGTAGCGAACGCCATTGGCGATGGAGACCGCCTCACCTTCGCCGGTAAAGGGAAGCACTGTCAGAACCGGACCAAACACCTCATCCTGCGCGATGCGCATCGCCGGCGTGGCTCCAGCGATCAGCGTTGGTTCGAAATAGCAGCCGGCGCCAGCGATCGCATTGCCGCCGACGCGCACTGTGGCTCCGTCGCTGCGGGCGCCGTCAACGCAGGTGACGACTTTCCGCAGATGCGTGGGGTGAATCAGCGGCCCGACTTCGGTTCCGGGATCCAGCGGATGGCCGACATTGATTTTCCGCACCCGCTCCGCGAGTTTTGCCGTAAACTCCTCGGCGATCGAGTCCTCGACGATCAGACGGCTGGACGATGTGCACCGTTCCCCGTTCAGCGAATAGATCATGAAGATAACGGCATCGAGAGCGCGTTCGAGATCGGCATCGGCGAACACGATAACCGGGTTCTTGCCGCCGAGTTCGAAATGCACGCGTTTCAGCGTCTCCGCGCCCTGCCGCATGATCATCGAGCCGGTCCGGCTCTCGCCGACAAACGCGATGGCCCGTATGTCGGGATGCTCGGTGAGAGCCACACCCGCCTCCTCGCCAAGCCCGTTGACCACATTCAACACACCGGGCGGCAAACCCGCCTCCTCGGCGATTTCGACCAGCAGTTTGGCTGTGACCGGCGACAATTCAGCGGGTTTGTGGACAACCGTGCAGCCAGCCGCCAGCGCCGGCGCGATTTTCCAGGTCGACAGCATGAAGGGTGTGTTCCAGGGCGTGATCACACCGACCGGACCGATCGGCGTCCGCGTGGTCACATTCAACAAAGTCGGCGACGGGAGGGACTGCCCATCGCGGGCGCCCGGCGCCCGGTCAGCGAAAAAGCGGAAATTCTCGGCCCCCCGAAGGGCCGCCTTGGACATGAACCGTATGGCCTGGCCGGTGTCTCAGGATTCGCAGAACGCGATCTCCTCGGCCCGCTCGGTGATGCGGTCGGCGATTGCGTGCAGCAGCGCGCGGCGTTTCGCGCCTGGAAAATCCCGCCATTTCGGGAATGCTTTCGTCGCTGCCGCAGACGCCGCATCGACATCGTCTCCAAGGCTTCGGGCCACGTCGCAGATGTGGCTTCCATCGGCAGGAGCGGCGCTGGCGATTCGCCCGCCCGCCTTTGCGGCGCGGCTTTGGCCTGCAATATGGTTCTCCACGCCGCCGGCGCGGAACCGCTCCAGATAGGACTCAAGCCTCGACAATGGGCCAGGTGTCATGGTCAGGGCTGTTCTCCGTCCGCACAAATTTCCTGAGAGTGTTCAGCTTGGGACTCAGCTCGGGATCAATGTCACGCATCTCAAGCGACAGTGCCAAGGGATGTGACGCCAGAACCTCTTCCAGGTGGTTTTCCGCCGCCTCAAAAATCCGCTGCGTGGCCTGCTTGCGGGTGTCCAGCGTGCGGCCGCCCCTGAGCCGGACAGATATGTCGATAAAGCCGCGGTCCGCTTTGCCGTCGGCAATCGAATAGGTATCGCAGCGCAGGGCGCGCACACGGATCCCGGCCGCATCCGACAGACCTGTCGCGACCGCGGCCCGCCTCAGCACATCGCAGAGATCCGCAAGGCTGGTCCATTCTTCGACATTCGCGGAGTATTCTATCGAAAGGTGCGGCATCGTGTGTTTCGCGGCGGCGGCGGTCAGGCCATCGCAAGGCCAGTGTCCAGCGCCGAAAGAAGGTCGTCCGCTTCGTCTTCGGTCAGCACCAATGGCGGAGACATCAGGATGTTGTGACCGGAGGTGCGGACCATCACGCCGGCCTCGTAGATGTTGCGGTGAATCCGATCTGCAGAATCCTTGTCGATCGGTGATTTTGACGCCCTGTCCGACACCAGCTCGATTCCGAGCATCAGGCCGTGGCCGCAGCGCACATCGCCAACAATATCGTGCTTCGCTTTGAGCCTTTTCAGACCTTCGTAAAGCTGCGCGCCGCGAGCCGCCGCATTGTCCTTCACCACGAGGCGCTTGGTTTCCTCAAGGCAGGCGACACCGGCAGCGGCGCCGACCGGGTGGCCGGAATAGGTGTAGCCGTGTCCGAGAAATCCTTCGCTGGTCTCTTCGGCTTCGAAGACCTCAGCCACGGTCTCCGTAAGGAGCGCCGCTCCGAACGGAAAGTAGCCGTTGGTGATCGCTTTTGCGATGGTCATCATGTCGGGCTTGACGCCCCAATGGCGTGAGCCGCACCAGTCGCCAGTGCGGCCGAATCCGGTGATCACCTCATCGGCAATCAACAGGATCCCGTGTTTTGAACAGATTTCGCGGACCGCCGGCATAAAACTGTGGTGCGGAGGGATCACGCCGCCGGCTCCCAGCACCGGTTCCATGATAAACGCGGCAATAGTCGAGGGTGCCTGGAAATCGATCTCGGCTTCGAGAGCCGACACGCAAAGCGCCGCCAGTTTTTCCGGATCGTCCTCGTTGAATGGATTGCGGTAACAATACGGCGCCGGGATATGGAAACAGCCGGGAAGCAGCGGTTCGTAGGAGTGGCGGAAACGGTTGCCGCCGTTGACACTGGACCCGCCGAAATGCGTTCCATGATAGCCCAGTCTGAGACTGATGAATTTGTAGCGCCCGGCCTCGCCCCGCAGACGGTGGTACTGCCGCGCCAGGCGCAGCGCCGTTTCCACGCTGTCGCTGCCGCCGGATGTGAAAAAAGCGCGGCCGATCTCTTCTTCGGCGAAAAACTCCCGCAGCATATAGGCAAGTTCGATAATCTTGTCGTTCGCCGTTCCCCGGAAATTGGAATAGTAGGGCAGACGCTCAAGCTGGTCAGAGATCGCCTGCTTGACCGGTTCGCATGAGTAACCCAGATTGACGTTCCAAAGCCCGCCCACCGCATCCAGCGTTTGGTGTCCGTCGAGATCGCGGATATGGCAGCCATTGGCTTCAACGATGACCGCAGGAGGGTTGGCGCGCGTTTCCGCAGGATGTGACATGGGCTGCCAGCTGTGGCGTCCGTTGTTTTCGATCAGGAAATTTGAGTCCAGCATCAGCCGTATCTCCGGGCAGCGGGCCACAGGGTCATGATCCTGTGCCAGTAATTCTAATTTTGGATTTTTGAGTTTTTAACGTGTTGTATCACAACGGTTTTTTGGCCCGGGGAAATTTTTTTCCGCCGCAGGCGGCTGCGCGCCGGCGGTTCCCCGGCGGCGGGCGAATCACCTGCCGCCGACGCCGCTCCGGCCGCCGGCTCCTGGGGAAAAGGCGCGGAGAAGACATGTAAGTTATTGTTTTTACTTACATTTGTACAAATTTTTGATATGTGCATAATGCGGCGCCATGTCCCCGCTGGCCGGATACATCGCCGACATGCGCGAACTCTGCGCGTCCGCCCCGGACCGCAGGACCGGCGCCAACGCCCGCCTGGAGATGGCCGACATCGGCATGGCGGCCTTCGCCGTCTTCTTCCTGCAGTGCCCGTCCTTCCTGGCGGCGCAGGCGCAGCTTCAGTCCCGCCAGGGCCGGTCCAACGCCCGGACCCTGTTCGGCATTGACCGGCTGCCGACCGACAGCCACATCCGCAGCGTGCTCGACGGCGTGCCGCCGGAGCGCTTCGATTCCATCTTCACCCGGACCGTCGACCAGCTGGACCGCCAGGGCGCCCTTGACCGGCTGCGCCGGCTTGACGGGCGGCTGCTGATCGCCCTTGACGGCACCGAGTATTTCACCTCCTGCAGCATCGGCTGCCGGAACTGCTCGCAGCGGAAACTGGCGGACGGGCGGACACAGAACTTCCACGCCGTGCTCGGCGCCAGCATCGTCGCCCCGGGAACCTCGCGCCTCCTGCCGCTGCCGCCGGAGTTCATCCGCCCGCAGGACGGGGCTGAGAAACAGGACTGCGAGATCAACGCCGCCAAGCGCTGGCTGCGGCGGACCGGATCCGGCCTGGCCCGGCTCAGACCGGTTTATCTCGGCGACGACCTCTACTGCCGCCAGCCGCTCTGCGAGGCCGTGCTGGCCGCCGGCGGAAGCTTCATCCTGACCTGCAAGCCGAGCTCGCACACAACGCTTTACGAGTATATTCAAGGGGTTGAGACCGGCTGTCTGACCCGGACCGAGGGCCGGAAAAAGAAAAAGCGCCAGCTGCGCTACCGCTGGATGAGCGGTCTGCCGATCCGTGACGGAAAGGACGCGCTGGAAGTCAACTGGTTCGAAGTCACCATCACATCGCCGTCCGGAAAGCGGCTCTGCCGCAACAGCTTCGCCACCGACCTCCCGGTCGGCCCGGACAGCGTCGCCGAACTGGCCGACTGCGCCCGGGCCCGGTGGAAAGTGGAGAACAACACCTTCAAGGCTCTCAAGGACGGCTACCATCTCGAGCACAACTTCGGGCACGGCAAGGAAACCCTGGCCAGCCTGCTGGCGACCTTCAACCTGATCGCGTTCCTGATGCAGAGCGCCTGCGACCTGGTCTGCGAAAGCTGGCAGGAGGCCCGGGCAAAGCTCGCCGCCCGCTACCGGCTTCTTGACAACCTGAAGTTCCTGACCGTCTACGTCGTGCACGACGACTGGGACGCCGTGATGCGGACAATCATCACCGGCGAGCTGCCGGAAAAGCCTCCGTAACCGGAACCGGCAGCCCCGCCCCTTCCGCCGAAACACAGTAGAAATCCGCCCGGAAACGCAGCCGAAAATGAAGAAAAAACCGATGTGAACGCATAATTGGAATTACTGATCCTGTGCTTTGACTGTTGCGCATAATACATCGTATTGGCAATGGAGCCAATTGACTGACTGAACGGGCGCCGCCGGATTGCTGCCAGAATTTTCCCACTGAATTTCAATGAAAACCGAAGCGCCGCCATTCTCGGAACTGAAAGCAAAACACCGCTTCGTCAGGGATGAGATTCACGAACACCTCAACATCCGCACACACCGCGCGCTGAGCTGGCTGCAGCGCGCGGAGCTGGCCCGGGAGTCCGACGACGACCCGGACAGCGCATTCATATTCTACTGGATCGCGTTCAACTCCATTTATGCGGCCGAGCGCATATATCGGTCCGGAGTCTCCGAAAAGGATGTGTTTTCCGATTTTTTCCGGGACGTCGTGGAACTTGACGACGACCGGTCGGTGTACAACGCAATTTGGAAGGAGTTTTCCGACTCGATCCGGCTTCTGATTAACAACAAGTATGTTTTTCAGCCTTTTTGGGAGTCCATGAACCACTCCGACAACCACTGGGAGGCTAAATTCGAAGAGAGCAAGAAACAGTTCTTGTTCGCATTCCGCCGCCAGGACACAATCATGATTCTCTGTATCCTGTTTGGCCGTTTGTATGTGCTGCGCAACCAGCTGGTGCATGGCGGCGCGACCTGGAAAAGCGGCAAAAACCGCTCGCAGGTCCGGGACGGGACAAACATCATGGCGTTTCTGGTCCCAATTTTCATTGATCTGATGATCAGCCACCCGTACATCAAATGGCCAAAGCCATTCTATCCGGTGTTTCCGCACTGACAGCCGATTGACGCCGATCGCCGGAATCGCTCCAACTGGACACGCTATGAAGATTGCTTCCATTCGCGCCTGGCAGGTTGATCTGCCGCTTGTCGAGGGGCGCTATTCGTGGTCGGACGGAAAATTTGTTGAAGTCTTTGACAATACTGTCCTCGAGATCAAGGCTGACAACGGGCTGTGCGGCTACGCGGAGTGCTGCCCGCTCGGACCGGTCTATCTGCCGTCGTATGCGGAAGGTGTGCGCACCGGCATTCAGAAAATCGCGCCGCGCCTGATCGGCTGCGATCCGCGCGATCTGTCGGTCGTCGGACGGGTTATGAACGATGCGCTCTTGGGTCATCCCTATGTCAAGGCGCCGCTCGACATCGCCTGTTGGGATCTGCTTGGAAAATCAGTGGGCGAGCCGGTGTATCGGCTGCTTGGCGGCAGGTCGCAGGACAGCATCGGTCTTTACCGGGCGATCTCGCAAGACTCTGCGGACAACATGGCCGCCAATGTGCGGTCCTACCGGGAGCAGGGATACCGCAAGTTTCAGCTGAAGGTCGGCGGCGACCCGCTTGCCGACATTGACCGCATCCGCAGAGTGAGAGAATTGCTGGATCCGTCGGATATTCTGGTCGCGGACGCCAACACCGGCTGGACCCGGGCCCAGGCAGCGCGGGTCATCGCGGCCATCCCGGATATCGATGTATTCATTGAACAGCCTTGCAAGACCTATGCCGAATGTCTTTCGGTCCGCCGCCGCTGCGTCAAACCGTTTACCCTTGACGAAACAATTGACAGCCCCGAGATGCTGATGCGGGCGCTTGCCGACGATGCGATGGACACAATCAACCTGAAGCTGTCGAAGGTCGGGGGATTGACGCAGGCCAGGCTGATGAGGGACATCTGCCTTGAAACAAACACGCCCGTGCTGATTGAAGATTCGTGGGGCGGCGACATTGCGACCGCGGCGCTGGCGCATTTGGCCATTTCCACTCCGGAGGAATTCTGTTTCGCCGCGACCGACTTCAACTCCTATGTCACAGTGCGGACAGCCAATGGCGCGCCGGTCCGTGAAAACGGCAGAATGTCGGTTTCCGACCGGCCCGGCCTCGGCATCGTGCCGGTCATTGAGGATTTTGGCGATCCAGTCTTTGCAATCACAGAATAGGCTGCCGGGAATCTGCGGCATCCCAGTGCCCTGCGGTTAAATCTGACTCCGGCCGGTACGTGGCACAAGTCAGTTGATGGGGAATTTGCACGGTTCTGATGCCAGACCCGGACTCGGACAACACCGAACAAGGCACAAAGTCGATCGGGGCTTGGGCGAGTGGGAAGATGGAAACTGTGATCCGCAGCTTTGGGGATCTTGCAGGCGTGATCCCGAGCGGCACAGCCGAAAGGAATTCTCTGACACGGCGGCAGAATTGTTGCCGCTGCACATGAAAGCGCTGCCGAACTGCTCGACCCGCTGATCCCGCCGGAGTTCGACCCCTCGGAGCCAAGCTGTCAGGACGGGTCCGAGGCTAGAACGCCAAACACCAGTTCCACCGCGATCACCGTGTGCCACGCGAGGGCCCAGCCGATGCGCATCCCGGTCAGAATCGAATGAAATGCAGCGGGAATCAGGATCTTGTGGATGCTGCCGAATCTTCCGATGCCGTAATTCTATCCCACCCTCCGCTGCATTGCACTGACCGGCTTGAATCCGGAATGCGCATGCAGCGCCACGGGCCAAATAATTGAGTGCAGGAGCGTGAACACCGCCGCCGCCTCACCGAGACCGAATCACGGCATTGCCATCGGCGGCAGCGCAATGGCCCGCAGAACCCCAATCCCAGCCAGCCGACAGCTGCGCTCGACACATCCGGAAAGATGTTTCGGTTGAACTGACCAAGCAAGGAAACGGCCGCCGAGTTGAATCTTCCGGTGGTTCCCTCTCCGTCTGGCCTGCGTTTTCCAATCCAAGCCTTTGATTGCCAGACAACGGCCAGTCCGTCACCAGCAGCCACTGCTTCTTCCCAAGAAATTTTCGATAAGAAATGTTGCGCATCCCGAAACTTTGCTGTCGGCGGCAAAGGGCGTATGCTCGCGGCGATGCAGGAATCCGCACTCAGCGGCCAATCGGCAGCCGCCATGGAGGATTGAATGGCCACGCGAAGACTATTGGATTCCGACTGTCTCGGTCTTGGTTTTGAGCCGGCTCTCGGCAATCTTCACGAAACCGAATTTGAGATACCCGGATAGGCTGTGCCCGCATGCGCAGCAGCCGGATCATCCATGTCGTCTCGGCCCACGCCGAGGGAGAAGTCGGCGATGTGATCGTCGGCGGCGTGGCCCCGCCTCCCGGCGGCACATTGTGGCAACAGCGCAGTCACATCGCCGAAGACGGCTGGCTGCGTGAATTCATGCTCAACGAACCCCGCGGCGGTGTGTTCCGGCATGTCAATTTGCTTGTGCCGCCGAAACATCCGGAAGCGGATATGGGATTCATTGTCATGGAGCCGGCGGACACCCCGCCAATGTCGGGATCAAACTCGATCTGCGTTGCAACGGTGCTGCTGGAGTCCGGAATTCTACCGATGTCCGAACCAGTGACAAAGCTGACGCTTGAGGCGCCGGGCGGGCTGGTTCATGCCCGCGCCGAATGCCGCCGCGGCAAAGCGGAACGGATCACAATTCAAAATCTGCCTTCCTTTGCCGGCGAGCAGGGTCGGACAATACAGGTTCCCGGAATCGGCACTCTGCCTGTCGACACGGCGTTTGGAGGCGACAGTTTTGTTGTCGTCGACGCGAACGCCGTTGAAATTGAATTCAATCCGCCGAACGCGCGGCGAATTGCGGAGATTGGATCTCTCATCTGTCGTGCGGCCGACGAACAGATTGGCTTTGCGCACCCGGATATTCCGGATTGGCGACACATCTCGTTCTGTCTGTTTGTCGGCGCGGTCTCCGAAGCTGAACTGGGCCTGACGGCACGCACAGCGGTTTCAATTCGACCCGGCAAGGTTGACCGGTCACCCTGCGGAACCGGAGTGTCGGCGCTGATGGCTCTGTTGCACGCCAAGGGCAGGATGGGCGTCGGCCAGACGCTGACCGCCCGTTCCGTCATCGACACTGTTTTCACCGGACGGATTGCCGGCACTGCGGACATCGGCGGCAAACAGGCAATCGTCCCCGAATTGACTGGCCGTGCATGGATCACCGGCACACACCAGCATCTGCTCGACCCGGACGACCCGTTTCCGCGAGGCTACCGCCTGAGCGACAGCTGGGGTGTTGCGCCGGGCTGAACAGCAGCAGCCGGGTTCGATTCAGCCGGCCGCGCCTGGCAGCGCACAAAGTATTTCGAAAAGGATGTTTGCCCCGATCAGCGCCGTGTTTCCTGAAGGATCGTAGGGCGGAGACACTTCCACCAGGTCGCCGCCGACGATGTTCAGCCCGCGGCAGCCGCGAATGATTTCCAGAGCTTGAATGGTGGTCAGCCCACCGATTTCAACTGTCCCGGTGCCCGGCGCAAAAGCTGGATCCAGGCTGTCGATATCGTAGGATATGTAAACAGGTGCCTCAGCCCCGAAATTCTCCCTGATTTCCGCCATCAGAGGCGACAGCGACTTGTGCCAACACTCTTCCGCCTGCACGACCCGAAACCCCAGGTTTCGGCCCCAATCGTAGTCTTCCGCCGTGTATCCTGTGCCCCTTAGCCCGATCTGGACGGTTTTTTCCGGAATGATCAATTCCTCTTCGACGGCTCTGCGAAACGGCGTCCCGTGCGCGATTTTCTCGCCAAACATTACGTCTGAAGTGTCCGCGTGGGCATCCACGTGTATCAGCGCGACAGGCCCGTGTTTCGCTGCAGCCGCCCGCAGAACCGGATAGGTCAGGGTGTGGTCGCCGCCAAGTATGAGCGGGATTGCGCCATCGCCGAGAATTTCGGCGATGCCCTCTTCAATGATGCCGCAAGTCGCGCCGAGGTTGAACGTATTGATCGCGAGATCGCCGATATCCGAAACCTGGAGATTTTCGAAAGGCGCTACCCCGTTGCCCATGCCGTAGGGTCTGATCATGCAGCTCTCTGCCCGGATCTGGCGCGGACCGTGCCGCGTTCCGGCCCGGTTCGAAGCCCCGATGTCCATCGGAATGCCGACAAAGCAGACATCAAGACCGCGGGCGGTGGTTTGTTCGGGCAGCCGCATCATGGTTGCGGGTCCGCCAAAACGCGGCATTTCATTTCCGCCGAGCGGCTGATTGAAGGGCATGCGAATCCTTTCCAGGGCAAACAGAATTGGCGTCATTCGATCCGGACCAACAATAGCCGCGCTGATGCAGGCGGCAAGTCTGTTGCGTCTTTCTGGTCCCGGCGCACACCCATAACCTTCCCGCAGGGCGGAATTCCGCCCGCAAAGCCCATGACCGCGATCGATCTGCAGCCATTTTGCAGACGCCTGGCAACACGCCTCGGTGTGTCTCCGTTTGCACGTTGAACGGCACGGGGTTACGAGTCTTTGTGTGATCCGGCAGTCCATTTAAGCGACGGCGCAGGCGGGAAAGTTTGCCAGATGCAGCCATTCGCCGATGCTTTTTACACTGCCGCGCAACTGATCTTTTCCGGCGACCCGGCGCTCTACGAGATCATTTTTCTGTCGATGCGGATCACGCTGACGGCAGTGGCCATCGCCTGCCTGATCGGCTTTCCTCTCGGTGCGGCCTTGGCTGTGTTCCGGTTTTCGGGCCGCGGCACGTCGATCGTCCTGGTCAATGCGCTGATGGGTTTGCCGCCCGTCGTGGTGGGATTGACGGTCTATCTTTTGCTTTCAGCCGCCGGGCCGTTCGGCCCGCTGCGTCTGCTCTATTCTCCGACCGCTATGGTTGTCGCGCAAACTATCCTTGTAACTCCGATCATCGCCGCGCTGACCCGGCATGTCGTTGCCGAACTCGCCAACGAATACGATGAAACCCTGCGCGCAATGCATGCGTCACGCCTGGACACGATCGGGACATTGCTGTGGGATGCGCGGTTTCTGCTGGTCACCGCATCGCTCGCCGGCCTTGGCCGGGCCTTGGCGGAAGTTGGCGCGGTGATGATCGTCGGCGGCAACATCAATCACGCCACCCGCGTCATGACGACCGCAATCGCGCTGGAAACAGCAAAGGGCGAACTCTCCATGGCTCTCGCCCTCGGCATTATCCTGGTTTCGCTGACTGTCGCCATCAACGCTTCCGCGTTTTTGCTGAATTCCGCCTTGGAGCACCGCGCCTATGCCTGAAGGCAAACTGATTTCGCTGCCCAGGGCCGCCGAAAACCATGACCCATGGTCGGTCATTTGCGAGAACCTGTCGGTTGCCGGCCGCGAGCGGCGCATCATCGCTGAAATCTCGTGCCGCCTCTCCGGGCAGGGGATCAGTGTCATCATGGGCGAGAACGGCGCCGGCAAATCGATATTTCTCAAGACCGTCGCCGGATTGATCCGTCCCTCGGCTGGCCACGTCCAGCTGCATCCCGCGATCGCCGGCCGGACGGCAATGGTGTTCCAGCGGCCGGTGCTGCTGCGCCGCAGCGCGAAGGGCAACCTTGATCATGCATTGCGGATTGCCGGTTTCGGCCGATCTGGCCGCCGCAGACGGGTTGCCATGCTGCTGGAAAGCTGCGGGCTGGCGGCTTTCGCTGACCAGCCGGCGCGGCGGCTCTCCGGAGGCGAACAGCAACGGCTGCAGATGGCACGGGCACTGGCATCAGATCCGAAACTGCTGCTGATGGACGAGCCTTCCGCCAATCTGGATCCGAGGGCGACACTGGCAATCGAGGAACTCATCCGGGTCACCAGCCAGTCCGGTGTCAAGATTGTGCTTGTGACCCACAACATCGGGCAGGCGCGTCGGCTTGCCCAGGAAGCGCTGTTTCTGGCGAATGGCCGTATGGTTGAGCACGGGGCCGCCGATGACATGCTCAACAAGCCGCATTCGGCCGCAGCGCGGGCGTTTCTGGAAGGACGCCTGATTGCCTGATGTGCCGGGCACTGGCGGCATTTTCGATCGTGGCATGCCTGCAGGCAGCTGCCGCTTCGGAAAACGTCATTGTGCTGCAGTCCACGACGTCGACCCAGAACTCCGGACTGTATGATGCCATCCTCCCCGAATTTTCCGCGCAGACGGGCATCGAGGTCCGTGTGGTGGCGGTTGGCAGCGGACAGGCACTGCGCAATGCCGCCGACTGCAATGGTGAAGTCGTGATCGTGCACCATCCTGCCGCGGAGCAGGCGTTTCTCGATGCCGGCCATGCAAATCAGCGGTTCAAACTGATGCGAAACGATTTTGTCATCGTCGGCCCCGGTGACGACCCGGCCGTCATCGGCAGCACCGACAATGCTGAACTGGCTTTGGCGCGCATCGCCGCCATGCGGCACCCGTTTGTATCGCGCGGCGATGACAGCGGCACCCACAGCCGGGAGATCAAGATCTGGCAGCGGGCCGGCATTGCGCCGGCCGGCTCATGGTACCGGGAAACAGGCGCCGGGATGGGAGCGACGCTGAATATTGCGGTTGGCATGGATGCCTATGCGCTGACCGACCGGTCGACCTGGATCCGGTTTGGCAACAAGCTGCGCCATTGGATCCTGTTTGAGGGCGGCCCTGATTTGTCCAATCAATACAGCATTATGAAGGTCGACGACGGTCGGTGCCGCGGCCTCAACGCCGACGCCGCACAGCTGTTCACCCGATGGATGTTATCGCCTGCCGGGCAGCGGGCGATCGGCGCTTTCACTGTCAGCGGCACACAGCTGTTTGAGCCGAACGCCGCGCCTGAGTGAGTGGGCGGGCGTGACGCCCGCCCTTGCTGTTCTCTTCAGGAGGCCGCAGCGACCGCCCGGCCGGTCAGCACCTTCACCAGGTGCGCCCGATACTCCGCCGAACCGTGCAGATCGGAAATCAGGCCGTCAGAAGGCGCAGCAAGACCGGCAAGGGACGAACGACCGAAGTCCGCCGACAGCGCGGCCTCCGCCGCGCGCCAGCGGTGCACGCCCTGTTCGGACGCGCCGGTGACCGCCACCCGTACGGATCCGCCCGTCTTCGCCACAAAGACGCCGACCAGCGCAAAGCGGGAAGCCGGCTGTTCGAACTTCTGGTAATTCGCCGCGTCCGGTATTGGAAACCGGACTTTTACGATCAGCTCACCTTCGTTCAGGGCAGTTTCGAACAAACCCTGAAAAAAATCGTCCGCGTCAATCTGCTGCTGATTGGTGACAATTGTCGCGCCGGCCGCCAGCGCGGCCGCAGGATAGTCGGCGGACGGGTCGTTGTTGGCGAGACTTCCGCCCAAAGTTCCGCGGTTGCGAACCGCCGGATCGCCGATGTTCGCCGCCAGCGCAGCCAGCGCCGGAAACGCATCCGCAGCGCCCGCTTCCACATCGGCATGGCTTGTCGCCGCTCCGACCGCCAAGGCGCCGCCATCAACACTCACGCCATGCAATTCAGATATTCCGGTCACCGACACCAGTTTCGACGGCGCCGCGAGACGGTTCTTCATGGTCGGAATGATGGTCTGTCCGCCGGCAAGCGGCTGCGCCTCGTCATGCGCCAGCGCCGCCACAGCGTCCGCCACCGTGTCCGGCTTTTCAAATTCAAAATTGTACATTGACTTTCCTCCTCAGGAACTTCCAGCCGGCGCCGCGGACCCGGTCGCGCGCCGCGGCACAGGCCAGGTGTGACTCAAGCGTTCATCGCCTCCCAAACGCGCGATGGGCTCAACGGCATATCGATGTGGTCAACTTTGTGGCCGCCGCGCGCCAACGCGTCAATGACGGCGTTGACAACCGCCGGCGGAGATCCAATCGCACCGGCCTCGCCGCAGCCTTTCACTCCGAGCGGGTTGTGGGTGCACGGCGTTTGGCAGGAGTGATCGACAACCATTGTCGGCATGTCATCCGCCCTCGGCATCGCATAGTCCATATAACTGCCTGACAGGAGCTGACCGCTGTCGTCATAGACAGCTTTTTCAAGCAGCGCCTGGCCGACACCCTGCGCGATGCCGCCGTGCACCTGCCCGTCAACAATCATCGGGTTAATGATGTTGCCGAAATCGTCGGCGGCCGCAAACGAGCAGAGGTCAACTTTGCCGGTCTCCGGATCCACCTCCACTTCGCAGGCATATGCCCCTGCGGGAAAGGTGAAGTTGGCTGGATCGTAGAAGGCGGTCTCTTCCAGGCCGGGCTCAAGATCCGCCAGCGGATAGTTGTGCGGAACATATGCGGCCAGGCACACATCGCCCCACGCGACCTCCTTGTCGGTGCCTGCAACTTTGAAAGCGCCGCCGCTGAACTCAATGTCTTCGGACGAAGCCTCCATCAGATGGGCCGCGATTTTCTTGGCTTTGGCGATGATCTTCTCCGTCGCCTTCACCATTGCAGTGCCGCCGACAGCAATCGAACGGGAGCCGTAGGTTCCCATGCCCATCGGGGTGTTTGCGGTGTCCCCGTGCAGGATATTGACCTGATCCTCGCCGATTCCAAGCATGTCAGCGACGACCTGCGGGAAGGTTGTCTCATGGCCCTGGCCGTGCGAGTGGCTCCCCGTCATCACTGTCACCGTTCCGGTCGCGTTGACGCGGACGGTTGCGCTTTCGTAGAGGCCCGCTCTGGCGCCGAGCTGGCCGACCAGGTTGGACGGCGCGATGCCGCACGCTTCAATGTAGCAATTGACACCCAGCCCGCGGAGTTTGCCATTCGCCTCCGATGCGCTGGCCCGCGCGTCAAAGCCGTTCAGATCGGCAATCTCCTCCAGCCGGTCCATCGTCGCTTGGTAGTTGCCGGTGTCGTATTCCAGCGCGACCGGCGTGGTGTAGGGAAAATCCTCAGGCGCGATAAAATTGCGGCGGCGGATTTCGACCGGATCGATTCCAAGCTCGCGGGCCGCTTTGTCGATCACCCGTTCCAGCTGGAACGTGGCCTCGGGGCGACCGGCTCCGCGGTAAGCGTCAACCGGAACGGTGTTGGTGAAAACCGCTTTGACGTTCACGTATATCAGCGGTGTCTTGTAGTTGCCCGCCATCAGTGTGCCGTGCAGCCAGGTTGGAACCGAGGTCGAGAAGGTTGACAAATAGCCGCCCAGATTGGCCAGCGTCGAAGTGCGGATCGCCACAAAATGGCCGCCCTCATCGAGCGCCAGCTCGATCTTGGTGACATGATCGCGTCCGTGGGCGTCGGTGACAAATGACTCAGACCGGCTGGCGGTCCATTTGACGGCCCGCCTCAGCTGCCGGGCCGCAAATGTGCAAAACGCTTCTTCCGCATAGTGGAAGATTTTCGAGCCGAATCCGCCACCCACATCGGGCGCCACCACGCGCAGCTTGTGTTCGGGAATCCCAAGCACAAAAGCGCCCATCAACAAGCGGATGACATGTGGATTCTGCGACGTTGTGTAGAGTGTCGATTCGTCGTTGGCGGCGTTGTAGTCACCAACGGCCACCCGCGGCTCCATTGCATTTGGAATCAGCCGGTTATTGACCAGTTCTAGCGTTGTCACATGGTGCGCGCCGTTGATCGCGGCATCCACCTCGTCTTTGCCCTCTTCGACAAAACCCCAGTCGTAACAGAGGTTTGACTCGATTTCGTCATGCACCAGCGGTCCGCCCTCCAGGGCCGCGCTCATGTCAATGACCGCCGGCAGTTCCTCGATATCAACGACGATCGATTCGGCCGCGTCGCGCGCCTGCTCGGCGGTTTCCGCGACCACGGCTGCTATCGGGTCGCCGACATGCCTGACCTTGCCCTGCGCAAGAACCGGATGGCCCGGCTCTTTCATCGGCTCTCCAAAGCGGTCGGTCACCTGCCAACCGCACGGCAGACCGCCTACCCCCTCTAGATCCGCGCCCGTGAAAACCCGCAGCACTCCCGGCATGGAAGCGGCCGCCGATGTGTCAATCGCGTTGATTCGTCCATGTGCAACCTCCGCGCGCAGAAAGTGCGCATGCGCCTGGCCATGGATATTGATATCGTCCGTGTAACGCCCGTTCCCCGACAGGAACCGCACGTCCTCGCGGCGCTTTGTGCTTGCGCCTATGCCAAAATCTTTCGGCATGAATACCTCCCAAATCTCAATCTGATTTCCGCTTTGCGGAAACGCCTCACGCGGCTGCCTGCAATTCGCCCGCCGCTGACTGGATTGCCTTGACGATGTTCTGATAACCTGTGCATCGGCAAATGTTGCCTTCAAGATAGTCACGGATTTCCGACTCGGTCGGATCTGGATTATCCTTCAACAGGGCCGCAGCCGACATCACCATGCCGGGTGTGCAGAACCCGCACTGCAGTCCGTGGTTGTCCTGAAACGCCTGCTGGATCGCGCCAAGCGAGCCATCGGCATTTGTCATCCCCTCAATGGTAACGACTTCGGCGCCCTCTGCCTCCCATGCGAACATCGTGCAGGATTTCACCGCTTTGCCGTCAGCATGCACAACACAGGCGCCGCATTGGCTGGTATCGCAGCCAACATGCGTCCCGGTAAGGCGCAGGTTTTCCCGCACGAAAGTCGAAAGCAGAGTTCGGCCCTCGATCTCTCCGGACACAATCCGTCCGTTCACAGTCAAGCTTATTTGAGCCATCCAATCTTTCCTCCAAAGACCACACCCGGGTCCAGCATAGTGTTTGAAAACAGAACCGCAAACTTTACGGCGTGTCTGCAGTAGTTCTAATTATGCGTTCACATCGGTTTTTTCTTCACTTTCGGCTGCGTTTCCGGGCGGATTTCTGCTGTGTTTCGGCGGAATGGGCGGGCCGCCGGTTCCGGCTGCGGAGGCTGTTCCGGCAGCTCGCCGGTGATGATTGTCCGCATCACGGCGTCCCAGCCGTCGTGCACGGCGTAAACGGCCAGGAACTTTATGTTGTCAAGAAGCCGGCAGCGGGCGGCGAGCTTTGCCCGGGCCTCCCGCCAGCTTTCGCAGACCAGGTCGCTGGCGCTCTGCATCAGGAACGCGATCAGGTTGAAGGCCGCCAGCAGGCTGGCCAGGGTTTCTTTGCCGTGCCCGAAGTTGTGCTCGAGATGGTATCCGTCCTTGAGAGCCTTGAAGGCGTTGTTCTCCACTTTCCACCGGGACCGGGCGCAGTCGGCCAGTTCGGCGACGCTGTCCGGGCCGACCGGGAGGTCGGTGGCGAAGCTGTTGCGGCAGAGCTGCTGTCCGGACGGCGATGTGATGGTGACTTCGAACCAGTTGACTTCCAGCGCGTCCTTTCCGCCGCGGATCGGCAGACCGCTCATCCAGCGGCAGCGCAGCCGGCGCTTTTTCTTTTTCCGGCCCTCGGTCCGGGTCAGACAGCCGGTCTCAACCCCTTGAATATACTCGTAAAGCGTTGTGTGCGAGCTCGGCTTGCAGGTCAGGATGAAGCTTCCGCCGGCGGCCAGCACGGCCTCGCAGAGCGGCTGGCGGCAGTAGAGGTCGTCGCCGGGATAAACCGGTCTGAGCCGGGCCAGGCCGGATCCGGTCCGCCGCAGCCAGCGCTTGGCGGCGCTGGTCTCGCAGTCTTGTTTCCCGGCCCCGTCCTGCCAATGGCATTTCCTTAACGATTCGGCGTCATTTCCTTAAGGGGGCGCGCCATTTCCGGAGCGGCTTCGCCCCTTTTCCGGCAAGGTTCGGTTTCAGGTCACGCGGTCTGGTGTCGTCTCCGCTGCCACTTTCCGACGGGTTTTTGGGACCGGCGCGGGAATGACCGTCCCGGCCGCAGCCGCGCCCGGGCCGCGAGGACCGAGGTCGCCACGCGGCTCACGGCGTCGGCCAGCGCCGACGTCTGCGTCAGGATCAGCTCCTCGAGACTGCCGGCCAGCATGGCCAGCGCGTTTGTGAAGTTCGTCCGCATCTTCGGCAGATCGCCTTCGTGCGCTTCGTCCAGCGCGGCGTCTCCGCGGTTCGTGAACAGGCGCGCCATGGCGATCAGGTTGAAGTGGGCGTAGAGCTCCTGGCGGACGCCGCGCTCGCTTCTGCCGTGGAACTCCTCCACCGCGGGGGTTGTCTTGGATATCTTGAACAGCTCCTCGATCGACCAGCGCCCGTGATAGAGTTCCGAGAGGTCTTTCCGGCTGTATCGCTCCGTATCGGCGAGGGTCGTGGCGAGCACATAGCGGCTTTCTCCGATGTCGTATCGGACCAGGCGCAGGACAATCGGGGAGGACGGCTCCGGGATGCCCGCGGCCTTCAGCCTGCGCAGGGCGTTTTTGCCCGGGGTGATCCTGACGAGGGCGTCGTCGCGGTCCCCGTCGCGGAACCTGTCGAACCCGGCCGCGGAGTTGCGCTGGATGCGGAACACCGGGTGCAGTCCCCGCGCCGTCATGTCGCGGAGCAGGACGAAGGAGAAGTATCCGCGGTCGAAGACGACGACGTCGCCGGGCGAGAGGGCGCCGAGATGGGCGCGCGCGGCGGCGCGCTCGTCGGCGCCGGACGTGAGGGTGAAGTCGACCGGCATGCGGCTGTCGAGGCGGTAAAGACAGGACAGCAGCCCCTGCGGATAGTGGGCGCCGCCGCTCGGGAGCGGGTATCCGGCCTCGGCGAGCGGCCGCGGCAGGTTGATCTTGGAGCCGTCGACGGCGAAGGTCCGGCGCCCGTTCCAGTCCGGGCCGTGGGTGTCGTGGGCGAGGATCCCGCGGTGCGGGTCGCGGAACACGTCCTCGTGCACGCGGGCCCGGGCCTTGGCGATCGAGGAGATGGCCACCGGCTCCGGCTGCGGCAGCGCGACGCCGAGGCGGCGGCACTGGTCCCACAGCTCGGCGGTCACGGTTGTGTAGCCTTTCCGACCGCGCGACAGTGCCAGGCGGAACACGAAAAGCATAATAATCAGGGTGTTAAGCGTCCGCCGCCGCTTTATCCATGTCTCGTCGCGGCGCGCGGCGATGTCGGCGGCCGCGTCGGCGATCCGGGACCACATCGCGGCGAAGCCGTGGTCAAAGGCGGCGGGAGAGCGGCGTTTCGGCCGCGGCCCGGGTGTCGTCTCCCCCTTCAGGACCGCGCGGAACTCCGGGTCCAGCGGCCGGACCAGAATCTCCTTGGCCGGCTTGGCGCCGCGCCCGCTGCGCTTTCCGGCCGTCATGCCGATCGTCTCCCAGTTGGCGGCCTTGTGGCAGGCGCCGTCGAAGCGGGTCGGGTCGATGAAGGTCTCGCAGAGGACCGGGCGGCAGCCGTGGTTCGCCTCCCAGCGTTCCGCAAGCCCGCGCAGGGCCAGCGCCAGCGCCTTCGACGCCAGATTGTCGACGCGGACCCACGGCAGCACGAGAAAGCGATGGAGTGGACGCCCCCGATCTGCGGCGTCATGATGCGCCAGAATAAGAACGCACGCTTGTGTGCGTCTGAAACGCGAAAGGAAGCGATGGAGTGGACGCCCCCTCCGAACGGCGTCACAGTGCGCCAGAGAAAACGCCAGACGAGCTGCGCGTTAAAACAGAGAGGAGACGTCCATGGAGAAGGTTAGCATAGTCGGTGTCGACATTTCAAAGAGGGTTTTTCAATTGCACGGATCGACGGCCTGCGGCAGGCCGGTTTTTGTGAAGAAGCTGGGGCGGAGCGGGTTCCTGCCGTTTCTGGAGGATCTGCCGCCGTGCCTGGTTGTGATGGAGGCCTGCGGCGGCGCCCACCACTGGGGCCGGCGGATCATTGGGCTCGGCCATGAGTGCAGGCTGATCCCGCCGGTGTATGTGAAGCCGTTCGTCAAGCGGCAGAAGAGCGACGCGAACGACGCGGCGGCGATCGTGGAGGCGGCGCAGCGGCCGAGCATGCGGTTCGTGGCGGTGAAGCCGGAAGCGGCCCAGGCCGACGCGATGCTGTTCCGGACCCGCGCTCTTTTCGTGCGGCAGCGCACGCAGACCGTGAACGCGCTGCGCGGCCATCTCGCGGAGTTCGGCCTGGTGTCGGCCCGCGGCGTGGCAAATGTGGAGGCTCTGAGAGCCGAGCTGGAGAAGGCCGCCGAAGGGGTTCCGGAGCTGGTTCAGCAGTCCGCGGAGATGCTGTTTGGCCAGATCGACGCGCTGAACGGGCGGATCGCGGAGCTGGACCGCGAGCTGAAGCGCCGCTCGCGGGAGCGGGAGGACATCCGGAACCTGATGACAATCCCCGGGGTCGGGCCGATCAGCGCGATGGCGGTGCACGCGTTCGCGCCGCCGATGGGGAGCTTCCGCAGCGGCAGGGACTTCGCCGCCTGGACGGGCCTGACCCCGCGTCAGCATTCGACCGCCGGCCGGCAGAGGCTCGGGCGGATCACGAAGATGGGGCAGCGCGACATCAGGAGCCTGCTGGTTCAGGGGGCGGTCGCCGTGCTGCGTCATCAGAGAGGCCGGGAGGAGATCGCGGACCCCTGGCTGCGGAGGATGATTGAGGAGAAGCCGTTCAAGGTGGCCGCGGTCGCCCTGGCGAACAGGATGGCCCGGACCGTGTGGGCGCTTTCGGTGAAAAACGAAGTCTGGCGGCCAAGGGCGGCGTGACGGCTGCTTGGAAAGAAAAAAGAGGAAACTGAGGAAGGAGAGAATTCGGGGCCGGGGCCCGGGTGACCAATGGCATTTCCTTAACGATTCGGCGTCATTTCCTTAAGGGGGCGCGCCATTTCCGGAGCGGCTTCGCCCCTTTTCCGGCAAGGTTCGGTTTCAGGTCACGCGGTCTGGTGTCGTCTCCGCTGCCACTTTCCGACGGGTTTTTGGGACCGGCGCGGGAATGACCGTCCCGGCCGCAGCCGCGCCCGGGCCGCGAGGACCGAGTTCGCCACGCGGCTCACGGCGTCGGCCAGCGCCGACGTCTGCGTCAGGATCAGCTCCTCGAGACTGCCGGCCAGCATGGCCAGCGCGTTTGTGAAGTTCGTCCGCATCTTCGGCAGATCGCCTTCGTGCGCTTCGTCCAGCGCGGCGTCTCCGCGGTTCGTGAACAGGCGCGCCATGGCGATCAGGTTGAAGTGGGCGTAGAGCTCCTGGCGGACGCCGCGCTCGCTTCTGCCGTGGAACTCCTCCACCGCGAGGGTTGTCTTGGATATCTTGAACAGCTCCTCGATCGACCAGCGCCCGTGATAGAGTTCCGAGAGGTCTTTCCGGCTGTATCGCTCCGTATCGGCGAGGGTCGTGGCGAGCACACAGCGGCTTTCTCCGATGTCGTATCGGACCAGGCGCAGGACAATCGGGGAGGACGGCTCCGGGATGCCCGCGGCCTTCAGCCTGCGCAGGGCGTTTTTGCCCGGGGTGATCCTGACGAGGGCGTCGTCGCGGTCCCCGTCGCGGAACCTGTCGAACCCGGCTGCGGAGTTGCGCTGGATGCGGAACACCGGGTGCAGTCCCCGCGCCGTCATGTCGCGGAGCAGGACGAAGGAGAAGTATCCGCGGTCGAAGACGACGACGTCGCCGGGCGAGAGGGCGCCGAGATGGGCGCGCGCGGCGGCGCGCTCGTCGGCGCCGGACGTGAGGGTGAAGTCGGCCGGCATGCGGCTGTCGAGGCGGTAAAGACAGGACAGCAGCCCCTGCGGATAGTGGGCGCCGCCGCTCGGGAGCGGGTATCCGGCCTCGGCGAGCGGCCGCGGCAGGTTGATCTTGGAGCCGTCGACGGCGAAGGTCCGGCGCCCGTTCCAGTCCGGGCCGTGGGTGTCGTGGGCGAGGATCCCGCGGTGCAGCTCGCGGAACACGTCCTCGTGCACGCGGGCCCGGGCCTTGGCGATCGAGGAGATGGCCACCGGCTCCGGCTGCGGCAGCGCGACGCCGAGGCGGCGGCACTGGTCCCACAGCTCGGCGGTCACGGTTGTGTAGCCTTTCCGACCGCGCGACAGTGCCAGGCGGAACACGAAAAGCATAATAATCAGGGTGTTAAGCGTCCGCCGCCGCTTTATCCATGTCTCGTCGCGGCGCGCGGCGATGTCGGCGGCCGCGTCGGCGATCCGGGACCACATCGCGGCGAAGCCGTGGTCAAAGGCGGCGGGAGAGCGGCGTTTCGGCCGCGGCCCGGGTGTCGTCTCCCCCTTCAGGACCGCGCGGAACTCCGGGTCCAGCGGCCGGACCAGAATCTCCTTGGCCGGCTTGGCGCCGCGCCCGCTGCGCTTTCCGGCCGTCATGCCGATCGTCTCCCAGTTGGCGGCCTTGTAGCAGGCGCCGTCGAAGCGGGTCGGGTCGATGAAGGTCTCGCAGAGGACCGGGCGGCAGCACGAGAAAGCGGCTGTTCGACACCGCAAGGTGCAGGCGGCGGCCGCGGTCAGCCTCGCTCCAGCCGATCCATTCGTCCCTCGCCGGCAGCTCCCGCGCCGCCGCCTCGAACAGCAGAACGGCCAGCGGCCGCCCGCTCCGGTCGCGGACGAACCAGCGGATGTGCGGGCCGAAGGGCCGCGGACAGCCGAGATAATGACAGCGGTCCACGAGCGCTTTCCACAGGGCGGCGTCCTCCGGCGACGCCGCCTCCTCCAGGGCCAGGGGCTCCAGGGCCGCGAGACCGCAGGCGATCTCCGGCTGCGGGTCGGACGCCCGCACATGGACAATCGGCCCGGGCGGCTGTTTCGCGGCCGTGCCGCGCTTCTCCGGCAGGGTCAGGATCCCGCACTCCTCAAGGCGCTCGAGAACACGCAGGCACGCAGAGACGCGGTATTCACCTTTCGGCGTTGTCCAGCCCAGGTGCTCGCAGATGGTCTTCGACAGCTCGTTGCGGCTGTCGTTCGGGAGCATCGCGACGGTCTCTGCGATGTCGGCGATCTGGCGCCGTGTGAAACGCCGGCCGAAAAAAGTGGTGGACTTGAGGGCCTCGATTCGCGGGTCCATGGCTGCGCTCCCGGCAGGACAGTCTGATTCGCGCCTAACATGCAGCGGCGGTGTAGCCGTGTCAACCCCGGAAGCCGGAAAAAAGGAGCGGACGGAAAAAGAGCGTGGAATCAGATGACTGCCGCCGCGGACAGAACGGCGTCAAAATCATGCCGGCCTAATGAAATGCCATTGCCCGGGTGACCGGGCGGGCGGCCTCCGGACTGTGCGCCGGGAGCGAAGGACAGCGCAGGGGCAAGAGTCGGACAGACGGGGCCGGAAAAACCAGACATGGACGCAGGGCTTCGAGCCCGGGTAAGCGATTTGGATCCGGTCCGCGAACACCATGCGGGCCCGCGGCCGAAAGCGCCGCATCTCAGAGGCCGGACATACGACAGCGCCCGACGCAGGCTTCCTGCATTGCCGAGATTCCCGGTTGCGCTCAGGGGGGCGTCCACATACGTCCATGGAAAAGGTCAGCATAGTCGGTGTCGCCATTTCAAAGAGGGTTTTTCAATTGCACGGATCGACGGCTTCCGGCCGGCCGGTTTTTGTGAAGAAGCTGTCGCGGAGCGGGTTCCTGCCGTTCCTCGAGGATCTGCCGCCGTGCCTGGTGGTGATGGAGGCGTGCGGCGGCGCTCACCACTGGGGCCGTCAGATCATCGCCAAGGGACATGAGTGCAGGCTGATCCCGCCGGTGTATGTGAAGCCCTTCGTCAAGCGGCAGAAGAGCGACGCGAACGACGCGGCGGCGATCGTGGAGGCGGCGCAGCGGCCGACCATGCGGTTCGTGGCGGTGAAGCCGGAAGCGGCCCAGGCCGACGCGATGCTGTTCCGGACCCGCGCTCTTTTCGTGCGGCAGCGCACGCAGACCGTGAACGCGCTGCGCGGCCATCTCGCGGAGTTCGGCCTGGTGTCGGCCCGCGGCGTGGCAAATGTGGAGGCTCTGAAAGCCGAGCTGGAGAAGGCCGCCGAAGGGGTTCCGGAGCTGGTTCAGCAGTCCGCGGAGATGCTGTTTGGCCAGATCGACGCGCTGAACGGGCGGATCGCGGAGCTGGACCGCGAGCTGAAGCGCCGCTCGCGGGAGCGGGAGGACATCCGGAACCTGATGACAATCCCCGGGGTCGGGCCGATCAGCGCGATGGCGGTGCACGCGTTCGCGCCGCCGATGGGGAGCTTCCGCAGCGGCAGGGACTTCGCCGCCTGGACGGGCCTGACCCCGCGTCAGCATTCGACCGCCGGCCGGCAGAGGCTCGGGCGGATCACGAAGATGGGGCAGCGCGACATCAGGAGCCTGCTGGTTCAGGGGGCGGTCGCCGTGCTGCGTCATCAGAGAGGCCGGGAGGAGATCGCGGACCCCTGGCTGCGGAGGATGATTGAGGAGAAGCCGTTCAAGGTGGCCGCGGTCGCCCTGGCGAACAGGATGGCCCGGACCGTGTGGGCGCTTTCGGTGAAAAACGAAGTCTGGCGGCCAAGGGCGGCGTGACGGCTGCTTGGAAAGAAAAAAGAGGAAACTGAGGAAGGAGAGAATTCGGGACGGCCGCCGCGCCCTCCGGGGCGTGATCCGGCGGCCCCCGGACTGTGCGCCGGGAGCGAAGGACAGCGCAGGGGCAAGAGTCGGAAAGACGGGGCCGGAAGAACCAGGAATAGCCGCAGGGCTTCGAGCCCGCGAAAGCGATTTGGATCCGGTCCGCGAACACCATGCGGGCCCGCGGCCGACAGCGCCGCATCTGAGAGGCCGGACATACGACAGCGCCCGACTGCAGGCTTCCTGTGTTTCTGAAATTCCCGGTTGCGCTCAGGGGGGCGTCCACATACGGCTGTTCGACACCGCAAGGTGCAGGCGGCGGCCGCGGTCAGCCTCGCTCCAGCCGATCCATTCGTCCCTCGCCGGCAGCTCCCGCGCCGCCGCCTCGAACAGCAGAACGGCCAGCGGCCGCCCGCTCCGGTCGCGGACGAACCAGCGGATGTGCGGGCCGAAGGGCCGCGGACAGCCGAGATAATGACAGCGGTCCACGAGCGCTTTCCACAGGGCGGCGTCCTCCGGCGACGCCGCCTCCTCCAGGGCCAGGGGCTCCAGGGCCGCGAGACCGCAGGCGATCTCCGGCTGCGGGTCGGACGCCCGCACATGGACAATCGGCCCGGGCGGCTGTTTCGCGGCCGTGCCGCGCTTCTCCGGCAGGGTCAGGATCCCGCACTCCTCAAGGCGCTCGAGAACACGCAGGCACGCAGAGACGCGGTATTCACCTTTCGGCGTTGTCCAGCCCAGGTGCTCGCAGATGGTCTTCGACAGCTCGTTGCGGCTGTCGTTCGGGAGCATCGCGACGGTCTCTGCGATGTCGGCGATCTGGCGCCGTGTGAAACGCCGGCCGAAAAAGGTGGTGGACTTGAGGGCCTCGATTCGCGGGTCCATGGCTGCGCTCCCGGCAGGACAGTCTGATTCGCGCCTAACATGCAGCGGCGGTGTAGCCGTGTCAACCCCGGAAGCCGGAAAAAAGGAGCGGACGGAAAAAGAGCGTGGAATCAGATGACTGCCGCCGCGGACAGAACGGCGTCAAAATCATGCCGGCCTAATGAAATGCCATTGCCCGTCCTGCGGGCGGATGAACTCCGGCGGCAGCGGCAGGAGGCGCGAGGTTCCCGGGGCGACGATGCCGGCGCCGAGCACGGCGTGGAAGTTCTGTGTCCGCCCGTCCGCCAGTTTCCGCTGCGAGCAGTTCCGGCAGCCGATGCTGCAGGAGGTGAAATACTCGGTGCCGTCAAGGGCGATCAGCAGCCGCCCGTCAAGCCGGCGCAGCCGGTCAAGGGCGCCCTGGCGGTCCAGCCGGTCGACGATCCGGGTGAAGATGGGTCAAGTCCCTAAAGTGCTGGATAATTTGGAGAGGCGCGCCTCTGTTTTCGGGCTGTTGAGCGGCCCGTTCGCCTTTTCGTATTCCTCGTCCAGATCCTTCCTGACCTGCTCCAGCTGGCGCCGCTCGAAGCCGGTCACCGCGATCGGGCGCCATTTCTCCGAAGCCCGGGTCATGGCCGCGAACATCAGCTTGAGAACCGCCTTTTCCCCCCACGCGTTGGGGATCACCTTCAGGCGTCTCCGCTCCTCGCCGAACAGCCGCTCCAGCAGGTTGGTGGTGCGGATCGCCTTGCGGTGTCTCACCGGCATCCGCAGATGCGCGATGCAGGCCTCGAAGTCATCCTGGAAGCAGGCCACCGCGGTCGGGAACTCGTTCTCCCATTTCCGGGCCAGGTCGGCGGCGAGACCGCGGGCAATGGCCCGTGACGGCGCCTGATACGCGGCGCGGGCCTGTTCGCGGAACTCGGGCCATGCGTCCTCCCTGGAGACCTTGGCCGCGAGATTGCTCATGCGGTGGAACAGGCAGCGCTGGCGCTCCGAACGCGGAAAGCAGGTCTCGATCGCCTTGATGATGCCGGGCGCGCCGTCGCAGACCGCCAGCAGAGGATCGCCGAGGCCGCGGCCCCGCATGTCCTGGAAGAAGGCGGAAACCGTCTCATAGTCCTCCTTCGAGCCCGACATGAGATGGAGAAGAACCTTTCTTCCTTCGCGGGTCATGCCCCAGGCGGCCAGGACCGGCTCGCGCCGCTGGCCCGGGCGGATCCGCTCCGCGATGCCGTCGACGAACAGGTAGGCGATGTCATAGCCGCCAAGATCGCGGACGGCGAACTCCTGATAGTCCTGCCACAGCCGCTCACCGATTTCCGAGACCGCGGTGCGGGAGAGAAGAAGCGAGCCGTCGTCATTGCGGAACGCGTCCTCGATGTCGCGCACGCTGAGGCCGCGAGCCAGCATCTCCACCGCAAGATCCTCCAGCGCCTCGCTCCGGCCCTTCAGCCGCGGACGGATCTCCGAGCTGAACGGCTCGTCGCCGCCCGCGATCTGCGGAGCCGTGTATTCCACCGCCCCTTCGGCGGTCTTCATCCGCCCGGTGCGGTTGCCGTTGCGATAGCCGCGGCGGGGATCGCCGCCGCGCTCGTAGTAATCCCGGCCAAGAGCGTCGCGGCTCTCCGCCTCCAGCGTCTCCTCGATGATCAGACGCGTCGCCAGACGCACCAGCTCGCTGCGGGCGTCCGGCGCCGACAAACGGCCCTCGATCAATTCCGAAAGGGTCTCGCGCGTGCGCATCGATCCGGGTAATCTCTTCTCCATGGGGTGTGTCCTTCCGTTGGAGCCAGCGCTTAGCCCGATCTTCATTCCGCCGCAGCCCTCCTCACTCCTTTTAAGACGTTGAAAACGTGGAGCTTTCTCTCCGCACCGGCCGATTCCGTCTGACTGTTTTGTTGCCATGTAAATTGGTATTTTGTTCAATTTATTCTTGCTTATCAACAATAGAATGCTATATGTGGTGTGTTGCCATGTATAGGAGCGCCCGTTATGGCCATAAGCGTCGACATCATCCCCAACCGGAAGTCGCCCCCCGCGGTTCTGCTGCGCCGCGCCTGGCGCGAGGGGAAGAGAATCCGCCGCGAGACCCTCGCCAACCTCTCGAAGGTTCCGCCGCACATCACCGAGGGGATCGACGCCATGCTGCGGGGCGGCGTCTTCGTCAGGAGCCTCGATGATCTGGTCCGCATCGACAGGGCGCTGCCGCACGGCCACGCGGCGGCGGCGCTCGGGACCATGCGGAGCCTCGGGTTCGAGAGGATCCTCGGGCGGAGGAAAAGCCGGATGCGCGGCCTCGCGATGGCGGCGGCCGCGGCCCGCATCATCGACCCGGCCTCGAAGCTCGCCACAGCCAGGGCCCTTGACCCGGAGACCGCCTCCACCAGCCTCGGGGAGCAGCTCGGCCTCGGGCGCGTCACCGGAAACGAGATGCTGGACATGCTGGACTGGCTGCTTGAGCGCCAGCCCTGGATCGAGAAGAGCCTGGCGAACCGGCATCTCCGGGGCGGAACCCTGGCGCTCTACGACGTGAGCTCAAGCTGGGTCGAGGGAAGGAAATGCCCGCTGGCGGCCTTCGGCCACAGCCGCGACGGAAAGAAAGGCAAAATGCAGATCACATACGGCCTTGTCTGCTCGGGGGACGGAACCCCTGTGGCGGTCGAGGTGTTCAGCGGAAACACCGCCGACCCGGACACCGTCAGAGGCCAGGCGGAGAAGCTGCTCCGCCGCTTCCGGGTTGAGAATCTGGCCCTTGTCGGCGACCGCGGCATGATCACATCGGCCCGCATCAGGGAGGATCTGATTCCTCTCGGCCTCGACTGGATATCGGCGCTCAGGAGCGCCGACATCCGGAAGCTCGCCAAGAGGGGGAAGAACGCGCCGGCGGCGCTGGATCCGGCGGGGCTCGCCGAGGATCAGGTCGCCGAGACCGTGTCCCCGGACTTTCCCGGCGAGCGGCTGCTGGTCTGCCTCAATCCCCGCCTGCGGGAGGAAAGGGCCCGGAAGCGGGAGGATCTGCTCAGAGCGACGGAACAGACGCTGGCTGAGATCGCCGCCGCGGCGGCCCGCCGCCGGCCGGGCCCGAAGAACCGGGAGATGACGGCGAAGGCCCTGGGGCGCAGGGGCAACAGAAAAAAGGTCGAAAAACACTTCAATATTGAGATCCGCGACGGCGGAATGGACTGGAGCCGCGACGCGGCGAAAACCGCGGCGGAGGCGGCTCTTGACGGAATCTATGTGGTGCGCACCAGCCTCGGAAAGGAGGCGGTCGGAAGCGGGGCGGCGGTGGCGGCCTATAAGAGCCTCGCGCTTGTCGAGCGCGCCTTCCGGACCATGAAGACGTCAGGGCTGAGGGTCCGGCCGTTCCATGTTTACAATGAGAGGCGGGTGAGGGCGCATGTGTTCCTCTGCATGCTCGCCTGGCATGTGGAGCGGAGCATGCGTGAGAAACTCGCACCCATCCTGTTCGAGGACGATGACCGCGAAGCCGCGCGCGCCGGGCGGTCCACCCCGGTTGAAAAGGCGGAGGTCTCCGAAAGCGCCAAGGCCAAGGCGGCTTCGAAACAGACCCCCGACGGCCTGCCGGTCCACAGCTTCGCAACGCTCATGGCCGATCTCGGAACGCTGACGCTGAACGACGTGTCGCTCCCCGGAAGGCCCGGCAGCGCGTTCCGCATGGCCGCGCGGCCGACCGCGCTCCAGAAAAGGGCCTTTGAGCTTCTGGAGATCAAACCGCCCGGAAATGTTGCCAGTGCCATGGCAGGCTGAAAACCCCCTCCGGCCCGGTCGGCTCTCCAAAAAATCAAACGAAAACAACACGGTGGCCTTGCCCGCGCGGAGAAAACCTGTCAAATCCCGACGTGAAGTTCCGCTTAGCCGGCTTGGTTTTCTTCAACTCAACGGAAACACGCCCCTCCCAAATTATCCAGCACTTTTATGACTTCACCTGAAGATGGAATCGAAGCGCTCCGGCGGCGCGCCGTCGAGCACGCTGCGGATGTGGTTGTCGGTCGGCAGCCGGTCAATGCCGAACAGGGTCCGGGCGTTGGACCGGCCCTGGCGGGACTGGAGCTGCGCCTGCGCCGCCAGGAAGGACGGGCACTGCAGGAAGAAGACGGCGAAGGCCGCCATGCCGATGTCGGCCATCTCCAGGCGGGCGTTGGCGCCGGTCCTGCGGTCCGGGGCGGACGCGCAGAGTTCGCGCATGTCGGCGATGTATCCGGCCAGCGGGGACATGGCGCCGCATTATGCACATATCGAAAATTTGTACAAATGTAAGCAAAAACAACAACTTAAAGGTCTTCTCCGCGCCTTTTCCCCAGGAGCCGGCGGCCGGAGCGGCGTCAGCGGCCGGTGATTCGCCCGCGGCGGAAAAAATCTCACCGGGGCAAAAAACCGTTGTGATACAACACGTTAAAAACTCAAAAATCCAAAATTAGAATTACTGGCCTGTCCTCTGCAATTGAGAGCAACGGAAACATGTGCCGATGAGGCGCCGCGCCGCCGGTCCGCAGCGCTCACATTCGTCGAACGCCGCGGTCGGTCAGGCGGGGATCAGGTGACGGCCTCGAGCTCCTTTCGGCCGAGCTTTCCAGGCACGATGGTGATCGGAATTGGAAGTGTGCCCGACAAACGGCTCAGGCTTGACACCAATGGGCCCGGCCCGTCGCGGGACGTTCCCGCCGCCAGAACAAGTATGCCGATTTCGGGGTCGTCGCTGATGTGGGCAAGAATCTCCTGAACGGCGGGACCTTCCCGGATCGCCAGTTCCGGTGCCACGCCGTAGCTCTTGCTCATTGCCTCGGCGAATGTGTCGAAGTGAATCCGAATGCGTTCACGCGCCTCCTCACGCATGATGTCCTTGACGCCGATCCAGTGCTGAAACTGCTCGGGCGGAATCACAGACAGAATGGTGACGCCGCCGTTCGTCTTGGCAGCGCGCATCGCGGCAAACCGCATGGCGTTCGCGCACTCATTGCTGTGGTCGAGGATCACCAAGAACTTCCGCATCGTTGTCCCCCTTCGCGTTTTCGTTCAGCAGACCGTCAGTTCTGCCGCCTTCCTGTCCCGCCCTGCAGCTTTCCATCATACACTCCGCCTGAAAAAGAGTGCGAACTTTCATTCTTTAAGGCACGGCGGTGATGATCTTCCCCGGATTCATGATGTCGAGGGGGTCAAACGCCTGTTTGATGCGGGCCATCCAATCCGTGGCATGACCCAGCTCCTTTTCAAGATACTCCATTTTCCCTTGGCCGATGCCGTGTTCGCCTGTGCAGGTGCCGGCCATTCGAATGGCGCATTCGGCAAGCCACCCAACAAATTCGCCGGCATTTGCCGCCGCCGCAGCGTCATCCGGTTCAATGAGCAGTGTCATATGAAAATTTCCGTCGCCGGCGTGGCCGACGATTGGGGCAAACAGCCCGTAAGATTCCGCCTTTTCCTGGGCGGTGACCACGCATTCCGCGAGCGATGAAATCGGAACACAGACATCTGTGGTGATACATGTCGCCCCTCTCTTGAGCTGAAGCGTCGCCCAGTAAGCGTCGTGCCGGGCCTGCCAGAGTTTGTTGCGTTCCTCGGGATTCGCCGACCAGGCGAATTCAGCGCCGCCACGGTCGGCAAAGATCTCGCCGCACGCCGTCGCCTGTTCGGCAACGCCGGTTTCGCTGCCGTGAAACTCCAGCAGTAACAACGGTGTTTCGGGGAGCGACAGCCCGGAATAGGCGCAGACTGCTTGGACCGTGAGCCGGTCGAGCAGCTCTATGCGCGCGACCGGTATGCCGAACTGAATGGTGTCAATCACAGCCAGGCACGCGTCATTGATTGTCGGAAAACTGCAGCTTGCGGAGGAAATCGCTTCCGGAATTCCGTGCAGGCGGAGCGTCAACTCGGTGATCAGACCCAAAGTGCCCTCAGACCCGATAAGCAGACGGGTGAGATCGTAGCCGGCAGCGCTTTTTCTGGCGCGCTGGCCGGTCGAAATGATGCTGCCGTCAGGCATCACCGCCTTCAATGCCAGCACATTGTCCCGCATCGTGCCGTACCGGACCGCGTTCGTTCCCGAGGCGCGGGTTGCCGCCATGCCGCCTATGCTGGCGTCGGCGCCGGGGTCGATCGCAAAGAACAGCCCGGTGTCACGAAGCTCTGCATTCAGGGTCTTGCGCGTGATTCCCGGCTCCACGACACAGTCCAGATCTTGCGGATTGACGGTGACAACCCGGTTCATCTCGCTGAAATCGATGGAAACGCCGCCAAGCGGCGCATTGACATGGCCTTCGAGCGAGGTGCCGGTTCCGAATCCGATCACCGGAACCCGGTAACTGGCGCAGGTTGTAACGATGTCCGCAACCTCGCCGGCGCTCTTTGGAAACGCGACTGCGTCTGGAAGCTGCGGCTCGATGATGGTTGTTGAATGCGAATGCTGTTCGCGTATGGACTGACCGGTCTGAAGCCGCTCACCGAGCAGTTGCCGGATCACGCCAATAGCCGCGGTCCTGTCATTGTTACCCTGTCGCATATCTGAAGCAGGCATATCTTCCGTGTCCGATTTTCCCGTCGCCATCGGCGCTGAAAGCCATTTTAAGCGAAATCCCGCCGATAATAACCCGGATTATTGCCAAGCCGCCGCGGCAGCGGATATTGCAGCCTTCGGGCGAAATTGCCCGCGGGAAACGAGGCAGGCCGAAGGGGAGCCACTCATGGAGCAAAGCGGAACGGCCCTGATCATAGCGGACCGCGGGACGGTCTGGGCGGCGTTGAACGACCCGGAGGTGCTGCGCGCCTGCATTCCCGGCTGCAGCGAATTCTCCCGCACCGAGGACGGCGGATTTGAAGCGACAGTGACCCAGAAAGTCGGCCCGGTCAAAGCGACGTTTCGCGGCAGGGTCGAACTCTCGGACGTGGTGGAATTGGAAAGCTATACGATTTCCGGTGAAGGCAAGGGCGGCGCCGCCGGCTTTGCGAAAGGCACGGCGAAGGTATCTCTTGCGGATGCCGATGGCGGCACGGAGCTGGCCTACGCGGTCAGCGCCAGGGTGGGCGGCAAACTGGCGCAGATCGGTTCGAGACTGGTGTCAGGAGCCGCGAAGAAATTCGCGGAAAAATTCTTCAGCAGCTTCGAAAACAGACTCAGCGGGACCGAAACCGGATCCTGAAAACCCTGGCTCAGGCAGCTTCGGCGCCGGCCCACTCCCAATACAACCGGCGCGCTTCTTTGGCGACCGGTCCTGGCTGGTAGTGCGTGTCTTCGAAGCGCGCAACTGTCGTGACCTTGGCCATGTTGCCGGTCAGGAACACCTCTTCAGCCTCCCGGAAATCATCGAAAGTCAGCACCGTCTCACGCACACCGTGTCTGGCGGTGCGCAACAGCTTGATGATTCTGGCGCGGGTTATGCCGGCCAGGAAAGTGCCGTTGGCGACCGGGGTCAGCACTTCACCGTTGCGGGTCATGAACACGTTTGACGTCGCGGTCTCGGCGACATTGCCGAGCGCGTCCGCAACCAGGGCGTTGTCGAATCCTTTTTCGTTCGCTTCGGCCAGCATGCGCGCGTTGTTGGGGTACAGGCACCCTGTCTTGGCATTGACAATTGACGAGGCAAGAACCGGACGCTCAAACCGGGTCGTCGTGAGCGACACCGACCTGTCTTGGTCGGGCATCGGCAGTTCTTCAAGACAGATACAGAACTCTGTCGCTCCCGGTTTTGGCAGCACTGCCAAGTGCCCCCCGTGCAGCGCCCAATACATGGGCCGGATGTAAACCGCCGTGTCTTTCGGGTATGGCCGCAGCCCTTCTATGGCGATTCTGGCGATGTCTTCAGTGCTGTGAGTGGGCGTGATGGACATCTTACGGGCGGAGTCGTTCAGCCGTTCGCAATGCGGCACCAGATCAGGTGTCAGACCATGGGCGTAACGGGCGCCGTCGAACACGGTTGAGCCAAGCCATGCCCCGTGATCGGCCGCCCGCATGATGTACACGTCTCCATCATGCCACTTGCCCTGGAAATAGGTCCGGATGTTTTTGCCGGTTGCCATGATCAGTGCCTCCCGCCGGGTCCAGGCAGTTCGCGAGACCTGATAAAGCCAACGATTTCATATGTTTGCTTCAATATCGGTTCGGCAATCCCGCAGGCTTTTTCGGCCCCATAGCCCAAGATCCTGTCGATTTCCGCCGGATCCTTCATAAGCCTGTTCATTTCAGCTGTCACCGGCGCAATTCTGTCCACCGCGAGGTCAACCAGCGCCGCCTTGAAT
The DNA here is from genome assembly GCA_965221935.1 of Paracoccaceae bacterium. Lineage (GTDB taxonomy): Bacteria > Pseudomonadota > Alphaproteobacteria > Rhodobacterales > Rhodobacteraceae > JAPOXR01. The sequence continues at coordinate 155,478 of CBDCSZ010000078.1, forward strand.
GCGGCAAACTGGCCGCCGGCAAATTCAGCCACCACGTCTTCCGGCCGTCGTTCCGCCAATGCGGCAAAAATATTGATAAGATTTCGGGCTTCCGGCCTGTGGTCCAGCCCATCGAGAGTCTCAGAGATCGGCTCCGGGTCGGTTCGCGCCCGTTTCAGCTTCTTTTCGATCAGGTCCGCATCGTCAGTGAGATTGATCCGGCTCATATCGGAGGCGTCGGATTTCGACATTTTTTTGGTGCCGTCGCGAAGGCTCATCACCCGCGTCGCGGTGCCTTCGATGACCGGTTCAATGACAGGAAAGAAGTCCACGCCGAAATCGTTGTTGAATTTGACCGCGATGTCGCGGGTCAACTCAAGGTGCTGCTTTTGGTCTTCGCCCACCGGCACATGGGTCGCATGATAAACGAGGATATCCGCCGCCATCAGTGTTGGATAGGCGAACAAGCCGACCGAGGCGTTCTCGCGGTTCTTGCCCGCTTTGTCCTTGAACTGCGTCATGCGTCCAAGCCAGCCCATGCGGGCGACGCAATTGAATATCCACGCCAATTCGGCATGCGCCGGAACCTGCGACTGATTGAACAGAATGGATTGCTGCGGGTCGATGCCGGATGCCATAAATGCGGCGGCCGCCTCACGCGTCGCGGTCACAAGCTCGGTCGGATTCTGCCAGGCGGTTATCGCGTGCATATCAACAAGACAGTAGACCGTTTCAAAGCCGGTGTTCTGCATCTCAACAAATCGCTTCAGCGCCCCGAGATAGTTGCCAAGCGTCAAATTTCCGCTCGGCTGAATTCCGGAGAAAACACGTCTTTGGCGCCCGGGACCGGTCATCGAATGGCCCTGTTTTTCAGAGATAACAGGCGGTGCCATAACGGTTGCAAGCGTTGATAGTCAACCTGCGCCAATTTCAGCTCTTTGTGTTTGCCGCCGCTGTGTTTCAATCTGTCGGCCTGTGCGCGGAGGCAGCCGATGAAGTGGTTAAACTTCGGACACCGCCGCGCGGTCAGCCTGCCCCTTTACGTCGGCTCTTAACCGCCTTGAAACCGTGCTTTGGGAGATTCCGAGAATAGAAGCGGCCTCGGCTTGCGAAAGTTCGGCGTCTTCAATCAGCGCATCAAGCAAAGACCTGTCGGGGCGCAGCAGAAAACCGTGCCGGCTCCCCTTGAACAGCCGGCCATTCAAGATCGCCTGGCGGCGCAGGGCCGCGAGCCAGGCCTCCCGGCCCGGTCTTTCGATGCCGCCTGCTCTTCGGCCGGCACCGCCGTGCAGCGCCAGATATCGCTTTGCCCCGGCGATCAGGGTTTCAATGTCCGCCCCGCTCATGCCTTCTGTCAACCAGACCAGCATGCGCATTCCGCCGTCTGAAAGCTTGATCGGGGTCAGCGCGCGCCGGAGCAGAGCAAGCCGGGTCTCAGCCCCGGGTTTCGGAATATGGACACGCGATTCGAAGCGCCGCCAGACCGCAGGATCCAGCAGGTGATCGTGGTTGGTGGCGGCCAGCGTGAATCCTTGGACGCCTCTTGCATCGAGACATTGGACAAGCGTGTTGGCGAGGCGCCTATTTTCTCCGACTTCCTGGCTGTCATCGCGCGCCCGGGCCATGGCGTCAAACTCGTCAAGAAAGAGCACACACCGGAAATGATTGGCAAAGTCGAACAACGCGCCGATATTGCGTGCAGTGGTTCCGGGGAACGGCGAAATCAAACCGTCGAGGCGCGCCTCGACGACCGGCATGCGAAGCTGACGGCCAATGAACCGCGCCAAAAGTGTTTTGCCAACCCCGGGCGCGCCGTAAATCAGGCAGCGCATGTTGGGCCGCACGCCTATCCGCGCCAATTCAGCAACCCTGTCCCATTCCTTCAGCTGGTCAGAGACCGCCTCCTCCAGTTCAGGGTCCAGAATCGGAACGGCATGGCCGCGTTCTTCAGGAAAAACAAAACGCGCCAGCGGCACTCCAGTTTTCCGGTCAATCGGAGCCGGAGTTGAACGGTAGAGCGATTCACCGGTCAGCCGAAGACTGGAGCGGCGCGCCGGCATTTCCTCAAGCGCAGACGGGACAGCCTCCTCTTGCTGCTGCCGCCCCGCCAACAGCTCGTCCAGCCTCACTGCCTGGTCGGCGTCGCTCCGTTTCAATGCATTTCGAAGGCGGCCGATCTGATGCACGACCCTTCCTTCATCACCGCTCAGCGCCATGCGCGACAAGGTGTGAATGATCTCAAAATGCTCCACTTCAATTCACCTATGGGCACATGTAATGCAAATAGCATATATGTGATGCACTATTACATGTAGCAATCCAATCCTAGCATTCTTGATGCATTTCTGGAACATTTTTATCCGTCGCCAAAAGCGGAAGGGCATGGCTGTGCCGGGCGAAACGCGGGCCGTCCAGCCGTGGTATTCGCAGGTAATTGCTTAGCAGGGCCGTGCGCGACCTGCCGCAAATTCGGAAGTGGAATTGACTGAAGGGACTTCCGCTACGCAGCGATCGCCGAAATCAAAAGGCCGGTTCCGGTTTCTGAATTGTGGCGGCTGCGCCGGTAGGAAAAGTAACGCGCGGAATCCGCATAAGTGCAGTGGCCGATCCAATGCGCCTCGCGGATGCGGGCGCGGTCAAGTAGATTGAGGCCGTATCGGGGCAGGTCAAACACCAGCCGTCCTTCGGTGTCGCAGGCGAAAAAACTCTCGCTCGATGGGTCTTTGTCGAGAAATTCTTCCTTGAATTCTGGCCCAACCTCGTAATTTTCGCGGCTGATCGCCGGTCCGACCGCAGCCTGGATCTGCCCGCGCTGGCTTCCCAGACGCACCATCGCGGCCACGGTTTCTTCAATGACACCTGCAAGCGCGCCTCGCCATCCCGCGTGCGCCGCGCCAACCACTCCCGCCGCGCTGTCGGCAAACAGAATCGGCATGCAGTCCGCAGACAGAACAGCCAGGGCGACACCGGTTGTGCGCGACACAAGTCCGTCAGTGAGGGGAGTCTGTTCTGGCAGCGCGTCTGTGATCACAGCAACGCGCGCGGAGTGAGTCTGACGGCCGGAGACCAGGCCCGCCGGGTCAACGCCAAGATGTTCGGCGACCAATCCGCGGTTGCGGCGCACGCTGTCCCGGTCATCGCTGGACCTCTCGCCGCAGTTCAAACTGGCATAGACGCCCGTTGAACAACCGCCAGTTCTGCAAAAGAAACCGTGGCGAAACCCGTGAAGCAGCCGGGATTCTGTGAATTCAGCCGTCATTGCGCAAATCCGGGCGGCGCTGGGGTTGCCTGCGGGTGCAGCGCCATGACTTTGAACAGATTGCTCATCATTTCCGGATGGGCCAGCCGTCGGTGGGCCTCGATGTGCTGCCGAAGTTCATCCCCTTGCAGCGACTTGGCAAGTGTCTGGGCCCGTTCCGTCAGCCCCATGCGTTCGAGCCAGACACCCTGTGGCAGCAATTCGGTGACGGAGATACCGGCGGCCTTCCCCCGCAATGCGCCAAAATCGACATGCGCCGATATATCGGCTTCGCCCGGATCGTCCAGAGGATGCGCGAATTTGTGGTCCTTGACGGCCTGCAGGGTGTTTCCACGCGACTGCACGCCGCCATAGTCTATAACAAGCGCGGCGCCGCCGAACCTTCCGACATGTTTGGAGATCTGACTGACAATTGGGTCGGCAGCTGAGCGCAGCTCGACGATGTCGCCGATCTCCGAGTGATTGAACCGGATGTGCATATCCCGCCGCTCTGCGGATTCTGCCTCGTGAAACTCAAGGCCGGTCAAACCAACCGCCACTTCTATTTCCTTCCAGCCTGCCCTGTGGCGGCGGAATTGCCGGATCGGCAGCGCATCAAAAAACTCGTTCGCGACCAACATGAGCGGCAGGCCGGGAATCGAAAACACATCATCGGCCCAGACCGGATTGTGGCGTGAAAGTGTCGCCCGCTGCTGTGACCGCAGCCGGCGGCTGCGTTCGACGAGGACGATTTGTGCGGCATCGCCAAACCCGCCGGTGTTTCCCGCCGCGCGCATGATGTCCGCCATCAGTGTGCCGCGGCCCGGTCCAAGTTCAGCCATGGCAAACGGGTTCGGGCGGCCCTGGTCGATCCAGCACTTTGCGAAAAAAACGCCAATGATCTCGCCGAACATCTGCGAAATCTCAGGAGCGGTTGTGAATGCGCCCTTGGCGCCGATCGCGTCCGGCCTATTGTAGTATCCGTGTCCGGGATCGAACAGGCAGGCTTCCATGAATTCGGATACCGGCATTGGTCCATCTGCGCGAATCCGCTGCTTGAGCCTGTCTTTCAGTGTCATCGCGCACGCCGCCGGGCCCAAATGATCACCGTTATGCCAATGAGGATCATAGGAATGGAGAGTGCCTGTCCCATGGTGAGACCGAAGCTGCCCAGCCTGACTGCGTAGCCTGCAGGATTGTCCGCCGTCATCAGCTGTGCATCCGGAACGCGGAACAGTTCGGCGAAAATCCGCGCCGCGCCATAGCCGGCAAAAAACAGTCCAAAAGTCTGCCCCGGAACGCGGAACCAGTTCCTTCTGTACGCCAGCCAGGCGAGCAAGCCGCACAACAGCGCGCCTTCGAGAATGGCCTCGTAAAGCTGGGACGGGTGACGCGAACAGACACCAACCCAGTCAAGCGGGCAATAGGCAGCCGGGCCATCCGGATAGACAACCGCCCATGGCAGCCGCGACGGTTCGCCCCACAGCTCTCCGTTGATGAAATTTGCCGCGCGGCCGAACACCAAACCCGGCGTTGCGGAAACAGCAACGGCATCGCCAACGCTGACAACGGGCGCATCGTTAATCCTGCAGTATGCAATTGTGGCCAAAACGAGACCCGTGAACCCGCCGTGGAAAGACATGCCACCCTGCCAAACCGCGAAAATCTCCAAGGGGTTCTGCAGGTAGTGCTGCGGTTGGTAGAAAAGGACATAACCGATCCGTCCGCCGAGAACTGCGCCGATGATGACCCAAGTCAGCAGCCGGTCGGCGCTTTCTTTGTCCATAGGCGGCTCCCCCGGCCACAGATCGCGGCGTTTCATCATCGCAATGAACCAGACCCATGCGACCAGGAAGCCGGCGACGTAGGAAAGGGCATACCACCGAAGCGCGAACGGAAAACCGGCAACCTCAAACGAAATCAGCTCGGGGTCAAATGCAGGGAGAAAAACCGCAAACATCATTGCTGATTGCCGTCACTCCCGGCTGCGTCACTTGGATTGCGGGCGTTCGCTACCATATATTGCGTGGGACAGAAAGAAACGAGGCCAGCCATGCAAACCAAGGGAAAGCTGTTTGAAGATCTGTCGCAGCTCATGACCAATGCAATGGGCGTCGCGCAAGGAGCCCGGGAAGAGTTTGAAACTGTTATGAGCAGCTGGTTTGACCGCTGGGTCGCAGATCAGAACCTGGTGACCCGGGATGAATTTGAAGCCGCCCGTCTGATGGCGCAGAAGGCCAGGGAAGAAAATGAGGAGCTTCGCCAGCGGATCGAGAAACTTGAACAGGCGGCCGCCAAACCGCGCCCGCGGTCGAGAGCCAAGAAGGCAAAGCCGGCCGAGTGACCTATCGGCCTTGGCGGGACGCGGCAGCCGCGGGCTGTTTGGCCCCTTTCTGTGCTGCCAATGGAAGAATTCGATTGCTTGCGGCAGCGGGCCGTTCTCCAATCAATACGACGGCACGGGCAACTGCAAACGGCACAATTTTCGAAACCTGCCGTCCCAAAGCCACGCGACTGACTTTTTGGCAGCGCTGGCAATGCTCCCGAGGCAATTGCCAGCGCATGCGTAAGTGTCTGCTTGGTCCGCACCGGACTGCCCGCGCTGACCGCTTCCGCTCCGATGCGCTTGCAAATGGGGTTTCAGTCGGCGTTTTCATGCCGACAGGCTTTCGTGCCACTCATTGTCATCGGAATACGAAAACGCTCCGGTTTGATAATGCAGATCCTCCAGATTGGCAGTCTGCTCCAATGTTCTGGATACCCCGTGGTCGCCAAACGCCTTATCGAGATTGGGCAGGCGCAGAATCCGCTTGGCCGCAGGGTTGTGGGAATTCCAGTCACTCCGGTCGTGCTGCCAGCGAATAACTGTCCGTTCGGCAATTCACTGCAGGAATGAAAGCGCAGCCTGCGGCAGTTCCAGCTCACGGCGAAGAAATCGGATTTCAGCGCAGGAGAGTCCTTTCCGGATTGTCACCAGCCACCTCCCAACTGCGCCGTGCAGCCCCTCGGCGTCTTGGATTCTCAGGCCTCGTATGTTCAGAGAATCAGAAGTGAACGCAGAAGGTGGCTGTGGATAAGTTGAGCGCGGATTCCTGTGGAAAACCCGTCGCTTGCATGCCACCGCCTCTCCGGTTCATTCCTGTGTCGGGACCGCCGCCGCCAGGGCCTGGCGGCGGCGGTGCGGGGCCAGGCCCCGCAGGACGGGTCGGACCGGTCAGGCCTTGGATCATCGGATCCGTGATGGAGCGTGGTCGGCCCGCCCTCCCTTCAGCCTCCCGGGTCCTGAATGGATGCCTGGGTTCAAGAACCGAATCATCGCGAGGATAGGAGCGGGAGACCATGACCATCGTAGCCGCCGGAATCGACGTCAGCAAGAAAACACTTAACATCCATCTCAACGGCAGGGACGACACCGCCGCCAACGACAGGGACGGCTTCCGCAAGGTCGCCCGCATCCTCAGGGACGGCGGGGCGGAGCGGGTCGTCCTGGAGGCCACGGGACGGATGCACCGGGCCCTCTTCCAGTCGCTGCATGACCGCGGCTTCCCGGTCTGCGTGGTCAACCCCCGCCAGTCCCGGGACTTCGCCAGGGCCAGCGGCGAGCTGGCGAAGACGGACCGGGTCGACGCCAGCCCATCTTTAACATTGTAGTGCGTAACGCGTTGATTTCAAACGGGTAAAAAATCCGAATGGCACTACAATCCGGAGAGGCGGCCGTTTCGGGCCGCCGCCACGAATTGCCGGAATCGGTTCAGACGATGGTCTTGGCGAGGTTCCTGGGCGGCGGCGCGAGGCCCGTCGCCCGGTAGATCTCCGCCTGTTCGGGGGAGGCGGATGCGGTCTTGCGGACATGCAGGGTCCTGCCGTCACGGCGCCTGAAGCTGGTTGTCGTGCGCTGCAGTGTCGCAAGCGTCTGGCGCACCGTCGTCCAGCTGTCGTGGATGTTTGCCGCTTTCATGGGTTTGCGCAGTGTCTGGACTGCCTGATAGGCGAGGACTGAGATGAACAGGTGAGCGTCGGCGCGCCCCTGTTTGTGATGGAAGATCGGACGCAGGCCGAGCTCGGATTTCAACGAGCGGAACACGGCTTCGGCGTCGGTGAGGGTCGCGTAGGTCTGCCACATGGTCTCTGCCGGCCAGTCGAGGATGTTGCTGCGCAGACAGTAGACCCCGGGGTGGGTCAGCATGGAATTGTCGGCGGGATTGAGGTTCCAGGCGATGGCTGTTGCCTTGGTTCCGGCGCTGTCGGGGGTGACGGTGATCTCGTAATGCCGGGCGACCCGCGCGTTTTCCTTTGCAAGCCGCCCGATCCGGCGCTGGATGTCGTCAAGCTTCTTGCGGGTCCTGGGGCGGGAGAGGCCGTCATGCAGTTTCTTCAGGCCGTCTTCGAGACGTGTCCTGAAACGATTGATGATGCCGCGTTCCTTTTCCGCCCGGGCTTCGGAAAGGCACCGCAGCCAGGACTCCTTGTATTCCGTGCCGTCCTCTTCCTCGCGGGTGACGGATTCCTTGTGGATGGCGACCTTGTCGCATGACGCGGTCGTGATTGCCCTGGCCTCGTCGGAATCGAAGACCCGCTTGGTGGTGCGTGAGACCACGAGATAGCGATAGGCGCTGGCGCGCAGCCACCGCAGGTTGTCCTCGGTCGCGATGCCGCCGTCCATGATGACGACCGCGCCTTCCGGAGCGCCGAGGCTGGTGAGCATGTGCGTGAGTGTCCTGTGTTCGGTGACATTGCCGGCAAACACCCGGCTGCGCCGGACAAAGCCGCTGGCATCGAGAACCAGGCCAAGCGAAAGCAGCGGGCAGTCGCTGCGCCGTTCCTTCGAATGCCCGCGCCGCGCCTTGGGCTGGATTGGCGCCCGGCCTTCATAGAACGTGTTGGTGAGATCGTACAGCGCGATCGTCGGCTTGAGGTCGAACAGGGACCGGGCCCGGGCGAAGAGGTGATCCTCGATGCTGTCCTGATGGGCAAGGAGCAGATCCGAGGCGCGGTAGAGCGCCATGTCGCTCAGAGCGCCGAAATCGATCCCGAGCATCTCGCCGAGGGCGCTGTGCCGGCGCAGCCAGAAGTTGGTCGCCCGCTCCGAGTTCGGCGCGGCCATGCGCGCGACAATGGCCGCCAGGGCGCAGCAGCGCTGGCGGCGGTTGAAACCGAGACCGTCGAACAATGCCGGCAGGCCGAGACCGGACAGCGCCTCGAGCCCGGCATGCTCGACACCGACCGAGCGCCCGTCGCTGTCGCTGGCGGAATTGACATCAACACTCTGCCAGTCCCGCTTCGCGCCTTCCCCGCCGCTGTCTTTCCCGCGGCCAATCAGCAGGGCGGAGATTCTGCGGGCCTCGGCCTCGATCCCCGGATCGGGATCGGCGAGGCCGAGGGCGGTCTGTCCGGTGAGATGATCCGAGATGCGTCGGCACAGGTCCGGCCAGTGCCCGCGCCCGATTGCAAAATGGCGCCCGAGATTGAGAAGGGTGCGCTGACGGATCCTGTCCCCCTCGCGGCGGTTCTCGACCAGGCGGAAGGTGATGTGGTCGCTGCCGTCGCTGGCGGCGCCGGTCTTGGTCTGTCGAATGAACATGCGGCAGCTATGGCAGAAGGGGTCCCCCGCTGCAAGGCATTACTCAAAAAACATGGCACTACAAACGATTCCTGAAACATCGAATCACAATAAATCAATGAGTTGCGAATCGAACACCGTCAAATCGACCTCAAATCCAACGCAGAAATGTTAAAGATGGGCCAGGGCGCTGGCCGCCTTCGGGGCCGCGTTCCCGGACATGGCGCCCGCGGCGCCGGCCGGCGTGACGGTCGACCGGCTCCGCGACATGCTCGTGTTGCGGGAGAAGCTCGTCGACCAGCGCACGGAACTGAAGGCGGCATTCGACGAGGTCGGCGATCCGGCTCCGGACGGGCCGGTCCCGAAAATCCTCTCGGAGCTTGACGCCGGCGTCCGCGAGTATGACCGGCGGATCGGGGAGCTGATCGCCGGCGCGGAGGAGCATGCCGAGAGCCACAGGATCCTGACCTCGGTTCCGGGCATCGGTCCCGTCACGGCGGCGGCCCTGATCGCGTGGATGGGCGAGCTCGGCGCGGTCGGCAACCGCCAGGCCGCGGCGCTGATCGGAGTGGCGCCCTTCGCCCGCGACAGCGGGAACATGAAGGGCGGGCGCCGCGTCAGCGGCGGACGGAGGAGGCCGAGGGACGTCCTCTACATGGCCGCGATGTCGGCAACCCTGTTCAATCCCGACATGAAGGAGATGTGCGGCCGGCTCAAGGAAAGGGGAAAGCCCCACAAAGTCGCGGTGACCGCGGTCATGCGCAAGCTGATCGTGACCGCGAACGCCCTTCTCCGCGACCGGCGCATGTGGGAGGACCGGACCGGGGCCGCCGCCGGCTGACGCCCGCGCGGGCCGCGTCCCGCGGCGGTCCGCAGGGCACGAAACGAATCAAATGCGCCGGTCACGTCACCGCGGCCGGCCTGCCTTGGCATGCCCGCACGGCGACCGCCTGTGGACAGGGATGTGGAAAACCCGGATCGGAATCACCGAAAACCGCCGAAAAAGTCCGGATCCGGGCTTGACTTCAAACATGGATGCTCCATCTCCCAACTCGTACCGTTTAAGAGGAAAGCGCTGTCAATCCCGCAATCTGCATATGGCAAGTCAATGTCATCCTGTTTCCCTCTCAGAAGACTGTCACAACCGCGCATTTTCTGACATTCATCGCTAAGGCCATTTGGATTTTTCTTCCGGCAATGCAGAGCTTCTGTTTGACTCTGGGCTCGTAACGCGACGGTCATTTTTGGGTCCTTCAGCGATGCCAACTTTCTCAGAGTCGGCAGCGCCTTCCGCATGGAAACTTCCCTTTCCGGCAGCCGCTCGCGAAATTGCGGATGTTCGAAGCCGACCCCGCACTTGTCGAGACACCGCTCAAGTTGGTTGCTATTCGGTCCTTGCCATAGCCGGCATCGCGGAACGGGATTTGTCAGGGGATTGTCCAGACAATCCGCCTGTCATTGTGTCAGGTCAGTTTCATGTCAGCTGTGACAGGAACACAAACGGGCGGCGTTCCCGGTTCAGTCTGCCGCGGCCGCTTCTTCAAGCTTTGCCATGTCGAATTTCTGCATCTCCGTCATGGCGGCCCAAACTTTGGCAGCCCCTGGCCCCTTCATCAACTCAACGAGTCTGCTCGGAAAAATTTGCCAAGACAGACCAAAGCGGTCCGTTAGCCAGCCGCACTGGAGTTCGCTGCCCCCGTCTGAGACTAGAGCATTCCACAGCCGGTCGGTTTCTTCCTGACCGTCCGTCATGACCGTGACGGAAACCGCGGGGCTCAGTTTGTAATGGGGTCCTCCGTTGAGCGCCTTGAACGGAGCCCCATCCAGAAAAAACTCACCTCCAGGACCGTGCCGGGTTCGCCGGCTTCCTGGCCTTCGGGATAATACTCAATTGCTTCGACCCTGCTGTTTGGAAGAAGGCTGCAATAGAATTCGGCGGCCGGCAGGGCTTCACTGTCATACCAAAGACTCGTGCTCACTTTGCCCGAAGCTGATTGGGCGGGTGCAGCGAGACTAGCTGCTGAACTTGCGGGTGGAAGTCCCGCCGGCGCAATTCTCAGTTTGGCGTCGTAGTCATATCCCCACGGGTGTCGGGGTGACCCGGCGTCCGGAAGCGGGGACGTAAAAGCCTCTGTGGGCTGGGAGGACGATGTCCCTCTGGTCCGGTCGGACAGGGAGGCGAACAACCGGGAGGGCCGTAGCGAAAGCGAACGTCCGTATGAAGCGTCGAAAAAACGCTCCCCGCATGGAATCCGACTTGCGGGGGTATTGGAGGATGCCAAGGGTCTCCGCTCTGCCCGATGGCCAGTGCCGGTGCGGAAGAACTGAGATGCACGCATCGGATCGCCCGGCGTACAGGTGGCGGCAATCCCGGAGGGTTCAGTGGTGAAAGTCCGGAAGGTGAGGAGGACAGACAGGATGTTGTGACCCTCGAATGTCAAGGACCGTGTCCATAACCGGAGTACGGGAAAGGACGCGGAGTCCTCCTGACTGGCGGATGAGGCCGATTAAGCGGTGATGGACGGAATAACACAACCCGTCCGGAGCGAGGGCCTCTGGGCTCAGGTGGCGAAGACGGCAGGTCATGCCGGGACTCAGAGCCCGGCGCCGACCGAGGATACCACCCCGGTTGAAAGGGGTGGCGCTGTCGAGCCGAAGGGCGGCGTAAACGCGGGATGATGCCACGGGTATGGCTGGGTCAGCCTTGAGCGTGGCGGATGTCGCGGAAGGCACCGTAACGAACTCCTGCGGGGGTGCCTGACGCTTGAAGCCGGACCCGGGAAAACCGGAAGTCCGGAATTTTAGGGGGGACGCTGGAAACGTGACCTATGGTGCGCGCGCCAGTGTCCTACCCGACGGCTTTCTGCATCCTTCGCTGAGATTGAGGTCCCGGATAAGTCTTTGGATTTGTTGTCATTGGCGGCGGGCACGATTTGCTCTTTCCAAATTTGGCGTATTTTCGGCATGGATTTGTCTTGGTCACAACACATCCATCTGTATGCGCTCCGGAACCGGTCGTCCGGCGCGGATCTCGGACATCTCCGCCGACATGCAGTTGATCAGAATGTCTTGGTCTTGGATAGTCGGCAAACCCGAAAGGCCTGGGCGGAACTCGATGCAGTTGCCGCGCTCGTCACATAAGCGACGGGCGCCGCGGCACGGCTGTGTCGGCAGGCCAAAGAAGGGGAATTCCATGTGTTCCGCCATTTCGTTGAGGGGCGCGGCGGTGATATCCGCGACGAACAGGTCTGGCTGGTGCCGGTGGGGAACAAGGTTTGTCATGGCTGAAAAATATCAGAAATCTGGTGTGCACAAAAGACACCAATTCGTTACCTTGTGCACACCGGTCGAAAAAACTTATGCAACACATTGAAAAAACGGCGAAAAATCAAGACCTGCTTTTTACGAAACCTTGCGTTGGCTGGTGTGCTAAACACACCGCGCGCGCGAGGCCGCCCAAACGGTGGCGGGGCGCATACACTGCCTAGACAGGCGGTCAGGCCCGGGAGCGCCGCGACCGCCGCCCGGTGGTGAGACAGGAGAGCTGTGATTCACCCGGAGATCAGGAACAGGATGGCGGAGACCGCCGGGCTCTGCGGCCGTTTGATCCGCCGTGCCGCCGCGCCTGTCCTCGCCGCCGCGGTGGCGGCGTCCCTCTCCCATGCGCAGACGGACCCTGAGGACCAGCTTGACCGGTTTCGGCTGTGGAACGGCTGCGGCCCGGCGGATCTGGTCGTGGAACATCTGTCTGATGCCGCAGGTGAGATCGGCCTCACGCGGGACGCGGTCACAACCGCGGCGCGTAGCCGTCTGCGCGCGGTCCGCCTCTACGACGACGAAGCGACCTCGTATCTGTATGTGAATGCGAATGTCGCCGGCAGCGCGTTCGGCATGGGCATCGAGTTCAGAAAATGGGTGACGGACGACAACGGCCAGCGCGGCTATGCCAGCACTTGGCACATCGGCAGCACCGGAACGCACGGCGGAGACGCGGGCTACATTCTGTCATCGATCGCGCAGGACATGGACCATTTCATCAAAGAATATATGCGGGTGAACGCGGACGCGTGCTGAGCCTGGCGGGGGACGGCCGAGCCCGGTCCGGGGCCTCTCGGACGCCCGGAAACGGCAGTTATGTTTCATTTCAGCGGATTTCGGGCCTTCTGCCCCCTTGGCGGCGATCGCGGCTCTGTTCGGCTCTCAGAGGGCTCGGGGACACATCCGGAGACGCTACTGGACGCGCGCACAGCGGCGGGAGCTTTCCATAACCTAAAGCGCGGAAGGGGCGGGACCGCGCTGTGCGGGCTTTCTGTGGGGTCGTTTTCGGCCTAAAAAGCCGGCGGCGGGCGGATTTTTGCCGCGCGGATCTTCCCGGAGGCGTGTTCACCCGGTGCACAGGGTCGCCGGGCCGTCAAGCCGCGGTCCTGACGGACCGGGCCGCGCTGCCGCGCTTTGACCGTTCTCCGAATCAGCGCGCAATCCGGGGGCGTCGGCCCATAAGCGTTAACTTGTTTGGCATAACCGGGCGCTCTGCTATTGTGCCGCATCGATGGTTTTGGGGAGCGGCGCGGCATGAAAGAGGACTGGGACCTGCTGCTGGGTTTTCTTCCGCCCGGCTGGGAGGCGCTGGCGGCGGAGTCGGGCGCGCTGAAGGGGCTGCGGAAGGACAAGTCGCCGGAAAATCTGCTCCGTGTGCTTCTGCTTCATCTTGGCTGCGGGCACTCTCTGCGTGAAACCGCTGTGCGGGCCCGCCGCGCCGGCCTTGCGGATCTGTCGTCGGTGGCGCTGATGAAGCGCCTCGCCAAGGCCGGTCCGTGGCTTCATTCGCTGTGCCGCGCGCTGTTCGAGGAGCGGGGCGGCGCGCTGTCCGGCTCCCCGGACGGCGGGTTCGAGGTCCGCCTGGTGGACGCGACGACGGTGAAGGAGCCGGGAAAGACGGGTTCGCTGTGGCGGCTCCACTACAGCGTGCGCCTGCCTTCCCTGGTCTGCGACCATTTCCGGCTGACGGAGACCGAGGGTCCGGGGACCGGCGAGTCGTTCCGGCAGTTCCCGGTGGAGCGCGGCGACTGCCTGATCGGAGACCGCGGCTATTCGACCGCCGCCGGCATCGGGCATGTCGCGCGCTCCGGCGGCCATGCCTTGGTGCGTGTGAACACCGGTTCCCTTCGCCTCGCCGGTCCGGACGGCGGGAGCTTCGACCTGCTTGGCGCTGTCGCCGGGCTGGACCGTCCCGGCCATGCCTCGTCATGGCCGGCGGCGGCCGGCGGCGGTTCCGTCCCTTTGGCGCCCGGGCGGGTCTGCGCGGTCCGGAAGTCGGACGCGGCCATCGATCTCGCGCACAGGAAGCTGCTCCGGAAGGCGTCCAGAAAAGGCACGGTCCCCAAGCCGCAGTCGCTGGAGTTCGCCAAGTATGTGATCGTGTTCACGACCCTCCCCGAGGCCGGCTTCACGCCGGAGGAGGTTCTGGACTGGTACCGTCTGAGGTGGCAGGTGGAGCTGGTGTTCAAGCGTTTCAAGTCGGCCGCGCAGCTCGGGCACCTTCCCAAGCGAGACGGCGAGAGTTCAAGGGCGTGGCTTTACGGCAAGCTCTTCACCGCCCTGCTCGCCGAAAAGCTGATCGCCCACGCGAGCGCCGTTTCCCCCTGGGGATACGACCTCCCCGCCCGGCCGCGTCGGCAGCAGGTGGCGTGAGTTCAAGCTCATGTTCAACCAGGTCCGCCGAACGATCGAGCCCGGCATTCCCCTGCCCGAGCTCCTGGCGGACTGGCCCGCGATATCCCGTGGCCTCTCGGAGCCGCCGCGAAAACGCCGTCCGCAAATGGAAAGATACTTCCCGATCGGAATGAAGACAGAGGAACAGAAAACAAGTTAACGCTTATGGGGCGTCGGCCCCGGGGCCTATCGCTTTCTTCCGTCTCACCAGCAGGGTCTGGCCGGTGCTTTTTCACGCTTAGCGCGCCTGTTCGCGCCCCGCTAGGCAGGCCGGCGACAGAAATATCCTCGGCCAGCTACGGCCAGTGTATGCCCCGGCGCCTGATTCTGCGGCGCGGAAGATCAGCGCGCGGGATCCCCGCTGACAATAGTATACGCGATCAACAACCCAGAACATCCGATGTTTGAAGTCAAAAGGTACGACATTTTCGGTGTTTCCGGGTGACTGCGTGGAGAACGCCCAGCCCCCGTCACCAATCGACTGCCTTTGCCAAACCCTCGTCAGCCGGAAGATGCGCCGGAATTCTCCCCAACCGTGGCCAGGATCCGATTCCGGACCGCGGTCCGCAGTTCACCGGGATCCGTCCACACGATATGTTTGTATTGTCTGGTGTCGAAGTGGACTTTCTTCAGGCAGTCCTCTCTGCAGCTGAAGATCACCGGAAAATCAAGGCCATGCGCGAACCCTGCCTCGTAGTTGACCCCGCCGCGCGACCCGCTGTCACCCTGTGTGAAGTCCGCCACCACGAACCTCGACCGGCGGATCTCTGCAATGATCTCGTCGTCGATCCTGTTGTTTTGCTCCTGCCGGTCGATCCGAACTGCCTCGTAGCCCGCATCCTTGATCCCCAGCCTCACTCCGTTCTCGTACGCGTCGTTCATGGACTCGTCGAACCACATGGCGACGAAGGCGTTCGACGACGCCGTCTGGACATTGTCCAGCTCAGCCAGCCTCGAATGGCCATCCACGGTCAACACGTAACTCCGGTCACTTGGAGCGGTGCCCGTTTTGACTAACCCACGGCTTTCGAGATAGTCCATAAGGAACTGGAGCTCGTCGCCGTCGACACACCCTCCATGAGCAAGCAACTCAAGAAATCGAACAGCCTTTGGATCCTCATGCGCAAGTGTGAGAACCATATTGAAATATGAAATCTCTGATCCCAGTTTCTCGGATTGTACCGCAAGACACCGGAGAATGCTGTCGGCGCGCCCGGACACCGTCTTGTTCCGCCTTCGTCTGGCATCCTTGACAGTCGTCGGCGAGATGTTCGGGCAGTCGTCCCCTAGTCTGCGCTGCTCGACAAGCCAGTCCGTGAGCCGGATCTTTGCCCGGTCACAGCATGTCTCCAACACTGATTCTGCGGTGCCGGTGACAAAGTATCTGCCTCCTGCCCGGGGAGAATCAACCCGCTTCCCGTCACGGGCATCATCCTGAGTGACCTTCGCCGCCGTGCCCCAGATCGGACGTGCCTCATTTGTGTTCATCTGTCTGTTGCCCTGGTCTGATGGCCAAGCCCGGCTGGCAGCCTATCCCTGGCGCGCCTTCATGTAGCTGCGGAGAACCGCGTTGATCCGCGTCTGGTAGCCCCGTCCCTGTGACTTGAAGAACTCGATGACATCGGCATCCAAGCGCACCGAGATAGGCTGTTTCGGACGCGGCATGGTGACTTGAGCCCGCGACCAGTCAATTTCGCCCTCATCGGGGTCCTTCTCGGGTTCGATTCCGGCTGCCTCCTCGCGGCGCAGCCTCTCCCAGTCCGTCTTTCCCTCACCCTTGCGGCGGATCGCATCCTCCAGGGTGGTTCTTGTGATATTCTCTTTGTTCATTTTTCCGTGCCCGGCGGACAGTGATGATCCGGATCCTGTCGCCTCGGTATATATAGACCACCAAGACCATCTGCCCGCTCAGCTTGCCTGTGGCAACCCAACGTTCTTCGTCCGGATGATATGACGGGGCATGCAACACTGGCCGCCCATCGAAGATTCTGGTTGCATCGTCAAAATCGATGCCGTGTTTCACGAGTGTTGAAGATCGCTTGTTCTCATCCCACTCGAATTGCTTGGCATTCTTGCCATTCATGCTGGTGTTCCCCAACTGGTGTTTTGATTTTCACAGTCATTTTTGGTTTCCCTTTGTTGAGCAGTAGTTCGTTTATAGAGCAGTGGTTCCCGCATGATGATGTTCTCGAGCTTATCCTGACTGTATAGACATTATGTAATTCTATGTCAAGCCATCACAAATGACTTGTCCGTGATTGTGACGCTGAAGAGCCTGAAAAAGCTCCCCAGGCGTGTCCCGGGGCTCGTGAACCTTCCAGTTTCCGGCACTTCGCCTGAGATTCCGTTTTCCTGTCCGTAGAGTGGGGGGGGGGGGACGGTTCTGCGGCCCCAGCGGTGTCGTCCAAACCGCGTTTCGCCCACCAGGCAGGTGCTGTGAGGGTGGTCCGGGAGTCGGCAGGCTGAGCGGGATTTCCCGTACCGGGCTCTCCAGTGGAATCATGCACCTCGCACGCGGACCACCGGGACGGGTCGTGGGTGCAGGGGGGCCATGGCCGCTGGACGGCGGCCTTCCTGTTAATGGCAACTGAAAACTGCACACTTTCGGGGAGGATGCCCAAGCGGTTTCGACGGCCTCCCGACAGCCGGCATTACCCGGCGTCCCCAGTACTACGGGTCTCTCCGCCACCCTGACGGCCCGGACTGGTCGTCACGGATTTTCAGTTGGCACGTGCTTGCCACCGACAGGGCTTCCCGTGTTGCTGCGTCTTTATATCTTGCAGACATGCCGATGCCACAGCTCCGGCGGGAACGGCCCGGTGCTTCTGTCGCTTGCTTCCCGAACCGCCATCGGTCTTCCCCTAATCTCAGGAGGGTCGACTCCCGCATTACCCGTTTCGAGGCCTGCTCGGCGTTCACTCGCGTTCCGGCTTTCCTCCTTGCTGAGCCGCCCAAGGCGGCCCTTCTACCAGAGTGCTTCAGCCTACATTGTTACTTCCGTAAGCTGCCTTGGCTGCTGCCAACCGAAGCGAAAACTGTTGGGTGGGATTCGCACCCACAAGGATGACGCGCCTTTCCACGGCGCACTATTTATGTTGGGTTAGGGCCGAGTATGATGACCTGGATCACTGCCGAACGACTCGCCGAGCAGAGCAGTGATTGAGTGCAAACGACTCGTTTCTTCCTTGTTCTCGAGGCAAAGGGCACAACGATGGCCGGGAGGTTCCCATGGTCGCTTGCTCGTTGCAGTCCGGGCCAGATTTCGAGATTGAACCATCCATGGATCCTCAGTTGGCAGCCTCCGATACATGACCGCGATTGAACATCCCGTATTTGGATCTACCAATGAATACCGGTTGCGAATTGCTGATGTCGGATTCTGGCGGCCTTACATTTCCCGAATCCTGCAGCGACACGACCTGTCGGGGATAGAACGGGGAATAATGGCTGGAAATAATGCAACTTACCCCACGTTTCTTTGCGGGGATATTGTCGTGAAGCTGTTCGGCCACTTTCCGCCGTGGCGTAAGAGCCACATGGCAGAGTGCTCGGCACTCCACCTTGTCGCGCACGATCCAAAGATTGCTGCGCCCCGGCTGCTGGCATCCGGAAGCATCTTCCGTGATTCTGATATGCCATGGCCGTACCTGGTCACCGGAAGGATACCTGGGGTCCAATGCTGGCGTGCAACACTTTCAACCGCGCAGTTGACTGCACTCGCTGTTGATCTGGGTCGTCAGATCCGTCGCGTACACGCGTTGCAACCGATCTGGGATATGCCGCAGGCAGAATTGCCGGTCGCCGACATAGTTGCGGCAGCCAGCCGGAGTTCGCTTCCGCGTCACCTGATACCCGGGATCCGCGGATATCTCGCCCGTCTTCGCCCTTTCGACCGTGTCTTCGTTCACAGCGACCTCGTGGACAACCATATATATGTCAAAGGTGGTTGCCTTTCCGGGATTATTGACTGGGGTGATGCGGCCGTGATCGACCGCCACTATGAACTTGCCAAGCTGTATTTCGATACCTTTCGATGCGACAAGGAATTGCTAGGCGTATTCTTGGCTGCCAGCGAGTGGCCAGTCGGCGGGGACTTTGCCCACAGAACCCTTGCCCTTGCACTGCACCGCCAAGCCGTAGGGTTCGCCCAGCATCACACTTTCGACGTTTTTCACCGACTCCCCTCCCCATTGCGACGACAGGATATCGGCACGCTGGATGATCTCGCTGCCGAACTCTTTGAGGCCTAACCGCCATCAGGCGGCATTCGCAAATCCGGATCTACGCGATTCGGGACGAAGCGGATATCATCGTTTCGGTTTTTGAAGCTGTTCGAGCTTGAGAATGTTTCCCTCCGGGTCACGCATATAGACAACCAGGAGGGGCTTTCCATCCGACCCAAAACCGCAACCTCTCCGAGCGGTGCTCCGCCGGCACCTATAGTGGCGGGCAGCGCGGCGTATATGTCATCCGTTTCAAATGAGAGATGCGCAAACCCGGGTTCATTCACTCTTGGCTGTGGCCTGTCATGTGTGACTTTGTGTTGATGAATTTCAAGGAATGGCCGTTCAAGACCGGGCAACCTTAGCCAGATCGAATAGATCTCGGAATTCGGCAATCCATTTCCAAGCGATACGTAAGCGCCGGCCCGGGCCATCTCCCGGGATCTTGTCGCCGATCTCGTCCGGAAATGGGAGAAGGAGTTTCCCAGCGCGGCGGCCTGCTTCCAGGATGACTTCGAGGCCTGCATCGCGCATCTGCGGATGCCAGTGCGGCACCGCAAGGCGATCCGGACCACCAACATGCTGGAGCGCCTGTTCGGCGGGTAGCGCCGCCGCATGAAGGTGATCCCCAACGCGTGGGGGGAAAGGCGGTTCTCAAGCTGATGTTCGCGGCCATGACCCGGGCTTCGGAGAAATGGCGCCCGACCGCGGTGACCGGCTTCGAGCGGCGCCAGCTGAAGCAGGTCAGGAAGGATCTGGACGAGGAATACGAATAGGCGAACGGGCCGCTCAACAGCCCGAAAACAGAGGCGCGCCCCTCCAAATTGTCCAGCACTTTAGGGACTTGACCTGAAGACCCGGAAGATCAAGAGCTTTATCGCGCATGCGAAGCGTCAGACTGGCCAGGTGGAGCGCCGTCTTCTCAAGGGCGAAACGATCCCGCACGGGGAGAAGGTGTTCCCGGTCTTCGAGCCGCACACGCGCTGGATCGCGAAGGGCAAGCATCCATGTTTTGAGTCAAGCCCGGATTCGGCCTTTTCCGGCGGTTTTCGGAGGTCCTGTTCCGGGTTTTCCACATCCCGTCCACAGGCCCGTCCACAGGCGGGCGCAATGCGGGCATGCCGAGGCAGTCCGGCCGCGGTGACCTGACCGGCGCGTCTGATTCGTTTTGTGCCCCGCAGACGGCCGCGGGACACGGTCCGCGCGGCGGCTCTCTCGGTGGCCGCACTCAACATCCACCGCATCGGACTTCTGCCGCGCCGCCTGACGGCGCCTTCAGGACAACGCTTCATTCGTCACCCGCCCGGAGCGGGAACGGCTTCCTGTATGCTGTTTCCGGCGGGGGACGCAAAATCATGGCCCCGAAGGCGGGAAACCCGCCATCCGAGGCGCGCGGACATCCCGGAGCAGGAAAATCACCGCCCCACGGCACCCGGATCTGTTGACAGCCGTCGTCCGCCATCGCCAAAAACGGGGTTTTCCGGCAGACACGAGCTAGGTGTTGTGCGGGCAGTCTTTCTGTTTGCCAACCCAGCTTGCCGAGGCCGATCCTCCACATCCGCTGGTCTCCACAGTGCTTGCGCACCACCTGTTGGACGGCGCGCTCCAACGGTGTGCTCAGGTGGAGATCGTCGTCGAGCAGAGTCAGAACCCGCCTGGCCTCCAGAGCCTCGCGGATCAACGAAGTGAGAACAATCGAACAACCCAGCAGCGCTCCGCTGTGCATCCGCAAAAGGCAGTTGCTGTGGACCGTCGAAGCGTGGTCCGCGATGCCGAACATTTCGGTAAAGGTCGTGTCATTGCCACGGATGTTCGCCACCAGAGTCAGTTCGATCAGGCGATAAATTGCAGCTTCAACAGACAAATGCTGACGGTCACCAGTCGGGCGGTTGGTGAAGCGCAGCAGCTTCCCGGCATGATTCTGCAGCGTCGAGTGAGTGTCCATCAAGCATTGGATTCAGGACGGATTTTTCACGCGTCGGTTGGTTTTGCACATAAGCGCTGCGGTTGCGATCGGATAGTGAGATTTGAAATTGCCATTTGTTGAATGCTCCTGCGGGCAACAAAAAACATTGGTGATCTTCAAAGCAGCGGACCGTTGAGAGTGTTGCGCTGCCGGGTTCCGAGGGCAGTGACTAGCGTTGTGCCAAATGCCGAAGTGCTGGCTGGCGGCAAGGGCTGCAACGGCAGCCGCTTTCGCAGCGCGCCTGCCGGATGCCGCACCGCGCGTTGTATCCCGGACCACTTCCGCCACAGGAATCCGACCGATCGCGACAAGGATCTGGGTAATTTCGAAACGTCGTCGAGCGTCCGCCATCCTCGAACAGGACCGGTGCGAGCTTGTCCCGCATTTTCCACTCGATGGTCCAGCGAGCATGCAGAGGATGACGTGTGCCCGCATCCGTCTCTCGCTGCAGACGTGGAACAAGCGGACGTTCAGCCGTAGCGCTTTAATGTTCCGGGAGGCGCGTTCCGTGAGGGCCAGCCTCTTGCAGGCCGCAATCGCCGCCTCGCCGCTGACCGGCTCCGGGCCGTGACTGGTCCGAGCGACGCATATTTCGTCGGGCGCCTCCTCTGTTGGCACCGGTCCGGTGTTTCCCGGCGCGGCGCGGAATATCTTGGGCAAATTCCGCAAAAAACACCTTTACAACGCAAAATATTGTGCCACCATATTTTGTATGGCTGGCTCATGATTCCCCGACAAGTGGGAATGGAGTCCGCCCGTTGTTGTTATGCTTGCGCAAGGCGGCGCTCGAAGGGCAGTGGCAATGGATCGGCAGGAATTCAGGTTCGCCGAAGAATGCGGCCATCCGGTCGACCTGGCGGAAATGTTCGCGGAAACCATGGGCTGGCGATTCGCGCGTGAGAAGGACGACCAGCTTGTTATCGAATATACCGGCATGTGGCGGGTCTACACGGTTGTGCTTGACTGGCACCAAAACCACCAATTGCTCACTGTCAGGAACTGGTTTGATCTGAATGTGCCTGAGTCCGCGGAAAGCCAGCTGCTGGATGCCATCAACAGGGCAAATGTGCGCTTCCCCGGCGGATCCTTTACCCTGCACCTTGACGAAGAGATGATTGTATATTCCCTCAGCCACACGCTGGCCGGCGATGCCGAATTGACGGTGGAGCAGCTGGAAAGCCTTATGAACAACAGCATTTCGCAGTGCGAAGTCTTTTACCCAGCCTTCCAAATGGTCACACTCGGCGTAAAGCGGGCGGAAAGTGCCATCGATGCGGCAATTGTTGAGCCGATCAGCCACTGCTGAATCTGCAAATCGCCGATACGGGAGCGAACTGTGCAATCCTCAATGCTGAACGATCGGGGCATCCTGCTTCTGGGATGCGGCAAAATGGGTTCAGCCCTGCTCAAAGGCTGGCTGGACGGCGGCATTTCCGCTGCATCGGTCAGAGTGCTGGAACCGAATCCGTCTGCCTGGCTGCAATCTCTGTCTGTGCACTTGAACACTGAGCCGGCCGAAAACCCACCAGCAGTATGCGTGCTGGCGGTAAAGCCCCAGATCATGCCGGATGCGATACCGGCGGTGCAGTCGCTTGGCGGCGGCGGCACCATCGTATTGTCGATCGCCGCCGGAATCAGGATCGGGTTTCTTGAGCGCGCTTTCGGCGACGGCACGCCCATAGTGCGAACTATGCCCAACACTCCGGCAGCAATCGGCCACGGCATCTCGGCGCTGATCGGCAACCGCGCGTCTTCCGCCGATGACGTCGCGCTCGCAGAGCGCTTGCTGTCGGTTGCGGGCGACACTGTTCTGCTCGAAAGCGAGTCGCAGATGGATGCTGTGACCGCGGTGTCAGGCTCCGGTCCGGCATATGTTTTCCACTTGATTGAGGCATTGGCTGAAGCGGGGACAAAGGAAGGATTGTCGCCTGAACTGGCCATGCGACTCGCATTATCGACGGTGGCCGGCGCCGGGCGTCTGGCGCAGCTGTCTGACAGCGCCCCCGCCCAGCTGCGGGTGGATGTGACCTCGCCCGGCGGAACCACCGCGGCGGCATTGGAAGCGCTCATGGATGAGAACACCGGACTTGCCAGTCTGATGGGCCGGGCGGTAAGGGCAGCGGCGGACCGCAGCCGTGAGTTGGGAGCTTAATGTGGCTGAGATTGGTTACGGCGAGTTTGAGAAGGTTGACATCCGGGCGGGCAGGGTCGTGCGGGCCGAACCCTACCCGGAAGCCCGCAAGCCCGCCCTCAAACTGTGGGTGGATTTTGGACCGGAAATCGGCGAGCGCAAGAGCTCCGCCCAAATCACAGCACATTACCAGCCACAGGATCTGATTGGACGGCAGGTGTTGGCGGTTGTGAATTTTCCGCCCCGCCAAATAGGCAAATTCCTGTCGGAGATACTGGTTCTCGGTGTTCCTGACGAAAACGGCGAGGTCGTTCTGGTGCGGCCCGACACCGCGGTCCCGCCGGGCGGGAGGCTGTTTTGACCTCCCGGCCGCGGATTCTGTTCTCGCGGCGTTTGCCGGACACGGTCATGCATGCCGCGGCTTCCGCATATGACGTGGTGACAAGAGACAGCCATGAACCCATGTCTCTGGAGGAAGCAAAGTCTTGCCTGCGCAGCTGCGACGGAGCGGTGCCGACTTTCGCCGATGCATTCGGCGCCAGGGCCTTTACATCCACAAGAAGGCTGAAATGCCGGATCTTGGCGAACTTCGGAGCCGGCTACAATCATATCGACACCGCCGCCGCCGCCTGGCACGGGATTACGGTCACAAACACACCCGGCGCTGTCACCGATGCGACGGCGGATATTGCTCTGACGCTGATACTGGCCACCGCACGGCGGGCAGTCGAAGGCGACAGGCTGGTGAGATCCGGCAGCTGGACGGGCTGGCGTCCGACACAGATGTTGGGCGCCGGTGTCACCGGCAAGACTCTCGGCGTCATCGGGATGGGGCGCATCGGCAAGGCTGTCGCCCGCCGCTGCCATTTCGGATTTGGCATGGAAGTGGTTTTCCACAACCGTTCAGCCGTGGCGGATCTGGAGTTTCCCGCCCGACAGCTGGCTGCAGCGGAAGATGTCATGTCTGCGTCTGACTTCGTTGTCATTACCGTTAGCGGCGGTCCGGCCTCGGTGCATTTGGTCAATGCGGAGCTGCTGGGCCGCATGCAGCCTCACGCCACAATAATCAATGTTTCGCGCGGCGATGTCATTGACGAGTCGGCATTGGTTAACGCGCTGAAAAACCGGACAATCGCCGGTGTCGGGCTTGATGTTTACGAATTCGAGCCGAAAGTTCCCGAAGAGCTTCGTCAAATGGAAAATGTCGTCCTTCTGCCGCACCTCGGGACCTCGGTCCTGGAGGTTCGGGAAGCCATGGGGTTCCTGGCGCTGGAAAACCTCAAGGCGTTTTTTGCCGGGGAAGAGCCGCCTAACCGGGTTTGAGGAAGGCCATGGCCTGGCAATCGGGGCGGGGAGGGAACAGCCATGCTGCAGATTGGCATAATCGGCGCCGGAATGATCGGCCGCATTCACGCAGAGTGCGTTGACCGCAGCGGCTCTGCCCGCGTGCGCTGGATCCACGATATTGACCAGGAAAAGGCGGCGGAGGTCGCTGCTCAATGCAGGGCCGAAACCGCCGTATCTGCCGATGCTGTTTTCGAAAGCGCTGAAACAGACGCTGTCATCATTGCCGCATCGACAGACTCGCATGGGCGTCTGGCCCGTGACTGCGCGGCGGCGGGCAAGCCGTTTCTGCTGGAAAAACCGATTGATGTGGCATTGGAATCGTCAATCGAGACCGTCAAGGCAGTGCGGGCTGCGGGCGTGTTCGCCGGTCTCGGCTTCAGCCGCCGCTATGACCGCCAGCATGCGGCGCTTCGAAATTCCGTTGCCGAGGGAGCCATCGGCCGAATCGAAATGATGCGATTCACTTCGCGGACGCAGGCGCTGCCGGATCTCGGCTATATCAGCTCGTCCGGCGGGCAGCTGCGGGACAAGGGGTCACACTTTTTTGATCTCGTCTGCTGGATAAGCGGCGAGAGGCCACGCGAGATCTTCGCTGTCGGCGAGTGCCTGGTTGAACCGCGCTTTGCTGAGTTCGGAGACTGCGACACTGCAATGCTGACACTGCGCATGCCGGGCGGAGCCATCTGCGGTTTCGATTTCGGTCGCCGCACCGCCTATGGCTACGATGAAAGCATCGAGGTTTTCGGCAGCGAAGGACGGATTGATTCGCGCGCGCCTTCACCGTTTGACATTGTGCATTACCAGGGCACGAAAGCCATCCACACCGGCCTCCATCAAGTGTGGATTGACAGATTCCGGGATTGTTATTTCCACGAGATTCAGGCGTTTCTAGGTGAGCTAGTTGCTCCAACCGGCGTGTTCCCGAGCCTCGAAGACGGTCTTGTCGCCGAATGCACTGCCAGCGCAGGCCTGCTTTCCATGCAAAACAACCGTCCTGAATCAATCGACTATGTTCAATTGGACTGATTGCGGGAACAGAATTCAACGTTCCTCGACACCGAGCCGTTGGCGCCGCCATGCCCTCAGGGCTGCCTGCCTGGCGGCGGCGGCCGCGCTGGCGCCTTTGGACCAGTCCTATGCGGAGACATGGCGCGGCCTGATCGTTGCGCCCGAATACCGCTGCTCTCCATACAACCGAAAGCGCGATTACCGTTACCCGCGATCGGTCGAAGACGAGATTGTGCGTCAGTTGGGAGCAATTTATGGTCCATATACCGGCACCTGTTTTTCCAGCACGTCTGAGACCGACATTGAGCACATCGTCGCAGCGAGCGAGGCGCATGATTCCGGACTCTGTGCGCAGGACCAGGCAACACGGGCACGATTTGCAGAAGATCTGCGCAACCTCACCTTGGCCTCGCTCAGCGTTAACAGGCACCAGAAGGGGGCTAAGGACGCTGCGGAATGGCTGCCGGACCTTAACCGCTGCTGGTTCGCGGCCCGCGTTGTGGATGTGCGCCGCGCCTACGGCCTCACCATTGACCGCCGGGAAGCCAATGCGCTGGAGCGGGTCTTGACGCGATGCGCCAGCACCGAGATGGAACCTTTGGTGTGCCACAGGACATCCGAACCGGCCCAAAACACAGACGCGCGTTCGGGCGATGGAGACGACGCGCTTGCGCTCTATGATGACAACCGCAATGGCCGCATCACCTGCAAAGAGGCTCGCAATCACGGCATCGCCCCGGTTCCGCGAAGTCATCCGGCTTACCGTTTCATGCGGGACGGCGACGGCGACGGCGTTGTGTGCGAGTGATCCCTAACGTTCACGCACAAACCGCCAAACTCTGGGATGCTGCGACAATGATTTTTCCAATCTCCAATTGGCGCCGCAGTTCTGCTGAATTCGAAAACTGCCGCCTGCGCCGTCGTCGACAATGAAATTGTCGCATTACTATCCACATGCGAATCGAGATCATGCTCGCACTTACACAGCCGTGAATTCTCTGCGCTTTTCGACTGACGTGATCCGGAGATCGGGTCTAGACGGAACTTCACGTCGGGATTTGACAGGTTTTCTCCGCGCGGGCAAGGCCACCGTGTTGTTTTCGTTTGATTTTTTGGAGAGCCGACCGGGCCGGAGGGGGTTTTCAGCCTGCCATGGCACTGGCAACATTTCCGGGCGGTTTGATCTCCAGAAGCTCAAAGGCCCTTTTCTGGAGCGCGGTCGGCCGCGCGGCCATGCGGAACGCGCTGCCGGGCCTTCCGGGCAGCGACACGTCGTTCAGCGTCAGCGTTCCGAGATCGGCCATGAGCGTTGCGAAGCTGTGGACCGGCAGGCCGTCGGGGGTCTGTTTCGAAGCCGCCTTGGCCTTGGCGCTTTCGGAGACCTCCGCCTTTTCAACCGGGGTGGACCGCCCGGCGCGCGCGGCTTCGCGGTCATCGTCCTCGAACAGGATGGGTGCGAGTTTCTCACGCATGCTCCGCTCCACATGCCAGGCGAGCATGCAGAGGAACACATGCGCCCTCACCCGCCTCTCATTGTAAACATGGAACGGCCGGACCCTCAGCCCTGACGTCTTCATGGTCCGGAAGGCGCGCTCGACAAGCGCGAGGCTCTTATAGGCCGCCACCGCCGCCCCGCTTCCGGCCGCCTCCTTTCCGAGGCTGGTGCGCACCACATAGATTCCGTCAAGCGCCGCCTCCGCCGCGGTTTTCGCCGCGTCGCGGCTCCAGTCCATTCCGCCGTCGCGGATCTCAATATTGAAGTGTTTTTCGACCTTTTTTCTGTTGCCCCTGCGCCCCAGGGCCTTCGCCGTCATCTCCCGGTTCTTCGGGCCCGGCCGGCGGCGGGCCGCCGCGGCGGCGATCTCAGCCAGCGTCTGTTCCGTCGCTCTGAGCAGATCCTCCCGCTTCCGGGCCCTTTCCTCCCGCAGGCGGGGATTGAGGCAGACCAGCAGCCGCTCGCCGGGAAAGTCCGGGGACACGGTCTCGGCGACCTGATCCTCGGCGAGCCCCGCCGGATCCAGCGCCGCCGGCGCGTTCTTCCCCCTCTTGGCGAGCTTCCGGATGTCGGCGCTCCTGAGCGCCGATATCCAGTCGAGGCCGAGAGGAATCAGATCCTCCCTGATGCGGGCCGATGTGATCATGCCGCGGTCGCCGACAAGGGCCAGATTCTCAACCCGGAAGCGGCGGAGCAGCTTCTCCGCCTGGCCTCTGACGGTGTCCGGGTCGGCGGTGTTTCCGCTGAACACCTCGACCGCCACAGGGGTTCCGTCCCCCGAGCAGACAAGGCCGTATGTGATCTGCATTTTGCCTTTCTTTCCGTCGCGGCTGTGGCCGAAGGCCGCCAGCGGGCATTTCCTTCCCTCGACCCAGCTTGAGCTCACGTCGTAGAGCGCCAGGGTTCCGCCCCGGAGATGCCGGTTCGCCAGGCTCTTCTCGATCCAGGGCTGGCGCTCAAGCAGCCAGTCCAGCATGTCCAGCATCTCGTTTCCGGTGACGCGCCCGAGGCCGAGCTGCTCCCCGAGGCTGGTGGAGGCGGTCTCCGGGTCAAGGGCCCTGGCTGTGGCGAGCTTCGAGGCCGGGTCGATGATGCGGGCCGCGGCCGCCGCCATCGCGAGGCCGCGCATCCGGCTTTTCCTCCGCCCGAGGATCCTCTCGAACCCGAGGCTCCGCATGGTCCCGAGCGCCGCCGCCGCGTGGCCGTGCGGCAGCGCCCTGTCGATGCGGACCAGATCATCGAGGCTCCTGACGAAGACGCCGCCCCGCAGCATGGCGTCGATCCCCTCGGTGATGTGCGGCGGAACCTTCGAGAGGTTGGCGAGGGTCTCGCGGCGGATTCTCTTCCCCTCGCGCCAGGCGCGGCGCAGCAGAACCGCGGGGGGCGACTTCCGGTTGGGGATGATGTCGACGCTTATGGCCATAACGGGCGCTCCTATACATGGCAACACACCACATATAGCATTCTATTGTTGATAAGCAAGAATAAATTGAACAAAATACCAATTTACATGGCAACAAAACAGTCAGACGGAATCGGCCGGTGCGGAGAGAAAGCTCCACGTTTTCAACGTCTTAAAAGGAGTGAGGAGGGCTGCGGCGGAATGAAGATCGGGCTAGATGCTGTGAGTTGCGCTAAAGCAACCCATCCCCACCCCTCTTCTACAGTGTCGATGGCAGCCCGCCGTTGCCGCTGGTCCCTGGCCGCCGCCTCATTGGAGTGGCGTCTGGTCAAGGTGTGCTCCGTTCTTACCAGGAAGTGGTTCTTCGATCCCCGGAATGCCATGACCTGCGAAGTTCCGCATCTGTTTTTGCAAAACTTAATTCACACAACCTCTCGAAATCCGGCTCACCGACGGTCAGATCACGTCCTCTCCGGCCTCGCACCGCTTCCAGGCGAGGTTGTGAATGTCCCACACACCGGCCATTTCGATGTCGAGACGACAGGTGAGCAAGGAATGTCGCACAATTTCAGGGTTCCATGAGGCAGGTAGTGCGGATTGGCGAGAGCGCGTGGTGCGAAACGAGCGAGGGCGACACTCCGCCCCGAACGGCAGCGCATCTTAGTTTCAAATGCTTCCCGAGACGCCCGATCGGCAAATCGCCCAGGAATATCAATTCCGTCGATGGAACGGGCCAATAATTGGACTGTACCTGATCAGAAACATATGAGCCTTTTCAGGCATCGGCATCTACACTTGGGACGTGGCGTTCCGCGCCGCCACGGTGGTGGGCTTCGTGGGCGCAGGCGGCATGGGGTGGTATCTGAAGCGCGCCGTAATGCAGATTCAGACCGAGCGGGTGGCCGCGATCGTTCTCTCCATCGTGGTGCTGGTGCTGATCTCGGAAGTGGTCTCGGTGTACGCCCGGGACCGGGTGATGAAGATGAAATGAGGACGGGCGGCGCGGCCCGGGGCGTGATGTCAGAGCCGGCTGCGCCGGCCGGGCTTGATGGAGGCGGCAGTGCGAAAGGTGGCGTCGATCAGCGGCCAGTCCCGGCCCTGCGTCAAAGTAACCGCCCAACCAAGCGCGTTGCCGGTTTTTGTTGAGCCGCGGCTGGGGACCATGCCGCTTATGCGCGCAACCACTATTCCGTGCCCGAAGGCCATATCGGGCGTGGCGTCGAAGCGCGCGCCGGCGGCGGAACATTGAGGGGGCGTCGGACTGCCGGCCGCCGTGTTCCGGACTTGAATGCCGGCAACGGTGCGCATACGCTGACAACAGGCCGGCCTCCGGCCAGCCTGTCAACGCCTACACAGGACGAATGAACCCGGGCAAAAGTTCTGGAAGGGACAGCGCGCTTCTCGAGAACCGTCAAGTGTGACCAAATTCTCCCTCACGTGTGCCAGAAATTGCGAGGGACAACGCCTGCGGAGACTGCCATGATCGGACCGGCGCTGAACTTCACACCGCGCGGGCTCTACATCGGCGGCGAGTGGCAGGAGGCGGCCAATGGCGGGCGATTCGCGACGGTCAACCCCTCCACCGGCGAGCAGTTGGGGGAGGTGCCGGTAGCGGCCGATGCCGACGTTGACCGCGCGGCACGCGCCGCCCGCACGGCGTTCGACTCGGAGTGGGGACGGATGCCGATCCGCGAACGCGCCGAGTGCCTGGAGCGGCTCGCCCGTCGGATTCACAGGCACCGCGACGAGATCGCGCTCATAGACTGCTTGGACGCCGGCAACGTGCTCACCGGGATGGTGGGCGACGTGGACTGGACGGTGGACGCGCTTCGCTACTTCGCGGGGCTGGTCTCGGAGATCAAGGGGGAGACGGCCTCGCATGGTCCGCGGCACCTGAATTTCACCCGGCGACAGCCCTACGGGGTTGTGGCCAAGATCAGCGCGTTCAACCACCCCTTCCGATTCTGCGCGGAGAAGGCGGCGGCGGCGTTGGCGGCGGGCAATACGGTGGTGGTGAAGGCGGCGGACCAGGCACCGCTGTCGAGCCTGCGCTTCGCGGAGCTTTGCGAAGGCATCCTGCCGCCGGGGGTGGTGAACGTGGTCACCGGAGGCGCGGGTACCGGTTCGGCCATGGTGCGGCATCCGCTGGTGGAGCGCATCGGCTTCGTGGGTTCGGTGGAAACCGGGCGCATCATCGCCCGTGAGGCGGCGGAAGGGTTGAAGGAGGTCACGCTGGAGCTCGGCGGCAAGAATCCCATCATCATATTTCCTGACGCAGACCCGGCGAAAGCCGCGCAGGCCGCGATCAAGGGCATGAACATGGACCGCCAAGGGCAGTCGTGCAGTTCGACGTCGCGGGTGTTCGTGCACGAATCGCTGCACGGCCCGGTGCTGGACGCGCTGGTGGCGAAGGCCGAGGCACTGCCAGTGGGCCTGCCTTGGGAGGACGGCAAGCAGGTCGGGCCCATAGTGTCGGCGCGGCAGTACGAACGTGTGACGGGCTTCATCGCTTCCGGGCGCGAGGAAGGGGCGCGGCTCGTCGCCGGCGGCGTGCGTCCCGATGATCCTGTTCTCGCGAACGGGTTCTTCGTCTGCCCGACGGTGTTCGACGGCGTCGACGACTCGATGCGCATCGCCCGCAAGGAGATCTTCGGCCCGGTGATGTCGGTGTTCACGTGGTCGGACCACGAGGAGGTGTTGGCCAGGGCGAACGCCCTCCCTTACGGCCTCACTGCCTCTATCATCACCGACGACCTGGACAAGGCCATGGAGACCGCCGATCGGGTAGAGGCGGGGTACGTGTGGATCAACTCCGCCGGCCGCTACCTCGGTGCCCCGTACGGCGGCTGGAAGCACAGCGGCTCAGGTCGGGAGGAATGCCTCGACGAGCTGCTGAGCTACACCCGCATCAAGAACGTGAACCTGCGCTGGTGAGGTTGGCCGCTTCGCCCGCGCCACGAAGTCGGTCGGAAGGAGCGGGAGTGGCCACGCCGAGTCCCGGCGCTCGCCTGCAATTTCTGGCGCACTTGACGGAGAATCTGATCACACATGACGGAGAATCCGGCGACACTTGACGGTCCGCGAGCTGTCCCCGTGCGAGTGGATGACGCCGCTTCGCGGACAGCTGCCTGCGGCTCGTAAGGGCCCCTGGCGGCCGGGATCCATGAGCACTGGTTGGAGGGCGTCAGTTATCATAACAAGGACTTCCTGAAGGAGCACAGTCGCGAAAGCCTAAAAAGGCGGCCAACCCCAAAAGCAGGAGAGCGATGACCAAAAGCCGACGCACGCTGATCAACAAATTGCAGAAAACATTTTGCACAATTGTTCAACATAGAGTTGAGCCACTACGACTGGGCGCTGTCCATCATCCAGCAACAGCTCGTGGCCGAGTACAAGCCCGCCGCGGAGGAGGATTAGTCCGCACGTTTGGTCAAGCCTGGAATCCGCAGTGGGCGGCGGCACTCGTCAGTTCGCGCGCCGCTGGCGGCGGTCCGCCGGTTTCGGGCCGGCCGCCGAGTTCAACTTTCTCGACGAGACCGCCGCGACGGGCTTGCATGCGGATAGGGAGATGGTTCGCGCGCAGGCCGCGCGACGCGGGCTCTCGACTGCGCGCCGCGTAGCCGTCGTCGATCGCCGGCATTCCAGGATTCGCATGTCGACATCGATCACCTGGAAGACCGTGGTCACGTCATCGTCGATTCTGTCGCTGGCGCTGGCGGGCGATGCGCTGATCTACGCTGTGCTGCCGGTTCACGCGGAAGCGTTCGGCGTCAGCCTGGTCTGGGTGGGGGTGCTGCTTTCGGCAAACCGGTTCGTGCGCGTGTTCGCGTACGGTTGGATCGCGAGGTCCGCCCAGCGATTCGGGCTTCGCAGACTGTGCATCGCGGCACTGCTGGCCGCGATCGTTTCCACCGCGATGTATGGGCTGGCGACAGGCGCCGCTGCGCTTTTGCTCGCCCGAATCCTCTGGGGACTTGCATTTGCCGGGTTGTTGTTGGTCACGCTCGGCCATGCTGTGCACGATCGGGCCCGAGTAGGCTCGCGGCTGGGCTGGAGCCGCTGCATCCTGCATGTCGGACCCGCCCTGGCGTTGGTCGCGGGCGCATGGTTGACGGGTCATCTCGGGCCACGGACGGTGTTCGTGTGGCTGGCCCTGTTGACGGCGACCGCCATACCGCTCGCGTTGTCGCTGCCTGACGACCGGACCGGGGGCGGGGCGCCCGTATCCACTCGAAGCCTCGGCCGGCCGACGCTGATGGATCTGCTGTTCGCATTTCAGGGATTCGGTGTCGACGGAGTGTTCACGATCAGCATCACCCTGTTGCTGGCACAGGAGTTGCCGCTCGATCTCGCGGTTCTGTCGGGCGCTTCGCTGCTGGCCGTGCGCCACGTCTGCGATGCGGTGGGCGCGCTGCTGTTCGGCAGCATCGGCGACCGTCACGGAGCGGGACGCATTCTGGTCGTGACGATGGCCTGCACCGCGGTCGGATTCTTCGGTATCGCATGGGGATTCACGATCGCCGGAGCGCTTTTAATGCTGTTCTCTCGAAGCGCGCTAACGGTTCTGGGCCCCGCCGTGGTCGTTCAGCGGATTGCGCCCACGCAACCCGCCATTGGAGCCCTGGCCCGCATGCACGCATGGCGCGATCTCGGTGCGGCTATAGGCCCGCTCGCCGCCGGCGTGTTGCTGACGGTGACCTCCGCCGAGCTGTTGCACGGCGTCATGGGAGCGTTGGCGACCGTGGGAATGCTGGCCTGGGCAAGCAATCAGCGAAAGCGTGCGCCGAACGCGTGACTCGGGTCGTCGGGGCCGCGGCGCACCTGTTCGTGGAGGTGCGCAGTGCCTCGAATGCAGTCTGCGCGTCGAGGGTGTCCTTGCATCGGCGCACCGAGTTACGTTTATTGTGGCAATTGCGCCGAAAACGCACCGGTGCGCTTAACCAAGGCTAACATGCCTGCTTCCACGCCCCGCTGGAGAGATGCGATGAAGAGGTTCATCACCGCAGTCGTCAAGCACGAGACAAATACTTTCTCGCCCCTGCCCACCCCGTTGTCGGCATTCGGGCGGTACGGTCCGAATCCAGGCCCGACGTCCGGCGAGACCGCGCTCGGCGCCTACCGCGGCACGAGAACGCCGGTCGCCGCATTCATCGACATCGCGGCCGAGCAGGGCGCGGAGCTGGTGTTCCCGATCGCCGCCGAGGCGGTGCCGGGCGGCTGTCCGGAGGACTCGCTCATCGACCATGCGGCCGAGCGAATCATCGAGTCGGTCGCAGCCGGCTGTGATGCGCTGTTCCTCGACATGCACGGCGGCATGGTCACGAAGAGCTTCGACGATCCGGAAGGCGAACTGCTCGAACGGATCCGCGGCGCGGCGCCGGATCTGCCCATCGCAGTCTCGTTTGATTTCCACACCAACCTGTCGCGGAAGACGGTCGACAACGCCACGGTGATCACCGCATATCGCACCTACCCACACGTCGACATGTACGAATCGGGTCGGCGCGCAGGAGACACGCTTGTGCAGGCGCTTGCCGGTGAGGTGAATCCGGTCATGGTCTGGCACTCGCTCCCGATGCTCACTCATCTGAATCGCCAGACTCCTTCCCGTCAGCCGATGAAGGACATCATGGATCGGGCCATCGCCGCGGAAGCGTCGGGCGAGGTGCTCAACGCGTCATTGCTCGGCTGCTTCCCGCTTGCCGACATCCCGTTCGTGGGTCTGCACGGCATCGTGGTGACCGACGATGATTTCTCCGGCGGCTCCTCACTGCTCAACGAGCTAATGAGCATGGCGTGGGAGCGCCGCGCGGATTTCGTCTTCGAAGGCGATCCCGTCGAGGTTTCGCTCGCCCGTGCGCGAAGCCTTGGCGACGGCCCGATACTGCTCGCCGACCACGGTGACGTTGCCGGCTCGGGCGGCTCCACCGACGTGATGGAAGTGCTTGAGGCGGTGTTGCGCGAGAGATTCGAGAACGTTTGCGCCGGTCCGATCTGGGATCCGGAGTCGGTCGCCCACATGGTCGACGCCGGGGTTGGCGCCGAGGTCACCCTGCAGTTGGGAGGCAAGATGAGCTTTCCCGCGATCGGTCTCGCCGGTCGGCCGCTCGAGATCACCGGCCGCGTGCGCCGCATCACCGATGGCCGGTTCACGGTGACCGCACCGATGAACACCGGCACCCGGTTGGACCTCGGGCGGTGCGCGGTGCTCGACACCGGCCGGGTCGAGGTCGTCGTCAGCGAAAGCCGCCACGAGCCATTCGACACCGGATGCTTCACCCACGCCGGCATCGATCCGGCGCGCAAGCGCTACATCTTGGTCAAGTCGCGCCAGCATTTTCGCGCCGGGTTCCAACCCATCATCAGTCACGTAGTGATGGTTGCCGGGCCGGGCATCACCACATCAGACTACAGCCTCTACCCCTGGGAGCGCGTGCGCCGTTTGATCTACCCGCTTGATCTCGATGCGCCGAGTAATCTGCCGGTGCGTCCGAATCGCTAAGCGCCGCTGGCGGGAGGCGACCGGACACCAGTGCAGAGTCTGGTGGCGGCTTCGCACGGGCAGGGTCGGCTATTGAAAACGATGCCGCAGGAAATGCGCGGCCACTTCGAATCCGATCGTGGGAACTTTGATGATGACGATGATCCCGAACGCCTTTTGGTGGTCGAGGCCGTCGATCTGCATCCGAATGAACATCCCGAGTCCGCCCGCACCGACGAAGCCCAGCACCGTGGATGCACGGAACACCGAATCTGAGCTTAGATGATGATGCCGGCCCATGCCGGACTCATCTGGGGCAGCGCCGCGTGCACGAAGGCGCAGATTCGATTCGCATCGGTGGCGAGGAGCGCTTCCGCCAGTCCCATGTCGATGGCCTCCACCTGCTCAGCAATGCGCTTGCCGGAAAATCCGATGGTCAGCAGCGTCATCGCGGTCAAGGCCGGCAAGTCCGTTCACAGGGCGACTCTGGCAGATCTGATCGATTCGTTGCTGAAGGCGGAGCGGGAAGGTCGGCTCACCGGAAAGATCCGTTTCTATTCCCGCGTCTGGCCGCTTATCGTCGACGAAATCGGATTCCTGCCGATCGCCGCCGCCGCCGGCCTGTTCTTCCAGCTGGTCGACGCACGGTTCAAAAAAAGATCGACGGTCCTGACCTCGAACCGGAGATTCTCCAAATGGGGCGATGTCTTCGGCGATCCCGTCGTGGCGACGGCACTGCTCGGTCGGCTGCTCCACCGCACCGGTGTGACCCAGATCGAAGGAGCCGGCAACAGGCTGCGCAGCCACGCCGACCTCATACCCGAACGCGCCCGTGCGGCGGCGTCGGTCACGCCGCCGCAGCCAAAAAGAAAGAGGGGACTGCCAAGAAAAAAGGAACAAACAGACGCATGAACCGCCTCGTGACCGAACGCCAGAGGTGGGGAAAATCATTTCGGCATTGACACCTGTGATGGCAGTATTCCACGCCGAGGCTCCTGCAACCGTGGCGAGAAGCAGTGCGCTCGCGCCGATGATGCGTTTCACGGGAGGCGTGAAGTGATTCCAACACGAGGGGGAGTGCGCTCGGCCATGGCCTCGCGTTTCTGATTCAAGCTAACTGCACTCACCGCGGGCAAGACACGATTCCGGGACGGAACGGCCCCGAGGCTTCCAGCCGCTGCAGAGGCCGTTCCCGGCTCGATGTGGTTTCGTGTTCACGCGGCGGCGCACACACCGGGCAGCTCGTCGAGGGAAGTGATCACCGGAACGTCGGTGTCGACGTCGGGCCAATTGCGGCGGACGGAGCGGTGCTTGAGCCACACCGGCCGCATTCCGACATCGCGCGAGCCGCACACGTCGAAGCGGTAGTCGTCGCCCACGTAAACGCACTCGCAGGGGTCGATCTTCATCTGCCGGAGGCAGTGCAGGAATGGTTCTGCGTTGGGCTTGGCCGCGATGCCGTTCTCACCCGCGATGACGATGAATTCAAACGCGCGCTCCAGGTCAGGAAACCCGCTCAGCCGGTGTGTCCCGCCCCCGGCCTGACCCTGGGTATTGGAGACGAGGGCGAGGCGGTGGGTCGTCCGCAGCGTCTCAAGCGTGTCCGGCGCCTCAGGAAACACGCGGGTGAGCGCGTTGACCCGCTGCCAATACTCGCTTTCCCATGCGACGAGTCGCGGCTCGTCGATGCTTCGCCCGAGCGCGCCGCAGACCGAGCGCCAGATCTCGCGGCGGGACAGACGCGAGCGCTCGTGGTGTGCCTTGCGCACCTGGCGATAGACGTCCGTGAAGCGATCCCTCTCGATCCCTTCCAGGGCCGTGAAGATCCTGTCCTGCGCTTCTCTTTCCGCGGCGCGAAAGCCATCGGCGGAATTCACCAGCGTCTGCCCGAAGTCGAAGACGACCGCCTTCACCATCGACCGTCCGCTTGCAGGCCTCAGGCCTTCCAAAATCCATCTCAGCTGTTGCCGTACGCGGCGAGGTAGTCGCCGAAGAGCTCCTCGTCGGTGGGGATGCGCTCGGGTATCGGCACCGACAGCCAAGTGTAGTTGAGAAAGTGGCGCCAATCGATGTTGTCGCTGGTCATGTTGCCGGCCCAGCTCCCGCATCCCAGGGTATCAGTCGTCGGCTGACCATTGAACCAGCTCCCGCTGTTGGCCGCCGCGTGAGGCATGTTGCAGTTGAGGCGCCCCACGTTGGCCCGGTGGGCGAGCTCGACGCGGCGCTCGTCGCGTTCGCTGTGCAACGAGGCGGAGTGGCCGGCGCCGGAGAACTCGAGAATCCGGTTCAGGCGGGCGCACATCCCCGAGAAGTCGTTCCACCTCCAGAGCGTCAGCGTCGGTGAGATCTTCTCCCCCGAGAAGCGATCCTCGG
Organism: Paracoccaceae bacterium; assembly: GCA_965221935.1. Classification (GTDB taxonomy): domain Bacteria; phylum Pseudomonadota; class Alphaproteobacteria; order Rhodobacterales; family Rhodobacteraceae; genus JAPOXR01. The sequence continues at coordinate 192,393 of CBDCSZ010000078.1, forward strand.
GCCCGATCTTCTCGCCGACGACCATCAGGAAGCGGGTGCCCTCTGGGACGTCGAGCCCCGCCTTCTCGGCAATCCAAGTGGCGGACTTCGCCACCAGCGCCCGGTTCAGGCGCTTGCCGTCGGGCCAGTAAAAGCTGCGGAGCTTTTCGCGCTCTTCCGTCGAGCAGAGATAGCCGCCGACCCCTTCCAGCTCTCCGATCATCCGGTCGTAGACGCTCTCTTCGACCGCGACCGCGTTCTCCGACGAGCACGACGCGGAGTTGTTGGCGCACTTCGACTTGACGATCTTCTCGGCCGTGGCACGCAGGTCCGCGGTCTCGTCAATGATCGACACCACGTTCCCGGACCCCACGGTGTGGCAGGGGGTCGCCGCCTCGTAGACGACCTTGACCAGCGCCGCGCCGCCCGTAGCCACCGCGAAGTCGCAGTGCGCCATGAGCTCGCGGGTTTTGTCGTGGCTCGGTTCTCGGATGCAGAGCGCGAGGTCTTCCGGCGCGCCCACTTTCCTGAGCGCCTTTCGGATGTGCTCCACCGTGAGGTTGGAGCTCCCCGGGGTGCGCGGGTGCGGGGAGACGATCATGGCGTTGCGCGTCTTCAGCAGCGCGAGCCCGATGCAGCACACCGTCGACTCCGGATTGGTGCAGGGCACGACGTTGGCCACCACTCCGAGGGGCTTGGCGAACTTGCGGATGCCCGTCTCCCGGTCGTCTTCGACCAGGCCGCAGGTTTTGGCGTCCAGCTGGTCGCGCATGGTGCCCTTGGTCTTGTTCTGGACCTTGTGGAACTTGTCCTCGAAGACACCGATGCCGGATTCGTCCACCGCGAGGCGCGCCAAGGCCTCGGCCGTCTCGGGCTTGGAAAGCTCGTACCCGACCGCCTGACACACTAGGTCCACCTTCTCCTGAGGCCAGGACCGGCACTCCTCGAACGCCGCCCGGGCGCGGCGATAGAGCGCGTGGATGTCGTCATTTGCGTCGTTGCCGCTGGTCGCCGCGCGTTCCATGTTCATTTGTCCCGCCTGTCGCGCACCTGATTGGCTGCGGTTCATATTTTCTTCCCGACTGTCTTGATGCCGGTCTTCTTGCTCGGGTCGTGGATCTCTTCGACGATGGCGGCACCGCTCCCGCGCAGCTTTTGCCGCTCCGTGAACGCCGCAAGCCACTCGTCGGGAGAGGAGCCGACCTTGGCAGGCCTGGCGAGCTTGGGCCGGTCGCCAAGCGGCGGCACCGGTCGGTCATCCGGCCCGTCGTAGAGCTCCTTCGGTGTCAGGTGCTCGCCGAGCCGGGTGTAGCCCTCGCGCTCGACCTCCTCGATGTAGTGGGCACCGGCTCCGAACGAACGCGTCACCGCGATGATCGACCAGGTCGCCTCTGGGGTGAATCCCAGGTCCATCATGGTCGCGGCCATCGCGCCTAGGAGATCAACGTCCACCGGTGTATCGCTGAGGTCCCTGGCGGCCTCGGCCATCGCTTCCAGGAACGCGATGTAGGGCCCGGCCACCCCGAGCTTCTTCGCCCGCGCCAGCATCCGCTTCGCGGCCGGATCTTCCAGATACAGATCCGAGATTCCGAGCGCGGGATCGTCGAGGTGCTCCGCCACCAGCTCCCTCGCCGCCGCCTCGACAGACTGTCCCGAGGCTTCCGCCTGCTGCATCTTCTCCAGCACCATGTTTCCGAAGGCGGAGAACGCGGCGTAGGCGTGCCCGAACGCGAGAATCGACGTGCCGGCGGCCTGGGTGAGAAAGGTCTTGGAGCGGGCGACCATGCGCGACATCAGGGCGGGCATCGAGAGCCCGTCCTCGAGTGCGAGGATCATCACGTAGTTCAGCATCTGATCCTCTTCCACGGTGGCGATGCGGGCCTGGAAGTTGACGAACACCATATCGGTCATGCCGTAGCCCTGCTCCATGAGCTCGGTCGTGTCGTAGCCCCGGGCCACAATGCGATGGACGTTCTTGTACGCCACCTCCGATAGCCACTGAAACGGCGCGCGTTCGCTGTCCTTGGGCACGGTGCCGTGCTCGCGCTGCATGTAGTCGTAGGACAGCTTGGGGCTGCCGAGATTGCCGATAACGTCCCTGGCATCGTCGTTCATCAGATCACCCATTTCCTGTATTCGCCGGATTCCTTCTGGGCCTTGGCATATTCCTGGCGTTCCTCCTGAGTGGGCACCCGGCGGTCCTTCGGACCCGCGTATTTGATCATAGAGAGATCGAGCATCTGCACCATGGGCTCGCTGCTTGACGCCGCCCAGGCCCGGCCCTTCTTCATCTGGAACACCGCGTGGGCCGCACAGCTATAGCCCCGCGAAACGCTGCCGATGCACCAGGCGGCATTGGGCGCGAAACCGAGATCCGAGAGGGCCGCGTTGCCCGCGCCCACCACGTTCACGCCGACGAAGGACTTGCCTTCCTTTTTGCGCCTGGCGTGAAAGTGCTTCTCGATGCAGCGCTGCAGCTCGTGGTAGATGCCGTTGGTGCCGAGCTCTTCTTGCTTGAGGTGAATCGGCTCGGCCCTCGGGTCGCCGTCGCGGTGCTGGGGCTGACCCATACCCATCACCGGCATACCAGCGTCCATGTAATCGTCCACCAGTTCCTTGGCAATCTCGTCAACGCTCTTGCCTTCCTTCTGACCCCGCTCCAGGTACGTGTTCATCATGTAACCATGGGCAGCCCCGGGACCATGCACCCCGCCGAAGGTCATCACTCCCGCCGCCACCGCGGTGGGCAGGTTGGGGCGCCCGGCGGTGACCGCGATGGCAGAGCCTGCCGAGGGCGACATGGAGTGCTCGAGAAAGCTGCCCATCTCGTAGGTGAGCATCTTCTCTTCGGCTTCGGTGGGGATGCGGCCCTGAAAGAGCACGAACATGGCGTCGCTGATGGAGTAGCCCTCCTCGGCCAGGTCGCTCAGGTTATAGCCGCGCATCACCGTCTTCTCCCGGGTCTTGTAGGAAAGTGCGGTCTTGCGTTCGATGAGTGGATCTCTGCTCATGTCCAAGGCTCCAGATTCCTTCTGCCGCCGATTTATCTTGTCCAAGTGCAATTTGGTGTCAATGCCAAAGTCGTTTTTCCGGAAACGCCAAAAGTGTTTTCTCCACCCTTGGCGTCTAGGGTCAGGACCCGTTAATGGCTGACAGATGCGGCTGTGTCTGATTCACTGCCTGAAAACAACAAACCGGGCAGTGGGCAGCAGCGTGCGTGATCCTTTCTGGCTGACTGAGGCGCAGCTTGAACGCCTCCGGCCGTTTTTCCCCAAGTCAAGGGGCGTCCCCAGGGTTGATGACAGGCGGGTTCTGAGCGGCATAATATTCATAAACCGCAATGGTTTAAGGTGGCGGGACGCGCCGGCGGAGCACGGCCCCCACAAGACGCTGTGCAACCGCTGGAAACGCTGGAGCAGGCTGGGCGTCTTCGCCCGCATGCCTGAGGGGCTTGCGGGCGGGGAGGATCCCGGCGGAATGCTGATGACCGACGCCACCCATCTCAAGGCCCGCCGGACCGCAGCGGGCCTCCGGCTCAAAAAAGGGGGTCCGGAGGGCAGACCGGGCGGACCAAAGGCGGTCTGAACTCCAAGCTTCACACGTTGACCGACGGGTCCGGACGGCCGCTGCGGATGCTCCTGACCGCCAACCGCGGCTATGACGCCGACTGGCTGCGCAGGCCACTGAAAGAAAAGGACATCTCTCCCTGCATACCGTCAAGAAAGAACCGGCGCGCGCTGATCCCCCATGATGCGGAGCTCTGCAGGAAACGCCATAAAATCGAGAACAGTTTCGGCGCGCTCAAGGACTGGCGGCGCGTCGCCACGCGTTATGACCGATGTCCGGAGGTCTTCCTCTCCGCCTGCATGCTTGCCGCAGTCGTCAAGTTCTGGTTATAGGTCCTGAACCTAGTACTACAGTTGCATATTTTTTTCGATCATGGTTTATGGTCCCCGTGTTTTTTGAAACGGGGTTGTCATCATGGGTGTTGCGGAATGGTCTGGGTCCCTCCTGGAGTGGGAGAATGAGCTGATATCGCTGAAGGAGCGTTTCGGTCCGGTGTTCGGCCGCCGCGAGCTGCGCGAGACCGGCGGCGCTTTCATCGACGGGCTGCTTTCGGGGATTTCACGCAAGACCGGCTGGATGATGTCGGAGCAGGCCGGCCTTGCCCGTCCCCGGCGGATGCAGGCGCTGCTTGGCCGCAGCAGCTGGGACGCGGACCTGCTGCGGGACGGGGTGTGTGATCATGTCATTGAGTCCCTCGGCGGCGATGACGGCGTGCTTGTCGTGGATGACACGGGTTTCCTCAAGAAGGGCACCCACTCGGTGGGCGTCGCCCGCCAGTGTCCGGGCACGGCGGGACGGGTCGAGAACTGCCGGACCGGCGTGTTTCTCGGCTATGCCGGCCGTTACGGCCAGGCGCTGATCGACCGCCGGCTTTATCTTCCGAAGGCCTGGACCGGCGACGCCGGCCGGCGGGCGAAGGCCTCCGTTCCCGATGATGTCGGGTTTGCCGCCAAGCCGGCGATCGCAAGGGAGATGATTGCCCGGCGCCTTGACGCCGGTGTCCGCTGCGCCTGGGTCCTGGCCGATGCCGCCTATGGCTGTGACCGCGACCTGAGGCGGATGCTCGAGGAGCGGGACCAGGCCCATGTGCTGGCGGTGCGCGGCAATCACCATCTCCGGTTCATCGGCGACAGCGGCTTCGTGGAAACCAATCCTTCGGAGTTGGCCGGGGATCTTGCTGACGGGGACTGGACGGCCCTCGCCGCCGGCGAGGGATCCAAGGGACCGAGGCTCTATGACTGGGCCCGCATTGTCATCCCGTGGAACCGCAAAGCGGGCTGGGAGCGCTGCCTGCTGGTGCGGCGCTCCCGCAGCGGCCCGCGGAAACTGGCATACTGTCTCGCTTTCTGCCCCGGCGGCGCCACCCTGGCGGAACTGGCGGGCGCCGCCGGACTGCGCTGGACCATCGGGGAATGCTTCCAGCGGGCCAAGGACGGTCTCGGCCTTGATCATTGCGAGGCCCGTTCCTGGCATGGCTGGCACCGCCATGTCAGCCTGGTCATGGCCGCCGCAGCTTTTCTGGCCAGGCTGGCGGCGCGATTGAGGCGCGGGGCGGAAAACAAAGAGAACAAAACGGGTCCAGCCGCCGATTCCGCCGGCTTGCCCTCATGACGGCGCTCGCGCCGAGCGTTCCGGAGCTGCGCCGCCTGATCGCGGAACTCCTGCTCAGGCCGCCGGAATCCAGCTCATTCATCATGAGCTGGCCGCTGTGGCGGCGAAAACACCAGGCTGGCGCGGCAAAGGCGCACTACAAGCGACGTACGGGTCAAACACAACTGTAGTACTAGTAACGAACCAGATCATGCGTCGATTCTGGTCTCCTTTCCCGGCCCTCCGGATTTTTCCGGGCGGCGGCGGTGTGATCGGCGCGGTCGCGACGGCCGGATCACCGAAGATGTCGCCCCATTCGGCGAATCCCCGGTTCGAGGTCAGGATCACAGAGCCTTTCTCGTAGCGGGCGTTGACCAGCTGGAAGAACAGGTTCCCGCCGCCGGTGACTGGCAGACAGCCGATCGCACACACGATCAGCAGCGAGACGCGCGTATAGAAGCGCAGTTTTTCGGTCAGGCGCCACTCCTTCTCCGCCTTCAGCAGTGCGTCGGTCAGTTCAGCCAGGGTCGCCCTGTAGACGCTTATTCCGGCTTTGACCGCGGCCACGCCGAGCGCACCCGCCAGATGTGACTTGCCGACCCCGGGTGGCCCGACGACGTCCATCGTCGAGGCGGCGTCGTACGAGGCGGACACCGCGCACGGTCACGTCGTCGCCCTTCGTCGCCGGGACGAGCATGGCAAGGTCCCCGGACTGCAAGTGCCGGACTTCGACCACTGTCGGTCGCTGTTGCGCGATTTCATGCAGCCGAAGCGAGGCGCTCAGAAACCTTGATCATGTCGCGGGCAAGACCGGAGTTGCCTTCCGATTCCTGATAGCGATTCGAGTCGGGGCCCAACCCGGGCAGCCATTCGGCATCGGCAACGTCCTGTACGCCACACGAATCATTGCAGGCGTCCGATAGGCGGGAACAGGCAGAGGAATTCGGTGATGAAATGCCCCGACCTCGACCGATTGCGTTCGGAAGGCGAGCTCAACATCTTGCCGCGCAGGCAGGCGTGGAATCAGGAACGGCGTGACGGCGACACCCGGTTCTGTCTGGAGGAGGACGCGAAGTGATTCCGGCATCAATCGCTCTCCATCCCGTGTCTCGACGTTCTTGCCGCTGCGATGGCGGCTGGCTGGAAGACCCGCAAGACAGGCGGTTCCTCGATTTTCACGGCGACAGCGTGCACTTAGTACTACAGCTGCATATTTTTTTCGATTATGGTTTATGGTCCCCGCGTTTTTTTGAAACGGAGTTGTCATCATGGGTGTTGCGGAATGGTCTGGGTCCCTCCTGGAATGGGAAAATGAGCTGATATCGCTGAAGGAGCGTTTCGGTCCGGTGTTCGGCCGGCGCGAGCTGCGCGAGACTGGCGGCGCTTTCATCGACGGGCTGCTTTCGGGGATTTCTCGCAAGACCGGCTGGATGATGTCGGAGCAGGCCGGCCTTGCCCGTCCCTGGCGGATGCAGGCGCTGCTTGGCCGCAGCAGCTGGGACGCGGACCTGCTGCGGGACGGGGTGTGCGATCATGTCATTGAGTCCCTCGGCGGCGATGACGGCGCTCGCGCCGAGCGTTCCGGAGCTGCGCCGCCTGATCGCGGAACTCCTGCTCAGGCCGCCGGAATCCAGCTCATTCATCATGTGCTGGTCGCTGTGGCGGCGAAAACACCAGGCTGACGCGGCAAAGGCACACTACAAGCGACGAACGCGTCAAATGCAACTGTAGTACTAGGCAGGTTGGGCCAAGAGTTTTACGGAGTGTGCTCGTCACGACACTCCAACTTTTGGGTTTGCCGGCCTCGCCGCGCGCTTCACAGTTTTGCCAATGAAATCCAGTTCACGCCGCTGCGCTACGAGGCATCGACTCCGCAGCTTCTACCGGCCTCGACCGCCTGCAGCGTTCTCACCGTGAATTCGGTCTGGCCGCGGGACTTGAGCACGCGCGCAATGACATGGGCGGCAGCGGCGGTTGTGCAATAGGGCACATTGCCGGCAATTGCAGCGGTGCGGATTGTCAGGCTGTCGGCCACCGTTTGTCTGTCATCTGTTGAATTGATCACCAGATCGATCTCGCCGTTCTTGATCGCATCTGAAATGTTGGGCTGCCCCTCATAAATCTTGTTGATGCGCTGGCAGGAAATGCCATTGTCGCGGAAGAACGTCCCGGTTCCGCGGGTGGCGACCAAGGAAAACCCAAGTGAGTCAAAGGTGCGTGCGGTCGTTAACATGAGCTCTGTTTTGTCGGCATCCTTGACCGAGATAAAGACTTGCCCGGACTCCGGGAAGCGCATCCCGGCGCCCAGCTGGGCTTTGTGAAACGCCTGCTCAAAAGTCGTATCGAGCCCCATGACTTCGCCAGTGGAACGCATTTCAGGTCCAAGCAGCGCATCCACACCCGGAAAACGCGCGAATGGAAGCACCACTTCCTTGACCGCGAAATGCTCGGTCTCGGTGTCGCGGAGCTCGAATTCCGACAGTGGCTGCCCGGCCATGACCCTTGCCGCAATCGATGCGATCGGCGAGCCCACCGACTTGGCGACAAAGGGAACCGTGCGGGATGCTCTTGGGTTGACCTCAAGCACATGAATCACCCCGTTCTGCACTGCAAACTGCACATTCATGAGCCCATTGACGCCAAGCGCCAGGGCAAGTTCCGCGGTCTGCCGCCTGATCTCATTCACCGTTTTGCGGCCAAGCGAGTAGGGCGGCAATGAACAGGCGCTGTCCCCGGAGTGCACCCCGGCCAGCTCAATGTGCTGCATGATGCCGGCGATATGCACCGATGCGCCATCGCACAGCGCGTCGACATCCACTTCCACCGCGTCAGGCAGAAATTCATCAATCAGCACCGGGTTTGCGCCGGAAACGGCGACGGCTTCCTGCATGTAACGGCCCAGCTGTTCGGCATCGCTGACTATTTCCATTGCCCTGCCGCCGAGGACGTAGGATGGGCGCACGACCACGGGATAACCGACCGAGTCGGCGACGCGGCGCGCCTCGCTGACCGTGACTGCGGTGCCGTTTCGCGGCTGCCGCAGGCCAAGCTCATCCAGCAGCTGTTTGAACTGCTCGCGGTCTTCGGCGCGGTCGATGGCCGAAGGAGGGGTGCCGAGAATCGGAAACCCCGCTTCTTCGAGCGCAGAAGCCAGTTTCAGAGGCGTCTGGCCGCCGAATTGAACCACCACACCGACGAGGTCGCCGCAGCGCTTTTCCGTGTTCAGAATCTCAATCGCATGCTCAAGCGTGAGCGGCTCGAAGTACAGCCGGTCCGATGTGTCGTAGTCGGTTGAAACGGTTTCCGGATTGCAATTCACCATGATCGTCTCATAGCCGGCGGCGCTCAGGGCCATGCAGGCGTGACAACAGCAGTAATCGAACTCGATTCCCTGTCCGATCCGGTTCGGTCCGCCGCCGAGCACGACGATCTTTTTCTGTCCGGTGGGCCGCGACTCGCACTCGGCGCTGCCCATGGAGAGGGCCTCGTAAGTTGAGTACATATACGGAGTCAGAGCCTCGAACTCGGCGGCGCAGGTGTCAATCCGTTTGTACACCGGCGTGACGCCGAGACCCGCCCGCAGGGCCCGGACGTCGTCTTCCGCCCGGCCGCTCAAAGCCGCCAGGCGCGCGTCTGTGAAACCCATCATCTTCAAATGCCGCATTGCCGCCGCCGCCGTCGGCAGACCGGATTGCCGGACGGCGGCCTCGACATCGACGATCTCGCGAATCCGGGCGAGAAACCACGGATCAAAACCCGTTGCGGCGCAAATCTCCCGGTCGGTCAGACCATGTCTCATCGCTTGCGCAATGAGGCGGATCCGGTCGGGTGTCCTGACCGAAATCGCCCGGACGACCGCCGCTTTGTCGGCTGCGCCGTCAATCTCGATCTCATCGAATCCAGTGAGCCCGGTTTCCAGTGCGGCCAGCGCCTTTTGCATGCTTTCGTGAAACGTCCGTCCAATGGCCATCGCCTCGCCGACGGACTTCATGGCGGTGGTGAGTTCCGGCTTTGCGCCGGGGAACTTTTCAAAAGTGAAACGGGGAACTTTGGTGACAATATAATCGATTGTCGGCTCGAATGACGCCGGCGTGACCTTGGTGATGTCGTTTTTCAGCTCGTCAAGCGTGTAACCGACGGCAAGCCTGGCCGCGATCTTGGCGATCGGAAAACCGGTTGCCTTGGACGCCAGCGCCGACGAGCGCGACACCCGGGGATTCATTTCGATGATCACCATGCGGCCGGATTCCGGATCCACGGCCCACTGCACGTTGGAGCCGCCGGTTTCCACGCCGATCTCGCGCAGCACCGCGATCGAGCCGTTGCGCATCAGCTGATATTCCTTGTCGGTCAGCGTCAGAGCCGGAGCGACGGTGATCGAATCGCCGGTGTGGACACCCATGGGGTCGACGTTTTCGATCGAACAAACGATGATGGCGTTGTCGGCACGGTCGCGCACGACTTCCATTTCGAACTCTTTCCAGCCAAGCAGGCTTTCGTCGATCAGGATCTGGCCAACCGGCGAGGTGTCCAGACCGATGCGGCAAAGCCGCGCGAAATCTTCGCGGTTGAACGCGGCTCCGCCGCCGGTTCCTCCCAGCGTGTAGGCTGGCCTGATGATCGCCGGCAGACCGACAGTGTCGATTGCCGCCATCGCTTCGTCAAGAGTGTTTGCGATTGCCGAGCGCGGGCTTTCCAAGCCGATGCGGTCCATCGCATCGCGAAACAGTTTTCGGTCTTCGGCCTTGCGAATAGCCTCGCGTCCGGCGCCGATGAGCTCCACTCCGAACGTCTCCAATACGCCGGTTTCCGCAACCTCAAGCGCTGTGTTCAAAGCGGTTTGCCCGCCCATCGTTGGCAGCAGCGCGTCAGGCCGTTCCTGTTCAATGATTTGGGCCACGACCTCGGCGGTGATCGGCTCAACGTAAGTCGCATCCGCCATGCCGGGATCGGTCATGATCGTTGCCGGGTTCGAATTCAGCAGGATGACGCGGTAACCTTCTTCACGCAGCGCCTTGCAGGCCTGTGTGCCGGAATAATCGAATTCACAGGCTTGCCCGATGATAATCGGACCGGCCCCGATGATCATGATCGATGAAATGTCCGTTCTCTTCGGCATGGCTGGTTTTCCGCTGCGGTCCCGTGCGTTCGCGGCAAGTCTGGGCCGAAGCGCGTTATAGATGCCAGGCGTGGCGGCGCAAGAGAAACGGCGGTCTGCACGCGTTTCGGAAACCGCTTCGCGTTATCACTCAGGTCTGGCGGGAATCCGTCCGCCAGCCGGATTCAAGACCGGCGCGCAACCATCGTTCCCGTCCGCCCGGCCGGATGAATCCGGGTGTCCGGTCAGGGAGTTTCAGCTGTCCGGCTTGGCAGCGGGTTCAGCTCATGCCGATTTGTAAATGTAGTCCCTGGTGAGGGGCACTGAGCGCAGGCGCTTTGAAATCTGAAACTGAAACACGACCTGGCTCGCGTGACGGAATGTGAGTTCGCTGGCGAACAGATAGTATCTCCACATGCGGCAGAAACGGTCATCGTAAAGTTCTCTGACGCGGTCAATATTCGCCATGAACCGCTGGTGCCAGCTCTTCAGCGTCTCCGCATAGTGCAGTCGAAGGATTTCAATGTCGGTGACGATGAGTCCTTCCTTTTCAATGGCCGCGAGAACCTCCGACATGGCTGGAATATAGCCGCCGGGAAAGATGTATTTTGCAATCCATGGGTTGGTCGATCCGGGCGGTGTGGTGCGGCCAATTGTGTGCAGCAGCGCGACCCCGTCATCCTTCATCATGCCGCGCAGGCTGCGGAAGAATTCGCGGTAGTGCGGTGCTCCGACATGCTCAAACATGCCGACAGACACAATTCGGTCAAAGGTGGAGTCGAGCGCCCGGTAGTCCATCAGGGAAAAACTGACGCGGTCAGAGAGGCCTTCCGCGCGCGCCCGCTCGTTCGAAACCGTGTGCTGTCCGCTCGACAACGTGACGCCAAGAACTTTGCAGCCGTAATCCTTGGCCAGTGTCAGGCCCATGCCGCCCCAGCCGCTGCCAATGTCCAGCACCGAGAGACCCGGGCGAAGCAGCAGCTTTTTCGCGATATGTGTCTTTTTACTGGACTGCGCCTCTTCAAGTGACGCATCCGGCTGCTCGAAGTAGGCGCAGCTGTACTGCCGGTCGGCATCGAGAAACATTTCATAGAGCTCGTCCGACAGATCATAGTGATGCTTGACATTGGACTGCGCTCTGCCGACCGGATTGTGCTGCGCCAGAACGCGCTTGGCGTTGCGCATCGCGGTCATGAGGCGGCGCCCCGCCACATTATCCGATCTTGAGATGTTCGCCATGGCGAGATCCAGCAGACCGTAGAGATCGTCATTCTCGATCGTCAGCTTTTTATCCATGTAGGCTTCGCCGAGCGCGAGATCGGGATTGAGGGAAAGAGCGCGCAGCGTCGCATCGTCATGAATGTGGATCCGAACCGGATCGGCGCCGCTCTCGCCAAAACGCTCTTCGCTCCCGTCGGGAAACGTGACCGCAAGCTGACCAGTTTGAGAAATGCTGCGGACAAGATGACTGAAGTATCTTTTCCACATTGCGGATTTCCTACCGACTTTGGCCCTGCTGCGCCGCCGCACTCTCTTTCAGAATCCGGCAGCTTAATGCAAGGCGCCGCGAAGGCAAGTCCGCAGCAATGGCAAACTTGGCGGCAAGCCGGTCAGACACCTCCAGCAGACGGTTCCGCCCTGCCGCCGAAACGTCAAGACCCGATCCGGCGACGCCCGGTTCGATGCGGCCTGTCAATCGTCCTTGGGCAAAACATCTGAGGCCGCCCGAAGAGCGGCCTCAAACCGTGGGCAGCGCGATTTCAGCGCTGCGGATGTTGAAACGGGAACAGCCCGTCAGTTAAGCCAAGGCCGCCAGATGTCTTCGTTCGCCGCCAGCCATTCGCGGACCACCTCATCGATATCGCGGCCGTTGCGGTCGATCTCCAGAATCATGCCGCCCTGCTGGCTGTTGCTCAAATAGGAGTTGGTGATCAGCGACGCGGCTTCGGGATGGTCCGTGAGCATGCTCGGATGGCCGTAGTTGAAGGTGACATCTTCGGCCCAGCCGGTGGCCGGCCAATCGTCCTCCGAGAACGGGGCCAGTTCAATCGTGTGCAAATCAATCGCGCTGTGGATCCAATGCGGTTCCCAGGCATAAGCGAAAAACGGCTCGCCCCGGCTGTAGGCGCCCATCATCTCCGCCCAGTGAGCGGTCTCCGAACCCAGTTCGATGGCCATGAAGTTGATTCCGTTCGCCTCGAGGCGCCCGTTATCGTCACAGAGCCACGCGGCGACGGGACAGCCGATCAGCCTTCCCTGGTCTCCGGATTCCAGAGTCTTGAACAGTTCAACATGATCATTGAGGTCCGCAAGCGCATTCAACCCCTTGGCCGGCGCGTCATCGCCCTCAACCAGGTAACGCGGCACATAATAGGATGACAGGCCAATAATTCCCGCATCGCCGAGTTTGACGACAGAACCGTCGCCGCCGTACTCGGCCACGTATTCACGGGAAATGGGATTGTAGCTCGGCCAGCTTTCGCACCCGAAATCGAGATCGCCGGCGCGCACCGCCTCCCAAACCGCCGGGCCGGCCGGCATCGTCACACGCTTGATCTTGTAGCCGAACTCGTCTTCCAGAATGATCTGCAGCACCTTGCAGGTCACTTGGCCGCCGGTCCAGTCGGCGACGGGGGCCGTCAGAACCCCTTGAGCGGAAACCGGCGCGCCGAGCGCGGCGACGAGGCAGGTTGCGAGCGCGCCGGCCCCGGCCCGCAAAACAGAAGCTGAATTTCTCATTTTATTTCCCTTTGATTCTCCAAGCGGATTCCGCGTTTTCACGGCCTCGAACGTTACTTTACCGGCAATCGCCTGTCCAGTGCGTTGCAACCGCAGAGGCGCCCTGCAAAGTGGCTCGGGGGAGGCCTATGGAGCCGCCTGTGCGGCAGCCGGTTTCGGGCGCCGATTAGCCGGCCGACCGAAATTTTCCGCCAGCCGGCGCGCCTCGGCGAGACATGCCCGACGGACAACAGACGGAGTTTCGTGATGGATTTCGTAAAAGATTTTGATGTGGATGTCGTGGAACCCGCAATAGCCGAACGTGCCGGTCTGCAGCTGTGTCAGGAACGCGGAACCGAATTTGCGTTTGGCAAACGCCGCGCTGTCGGCACCGGCGGTCGCCAGCGCCATGACCTGCCGCGGCCGCAGCGGTGACTTCGACGGATCATTCGGGTCAATCCAGGCCCAGCCAAAAGAAAACACCCGGTCAAACCAACCCTTTAGGATGGCCGGAATCGACCACCACCAGATTGGAAAGACAAAGACGATCGCGTCAGACCATTCGACCCGCTGCTGCTCGCGAACAACATCCGGCGGCATTACACCGCCTGAGAACTGGACGAAGCCCTTCGGCGCAAAGGTCCGCGACCCGCACATCGTGGCTGGCGCCGGCGAGACCGGAAACGGTTTCTTTCAGCAATTCGGAATTAAAACTTGCCTTGGCCGGATGGGCATAGACAACAAGGACCTTCACAATCCAAGCGCCTCCCGCTGACGCCGGTTCCAGCCTTGCGTCAGACGGTCGAGCACGACTGCCAGCAACACGATGCCGACACCCGCCATCAGACCTTGCCCGGTGTCGGCGACGTTCATGGCGTTGAACACCTCTTTGCCGAGCCCAAGGCCTGCGACCAGCGGCGTGATCACCTGCATTGCCAGCGCCATGACAACAGCTTGGTTCACGCCAAGCATGATCGACGGCGATGCCATCGGCAGTTTCAGCTTGATCAGCGTCTGCAGCCCGGTTGCGCCAAACGATTCCGAAACCTCGGTCACGCTCTCCGGAACCTGACGCAGCCCTAAAATCGTCATTCGGATCATCGGCGGGATTGCGTAGATGACTGTGGCGATGATCGCTGTGACCGGGTTGCCGCCGAAGAACATCAGCGCCGGCACCAGATAGACAAAGGCAGGCATTGTCTGCATGGCGTCGAGAATTGGGCGGAGAAAACGGGCAAAACCTCTGTTGTAGGCGGCAAAAACGCCGATCGGCAGGCCAATCACCACACAAACCGACACCGCCGCAATCGTAGATGCCAGCGTGTACATGGTGATGCCCCAAAGGTCGGCAAATCCGGTGAACAGAAAGGCGAGCACGGTCACGATGGCGAATGTACGGTCTACTGACAGCGAAACGATGACGAAGAACGCAGCCAGCACATACCACCAAGGCAGCCCAACGAAGAACACATCGAGCGGGTTCAGGATGTAGAGATAGATGAACGCCCGCATTCCCTTTGTGAAGGCGATGAATGACGGGTTGACCGCCAGCCAGGCGACCGCCGAGTCGGCGGGTTCCCGGAATGAGATTTCCCAGCTTCTGGGAAATGAGCCGATTGGCGAAATCCAGCTGTCCCAAATGAGAATCAACAGAATGGCCGCGCATCCCGCCACCAGGGCAGGCCGCTGCCGAATCTGTGCCGCCCAGACCACAACTCTGCCGCCAAGGAGCGGGCGCAGCAGCAACACAGACGATGCAGCCAACCCGGCGAATCTGGCACATGAACCGGCGGCCAAACGCCAAATCCAGTCGATTCCGGTTTCAATCATGCGTGGCAGTGCGAACCGGTCCCATTTCTGCGGCAACAGACTGAACTGAAGCCGAGACGGGTCGGCCGACACGCGGCTGGACGCCGGCTCGCTCAAAGCCATCGACAGCCTGTCGAACATGATCGCCATGAAGACGATGCACATACCGGCTTCCAGCGACCAACCCACCTTGAGCCGCCGCAGCGCTTTCCAGACTTCTTCCCCGAGGCCGCCGGCGCCGATGAATGTCGCGAGCACGCAAAGTCCCAGAGCCATCATGATGGTTTGGTTAATACCCAGCATGATTGAAGGCAGCGCCTGCGGAATCTGCACTTTCCAGAGCTTTTGCCGCGTGGTCGAACCGAATGAGTCGGCGGTCTCAATCATCGTCGACGGCACTTGGCGAATGCCAAGATTTGTCAGGCGTGTGACCGGCGGCAGGGCGTAGATGATGATGGCCACGGTCGCCGACGGTCCGCCGATGCCGAAGAAAAAGATAGCCGGGATCAGATAGACGAATGCCGGCATTGTCTGCATCGTGTCGAGAATCGGCCGCACGATCGCTTCGGTCCGGTCGCTCTGGGCGCAGAGGATCCCGACGGTTACCCCGCACACGACGGAAAACACAACCGACACGCCCATCAAGGCCAGCGTGGACATTGACGGATCCCACATGCCCACCATTCCCCAGAACATGATGCCGGTAAAGGTGAACAAGCCAAGCCACATGCCGCCGCAGGCAAAGGCGGGAATGACGAAGGCAAGCGTCACAGCCGGCCAGGGTGCGAACCATAGGAACAGTTCAACCTGTTCCAAACAGTAGCCCATTAAACTGGAAATCGCTCGGGTAAAGACACTGATATTGGCCTGCAGCCACTTTTCGGCATTGTTGACCGCGCCGGCAAAGTCGAACATCGTCGCCAGCGATTCCGGGAAACTGTATCCGTCAGGCGTGAGACTGCGCACCAGCAATGACAGGAGCAGACCGAATACAACCATGGCGTGGACGGTGTAGTCCCGTCCGCCGAAGGTCAGCATTTCCTTCGCCCGCTGTCGGAAACTCTCCGTTTTCGTGATCTGCTGCTGCAACATCCCGGGCAAGGACATTAACCTTCAACCGTTCAGTGTAAAGCCGTTGTTTCTGATCGCCTGACGCATCAGCCCGCAATCGCAATCGCAGCGGCCTTTCAAGCAGGGGGGGGGGAGGTTTGCGTATTTCCACTCCTCGCGGCCAACATACTCCCCGGCGGTCAGTTCTGTTTGAAAACGCGGCTGCGCCGGTTGCCCATGGCTCGGCGTCCGTGCCATCAACCCGTTTGAGTCACTGCCCCGTTGATCAGCGGAATCCCGTTATGCCCGCGGAAGTTTTGTGGCTGTATTCATCCGGACAACGCCAAGACGCATGTCGCCGCGAACTGCGCGAAGCAGACCATGTTCCGCGAATTCTCCAGCATCGCCGACATGGCATTGCCGGATGTTTGCGCTGTTCCATTTATGGTTTCGGATGACCATTCGCGCCGGCCGCCAAACTGTTTGCCGCGATGTCTGCCTATCTCCAATCGGCGCGGTCATGCGCTTGTCTGAGGATGGATTTTCCTCTTGGGGGAAGCGCTTGCGCAACCAGACACCACCCAATAGACATATTCGAAATCTCTCTTCAGCGAGCCATGTCGAAAAGCTTTGGCTGTTGGTTTGCTGCCACTGAAATCTGGGGGGGGTGAAGGAGGCTTGATCGGAAACCCGGAAATCACTTGCCGCGGTGTTTGGAAGATTTTTGGACAGGATCCGGCTCGGATCCTGACTGAACTCGATCACACGCAAAGCAAGCAGGAAATCCAGGAACAGACACGCCACATTGTGGCCGTGAAGGATGTTTCGTTCGACGTCAGCAAGGGCGAATGTTTCGTGGTCATGGGCCTGTCCGGCTCGGGCAAGTCAACTCTCGTGCGCTGCCTCTCCAGACTGATCGAACCGACCGCGGGCGAGGTGTTGATCAACGGCAAAGATGTCACCGCCATGAGCCGCAAGGACCTGCTGGAGATGCGCCGCCACAAACTGGCGATGGTGTTTCAGCACTTTGGCCTGTTTTCGCACCGCAAGGTGATCGACAATATCTCCTACGGCCTGGAGATTCGCGGGATACAGAGGAATGACCGGACGGAAAAGGCGCGCGAGATGCTGGAGCTCGTTGGTCTCAAGGGCTGGGACCATTGCTATCCGCGCGAACTGTCGGGGGGTATGCAGCAGCGCGTGGGGCTGGCCCGGGCGATGGCGCTGGATCCGGAGATTCTCATATTCGATGAACCGTTTTCGGCTCTCGATCCGCTGATCAGGCGGGAAATGCAGGACGAGCTTCTGCTGCTGCAGGACCGCATGCAAAAAACCATGGTCTTCATCACTCACGATTTTCTTGAAGCCATCAAGATGGGTGACCATATCGCCATTATGAAGGACGGAGAGATCAGCCAGATCGGCACACCGGAGGAAATTGTCGCGCATCCGGTGGACGACTATGTGCGGGAATTCGCCGAAGATGTGCCCCGCTATAAAGTCCTGTCCGCAGGCAAGGTCATGCGGCCCGGCAATGGCTCGCTCTCTGTGTCGGTTGAGAATCCGGTGTTGACCACGGCCAAGATTGACAGTTTGATCGAGCGTGTCGCCGACAGCGACAGCCCGATCCCTGTGGCGACGCCGGAAGGCGAACTGGTGGGTGAAATCGACCGCGCAATCATCATGCGGGCGATGAAATCCAAGAGCTGACTTCGAGAGTTACACTGCAATGCTTGACTCAGTGCGCGACAGAACCGACGGCATGACGGGCTTCGAAAGGCCGTTGAGCGAAAACCCACAAGAATCGTTCACGCTTCCCTCTTGGGCATACACCGACCGCGATGTCTACGAACGCGAAAAGGAGGAGATCTTTTACCGAACCTGGCAGTATGTGGCCCACGAGAGCCTGTTTCCTGCGCCCGGCGACTATGTCACGCTGCGCATCTGCGACCAGAACATCTTTGTCGTCCGCGGCCGGGACGGAACTCCCCGCGCCTTCTACAATGTCTGTCAGCACCGGGCGCATGAGCTTCTGCCCGACGGAATGGGAAACATCGCCCGCGCCATCGTCTGCCCCTACCACGCCTGGGTGTATGAGATTGACGGCCGGCTTCGGGGGGCGCCGAGAAGCCGCAACCGGCCTGGTTTCCGTGTCGAGGACTTTTCGCTGAAAGAAATCCGGCTGGAGATGTTCCTTGACTGCGCGTTTGTCAATCTCGACCCTGAAGCCGCTCCGTTGTCCGAACAGGCCGGCGATCTGGAAAGAGATGTGCGGGCGCGGCTGCCATTCCTCGCAAGAATCAAGTCAAATCGCCTCAACGGGCTCGGCGCGACGCACATCGACGCCGGCTGGAAAGTGGTCGTCGACAACTATGTCGAATGCTACCACTGCGACCACGCGCATCCGGCGTTTTCCGACATCATCTGCATGGACACATATCGGCACGATACGTTTGGGCTTTGGGCAAGGCAGCTGGGTGAGGACATCCGCTGCGAAAACTCAGCCTATCCGGTTGATCCGAACAGCGCCTGCAAGGAATCTGTCTTCTGGTATCTGTGGCCCAACATGACCATCAATGTCCTGCCCGGCGGCGAGGAAGTGAACTTTTCCGCGATCCGGCCGACGGGCCTGACAACAACTTCGTTTGAGGGTCATTCGGTATCCTCCAGGACCGAATTCGACGAGGAGCGGGCCGCCTACACGGCGAATGTGCTGGTGCCGGAAGATATCAGCCTGTGCGAGAGCGTGCAGCGGGGTCTGATGTCGAAGGGGTATTCGCAGGGGCCCATGATCGTGGACGCTGAGCGTTCGGGGCGGGGCGAGCACGCAATCCATTTCTTTCACCGGCTGGTGCAGAAAACTCTGTCGCGAGGGCGAATCCGGCCGCCCCGGCGCGACCGCCGCCTTGACTTTGTTCGGTTGAGCGATTGAAAGGCGCCTTCCGGCAACCCGGACCGGCAAAGGGCGCACAATGCATCAGTACCGAAGCCACAATTGTGGCGAGCTTCGCGGCGAAAACGCCGGTGAAACAGTCAGGTTGTCAGGCTGGGTTCACCGGGTGCGGGATCACGGCGGAGTGCTGTTTGTGGACCTGCGCGATCACTTTGGAGTGACCCAGATTGTCGCCGATCCGGACAGTCCGGCATTCTCCGCTGTCGAGGCGGTGCGCGCCGAATATGTGATCCGCGTCGACGGGCTGGTCATGCGGCGCGACCCTGAACTCGTCAATCCGAAAATCGACACCGGCGAGGTTGAGGTGTTCGTGCGCGAACTCGAGGTGCTGAACACATCTGAAGAACTGCCTTTGCCGGTGTTTGGAGAGACCGAGTATCCCGAAGAAACGCGCCTCAAATACCGTTTCGTGGATCTGCGGCGTGAAGCCCTGCATAGCCGCATCATGCTGCGCTCAAAGGTCATTGCCGCCCTGCGCCGACGCATGACGGAGCGCGGATTCACCGAGTTTCAGACTCCGATCCTGACCGCATCGTCTCCCGAAGGGGCGCGTGATTTTCTGGTTCCCTCCCGGCTTCACAAGGGCTGTTTTTACGCCCTTCCGCAAGCGCCTCAGCAGTTCAAGCAGCTGATCATGATTGCCGGATTCGACCGATATTTTCAGATTGCGCCGTGTTTTCGCGACGAAGACCCGCGCGCCGACCGCTCGCCCGGCGAATTTTACCAGCTCGATGTCGAAATGAGCTTCGCCACGCAGCAGGACGTGTTCGCAGTCATCGAACCGGTGATGCGCGGAGTCTTTGAGGAGTTTGGCGACGGCAAGCCGGTCACGGAGGCGTTTCCTTTAATCAGCTACCGGGAGGCGATGCTCCGTTACGGAACGGACAAGCCGGACTTGCGCAATCCGCTTGAAATGCAGACGGTCAGCCCGCACTTCGCCGGTTCGGGCTTCAAAATCTTTGCCTCCCTCCTGAAAAATGACGGCAATGAGATCAGGGCGATACCGGCGCCGGGCGGCGGAAGCCGGCGGTTCTGCGACCGGATGAATGCGTTCGCGCAGCGGGAAAGTCTGCCTGGAATGGGGTATATTTTCTGGCGTGACGAGGGCGGCGAAGCCGCCGGGGCAGGGCCGCTCGCCAAGAACATCGGACCAGAGCGGACGGAAGACATCCGGGCGCAGCTCGGTCTCGGCCTCGGCGATGCCGCGTTTTTTCTCGGCGGCCGCCCGCCCGCCTTCGAAGCTTTCGCGGCCAAAGCCCGCGACCGCGTTGCCGCAGAGCTTGATCTGATCGACAGGGACCGTTTTGAATTCTGCTGGATCGTCGATTTCCCGATGTATGAGCGCGACGAGGAGACGGGCGATTTGGACTTCTCCCACAACCCGTTTTCCATGCCGCAGGGCGGCCTCGAAGCCCTTGAGTCGCAGCATCCTTTGGAGGTGCTCGGCTGCCAGTACGATATTGTCTGCAACGGTGTGGAGCTTTCGTCCGGGGCGGTGCGGAACCATCATCTCGCAACGCTCTATAAGGCCTTTGCCGTCGCCGGGCGGGATGCCGCCTTCGTCGATGAGAATTTCGGCGGCATGGTGAACGCCCTGAAATTCGGCGCGCCGCCGCACGCCGGTATCGCACCGGGCATTGAGCGCATCGTTATGCTGCTCGCCGGCATGGACAATATCCGCGAAGTGACCATGTTCCCGCTGAACCAGCGGGCCGAAGACCTGATGCTTGGCGCGCCGTCGCCGACGGCAAACGAGGCTCTGCGGGAACTGGGCCTCAGAATCGTTGCGCCGGACTGACCGTGCCGGGACACCGCGCCGCGGCGCGCGCTGAACAGGGACTGAGTTGATCATGGATGTAAGGCTTCGCGCTGCGGATACAGCAAGGCGCTGGATCGATGCCAACGCTGTCATTATCGACACCGAGACAACGGGTCTTGACCGCAAGGCGGAGATAATCGAAATCGCGGTCATTGACTGCTCCGGCCGTGTGCTGCTCGAAGAGCGTGTCCGCCCCACGGTCCTCATTCCGCGCGCGGCGACCAATGTGCATGGCATCACCAACCGGGATGTGCGCGATGCGAAAACATGGCCTTTGCTGGAAAACAGCTTCCGGGAGATTGTCGCCGACCGATGTGTGGTGATTTTCAACAGCAGCTACGATGTCAGGATTCTGCGGCAGACGGCGTCGGCGCACGGTCTCAAGGCGCCGTTGCGGGCGCGAGATGCGGAATGCGCAATGCTCACCTACACTGACTATTTCCACGGCTATCCCGATGGCCGGTGGATAGGTCTTGCCGCCGCGGCACGACAGGAAGGCGTTCCGGCGGACGTCTCGCACACGGCGCTGACGGACTGCCGCATGACACTCGGCGTCATCAAGGCGATGGCCTGCAATTGACCGCCTCATTCGCCGCCCGACCGCCAGCTGATTCCGCCTGAGTCCGAAAATGCTCCGCGCAAACGCTCTGCCGGTGGGGATGGCCCTGTTTTCGGCATTGCTCTGGGGGCTTTGGTGGATTCCGGTCCATTACCTAAATTCGGCCGGCCTCAGCGGAGCCTGGGCCAGCCTGGCCGTCAGTCTGGCGGCCTGCCCGGTCCTGCTGGCCATGCTGCTGTTCGGACGCGGGTTTTCCCGCATGCCTCCGAGACTGGTGATGGGAGCGGTGCTCGCCGCACTGGCGATCACCGCTTACACCATGGCCCTCGATTACACCGATGTGGTCAGGGTGGTGCTTTTGTTCTATCTGTGTCCGGCTTGGAGCACTCTGATTGAGTGCCGTTTCATGGGCCGCAGCTGGACCTGGCAGAGCATGCTTGGGCTCATCTGTTCTTTCATAGGCCTGTTCCTGATCCTCGGCGGAGATCTGACATCCGGCGGTGTCGGGTTTGGCGAATTGCTGGCGCTAGTGTCCGGTCTGCTGTGGGCCGTCGGCTCTTCACTCCTGTTCACTTCGCCGGCGGGAAGCGCGGTGCAGCTGTCACTGCTCTCGGTCGCGCTTGCCGCGGCCGCGAGCCTCGCCGCCGCCTTGCTTGGAGGCCCGTCGCCAGAAGACGCTATGGCAGTCATCAGCGTTCTCGGTGACTATCCGGTCTATTTGATCGGCACTCTGTTTTTCGGACCGATGATCGCCATCACAATGTGGAGCGCATGGAAGCTGCCGCCGGCGCTGATGAGCTATCTTTTGTCCACAGAAATCATCAGCGGTGTTGTGTCCAGCGTCGTTCTGCTCGACGAAAGGTTTGGCGCCTTTGAATTCCTCGGCGCGGTCGCAATTCTGCTCGGGGCCACGATCGAACTGATGCTGCCGCGCCAGGAAAAGGCAAAGTGAGGAAGGCGGTTCGCCACTCGAATCTTCTTTGAGCGCCTTTGATTTCCTGGTCAAGCGTCGCTCGGTGCGGAGGTATCCGCTTGCGTTGCGGCTGCGATCGGCCATTCTGCGGCGTTGCAAAGGCAGTTCGCCGTATCCAGCTGGACCACACTGCCCGGTCAGCATCGCCGACGGGACCCCGGCGGCGGCGGCATGGTCACATCGGCCCGCCTCAGGCCAATTGCCGGAAAAATTGCCGCTTGGAAAAGGAGAAGGCCGGAGCTCCCCGGGCCGTTCCGGTTTCCAGGAAATCCGATGTTAGCACAAACCGTTAAAACCCACGCACTTCACAGAGGCCTATTGTGAGAAACAACAGAACTCACGCGACAAGGCTTTCGCGTCCTTGGTCTATCAAATCCACGAAACTCCTTGCGTCAGAAAAGTAACTGCTGAACGACGCCCGAATATCCTCCGGCGTCTCTCCGCAAACAAAAACGATGTCTTTGTCGTCTTCGTCCACCTCGAAACCAAGTAGAGCTTTCCACGCCGATCGCGTGCTGTCATACTGATGAACTTTCAGGCTCTCTAGATCGCCGACGGAAAATACGAAGATAGCGTTTGTATGTCCATGGACCATTACATTTGGGATATTTAGCGCGCGGAACATGCCCATTAAGCCGAGCACACCGTCCAGTTCATTGAATTGCTCCACCACTTCCTGATCGGACAATCTTGGCAAACTTGAACGCATATTTTCGCATGCGCGGGCAATTGTCTCGCTGGCCAAACGCATAATCCTTCGATAATCGGGATTCCCTCTTTCAAATTTCGGTTCGCTGCCGGTGGCATAGCTAATGAGCTCACTTGCTATGGCCCAAGCGTGTTGACACTGTGTCCGATACTGTAATTCGATCAGCAGCCCGCTCAAGTGTTGGTTTTTATGGAATTGACATTGTAGGAGTATATATCATGTATACCTCTATACCCGCTGGAGCGAGGGGTTGTTATGTAATCGTATTTTTTCTTTTCGTTCTTTAAAATATGGTGGAAGTGAGCCTTATGCAAATTGGCGCGAAAGGCCATGAGGTCCGCAATCGAGGGAAAAATGAGACGACAACCGGCAACATCGTCCATCCGGCTTAACTGCATCTTCGGATAACGTTTCAGCTTATCGAAGTTGGTGCGCCGGCGTTTGTGGCGCTGGGCAACCACTATTTCAGAATTCCTTGTGCGTGTGCGCAGGATGGCCTGAAAGTTTTTGATGACGGGGCCATGACCGGCCCGCCAGATGTTGATGGCGTTGAGATCGTCCGCAGTCGCTCTGTCCTCACGAACGGCATCGCCGGCCCGGTTCACACGCGCCTTCGATCCGCCTGGGAAGCTCGTTTCGCCGTTTGGCATCGTTTGTTCCAGAATGATCGGCGAAGATGGAGGAAGACCTGCGCGCCATGGTAGCACGGCCAGTCAAGTCCTAGTGGGACGATAGAGAGTCAAGTCACTCTTGCAATGGCAATCGGCCATGGCATTGCGGCGAGGTCGGGATGGATCGACAGGACCGGGACATGCAGGCGAGAGCGCCCGGCGGAGAAACCGGAACCAGATAAGATACCCGACAGCCCGGAGAATGTGCGGCGCGCTTGTCACCGCACCGCCGCGTGCCAAGGATGAGTGGAACAGTCTAAAAGAGAGCCGAAGCCGTAACGATGACGGCCCGCGGGCACTTTTGTGTATGATCCCCTTTCATTGGGGTTATCGGAAACCACTGATCCTTTCCGAGAATCCGAAACGGGATGAACCGCAGACAGATCGGCGGGCCGGCCGGGTTTTCGATGCCCGTATCTGCAAAGTGCGGGCGGTTTTCAACCCATGACCGTGCCACATCCGGGGCAAGTCTCAATTTACGGGGTGCGCGGGGACAGTGCCGAGGTGACGGTCTGGGTGAGCCTTGCATGCGCCATTGAGCCATTCCATGCTGCCGGGCCAAAGCAATGCTTGATCAACTATTCAGTGACACTCAAAACACCTGTGGAGAAGCGATGTGGGCAGTTGGGTGCGCCGCCTGGACATTGGCGCGCGGGTCAACTCCGGCGCAATCCACTTGAATTTCGGTCCCGGGCGGGGTTGTCAGACGCCGGGATGCGTCCATAAGGATAGGCCCGGGATGCGCCGGCGGCGCACTTCCCGCAGGGCCGGTTGACGGACGCAGCCAGGGGAAAGCCATGGGCACAGTTTCAGCAAGGGCGGTGGACGCTGTCGCCACGGGCTGGAATGCGAATCCCGGCCGGTCGTTTTCACTCCACGCCGACGCCTATTGCGATTCCCGCTGGTATGACCTCGAACAAAAAGCTGTGTTCGCCCGCAGCTGGCAATGGCTGTGCCATGGAGAAAAACTGCGGGTGCCTGGCGCTTACGTAAGCGGCGAAGTCGCCGGCTGTCCGCTGTTCGCGGTGCGCGGCCGCGACGGTGTGCTGCGCGCCTTCTACAATGTGTGCCGGCACCGGGCGCACGCGCTGGTCGCCGGTGAGGGCACGACGACACGCATCGTCTGTCCTTACCACGCTTGGGTCTATGATCTGACTGGCTGCCTGGTTCGGGCGCCGCACACCGGCGGCATGGACGGGTTTGACCCCCGCGAGGTCTGCCTGGCTCCGATCCAGACCGAAGAGTTCGGCGGGTTTGTCTATGTGAACCTGGATCCCGATGCGCCGCCGCTGGCGGTGCTGACGGAAACCCTGGCGGACGAAATCGCCCTTTGGGCGCCGGATGTCGCAGATCTCACATTCGCCCTCCGGCTGACTTACGATATCCGTTCCAACTGGAAGAACGTCGTCGATAATTTTCTTGAATGCTACCACTGTCCGGTCGCCCACAAGGATTTCTGCACGCTCGTGGATATGGACAGCTACCGGGTTGAAACGCACGGAATCTGGTCAAGCCATATGGCCGAAGCGGGCAAAACGCAGAATTCCGCCTATTCGGTCGAAGGCGCGACCGTCAAAGATCATGCCGTCTGGTGGTTGTGGCCGAACACCTGCCTGATGCGCTATCCCGGCCGCGGCAACTTCATTGTGATGCAGATTATTCCCGCCGGTGTCGAGCGGACTCTCGAAACCTATGATTTCTACTTTGAGTCCGCCGATCCCACCGATGCCGAAGTGGAGGCCATGCGCTACATAGACGAAGTGCTGCAGGTGGAGGACATTGCCCTCGTCGAGAGTGTTCAGCGCGGCATGAAAACCCCGGCCTTCAGTCAGGGACGCATCGTCCACGACGCCAGCGGCTCCGGGAAATCCGAACATGCTGTGCATCATTTCCACGGGCTGGTTCTTGATGCCTACGCAGAGGCGGCGGGTTGATGCCTGGCCGGCTGTTTGGCAAAACAGCGATTGTCACCGGCAGCGCGGGCGGCATCGGCAGCGCGGTCTGCGAGCGCTTCCGCGCTGAAGGGGCTGAGGTTCTGGCGGCGGATCTTGCGGAAGCGGGTTTGTCTGGCGAGGCCCGGTTCCACGCCGCCGACGTCACCGATGAATCGTCGGTGCAGCGACTGATCGACGCGGCTTCGCGGGAATGGGGCTCGTTGGATATCCTCGTCAACGCCGCCGGAATCGAAATTGAGGAAACCATTGAGACCACAACGCTCGAGGCGTGGAACAAAATCTTCGCAGTCAATGTCACAGGTGTGTTTCTGATGTGCAGGACGGCGCTCGGACTGCTGCGGAAATCCGGCGGCGGCGCAATCATCAATTTCGGATCGTATGACGGATTTATCGCCGACCCGCGGCTCGCCGCCTATTGCGCCACCAAAGGGGCGGTGCATGCGCTGACCCGGGCGATGGCCTGCGATCACGGGCCGGAGGGGATCAGGGTCAATGCGATCTGTCCCGGATATGTCGAGACGCCGATGCTGAAGAAGTTTTTTGGCGGGCAGGAAATCGCCGGCGAGACGCGCCGTGCGGCTGAGGATGTTCATCCTCTGCGGCGTATCGGGCAGCCGCAGGATATGGCTGGCCTAGCGGTGTATCTCGCTTCCGACGAAGCGCGGTATGCCTCCGGGCAGTTATGGGTTTTGGATGGCGGGCTGACCGCACAGGCACAGCAAATGAGGATTTAATGACCAAACCGGTAATCATCACATGCGCCGTGACCGGCGGCATACACACGCCGACCATGTCGCCGCACCTCCCGGTCACACCTGACCAGATTTCCGCTTCGGCGGTCGGCGCGGCGGAGGCGGGCGCGGCGATTTTGCATCTGCATGCCCGCGATCCTGAAGACGGCAGCCCGGATTCAAGACCGGAATCGTTCATGCGGTTCCTCCCCAGAATCAAACAGGGCTGCGCTTCGGTGGTGAATATAACCACTGGCGGCGGTCTCGGAATGACCCGCGAAGAGCGGCTGAAAGCGGCATCCACGGCGAGTCCGGAAATGGCGTCGCTGAACTGCGGATCGATGAATTTTGGTCTGTTTCCGCTGGTTGACCGGTTCGACAGCTGGAAACACGACTGGGAGCCCGGCTACCTTGCCAACACCAAGGACTTTATTTTCAGGAACACGTTCGCGGATATCGAACACATCCTGAAAACACTCGGGCAGGAACACGGAACGCGGTTCGAATTCGAGTGCTACGACCTCGGTCACCTGTACAATCTGGCATTCGCCGTCGACAAGGGCTGGGCCGAACCGCCGTTTTTTGTGCAACTGATTTTCGGCGTTCTCGGCGGCGCCGGCCCCGATCTCGAAAACCTGTTTCATCTGCACCGGACCGCCGAGCGGCTGTTCGGCGGGTCCTATGAATGGTCGGTGCTGGCCGCCGGGCGGCACCAGATGCGGTTTGCGACGCAGGCGGCGATGATGGGCGGAAATCTGCGGGTTGGACTCGAGGACAGCCTCTATATCGGTCCGGGCCAGATGGCCGAGTCGAACGCAGTTCAGGTCAGCAAAATCCGCGCCATTGTCGAACATCTCGGGATGACGGTTGCGACGCCCGGCGAAGCGCGGGAAAGGCTCAGACTCAAAGGGGCGGACCGGGTCGCGTTTTGAAGCCGTCAAACGACAGATTCGCCGGCCAGGTCGCCGTTGTGACCGGCGCCAGGAGTGGCATTGGCCGGGCGGCCGCGGCAAGGCTGGCGCAGGAAGGCGCCGCGGTTCTTGGCTGCGGGCGCGGCCCGCGACCGCCGGATCTGGCGGATGGCGTGGCCTGGCAGACGGCTGATGTGTCGGCGCCCGATGATGTGCGGACGCTGCGTCTGGAAGCCGGGAAACTGCCCGGCAGAATTGCCGTCTTGGTCAACAATGCCGGCATTCAGATCAACGGACCGTCACCGACTCGACGGATGCTGACTGGGATCTGCTGATTGGCGCTAACTGCAGAGGCATGTTCAACTGTTGCCGCGAGTTTGTCCCTGTCATGGAAAAATCGGGCGGCGGGGCGATCGTCAATATCGGATCGATTTCCGGGCGGCACGCCGATTTCGGGATGGCGCTCTACAACGCATCCAAAGGGTTTGTTCACGCGCTGACCCGCGCGGTCGCGGTCGACCACGGCCCAGCGATCCGCTGCAACGCGGTGTGTCCCGGCTGGATCATGACCGGAATGGCCGATGCCGCCTTTTCCGCCGCCGATTGCCCGCCCGCTGCAGAGCGCGACGCTCTCGCCCGGCATCCGGCGGGCCGGTTCGGCAAACCGGAGGACATCGCCGCGGCCGTGGCCTGGCTGGCCTCGGACGACGCCGGATTCGCGACCGGCCAGTGTTTCACGCTGGATGGCGGGCTGACAGCCGGATCGCCGGTCCGCCCCTCTTTGTTCTGACAATCCGCAGCCGGACGCTGTAAACAAAACGACAACCGCCCTGAGTCTTTATGTTGAAAAAACTGGATGTGAGCCATGCCGCAACGAAACAACGAAGCGTTGAATTTTTTCCTGACCCGTCGGTCCTGCCCAGCCGTGATGCTGACGCCGCCGGTTCCGACACGGGAAGAGCTTGAACCGATCCTGACAGCCGCGGCGCGCGTTCCCGATCACGGAAAGCTTGAACCGTGGCGCTTTATTGTCATTGAGAAGCCGGCGATGCGGCGCCTCGCCGAGTCATTGATCAGGCGCGGCGACGGGATGGGAAAGGCGGAATCGCTGGTGCGCAAGGCGGCAGCGGTGTTTTCAGAGGCCAACCTCATTGTCGCAGTTGTCGCATCGCCGGATCCGGAGGCGAAGATCCCGCAGATCGAGCAGTCTCATTCCGCCGGCGCGGTCTGCCTGTCGCTGTTGAATGCGGCCCTCGCTTCGGGCTGGGGGGCGTCGTGGGTCACCGGGTTCGGCGCCCACGATGCGCTCTACCGAGAGACCGAACTTGGGCTGCAAGCGCATGAATCGATTGCCGGGTTTGTTCATATCGGAACCGCCAAGGCGTCCCCCCCGGAACGGCCGCGGCCGGATGTGTGCGAGATCACAACCTGGCTGCAGGGCTGAACGGCGGACGTAAATGCAGGCGTCCGGGAAGGATTTCCAGCCCGCCTCCCTGCCGCGGCGCCCGCCGCGCGGTCTGCTTGTGGCCGCAGCCATCGCCTCGGTCGCGGCGCTGTTGGCCGCGTTCGGTCAACTGGGTCCGACATCGGTCTTTGTCGCGGCAAACCTGGTCGATATCGGTCCACTCATAGCTCCGGGCATTCTGGTGGCCGGATGGTTCGTCGCCAGCGGCGCCGGCATTCACACGACGGAGTTTTTTCAGGGCCGCCAACACACCATGATCTTCGTCGCAGCAATGACCGGCGCCATCGCCCCGGTGTGCGGCATCACAGCGCTGCCTTTGATGGTCGGCCTGCTCGGAGCCGGTGTGCCGCTGGCCCCGGTCATGGCATTTTGGCTGTCTTCACCAATCACCGATCCGGCGATGATTGCCGCCACGGCGGCCACTCTCGGACCGGATTTCGCAGCGGGCAAGACGCTTGCCGCCTTTTGCCTCGGCGCGCTGGGCGGATTGGCGACGGTTGCTGTCGCCGACAGGAGCTGGGTTTTGTCGCCGCTGCGCGACAGCCGGATTGTTCAAGGCCTCGGGGCGCGCGACGCCTGCGGTCCGGCCGGATTTGCCCCCTGGATCTGGAAAGACAGCGCCCGCAGGCAGGTGTTTGCGTGTGAACTCCTGTCGCTGACGCGGCTTGTTTCGATCTGCCTGATTCCAGCATTCGCCGCAGAATATCTTCTCGGCGCCGTGCTCAGCCCCGATGCGCTGTCGGCCTATGTCGGAAAAGACTCGGTCTGGGCCCTGCCGCTGGCGGTGTTTGTGGGCGCGCCGCTGTATATCGACGGATTTGCCGCCCTGCCGCTGACGCGCGGACTCATCGACCACGGCATGTCGCCGGGGGCCGGGATGGCGTTCATGGTTGCCGGCGGGGTTGTCAGCATATGGGGCGCGGTGGCGATCATTCCGGTGCTGCGAAACAGCGTGTTCCTGCTCTATCTCGCTCTTGCCGCGGCCGGTTCGCTGGCGGCCGGCTGGATCTACGGAATCGCCATCTCCTGAGGGCGGCGGTGTCACTGCGCCGATATTTCAACCGCTTATTGCCGCTTTCTCTGCTGGTGGCGATGGGCTCCCTTTGGGGCCTTCAGTTCGCGATGCTCAAACTGGCGGTGACGGGCGGATATTCGGTGATCACGGTCGCCGCCGCCGCGCTTCTGATTCTGGCAGTGATTTTCGCCGCCATTGCAGCGGCCGCCGGCCTGAGATTCCGGCTGGACGGCCGCACACTCTTGTTTCTCATTGTTGCCGGCCTGCTTGGCTACCTGGTGCCTTTGTTGATCACCCTGGCTGTCGCGTCCGGACTGTCGGCGGGCATGCTGGCTATGATCGGTTCGCTGACTCCGTTGTTCGCTGCGGTCACGGCGCTCGCGCTGCGCACGGAGCCGGTATCGGGATCGCGTCTGGCGGCGATCGGTCTTGGCCTGTTGTCGGTTCTGATCATGACCTATTCCGGCATGTCGGCTCAGGCCGCCGGCAGCGCCGGCCTGATTTTTCAGGCCTTGGCGATACCCTGTGCATACGGGATTGAATCGGTCTTCATCTCAACCCGGTGGCCAATGGGTCTCACCCCGCTGCATCTTGTCACTGGCGAAACGATCATTGCCGCAGTCATCATCCTGCCGATGTGGATTGTCTTCGACGGAAACCTCCCGCAGCGCATCGGCTGGTCGGCGGCGGAAATCGCGATCCTTGTGTTTGTCGCCGCCGGGGTCCTGGAAAGCCTGATCTATTTCTATCTGATCCGGATCACCGGCGGCGTTTTCGTGAACTTTGCGACATTCGTCGCGCTGTTTTCCGGAATCGCGTGGGGCGCGCTGTTGTTCGGTGAAAGGCCGCTGGCAATCGTGTGGATTGCGGCGCTGGTGCTGGTGGCGGCGCTGGTGATCGCCAATCGCGGTGCCCGGTCATCCCTTTCAGGGCGAACCTGACCGGGAATTGCGCCTGGGCGTGTTCGCCGCGCGACACCCTGCCGTTGCCCAGCGCCGCCGACATGCGGGGTCAGTGCCTGCGCCGCCTGCAATTGGCAGCCGATTGAGGCCCGCTGACCGGGGCGCGCCGCAGGCGGACTGACCGGTTTGCCGTTCGCATGTGCGGGCGCGGAATTCTTGAAACCGGCGCCATACCGACCTATAAGCCGCGGTCGCCATTGGGTGCGCCGGTGCCGAACAGTCCGTGGGAAGGAATCCGGGACCTATGGCGAATTGACAGCCCGGATGCCGAAGCCGGCTCAAGCCGGTTCCCGCGCGGGGAATCGGTTTGCAACAGGAGAGGAAACCTTCATGAAAAATAAAAGACAATGGATTGCCGCCTTTGCCGCGACGGCACTCGCGGCGCCGGTTTTCGCTGCTGACGACGGGTTGGTGGTCTTTGACTGGGCCGGCTACGAAGATCCCGGCTTTTTCCCCGCCTATATCGAGAAACACGGCGACAGCCCGACATATGCGTTTTTCGGCGAGGAGGAAGAGGCGTTTCACAAGCTGCGGTCTGGTTTCGGGGCCGATGTGTCGCACCCGTGCTCGCAGTCGGTGTCAAAATGGTACGACGCCGGCATCATTGAGCCGATAGATCCTTCACGGATTGAGCGCTGGGACGAGGTCAACGCCACGATGAAGGAAGCGTTCGTGTATGACGGGCAATATTACCTTTTGCCCGCAGACTGGGGCACCACCGCAGTCACCTACCGCGCGGATATGGTTGACGACGAGGATGTGCAGTCGCTCAACGTGTTTTTGAATCCGGATTTCGCCGGCCGAATTTCGATCGGTGACAATGTCGATGACGCATACGCTCTGGCGTTTCTGGCCACCGGACTTTCAGACTGGACAGTGGCCACGATGGAGGATTTTGAAAAGGCGTCAGCCTGGCTCCGGCAGGCCCATCAGAATGTGCGCACCTATTGGGCGGACCCCGCTGAGCTGTCACAGCTTTTGGCCAGCGGTGAAGTCCTGGTTGCCTGGGCCTGGAACGAGACTCCGACGACGATGTCAGCCGATGGGCATGATGTGCGCGCCAACCGCGAAACGGTCGAAGGCTCGTCGACCTGGTTCTGCGGCTATGTCAATATCGCCAACAGCCCGAACCCCGAAGACAAGATGTACGACTTCTTCAATGCATGGATGGAACCGCGTTCAGCGGACTACCTTGTCAACGCGTGGGGCTACGGTCACGGAAACCAGGCGGCCTTGGATGAGCTGGGGCAGGATCTTCTGGACGAAGTCGGCCTCGGCGAAGTGAGTGTTCCAGTTTTGCATCAGACACCGATGAGCCACGTCATTCGTGAAGCGATGATCAAGGAATTTGAGCTGATCAAAGCCGGATTCTGATCGGAAAATGCAGACGGCGGCCTGATCCGGGCCGCCGTTTTCACAGGGTTTTATATAGGGACTTATATACTTGCCGGAAACGGCGTTATAATCGCAAGGTGAGCATTTGCCGCGACTGCTGCAAGGAGTGCCACGGCTACCCGTGCAGGGGGGTGCATGGTCGCCCGGAACGCCGCTCGACGGCGTGCACGGAGAGTCCAGAAGGAACTTCCGGCAAGTATATAAGTCCCCTTTTTTTCGGGTAATGCCATAGTCTTATCCGCAATTTGTATTGGCCGAATCGACCTAAAGGACTTATTCAAATGGTAAGGAAACGGCTCCCCGGTCCGATCTCGCCATGCCGTTGCAACCATTCACTCCTTGAAGTCACGCACATGAGAGTGGCGTGGGATCGACCGGAGCGAGACGGAAATGCCACGCATCTTTGCATGCTAATTTTGGGGAGGATACCTAATGTCAAACGTCAAGAAGATTTTGGCTGGCGCGGTTGCCTTGTTGCTTATGGCAAGTGCGGTTCAGGCTGACACGATAAAGTTCGGCGTGACCGACCTCACCGGTCTTGAAGAGCTGCAAACCAATTACGGGGATTTTGTCGCTGCGCTGGAAGAAATAACCGGCGACACAATCAAGTACTTTCCGGTCAATAGCCGTACGGCGGCCGTCGAAGCGATGGCCAACGGTCATGTCGACTACATTCTCACGGGACCGGCCGAATACATCGTGTTCCGGGCACGTGCCAAAGCCATACCCGTGGTTGCCTGGCAACGCGTCGACTACTACACGACACTGTTGGTCACCAACGAATCGCCGATCAAGACGTTGGCCGACGTGAAGGGCAAGATCGTTGCCTTTGGTGACGTGGGGTCCACATCGACCCATTTGGCACCGGCCCAGTTGCTTGCCAGCATCGGCCTCATGCCAAACGTGGACTATACGGCGTTGAATATCCATCGCGGCGTGTCCATTGAAGCCATGCTGCAAGGCGATGTCGATACCATTACCGTCGGTTCATCGCATGTGATCAACATTCGTATGGCGTACCCCGACGTCGGAATACGTGTCGCGGCCCGTGGCCCGGATCTGCCGAACGATGTCCTGGTCGCCGGAGCCCACGTCCCCGCCGAAAATGTGGAGAAAATTCGCGTGGCTTTCGTGGAGAACGCAACGATGCTCATGGAGGCGGCGCTCAAGAGTGAAGATAACAAGAAGTACATCGGTGGCCAGTTCATTCCGACAGTCGAAGATTCCGACTACGAATACGTGCGCCAGGCCTACATAACGGTGGGTGCGGAGAACCTCGCCAAGTTCATCGATGAATGATGAGCCATCTGATGCCGCCGCCTGCCGGCGGCCCAATCGAGGCACCTCTGCGGGTCTGCCCGCAGAGGTGAGTTCTCGGGGGTGAAGGTCGACGATTGCGCCTTGAAGGTGAAGTCCCTCTCGTTGACTTTCGCCAATGGACTCAAGATTTTCGATAGGATCGACTTTTCCGTAGACGACGGCGAGCGAGTTGCGATTATTGGTCGTAACGGGGCGGGAAAATCGACACTATTGCGCGCTTCTCTCGGGATGTTCCCGCAATCGAAGAGCGAGGGAGAGTGGCTCTACGGCGAGCCGATGCAGAACATCAGCGGACGCAAGAGGCGCCAGCTCCTCCGTCAGGTCGGGTTCGTACACCAGCGGCACAACCTGGTGCCCCGCGCGACGGCGCTGACCAATGTTGTTCACGGCGCCATCGTCCGCCATCGACCGAGCGTCCGGGTTTGGAACCAGGCCTTGGCGCCAGGCCATTTGCGCGACGAGGCCATGGACCTGCTGGAGCGGGTGGGCTTGGCCGACCGCGCTCTCAACAGGGCCAGCGAATTGTCAGGAGGGCAGTCACAGCGAGTCGCGATCGCTCGGGCGCATTGACTTGGACTGCGCTGCCGACGCGAAGCCGATCGTATCCCGTACCCGTCATGCTGCAAGGGGGTCGACAATGCAGTGATTCCCACAGTTTGACAGGTCAATCCATATCAGTACTACAGTTACATCTGTTTCGTTTTGTGAATCACGCGTTCCGTCGATGGCGAAAAGGAGACGGAATGATGGGTGTTGACGCTGCATCCGGAGAAGACGAAGA
The DNA here is from genome assembly GCA_965221935.1 of Paracoccaceae bacterium. Lineage (GTDB taxonomy): Bacteria > Pseudomonadota > Alphaproteobacteria > Rhodobacterales > Rhodobacteraceae > JAPOXR01. The sequence goes on from CBDCSZ010000078.1 coordinate 226,423, forward strand.
TCGTCTACTCCGAGGACAGCGATCGACGGATGAAATGCTGGAGTATGATCTCGACATGTTGTTAGCCATCCAGGAAATGTCGATCAATAGAACCGGGAAAAGGGAGGGTTGGAATTGAGCAGTGACACCTTAACGATTAACGGTATCAAATATCATCGGCCTACGCAGACGGTCGCTGTAGTTGGGATCGACGGCTGTGATCCCAAGTATATCGAACAAGGCTTGGAGGACGGCATTATTCCGAACATTGAGCGGATGATCAGCCAAGGGTTTTATTGCATCGCCGATAGTGTCGTTCCTGCGTTTACCAACCCCAACAATGTATCGATCATCACCGGCAGCCCTCCGTCTGTCCATGGCATTTCGGCCAATTTCTTCATTGACCCGGAAACCGGCGAAGGCGTTCAGATGACCGATCCGAAATACATTCGGGCGCCGTCCGTCCTTGCGGAGTTTTCCCGCAACGGTGCGAAAGTCTTATCGATTACGGCAAAGGACAAACTTTGCCGGCTTTTGGGCAAGGGCATCGATATTGCCGGGGGCAGCATTAATTTTTCATCGGAAAAGGCCGATCAATGTACTCTCGCGAAAAACGGGATCGAAAACGTGGTTTCACTGGTCGATATGCCGCTGCCCGATGTCTATTCCGCGGATCTGTCGTTATTTGTTTTGGAGGCGGGTGCAAGAATTCTGGAATATGATCGCCCGGATCTCATATACCTCTTTACCACCGATTTTATTCAACACAAGTACGCCCCGGGAACAAGCGTTTCCAACATGTTCCTCAGTCAAGTCGACGGCGCCATCGGACGGTTGATCGATCTGGGAGCCGTCGTGGGTGTTACGGCAGATCATGGAATGAACGAGCGGATGACACCTGATGGTTCGCCGAATATGATCTATCTTCAGGATGAAATCGACAAAGAGTTCGGTACCGGTGCGTATCGGGTCGTGCTCACCTTTGCGGATCACTATGTGGTCCACCATTCTCTAATCAGCGGATATACGGGTGTGTATTGTCAGGCGGCGACGTCAACCGAGGCATTGATCAATTTCGTCTTGACTATCCCCGGCGTTGAGGCTGCCTACGATAGACGGACGGCATGCGAGATCTTCGACCTGCCACCAGATCGTCAACCCGATGTCGTCGTGATTAGTTCCGGGGATACGGGAATTGGGTCGTCGGAATCCGAGCACGATCTTTCTGCTTTGCAGGGATTTCCTTTGCGGACCCATGGAGGTGTTTCCGAACAGCAGGTACCGTTTATCATATCTACGCCACTGAACGACGCATATGCCACTCGGGCCGTATCTGGTCGCGTTCGAAACTGGCACATTTATGATTATGTAATAAATGGGACCCGTCGATAAGCGCAGTTTCGATTTGCAATGAAGCCCTGAGTTCTACCGTTCGGTATTCTGTGGTGACTTCAAGTTCATTCTTTAGATCCTGATTTCAGATCAATTTGAGGTAAGATGCTGTCCTCTGGCGCGGCATTGCCTCGGTTTCGTGTCTCCCTCAAAGATTGTGGACCTACGTTTTCGCGGACCAATGATTCGAACGCCGAGGCGGTCGGCTCCTCATCGGCAATCAACCACGAAAACACGTTGACAGGTAAAGCCCAAAGCGGCTCGGCAGTCGGCAGTATATTAAGTCCGTCCTCTTGGGCCGACTTTGCAAGTGCGGGATCTGCTGGAACTATCTCTACCTCGCATGGCAGCTCGAACGGTCGCCCGACTCTGGAGCGAGAGATAACCTGCTCAGCATGATCGCAGATCACTCGCCCATGTCATGGGCGCACATCAACATGCTCGGCGAGTACGATTTCTCCGATGAAAAACTCCGCGATGCCCTCGGAATCCTCTCCCCGAAGTCGGTCGCCTGAAACGGCCTCGGATTCGGGGGCATTGAAACGGTCGAATGTTCAGGCAAATCCACTCCCTGCGGCAACCCCCGCTCGGCGGTACTGTCGATTGATCCCCAACTTTTTGATACTCCCCACCTACGGAAAGGCTACTATTCAGTCTTCGATCGGGGTCGCTGATCTGAGGCATCCAGCGTCAAGTACGAGTTTAGCGCCTGGTCTTTTTTTTCAAATTTCCCCTGAAACTCAGTATCGCGGCCTGGGCGGAAGATACGCCATTCGACAAAGAATATTCGTGCGTTGCGAACCCCCCCCGTACCGTACAAGTTGCGGCGTTACACCTGCCACATTGTGGGCTTTGCTCGGGAGGGAGCTGCGACGCTACGGCACCCGAGGCGCGGGATCCGCTGATTCCGGGATTCCGGTCTTGCGAATGATGTCCATGGGTATCGTGTCCTGCTGCCCTGCCCGTGGTTCGGACCTTAAATAAAAAAACGCCGTTATGTTAGGGTGAATGAGGGATGGCAAGGGAGGGGTAGAAATACGCGGAGTTTCAGCCGGATTAATGGTGATCTGCCATTTTGATCGTCCGGCATTTGCCATTGCCGCGTCCATACCTTAATTTTTCGACAAGGGCGCTACTGTGGACACCTCGACCGCTACGGGCAAGGCGTTTTTCGACATGCTCGGCGTCTTTGCCGAGTTCGAGACCAACTTGCGCCGCGAGCGTCAGGCTAAAGGGATTGTCGCGGCCAGGCGAAGGGGTATCTATAGCGGACGACCTCCGAAGATCGATATGGACACAATCAGGAATCGAATTGCCGAAGGACAGTCACCGACCAGGATCGCCCGCGAGATGGGGGGTCTCACGCGGAACCGTCTACAAGGCCAAAGGCAAGGCTGGAGACCATGCCAAGGCCGGTCAAAGTCCGTGAACGATCCGGGAAGATCCCGCCCCATAAACGTCACGAAATACGCGATCTGTTCGCCGTCTGTTCTTCTAGATGTCCATATATGCAACTTCATATGCAGCTTCGGTCCGTTTAGGCCTGGAAGGTCGCCTCTCATCAAAGCTTGAAAATCCTTTGTGGATGTGAGAGCGAAACCGGGATGGACCGGCTGCAGAAACTTGACGCCTACAAGGGACTTCGGGGAGAAAACACGTCTTCCCTTTCCGACGAGGCCTACCTGCGGATCGAGGAAATGATTGTCACGCTCCAACTCGAGCCGGGCCAGTTGCTGTCGGAAGCGGCGCTTATGTCCGAACTGGGTATCGGCCGATCACCCGTACGCGAGGCGCTTCAGCGTCTCGCGTTCGAAGGATTGGTGATCATCATGCCGCGTCGCGGGGTCATGGTCACGGAAATCAACCATGCACGCCAGCTTCAGCTGCTCGAGTTTCGACGTGAAGTCGAGCGCATGATCATGCGCGATGCTGCCCGCCGGGCCACGCCCGGGGAACGGAAATCCTTCGCCCTGCTTGCCAGAGATCTCGATGCCGCCGCGGAAACCGGAGACGATGTGACATTCATGCGTTTGGACCTGAAGTTCAACGAGTTGGCCGTTGCAGCGTGCCGAAACGAGTATGCCGCAAAGACGATGCAGTTGATGCAGGGACTTGCCCGCCGGTTCTGGTATCAGCACTATCGCGAGACACTCGACTTGAAACGTTGTGCAACCCTGCATGCCGCAGTTGCCAAGGCAATCGCCGAGGGTCGGGCTGACGCCGCCGCCCAGTCCTCGGACCGGTTGATCGACTACATGTCCGAGTTCACGCGTGCCAGCCTTTAACTGGTAGGAGAATCACATGCTTCCGCGGTCACTGTTTACGGTTGTCGTCCTTCTTGACCTCGGGGAACAACCAGATTGCAACACACATGAATGCCGCCAGGCCAAATAGCAACTCGGCGGAGACATCTAGAAAAATCCTTTGGCGCATGAACCAGATCGCGGTACTGGCAGCAATTACCGCCATGGTTAACAGCGCGCGTATCATCGGCGGCATCTGTGCCCTCCGTTCAGATTTGGATGAAACTGGCCAGCATGTACGAAGCCGCAGCACATGATGCCAGCACGGCAAGAAGCCCGGATCGTGAATTCCGGAACCACCCCGGCAGTGGTTGGGCGAGGAATGGTGCGCCGAGAACGGCCAGCCCCACAGCTATCGTGCTCACGGCCCATGGCAATCTCGGCGCGGCGATGACCAGTACCGCGACCAGGACGAACATAGCCAGGGCCGATAAAAACACGAGCACGCTTCCCACTGGACCACGTCCAACTGCCGGACCGGCCGCCCTGGGGAAGAACCCACTGATCATGACCGTTGACCACACGGCAATAACGGCCCCCCCTTGGAACCCCGCCAGCACCTGATAATCTATATCCGCCAACGGTCCGGTTGCTGACATTCAACACCAATTGCGTGTTAATACACGTCTGATATATTACTCGGCGACTAAAGTATTGCAAGCAACCTATGACTGAAATGGGCAACCGTACGTACAGGGGAGAGAGAAACATCGACGGCGCCGAAGTCACGGTGAATGGCGAACCCTTGGACCCCTGTCTGGACCTCTGCGCATACACGAGGCGCGGATTCGAATGGAGCTATGAGGGCGATGGACCAAAACAGCTGGCCTTGGCGATCCTGGCAGATCATTTCGGGGACGCTGAGCAAGCCAGAGCCGAATGCGAAGCATTCATGTCCAGGGTTGTCGCCTATTTCGGAAACGAATGGGAGATGACGTCGGCTGATATCGAACGTGCCCTTGCGAATACCAGAATCACGTATTGAAAGGTTAAAGGAAGGAACAATGTTTCAGGAACTCGAACAGTCGCAAATGTCGGAACGACAACGCAGGTATCGCGAAACCTACCGCCGCCGGATCGTCGGCTGGTACAACGGGTGGCTTCATGTAAGCGTAATCTATGCGATCGGATTCGCGGCTCTGACGATCTATGTCCAGAGCATCGAGAACGTGCGCTGGTATGAAATGCTGATTGTGCCGGTAACATTTATTGGCGCCAATTTCTTCGAGTGGTTTTTGCACACTTACGTCATGCACAGGCCGCAGAATATCAAGGCATTGCGAGCCATATACATGCGCCATACCATGATGCACCATCAGTTCTTCACTGACGACGAGATGCGTTTTGCCGGCCAACACGACTGGCGTGTCACCTTTTTCCCGCCGTTCGCGCTGGTAACTTTCATCTGCATGTCGATACCAATTGCACTCGTCGCCGGCTGGTTGTTCACGCCCAACATTGGTTGGCTCGTGATCACGACGACCACGGCCATGTACCTGGTCTACGAGTTCATGCATTTCTGCTGTCATGTCGACGAGAACCGGTTCGTCCGCAACATGCCGTTCGTGAACACCATCCGGCGTCATCACACGGCGCATCACAATCAGTCTCTCATGATGGAACGCAACATGAACCTGACGTTTCCGATCATGGACTGGTTATTCGGAACATCCGATCTTGATCGGAGCCTGTTCGGCCACTTGTTCAACGGGTACGACACCCGTTACGTCAAGACGGACATGCGCCGTGCTGCCCGGACGCCGGACGGCCGTCTGCCTGAAACGATGCTGGTCGCGGCGGAATAGTTCTCCGCATACGCACAACTCGACAAAATGGCGTTTTTGCTCGACTCAAGCGCCGACACAACGGTTTGGAATGGTGAATCGCATGGACGGCAATGAAAAAAAGAAACGCACCATTCAGGAAATTCGAGCGTCGAAAACATCTGGCGAGAAAATGGTTTACACTTCCGTTCCCGACTATACGTCGGCACAGTGGGCCGAGGCGGCCGGCGTGGATGTCGTGGTCGTCGGCGATAGCCTGGCAATGACTGCTCACGGGCATGCCTCGACGATTCCGGCGACCATGGACATGATGATCATGCATGCGCAGGCCGTTCGCCGGGGCGCACCAAGCACCTTCTGCCTCGGGTGCATGCCCTACCAGAGTTACAACACGGTCGAGCGTGCCCTGTCCAATGCGACGCGTTTCATGCAGGAAGCAGGCTGCGATGCGGTCAAGCCGCAGGGCGGAAAGAGCCAGCAGGACATCCTGGCCGCCCTTGTCGATGCAGGGATTCCGACCGCCAGCCATATCGGACTAGCGCCACATCGCGTCGCAATGTTCGGCGGCTTCAGAATACAGGGGCGGACGCCGGAAGATGCCATGGAAATCCTGGAAGATGCCCTTGCGATCCAGGATGCCGGGTGTTTCATGCTGGAATTTGAAGCCGTGCCGGCAGACATTGCTCGGCTGATATCCTTGGAACTCGAGATCCCGACCATTGGCATCGGTGCCGGAGAGGGGACCGATGGACAGATCCTACTGAGCTACGACCTGCTCGGTGTCTTCACGGACTTCAAGCCAAAGTTCACAAAGCGTTACGCTAACCTAACCGAGGTCGCCATAGAGGGCTTGAGCACCTATGTCCGCGAGGTGAAGGAAGGCATTTTTCCGGACGATGACCACAGCTACGCGGCGGCACCCGGTACGGTCGAAAGGTTTTGTGACATGTTGGAAAAGCGCCGGCAAGTATAGTAATCTGATCGCAATTCGAGTCTAACCTTGATCACGGACGCGGCCGCTAAGGGTACCAACACAATTCGTGTAGAGTCGTGGGCTGGCGCGCCAGTTTTAGGGTCCGGTGGCTTGTCCGTCGCTTTCGCTCCTGGCCTCAGTCCGGCTCCCATGGCCGCGTTTCCAGTCCCCCGCTCTCCGAACCCGGCGTGCGGATTTCCCGCACCGGGCTCTCCAGTGGGATCATGCACCTCGCACACGGACCACCGGGACGGGTCGTGGGAGGGAGGAGCCGGTTGGTCCAGTAACCCGAGGCCGCTGCACGACAGCCATCCTGCCTCCCGCGTCGTTTCCGGTGTGCCGCCGGGCCTGTTCACGCCCCGGCGGTATCGAACCGTTCGGGTCCGACCCCTTCGCTTCCGCATGTGACGCGTTCCGAACTCTCTGCCCTCGAGGCGGGGTTATAGGCTGGGGTCGGGTAGGACACTGGCGCGCGCACCATAGGCCACGTTTCCAGCATCCCCCCTAAAATTCCGGACGTCCGGTTTTCCCGGGTCCGGCTTCAAGCGTCAGGCACCCCCGCAGGAGTTCGGTGCGGTGCCTTCCGCGACATTCGCCACGCTTAAGGCTGACCCAGCCGTGCCCGTGGCAACATCCCGCGTTTGCGCCGCCCTTCGGCTCGACAGCACCACCCGTCATCCGGGTGATATCATCGGTCAGCACCGGGCTCTGTGTCCCGGCATGACCTGCCGCCTTCGCCACCTGAGCCCAGAGGCCCTCGCTCCGGACGGGTTATGTTGTTCCGCCCATCATCGCTTAATCGGCCTCATCCGCCAGTCAGGAGAACTCCGTGCCATTTCCCGCATACGCGGTTATTGGCGCGGTCCTTGACATTCAAGGGTCACAACATCCTGTCCGTTCTCCTCACCTTGTATGACATCATTCATGAAAAGAATTGAATCGAGTTATCCACAGCTGTTGTTGGCGCGGATCTGTGGAAAAGTGCAGCGTGCAATGGTCGTCTTCAGATGAATCGGAACATTCCTGTTGCGTGCTTGCATGGGACAGGGATCGCGGGGAAGGTGGCCACCTTCCCCGCCGGGGAGGGGTCGGACCGACTACTCACCATGGATAAAGATGGGGATTATATACTTGATTGAAATTCACCGTCTGGCGTGGGTTTCTCGCGGTCGTCTTCCTGGCGATTTTCCACTCTGCGCAACAGGGCGCGGCCTACGTCCTTCGGGGTCGCGCCCCTGTACGCAGGGTTCAGTACCTCGATCGGTTTTCTTTCGTTATCCTCGATCATTCCAGCTTCTCCTTGCCCACCTCGGTTGCAGGAACGCCGACCAGTAGCAGCGGGCACGGGCTGCCAACACCACGCTCTATTCGGCTTTGTAGCTTGGCCCAATGTGTCGTCGCTGCGCCGAACTTGTCAGCGACGAATTTCCTTGCCCAGTCCGCGGCGATCTCTTCAAAGCCCAGCGTTTCATATTGCCCTGGCCGACGATGTTCCGGCGCGACCTTTCCGGTTCGATGCGCAAATCGCCAAGGAGGATCGGCGAGGATTGTCCCAAAAGTCTGTCCATCGAGGTCTACCGCCAAATCTTCGGCGGCACTCACGATACCAAGTCCCGATACATGATCCTCTTTCCGACCATGCGGACAACAACAGCTTCCATCTGTTTCAGCGTATCTTCCTCCCTCACGTTGTGGCGTCCGGCAAACTCATTCACATAGCGATGCAAATGCTTCGCGCTCATGTGATGATAGACGCCGATATACCCGCGCTTCAGCATCGACCAGAACGATTCCATGCCGTTCGTGTGGGCTTGTTCCCGGACATATTCGCCGACCGAATGCTTGACCGCTTCATGATCGAACGGCATTCCCCGATACGCCTTGGCATCGTCGGTGTAGACCTTGGCATCCGGCTCAGCATGGTCTGCAACGAAGCCTTGCAAGGTCGGCGCATCGGTTGATTCGATCACCTTGGCGGCAACCTGGTTGCTCTCACGATCCTTCGCGCCGACAACGGCGGTTTTCCCGACCGCGCCGCGCCCGGTGTCAGCCAGTTCCTCGCGCCTGGCGTTGCTCATGTTCTTGCGTTTGCCGCCCATGTAGGTTTCGTCAACCTCGACCGGGCCAGCGAATGGAACGTCGGCACATTCGCCCGACCACGCTTCCCGGATGCGGTGCAGCATGAACCAAGCCGTCTTTTGCGTCACCTTGATATCCCGATGCAGTTTCATCGAGGACACGCCTTTCAGGCTGGTCATTTCGAGGTAAATGGCAAAGACCCACTTGCGCAACGGAACCTTGGATCGCTCCAGGGCCGTCCCGATCCGCACGGAAAATGCTTGCTGACAACCCTGGCAGTAGTAGGGCAGGCCGGACGTTTTCGCGGCGATCGAAGTTTCGGTGCAACCGCAACGCGGACAGTGCCGGGCATTCGGCCAGATCAGGCTTTCGAACCATTCCGTTGCCGATTGCTCCGTCGGAAACATGTCGGTCAGCTCGATGATGCTGATGCCTTCGCGGTAGTGCTTGCCGGGTGCTGATTTTACCATGACCTTTAACCTCCTGATTCTTTTATAGGAATCATTTGGATTTCAGGCAAGTATATAAGCCCCTTTATATACAAGTTTGAAAAGCCGGCAGTGCTTGTATTGTCAATGGGAATGACAGAACAAGGAATGAGGCAATGTCGCAGTAGGCTCCCGCCAATTCCCATCGCGAGGGAGGCAGCCTTAGCGAACTGACCGAGATGCTTCCCGACGAAGCAGCGGTGACGCGGTTCGAGTGCATGGTATGGGCGAAACGCCGCTGCTGCCCGCGCTGCGGCTGCACAGACGCAAACGTTGCCTCGGCGACATCCGGGCTTCCCTGCAACTGTTCCGGCTGTAAGCGGGCCTTTGCGATCCACTTGGAGATGACGAACCTCAAGGGCAACTCGACCATGCGGCTGCATCGCTGGCCTGCGTGCTGTTTCCGCTGATGGCGATTGGACATCTTGGAGTGTGTTTTTTCTTGAAGCTGTATGCGGTCAAGCGGAGGATACACAAAGAAAGTCAGAAGACACACCGAAGCTCTACGAAAGGATGATAGAAATCTTTCGAATGCGCTTGTCTTCTCAGCGGTCAGTCAATGCGCTGGATTATGTTTTGCGAAACCGATATTTTGAAATAATTCCTTTACCAGTCGCAGCGGAATCCCAAAACAAACGGCCAACCGTTTTACGAGACTTCCCTTGGAAGCAGATCTCCTCGTTACAATTCGGTCGCCGTCAGGGCGTCGACCAGGGCTTTATGCATTTGAACCGCTGCTCCGTGTTGTTCGAAATTGATCTTGGTGACCGCCATGACCAAAAAAAACGAAGATCCCTTCGCCCAAAATCGAGAATCTCCGCTGCAAGGAGGCAACGGCAGAGCTGGCACTGCTCCGCCAGGCGAAGGACGAGTCGCCGAATAGAGGCGGGGGAAAATCCAAGACCGCCGCCGCGTGAAATTCAGTCAAGTGTATAATCCCTATTTCAAAGCAGTATGATGGAGTCGGCGTCCCAGCCGACCCGCACCCGGCAGCCTTGCTCCAGCACCGGACGTCCTGCCGCGTTGCGCATCGAAATTGTCACCGGTTCCGAAGCGCCGTCCAGAGTGACTGCGTAGTAGGTCATGTCGCCGTAATAAGAGCGGTCGGCGATTTCGCCGCCGGCGACACGTTGCGAGCGGTCGGATTCATCGAACAGTATCGTCAGCAGTTCAGGGCGAACGCCGGCTGAAACCACGCCTCCGTCCTGGCCGGGTGGCAATTGGCTGCGCGGCAGTTCAACCTTACCCAGCCCTTCGAGATGCAGAACGATTGCCTGTTCCGACAGCGTCAACATCTCGGCCGCGAGGAAATTCATGCTGCCGATAAAGTCGGCCACCTGCCTGGTCTTCGGCCGCATGTAGATGTCCTGCGGCGTCGACAGCTGCGCGATCCGCCCGTCGAACATGATGGCGATGCGGTCCGACATGGTGAGCGCCTCTTCCTGATCGTGGGTCACCAGGATGAAGGTGATGCCGACAGCCCGCTGCAGGTGTCTGAGTTCAAGCTGCATCTGCTCGCGCAGCTTTTTGTCCAACGCCGAAAGCGGCTCATCGAGCAACAGCACCTTGGGCCTCATGATCAGCGCCCGCGCCAGCGCGACGCGCTGGCGCTGCCCGCCCGACAGAGTCGTGGCGGCGCGCGCGCCGAACCCCTCTAGGTCGACCATTTTCAATGCGTCGTCAACGCACTGCCGCAACTCGCCGGCCGGCAGTCCTTTCCGGCGCAGCCCGAATCCGACGTTTCCGGCAACCGTCATGTGCGGAAAAATCGCGTAGCTCTGAAACACCATGTTGGTGGGGCGCCGGTTCGCCTCCACGCTTTCCATCGGCTGACCGTCGATGTGAATGCTGCCGCTGTCGGGCTCCTCAAATCCGGCGATCGTGCGCAGCAATGTGGTCTTGCCGCATCCGGAAGGACCCAACAGGGAAAAGAACTCGCCCGGCATGATGTCCGCCGAAACTCCGTCCAGCGCCGAGACCGCGCCGAAGGATTTGCTGACCTCGATCAGCCTGATGATCGCTTCACTCAAAACAGACCTCCGGGATCGGCGATGCCGGCGCGCCTCGCGCCGCGGCGGCGGATATACTCTGCAGCGATCAGCAGGCAAAGCGATGCCGCCAGAAGCAGGGTTCCCAGAGCCAGCACGCTTGGTATCCGTGCCGGGAAACGCAGCATGCTCCAGATATACACCGGCAGAGTCACCTCGGTGCCGGCGAGGAAAAACGCAATGATGAACTCATCAAGTGAGATCGTGAAGGATATCAGGATGCTGGAAATGACGCCAGGCATCACCAGCGGAAGGCTGATCAGGCGAAAGGTCGACCACCGGGTCTCGCCGAGGTCGATGGCCGCTTCCTCCAGGCTCCGGTCCAGATTGTTGAACGCCGTTGACAGAACGACCACGCTGAACGGTGTACAGATCAGCACATGTCCGAGAACGATGGACCACAGCGAAAGCTCAAACCCGAACTGCAGGATAACCACCAGCAGTGACACCCCGACAACGATTTCCGGAAGCACCAGCGGCACCATGATCAGCCCCATGATCCCGCGTTTCATCCGGAACGCATAGCGGCTGGCGGCGCGGGCGGCGCACAGGCCGAGCAAAGTGCTGAGGAGTGCGGTGGTGGCGGCAATGGTCAGACTGTTGCGGACGGCGCCGTGCAGGGCTTCGGTTTTCCAAAGAACCACAAACCAATTGAGGGTGAATCCCCGCAGCGGGAAAGCGACAATACTGCTGTCGTTGAACGAGAAAAGCGGCAGCAGCGCCACCGGCGCATACAGAAAGATCAGATAGACGATCGCGTAGACCGCCAGCCAGTTGAGCCGAAACCGACTCATGCGCGTTCCTTCAGATGGCGCCGGCTGAAGCGGAAAAACAGGAGCGACACAGCGGTGACAATGATCATCGCCGATATCGCCAGAGCTGCCCCCAGGGGCGGGTCATTCGCCTTTTTGAACTGCAGCTCAATCATGTTGGAGATCATCAGCCCGCCCGGCCCGCCGACCAGCCGCGGAGTCACATAGTCGCCGACCGTCGGAATGAAGACAATCAGAGCCGCCGCGAAAACGCCCGGAAAAGCCAAGGGCAGGGTGATGCTCATGAACCTCTGCAGCGGCCCGTCGCCAAGGTCGGTCGCCGCCTCAAGCAGGGACCGGTCGATTTTCTCGAGGGCGACAAATATCGGCAAAATGGCGAATGGCGCCCATGCGTGGCTGAGCGTGATGATGACGGCGTTCACATTGTAGAGAATGAAGTCGAGCGGCTGTTCGATGATCCCGAGGCCCATGAGCGAACCGTTGACCACGCCATTGAATCCAAGGATCACTTTCCAGAGGAAAATCCGCATGAGATAGCTGGTCCAGAACGGGATTGTGATCAGCAGAATCCAGACGCCTTTGCGCGACGGTTCGACATGGAAGGAAACAAAATATGCGATCGGAAAGGCCAGCACGACGGTGACAATGGTCACAATCGCCGACACTGAAAGTGACCGCAGCATGAGCACCCGGTAGACCGGCTCGGTCCAGACTTCCCGGTAATTTGCGATGGTGAAGGTCCGGTCCAGCACCAGATAGTCCTGGGTCCAGAAACTGAATGCCGCCACCGCGGAAAGCGGGGCCGCCAGCAGCAGAATCGCGTAGAGGAACGGCGGCCCGATGAGCGTGAGGCCGCGGCCGTCGGCTGAGCGCGCCCAGCGGCGGATGCCAGCCACAACGGTCAAACACCGGTCCCGGTCAGGAGTGACGTGTTGACATCCGCGAGCGTGCCTGTCTCCGGCGGGTGATCGAGCCGCAGCGCCGGAATCAGGATTCGCAGGTGGTCGTGAAACGTTTTCAGACCAAATTCGAGGTCGGAAAGAACGATGCCGTCATAGGCGGACGATAAAGCCGCCTCGCAGGACCAGACGGTCAGAAGACGGTCTTCCTCGGACGCATCCCGGTCGATGCGGCCGCTGAGATAGCGCGCCAGGCGCAGTGCGCGGCTCTCGCCGGGCCGGCGGTAGATGGCGGATCTTTGCAAGGTCCTTGTCGGCGAGACCGGGATTTCCTGGTAGAAGATCACGCTGTCCGGGTAAAAGCCGAACACAAAATTCGGGAACATGCCGACATACAGCCAAAGCCGGCGATGGCTTTCCGGCAGCCGGCGCGGCTCGGGCAGAATCCGTTTGTAGTGACGCACCGACCAGCGGCGGCCCGGCCCGTCATTGAACGGAGCAACCGAGCGCGCGACTCCGTCAATGTAAGGTTCGTCGAAATATCCGTGCCCGTAAAGATCGTGCAGGCCCGGATGCGCCTGGGCCACATGGTAGCCCTCATTGTCAATGTCGCGCACCGACTTCCAGTTCACTTCACTTGTTTCAGCGCCGATGCCGTCTTCAGCGGGCAGCAGGTCCTCAAGCCCATAGAGCACCGCTTCCGGTTCGATCCGCCGCAGCAAGGACGAAACGCTGCCTTGTGGGCCGGGACAAAAGCGCACAAAGACAAATCCGTGCCAGATTTCAATTTCGACGGGCTTCAGGCCCCAATCCGCATCCGCCAGCGGTGCGAACCGGTCGCGTCTTGCGATGCCGCGCAGACGGCCGTCAAGATCGTATGTCCAGCCGTGAAACGGGCAGGTGATCGCCTTCAGCGAACAGCCGCGTTCCCGGGCGACAACCCGCGAACCCCGGTGCCGACACAGATTGTGGAATGCGCGCAGCGCGCCGTCATTGCCGCGGACAACGAGGACGCGCTCGCCAGCGATGTCAAACGTGAAAAAATCGCCGGGGTCCGGCACATCGCTGACATGGCAGACGCATTGCCAGTGGCGGCGGAAGATCAGATCGCGCTCCAGCGAAAACATCTCTTCAGAGAAATACGACCAGCCGGGAAGGCCGGTCCGGTCCCATTTGGGCGGCGGGCCGCGATTGGCGCCGATGGCGGCGATCTCCTCCATCCGGCGGTTTAGGAAGCTGCCGCCATGGCCGCCGCCGTCACCGAGTGTGTCCCGCCGGTCCGCCGACTACACCGGCTTCCAGCCCTCGCGCACCAGATCCGCGTGCACGGATTCGATCGCCTCGCCGAGCCGGTCAACGACAAAGTCGATCTCGCCGCGTGTGATCACCAGCGATGGCGACATCACATTGAGTCTGCCGATTGGCCGGACCAGGACGCCCAGCCGCTCCGCCGCACGTGAAATGCGGTCGCCGATGGCGACGCTTTCGGGAAACATCTCTTTGGTTTCCCGGTTCATGACGTTTTCCACACAGCGCATCAGCCCGATTCCCCTGACATCGCCGACGAGCTTCAGCCCTTCGAGATCCCGCAGCCGCTCGCCAAAATACGCGCCGACCTCCCGCGAATGCTCTAATATGTTCTCACGGTCCATGATTTCGATATTCTTGAGCGCCGCCGCGCAGCACACCGGGTGTCCCGCATAGGTGAAGCCGCTGGTGTAAGTCCGGTCGTCATTCCCGGTGGCGATCATGTCGTGAATGCGGTCTGAATACAGCGTGGCACCGATCGGCAGATACCCTGAAGACAGTCCTTTTGCTGAGCAGATGATGTCCGGCACGATGCCGAAAACCTCTTCCGACGCGAACCAGTGGCCAAGCCGGCCGAATGCGGTCACGACCTCGTCGGACACGTACAGGATATCGTGACGCGAGCAGACCTCGCGCATGCGCCGGATGTAATCCTTGGGCGGCACCAGCACGCCGCCGGCGCCCATCACCGGTTCGGCAAAAAAGGCGCCGACCTTGTCCGGACCGATCTCGTCAATCTTCTCTTCGAATTCTCGCACCAGAAAATCGCAGAACTGACTTTCGCTGAGATCATCCGGCGCCCGGTACATGTCAGGTTCGGAAACATGGTGGATGGTTTCTTCAATGTAGGTGAAGCCGTGCGCCCGGTCCGCCGCCTTATAGCCGATCGACATCGAGGCGTAGGTCGACCCGTGATATGACTGCCGCCGCGCGATCACATGGATTTTTTCCGGCCGGCCGGCGCATTGCTGGTAGAAATGAACCAGCCGGAAGGCGCTGTCGACCGCGGTCGAGCCGCCGGTTGAGAGATGCACCCGGTTGAGATCCCCCGGCGACAGTTCCGCCAGTTTGGCGGTGAGGAGCGCGGCAGGCTCGTTTGACATGTCGGTGAATGTTGAGCTGTACGCCAACTTGCGCACCTGATCGGCGATGGCCTCAGCCATTTCGTCCCGGCCAAGGCCGATATTCGTGCACCAAAGTCCGCCGACCGCATCCAGATAGGTCTGGCCGTTGGCATCGGTGATGTGGCTGCCCGATCCGTCTGCGACAAACAGCGCGCCGTCATCCGCAAAACTTTTAAAATGGGTGAATGGGTGCAGAAAATGCCTGCGGTCTTTCTCCCACACCTCGCGCACCGCGTCGTTGCGCAATGCAGCAGCGTCCATAATGCCTCCAGTGCCTGCGCGGCCAGCCATCGGACCGCAGCGGCAACCTAACCGCCCGGCGTATTTCCGGCAAGGCGCGAAGCTGGACGCAGTTCGCTGTCAGCAATCCTTACCCGTACTGGCCGTCCCCCCAGCGGCCAAACACATCAATGTCAGAAACCGACACCATTCCCGACGAAATCAGCGCCGCCAGCGGCAGCCAGATCGCCACAGCGGCAACCGTTGTCCATTTGAGTTTGGTCTTCAGCATGGGATCTGACGGCGCCGAGGGCGGTGTTCCCGGCACCACTTTGCCGCTCTCGCTCTGCGAACGGATCTTGATCGGCAGGGCCACGAAAAGACAAACAAACCAGATCACAGCAAACAGCACGATTGCTGAGGTCACGGCCACGGCTCAAGCCTCCTCCAGCTCAATCAGCGTGCCGTCAAAGTCAGCCGGATGCAGGAAAAGCACCGGCTTTCCATGGGCGCCGGGACGCGGGTCGCCATCGCCGAGCACACGGCAGCCCTGCCGCTCCAGCGTCTGCCGCGCCGCCTCGATATCGTCGACTTCGTAGCAAAGATGGTGAATGCCGCCGCCGCGCCGGTCCAGAAAAGCTGCAATCGGGCTGTTGCCGCCCAACGGGGTCAGCAATTCGATCTTGGTGTTGTCCAACTCAACAAAGACAACTGTCACCCCGTGTTCCGGAAATCCCTCCGGCGCCGACACTTTGGCGCCGAGCGCGTCGCGGTAGCGCGCCGCCGCGCTCTCAAGATCGCGAACCGCCACCGCAACATGATTGAGGCGGCCGATCATTTCCGGTTTCGCATTTTTTTGTTCCAGGCGAGTTTCTTCCTGTTGATGAGTTCAATGGCGTCATCGAGCGAAACCGACGACGGATCCATTGATTTCGGCAGCGTGGCGTTGGTTTTGTCCCATTTCACATATGGTCCGTAGCGCCCGTCCATGACAGTGACGGCGCCGCCTTCAGGATGTTCGCCCAGCTCTTTCAGAGTCTTCGACGATGCTCTGCCGCGGGACGGACCCTGCGACAACAGATCCACCGCGCGGTTCATTCCAATCTCCAGCGCCTCGGCGGTGTTTGCCAGTTTGGCATATTTTTTCCGGTGCCTGACAAACGGTCCATAACGCCCAATCCCGGCCTCCACAGGCTCGCCGTCATCCGGGTGGGCGCCCACCGTCCGGGGCAGCGACAGGAGAGCCAGCGCCATCTCCAGATCCACTGAGTCGGGTTCCAGTTCCTTCGGCAGTGTGACCCGCTTTGGCTTTTCCTGCCCCCGCTCAAACGGCCCGAGCTGCAGGTATGGCCCGAAACGTCCGCGGCTCAGCGTGACCTCAAGCCCGGTTTCGGGGTCGGCGCCGATCGAAGACGGCTCCGGCCGGGTCTCGCCGCCGTCGAGCGACAGCAGGAAACGGCACTCCGGGTAGGCTGAGCAACCTATGAATGCGCCGTTCCGCGAGGTCCGCAGGTTCAGTCGGCCCCGGCCGCAGCGCGGACACAGCCTGATATCGGCGCCATCCTCTCTGGCCGGCAGAAGCGTCGGCACAATCATGTCTGACAAGCGGTCCAGCACATCGCCGATGCGCAAATCCGACGCGGCGGCGACCGCCGCTTCAAACTCCTGCCAGAATCGGTCGAGCACGTCCTGGCGGTTCTTGCGGCCGCCGGAGACGTCGTCCAACTCTTCCTCCAAACCGGCGGTGAACTCAAACTCCACATATTTCTGAAAATACTGTTTCAGAAAGATTGTCAGCAGCCTTCCGTTCGGCTCGGGCACAAGCCGCCCGGATTTCCTGGACACATAACCGCGGTCCTGGATGGTCGAAACAATCGACGAGTATGTGGAGGGGCGGCCGATTCCCAGCTCAACCATTCTCTTGACCAGGCTGGCCTCAGAATACCGCGGCGGCGGCTGCGTGAAGTGCTGGCGCGGTGTGACGCTCGCGCAGGCGATCCGGTCCCCTTCGCGCAAATCGGGAAGGCGGGCGTTGCTTTCCGCGGCTGTTTCGGGATCGTCTTCCGGGTCCTTTCCGTTCGCATCGCTCCTGTCGCCGTAGACCGCCGTGAAACCCTTGAACTCGGTCACGCGGCCGGAGGCGCGCAGACCGACCGCCCCGTCTGTCGACAGGATATCCGCCGCTGTCTGCAGGAAACGCGCCGGGTTCATCTGACAGGCGATTGCCCGCTTCCAGATCAATTCGTAGAGCCGCAGCTCATCCGCCATCGCGCCCTTGAGCGCGCCTGCGTCCCGGCCCATCTCGGTCGGGCGGATGCACTCGTGCGCCTCCTGGGCGTTTTTGACGCGGGTCTTGTAGCGCTTGGGCTGTTTCGGGAGAAACGCGGCGCCGAATCTGCCCTTGATTTCCCGGCGCGCGCCCGCGACAGCTTCCGGCGCCATATCGACGCCGTCGGTCCGCATGTAAGTGATCAGCCCGGCTTCGTAGAGCCGCTGCGCCGTCTGCATGGCCCGTTTCGGCGACATGCCGAGTCTTCGGCTGGCATCCTGCTGCAGCGTCGAGGTCATGAAAGGCGGCGGCGGATTGCTGAAGACCGGTTTCTTGCTCACAGAAGCCACTGCAAATGCGCGTTCGCTGACCGCCTGTGCCGCCCGCAGGGCCGCCGGCTCGTCCGGCAGGTCGAATCGGCCAAGCTTGTTTCCGTCGAGATGGGTCAGTTTGGCCTCGAACTCATCGCCGCCCGGCGCCGCGCAGAGTGCCGTCACGCTCCAGTATTCCCTGGCAGCGAAGGCTTCGATCTCCATTTCGCGTTCGACGATGATGCGGACGCACACCGACTGCACGCGCCCGGCCGAACGGGCGCCCGGCAGTTTCCGCCACAGCACCGGCGAGAGCGTGTAGCCGACAAGATAGTCGAGCGCGCGCCGCGCGAGATACGCGTCCACCAGCTCCATATCGATGCCGCGGGGCTCCAGCATGGCCTTGCGGACCGCCTGTTCCGTGACCGCGTTAAAGACCACGCGCTTCGGCTCGCCGGGCAGTCTCAGTCCGCGGCGCCGGCGCAGCACTTCCTGAATATGCCAGCTGATGGCCTCGCCTTCGCGGTCCGGGTCGGTGGCGAGGATCAAGTCATTGTCGGACTGCAGCGCGCTGGCGATGTTTTGAATATGTTTGCGCGACGCCGCCGGAACTTCCCACTTCATGCTGAATCCCTGGGAAGGATCGACGGAACCGTCCTTTTCCGCCAAGTCGCGGACGTGGCCAAACGAGGCCACGACATTGTAGTCTCGGCCAAGGTATTTGCCGATCGTTTTGGCCTTGGCAGGCGATTCAACAACTACAACTGGCATCCGGCACCTTCGGAATCATGCTTCGCGGAACGAAGGCTCTCATTGTTTGAATCCATTCGTCTGTCAATGAACAGCGCGCATCGGCGTCCGCCTTCCCTGGCGATTCGGCGCAGTATTAGACGCTGCCCGCGAGAGTTGCGACACATCCGCCTATGAGCAGAATTCCAGTGAGCTGCAGCAGCGAAATGCGTTCTTTGAGAATCACCCAGGCAAGCCCGACGGTCACCAGGGAGAAAGTCGACGCCACAACCGCTGTGATTTCATTGAGTTCTCCAGAGCTGCCGAGCAGCAGGAACAGAAGCCCGCCGGAATCGAGCGCGCCGTGGACGCAGAAGAACGGCCACCATTTGGGCGGCAATTCGGGCCTGCGGCGGCCGGCCGCGAACAAAGCGGCAATCAGCAGCAGTCCAAACAGCCGGCCGATCCAGAGAACCAGCAGCGGATCGCTGTGCCGCATCGCTTCCTGGGCGGAGACGATCGCCGCCGCGTAGACAAGGCTGGCGGTGAGCGCGGGAATCGTCGCTCCGGTGAGAAGGCTGCCTCCGGATTTGCCGCCGGCGGCGCTGACAACGACCAACCCGGCAATGGTCCCCAGCATCGCTGCCAGCTGCAGGCCGGATGGCTGCGAACCCATGGCCAAAGCGAAGGCGATAACGAAAACCGGATGGGCGGCGACAATCGGGGCCGCCACGGTCACCGGGCCAAGCTGCATCGCCCGGAAGAACAAGAGCAGCGCCGCTGCCATGGTCACACCGTGCACACCGGCCAGCCATGCGCCGGGTCCGTGAAGATAGGCAATCCGCCCGGAGAATCCGGCAACGGCGGTCAGCGCCAGCGTGCTGACCAGCAGCATTCCGGTGAGGGCGGAAGCGGAGCCGATCCGGCGAGAGCTGCGGCTGGCAAGAAAATCGGCGACACCGAACGACATTGCGCACAGCGCGCCCATCAGCACCTGGTGCATACTGTTCAGTGGCCGGGCGGCAGCGGCGCTGCCGCCGGCGCGGCGCCCGCCCGCCTGTTGTCAGGCAGCCTGCCCGCCAACGGTCAGGCCACCAATCATGATGGTTGGAAGTCCAACGCCAACCGGCACCCACTGCCCGTTTTTGCCGCACTGACCGACACCCGGGTCCAGACGCAGGTCGTTGCCAATCGCCTTGATTTGTTTGAGCGCGGTGGCGCCGTCTCCGATCAATGTGGCATTCTTGACCGGCGCCCCGACCTTGCCGCCGCGGACCCGGTAGGCCTCGGTGCAGGAAAAAACAAATTTCCCGCTGGTGATATCGACCTGGCCGCCGCCGAATCCGACCGCATGGATTCCGTCCTTGAGATCGGCGACGATGGCGTCGGGTTCACCGCCGCCGGCCAGCATGAAGGTGTTCGTCATGCGCGGCATCGGCGCGTGGGCATACGATTGGCGGCGGCCGTTGCCGGTGGATTCCGCACCGGTCAGGCGCGCGTTCTGCCGGTCCTGCAAATAGCCGACGAGAATGCCGTCCTCGATCAGTGTCGTGGTCTGTCCCGGCGTCCCCTCATCATCCACCGAAACCGAGCCGCGCCGCTCCGGAATTGTGCCGTCATCGACAACCGTCACGCCGGGGGCGGCGATTCTTTTGCCCATCAGCCCGGAAAATGCCGACGAACCTTTGCGGTTGAAGTCCCCCTCAAGACCATGGCCGATCGCCTCGTGAAGCAGGATGCCCGGCCAGCCCGGGCCGAGCACGACATCGAACACGCCCGCCGGCGCCGGCTCGGCGGCAAGGCCGACCAATGCGATTCTCAGAGCTTCATCGGCAAGCGCCTGCCAGACGCCGGGCGCGGTCAGCCGGCGCATCGCGTAACGGCCGCCTTTGCCGGCGTATCCGGAATGCCGGACGCCGTTTTCCTCGACGATCACCGACACGTTCAGCCGCGCCATTGGCCGGCAGTCGCGCACAAGAGTTCCGTCGGGCCGCAGGATTTCGACTTCCTGCAGCGATGACGACAGCACCGCCGACACCTGCGCAACCCGGGGGTCGCTGGCGCGCACATAGGCGTCAATCTCGCCCATGAGATCGACCTTTTTGGGGAATGCAATCTCTCTGACCGGGTCCGAGTCGCTGTACAGGCGCCGATTCGCCGCCGGCGGAGAAGGCGCCAGGGCACCGCCGCCGCCAGCCAGCGCAAAGCGGGCAGTCTCGGCCGCCCGCCGGAGCGCCGGTTCGCTGATTTCGTTGGCATGCGCATATCCCGCGGTCTCGCCGCTCACCGCTCGCAGTCCGAATCCTTCCCTAGCGCTGTAACTGGCGTCGCGAAGGCGCCGGTCGTCAAACACCAGCGACTGCGAGCGGTGCCGCTCGAGGAAAAGCTCGCCGTCGTCTCCGCCGGCGGCGGCGTGGCGAAGGATCCGCACAGATTTTTCAGGATCGAGCGCGGTGTCGAACGGTCTGAATGAGCCGGAATCTTGAGCCATGGAATGCGTCCTCCCCGAAGCGGACGCCGGCGGCCCGGCGCGGTCGTAAAGTCTTGCGATTGTGACTCCATTATGGTTTTCAGACCCCATGAACAACCGGGGATTCCCGGCGCCGGGGTCTGACCGGACCGCGCCGGCGACAACCAGGACTTGATGAATGGCAGCACAGCCGACACGAATTGCTGTTGCCTCCGCCGCCTCGCTGGCGGCCGGCGGCGCCCATGCGGTCGATGTGAATCAGGAGCTGGAAATCATCGGCCGCCCGTATGACGGCCTGTACGGGTTTCAGCCGGCGGTGACGGAAATTGCGCGGGACATCGTGTGGTTTGACGACGTGCTGCTGTACACCGTCTCCGTGATCTGCCTGTTTGTCCTCGGGCTGCTGCTGTGGGTGATCGTGCGTTACAACAGCAGCCGCAATCCGACGCCGGCAACGTTTTCCCACAACACGCCATTGGAAATCGCCTGGACACTCATTCCGGTTGTGGTCCTGGTCTTCATTGGCGTGATTTCAGTGCCAATGCTGTTCAAGCAGCAAAGGCTGCCCGAAGCCGACATCACGATCAAGGCGACCGGCAATCAGTGGTATTGGACCTACGAGTATGCGGATCACGAGTTCAGCTTTGACAGTTTCATGCTGGCGCGTGACGAACTTGCGGCGCACGGCTATTCCGATGACGAGTATCTGCTTGCCACCGACACCGCGGTCGTGCTTCCGGTCGACAAAACGGTGGTCGTGCATGTGACGGGGTCAGATGTGATCCACGCCTGGACCATACCTTCGTTCGGTGTCAAACAGGACGGGGTGCCCGGCAGGCTGGCCGGCCTGTGGTTCAAGCCGGAAGTTGAAGGGGTCTATTTTGGACAGTGTTCGGAACTCTGTGGCAAGGACCATTCGTACATGCCGATCACTGTCAAGGTTGTGAGCCAGGAATCGTACGAAGAATGGCTCGACGCGGCGAAGGCGGAGTATGCAAGCGCACCGATCCCCGAGAACGCCGGACTTCGTTACGCGTCCAGGTAAGGGCTGCGCCCGGTCGGCCGAGGCGGCTGAAGCGGCTGTGTCGAAGGAATGACGGGACAGACAGCGAATCCTGCGAAAGTGCGGCCGGCGGCCGGCGTCGGCGATCTTTTCGCCCTGCTCAAGCCGCGGGTGATGTCGCTTGTCGTGTTCACCTCAGCGGTGGCGATGATGATCGCTCCCGGAACGCTGCACCCGGTCATCGGTTTCGGTTCGGCCCTGTTCATTGCTGTCGGCGCCGGCGCATCCGGCGCCCTGAAGAACATGTGGTGGGATGCCGATATCGACATCCTGATGCGGCGCACCCGCGCCCGTCCGGTGCCGGCTGGAACGGTTTCCAGGGAAGACACGCTGATGATCGGCCTGTGGCTGTCAGGCTTTGCCGTTGTGATGCTGGCCTTGACGGCCAATCTGCTGGCCGCCGGGCTGCTGGCTTTCACGATTTTCTTTTACGCCGTGATCTACACCATGCTGCTGAAGCGCTGGACGCCGCAGAACATTGTCATCGGCGGGGCCGCCGGGGCTCTCCCTCCGGTCATCGGCTGGGCGGCCGCAACCGGCAGCGTGTCATACGAAGCGCTGCTGCTGTTCCTGCTGATATTCCTGTGGACACCGCCGCATTTCTGGGCCCTGGCGCTGTTTGCATCCGACGACTACCGGCGCGCCGGGGTGCCGATGATGACCGTCGCCCGCGGCGACCGGGCCACGCGCCGGCAAATCTGGTTCTATACGCTGTCCCTGGCGCCGGTTTCAGCCGCAATCGCCGTCAGCTCTGTCGGCGGCCCGCTGTTTGCTGTTGCGGCGGCGGCGATGAACGGTGTTTTCCTCTATCAGGCCTGGCGGCTGCGCAGCCGCGGTGAGAGTGCCGCCGGCGCTGACCGATGGGCCGCCGAGCGAAGGTTTTTCCGGCTGTCGCTGGTCTATCTGTTTGTGCTGTTCGCCGCGTTGGCAACCGATGGCGCGCTCAAAGCGGCGCTCGGCGGGTCGGGCCTCGGGATCATCGGATAATGCCGCTTGCGGGCAATCACGAACTGCATGTCCGCCGCGCCCGGCGCAACCTGGTGTTCGGCTGCGCGCTTGGCGGATTTGTTGTCCTTGTCTTTGCGATCACCGTGGTCAAGATGTCAGGCGGCCACCAAATGGAAGCATATGACCATGTGGTTCGGCCGTCCCTGTTGGAGAACAGCCAGTGACTCTCGACCGGCGCAACCGACGCAGTCTCGCGGGGCTGGCCGGCGTCGTCGCGTTTATGGGCGCGGCGGCATGGGCGTCGGTTCCGCTGTACGACTGGTTTTGCCGGGTCACCGGGTTCGACGGTTCGCCCTTGACGGCGGATTCGGCCGCCGGCGAGATCCTGGATCAAACAGTCACAATCCGGTTTGACGCCTCGCTGGAGAGCGGAATGCCGTGGAATTTTCGGCCGGCTGCGCGTGAGATTGAGGTCAGGCTGGGAGAGTCGGTTCTGGCCTTTTACGAAGCGCACAACCCGGGGAGTAAACCTGTCGCCGGCGCGGCAAGCTACAATGTCTATCCTTTCACCGCTGGCGGCTATTTTGTGAAGATCGACTGTTTTTGTTTTGAGGAGCAGGTTCTGCAGCCGGGCGAAACCGTGTCAATGCCGGTGAATTTCTTCGTCGATCCCGACATCGTGAATGACCCGGAAGCTTCCGCCGCCGCCGCCATCACACTGTCGTACACGTTTCATCGCATCGCGCTGCCGGCCGAAGAACGCCCCGCCGAGGCGCGGGCGGAGGCGCGCAGCCGGCAAACGGAATCTTTCAGGGACATCTAAAAATGGCTCACGAAAAAAACCACGACTATCACATTCTCGATCCTTCGGTATGGCCGTTTCTCGGCGCTGTCGGCGGCTTTACGATGCTGTTCGGGGCGGTTCTGTTTTTCCACGGCCATGGACCGTGGCTGCTCCTGATCGGGGCCGCGGTTGTCATCTATGTGATGGTGGCGTGGTGGGCGGACGTCATCCGTGAAGCGGAAACCGGAGACCACACGCCCGTGGCGCAGATCGGCCTTCGCTATGGCTTCATTCTGTTTGTGGTGTCGGAGATCATGTTTTTCTCGGCATGGTTCTGGAACTTTTTCAAACACGCCCTGTATCCCATGGAGGAAGGATCAGGGGGCGTTTGGCCCCCGGTCGGCATCGAGACATTCGATCCTTGGCATCTGCCGCTCATCAACACGCTGATTTTGCTGGCGTCCGGCGCCGCGTGCACCTGGGCCCACCATGCGCTTGCGCACGAAAACAATCGCAAAGACCTGATCAACGGGCTGGTCCTGGCGATCATTCTCGGCGTCGCTTTCACCGCGCTGCAGGCCTATGAGTATTCGCACGCCGCTTTTGGCTATTCCGGCAATATCTACGGCGCCAGCTTTTTCATGGCGACCGGCTTCCACGGTGCCCATGTCATCATTGGGTCGATCTTTCTGTTTGTCTGCCTGATGCGGGCTGTCGCCGGTCAGATGACGCCGACTTCCCATGTCGGTTTCGAGACCGCCGCCTGGTATTGGCACTTTGTCGATGTCGTCTGGCTTTTCCTGTTTGCGGCTGTCTACATCTGGGGCGGCTGACGGTCACTCCGCGGCCCGGAGATGGCCGCGAAACAGCGGCGGTCGGGGCCGGTCCGGCAGCCGCCGGAGCCGAAAGCGCCGGAGATTCCCATGCGGCTGGGCCAAAGGCCAGTGCGCCGAATTTGGCAAGCAGGCGCCGCAGCCGCCGATTCAGGCGGATGCCCGGGATTCCTCGTGCTGACAGGCCGGATCGGGCGCCGCGGGAATCGCCGCCGATGCGCGCCTTGATCGGAAGCCGCACTGCCAGCCGCAAGCCCGGTTCCCGGCCCAGCGCACAGATGCCGCCGGCGCGGTGTTCGCAGATCCTGAAACATTGTCCCGGCGCATGATTTTCCCGCTTCTGCTCGGCGTGTTCGGGGTTGCTTCGCTCAGCGCTCTCGGCGTCTGGCAGGTGCAGCGGCTGCAGTGGAAGCAGGAGATATTGGCCAAGATCGATTCCCGGATCGCGGAATCGCCGGCGCCGCTGCCGGCGCGTCCGCTCGAGGACCGCGACAATTTTCTGGCGGTCGCCGCAGGGGGCCATGTGCGCGGTCCGGAATTGCTGATGCTGCTCAGCAGGCCGGGGCACGGACCGGGATTCCGCGTGATCGCTGTGTTTGAGACGGGCGGCCGGCGGGTGCTGCTTGACAGGGGGTTCATTCCCGAACGCGCCCGCGGCTCGGAACGCGCCGGCGGCTGGGTGGATGTTGTCGGGAACCTGCACTGGCCGGATGAATGGGACGCGTTTTTCACTCCCGAACCGGAAGGAAACCTGTGGTTCGCGCGCGATGTTGAAGCGATGGCGAATGCGCTCGGCGCCGAGCCGGTGTTGATTGTCGCCCGCGCGGCCGAGCCGCCGCAGCCGGGTCTGCTTCCGTGGCCGGTGGACAGTTCTGAGATTCCCAACAATCACAGGAATTACGCGATCACCTGGTTCCTTATGGCGGCGGCGTGGTGCGGGATGACGGCGCTGTGGGTTTGGCGTATCAGTCGCGGACGGACAGTTTGAAGGAACCGCGGAATTGGAAGACATGCGCTACATTTCAACGCGCGGCGGGGCCGGGTCGCTGGATTTTGAATCGGCGATGCTTGCCGGTCTTGCCAGCGATGGCGGTCTGTTCCTGCCCGAACACTGGCCGCAGCTGACTGCGGATGAATTATCGCGGCTTGCCGGCAGGCCCTATGAAGAGGTTGTGCTGCGGGTGGTCCAACCATTTGTCGGCGAGGCCTTTGCGGAAAGCGAGCTGAAACGGCTGATCGCGGAATCCTATTCCGGATTTCGCCACCCGGCGAAATGTCCGCTGCGCCAGCTGGGGGCAAATCTGCATCTGCTGGAACTCTTTCACGGACCGACTCTGGCGTTCAAGGATTTTGCCATGCAGCTGGTCGGCCGCCTGTTCGCCGGATCGCTGCGGCGGCGCGGCCGGCGCGCGGTCATCGTCGGCGCCACCAGCGGCGACACCGGTTCGGCGGCGATCGAAGCGTTCCGCGGGCGCGATGCGGTGGACGTGTTCATTCTGTTTCCGCACGGGCGGGTGTCCGAAGTGCAGCGCCGGCAGATGACGACACCCGCCGACGGCAATGTTCATGCCATCGCGGTGGAAGGCGACTTCGATGACTGCCAGGCCTGCGTGAAAGCCATGTTCAATGACGCTGGTTTCCGGGACGAATTCGGCCTCGGCGCGGTGAACTCAATCAACTGGGCGCGGATCGCTGTTCAGGCGGCCTATTACTTTGCCGCGGCACTGGCTTTGGGGGCGCCGCGGCGGCCGGTCGCGTTCACGGTTCCGACGGGTAATTTTGGCGATGTGTTTGCCGGATACGCCGCGAAACAGATGGGACTGCCGATTGCAAATCTGGTGATTGCCACCAACCGCAATGACATCCTCCACCGAGCCCTGTCGTCAGGAAGCTACCGAACCGGGACCGTCCATGCCACGATCAGCCCGTCTATGGACATTCAGATCAGCTCAAATTTTGAACGGGCGCTGTTTGAAGCCTGCGGCCGGAATGCCGCATCCATCGCGGCTTTGATGTCGCAGCAGGGACAGGGCGGATTTGACATCCCCGGTTCCATGCTCGAACAGCTGCGCGCCGCCTATAAGAGCGGATGCGCCACGGAAGCGGAAACGCGGGCATGCATCGCGGATGTCTGGAAGACAACCGGGCAGGCGGTCTGTCCGCACAGCGCCGTGGGCATCAAAGTGGCGCGCGGTTTCTGCGGCGAAACATCTGTCCCGATGATTGCCTTGGCGACAGCCCACCCGGCAAAGTTTCCCGATGCCGTGCGCAAGGCGACCGGCGTCAGCCCGCCGCTGCCCGACCGGATGGCGGATCTGCACACGCTGCCGGAACGGGTGACCGTGATTCCGAACGATGTCAGCCGGATTCAGTCCGTCATCCGCGAAAGGGCTGGCTCATGACAGCTCAAGTCACGGTTCTGGAAAACGGTCTCCGTGTCGCGACCGACAACATGCCGGGCCTGAGGACGGCTGCGGTTTCCGTTCATATCGGCGCCGGAGCGCGCAACGAATCCGAGTCGCAGAATGGCATCGCGCATTTTTTGGAACATATGGCGTTCAAGGGAACCCGGTCCCGCTCGGCGTTTCAGATCGCGGCGGCGATTGAAGACGTGGGCGGCGCGCTAAACGCCTACACCAGCCGTGAAACGACGGCCTATATCGCCGCTGTGCTTGACGAAGACGTCCCGCTGGCGGTGGAGTTGATTGCCGACATTCTGCGGAATTCGGTCTTCGATCCCGAAGAAATCGAACTCGAGCGCGGGGTCATTCTCAACGAGATCGGCGAATACGAGGACTCGCCGCCGGATGTTGTGTTCGATGCGCTGCAGGCAACCGCCTATCCCGACCAGCCCTTTGGCCGTCCGATCGTCGGAACCGCCGAGCGGGTCAGGCAGTTTCGCCGCGACGACATCGTCGCATATGTCAGCCAGCACTACGCCCCGGAGCGGATGATCCTCACCGCCGCCGGCGCGGTGGAGCACGATACTGTGGTCAGTCTTGCCCGCGCGCATTTCGCAGACGCCGCGCCGATTCCGGTCGCCAGCCCGCCCCCTTGCCGGTTCTCCGGCGGTGAGAACAGGCGCGAAAAGGCCATGGAACAGGCGCAGTTCGCGCTGGCGTTTGAAGGCCCGCCGCTGCTCAGCGAATGGGACGCGGCATCGCGGGTGTACGGCGTGCTGCTTGGCGGCGGCTCGACTTCGCGGCTGTTCACCGAGGCGCGGGAAAAACGCGGGCTCTGCTATTCGATTTCGGCGCACGCCGCGCCGAGTTCGGACACTGGAATGTTTGTGCTGCATGCCAGCACCGGCGAGCGCGAGATCGCGGAACTTGCGCTGCTGTGCGCCGATGAAATCCGGAATTCGGCCGACAGTCTGACGGAAAGGGAAGTCAACCGCGCCAAGACCCAGATCCGCGTGAGTCTGTTGATGGGATATGAGAGTCCGGCATACCGGATTGAAAGAATGGCTGCGATGCTGGCCCTGACGGGAAGAGTGGAACCGATTGATGACACGATAGCCCGCTACCAGGCGGTAACCCGTGAAACCGTCGCCCGGTTTGCCGCCGGACTGGCCAACAGCCATGCCGCCGCGATGGCGCTCTACGGACCGGTTTCCAATGCGCCGCCGCTCGCGAGTTTGCTGACCCGGATGGCGCCGTGAGGTTTCTGAAAAGCAAATCGCCGGTGCTGCGCACCGAACGGCTGCGGCTGCGGCTCCCGGAACTCAGCGATTTCGCGGAGTGGGCCAGACTTCGTTCATCCAGCCGGACGTTTCTCGAACCGTGGGAACCGGCGTGGACGGCGGATCATTTGTCAAAAGAGTCGTTTCAGTCGAGAGTGAGTTGGGCGGAATCGGCGCTGACCCAGCGGACAGCGCTGTCACTTCTGATCGTCAGATCAAAGGACGGCCGGCTCCTCGGAGGAATCACGCTGGACCAGATCCGGTTTGGGCCGTCACAGGCGGGCAATCTTGGGTATTGGATCGGGCAGCACTTTGCCCGCGAGGGGTACATGACGGAAGCCCTTCTGGCGGTGGTGCACCACGCGTTTGTCGAAATCGGCCTCAGCCGGATTGAGGCCGCGTGCCTGCCGAAAAACCAGCCGTCGCGCGGGCTGTTGGAAAAAACAGGCTTCAAGTATGAGGGCGTGGCCCAAAGCTATCTGCAGATCGCTGGCCGCTGGAGAACGCACGTCCTGTACGCAAACCTGCGCAGCGACCGCTTTGGGCGGGTCAGTATCGGCTGACACACCGGCAGTCCGATGCAATTGAGGCCAGCCAGTCCGGAATTTGCCGAGGCCCTGGCGTCAGCGGTTCCAGCCGCGGCGCTGCGCCGGCACAGCGCGCGCTACAGCCAGGATCCGCGGGGCCGCGTCCGCGGGCAGGAGGGGCTGGTTGCGGCGCCGGCGACGGTTGATGAGACCGCTGCAATCGTAAAGCTTTGCTGTGAATGGGCGGTTCCGGTTGTGCCCATTGGCGGCGGAACCGGGCTGGTCGGCGGCCATCTTCCCGGCAGACTCCCGAGACCTGTGATCCTTTCAATGGAAAGAATGAACCGGATCCGCCGCCTGAACGCGTCGCGCAGCGTGATCACGGTGGAGGCCGGCTGCATCCTGGAGAACGTCCGAGAGGCGGCGGCACGGCACGGCAGGCTGTTTCCGCTGTCGCTGGCTGCCAAGGGAAGCTGTCAAATCGGCGGCAATCTCGCCACCAATGCCGGCGGCGCCAATGTCATCCGTTACGGCAATATGCGCGATCTCTGCCTTGGGATCGAGGCGGTCCTTGCCGACGGCAGGGTCTGGAACGGATTGTCCGAACTGCGCAAGGACAATCAGGGCCTTGATCTCCGAAATCTGCTGATCGGCTCGGAGGGGACGCTTGGCGTCATAACAGCGGCGAATCTGAAACTGTTCCCACAGCATGCCGAACGGGTGGCCGCGCTTGCCCATATCGGGGCTCCTGCGGACGCACTCGAATTGCTGGGACTTGTCCAGGACCGGTTTGGCCACATGTTGACCGCCTTTGAATTGATGAGCCGCACCGGTTTTGAGTTCATTGCTGAGACCATGCCCGAATTTCCCATGCCGTTTTCCGCTCCGCATGAATGGGCGGCGCTGATCGAAGTCGGGTCTGAATGCGCCTTCGGTCTTCATGACCATGTCATTGATTTGCTCGGCGCGGCGGAAGATAAGTCGCTGATTGCGGATGCGCTCGTCGCCGATTCCGAGGGCCGCATTCAGAGATTCTGGGAGCTTCGCGAACGCATTCCAGAAGCGAATCGCCTTGTCGGATCAGTGTCCTCGCATGACATTTCGGTCCCGATTGAATCCATTGCCGCGTTCATTCGTGAGGCGAGCCGGGAGGTCGCCGCGGCCGGACCCTTCAGAATCAATTGTTTCGGCCATATGGGGGACGGCAATTTACACTTCAATGTGTTCCCGCCCGCCGGCAGGAGCCGTGAACATTTCAGCGCGCACCGGCACACCGTCCTCGAAGCGGTGAATGCGTGTGTGCGCCGCTTTGGCGGCTCAACCTCCGCCGAACACGGCACCGGGCGTGTCAAGGCGGCTGAACTCAGCCGGTTCGGCGACAGCGTCTATATGGATGCCCTGCGCTCCATCAAATGTGCGCTGGACCCGGCGAACATCATGAATCCGGGCGCCGTTTTTGAATGGAAGCCGGACCGCTGACGGTCTGAAACCGCGCCAGAGCGCGCCCGCGCCGAAGCGGAAAAACCTTCAGACCTCGTCCGGCCGCACCGGACTCCGGGTCGCCGCGGATTGATATGCGGCCTCAACAAGCGCACAGGTCTTGAGATAGTCAGCGCCGGACGTCTCTGCCGGTTTCCCGCATTGAAAGGCTTCCAAGAGGTGGGCGTTGGTGTGCAGCACACCGAGCTGCGAGTTGTGCCACGGCCGGCTGGTCCAGGAAAGCAGCGGCGAATTCAGATCTTCGGTCGCCGCCTTTCCGCCGACGGTCACGCTCATCTGCTCGCCCGGGGCGATGACGACCGACCCTTGCGACGCCTCTATTTCCAGCAGGGTTTCGGGAAACGGATCCGGAATGCGGTGTGCCTCGTAGGTCGTCTCCACGACCGAAACCGCGCCGGAGCGGTGCCGCAGCATCATCGTCGCGGTGTCTTCACCCTTGACGGAAGGGTTTCGGGTCTGCGTTTCGCAGTACACGCGTTCGACTTCGCCAAGAAAAAACCGGGCCAGATCCAACAAATGCGTGCCGACGTCGAGGATGGCGAACCGCTCGGCGCGGGCGAGGTAAGGCTGGCCGCGGTAAATGTCGTATCCGGTTCTGAAATTGATCCGGGCCCAGTTCGGCTCGCCGATCGAACCTGACTCCAAGATCTGTTTGACCCTTCGCATGCCGACGGTGAAGCGGAAGTTCTCGTGCACGGCGAGCCACGTGCCGTTCCCCCTGGCGCAGGCCACGATTTCCCGGCAATCGTCCATAGTGGGCGCAAACGGCTTTTGCACGATGGCCGCAATCCCGTTTTCCGCCGCCGTCTGCGCCAGCTGCCGATGGCTGTCCATCTGGGTCACGATATCGAGCAGATCAATCGGATGCGCCCGAATCATGGCCTCGAGATCGGTATGCCAGGGCACGCCGAACGTATTGCCGGCAGCCTCGGCCTTGGCCGCGTCAAGGTCGCAGACCGCCGCCAGTTCCGCCCCGTCCGGACGCAGGTCAGACCACGCGTGAAGATGATTCGCGGCATAGAAGCCGCATCCGACAACGCCGATGCGCACCGCCCGGCTGTCGCGCGGATTGGTCATGTCAGAAGCCTCGGATGGCGGCATTGATTCTGACGCTGTCCGCAGAACGGCCATGGACAGAACTGTCCGCTGCCCGAAGGCGCGGGTAGGGGACGGCGCGCCGCTGTTCACGGCAGCGAAACGCAGGCGCCGGGCACGGATATGGATTCATCGGTGCGTCGCTTCTCTCGCGCCTTCTGCCGCTAAGCGTTCTGGGTTTCAGTCGCCTTCGAATTCACACAGACAGTGCACCCGCATGCCAAGATTGGCAAGCCGTTTCTGGCCGCCGAGATCGGGCAGATTGATGACAAAAGCGCATCCGGCGATATCCGCCCCGAGCCTTTCAAGCAGCCTGATACCGGCCACCGCTGTTCCGCCGGTGGCCAGCAGATCGTCCACCACCAGCACTTTTTCACCGGGCAGCACCGAATCGTCGTGGATTTCCATGATTTCGCTGCCGTATTCGAGCTCGTAACTTTCCGAAAGCGTCGTGCTGGGAAGCTTGCCCTGCTTGCGGATCAGCACAAAGCCGGCGGAGATCTGGTGCGCCACCGCGCCGCCGATGACAAAACCGCGCGCTTCAAGCCCCGCCACCTTGTCGATCTGTGTCCCTTGCCACGGGAGCAGCAGCTGATCGACCGCCATCCGCAGGCCGCGCGGATCCTTGAAAAGCGTTGTGACATCCCGGAACATGATGCCGGGCACCGGAAAATCCGGGATGGTCCGCACATAGTCTGCGATCTGTGTCGCCATGGTTGTCGCCTGGCCTGGGCCGCTACCGCGGCGGTTTCTGCGCTGGACTGCCGCGGCGGCGATTCACGGCTGCAGCACTCTGCCGGCGATCGCCGACAGCTTCTTTTCCACTGCCGGATCGCGTTTCCCGGGAGCGGTGATGACCGCGAATTCCAGCGCCCGGTCGCAGCCGTGCGGACATGCCTCTCTCCCGCGCCGCAATCGGCCCGCGAGCTTCTGAACCAGCTGTTTGCCCTTGTTTGAGTTGCCGATCAGGGTCGCGATGACCTCACTGATGTCGATCTCGCCGTGTTCGGGGTGCCAGCTGTCGTAGTCGGTCACCATGGCGACGGTGGCGTAGCAGATCTCGGCTTCTCTCGCCAGCCTGGCTTCCGGCATGTTCGTCATGCCGATGACATCGCAGCCCCAGTTTTCGCGGTACATCCTGGATTCTGCAAGGGTCGAGAACTGCGGCCCCTCCATCGCCAGATAGGTGCCGCCGTCATGCGCCCGGATGCCCAAATCGCCGGCCGACGCCAGGCAGGCGGCCCGGAGGCGCGCGCATGTCGGATGCGCGAGCGATACGTGGCCGACGCACCCGGATTCAAAGAAGGACTTTGGCCGGGCATATGTCCGGTCGATGAACTGGTCTGCGATCACAAAGTCGCCGGGCGCGTATTCTTCGCGAAACGACCCGCAGGCGGACACCGAAACGATGTCCGTCACACCCAGTTTTTTCATCGCGCAGATGTTCGCCCGATAGGGGACGGCGGACGGCGGATGCACATGATTGCAGCCATGGCGCGGAAGAAACGCCACCGCGCTCTCTGCAATCCGGCCGGTCAGGATCTGGTCCGACGGCCGGCCCCAAGGTGTCTCGACATCGACCCATTCAGCCTCCTCAAGCACCTCAATATCGTAAACGCCCGATCCTCCGATAAACCCAACTCTGCCGGCAGCCATGGCGGACCCTCTATTTCTGCGGCCTCACCATGCTGAACAGCGAGGTCACACGGCTATAGTCGTGATACCCCAGTCGCATGACAGGGCTGTATTTGAGCACGTCAAATCGGCCATCCGCCAGACAGTCGTCGCGCAGATGGACTCCCGTGACCTCGCCAAAGACGACATGATTGTCCGCGCCCGGAAGCCGCACAATGCGGGTCAGTCTGCATTCCAGATTCGCCGGCGCGTCTTCCACCCTGAGGCAGTCCACGGTCTCGCATTCGCACTGGCAGAGGCCGGCGAGTCTGAATTCGTCGATATTGGCGGCGTACTGGCCCGCGGTCAGGTTCATCTTGTCCCGCATGGCGTATTCGACAATGTTCACGCAAAACACGCCGGAATCCCGGATGTTCGCGGTGCTGTCCTTGCCAAAGTCACGGTCCGACTTATTGCCGGTTGAGGCGAACATGACCTGCGGCGGCGTGTAGGCCACGGCATTGAAGAACGAATAGGGCGCGAGGTTGTCGCCGTCGCTGCCGCGTGTTGAAATCCAGCCGATCGGCCGCGGCGTGACCACTGCGTTGAACGGGTTGTGGGGAAGCCCATGGCCGTCCTCCGGTCGGTAAAACATGTGTTTCCTGCGGAAGTTTGCCGATGACACCGCCATAAGATACGGAATTTCCGCTTGGAAACGCAAGATGGTGCCGGATGTTTCGTCTGCGGGAGGAAACGCCTGACGACGAATGGGAAGTGGAAGCGCTGCTGGACAGCGCCTTCGGTCCCGGCCGGCATGGTCTGTCCGCCTACCGGCTGCGGGACGGCGTCGAACCGGTGCCTGGCATGTCGCTGCTGGTCCGCGACGGATTCGGCTCGCTTTCCGGCTGCATTCGGTTTTGGCCGATTCTGGTCGGCGGGACGCGGGCGCTGCTGCTCGGTCCGGTGGCCGTCCACCCCACCCGTCAGGGCGAAGGGCTCGGCGGCGCGCTTATCCGCGGCGGCATCGTCCGCGCAAAGCAGCTTGACTGGAAAGTGATCTTTCTGGTGGGTGACGAGCCATACTATCGGCGGTTCGGGTTTTCCACGGCGCGCGGGGTCGCGTTTCCGCCGCCCACCGATCCCAAACGCGTCCTTTTCCTGCGGCTCGACGGGGCCGCCGGACAGGGGGCTGCCGGAAAGATCGAAAAATGGACAGGAAAATAGCCCGTTGCCGGCGGCCCTGGCGGGGCGGCGACGGTGTCCTCAATGTCAGCCATGCGCGCCCGGCAGCGCCGCCATCATGTCGAAACCGAGCTGCCGGAAGACGTCGATGTGATCGATCATGACCCAGTTTTCGCTGAGCTTTCCATTCCTGACCGACCAGAAATCCGAAAACCGCATGCGCATCTTTTTGTGGGTCGCAGGCAGGCCAATATAGGGGCCGGAATGGGTTCCGGTGAGGAATCCTGTCGCCGCGACCCAATTCTCGTCCGCAAACTCGATGTCATTTTTTGCGTGGTAGTCAGGAAATGCCGCATAGAACGGCCGCAAGACCTCGTTTTTGAATCCGTCCAGACCGTGGATCGAACCGAATCCGGGAGGCCCGTGCCAAATCATGTCCGTGTGCCAGTATGCGTCATGCGCATCCAGATCCTGGGAGTTCAGCGCCTCATACATCCGCTGCACGAGTTCGAGATTGTGTTGCGCCGACATTGTGCTGTCTCCCTGGCTATCCCTTGACGGCGCCGGCCGTCATTCCCGCGATCAGCTGTTTCTGAAAAATGTGGATGAGAATGACGATCGGCACGGTCACCGAAACCGCGCCGGCGATGCCGTGCATCAAGCGCTCCATGCTTTTGTTTTGGCCCATGTAGTTTCCGAGCGCCGCCGTCATAGTCGTCATTTCTCCGTTCATCAGCTGGCTGGCGATCAGGAAGTCGTTGTATGCGAGCAGGAACGAAAACAGCCCGGCGGTGATCACCCCCGGCCACATCACCGGAATGATGACAAGGCGGAATGCCTTCCAGCGGGAACAGCCATCGATCATCGCGGCTTCGTCAAGCTCTTGCGGAATGTTCATGAAAAACGCCCGCAGCATCCAGATCGTGAATGGCTGGTTGATCGCCACCAGCACGATGATCAGGGTTTCGTAGCGGCTCCAGATTCCGAGTTCGTAGAACGCCGATTTGTACGCGGTCAGCAAGACAACATGCGGCATGGCCCGGAAGACAAGGGCCGCGACCAGCAGCCAGAAACCCAGCGAGCCCCGGTAGCGGGCGAGCGCGTATCCGGCCAGACAGCCGATTGTCAGGGAAACCGCGATGGTCGCGACGGTCACGATCGATGTGTTCATCGCGTAGCGCCAGAACGCGTCCTCGAACCAGATGTGACGGAAGTGCTCGATTGTCATTGGCGCGAACAAACGGGGCGGTGACGCGAACGCGTCGACCGGCTGCCTGAGAGACATCAGCAGCATCCAGAAAAACGGAAACACCGCCAGAAAAGTCCAAGCCCCCAGCCCGCCGCCGGTCAGGCCTTGAAGCCAGTAGGGGCGGCGGGCCTTCATGTGGCCGGCCTCCGGTCCTTGAAACTCTGCCGCAGCACCGGGATCAGCAGAATCACGACACCGAGGATTGTCAGTATCGAGTATGCCGCCGCCTTGTGGATATTGTCTTCGAACGAGAGCACAAAATACGTGAGATACTGGACGGAATTCGCATAGACGGTCGAGTTGAACACGAGAATTGGCTCGAACACCCGGTAGGCATCCATGATGTGGATCAGAGAAATCACCGTCAGCAGCGGCGCGAGATGCGGAATGATGACATAGCGCAGCCGCTGCCATTCATTGGCCCCGTCAATCATCGCCGATTCGAGCGGGTCGCGGGGCAGGGTCTGCAGTCCCGCGTAGAGTATGATGAATGCGAACGGCGCCGCGAACCAGATTCCATAGAGGATGATCAGTGTCCGCATCGCGATCTGGTCGGCGAGAAAGTAGAACCGGCCGAAGCCCAGATATTCAAGGACCGCCGACACCACGCCATTGTCGAGGAACATCCAATAGATGGCGAGCGAGGACACCACCGGCGTGACCAGCATCGGCAGCAGCGTGGCGAACACAAGGCTGCCCCGGATGCCCTTGGCGGCGCTGTTGATCCCGAGCGCAAGCGCAAGACCGACCGCCAGAATCGCCGGGGTGGTGACGAAAGTGTAAAGCAGGGTGAACTCAAGCGCCCGCCAGAAGTCATAATTCGAGAACTCGCGGTAAGCTTGCGACAGCCCGGATTCTCCGTCGCGGAGCTTGCCGAAAGATGTCGCCAAACCCTCCGTGTCTGCCGCCTTTGCAAGATTGCGCCCGCCCACATATTGCCAGATCACCACCGCGTTGCCGTCGTCGTCGAGCACCGGCTGCGGCACAGTTCTCGTCTGTTTCTTGGTGAGAGTGCCGAACAGGGGAACTTCTGTTGTCAACTCCACGAGTTCGGTCTTTACGTGCGACTGGTGTAGCGCAAGATAGCCGATCGCAATCAATGGAATTGCGATCAGGACCAGCATCACCGCCACCGACGGCGCGACAAAAGCCAGGAAAGTGCGGGTTTTCATTTATGAAATCCGGCGGCCGCGCACCGCGGGGCCGCCGGTCATGCCTGTGTTGTCCGGTCGCGTGTCCGGATCGTCAGCTCCGATGCCTACAGCAGGCCGGCGTCGGCGGCTGCCGAACGGTAGTCGGCGGCGGCGTCCGCAAGCGACTGTTCAGCGGATTCCTTGCCGGCGAGGAAATCGCCAATATTGTCGCCGATCGCGCCGTGGGCCAATGCCGACTGCGGGTTCATCGGATACGGCGGGGCATTCGCCATCACTGAGCCAATGATCGCCGCCGTGTATTTCGTCGGCACGTAGTTGGACCTGATCCAAAGGGTGGTGTCGTTGTTTGCCTCGACAACCTCCGGGCGCGTCGCATGCATGACCACCTTAAAGGCGGTTTCAGCGTCGCCGTCCAGATTCTTCGGTATCACATAACCGTCCCACCAGAACGTGGTCGCCGGAGGTCCGCCGTCAACCATGGACGGGGCCACGGCGTAGCCAACCTTGCCAATCACCGAGCTTTGGCCTTCGGCATCCATTGTCGGCGCTTGGTCGCCCCAGAGAATCGCCATGCCGACTTCGCCCTGCTGCAGCTGCTGCCTGACGCCGCCGAAATCGATGGAGAGCGCGTTTGGCGACATGTGCCCCATGAGCGCGCCCATGAGTTCGAGCGACTCGAGCCCCGCCGCGCTGTCAAAGGCCGGCTTTGAAGTTTCCGGATCGAACAGCTCACCGCCATTCGCGAGCAGCAGGTTCACAAACTCGTTGGCGAGTTCCCAGCCCCCGGAACCGCCGAAGGCCGCCCCGTAAGGATAGTCGATCGAC
The DNA here is from genome assembly GCA_965221935.1 of Paracoccaceae bacterium. Classification (GTDB taxonomy): domain Bacteria; phylum Pseudomonadota; class Alphaproteobacteria; order Rhodobacterales; family Rhodobacteraceae; genus JAPOXR01. The sequence goes on from CBDCSZ010000078.1 coordinate 264,027, forward strand.
TCCTCGCCGCTGAGAACCTCGGCGGCCGCGAGCAGCTCGTCAAACGTCGTTGGAACATCCAGCCCGTGCTTTTCGAACAGGTCGGTCCGGTAGAAAAAGTGCTGTGCGTTCGCCATGAAGGCGATGGCCGCGATGTCGTCGCCAAACTTGATCAGCATCTGATCTTCGATCTGGTATTCGTCACGGTATTTGTCGACCAAATCGTTGAGCGGCATCAGCTGCCCCTTGGCCTGCAGAAGCGTGATCGAACTGTTGGCCACCGCCGACGCGTCGTATGGCGACGACGCTGCGGCAAAGGCCTGTTCCCGCTCTTCCTTGTGCGAGGTTGTGAGTTTGACATCGATCTTCAGATCGTCGGTCTCGCACTCTTCCATCACGTTTGCGAGCAGTTCGAGAGTCTCGAAGAAATTCGTCAGGACATTGACCTCACCGTCGCCGGCGCCGCAGTCGGCGCTGGCCATTCCCGGCGCTGCCGCAATTGCCGATGCTGCGAGCAAGTTTCTGATCTTAATCATGGTACCTCCATTGTGGATTGCCGTTGTTCAGAGCCGCCCCGCTATCCGTAGATCTGCATGAGCGCTCCGAACTCGTTGAACATGGTCCATTCCCTCTGCACCATGTCATTCTCGATCTGCCACTGGGTGATCCCCCAAAGACAGACTTCTCTGCCGGTCGGCGGGCCGTAGGGGCCGTTGCCGCGATGGGCGCCGAGCGCGCTCCAGCGCGCCGACACCAGATAGCCGTCTTCGGGATTGCCCATCCAATAGAGATCGTCGACCGAGAGCGCGATATTGGGAAACATCGCCAGCACCGAAAGCACGAACGATTTAATCTGGCCAACCCCCTGAAACACTCTGCCGGTCGCGCCTTCGTAGGTCACAGAAGGCGAGTAAATCCGGTTCAGCACTGACAGATCCCGGCGGTTCCAGACCGCGTGAAACACCGCGTGCACAAATTCCTCGACATCTGTCACGCGATCGGGAATGGGCACACGTTCCGGTTTGCCCTGGCCAAACAGCCGGTCCGGGTCGGCGGCCATGAAATTCGGCGACACCGGATTTTCCCCATTGGACGCCGCCGACCTGGCGCACTCAACGAGATCGAATCCCAGCTGTTTCAGCATGCCAGCCGAGTCGTACTGCACATGTTCAAGAAAAATCTCATTGTGGCGCGACACGCAGTTGGCGATGCAGAACAGCCGCACGGCCTTGCCGGTGGGCGGTCCGAAGCGGCTGAAACCGGTGTTCGTGCCCAAAATCATCGTGCGGTGCGAAGTGTGGAAACCGGCAATGTCGTTGCCGGCCCAGATGACCTCGTCGGCGACCAGCCGGATATCCGGAAACGCGTTGTTTGTGTGCACCGTGTCGGCGACAATCTTGTCGCGGCCGTACTGCAGGCCGACATCGTCCCAGACACGGCAGTCATGGCTGTAGGTGTCGTAGATGTAGCCGATGTCTTTCTGTTCCCAGATGCGGTGCGTGATGCGCACGATGTAGTCGACGATGTTCCAATACGTGTCCTCGAATCCACGCATGCGGTGCTGCCGTGGCGGGAAATCCTGTTCCTTGAGAAACCCGTCGGTGCCCAGTTGGCGATAGGCGTCGAGGGAAATTGAAAAATCGCCCGGCATACACTCGGGCGAGAGCGGTTCGAAACGCTGTGCCGTCTCCGCCGGAGAAACTATGCTTTCAGATTCTGCCATCGTGCCCGAACACCTCAGTTGTCAATGCCGGTCGGGCCTGACCTGGGCGGCCAGCCGTGTTTGTCCGCCGCCGGTTCTGCCTCCGCCGCGAACAGCCGGGATATGGTTAGTTGCTGGAATCGTCAATTGCAAGCCTATGCAAACCGCGCTGGCGATGTGCGCCCCGGCGCGCCGAATCCGCCGTTGCGCAGCGGCGGCGGTGCGTGACTCTTGCCGCGCGGTCTGCAATTGAAGCGCCGAATCCGCCGCGCGGCCAAACAGTGAAGAAGCCAGGAGACGACATGGACAGTTTTGCAGACGCCAAGAAGCTTGTCAGGGAATTCCACACGGAACTGGACGCGGCGCCGGCCGGCGATGCCGGGAAGGTGATCGCCGGCTATGCCGTCAGCGGCTATGAATGGCGCGGCATGCACCCGTTCAATGAGATTTCCGGGGCGCGCGAAGTCGGGGAGCGGTTCTGGACCCCGTTTCGCCGTTCTTTCACCGCGATTCAAAGACGGCCTGATGTCTTCATGTCCGGGAACAACGATATTCAGCCGGTCGGCGGGAGGTGGGTCTGCTGTATGGGGCACATGCTGGGCCTGTTCGACCACGACTGGCTGGGAATTCCGTCAACCGGAAAGATGGGGTTCTTGCGGTTCGTCGAGTTCAATCAGATCGAAGGCGGCCGCATCAAGCAGACGGCGCTGTTTTTCGACATTCCGAGCGTGATGCGGCAGGCCGGTCTGCAGCCGTTTCCGGCTGAGACCGGCGCATGGTTCCTGACACCGGGACCAAAAACCCATGACGGCCTGCTTTACGGTCCGCAGGATCCAACGGAGTCCAAACGGACCATGGACCTGATCAACCGGATGATCAACGACCTCGTCGGCTCGGGGATGGAGTCGCCGCAGGGAGAACTCGCGGAAACATGGCATGACGACATGATCTGGTTCGGCCCCGCCGGCATCGGAGCCGCATACACGATTCCGCGCTACCAGGAACAGCACCAGGGACCGTTCAGATCTGGACTGGGTGACATTGAGTTTCTCGGGCATGTCTGCCGCTTTTCCGAGGGCCGGTTCGGCGGTTTCTTCGGCTGGCCGAATCTAACGATGCGTCCGGTGGGCGGCTTCATGGGGTTTCCCGCGACCGGCGGCAACGCCGACATGCGGGTTGTGGACATCTATCGCCGGGAGGGTGAACTGCTGGCGGAAAACTGGATTTTCATCGACCTGCTCTGGTTTTTTCAGCAGCAGGATCTGGACATTCTGGCACGGATGAAACGCATCTGCCGGACCTGACCCATCTTTAACATTGTAGTGCGTAACGCGTTGATTTCAAACGGGTAAAAAATCCGAATGGCACTACAATCCGGAGAGGCGGCCGTTTCGGGCCGCCGTCACGGGCTGTCGGCGCCGTTTCAGACGATGGTCTTGGCGAGGTTCCTGGGCGGCGGCGCGAGGCCCGTCGCCCGGTAGATCTCCGCCTGTTCGGGGGAGGCGGATGCGGTCTTGCGGACATGCAGGGTCCTGCCGTCACGGCGCCTGAAGCTGGTTGTCGTGCGCTGCAGTGTCGCAAGCGTTTGGCGCGCCGTCGTCCAGCTGTCGTGGATGTTTGCCGCTTTCATGGGTCTGCGCAGTGTCTGGACTGCCTGGCAGGCGAGGACTGAGATGAACAGGTGAGCGTCGGCGCGCCCCTGTTTGTGATGGAAGATCGGACGCAGGCCGAGCTCGGATTTCAACGAGCGGAACACGGCTTCGGCGTCGGTGAGGGTCGCGCAGGTCTGCCACATGGTCTCTGCCGGCCAGTCGAGGATGTTGCTGCGCAGACAGCAGACCCCGGGGTGGGTCAGCATGGAATTGTCGGCGGGATTGAGGTTCCAGGTGATGGCTGTTGCCCTGGTTCCGGCGCTGTCGGGGGTGACGGTGATCTCGTAATGCCGGGCGACCCGCGCGTTTTCCTTTGCAAGCCGCCCGATCCGGCGCTGGATGTCGTCAAGCTTCTTGCGGGTCCTGGGGCGGGAGAGGCCGTCATGCAGTTTCTTCAGGCCGTCTTCGAGACGTGTCCTGAAACGATTGATGATGCCGCGTTCCTTTTCCGCCCGGGCTTCGGAAAGGCACCGCAGCCAGGACTCCTTGTATTCCGTGCCGTCCTCTTCCTCGCGGGTGACGGATTCCTTGTAGATGGCGACCTTGTCGCATGACGCGGTCGTGATTGCCCTGGCCTCGTCGGAATCGAAGACCCGCTTGGTGGTGCGTGAGACCACGAGATAGCGATAGGCGCCGGCGCGCAGCCACCGCAGGTTGTCCTCGGTCGCGATGCCGCCGTCCATGATGACGACCGCGCCTTCCGGAGCGCCGAGGCTGGTGAGCATGTGCGTGAGTGTCCTGTGTTCGGTGACATTGCCGGCAAACACCCGGCTGCGCCGGACAAAGCCGCTGGCATCGAGAACCAGGCCAAGCGAAAGCAGCGGGCAGTCGCTGCGCCGTTCCTTCGAATGCCCGCGCCGTGCCTTGGGCTGGATTGGCGCCCGGCCTTCATAGAACGTGTTGGTGAGATCGCACAGCGCGATCGTCGGCTTGAGGTCGAACAGGGACCGGGCCCGGGCGAAGAGGTGATCCTCGATGCTGTCCTGATGGGCAAGGAGCAGATCCGAGGCGCGGTAGAGCGCCATGTCGCTCAGAGCGCCGAAATCGATCCCGAGCATCTCGCCGAGGGCGCTGTGCCGGCGCAGCCAGAAGTTGGTCGCCCGCTCCGGGTCCGGCGCGGCCATGCGCGCGACAATGGCCGCCAGGGCGCAGCAGCGCTGGCGGCGGTTGAAACCGAGACCGTCGAACAATGCCGGCAGGCCGAGACCGGACAGCGCCTCGAGCCCGGCATGCTCGACACCGACCGAGCGCCCGTCGCTGTCGCTGGCGGAATTGACATCAACACTCTGCCAGTCCCGCTTCGCGCCTTCCCCGCCGCTGTCTTTCCCGCGGCCAATCAGCAGGGCGGAGATTCTGCGGGCCTCGGCCTCGATCCCCGGATCGGGATCGGCGAGGCCGAGGGCGGTCTGTCCGGTGAGATGATCCGAGATGCGTCGGCACAGGTCCGGCCAGTGCCCGCGCCCGATTGCAAAATGGCGCCCGAGATTGAGAAGGGTGCGCTGACGGATCCTGTCCCCCTCGCGGCGGTTCTCGACCAGGCGGAAGGTGATGTGGTCGCTGCCGTCGCTGGCGGTGCCGGTCTTGGTCTGTCGAATGAACATGCGCCAGCTATGGCAGAAGGGGTCCCCCGCTGCAAGGCATTACTCAAAAAACATGGCACTACAAACGATTCCTGAAACATCGAATCACAATAAATCAATGAGTTGCGAATCGAACACCGTCAAATCGACCTCAAATCCAACGCAGAAATGTTAAAGATGGGCTGAGATGACGCCGGAACGGTTTCCGGCGGCGTCCGGCCCGCCGCCGGTCAAGGGTTGAGATTGAGGGCCGGCCCGAGAGCGGTGGTCACGGCATCGCGCACGTTTTCCGCGGAATTGGTGCGCGCTTCGTCAATTGCGTCGCGGATTGGAGCGAGTTCTATTCTTCGCAGCAGATGCTTGACCTGACCGATCGATGCCGCTCTCATTGAAAGTTTCCGCAGCCCGATGGCCGCCAGACAGACCGCTTCCAGCGGCCGGCCGGCGGCCTCGCCGCAGTAGCTGAGCGGCGTTCCGGCGCTCCTGCAGCGATCGATGACGTGCTGCAGGAAACTGAGGTAACTGACGTTGAGCGTGTTGTAACGGCGGCGCACCTGCTCGTTTTGCCGGTCAGCTGCGAAAAAGAACTGCTGCAGGTCATTGCCGCCAATTGAGATAAAGTCGGCAAGCTCAAAAAAACTGTCGGGCGCATAGGCCAGTGACGGCGCTTCAAGCATGGCGCCGATCTTGGTTTCCGAAGGGATCGGCCGGCCTTTCTTTCGGTCCTTTTCAAGCATCTCAAGAAAGATATCCCTGGCCTTGTTGAATTCCCCGGCTTCCGCCACCATCGGAAACATGACGCTCAGAGGGCGGCCGCGGGCCCCGCGGATCAAAGCCTGAAACTGCATGTTCAAAAAAATCGGCCGGTCGAGCGAGATCCTGATTCCGCGCCACCCCATGGCCGGGTTGGGTTCGTCTTCGGGCTTGAAAAAGGGAAGGACCTTGTCAGAGCCGATGTCAAGCGTGCGGAAACACACCGGCTTGTTGCGCGACGAATCCAGCACCAGCGCATATTGATCCGCCAGCTCTTCCCTGCCCGGTCTGCGGTTTGCCGCCAGGAACCTGAGTTCAGTGCGGAACAGCCCAACGCCTTCGGCGCCGGATTTCACCAGACTCGGCAGATCTGACATCAGCCCCGCGTTCATATGCATTTCGACGGTGACGCCGTCCTGCGTTGTCGCCGGCAGATCCCGCACCTGCAGGTAGCGCCGCTGAGCCTCCGCGCGCACCTCGATTTTGCTGTGGACCGCAGCTGCCACGCTTTCGTCGGGGCGGAGATAGGCGGTGCCGGCATCGCCATCGACCACGATCGGATCGCCGTTCAGCGCCTCATTGGTGATGCCCTCGACATGCACCAGCAGCGGGATCGCCATGGCGCGGGCGATGATGGTCGCGTGCGAACCCACGGATCCTTCTTCCAGGACCACGGCCTTCAGGCCGCGGCCGTATTCAATCATTTCTCCGGGCCCGATCTGGCGGGCCACCAGCACCGGGTCATCGGGGATTTGCCGCGACTCAATCTGCCCCTGTCCAGTCAATATCCGCAGCAGCCGGTTTGACAAATCGTCCAGGTCATGCAGCCGGTCGCGCAGATAGGCGTCCGCTTTGTTCATTCTGGAGCGTGCGTCCGACTGTTCCTTTTCGACTGCCGCCTCGGCCGACAGTCCGCTGCGTATGCTGGAAGCCATGCGCTCCGCCCAGCTGCGCGAATTGGCGAACATTCTGTAGGTTTCGATCACCGCCCGGTGCTCTTGGGTCGCGTTGATCTGCGAGGCGTCGGCCATTTCGTCGACGCGGATCCGCAGCACATCCAGGGCTGCGTTCAAACGTTTCAGCTCTTCAACCGGATCGTCGGCGACAGGATTGGTCACCACGACTCTGGGTTCGTGCAGCAGAACCCTGCCTTCAGCGATCCCCTCCTGGCCAATGCCGCCGGAAAACTGGACCGGATGCGTGTGCGGCGCGGTCAGAGCGTGCCGGTCGCTGACAAAACTCCCCAGTTCGGCCAAATCGGTGAGCACAGCCGCCACAACTTCCAGATCGTATATGTCCGCCGAGGGGAATTCCCTGGCCTCTTTCGACTGAACCACCAGGACGCCCAGCGGCTCGCCCCGCTGCAGCAGCGGCACGCCGAGGAATGAAGGATAGATTTCCTCACCGGTTTCCGGCATGAAACGAAACCCGGGCTCGGCCGGGGCGTTTGCCGTGTTGATCGGCTCCCGCCGCTGTGCAATCCGGCCGACAAGCCCTTCGCCAATCCGCATCCGTGTCACATGCACGGAGCTCGGGCTGAGCCCTTCGGATGCGCAGAGTTCGAGAGTCGTCGCATCGCGGAGCAGATAGATCGAACAGACCTCGGTCTTGAACGAGGCGGCGATCATCTGCGTGACCTGTTCAAGCCGCGCCTGGCCATCGCTGACCTTGCCCAGCAGGTCGCGCAGCCCGTGCAGCAGCGCCCGGGAATCGGCGACTCCGGCAGCCTCGCGTTCAATCGGGCGCATGGTCAGGCATCTTGCAGGTCAAACGCGTCGTGCAGCGCCTGGACGCCGAGTTCCATGAACCGCTTTTCCACCAGTACCGATATCTTGATCTCGGAGGTGGCTATGACCTTGATGTTGATCCCGTAGTCGGACAGCGCCTGAAACATGCGCGCCGCCACGCCCGACTGTGAGCGCATGCCAATGCCGACGACAGAGAGTTTGCACACATCGGTGTCCAGCAGCAGAGAATGGAAATTGACATCGCCGCTCTCCTGAAGCTGCGACAGCTTCTTTTCCGCCCGAGGCACGTCGTCGGTCGGACAGGAAAACGTAATGTCGGTGCGGCCGTCTTCGGAAATGTTCTGCACGATCATGTCCACATTGACACTGGCGTCAGCGAGCAGTCCGAATATCGCCGCCGCGATGCCCGGTCGGTCGGCGACTGACACGATGGTAATTCTCGCTTCGTCGCGGGAATGCGCGACTCCGGAGACGGCATTGCTTTCCATGATTTCCTCCTCGTCACACAAAATCGTCCCTGGGGCATCGCTGAAACTGGAACGGACACACAGGCGGACTTTGTTGCGCATGGCGAGTTCCACCGCCCGCGTCTGCAGAACTTTCGCGCCGAGAGAGGCCAACTCCAGCATCTCTTCATAGGATACGCGGTCCAGCTTGCGGGCGCGCGAGACCAGCCTCGGATCGGCGGTATAAACACCGTCGACATCGGTGTAGATATCGCAGCGCTCGGCGCCGAATGCCGCGGCGAACGCGACCGCGGTGGCATCCGAACCGCCGCGCCCCAGCGTTGAGACGCGCTGTTCGGCGGTGATCCCCTGAAATCCTGTCACCACCGCAGCTTTCATTCCTTCGGCGAATTTCGCATTCAGCGACTCTGTGCCGACCTCCAGCACCCGCGCCGCCCCGTGCGCGGAATTGGTGCGGACCGGAACCTGCCATCCCTGCCAGCTGCGGGCCGGCACACCAATCTCCTGCAGCGCCAGAGCCATCAGCCCGGCGGCGATGTTTTCGCCGGTCGCCACAACAGCGTCATATTCGCGGGCGTCAAACAGCGGCGCCACAGATTTGGCGGCGGCGGCCAGCTCATTGGTTTTGCCGGCCATCGCCGACACGATCACGATGGCATCGTGACCGTTTTCGGTCTCCGATTTGACTCTGGAGGCGGCGCGTTTGATCCGTTCCATGCCGTCCACGGACGTTCCGCCGAATTTCATCACCAGCTGAGACATATGCCGATCGTGTTGCCGCTGAATTGTGGGAGGTGAGTGCGCATTGCCGGCGGAATTTGTCAATCGGGAGCGCGCGCTGCGGCCTGAAGGACCGGTGATTCTAGAGGCTGAGCCGGCTGCCGGATGGCGTCTTCAGTTCGTTTTCCCGGGGTTTGGCCAGGGCAGCGGCGCCACCGGGATGCCGTCTTCCAGGAGTTCCGCAGCCTCCTTGAAGTTTGCTTCGCCCATGATGGATCGTTTCGGCGAGTCGCCTTCATGCATCGCGCGGGCTTCGGCGGCGAAACGCCGGCCGACATTTTCGAAGTTCCTGTTAACGATGCGGCGCAGGTCGCGGACCATCTTTTCCGCCTTGGTCGCCGGTTTCGAAATGTCCGCGGGATTCGCGCCGCCTGAGTCGGCGCCGGGTTTGGCCGGCGACGGCCGCACCTGCGGTGTCATGATGTTTTTTTCAATCTCCTCCGAGCCGCAGACCGGACAAGAGAGCATGCCGGATGCGCCCAGCGACTCGAAGGCGTCGTTGGATTTGAACCAGCTGTCGAAGCTGTGGCCGGCGGAACAGCGCAGTGAAAACTTGATCATGACCGGTATTTATGTGCGATCCCCGGTCAGATTCAACCCAATTGCGACGCCGGCGGCTCTCGAACGGCCGTTCACTCCGGCTTAGCGATCAGATTCCGCGGATCGAAATCGCGCAAAATCGGCTTCAAGGCGGGTTCGCGGATGCGCTGCGCCGTCTTTGCCGGGCTCAGCCAGATGCGTTCGCGCTCGCCAAATTCCGGATAGTCAGGCAAGAGCTGCTCAACTTTCACCGGATAGACCGCGACGATGCAGGGAACCGGCGCTTTGCCGTTCATCTGTTTGGTGTAGGCGTAGTGGCCCATGCACTGATCGAGCGGCGTGCCTTTGACACCGGCTTCTTCATAGGCTTCGCGAAGCGCGGACTGCGCCGGCGTTCTGCCGGCGATGGGCCAGCCCTTCGGCAGCACCCAGCGGCCCGACCGGCGTGAGCTCACAAGCAGGATGCGCGCCTGCTTTTTCTTTTTGAACCATCGGTAACAGAGCGCCGCAAACTGCGCGCGGACATCGGATTTCCCGGATTTGAAGGTAAGCTTTGCCTGTTTATTCACAACTTCACCAATTCACACTGCTCATGCGCCTTTGTGTCACCAGGCGCCTTTGGCAAAAAATTCTATGCTCTTGAGGCGGGCTGGGCAACCGCCGGGTCGGCAAACCCAGTAATTCCAATTATGCGTTCACATCGGTTTTTTCTTCATTTTCGGCTGCGTTTCCGGGCGGATTTCTACTGTGTTTCGGCGGAAGGGGCGGGGCTGCCGGTTCCGGTTACGGAGGCTTTTCCGGCAGCTCGCCGGTGATGATTGTCCGCATCACGGCGTCCCAGTCGTCGTGCACGACGTAGGCGGTCAGGAACTTCAGGTTGTCAAGAAGCCGGCAGCGGGCGGCGAGCTTTGCCCGGGCCTCCCGCCAGCTTTCGCAGACCAGGTCGCAGGCGCTCTGCATCAGGAACGCGATCAGGTTGAAGGTCGCCAGCAGGCTGGCCAGGGTTTCCTTGCCGTGCCCGAAGTTGTGCTCGAGATGGTAGCCGTCCTTGGATTTGATTTCATGATGCCTCCCTTGTCATCTCATGGCCATGCCCGTTTCCTGGGTGGTCTGTTTGCGGTTCCCTTGTTCGTTCGCATCCGGCATCGTCGAGCAGACGGTACATCGAAAACGGTCTCGTGCCTATGGTGAAGGTGTGGCGTTCGACCCATGTGCCTCGGCGGCTTCGCTCTCTCAGGGCCCTGACCGAGATGCCGAGCGCCTTGCTGATTTCCTCGGCGGTGCTCCAGCCTTGCTCCCTTTTCGCCTTCTGGAGCCGCCTGAGGTGGCTTGGCAGTCCATGATAGTGGCGCAGGCTGGCGACGCTCTCCCTTGTCCAGGGCTTGTCCCCGCAGTTCAGCATGCCTCTCCGGTTGAGTTGCCCGGCAATGGCCTTGTCGCCCATGCTTTCGGTGAGCCTGCCCACTTCCGCCACGGTCTCCGCCGGGGTGCTGCGAACGCCGCCGCCGGGCCTGAGCAGATCGACCGGATCGAGTTCAAGCGCCCTGCCGCCACGCATGCGCAACTGAATTGACACCGAGTAGCCGCTTCGGATGAGCGTGGCATCCTCGACCAGAAGAGCCAGCATGCGCTTGCGGTCTGCGTTCCCTGTCGTCGGCGCATTCCAGGCGACTGCGAAGTCGGCGGACAGTTCCCTGATTCTCCGGCGCTGGACCTCGTCCGTTGTTTGCTGGAATTCGTCGGCGAGCCGGCTGCGCTCGGCTTCGGCCTCGTCCAGTTTGTGCAGTGCGTCATTCCACTCCCTTTCCAGCGTCGCGGCGACGAGGCGGTAGCCCGGGTCGACCTCCCGGCAGCGCCTGCCGGCCAGTTCGGCCTGGTGGCGCAGCGCCTCGACCCGGTGTGAGCGCTGACGGTCTGCCCTGGCGAAGTCCGACTTGACCTGTTCCTCCACCGACAGGGCCAGATCGATGTTGCTCCGATTGACCGCGCCGACAAGGAAGTCGGTGACGGCCGCGTCGATCCGCTCTCCCCGCATCGTCTGGCAGGACTTCCCCGCCCGGGCGGCCTTGCCGCCGACGCAGTGATAGTGCCGTTCGTTCGCCCGCTTCGGATCCGTCGCTCCGCCGTATTTGACCAGCATCTGGCTGCCGCAACGCCCGCAGATCGCGCGCGATTGCAACAGTGCGCCGCCTTCCCGCAGTGGGCCGGTGCGTCCGTGTGCCGCGACGAAGCATTGCCTGTGGTTGTCGGCCAGCTGCCTCTGGTTGCGCTGGAACTCCTCCCAGTCGATGTAGCCGGCATGCGCCTCGGGGATGCAGACCCGCCATGCCTCCCAGGGGTTTGCCCGCCCGGCATTGCCGCCCCGTCGGCCCCAGGCGTAGCAACCCGCATAGCGGGGGTTCCGGAGGATGCTGAGAACCCTTGAATAGCGGGCCTCGGACCAGATCAGCCGATGACCTTCGGAGACCGGGCATGCCGGCAGCGGTATGGCGTTGTCGAGAAGCCAATTAAATGTCGCCCTGACCGAGCGGGTCCTGCGGAAAGTCTCGAACACCAGATTGACCGCTTCGGCGACTTGAATGTCGGGGTCGAGAACCACCGCGTCTTGTGGATCGCAGACCAGGCCGGCGGGCAGTGCGGTTCTCAATTCGCCGCGCTGTGCCTTGTTGAGGACACCGCCGAGCAGCCGCTGGCGGATCCCGTCAAGCTCGAACTCGTAGACCGAGCTCTTGATCCCGAGCAAAAGCAGGTCGCTGCTGTTGCCGGGATCATGGACGCCGGCCTCGTCGCAGACCAGCGTGCCGGAGAGTGAGGCAAGGCGGAACAGCCGGTGCAGGTCGGCGTTGCTGCGGCCGAGGCGCGAGATCTCGAGGCTGAGAACGATGCCGACTTCGCCGGCGGCGATCCGGGCCATCAGGTCCTGGAACCCCCCGCGCCTTTCGGCGTCGGCGCCGGAGAGACCCTGATCCTGGTCGATGACCCGGATCCGCTCCCGCGGCCATCCCAGCGCCAGCGCGCGCTCACTCAAGTCGTACTGGCGCCGGGTGCTCTCGGTGTTGTTGATCACCTGGCCGGGAGACGACTGGCGGATGTAGACACACGCCTCTCGCTCAAGGTGGCTGGCGGAGATCTTGCCGGTTCCGATGTCCTTCACCATCCATCTCCCTCGTTGGATTCGCATCTGAGCAGCCGCAGGACCATCGCCGCCGCCGCGACGGTGATGCAGCCGGCCCCGGTTTCGCCGGTCGGCGCCGCCGCGCTGGAAACCGGCGCCCGGTCAAGGACGGCCGTGAGACGCAGCGCCCCCGCCATGCCGTGGCGGCTGAGAACCGGCGCCGCGTTCCCGGCGAGCCAGTCGAGATGCCAGCGCCGGTAGCGTCGCAGTCCGTCGTCATCGAGCCCTCCCGTACCGGGGCGCAGTGTTTTTTTTTGACCGCTCGATTGCCTTGTTGATGGTGCGTGGATGAAGGCTGACACCGAAACGCTCCTCGATCACCGGCGCCAGGCGCCGGGCGCCAACTGGCCCGTGCTCGGACCTGTAGGCGGCGATGAAGTCCAGAATCTCGTCGCTGACCTTGTGGGCCCGGCGCGGTCCCCGGCGCAGCGGCGCCAGGGCCTGCAGCCCGCCCTCGCGGAAGCTGCGCCGGATCCGGACACAGGTGGGGACCGAGACGCCGAACTCTGCGGCCACCTCCGCCAGCGGTTCGTCCCCGGCGCTGCGCACCATCTCGTAACGCACCTGCAGCAAGTCGCGCGGGTCGAAGAAGCCGCCGGCCCGGAAACGTTGGGAGCGGATGCGCTCCGGGCGCCGGTTGAGGGTGCCGGAGGCCTCGAGGTTTTTGACCTTCTGGTCATCGTCGGACATGGGCAGCTCCATTCACGGCTCTCGAAAATCATCATATATTACTCATATTGACAGCTTCCGCAAGCCGGCCGGCGATCCTCTTGGCACATAACGCTCTGTAATCACGCTGTATCGTGGGAATTTTGCACATTTCGGGCAATAATTTTCAATCATTTCGGGCAATCTTTTTTGATTAGCATGTCGACCAATTCCCGCAACTCCGAAAGATCGTCCGCTCGGAAAGAGGAACACCCGGCCGCCTGCTCCTCGAAGGTGTCAACAGCGCGCAGGCTGGTCCAGGCCGCCGGAAACAGGCGCAGCTGCCGCCCGCATCCCGTAAACACCCGAACCCGGTTCAGGCCGAATTCGTTCGTGATGGATTCAAGCGCGAGCCAGCGACCCCTCCAGGGATGGAACGGGTGCGTGACCTCGATGCCGCCGGCGCCAGGGCGTGGCTCTGGATCGAAATCGCATGCATTCGGCAACGCGGTCTTTGAGAGCCTTGAAGGCGTTGTTCTCCACTTTCCACCGGGCCCGGGCGCAGTCGGCCAGTTCGGCGACGCTGTCCGGGCCGACCGGGAGGTCGGTGGCGAAGCTGTTGCGGCAGAGCCGCTGTCCGGACGGCGATGTGATGGTGACTTCGAACCAGTTGACTTCCAGCGCGTCCTTTCCGCCGCGGATCGGCAGACCGCTCATCCAGCGGCAGCGCAGCCGGCGCTTTTTCTTTTTCCGGCCCTCGGTCCGGGTCAGACAGCCGGTCTCAACCCCTTGAATATACTCGTAAAGCGTTGTGTGCGAGCTCGGCTTGCAGGTCAGGATGAAGCTTCCGCCGGCGGCCAGCACGGCCTCGCAGAGCGGCTGGCGGCAGTAGAGGTCGTCGCCGGGATAAACCGGTCTGAGCCGGGCCAGGCCGGATCCGGTCCGCCGCAGCCAGCGCTTGGCGGCGCTGGTCTCGCAGTCTTGTTTCCCGGCCCCGTCCTGCGGGCGGATGAACTCCGGCGGCAGCGGCAGGAGGCGCGAGGTTCCCGGGGCGACGATGCCGGCGCCGAGCACGGCGTGGAAGTTCTGTGTCCGCCCGCCCGCCAGTTTCCGCTGCGAGCAGTTCCGGCAGCCGATGCTGCAGGAGGTGAAACACTCGGTGCCGTCAAGGGCGATCAGCAGCCGCCCGTCAAGCCGGCGCAGCCGGTCAAGGGCGCCCTGGCGGTCCAGCCGGTCGACGGTCCGGGTGAAGATGGAATCGAAGCGCTCCGGCGGCGCGCCGTCGAGCACGCTGCGGATGTGGCTGTCGGTCGGCAGCCGGTCAATGCCGAACAGGGTCCGGGCGTTGGACCGGCCCTGGCGGGACTGAAGCTGCGCCTGCGCCGCCAGGAAGGACGGGCACTGCAGGAAGAAGACGGCGAAGGCCGCCATGCCGATGTCGGCCATCTCCAGGCGGGCGTTGGCGCCGGTCCTGCGGTCCGGGGCGGACGCGCAGAGTTCGCGCATGTCGGCGATGTATCCGGCCAGCGGGGACATGGCGCCGCATTATGCACATATCAAAAATTTGTACAAATGTAAGTAAAAACAATAACTTACATGTCTTCTCCGCGCCTTTTCCCCAGGAGCCGGCGGCCGGAGCGGCGTCGGCGGCAGGTGATTCGCCCGCCGCCGGGGAACCGCCGGCGCGCAGCCGCCTGCGGCGGAAAAAAATTTCCCCGGGCCAAAAAACCGTTGTGATACAACACGTTAAAAACTCAAAAATCCAAAATTAGAATTACTGGCTCAGCGGCAGTAATTCCAATTATGCGTTCACATCGGTTTTTCCTTCACTTTCGGCTGCGTTTCCGGGCGGATTTCTGCTGTGTTTCGGCGGAATGGGCGGGGCCGCCGGTTCCGGCTACGGAGGCTGTTCCGGCAGCTCGCCGGTGATGATTGTCCGCATCACGGCGTCCCAGCCGTCGTGCACGGCGTAAACGGCCAGGAACTTTATGTTGTCAAGAAGCCGGCAGCGGGCGGCGAGCTTTGCCCGGGCCTCCTGCCAGCTTTCGCAGACCAGGTCGCAGGCGCTCTGCATCAGGAACGCGATCAGGTTGAAGGTCGCCAGCAGGCTGGCCAGGGTTTCCTTGCCGTGCCCGAAGTTGTGCTCGAGATGGTAGCCGTCCTTGAGAGCCTTGAAGGTGTTGTTCTCCACTTTCCACCGGGCCCGGGCGCAGTCGGCCAGTTCGGCGACGCTGTCCGGGCCGACCGGGAGGTCGGTGGCGAAGCTGTTGCGGCAGAGCTGCTGTCCTGACGGCGATGTGATGGTGACTTCGAACCAGTTGACTTCCAGCGCGTCCTTTCCGCCGCGGATCGGCAGACCGCTCATCCAGCGGCAGCGCAGCCGGCGCTTTTTCTTTTTCCGGCCCTCGGTCCGGGTCAGACAGCCGGTCTCAACCCCTTGAATATACTCGTAAAGCGTTGTGTGCGAGCTCGGCTTGCAGGTCAGGATGAAGCTTCCGCCGGCGGCCAGCACGGCCTCGCAGAGCGGCTGGCGGCAGTAGAGGTCGTCGCCGGGATAAACCGGTCTGAGCCGGGCCAGGCCGGATCCGGTCCGCCGCAGCCAGCGCTTGGCGGCGCTGGTCTCGCAGTCCTGTTTCCCGGCCCCGTCCTGCGGGCGGATGAACTCCGGCGGCAGCGGCAGGAGGTGAAACACTCGGTGCCGTCAAGGGCGGTCAGCAGCCGCCCGTCAAGCCGGCGCAGCCGGTCAAGGGCGCCCTGGCGGTCCAGCCGGTCGACGATCCGGGTGAAGATGGAATCGAAGCGCTCCGGCGGCGCGCCGTCGAGCACGCTGCGGATGTGGTTGTCGGTCGGCAGCCGGTCAATGCCGAACAGGGTCCGGGCGTTGGACCGGCCCTGGCGGGACTGGAGCTGGGCCTGCGCCGCCAGGAAGGACGGGCACTGCAGGAAGAAGACGGCGAAGGCCGCCATGCCGATGTCGGCCATCTCCAGGCGGGCGTTGGCGCCGGTCCTGCGGTCCGGGGCGGACGCGCAGAGTTCGCGCATGTCGGCGATGTATCCGGCCAGCGGGGACATGGCGCCGCATTATGCACACATCAAAAATTTGTACAAATGTCAGCAAAAACAATAACTTAAAGGTCTTCTCCGCGCCTTTTCCCCAAGAGCCGGCGGCCGGAGCGGCGTCTGCGGCCAGTGATTCGCCCGCCGCCGGCGCGCAGCCGCCCGCGGCGGAAAAAATCTCCCCGGGCCAAAAAACCGTTGTGATACAACACGTTAAAAACTCAAAAATCCAAAATTAGAATTACTGTCGGCAAACCGCTGACGTGCCGGTTTCAGTGACGCGATCGCATCTGGCTTGTGGGCCGCCCAAACTCCCTAGTATGCCAGATTTCCAGTTTGAAAAGCGCCGAAACAGGGCGGCGCACCGGTTTGGAACAGATCGGCTTGAGGCTGGATAACTATTTGATATATAATGATGTGTGCAAGGCTCCTCCCATGCAAACTTGTGCTGTGCCGGTATTTGGCATATTAAATACCAGAGTGGATTGCCGCGATTCGCGGCAGCCGGTCGGCGGCAAAGCCGGGAGCTTGGAATTGGGCGCTGTGATCTCATTGCAGCCGGTGAACACCGGACCCACACTCAAAGAGCATATCTACACGGTGCTGCGCAAAGCGATTCTCGAAGTCGATATCTATGGCGCCGAGGTGAATCTGCGTCTTGACGAACGGGCCCTGGCGGAGCAGCTGGGCATTTCGCGCACACCGCTCAGAGAGGCGCTGTCCCGGCTCGAACACGAAGGGCTGGTGCGGATACAGGCCCGCAAGGGCGTTTACATGACCCGGAAAAGCCGCGAGGAAATCGTTGAATTGGTGACTGTCTGGGCGGCGCTCGAAAGCATGGCCGCAAGACTCGCCTGCGAGCGCGCCAGCGACAGCGAAATAGATCGTCTGCGGCTTCTCGGCGCCAGTTACACGATGGACAGCGCCAGGGCGCGGCTCAACGAATATTCAGAAGCCAATATTGAGTTCCACCGAACAATCATCAGTCTGTCGAAATGCACGGCGCTGCGGAAGACGGCGGACGACCTTCTGACGCACCTGCAGCCGGTGCGGCGGCGCGCCATGCGCGACACAACCCGCACGGACCGCTCGGTCGTGGACCACACCGGAATCATAGAAGCTATCTCCGCCCGCCGCGCCGGCCAGGCAAGCGATCTTGTCAGGGAGCACACAATGCGGCTCGGCGACTATATCAGCCGCACCTGGAAAAATCTGGATGCGGCGGAAGTGAATCAAGGAAACGGACATGCAGACCAGTTCAGCGACAGCCCATGACACCCTTGCCCGCAAAAGCGCGGACAAAAACATCGTTTCCGGCGGCCGTTTGGTCGCCAAAGCTTTGAAAAACGAAGGTGTCGACACGGTTTTCACCCTGTGCGGCGGTCACATTATCGACATCTATGACGGATGCATCGATGAGGATATCCGCATCGTCGATGTCCGCCATGAACAGACCGCGGCGCACGCCGCCGACGGCTACGCCCGGCAGACCGGCAGACTCGGCTGCGTGGTCACAACCGCCGGGCCGGGCTGCACCAACGCGGTGACCGGCGTGGCCACCGCGTTCCGCTCGGAAAGTCCCATCCTCCACATCGGCGGCCAGTCGTCTCTGACCCAGCACAAGATGGGCTCGCTGCAGGATCTGCCGCATGTCGACATGATGACGCCGATCACCAAATTCGCATCGGGGGTTTTCTCAACCGAACGCATCGCCGATATGATCTCGATGGCGGCACGCGAATGTTTCGCCGGCGCCTACGGCCCGAGCTATTTGGAAATCCCGCGCGATATTCTCGACGCTGAAATCCCGCTCGAAAAGGCCCGGGTGCCGGCGCAAGGCCATTACCGGTCCGCCGGCCGCTCAATCGGCGACCCGGATGAGATCGAAAAGCTGGCCGACCTGCTGGTCAGCGCGGAGCGGCCGGCGGTGCTGTTCGGACAGCAGGTCTGGGCGTCGCGGTCGCATGAAGAGTGTATCGCTTTTGTCCGGGAGCTAGATATTCCCGCCTACATGAACGGCGCGGCGCGCGGCATGATGCCGCAGGGCGACCCGCATCACTTTGACCGGACGCGTTCGGATGCGTTCAAGGATGCCGATGTCATCCTGATCGTCGGCACACCGTTCGATTTCCGAATGGGCTACGGCAAGCGGATCTCGGCGCCGGCGCTGGCGCAGATCGATCTTGACTACCGCACCGTCGGCAAAAACCGCGATATTTCTCTGGGTCTGAGCGGACATCCCGGCGCGATCCTGACTGCCGTGGCGGATGCCGCGACCGGTCGGATAAACCGCGATGCGCAGGAACAGCGGCGGCAATGGATGCAGCGGCTGCGCGCGATCGAGGCTGCGAAACTGGAACGGCTGATGCCGATCTTCAAGTCGGCGAACACCCCGATCCACCCGTATCGACTGGCGTGGGAAATCAACGAATTCCTCGGCGAGGATACGATCTACATCGGTGACGGCGGAGATGTGGTGACGATCTCGGCGCAAGCCGTGCGGCCGCGGAATCCCGGGCAGTGGATGGATCCCGGCGCGCTTGGCTCGCTCGGTGTCGGCACCGGGTTCGCCATGGCCGCAAAACTTGTCCATCCGGACAAGGAAGTGATGTGTCTCTATGGCGACGGCTCTTTCGGGATGACGGCGTTCGACATGGAAACAGCGCAGCGTTTCGGCGCGCCTTACCTGGCCGTCATCGGCAACAATTCGGCCATGAACCAGATCCGGTTCGGGCAGATCGCAAAATACGGCAAGAATCGCGGCGATATCGGCAACAAGCTCGGCGATGTCGAATTCGGCAAGTTCGGCGAGATGCTCGAAGGTTACGGAGAAGAGGTCCGCGATCCGGAGGAGCTGCAGCCGGCGCTGCGCCGGGCACGGGAAGCGATCGCCCGCACCGGCAAGTGCGCGGTGGTCAATGTCTGGATAGATCCCAACGAGTATGCGCCCGGGACGAAACGACAGACGATGTATAAGTAGACGGTTAAAATTTGACGGCAGGCAGAACACAGAAAGGGATATCGGAATCATGGCTGCGCTCGAAGGTGTTCGAATACTGGATTTCACGCATGTTCAGTCAGGCCCGACCTGCACCCAACTGCTGGCCTGGCTCGGCGCTGACGTGATCAAGGTGGAGCGGCCGGGTGTCGGCGATGCGACGCGCAAACAGCTGGTGGATGTGCCGGGCGCCGACAGCCTGTATTTCACTATGCTCAACCACAACAAGCGCTCGCTGACTCTCAACACCAAGAACGAATCTGGCAAGGAGGTCCTGACCAGGCTGATCGGCGAGTGCGATGTGCTGGTGGAGAATTTCGCTCCCGGCGCTCTGGACCGGATGGGTTTCGGCTGGGAACGGATCCAGGAGATCAATCCACGCATGATCATGGCGTCGGTGAAAGGGTTTGGACCCGGCAAGTATCAAGACTGCAAAGTCTATGAGAATGTCGCCCAGTGCGCCGGCGGCGCAGCCTCAACCACAGGTTTTCTCGGTGAGGTTCCGCTTGTGACCGGGGCCCAGATCGGCGATTCGGGCACCGGTCTGCATTTGGCGCTCGGCATCACCGCGGCGCTGCTGCAGCGGGAGCGCACCGGCAAGGGCCAGCGCGTGCTCGCGGCCATGCAGGACGGCGTTGTCAATCTCTGCCGGGTGAAACTCAGGGACCAGCAGCGTCTGCAGGCCGGCCCGCTGACAGAATATTCCCAGTATGGAAAAGAGATTCCGTTCGGCGAGGCGACGCCGCGCGCCGGCAATGACTCGGGAGGCGGCCAGCCGGGAAAAATTTTGAAATGCAAGGGCTGGGAGAGGGACCCGGACGCGTACACCTACTTCATCACGCAGGCGGCGGTCTGGAAAAATATCTGCGATCTCATCTGCAAGCCGGAGTGGAAAGAAGATGAAGGCTATGCGACTCCGCCGGCGAGACTGCCAAAACTCGATGAGGTGTTTGACGCGATTGAAGAATGGACCAAGACCAAGACCAAATTCGAGGTCATGGACGCCTGCAATCCATTGAACATTCCAGCCGGCCCGATTCTGTCGATGAAAGAGATTTCTGAGGATGAGGGGCTGCGCGCGACCGGCACAATTGTGGAAGTCGATCATCCTGAGCGCGGCCGCTATGTTTCTGTGGGCTGTCCGATCAAACTGTCGGACTGCAGAGTTGAAGTCAAAAGGTCGCCGCTGCTTGGCGAGCACACCATCGAAATCCTGACGGATGTGCTGGGCTACAGCGGCGACAGTCTGGAACAGGTGCTCGACTCGGGCGCCGTCGGAGAACGGCCGCGGGCGGCTGAGTGACACGGGCGAAGTGACGAAATGCGTATCATCTTGATGGGGCAGCAGGCGTTTGGAAAGGCCGTGCTGGAACGATTGCTGACAGCCGGCGCCGACGAGGTGAGTTCGGTCTATTGCGCGCCTGACAGGGAAGGGCGCCCAATGGATCCGTTGAAGGAAGCGGCGCTGGCCGCCGGTCTGCCGGTGCGGCAGCCGGCAGGATACAGGGACGCCGCGGCGCTTGAGGAAATGCGTTCCGATGACGCCGACCTGATGATTATGGCGTATGTGACGGTGTTTGTTCCGGAGGCGGCGCGCGATGTGCCGAAACGGGGCTCAATCTGCTTCCACCCGTCGCTTCTGCCGCTTCACCGGGGCCCCAGCTCAATCAATTGGCCCATCATTGGAGGTGCAGAAAAGACAGGTTTTTCATGGTTTTATCCGACTGACGGATTGGATGAGGGCGACATCCTGCTGCAGCAGGAATGCGTTATCGGACCGGATGACACGCTGGGCGATGTGTATTTCAAAAGGATCTTTCCCGCCGCCATCGAGTCCGTCGGCGAGGTCTGCGATCTGTTCAGGTCGGGGAATCCGCCGCGGCGGCGGCAGGATGAGGACGCGGCGACCTATGAAAGCTGGTGCCGGAAAGCGGATGTGGAGATCGACTGGTCGCAGCCAGCGGGGCGGGTGTACAATTTGATCCGGGGCAGCAATCCGCAGCCCGGCGCGTGGACGCGTCACGACGGCAGTGAGTTGAAAATATTCGATTCGGAACGGGTTGAGGGCAGCGGTCAGCCGGGGCGCGTGACCGCGGTCGATGCGCAGGGCGTGACTGTCCAGGCCGGCGGCGGCCGCATACGCATAAAGCGGGTCCGCCCCGCCGCCGCCGGCAAGATTTCCGCCATCGACTGGGCCGGGAAATCTGCTATCGGGGCCGGCGCCGTACTTGGAGGACAGGTTTAGGAAACAACGGAAAGCAACCATGGCCACAGACATCGAAATCGCCCGCAACGCGGTCAAACAGCCGATCCAGGAGATCGGCGCGAAGCTCGACATTCCGACCGGGCATCTGCTCCCCTTTGGACACGACAAGGCTAAGATTTCAGACGCTTTCATCAAATCCCTGAGCGGCCGGGACGATGGCGCGCTGATTCTTGTCACCGCGATCAATCCCACTCCCGCCGGCGAAGGCAAAACGACGACGACAGTCGGACTCGGGGACGGTTTGAACCGCATCGGCAAGAGGGCCGCGATCTGTATCCGCGAAGCATCGCTCGGACCCTGTTTCGGCATGAAGGGCGGCGCGGCGGGCGGCGGACATGCGCAAGTCGTGCCCATGGAGGACATGAACCTGCATTTCACCGGTGATTTTCACGCCATCACTTCGGCCCACAATCTGCTGTCTGCGATGATCGACAACCATGTCTATTGGGGCAACGGGCTCGGGATTGACAATCGGCGGATCGCATGGCGCCGGGTCATGGATATGAATGACCGCGCCCTGCGCCAGATCGCCTGCAGCCTCGGCGGCGTTGCCAATGGATTCCCGAGGGAGGCCGGGTTTGACATCACCGTGGCGTCTGAGGTGATGGCCATACTTTGCCTGTCTTCCGATCTTGACGATCTGCGCCGGCGTCTCGGTGATA
Source organism: Paracoccaceae bacterium (assembly GCA_965221935.1). Lineage (GTDB taxonomy): Bacteria > Pseudomonadota > Alphaproteobacteria > Rhodobacterales > Rhodobacteraceae > JAPOXR01. The sequence goes on from CBDCSZ010000078.1 coordinate 286,034, forward strand.
TCATTGTCGCCTACCGGCGGGACCGCAGCCCGGTCTATTGCCGCGATGTCAACGCGGACGGCGCAATGACCGTTCTGCTGCAGCAGGCGATGCAGCCGAATCTCGTCCAGACGCTGGAGAACAACCCGGCATTTGTGCACGGCGGCCCGTTCGCGAACATCGCCCATGGCTGCAATTCGGTGATTGCAACGCGCACTGCCCTGAAACTTGCCGACTATGTCGTCACCGAAGCCGGCTTCGGCGCCGATCTCGGCGCAGAGAAATTCCTCAACATCAAATGCCGCCAGGCGGGTCTTTCGCCGAAAGCTGTGGTGATCGTGGCGACCGTCAGGGCGCTGAAGATGAATGGCGGCGTGGCGCGCGGCGATTTGGGCGCGGAAAATGTGGAAGCGGTCCGCCGCGGCTGCGTCAATCTTGGCAGGCACATCGAAAACATCGCGAAATTCGGGGTTCCCGCAGTGGTCGCGATCAATCATTTCGTCTCCGACTCCGATGCCGAAGTCGCTTCAGTCAGGGAATACACGGCGGAGAAAGGCACCGAGGCGATTCTCTGCCGCCACTGGGAGCTCGGTTCCGCCGGCACTGAGGAGCTGGCGCGGCGTGTGGTGGATATTGTGGACGGAGGCCGAGCGAATTATGCTCCGCTGTACGCAAGTGACCTCGGACTCATGGATAAAATCGAGACAATCGCCCGCGAAATCTACCATGCCGGTGAAGTGGCGGCTGACCGCAAAATCACCGATCAGCTGAAACAGTGGGAAGATGCCGGATATGGGGAACTGCCGGTGTGCATGGCCAAGACCCAGTACAGTTTCTCAACCGATCCAAACGCGCGCGGCGCGCCCAGCGGCCACACCATACCGATTCGCGAAGTCAGACTGTCAGCCGGAGCCGGTTTCGTGGTGGCGATCTGCGGCGAAATCATGACCATGCCGGGCCTTCCCCGCAGACCGGCGGCCGAGGCGATCGGGCTGAATGAGGCGGGGCATGTTGAAGGCCTGTTCTGATGAGGCGGCGGACAGGGCCGGATTCTGCGGGAGGCAGACACCATCGAGCGGAGAGTCAGCAAATGCCGCGCAAGCGGCCACAACCAGGCGGCTGAGTGTTTGCCGCCGCAACTAAGGGAGTTATACCAATGAGACCTTTCAAGAGTTTGGCCTTTGGCCTTGCCGCGTTGGGCGCATCGTTTGCGGTACACTCAGCGCAGGCGTTTGAACCCACCAAGCCGATCGAGTTTGTGATCATGGCTGGCAAGGGCGGCGGCGCCGACAAAATGGCGCGGCTCATGCAGAGCATCGTTGAATCCAACGGATTCGCTTCGCGGCCGCTGGTCCCGACCAACAAGAGCGGCGGTTCCGGCGCGGAAGCGTTGGTGGCCATGAAAAGCACGGCCGATCCTGACCACGCGATCATGGTGACGCTGAATTCCTTCTTCACCACGCCGCTGCGTCAGCCGGGTCTTGATGTTGACATCATGACTTTTGCCCCTGTCGGAAGGATGGCGGAAGACACTTTTGTCCTGTGGGTGCATAAGGATGAGGGAATCTCCACTTTTGACGAATTCCTCGCTGAAGCCAAAGCGCGCGGCTCCGACTGGGTTATGGGCGGCACCGGCAGTGCGCAGGAAGACCAGATCATCACCAACTATCTGAACGACGCGTTCGGGCTGGAAATGAAATACATTCCGTACAAGGGCGGCGGCGCAGTGGCCAAGGACCTGGCCGGGCGCCAGATCACATCCTCGGTGAACAACCCGTCCGAAGCCTTGGGATTCTGGGAGTCCGGCGATGTCGTGGCGCTGGTGGCATTCACCGACGAACGCCTGCCGATGTTCCCCGATGTGCCGACGCTGCACGAAAGCGGAGGTGATTTTTCCTACTACATGCAGCGCGCTGTCGTTGGGGCGCCCGGCATGTCGGACGAAGCGCTGGCCTACTATACTGACCTCTTCGACAAGGTTTACCAGTCGGACGAATGGCAGGAGTACAAGTCCAGCAAATCGCTGCTTGGCGAGTATCTCAACGGCCAGGGGCTGAAGGATTATTGGCAGGTTCAGCGTGACCGGCACACGACAATCCTGAAGGCATCCGGCGATATCAAGTAACCGACGCTCATTTTCTCCGGCTGGAGAGGGCAGCGGCATGCGCATCGCCGAATTGGTGACAGCGATCCTGATTGCCCTCTCTTCTTTGTATCTGATGTGGAAGAGCGGTGAGGGTCCGTCATGGGACCCCACCGCAGTCCGTTATGCGAATATCGGCATCAATGTGGACAATGCCGGTCCGGGAAGCGGATTCTGGCCATTCTGGCTTTCGCTGGCGATGCTGATCGCTGCGTTTGTGGTGGCGGTGAACTGGTATTTTCGCAAAACGCCGGAATCGCGATCAGACAAACCGTTTCTCGATTCCTACGGCAAACGGATGGTTGTGACCGTCGGCGGCGGGCTGGTCGGGTTTCTCGGATTGATTCATTTCGTTGGATTCTACGGCGCGATCCCGCTGTTTTTGTTTTACTTTATTTTCTTCATCGGCCGTCACTCGCTGTTTCTTGCGGTTGCAATCGCAGCAGCGGTGCCGGTGTTTTGTTTCTTCTTCTTTGACGTGGCGATGCGGATTGTGCTGCCTAAGGGCCATTTGGAGCCATTGTTCATCCCGCTCTACGCAATCTTCCTGTAGGCCGGGACGTGCGGCAGTTCGGTTTCATCGTCAGGATTTCGGCCGGCGGAGCCGTTGATCCCTGGGGCAAGGGTGCGTCATGGAAGTGATTGTCCTTTTGGCCGACGGGATTTTTGCGGCTCTGCAGCCGCTCAATCTCGGCCTGGCACTGCTCGGCGTGGTGATCGGCCTGTTTGTCGGCGCGATGCCTGGACTCGGTTCGGTGAACGGTGTCGCGATTCTGCTGCCTTTCACATTTGTCATCTACCAGTTCACGGGAACGGCGTCATCGCCGATGATCTTCTTGGCGGCGATCTATTACGGGGCGATGTACGGCGGCGCGATCTCGTCGATCACGCTCGGCATCCCCGGCGCATCGACGGCGGTGGCGACGACCTTTGACGGCAGGCCGCTGGCGCTGCAGGGTAAGGCCGACCGGGCGCTGGTCATCGCTGCGGTGGCCTCCTTTGTCGGCGGCACGGTGTCGACGCTGCTCTTCACCGGTGCCGCTCCATTGCTGGCTTCGGTGGCGCTGAAATTCGGCAATCCGGAAATCTTTGCCCTTATGCTGCTTGCCTTCGCCACATTTGTCGGGCTCGGCGGCGACGATATTCCAAAGACGCTGATCTCGATTTGTCTCGGCCTTATCCTTTCAGCGGTCGGATTCGATATCATTTCCGGCGCGCCGCGCCTTCTCATTATGGATTCGACGGCCTGGTTCAGCCGCGGCATACAGTTTTTGGTGCTGGCGATCGGGGTCTACGGAATCGGCGAGATGCTGTGGACCGTCAATTCGACGCGTTACAAGACCGAAATGACTGAGGCGACAATCACACTGCGCCGGGTCCGGGAGGCCTTGTCCGGGGCCGCGGAGGCGTGGAAGGGCACGCTGATTGGGTCTCTGCTCGGCTTTTTTGTCGGCATCCTGCCGGCGGCGGGGGCCACGCCGGGTTCGCTGATGGCCTATGGCGTTGCCAAAATGGTGTCGAAGGACAAATCAAAGTTTGGCAAGGGCGAGCCGGACGGGATCGCGGCTCCGGAGTCCGCGAACAACTCGGCGTCAACGGGGGCCATGCTGCCGATGATGACACTCGGCATTCCGGGATCGCCGACCACCGCAGTGCTGTTGGCGGGAATGGTGATTTGGGGACTGACGCCCGGACCGCGGCTGTTCACCGATCAGCCGGATTTTGTCTGGCCGCTCATTGGTTCATTTTACGTATCCAATGTCATCGCCGTGGTGGTCAATCTTGCGTTCATCCCGCTGTTTCTGCGCGTGCTGCGAATGCCGTTCACCATCCTGGCGTCGCTGATCTTTGTGCTGTCGGTCGTCGGCGTCTATGCCGCCTATCAGAACATCTACGATGTGTGGCTGATGCTTTTCTTCGGCATCGGCGCATTTTTCCTGCGGCTCTTGAACTATCCGCTGGCCCCGGCAGTGCTGGCCATCGTTCTGGGGCCGATCGCCGAACCGACTCTCAGGCAGTCGCTGATACTGTCCGACGGAAGCTGGATGATTTTCCTGACCCGTCCGATCGCAGGCCCGATCACAGTGGTTGCGATCGTTTTGATCCTGCTGCCGCTTTTCGGTGTCATCCGGCTGCAGCTCCGGAAATCGTCACAGAAAGGCGGCTGAAGCCGTATTGAAACGGCTGGGCGCCGGAATTCACCGCTGCCGGCATAGAAGGAAGGCGCCGAACACACCCTTCGCCGCGCGGCGGCCGCAAACTGAGAACACAGCACGGAACCGTCTTCTGAACCCTGGCGTCCCGGGACTGGCGCATGCGCCTCGGGCGGAGCGCCGGCGTATGCAGCTCTTCTCCGGCGAGATTTGCCGCGGTTCCGCACATCACCGGCGTGTGAAACTGATCAGGTCCGGTTTGCGCTGAATCTTGCGGTCGCGGCGCGGCGTGATGGGCTGCGACGCAATCGTGCCGTGCGCGTCGCAATAGGGTTTGCCGGGACTGCTCGGCAGCCCGCAAAACCAGAATTCGCTGGTTGCCGGATCGCCGATTGGCCATTTGCAGGTTCGTTCCGTGAGTTCCATCAATCTCAGCTTGAGCGACGATTCTTCGGCGCGCCTGGCGTTGGCAAGGTCGCTTGCCGGATCGTGCTCGTCAGCATCCGCTTCGCCCTCCTCATCGGCGGCGTCGTCAACTTCGTCCCTGCGTTCTTCGCTGTCGGCGGATTTGGCCTCCGCCGGTGCCGGATCCCTGGTCTCCGCCCGATCGGAAACCGAAGAATCGCTGGATTCCGGGGCGGCGACACTTCGGTTGCTGTTGGATTTGTTTGACAGCCCAAGCCGGTAGATTTTTCCGATGACCGCATTTCGGCTTACGCCGCCGAGCTTGACCGCGATCTCCGCCGAAGGCGTGCCATCCGCCCAAAGCTGTTTTAAGATTTCGACCCGATCTTCCGTCCAAGGCATTTGCATCTCCTGTCTGAGCCGCCCAAACTCCGCAGTTCCGGCTGCTGTTGCATAGATAAAGCAGGCTCCGAAGCATTCAAGCCCAATGCGCAATTATACGGCGCCGCGGGCTGGCGGCCGGTTGGGAAACAATTCCGCAATCGGATTTGAGTCGGAAGGCGTCTTCCGGCACGTCTGTGTTCGGTGCGGTCCGGGAACAGGCTTGACTGGAACCGGCAGTTAAACCCGGCATGCGCAACTTGCCGGACCGGGACCTTTCAGCGCCTCCGCCTGGCGGCTGACGGCAGCAATGTCCGTTGCGGGGTGAAAAAAACCCGCTCAAACACAGCGGGCTCACCGGAAAATCGTGTAATGCAGGCCTGTCAAATGGTTTTACGCAGGATGAATTGGTCAAAAACGGTTTGACTTGCGTCCGGCAAAATTGATACCGCTCCGGTTTTTGCGGCTTGGAGAATCTGGATGAGCACTCCTGTCATGCCAACCTATGCGCGGGCCCCGATGGCGTTCGTGAAAGGAGAGGGCAGCTGGCTGGTCGATACCGAAGGGCGGCGCTGGCTGGACGCCGGCGGCGGCATTGCGGTCAACATACTTGGACACGCTCACCCGCAGCTGGTCGCCGCGCTGACCGAACAGGCCGGCGAATTGTGGCACACATCGAATCTTTACCGGATCCCTGAACAGGAACGACTGGCCGGGATTCTGGTGGAAAGGACGTTCGCGGACACAGTGTTCTTCACCAATTCAGGCACCGAAGCCTGCGAGGCCGCGGTGAAGCTGGCCCGCCGCTTCTGGCACGCCGAAGGCGAGACACACCGCAATGAAATCATCGCATTGAAGTCGTCGTTCCACGGCCGGACACTCGCCATGATTTCCGCCGCCGGCTCGAAGGCGCACACCGAAGGATTCGGCCCGCTGCTGCCCGGATTTGTCCAGGTTGAACCGGGAGACATCGGCGCTGTCGCGGCGGCGGTGAACGAACGCACTGCGGCGGTGATCGCCGAGCCAATCATCGGCGAAGGCGGAATTGTGCCGCTTTCCGACGCATTTCTCGCTTCGCTTCGGGATTTGTGCGACGAGACCGGAAGTCTGCTCATTCTCGACGAAATCCAATGCGGAATGGGCCGGACCGGCCGGCTGTTCGCGCATGAATGGTCCGGCATCAGGCCGGACATCATGGCGATCGCCAAAGGGATCGGAGGCGGGTTTCCTCTTGGCGCCTGTCTGGCGACTGCGGATGCGGCGAAGGGAATGACAGCGGGAACGCACGGTTCCACCTTTGGCGGCAATCCGCTGGCCTGCAGGGTCGGACGCGAAGTGCTGGCGATTGTCGATCAAGAGGAGTTTCTGGCCGGTGTCAGAAAGAAGGCGGGTCTCCTTCGCCAGCGGCTGGAGTCCATTGTGGCGACGAATTCCGATATTTTTTCTGAGGTCAGGGGAGTCGGTCTGATGCTGGGGCTGGTCTGCCGGGCGGCAAATATGGATGTCATCCAGGCCGGGTACGATCAAGGCCTGCTGCTGGTCCCCGCCGGCGGCAATGTGGCCCGCATCCTGCCGCCGCTCAATATCACTGAGGATGAGCTCAGCAGCGTGTGTGACCGAATTGACGCGGCCGCCGCGGCGCTCAGAACAAGCGAAAATGCCTGATTTCCTGGAAATCTCGAATGTCTCACCGGCGGAGCTCAGGGACATCCTGACGCTGGCGGGCGAGATGAAGGCGGCGCGTCCGGGCCGCCTACGCGGCGCAGCCGACCGGGCTCGGCCCATGGATGGCCACATCGCAGTCCTGATATTCGAGAAACCGTCCACCCGCACCCGCGTCTCATTCGATGTCGCGGTTCGCCAGCTGGGCGGTCAGCCGCTTCTTTTGTCGGGCAATGAAATGCATCTGAGCGAAAACGAAAGCGTCGCCGACACCGCGCGCGTGCTCTCCAGATTCGCGGACATTGTGATGATCAGAACTTTTGCCGGCGCGACGCTGGCAGAGTTTGCCGAAGCAGCTGAAATCCCGGTCATCAACGGCCTCACGAACAGTTCCCACCCTTGCCAGATCATGGCGGACGTCATGACATTTGAGGAACATCGGGGACCCATCAAGGGCCGCCATGTGGTTTGGATTGGAGCTGGAACAAATGTCTGCAATTCGCTGATCGAGGCGGCAGCCGGGTTTGCATTCAATTTCACCTTTTCCGGCCCGGAAGAGCTTGCTCCCGACGCATCCTGTCTGGAGGCCGCCAGGGCGGCCGGCGTCGAAGCGCAAATGGAATCCGATCCCGTGGCCGCAGCTGCCGGCGCCGATCTCATTGTCACCGACACATGGTCGTCAATGCATGACGCGTCCGACCATTTCGCCGCCCGGCGCGCGCTGCTGCTGCCGTATCAGGTCAATGAAGAACTCATGGCAAACACCCGGCCTGAGGCGCTGTTTATGCACTGCCTGCCGGCGCACCGCGGCGAAGAGGTGACGTCTCCGGTCTTGGACGGAAAGCAATCGGTTGCGTTTGATGAGGCGGAAAACCGGCTGCATGTGCAGAAAGCGATCCTGCGCTGGTGTCTCAACCTGTGAGATTCAGTCGGCGTCCGACTGGCGCATCCGGGTGATCGGCTGGACGTTTTCGGCTTTCCCGGCCCGCCGGCGGCGAACGGACTTCCGTTCCGCGTCTTCTGTGCGCTGCCGCGGACCTTGAATCTGCCGCGGCTGCGATTGAACCGTCTCCGCGCCGTCAGCCGGTCGGTTTTCGATCTGCGCCGGGCCGTCAGCGGCCGATTCCCGGTTTGCATGGGCGAGCGCTTCCGCCGCCGTCCGGTCCCAGGGTCCGCGCTTTTCCATGTGTTCTCCGCCTCCGTGAGCGGGCGCGTCCGGCAAATCCCCCGACGACTCCCCGGCGGCCCCCGCTGGGGAGCGGAACAACATGACAGGCAGCATCAGAGCCAGCCCCGCCGCGAATCCCCCCAAATGAATCCAGTACGCGACCGTGCCGCCGTCAAGGTAACGGGCGCCGGCGATATTCAGGAGAAGCCAGACCAGCAAAGGGACCCAGGCGGGCAGACCAATGGTCACGATCCAGATCGGCAGATATCCAAAGAAGCGATTGTTCCAGATCTGCCGGACGATGACCGAGAATGGCCAAAAGATGTTGGGAAGCATAAGCAAATGGACAATCCGGGCCTTCGGAAACAACAGCAGGTAACCGCCCATCAATCCGGCGATCGCTCCAGAAGCCCCGCCGGCGCGCACCAGCGAACCCTCTTCAACAAAGGAAAACACTAACCCGCCAGCAAAGCCGCAGGCAAGGTAATAGGCGAGAAACCAGAAATGCCCGAGCGTGTCCTCCAAGTTGTCGCCAAAAATGTACAGCATGAGCATATTGAACAGCAGATGAATGACATTGCCGTGCAGAAACATGTGCGTGAAAAACCCGGTCCATTCGTGGCCGGAAATAGTGGGCACTTCCCGAAGGCTCCACCTGTTCCAGGCTGTGTCGAGCCCGTCGATGGCGAAAAACCCATCCGTTGGCGCCGACGATACAAATGACAGGAAAAGCAGTGTATTGGCTGCGATCAGAAACCACGTGACAATCGGGCGCCGCACGGCCGGATTTTCGTCGCGGAAAGGCAGCAGCATGACCGATAGGTTCCCTCGCGGGTTTCACATGCGGCGAACTCTAACGGGCGAGCGCGAACGGGTAAACCGAAAGCGCGTTTCGGCGCCGGCCGATTGCCCCCTGGCGCGCATCCGGGCACTGACCTTTTCCGGGCGCAGCCCCCGGATCAAAGGCCATGGAATGAGCTGGTGAAAGCCGCGCCGCATTCCAGGTTTGCGTGGCATGAAGCGGCTTCTGTGCATGACGGCCAGACACTGCTGAACCGGGATGGCTACCGCGAACGAAGATTGTCGTTTCGAGCGACAGGCAGGGAATTGTTTTTTGGCTCCCGTCCAGTCGCACATTGCGGACCGGCGGAACAGCTGGCGGGTCTGCTGGCAGCCCTCGACACCGGACACGAAGCGTGCATGACGGCATCGGGCCCGGCGATTCCGCCGCTGGCCGCCGGCGAGACTCTGTCCGAACCCGTGTTGCGGTGTCTCAGCGGCGGCACGTCCGGGCACCCGTCGCAGGTTCGGCGGACACACGCGTCCTGGATCCGGTGTTTCGCTGTCAACCGGGAAATTCTCGGCCTGTCGCCAGGGGACACCTATGCCGTGCTTGGCGGGCTGCCGCATTCGCTGGCGCTCTATGCTGCGATTGAAGCCGTTCATCTGGGAGCGGACCTTGACCTGCTGTCGGCTCACTCGCCCAGGCTTCAAATCGAACGGATGCGCGCAGGGGCGTCCACAATCCTCTATGCGACCCCGTCGCAGATCGGTCTTCTCAATACTGTGCCCGGCCCGGATCGGCGCCGGAAAGTGCCGTCCCTGCGAAAGCTGCTCGTCGGCGGTTCGAAACTGCAGCCCGGTCAAATCGATGCGGCGCGCCGGCTGTTTCCCAATGCCGGCATTCATGAGTTCTTCGGCTCCACCGAAACCAGCTTCATTTCCATCGGCGGCCCCGACACGGCGCCGGGTTCAGTGGGACGGGCATATCCCGGTGTCGAAATCCGGTTCGGCGACAGGGCGGCGGCGCACGGAAGGGGCGTACTCCGTGTGCGCAGCCCCTACACGGCCATAGGTTATGCGCGGGGAAAGACAGGAACCGCGCGCTGGCGGAACGGATTTGTCATGACCGGCGATGTCGGCAGCATCGGAACCGATGGGTGTCTGTATCTGCACGGTCGTTCGGACCGCAGCATCAAAGTCGCTGACAAGGCGGTCCATCCCGAGGAGGTGGAGACAGTCATTCAGGCTATTGAAGGCGTCACAGAGGCTGCCGCGGTGCCGGTTCCCGATCCGCTGCGCGGCTCTGTGTTGACGGCATTCGTCCGCGTCGCGTCCGATGGCCCCGCAGTCAGCGCAATAGAACAGGAATGTCGCCGGGCGCTTGATCCCCTCAAATGCCCAAAGCGAATCGTCGCGCTGAACCGGTGGCCGTTGCTGGCCTCCGGCAAGACGGACCTGGGCGCGCTGCGCGACCTCATCGGAAGTCGCGGGCGTTGACGGCGGGCGCCTGTCTTGTCGCCGCCCGCCGGACGGCCATCGCGCCAGCGGGCGGCAGGCTGAAATCGGCCGCGCCGCACCTTCTCGCCGCCGCCGCCGCCAAAGCCTGCCTGGCAGATGCCGGCATCGCGCCGGAAAGCGTTGATGAGATCGTTGCCGGCAACTGTCTTGGCAACGGCGGCAATACCGCAAGGCTGGTCGCGCTCGCATCAGGATTGCCGGAAACGGTGGCCGGGCTGACAATTGACCGGCAGTGCTGCAGCGGGCTCGATGCGCTGCTCATCGCCAAGGCGCTGATTGAGTCGGGCCAGGCCGAAATCGTGCTTGCCGGGGGAGTTGAGAGCAGTTCCCTGCGCCCGGCCTGTTTCCGAGCGACAGCTGCCGGATACGCGGACCGGCCGATTGACCAGGCGCCGTTCACACCCTGGCCCGACAGAGATCCCGGCATGAACGAAGCCGCCGACCGTGTGGCCCGGAAATTCGGCATTTCAAGGACGGATCAGGATGCGTGGGCTGTCGAAAGCCACAGAAAGGCGCTGGCAGCCGAGCCGCGGCTGGCGTGCGAACGGGCCCCGGTTGCCGGGCACCCGGCTGACCGCGACGATTTTTCGCGCCGGCTGAGCCTTGCCACCTGCCGCCGGACGCCGGCGATCGCCGGCACGGTCACCGCTGCCAACATGTCGGTCGCGGCGGACGGCGCGGCGTTCTGCGCAATTGTCTCGGATGCGGCTGCGCGCGGGCGCGGCCTGCTTCATGCCAGACTTCTGAACGGGGTGACAATCGGCGGCAATCCCGAACTGCCCGGAATCGCGCCGGTGGCGGCGATACGCCAGGCACTCGGGGATGCTGCGCTGCAGCCAGGCGATTTGGCGGTTGCGGAACTCATGGAAGCTTACGCCGCGCAGGCCATCGCCTGCGCTCGGGAAACCGGTCTGGACCCTGAGATTGTCAATCCGGGCGGCGGTTCACTGGCGCGCGGCCACCCTGTGGGGGCGTCGGGAGCCGTCCTGGCCGTGCGGGTGTTTCATGAGCTGCAGCGCGGCAAGGGACCATTTGGTCTTGCGGCCATCGCCGCCGCCGGCGGTCTGGGGACCGCGCTGTTGTTGGAAACGCACCGATAACCGACGCGCCGCCGCTCACGGCCGCGCCGGCAACACCCCGGGGCGGAACCGGGCGACGGTTGCGGTTATGACGCCGGCAAGGACCGCCTTGATCAGATCTCCGGGCAGAAAGGCGAGCCCGAGCCAGGCGGTTTCGGCAAATGGTTTGTCAAGGGTGACCGCCATTCCTGCGATGCCGGGGATATAGAGAACAAAAATGCCGCCAATGGCCGCCGAAACCGCCGCTGCCCAAAAAACCGGCCACGACCGCAGACGCGCCATCGCCAGGCCGGCAGCAAGCGCGGCGAGCGGAAATCCGACGAGATAGCCGGCCGATGGCGAGACGAACAGGCCGAGACCTCCCCTTCCTCCCGACAGGACCGGCAGTCCGATGGCAATGCAGAACAGGAACAACAGGACCGCCAATGACCCGCGTTTCCATCCCAGCACGGTGCCGCAGAGCATAATGCCCAGGCTTTGCGCGGTGATCGGCACGCCGAAACCCAGCATCAGCTTTGGCAGAAAGCCAAGCGCCACGATGGTGGCTGCGCCGACAGCGATATAGGCCAGATTTCGTTCCATCGCGCCCCCCGCCTAGAGGATGCCGCCTTTCGCCCTGAGCGCCTCCGCCACACGCTCCGCATCGTCGATCGCAAGCGCGGTGAATGGTCCGAGAATGCGCCATCCGGTTCGCTTCGCGGAACGGGCGGCCCACGCTTCTCCCAGCTGCCGCCCCTTCATCAACAGAACCGGTGTGAAGCGGATGACCAGCGCGAGTGCAATTCCAAGGGCTCTTGTCGGCAGCCCGATGCGCTTCAGCGGCGTCAGCAGAAACTCCGCCACGCGGATCAAATCGTCCAGCCTTGTGGTCATGGTCACAAGATTGGCAAGACCGACCGCGGTGGTCAGCCTGAGGGCTATCGCGCTGCCGTCCTGAACAGTGCCGGTCAGAACATGCCAGAGCGCAATGATGAGCAGGAAGGGCAGCAGCGGCGACAGCCGCCGGATGCCGGTCTGGAAAAACCGCGGACCGGGCACCGCGTAAAGCAATGCCACGAACCCGAATGAACCCGTATGCACCGCAATCGAATTGTCCGCGAACAGATATATGGTCGCAAAACACAGAAACCCCAGCTTCAGCCCGGCGGGAAGCCGGCGATACGGGGAATCAATGGGGGACGTCAGCGAAAGCATCTGCGTCGCCGAGACGTGACGTTTCAGTTTCGTACGCAGCCAAAACCGCGTCAGCGCCGCCGTCCTGCCTGACCCTGCCGCGGTGAAGCCAGATAACCCGGTCGTAGCCGAGAAGGGTCGAACAATCGTGCGATATCAGGAGCACCCGGCCTTCGAACCTGTTCAATTCTCTATGCAGCTGGCGCACCGTCGGCGCGTCCGGGCCAGTGAACGGTTCGTCCAGCACCAGCAGCGAAGGCCGCATGGCCATTGCCGCCAGCAGGCACACCAGATGCCGCTGGCCCTGGGAAAGCGTGTGCACGGCGCGGCCGGCCCAGCCTGCGCGGCCGAATTCCCCTAGAAACTCATTTGCCCGCAGCTGCGCGCGCTCGCGGCTCATTCCCTGGTTCTGCAGTCCAAAAGCGATTTCTTCGCCGACAGTCGGAAAGATGATTTGATGGTCCGGGTTCTGAAACACCAGACCGACAGTGTCGATCGCCCGTTTTCGGTCCTTTGAAACATCGACGCCATCGATGCGGATGGTGCCGGAATCAGATTTGAGGAGGCCGCAGATCAGTCTGGCGAGTGTCGACTTTCCGGACCCGTTGAGACCGACGAGACCGATGCGCCTTTCGGTCAGCGTCAGCGAGATCTCGTCAATGACCAATCGCCCTTCAAAGCTGAGCGATGCCCGCCTGATCTCGACCCCGCCTTCCGTGCCGTCGCCTCGCTGAACCATGTGCGTGAACTTACCGTCGCCGCGCTGTTGACAATTCACACCCGCGCAGCGGGACGCCGAATTCCGGCGCGGCTGAAGCGGAGGCTGTTCACTTCATTTCTATTTCGATGAAAGTGAACGGAGTGTCATTGGCATTGATGACATTGTGCTCGACACCGGCACGGTGAAAATAGGGTCTGCCTGCGGTCAGGGATGCGAGCGACTTTTCGCCGTCGCTGTCAATGATGGTCAGATCGCCGGTTGTCATTGGCACAACCACATAATCCCATTCGTGGCGATGGTGACCGGTGTCCGCGCCTGGGGCAAAGCTCCATTGTGTGACCTTTGCGCGGTCATTGTCGATTGTCACTTCCGGCGTCGCCGACGATGTGTTTGCCATCTTTGATTCTCCTGTCTGCCGCGGAAAAGCATAACGCCGAGGCGGCTTATCACAAAACCGCCGCCGCCGCAGTTGCGCTCAATTGACGCCAGTAATTCCAATTATGCGTTCACATCGGTTTTTTCTTCATTTTCGGCTGCGTTTCCGGGCGGATTTCTGCTGTGTTTCGGCGGAAGGGGCGGGTGCAGCGAGACTAGCTGCTGAACTTGCGGGTGGAAGTCCCGCCGGCGCAATTCTCAGTTTGGCGTCGTAGTCATATCCCCACGGGTGTCGGGGTGACCCGGCGTCCGGAAGCGGGGACGTAAAAGCCTCTGTGGGCTGGGAGGACGATGTCCCTCTGGTCCGGTCGGACAGGGAGGCGAACAACCGGGAGGGCCGTAGCGAAAGCGAACGTCCGTATGAAGCGTCGAAAAAACGCTCCCCGCATGGAATCCGACTTGCGGGGGTATTGGAGGATGCCAAGGGTCTCCGCTCTGCCCGATGGCCAGTGCCGGTGCGGAAGAACTGAGATGCACGCATCGGATCGCCCGGCGTACAGGTGGCGGCAATCCCGGAGGGTTCAGTGGTGAAAGTCCGGAAGGTGAGGAGGACAGACAGGATGTTGTGACCCTCGAATGTCAAGGACCGTGTCCATAACCGGAGTACGGGAAAGGACGCGGAGTCCTCCTGACTGGCGGATGAGGCCGATTAAGCGGTGATGGACGGAATAACACAACCCGTCCGGAGCGAGGGCCTCTGGGCTCAGGTGGCGAAGACGGCAGGTCATGCCGGGACTCAGAGCCCGGCGCCGACCGAGGATACCACCCCGGTTGAAAGGGGTGGTGCTGTCGAGCCGAAGGGCGGCGTAAACGCGGGATGATGCCACGGGTATGGCTGGGTCAGCCTTGAGCGTGGCGGATGTCGCGGAAGGCACCGTAACGAACTCCTGCGGGGGTGCCTGACGCTTGAAGCCGGACCCGGGAAAACCGGAAGTCCGGAATTTTAGGGGGGACGCTGGAAACGTGACCTATGGTGCGCGCGCCAGTGTCCTACCCGACGGCTGCCGTTTCCGGTTACGGAGGCTTTTCCGGCAGTTCGCCGGTGATGATTGTCCGCATCACGGCGTCCCAGTCGTCGTGCACGACGTAGGCGGTCAGGAACTTCAGGTTGTCAAGAAGCCGGCAGCGGGCGGCGAGCTTTGCCCGGGCCTCCTGCCAGCTTTCGCAGACCAGGTCGCAGGCGCTCTGCATCAGGAACGCGATCAGGTTGAAGGTCGCCAGCAGGCTGGCCAGGGTTTCCTTGCCGTGCCCGAAGTTGTGCTCGAGATGGTAGCCGTCCTTGAGAGCCTTGAAGGTGTTGTTCTCCACTTTCCACCGGGCCCGGGCGCAGTCGGCCAGTTCGGCGACGCTGTCCGGGCCGACCGGGAGGTCGGTGGCGAAGCTGTTGCGGCAGAGCCGCTTTCCGGACGGCGATGTGATGGTGACTTCGAACCAGTTGACTTCCAGCGCGTCTTTTCCGTCGCGGATCGGCAGACCGTTCATCCAGCGGCAGCGCAGCCGGCGCTTGTTCTTTTTCCGGCCCTCGGTCCGGGTCAGACAGCCGGTCTCAACCCCTTGAATATACTCGTAAAGCGTTGTGTGCGAGCTCGGCTTGCAGGTCAGGATGAAGCTTCCGCCGGCGGCCAGCACGGCCTCGCAGAACGGCTGGCGGCAGTAGAGGTCGTCGCCGAGATAAACCGGTCTCAGCCGGGCCAGGCCGGATCCGGTCCGCCGCAGCCAGCGCTTGGCGGCGTTGATCTCGCAGTCCTGTTTCTCAGCCCCGTCCTGCGGGCGGATGAACTCCGGCGGCAGCGGCAGGAGGCGCGAGGTTCCCGGGGCGACGATGCCGGCGCCGAGCACGGCGTGGAAGTTCTGTGTCCGCCCGCCCGCCAGTTTCCGCTGCGAGCAGTTCCGGCAGCCGATGCTGCAGGAGGTGAAATACTCGGTGCCGTCAAGGGCGATCAGCAGCCGCCCGTCAAGCCGGCGCAGCCGGTCAAGGGCGCCCTGGCGGTCCAGCCGGTCGACGGTCCGGGTGAAGATGGAATCGAAGCGCTCCGGCGGCGCGCCGTCGAGCACGCTGCGGATGTGGCTGTCGGTCGGCAGCCGTTCAATGCCGAACAGGGTCCGGGCGTTGGACCGTCCCTGGCGGGACTGGAGCTGCGCCTGCGCCGCCAGGAAGGACGCGCAGAGTTCGCGCATGGCGGCGATGTATCCGGCCAGCGGGGACATGGCGCCGCATTATGCACATATCGAAAATTTGTACAAATGTAAGCATAAACAACAACTTATATGTCTTCTCCGCGCCTTTTCCCCAGGAGCCGGCGGCCGGAGCGGCGTCAGCGGCCGGTGATTCGCCCGCCGCCGGGGCGCCGCCGGCGCGCAGCCGCCCGCAGTGAAAAAAATCTCACCGGGGCAAAAAACCGTTGTGATACAACACGTTAAAAACTCAAAAATTCAAAATTAGAATTACTGAATTGACGCTGCCCCCGCCCCGCTTGGCACGCGGTTTCCCGGCGCCCCGCGCGCGGCATGACACCCCTGGACGCCAAGCCAAACCGGTCCAGCCGCATCCCCTTGCAGGCGGTGCCTCAAGGACAGTCCCGGTTCAGATTTCGCGGGCTGCGCTTTGGCGGCAATGAAAAGTGGCCGCGCGGTTCCTGAACACATAAGAATTATATGCACATTTTTCTGGCAGGGCGGCGTTCTTGGCGTATAGGCGGCTGCGAAACTGCTGCCGATTGATGGCAGGCTGGCCGGTCCGGTGGTCGTGAGATGTTGTTTGGAGCATTTTCAAAAACACAGATCAGTATTGCATGTGCGCTATGCGCATCCATTGCATTCTCGCTCAACGATGCGATCATCAAGGCCTTAAGCACCTCTTATCCCCTTCACCAGGTCGTGCTTGTCCGGGCCGTGGTCGCGCTTGCGCTGACACTGGCGATTTTTGTTCCCGCTGAAGGCGGCTGGAAGGTGCTGCAAACGCGCCGGCCACTGGCGCATTTCCTGCGCGGCCTGTTTCTCGTCATCGCGAACATGGCGTTTTTTGCTGCAATTGCGGTTATTCCGTTGGCGGAAGTGACGGCAATATTCTTTGTTGCGCCATTCCTGATCACGATTTTTTCAGCTCTGTTTTTGGGCGAAGTGGCTGGACGGAGGCGATGGCTGGCGCTTTGTGTCGGAGCCATTGGCGTGTTGTTGATTGTGCGGCCTGGCGGAACCGGGTTTCAGTGGGCCATGCTGTTGCCGCTGCTCGCCGCGGCCGCCTACGCGGGCGTGCACACGCTGACGCGCAATTTGGGTTTGGCGGAACACGCCTCGACCATGTCAGTCTACGTGCATTCGACCTTCGTGGTCGTTGCCTTGTTGGCAGGGATTTTTTTGGGAGATGGCCGGTTTGCCGGTTCTGGAAACCCTTCGCTTGAGTTCATTTTTCGACCGTGGTCACCGATCAAAACTCCCGACTTGCTGATAATGATTGGCGGTGGCGTGTTGATCGCATGTGCCGGTTACATGATCTCCCAGGCATACAGATTGAGTGAAGCCGGATTGATTGCGCCGTTTGAATATCTCGTGTTGGTGCTGGCTGTGTTTTGGGGCTATTACTTTTGGGACGAAGTCCCGACCGCGCTGTCGGGCGCCGGCATCATTCTTATTCTGGGAACCGGCCTGTATGTGGCGATCCGTGAAACCCGCTCCGATGGCCTGCGGCGTCCGTGGCGGATTTCCGGCCGGCGGTGACCGGCAAGGCCTATCCGACCAGAACAATTTCCCGATCGAACGATGTCAGGGACTCGCAGCCATCAGCGGTGACCACCACATCGTCCTCTATACGCACGCCGATTTCTCCCGGCGCATAGAGTCCGGGCTCGATCGTGATCACCACGCCTTCCCTCAGCCGGTGATGGTTGCCAATCATGACCTGCGGCTCTTCATGAACATAGAGTCCGAGCCCGTGGCCGGTGCGATGCACGATCATATCCGCAAACGGCGAAGACCGCATCGATTCCGTCACCCGGGCATCAACTTCATGTGCCGTCGTGCCGGGCCCGGCGGTTTTCCGGCCCACCGCGTTGGCGTCAAACACCGTGTTGTAGATCTCACGGTGCCGCTCGGAGACAGTTTCGCAAAAAAAGGTGCGGGTGATGTCGGCGTGGTAGCCGCCGACGCTGGCGCCGAAGTCGAACAGCAGCGACTGGCCGCGCTCAAGCCGCCTGGTGCCGGGGTGACCGTGTGGATTCGCGGCATTGGCGCCAGCCAGAACGATTGGCTCAAAGGCGAATCCCTCAGCGCCCTCATCAAGCATGGCCGTCTTCAGCATCGCCTGTATTTTTCTCTCGGTCATGCCGGTCTGGATCGCCGCGGTGACGGCAGCAAGCGCCTTTTCGCTGATCGCGATGGCCGCCTTCATCAGATTCACTTCCGCCGCGTCCTTGCACAACCGCATTTCGGCAATGCAGGCTTCAGCGTCCGAGACCTGAGATGATGGGAAACCGCGCCCGATCGCTTGGTATTCAAACACGCGCATCCGCTGGCCTTCGACGCCAATCCTCAACGGCCCGGCACCGTCTCCCGCCTTGGCGAATGCGTCGTCGAAGCCATCGCTGTCCTGCCAGTACTGGGTTTCGGCTTCCGGCAATGCGGCATTCCATTTCGGGCGCTCGAGTTCCGGAATCACAGCCCGCATCGATCCGTCCGCATGAAAAAACAGGACGGTGGGACGTTCCATCAGGTGCAGATTGACGCCGGTCAGGTAGTAAAGGTTGGCGCCAGGCACAATTGCCGCGGCATCCAGACGATGGCTGGCGAGCAATCCCGCCAGCCTGGCGCGCCTTGCTTGATAAAGATTGTTGTCGTTCGGCATCGTTGCGACCTCAGTGACTGCCGGGAGTGAATGTTTCCGAAGGGTCAGCTTGCGGCTGCGTTTGGGAATTATGCGCTTAACCAGTCCCCGTCACGCTTTGGCCATTGTTCCGCGCCGGGGCTTCCGCAGCGAGTGATCTGGACGCTTTGCCGTTGCGAAGACCGCCTGCGCTATCCGCTCCGGCGGCGCGTCTGTCCCAAGCATCACTTTTGGTGGCCTGCCACGCTTGCGCTTTGGTTTGGGATCGTCAGCCATCTTAAGTCGCAAAGGAGAAATGATGTCAAAACCATTGTAAATGAAGACAGCCGATTTCAGAAGGTCACGACCTAACAAAACGATCAAGTTGTGTCCAAACGCCGAAAGGTTTGCTCCCATGCCGGACTCGACATTGATATTGACAGTTGGTCCGACAATTGTTCCAGCGAATGTTGGGACCTCCTGATTGGAATGGCTCGCAGGCGCAGTTAGCGCTGAGTCTGCCGTAGGAAGCGCAGCTTGGTGCGCTGCCTTTATGTCGATGCAGGTTGCAGTCGCCCCCGTATCGATCATAGCCATTCCCGTAACCCCTGCTGGCGGGTTGTCTCCGCGTTCACGATAGGCATTTTGCGCTTCATTCGTCAACGTAAGTGGTGCCGGGATCAACGGCCCCAATCGATGTCATCTATCTGGGCCTTCAACCTTGCCTCCGTTCGGAACTTGACCCTCGATTTTTGAGTTCAGGATTGGCACGGCAGCCCCAAAGCAAGCGCCGGAACAGTAAATACCGTCGTATCCGCACCCGACAACCTGACGAGAATAGGATCTTTCCCGAATCTGCGGATACCTTCTCCGACAGCTTGACCCTTTGTAGAAAAGTGACCGACCAGTTCTTGCCCCTAAATGAGAAGGTGCTGGTTTGCGTGTTTGCGAAGGAAGTCGTCTTTGTTCTTTTCGTAGAACGCAAGTTCCGTCCCGAGCAATGAGGTTTCATTTGTGCTCATGATCGGTCTCCCTTATCCTGCGTCGCATCATTCGTGCGACCAGTTCCCTTATACTTCAGCCGTATGTGGACGCCCCCAGTGATGTAAGCTGGAAGTTGCACAACGCGTGACATGCGGTCAAGGCGCTGTCGAATGTCCGGCCTCTGGATGCGGCATTCATGTGCCGCGAGCCCATTTGGTGTTCGTGAATCGGATTCAAATCGCTGTGGCGGTATGCTTGACAGCCCTGCGGTTTGTACTGGTTCTTCCGACCCCGTCCCTCTGACCTTTTGCCCTATGCTGGCTTTCCTCCCAGCCGCAGCAGGCAGAGATCGCGCTGCCCCATCTTGGTGATCCGGCCGAGCCTCTGCCGTCCCGCGGTCGAATGTTGCAGCGGGTTCAGCCCGACCCGGTCCGCTAAGTCGCGCCCGCCTTTGAAGATCTCCATCGGCGGCGCAGATTGCGGGACAGATGAAATGGGCCGTCCGGTTTCGTCAGCGCGGCGGCATATCCAGGGTCAACCGTGCCTCTGCAGATATGCGTCCGCCAAATCGGCGGTTCCTGCGGCAAATCCCGCAGCGAGGTTTTGCGCCTCCGGCGATTCAATGCGGCTTCCGACCCATGCCAGAAGAGCCATTCGCCGCAGCATGACCATACTGTCGATTTCCCGGATGTCGGCTTCTGACAGGGTCCGCAGGCTTCTATAGCCGGCGAGCCATTCTTCCTTGAATTCCGGAATTCTCGGATCGTCCTCGATGAAGGACACACCGGCGGCAAAGTCGTAGCTGAACCAGCTGTAGCCGCAGTCGTCAAAGTCAATCACCCAGGTGTCGTTTTGACTGACGATGAGATTGGCAAGACGCATGTCGGCGTGAATGAGACCGTAACGGTCCGGGGTCCGCCCGTAGGCGCGGAGCCGCCCGGCAAGTGTGCTCTCAAGCCGCGCCAGCAGCCGGGCGATCTCTTCGGTCACGTTGGGAGCGTCCTGCCATCGTCCCCAGCGCGCCCGGGCGCCGAACACGGTTTCAAGGTTCCAGTGAAACCGGGTAAATCCCGGAGGCGCCCGCCATCGGACAGCGTGGCGGTGCAAAGCCGCGGAGATCTCTCCAAGCCGGCGAAACAAAGGCCGCAGATCGCCCGACTCATCGGGCGCGCAGCCTTCGATGAATTCGAACATCACCAGGCGATGCGGCACCGGCAATGCGTCAGATTCCAGCCGCTGGATGCGCCTTCCATCCCGGCCCCGGCGGATTGACGGCACCGGCACATCGCCGCTCTCAAGCAGCGCCTCGATCCAGTCCAGTTCGCTGCGAATGCTGTTCTCAGAATGATAATCCGGCCGGTGCGCCCGGAGCACAGCGCGGCAATTGCCGGACTGCACAAGATAGGTGCGGTTTTCAGCGACATTCATGAGGCGGGCGGACGCATCCGCCGACAGCGGCCAGAGGTGAAGCGCGTTCTGCACCGCCTGATCAATCTGGTCAGCTTGCATCCGGCGGCTTTCTTCTATCCTGCCGCGCTCGCGCGCGGTTCACACAAGGCGCGGGCCGACCATCACCACGTAGGGAATCTTCCAATCATTGTCAATGAAACGGTGGCTGAATCAGTAATTCCAATTATGCGTTCACATCGGTTTTTTCTTCATTTTCGGCTGCGTTTCCGGGCGGATTTCTACTGTGTTTCGGCGGAAGGGGCGGGTGCAGCGAGACTAGCTGCTGAACTTGCGGGTGGAAGTCCCGCCGGCGCAATTCTCAGTTTGGCGTCGTAGTCATATCCCCACGGGTGTCGGGGTGACCCGGCGTCCGGAAGCGGGGACGTAAAAGCCTCTGTGGGCTGGGAGGACGATGTCCCTCTGGTCCGGTCGGACAGGGAGGCGAACAACCGGGAGGGCCGTAGCGAAAGCGAACGTCCGTATGAAGCGTCGAAAAAACGCTCCCCGCATGGAATCCGACTTGCGGGGGTATTGGAGGATGCCAAGGGTCTCCGCTCTGCCCGATGGCCAGTGCCGGTGCGGAAGAACTGAGATGCACGCATCGGATCGCCCGGCGTACAGGTGGCGGCAATCCCGGAGGGTTCAGTGGTGAAAGTCCGGAAGGTGAGGAGGACAGACAGGATGTTGTGACCCTCGAATGTCAAGGACCGTGTCCATAACCGGAGTACGGGAAAGGACGCGGAGTCCTCCTGACTGGCGGATGAGGCCGATTAAGCGGTGATGGACGGAATAACACAACCCGTCCGGAGCGAGGGCCTCTGGGCTCAGGTGGCGAAGACGGCAGGTCATGCCGGGACTCAGAGCCCGGCGCCGACCGAGGATACCACCCCGGTTGAAAGGGGTGGTGCTGTCGAGCCGAAGGGCGGCGTAAACGCGGGATGATGCCACGGGTATGGCTGGGTCAGCCTTGAGCGTGGCGGATGTCGCGGAAGGCACCGTAACGAACTCCTGCGGGGGTGCCTGACGCTTGAAGCCGGACCCGGGAAAACCGGAAGTCCGGAATTTTAGGGGGGACGCTGGAAACGTGACCTATGGTGCGCGCGCCAGTGTCCTACCCGACGGCTGCCGGTTCCGGTTACGGAGGCTTTTCCGGCAGCTCGCCGGTGATGATTGTCCGCATCACGGCGTCCCAGTCGTCGTGCACGACGTAGACGGTCAGGAACTTCAGGTTGTCAAGAAGCCGGTAGCGGGCGGCGAGCTTTGCCCGGGCCTCCTGCCAGCTTTCGCAGACCAGGTCGCAGGCGCTCTGCATCAGGAACGCGATCAGGTTGAAGGTCGCCAGCAGGCTGGCCAGGGTTTCCTTGCCGTGCCCGAAGTTGTGCTCGAGATGGTAGCCGTCCTTGAGAGCCTTGAAGGTGTTGTTCTCCACTTTCCACCGGGCCCGGGCGCAGTCGGCCAGTTCGGCGACGCTGTCCGGGCCGACCGGGAGGTCGGTGGCGAAGCTGTTGCGGCAGAGCCGCTTTCCGGACGGCGATGTGATGGTGACTTCGAACCAGTTGACTTCCAGCGCGTCCTTTCCGTCACGGATCGGCAGACCGCTCATCCAGCGGTAGCGCAGCCGGCGCTTTTTCTTTTTCCGGCCCTCGGTCCGGGTCAGACAGCCGGTCTCAACCCCTTGAATATACTCGTAAAGCGTTGTGTGCGAGCTCGGCTTGCAGGTCAGGATGAAGCTTCCGCCGGCGGCCAGCACGGCCTCGCAGAGCGGCTGGCGGCAGTAGAGGTCGTCGCCGAGATAAACCGGTCTGAGCCGGGCCAGGCCGGATCCGGTCCGCCGCAGCCAGCGCTTGGCGGCGTTGATCTCGCAGTCCTGTTTCTCAGCCCCGTCCTGCGGGCGGATGAACTCCGGCGGCAGCGGCAGGAGGCGCGAGGTTCCCGGGGCGACGATGCTGGCGCCGAGCACGGCGTGGAAGTTCTGTGTCCGCCCGTCCGCCAGTTTCCGCTGCGAGCAGTTCCGGCAGCCGATGCTGCAGGAGGTGAAATACTCGGTGCCGTCAAGGGCGATCAGCAGCCGCCCGTCAAGCCGGCGCAGCCGGTCAAGGGCGCCCTGGCGGTCCAGCTGGTCGACGGTCCGGGTGAAGATGGAATCGAAGCGCTCCGGCGGCACGCCGTCGAGCACGCTGCGGATGTGGCTGTCGGTCGGCAGCCGGTCAATGCCGAACAGGGTCCGGGCGTTGGACCGGCCCTGGCGGGACTGAAGCTGCGCCTGCGCCGCCAGGAAGGACGGGCACTGCAGGAAGAAGACGGCGAAGGCCGCCATGCCGATGTCGGCCATCTCCAGGCGGGCGTTGGCGCCGGTCCTGCGGTCCGGGGCGGACGCGCAGAGTTCGCGCATGTCGGCGATGTATCCGGCCAGCGGGGACATGGCGCCGCATTATGCACATATCGAAAATTTGTACAAATGTAAGCATAAACAACAACTTACCGGTCTTCTCCGCGCCTTTTGCCCAGGAGCCGGCGGCCGGAGCGGCGTCGGCGGCAGGTGATTCGCCCGCCGCCGGGGAACCGCCGGCACGCAGCCGCCTGCGGCGGAAAAAAATCTCCCCGGGCCAAAAAACCGTTGTGATACAACACGTTAAAAACTCAAAAATTCAAAATTAGAATTACTGACAGCCTCGCGCAGCGACCACGCGGGGCGTGACGCCGGAACCGGTCTTTGAAATCGAGAGCCGCGAGGGTCTGCGTGAAGCGATCATCCGCGGGCTCGGCATCGGCGTCATTTCCGAGGCGGAATTCGCGCCGCATCCAGAACTGCGACCGCTATTGGTCACGGATTCCGAGATGTTCACGCGCGCCTATATCACCTGCCTGAAATCGCGACGCAACCGGCCACTGATCCAGGATTTCCTGCAGCTTGCCGCTACGATCGTAGACGGTTGGAAGAAGTGGCCGCGCGTCGTCCGTGCCCATTTGGGCTTGGCAACTGCGGCTCGCGTCCAGGCGGATACGCCTTCGTCAATCCGGGCCAGGTCAACGATGGAGAGCAGGGTTGCCTTCGATCGGCCTTCGGCGGGTGGTCCAGTTTGATCGTTAGTGGATGGCCGGCCTGTGGTCCATCGGCGAAGCTTTCTTGAACGGGCGGTCGGTTTCCCAAGGCGCTATGTGGCCTGACGGTGTTGTTGTGGCACCGCCATTCTTCGATGATGATCTGGACCTCTTTCAGGGAGCAGAAAATCTCGCCGTTGAGGAGTTCGTCCCGGAAGCGGGCGTCGAACCTTCTGAGCGATGAACTCCGGGCCGTAACACCTTCGGAATGACGCGCTGACGGAGGCCATGATCGCCTGCGCAGCCTTCACGAACGCAGCTGGCGGTCGTCCACCACGTCAGTCGAGTTCAGTTCCGATCCACGCGGATCATCAGCGCCTCCTAGGTAAACTCATCAATGATATTGAGCGTTTGAAACGCTCGTCCATCATGGGTGCAATCCTGGACGAAGTCGTAGGACCTGACATGGTTCGCCCGCTCCGGTCTGAGCCGGACACATGATCCGTCATTGAACCAGAGCCGCCCCTTCTCCGCCTGCTTCTGAGGAACCATGAGCCCTTCTCACGCGTCAGAGAGCCTTCCCCCGACAATCTCGTCAGGTCCTGCTAGTGTCATGATCGGTTTTTGGGATTCCATTTTCCTGTGGCGTATGATTCAACCGCTCCCGGCGAAAGCCGCGCATTTTCAAAGAGGGCGCAGATCCGGAACGGCAAAGAGCAGGAGACCCCGGATCTTCTTCAGCGAGGAAGACCGGTAGCATCTCGGGAGGATCAGGACCGATCCCCACTCGATCCGCAAGCATGTGCAGAGGGCAACCATAATCTTTCACCACGGTGCCGGCCTCATCCTGTCGCAGACGATGCGGGCCAACCTTTTCTGTCCCAAACCATCGGCGGCACGCCCTTCAGCCAATCAAACCGGAGGGCAACCGGACCGCACCTGACCGCGCCAAAAGGCTGCTTGATATGATTTTAACCGGACAGGGTGGCTACTTGCAAAACACTGCTCGGGGAGGAAAACCCGTCCCGGTTTGCCCCTGGATCAATGAAAAAGACGCCGGCAGGGAATGCGGGACAAACCAGCCGTTTCAAGCCAGAACATTCCGGGGTCCTACACGACCTCGGCCGCGTGGATGCGTGCCGTCGAGGGCTTCTTCGCCGCGCTCTCGAGGCAGCGGCGCAAGCCCGCGTACTTCAACTCGCTCGGCGAGTGCATCGCGGCGATCGAACTTACATCAAGCACCACGACGCCAATGATGCCCGCGCGTTCCGCTGGAGCAAGCAGCCCGAAGCTCTCGTGGAGGCATGGAGAATGGGACGCCAGAAACCGCAGGAATCGGCATCGTGAAAAAGAATCAAGCCACTGGACGGCGGTATTGAGGTATGGAAGACAACGAAAATTCCAATGCACCAGTGCCGAGGGAGCATATCGAGAGCGAGTTTCCCTAACCTGACCTATCCTAGAACGGGTTTGCTGGTGGATATTGCGTGTCAAATGCACACAGCCTTACCCGCTGGCCCAGTGAAGCAGCCGGCCAATGCCGGCGGCGGCATCCACCATGATTTCGTCTTCTGATGATGCGTGGCAGGCACCGAGGGAATGAAAGGCCGGCGGTCCTGTCAGCCTGCTCGTGGCTCACGATGCCAGATCGGTTCAATGGCAATTTGCTTTGATTCAGTCGTTTGGAGTGGTACTGAAGAAATATCTGGTCATTTTGACGCCGAAATGAGTCGGCCCAAGATAGAAAGGAACCGTCATGAAGAAACTTTTTTTCACCGCCGCACTGGCAGCGACTGTCGCATTTGGCGCCGGGGCGCAGGAGCTTCGCATCGCGTTTCCCTCCTTCGAAAAAGGTCTGGACCCGCAAGACAACACCGGCAACTCCGGGGCGCCGATGCTCTATCAGATCTATGACACGCTGATCGAGCGCGACAGCTTTTCCACCCCGTTGTCGTATAAGGCTGGTCTCGCCACAGAGTGGGCCCAGCTTGAGCCAACCGTGTGGGAACTAAAACTGCGTGAAGGCGTGGTGTTCCACAACGGCGATACTTTTGACGCTGATGACGTCGCGTTCTCGCTCAACCGCATGTATCATCATGAGGATCCCGAGTTCTTCAGCGCCTGGGGCCGCTGGCACTACAACTTCTCGAACGTGGAAGTGGTCGACGACTATACCGTCCGCATCCACACTCATCGTGAAGAGCCCGCCTTTCTGACCATGATCTCGGCCCGTTCGGCCGGCATCGCCTCGAAAGAGTATCATGAGGAAATGGGCTTCGACGAAGCCAGACTCAATCCGGTCGGAACCGGCCCTTATGTGGTGAGTGAGTTTGATCCGGGCCGAAGCCTGGTCCTCGAACGCTTCGACGACCATTGGGGTGAGCCGTCCGCGCTGGAAAAGGTCACCATGCTCCATGTGCCCGAAGTGGCCAGCCGCGTAACGGGTCTTGTGAATGGCGAATTTGACATCATCGCCCAAATTCCACCCGATCAGGCGTCGGCGATCCCCACAGACAAGGGCTTCCGCATCCAGGGCGTTACCTGGCCCATGTTCCACGTGTGGATCATCCACCAGACCAATCCGCCCACCGACAACCCGCTGGTCCGCAAGGCATTGCGCCTTTGCACTGACCGGCAGGCGCTGGTCGACGGCTTGTGGGGCGGCCTGGCCGAAACCCCAACCGCCCACCAGTTCCCCGAGTACGGCGCACCGCTCTACATTGAGGGGTTAGAGCTCATCAAGCATGACCCTGAGGAAGCGCGTCGACTGCTCGCGGAGTCGGGCTATAACGGCGAGGAGATGGTGATTTCACATCCCGGCAACTACTACCTGTATGGCGATCTTGCCGCGCAGGTTATCCAGCAGCAGTGGGCCGATTGCGGCTTGAACCTGCGCCTGCAGGAGGAGGATTGGGCCACCTTCCACTCGAAGAAACCCAACCACGACGACGTCAATTTCCGCGCCTGGTCGAACCCCATGTACTATCCGGACCCGATGGGCGCGATGGACACCCACTGGTCGCCAAAATCGTGGGCGTCACAGCGCAATCTCTGGGTCCCCTCGCACCCAGAATGGGAAGCTACCTACGAAAAGGCGCGTTTCGCAACCGACCCGACAGAGCGCCGCGACGCGTACCGGCGCCTGTTGGAACTGTCGGAGGAAGAGTCGGGCTGGCTCCTGCTTTACAAGCCGCACGAGCTTTACGCCATGCGCGAAGGCGTTTCCTTCGACATTCCGATCGCACAGCGGCCCTACGTGATTCCGCTGCGCGGTGGCGAAATCCAGGTGAGCCAGTGAATCCAACCCCGGCTCCGGGCGGGTGAATTCACGATTGATGCGAATTTCTAGGACGGGGCGGGTCTCCGGAATATCCCGGTGACCCGCCTCGTCCTTTCCCGGCCCGCGACGCCATTCCGAGACAGGCCGTGGCCAACCGGCCATGGTTCAATCCAAACAAAGAGATACCGCGCCAGCGAAGCGACCATTGGCGAAAACTTCTGTCACCTGACCAATGTCGCGAACCGCGCGGGGCGTGATGAATCCCCCGCGCTAGTGTGAGTGCATTGCATGCTGCGTTTCATGGCGATCCGATTTGGCCGTGCGCTCATCACGATGTTTTTGGTGCTGGTGATTGCCTTTCTTACCCTGCGCCTATCCGGCACGCCCTTCGCTATGATGTTCCCCGAGGGGATCACTGACGAGCACCTGGCGGCTCTGGAGGCGAAGTACGGCTTCGACCGCCCGATCTGGGAGCAGTTCATTGTTTATCTGGGCGACATCGCCGGCGGAAATTTCGGGCGTTCGCTCTACACCTCGCAACCTGTTTGGTTGATGTATGCGGTGCGCATGCCCGCCACCATTATTGTCGGCGGGTTCGCGCTGCTTCTTGCGATTGCCATTGGCATACCTCTTGGGGCGGCGGCGGCGCTCTATCGTGGCCGGGCATTGACGCGCGCGGGCATGGGGCTGGCGTTTCTCGGTTATGCCGTGCCACATTTTGTTATCGGCATCGGCCTGATCCTGTTCTTCGGCTACTATTTGGCGCTGTTGCCGGCAACCGGTCTCGATACGCCGAAACATTTCATCCTGCCGGTGGTGACGTTGGCGATTCCAATGATCGCGGCGATTGCCCGCTTCATGCGCGCCGCCATGCTCGATGCCATCGGCCACGATTACGTGACCACCGCCCTTTCGAAGGGGCTGACTGACCGGCGCATTGCCCGAATCCACATCCTTCGCAACGCGATGATCCCGCTGATCACCGTGTTGGGTCTGGAGATTGCCGGACTGCTCAATGGTTCGATTTTCGTCGAGGCAGTCTTTTCGCTCCCGGGCGTTGGCCGGGTCCTGATCGATGCAGTCCAGGGGCGCGACTATCCCGTGCTGCAGTTCGGCGTCATCGCCTATGCCGCCATAGTCGTTGTGGTCAATCTGTTCGTTGACCTTGCCTATGTTGTCGCCGACCCCCGCGTTCGGC
This sequence comes from Paracoccaceae bacterium, assembly GCA_965221935.1. Classification (GTDB taxonomy): domain Bacteria; phylum Pseudomonadota; class Alphaproteobacteria; order Rhodobacterales; family Rhodobacteraceae; genus JAPOXR01. The sequence goes on from CBDCSZ010000078.1 coordinate 314,385, forward strand.
TGGAGAAGTAAGCCGTGATGGACGCAGTCTTCGATCGTCGCGGCACAGGCCGTTGGTCCTTCGGCGTTTTGCACCTGTCAGGCCTCGCTTTGGCACTCATCATCGCGCTTGGCCTCATGGCGCCGCTCATCGCACCGTACGATCCGAACGCGGTCAACCTGCTCAACCGCTTGAAGCCGCCGTTCTGGCTTGAAGGCGGGAGCTGGGCAAATCCATTGGGCACCGACAGCATCGGCCGCGACCTTCTTTCCCGCTGCCTCTATGGCATCCGAACCAGCTTTGGCATCGCCGTCTTCGGGCTGATCTTCAGCGCGTTCCTCGGCGTGGCGCTTGGTCTCCTGTCCGGCCTCGGCGGCAAGTGGGTCGACCGGACTGTGATGACCATTACAGATGTGTTCATCACTCTGCCGAATCTGCTGCTCCTGCTTTGCGGCATTACCCTGCTTGGCACGAAAATCTGGGTCTTGGTCTTGATTATCGGCCTCGTCCGCTGGGAGGCTTACACGCGGCTGGTGCGCGGCCAGGTCTTGACCCTGCGCGAACAGGGCTATGTCGAGGCGAGCCGGGCCCTTGGCAGCAGCTACGTGCGGATCGCGCTGAAGCACATTCTGCCCAATCTGGCGTCACCGTTGGTCGTGATCCTCACCCTGAGTTTTCCGGGGGTATTGCTGATGGAGGCGGGCCTTTCCTTCCTCGGGGTCGGGGTCCAGCCGCCAACACCGTCGATCGGGCGCATGATCGGGGACGGCCGCGACTACTTGGTCAACGCGTGGTGGGTCTCCGGCATTCCCTCAATCGTCATCGCCACGATCACATTGTTGTTCCAGCTCATCGGCGACAGCCTGCGTGACCGCATCGATGTGAGAGCCGATGGCTGAACCGATCCTTGCCGCGCGCGGTGTCCACGTCCGTTTCAACACTTCGGTCGGCCCGGTCCACGCAGTGCGCGGCGTTGACTTGGACATTCACGCCAGCGAGACGGTAGCCCTGGTCGGCGAGAGCGGCAGCGGCAAATCGGCGTTCGCCAAGAGCTTTCTGCGCCTGCACCAGCCGCCATTCACAACGCCACGCACGCATATTGAGGGCAAGATCGTGCTGAATCGACCCGACGGGCCCATCGATCTCATCGCCCTCAGCGACGCTGAGATGCGAGCTGCGCGGGCCCGAGACATTGGCATCATTTTTCAGGATGCTTTGTCGGCGCTCAATCCCACGAAGCGCGCCGGCGAGCAAATTGCAGAAGCGCTGGGCGAGGCGAGTCCCGACATCCACCCCAAAGAGGCGAAAGCTGTGGCGGTCGACATCCTCGAACAGGTTGGCATTCCCGACGCCGGGACGAGGTCGCGCGCCTATCCCCACCAGCTGTCCGGCGGACAGCGCCAGCGGGTGATGATCGCCATCGCCGCCGTTCGATCGCCGCAGCTGCTGATTGCCGACGAACCCACCACGGCCCTTGACGTTACAGTGCAGGCTCGGCTGCTGCGGATCCTGAAGGACATCCAGGTCGATTCCCGCATGGCGATGCTGTTTATTACTCACGATCTCACCATTGTCGCGGAAATCGCCGACCGGGTGGCGGTCATGCATCAGGGACGGATCGTCGAAATCGCTCCAACCCGCGAAATCTTTGGTGCGCCCCAACACGATTACACGAAACACCTGCTTGCAAGCCTCCCCGGTCGCCGTTCGCGACCCGCGCGCGGGCCGAAGGCTGCGCGACTGTCGGACAATCCCCTCATCCGGGCCCGCGGCATCTCCGTGACGTTCGGCGGCACCATGTTCCGCAAAGCCCCACCCGTGCACGCGCTCCGGTCTGTCGATCTTTCCGTGTATCCGGGAGAGCGGCTTGGCATCGTTGGGGAGTCGGGTTCGGGCAAGACAACCCTGGGCCGTGTGATCCTCGGGCTGCAGAGCCCGACCGCGGGGATGCTGCGCGTTGGCGGCCGGGACCCGTTTCGGTTTGACCGTGACGAAGCCAAACGATTCCGGCGCAAAGTGCAGGTGGTGTTTCAGGATACCGCTGCTTCGCTCGATCCGCGCATGGCCGTCGGACAGTCGGTGTGGGAAGGGCTGGACATCCATCGCATTGGCAAACCCGGTGACCGCGATGCGCGCGTTCGCGCGGCGCTCGAGCAGGTGGGTCTGAATCCCGATTTCGCAAATCGCTTTCCGCACACGCTGTCGGGTGGCGAGCGCCAGCGCGTCAACATCGCGCGCAGCCTCGTGATTGAGCCTGAGATCCTCATCGCCGACGAGCCGGTTTCAGCGCTGGATGTTTCCATTCAGGCGCAAATTCTAGATCTGCTGAATGCGCTTCACAACGACCTCGGATTGACGATGGTGTTCATCTCCCATGACCTTTGGGTGGTGCGGGAGCTTTGCGAACGCATCGCCGTCATGAAGGACGGGGAGATCGTCGAAACCGGGCAGACCGAGCAGTTGTTTGAAGCGCCGAGTCATCCTTATACGCGCGATCTCTTGGGAAGCGTCTCCTCGCTTCCAGAGATCGGCGCGACCATCAACCGTCTCTGAGAGGGCTTCCGCATCCTCGGCGCTGACGCGTAAACAGCAGTTGTTGCCGAAGATGGCAGAGCGTGCCTGGGCGGCAATTCTGTTCAAAAACTCAATGGCTTCGTCGAGTGCGAACAGCGACAGCTCTTCGGAACACATGTCAAACAGCGGCCGGCCGAGGAAAGCCGGCCTGTCTTCAATCCCGTTCTCCTCCATCGTGCGCCGGTCGGCATGTTGCGAAGAAAGGCACGCATGGCTTTCGGATACGTCGAGACCGTTGCCGATCTGTTTGCGCAGCTTGTCCTTGGCGGTGATCCCGACCACACTGGCGCCCGCCTTTGCCAGCGCGTCGAAATATCACGCGAGCGCAACATCTCCAGACCCTGTTATCACCACGCCCCGCTCCGACAAGGCGACGCTCACTTGCATGGCATGGATCAGGCGCGGGAAAATTTCCTGCCCAAGCCTGTCGCTGCACACGAGACGATCGGGATCGCCGCCCGCAATCCGGTCCGGCGCATCCATTTGGTTCAGGTTGTTCGTTATGTTCGGATTGTGATTCCCGATCCAAGGAAGACCTGAAAGGCCCGTTCCGAGTATCGCGTCGGCAAAAGCGGTCGGGCGGGTCGCGGGACCCGCCCGAGCCAAAGCATTACTCGCCGACGGTGATTTGACCAGCGCGCAGCGGCAGCGTGAACGGGCGCAGCGCGGTAGGGATCTCGAAGGCGATATCCGCGCGCATCGCGTAAGAGTCCGCAGGCTGGTAGAGCGGAACGAGCGGTGCAAGTTCGCTGAAGACTTCGTGCAGCTTAGCATAGGCCTCTACGCGCTCTTCCAGGGTCTGACCGAAGCGGGCGGCCTCGTAATATTTCAGCCAGCGCGGATCGGCATAGGGGTCGAAATACCCGCGCTTCGCGGCCCAGCTGTCTTCAGCCAGCGCATTGTCCATCACACCCATGATGTCGCTGTACAACATCGGGATAGACCAATTGCGCACCATGGTGCCGGGATCCTTGTCGACCGTGAGCCCGCCGACCGGGATATGGACGAGCTTTACGTTGACGCCGATATCCTGCCACATGTCCTGGATCGCCTGGGACGCCAGCTCACCGTAGAGGTAGTAGTTGGGGTAGATGGTGATTTCGACATCCTCGCCGTTATAGTCCGACTCGGCCAGCAGTTCGCGCGCGCGTTCGGTATCGTAGGAGAAAATGTCGAGATCGGGGTTGTAGGTCTCGCCCACCTGCTCGTACTGCATCCCTCTCGGAGCCATGCCCTGACCGCTGAACAGCGCTTCGACCAGGCCGTCATAATCGATCGCATGGGTCAGCGCCTGACGCAGCTTCACGTCCGAGGTCACCGGATGGGCGTTGTTGAAGAGGTACACGTGGTACATCGGATAGGTGACTTCAACGCGCTTCAGCCCCGGCTCGCTGTCGATCAGCGCGTACTGATCCGGAGGGATTTCCGAGACAATGTCCACTTCGCCGTTCACCAGCGCGGTGATACGGGTCGAGACCTCCGGGATGCGCATGAAGGTCACCTTGTCAAAGGGCGCCGGCTCGCCCCAGTAATCGTCAAAGCGCTCAAGCTCCACGATCTCGCCCGGCACGATTCTGACGACCTTGTAAGGGCCAGCGCCGATCGGATGCAGGCCGTGCTGATCTTCCTGGCCGTCATTGATCCTATCCAACGAGCGGATGCCGGCGTTGCGCACGGACAGAAGCGTCTCCATCAGCGCATCGGGGCGCTTGGTGTGGATGCGAACGGTCATGTCGTCCACCACTTCGACATCCTCGAAGTTGTAAAACATTTTGCCGTGCGGGTTGCGGTAGCGCTTGTTTTCCAGCTTGATGATCGGATCGAGCGAGGCTTCGACGTCGTAGGCATCCATGGTGTCGCCGTTGTGGAAGATTACGCCTTCCCGCAGTTTCAACTCCATGGTGTCGTCGTCGATCATCGCCCATTCGGTCGCCAGACCGGGGATGAACACGCCCGGCTGGAACGCATCGCGTTCGATCAGCGCCTCGTGGATGGCATAGAAAATGCCAGTGGAGGCGTTCGACGTTTCGGTGCGGTTGTCGTGCCCTTTTCGAACCGACGCAACGCCGATCACGATCTCCTCGGCGACAACTGGAGGCGGGGCAGCCATGACCAGGGCAACCAGTGCGCCCGTTGACACTTTCAAAAATTTACTCATAGATTTTCTCCACCGTTGTTAACTTGCTGTGTTTGGCGGCTAAACCCTCTTCAAGTCGCTTCCGGCTCAATGGGCGAGACGTCTCGTGTTGATCGCCCGGGTCTGGCCGACCCGCGCTTCTCACGCGCAAATGATCCCGTGAGTCCTTGCACGGATCGGGTTCGCGTCGGCGCCAGATAAGACTAACTGTGCATTTGATATTATCAAATCGATTGATTCAATGTAAACTGTCATTTGATCAATACTGATATCATTAGCCATAAACTGGCTGACAGGATCGCCGGTCCTTCATTCCCTCTAAGCCTGCCCTGCATCGTCAAAAGACAAGGAACCGGAGAATGGTGTGTCCGCCGATGGGATGACCGCCGCTCCCCCGGGGCCAGCGGGTTGGGTTGTGTGCGTTTGATGCGCAATAGCCACCGGCAAACCCGTTCAAAAACAAGTCAGTTTGAGCGACTCGCTCTCAATACGCTCCGGCGGTTCCGATACCGTGGGAATTTCGTGCGCGTTCCAGGGCCGCCTCAGGTCTCGCAGGGTCTGGGCCCGCCGAGCGCGCCAGCGATATCCCGGCAGACTGTGTTTTGATCTTCCAGCATATAGGCCGGTGTGTCTTCAGCCCTATTCAAATGCCGCCAAGCCGGATTCCCTGCCCGTGCGCGCGTATTGGCTTTAGGCGCAGCTCCTGCCACGCCTCAATATCGGAAAAGAAATCCATCGACCCGGCACAGCTCTGCGCAACACCGCTGTGTTTGGTCCCCGTATGAGGTCCTTTGCGACGATTTGTCTGACAAACGACCCACTGCATTTCGAACTTTGTTCTTTTCCGCCGGACTTTTGTTCTCACACGGCAAGGCCCAGCTGCGCCAGATGCTCGGCCGAGCTGATCACATCGGTCTTGTCTCGGATTTCGATGATCAGGCGGGGATTGAACGAAAGCCGGCCCAACTCTTCAAAGACGGCACGCCACGGAATTGTGCCGTCGCCGATCGCCCAGTGCCGGTCTGCGTGCCCGTCTGCGTCCTGTAGATGCATATGCGCGAGGTCTTCGCCCGCCGCGCGCACAAACAATTCCACCGACGGTGCCGCGCCCTTCCGGTTGGCGTAATATGCGTGGCCGGTATCGACGGAGAGTTTGAGCGCCGCGCTTTCGAAATGGCGGACGATGCCGCGGCGGATCTCCGGGTCGCGGTCTTCTATGTTTTCGACCGCCATCTCCACGCCAAGGGCCTCGGCGCGCGGCATCACGGGCTCCATCGTGGCGATGAAGTCGGCGAGCTTTTCGGCACGACGCCCGGGCAGACGATAAAGGTTCTCCTGGTCCCAGTGGATATAGGGGCTGTGGATGACCATCTGCGTCAGCCCCAGCTCTTCACATACATCGAGACACTGACCCAGTCGCTCTTGCGCCAAAGCGCGTATCCCCGGATCCTTCGAGGCCAGCGGCACTGAGGACGGGCCATGCATACCCTGGCGGCCCTTGTGGTTTTCCAGGAGCTTGCGCACTTCGGCGGCGCGAGGTCTCCAATCGCCGGCAACTAGCACATCGGGATAGTGAAAACCCTGAAGCTCCAAGTCGCGGACGCCATCGACCAGCCAGTCAATATGCGGCGGCAGTTCTTCGGGGCGCAAGGCGGCGCCGAGTGTGGGCAGTTTGGACATGAGTGAACTCCTTGATTGATTAAAACGCCGCCGTCTCCGGACAACGCTTGCGTGACCGACCCTTGGCTGCGGTCAGAGCTTCACGCGGGCGGATGACGCGTCCCCGGTGCAGGACCGCATCTCTGTCACCGATCCTCCAGGCGGCGCTTGGAGAACGCGCGCTACCCATCCGCGGACTGCTCCACCAGATGGCCGGGACTCGCTTCGACATAGTTCGGCGCGCGCGGTGCGGTCCCCAAAGGATGCACCGGGCTTTTCAGGGTATGCGTCATGATCCGCTGCCTCCGTTCAGCCCGCAGCGAAGGATCTGCGACCGGCACAGCCTCCAGCAATTGCCGTGTATACGGATGCTGTGGGTTCTCCATAACGGCCCGGCGCGGTCCGATCTCCACAATTCGGCCTTGCCGCATCACGGCGACACAGTGGGCGATGCGCTCGACGATTGCCATGTCATGCGAAATGAAAAGGTAGGAGACGCCCTGCCGCTCCTGCAGTTCGAGCAATAGGTCGACAACCTGTGCCTGGATCGAGACGTCGAGAGCCGAGACCGGCTCATCGGCCACAATGAGCGCGGGCGTGAGCGACATCGCGCGCGCAATGCACAGGCGCTGCCGCTGTCCGCCGGAAAACTCGTGCGGAAAGCGCTCGAGGCTGTCGGCGGGCAGATCGACCTCGCGGATCAGGCTTTCCAGCCGCGTGCGGAGCTCGGCTTCGTCAGGAGTGTCGTGAATGCGGACCGGGTCTGCGATTTGGTCGAAAATGCGGCGCCTTGGGTTCATGGAAGCGTAAGGGTCCTGGAATACGATCTGCATCTTGGTGCGCATTTTGCGCAGTTCGCTTGGATTGAGCGCGGTCAGTTCTGTGCCGTCAAGAGACACGGTCCCAGAGACCGGCTCGACCAATCGCAGGACCGAACGCGCCAGCGTCGACTTGCCGGACCCGCTTTCACCCACCAGCGCCAGCGTCTGTCCGGCCGCGATATCGAAGGACGCCATGTCGACGGCATGCACCTCCGCGGTCTTGCGGCGCAACAGGCCCGTCCGCAACGGGAACCGCGTGACAAGGTGGCGGACATTGATCAGCGGTTTCTCCTGGCCTTCGGCGCGACACGGTGTGCCTTGTTTGGCCTCGGCAAAACGCCGCGGGCCATCTGTCCCCTTCAGGGCGCCCAAGCGCGGCACCGCGGCAAGGAGGGCCTGGCTGTACGGATGGCGCGGAGCGGCAAAGATCGCTTCGACAGACCCGTCCTCGACCTTTTCGCCGGCTTTCATGACGACGACGCGGTCGGCGATCTCGGCAACAACCGCCATGTCATGGGTAATGAACAACAATGCCGCGCCGATTTCGCGCTGCATCTCACGCAAAAGGTCCAGGATCTGCGCTTGTATCGTCACATCGAGCGCCGTTGTCGGCTCGTCTGCGATCAAGAGTTTCGGCGCGCAGGCCAAAGCCATGGCGAGCATCACGCGTTGGCGCTGTCCTCCCGACAATTCATGGGGATAACGCTGGATTTGGCGTGCCGGATCCGGCAGAAGGACCTTTTCCAGCAAAGTCTTGGCCCGTTCGCGCGCCTCGTCGCCAGACACGCCCCGATGCAGGCGCAAAGACTCCATGATTTGCTCGCCAACCGAGAATATCGGGTTGAGCGAGGTCATCGGCTCCTGGAAAATCATAGCCATTGCATTGCCGCGCAGCTTCGGCATGGCGCTGCTGTCCAAAGCCGCCAGATCCACGGCCCCGTCCCCGGAATCGAACAACAGCCGTCCGTTCAGGATGCGTCCTCCGTCGTACTCCACCAGCCGCATGACGCTGAGCGCGGTCACCGACTTGCCGGACCCGCTTTCGCCCACAAGCGCCAAGACCTCGCCCGGCGCAATCCCAAAGCTCATATCCCGCACTGCCAGCTTCGGGTTTGCACCGCCCCCGAAACCAACCTGCAGATTTTCAACCGACAAAAGCTGTGTCATTGCTGGCGCCCTTCTCGCAGGCGCACATCAAACACGTCGCGCAGCCAGTCGCCGATCAACTGGATCATCAGCGTCATGATCATGATGACGAACACGGGGCTCAGCGCCGTCCACCAGACCAGCGCGAGATCGTTTCGGTTATCGCTCACCATGCGCCCCAGCGACGGCGTCGGCGGCTGCACCCCCAGTCCGAGGAAGGAAAGCGACGCTTCCAGCAGTATGATGCCAGGAAAATTAAGCGTAAAAAGCACGGTGAGGATTGCGACGAGGTTGGGCAGGACCTCGCGCACCGCAACCCGCAAATGGGTCGCGCCTACGGCATAGGCGGCCTCCACGAAAGGGCGCGCCCGGATGGCGATGACCTGGGAGCGGACAACGCGGGCATAGGTTTCCCAGCCCGCAATGCCCAGAAGCGCGATCAGCACCCATATATCGGTCCCCAGAGCGGCGATCGCCACCAGCGTCATCAGAAGGAACGGAATGGCGATCTGGATATCGACCATGGTCGACACCAGCCGGTCCCAGAATCCGCCGACAAAGCCCGCCAGCATGCCGAGTGTCGTGCCAATGACTCCTCCGATCACCACGCCCAGCACCGACAAGCCGACGCTCACCCGAATGCCATAGATCAGGCGCGAGAACATGTCCCGCCCAAGCTTGTCGGTGCCCATAAGGTGATCTGGATCGCCGCCCTCGATCCAGCTTGGCGCCTTCAGCGAATTAAAGATATTCGTGTCGTTCGGATCGTAAGGCGCCACCCAGGGCGCAAAGATTGCCAAAGCAAATACTGTGAATATGCCAAGCAGAGACAGCTTGACGGCAAATGGCGCCGCCCGGACCGCGGTGAACAGGCGCAGCCGCTCGGTGCGGTCGCCGGTGGAAGCGCAGTCGTTGGACGGGTTCGGAGCAGCGGTCATGGTCAGCTTGCCACCCGCACCCTTGGGTCGAGCACAGCGTAGAGCACGTCGACCAGCAGGTTGATCAGAATGACCACGAGCCCGAAAAAAATCACGCCGCATTGCAAAACCGGAAAGTCGGCATCGCGCACCGATCCAACGAGAAGCTGGCCGACTCCGCGGAAGGCAAAAACCTCTTCGACGATCAGGGAGCCTGAGACGAGGCTTGTCAGCTGCAGCCCAAGCACTGTGACCACAGGGATCAGCGCGTTCGGCAGCGCATGTTTGAAGTGAACGAGTCGGTCGCTCAGGCCTTTTGAGCGGGCGGTGCGCACATAATCTTCGCTCAGCACATCGAGAAGGACTGAACGGGTGTAGCGCGCGATCGCGGCGGTAAGTCCGGCAGCCAGCACAATGGCCGGCAGAACATAGTGGTAAGGGGTGGAATTGCCGACTGTCGGCAGTGTGCGAAGCACATAGCCAAAGAGGAAGATCAGCAGGATCGCCAGCACGAAGTGCGGCACTGAATAGCCCAGGAAAGCCACCGACATGGCCAGCCGGCCTGAGGGTGCGTCTCGCCGCAGCGCACCGATCAGCCCCAGCCCGATCCCAATGAAAATCGACAGCGCGAAGGCAAGCGCCGCCAGCGTCAGCGTTTCAGGCAAACGGTCAAGATACATGTCAATGACAGGCTCCCGCGAATGGATGGAATTGCCGAACTCGCCATGAGCCAGGTCGAGCATGTAAAGGGAGAACTGCACAGGGATGGGCTTGTCGAGACCTAGCTGCGCCTCGAACGCGGCCTGTGTCTCCGCATCGATGCCGTCAGGGAACATAATCGAAACCGGATCGCCTCCAATCCGCGCGGCAACGAAGACCAGCACCAAAATCAAGAACACGGTTATGGCCGCGTTCACGGAGCGTCTGAACAGGAACTGCGTCATTCTGATCCCCAACGTGCAGTGAAACACCCGCCGGCCGATATGGTATCGGCTTGCTGAATCTGTCAAGCCCGTGTACCTGCTCAACACATATGAAGTGGCGGGGTCTCACTGATTCGCCTGCTTTCGAGATATTCGTCTGGCGTCATTCCATCAAGGGCGTCGTGCGGCCTCTGGGTGTTGTAGAAGGCCATGTGTTCGTCGATGAGGGGTCTGAGCCCGGAGACGTTCACGGCGGTGTCCTGGACATTGTGGAATTCGTTTCTGAGCGTCGCCTGCATCCGTTCGACGCGTCCGTTGGACTGAACAGACGATTGCACCCTCTGGCGACGGTTTGGCGCGAACTTTCACTGTCACCCACCCTTTCCATCCCCTGAGAGGCTGCCGTTTCGAGGCCGTTGAGACCCGGATCTGCTGGGGCGAGGAACGCGTCTTTTTCATCGGCACGGACGGCCGGCTGCAGTATCTGCGGGCGGGCTGGACCAGCCTGGAGGCCCCCGACCCCTTCGTCGAGATATCGGGCGGGCGTTCCCCCTTCCGGGTCCGCGACCTTCTGGCGCTGTCCGACCTGGTGGTGTCGCTGTCGGAGGCCGACCCGTGACTGTCAAATTCATTTCGCCGCCACTTGTAATATTCATTATGCCGCTTCATGGCGATCGGCAAGCCGCGCCGGACAGGAATTCCGCAGTGTCTTTTGGCAACAAAGTCCTGTCTTGTATGCATTTTTCAGCCAAGACCGGGGAGGCCTTGCTTGACAGCGTTCTCATAATGCGGCATAAAGAGAATTACATACAGTTTTGGAGACCTCGCCATGACCCGGAAGAACGACAAGGCCGAAAACCTCAGGAAGCTCGGCACCCTGAACCGCCGCCCGGAACGCGTGAACGATCCCCGGTTCCTGTCCGATCCCTTCTTCGACCCCCGGGACCTCGTGCAGGTCCGCTGCGAGATGCTGCGGCGGGTCAGCAGGGAGGGGCAGTCGGTGAGCGAAAGCGCGCGGAACTTCGGCGTCTCGCGGCCGACCTGGTATCACGCCGCCGGGGCCTTCGAGGAGAGCGGCCTCGCGGGCCTGGTCCCGGAACGCCCGGGACCGCGGCGCGCCCACAAGCTCGACGACACCGTCGTCGAGGCGCTTGCCGAGGCCCGGCGCGCCGCGCCCGGCGCCACGACCGCCGAACTCGTCGCACTGGCGCGCAGCCGCTTCGGAATCTCCGTGCACCGGCGCAGCGTCGAACGCGCTTTGGACCGTGCCAAAAAAAACGCTGAACCGGACACCGGCGCCGCCCGCCTGTCCGCGGCAGCGGGCCGAGGATTACGAACGCCTGCGCCGCACCAGGAACGACAGGGTCGCCGGGCGCAGCGGGCGGGCCGTGCTGATCCACCGGGGCATGGCCGCGTGGTTCGCCGTCCTCGGCGCGGCGCCGCCCGCGCCGGTCCGCGCCGCGGAACACGGCCGCAGTCCCGCGCCGGAACTGCCCGGTGACGTCGAATCCGGTCTTGTCAACATCGTCGCGGCGATCGCCATCGAACAGCTGAACGGAGCCGCATCATGAACCGCGAACACCAGAAAGTGACAGCCGGCCATCTCGCCCGGAACGCGTTTCTCTACGTCCGCCAGTCGACACTGCGCCAGGTGACGGAGAACACGGAGAGCGCCCGCCGCCAGTATGAACTGCGCAACCGGGCCCACGCGCTCGGCTGGCCCGTCGAGAAGGTCATCGTGATCGACTCGGATCTCGGCCAGTCCGGCGCCGACAGGGACCGCGAAGGATTCAAGACGCTGGCCGGCGAGGTCTCCCTGGGCAAAGCCGGGATCGTGCCCGGTCTCGAGGTCAGCCGTCTCGCCCGCAATTCCAGCGACTGGCGCCGGCTGCTCGATCTCTGCGCGATGACAGGCACACTGATCCTCGACGAGGACGGCCTCTATGATCCGTGCGGCTTCAACGACCGGCTCATCCTGGGAATGAAGGGCCAGATGTCTGAGGCGGAGCTGCACATCCTGCGGGCGCGCCTGCAGGGTGGAATCATCAGCCGGGCCCGGCGCGGCGAACTCAAGCTGCCGCTCCCGGCCGGCCTGATCTATGACCCGCTCGACAGGGTGGTTCTTGATCCCGATGTCCGGGTGCGCAAGAGCCTCGCCATGCTGTTCGACACCTTCACCCGCACCGGATCGGCGACGGCGACCGTGAAGGCTTTCCGCAAGACGGGGATGCTGTTTCCCCGGCGACTGCGCACAGGCAGCCGCAAAGGCGAGGTGATCTGGGTCGGGCTGACCCATTCGAGGGTCCTGCAAATCCTCCACAATCCCCGCTATGCAGGCGCCTTCGTCTTCGGCCGCACCCGCGGCCGCCGCCGGCCCGACGGCACAGTCACCGTCCGCCGCGTGCCGCTCGAAGAGGTTGAGATCCTGTTGCGCGGCCAGCATGAGGGCTACATCTCCTGGGAGCGTTTCGAAGCCAGCCGGCAGCGCCTCAAGGACAACTGCACATCCGGCGGCGGCGGCCGGCGGCCGCCGCGGGAGGGGCCGGCCCTCCTGCAGGGGCTGGCGGTCTGCGGCAAGTGCGGCACCGCGATGACGGTCCGCTGTCACGCCCGCAGGCAAGGCCTGGTCCCCGGCTATGTGTGCCAGAGGCGCGGCATCGGGCACGGGACGGCGATCTGCCAGCATGTGCCGGGCGGCGGCGCGGACCGGGCGATCGGCGGACTCATGGCGGAACTCATGACCCCGGCAACCCTCGAGGCGGCGCTGCAGGTGCAGAAGGAACTCGAGGCCCGGGCCGAAGAGATCGACGCCTGGCACGGCCAGCGGGTGCAGCGCGCCCGGGAGGAGGCCGATATCGCGCGCGCGGTTCATCAACACCCATCCCGACAACCGCATCGTGGCCGACGTGCTGGAGGGCGAATGGAACCAGAGGCTGCGCGACCTCGACGAGGTCCGGCGCGACCGCGACAGGCGGCAGGCCGAAGACCGCGGCAAGCTCGCGGAAGACCAGCGCCGGCGCGTCCTCGAGCTTGCCTGCGACTTCCCGAGACTGTGGAACGATCCGGCAACTCCGGACCGCGGGCGCAAGCGCATGGTCCAGCTGGTGATCGAGGACGTCACCATCACCCGCGGCGAAATGGCCGGACTCGGCGTCCGGCTCCGGGGCGGCGCCACGCGGCAGATCGCCATTCCGCCTGACCTGCCGTTCTTCGAACTCCACGCCACGCCGCGCGCGGTCGTGGAGGCGGTCGACGCGCTGCTCGAGGATCATTGCGAGGGGGAGATCGCGGAGATCCTCAATCAGCGGGGCCTGCGGACCGGACACGGCAAGCCCTTCGACCCGCGGCGGGTCCAGCGGGTGCGCCGGAACCACGGCCTGAAGACGAGATATCGGAGGCTGCGCGAACGCGGCCTGCTGACCCGCGGCGAACTGGCCGAACGGCTCGGCGTCGCGCCGGGGACCGTCAAGAACTGGCGCCTGAGCGGCCTGCTCGCGGGCACGCCGTGGAACGACAGGAACGGGCGCCTGTTCGAGATCCCGGACAATCCGCCCGTCAAGAACAGGCACAAGTTCAAGCGCCGCGCGGAGCCCGGGCCCGCAGCGCCGCCGACGCGGGGTCTCCCGCAGACCCCGGGAAGGGCGCTGCCATGACCGCCACGCGGTCACCCGGCTTGATTCCCCGGCAGGGAACCGGCATGCCGGAAAGGCATTCCGCACACGGAACCGGCCAGGAAATGCCGGAAAACGCACCGGAAAACCTCAAGTTTGTCCGCAACAACGCAATGGAGCGCAGTATGACACCTTCCCCTTCTGTTTCGGCGACTTCGGCGGCAGGACAGCGAGGGTGATGTTTCTGTCTCCGCACGCGGCCTCGAACTCAGCCATGAATTCGGATCCGCCGCCGGCCTGCACGGCCTCGACTGTGAACGGCGCTTCACGGACCAGCTTGTCGAGGAAGCGGGCGGCGCTGGCCGCGGTCGCGTTCGCGGCGGGCATGCCGCAGCTCCAGCGCGAGATGCGGTCGACGGCGGTGAAGTGTCTGACGGTCAAGGCCGGGCCGCAGTCTTTTTCGGTGAGGGTGTCAGTGATTCCGCACCGCCGCCGCGATCTTCCCCCTCCCAGGCCGGGAACCGCATGCGCAGCTCCCGCACGCGGCTCTCAAGCCGGCGCCCCAGCTCCGGCCGCTTTTCCCAGCGGCGCAGCGTGGACACCGGAACGCCGACGGCGGAGGACGAGACCGGACCGCATGCGGGTTCCCGCGTCGGTTTGAGACAAAAGCCGTGACGCGCGGGCGGCGTTTCTGATAACATGGCCGGGCAAGCCGAAAACTTGCATTGGGGTTCTCCTTTTCGGTTTCATCGTCTAAGCGAACTGATGGAGAACCCCGCCCCTCAGGGCAAGTCAAAATCTGATCCGGGGGTCTTGGGACCCTCCGGTCGGGCTGCGCCCTCCCTCCGGTTTCCAAGACCCCCGGCGCCGCCCGAAAAAGTTCATATGTGTCTGAGCAGGCACACCTGTGCACGAATGGCTCGGTTCCGCGCCGCCGCGCCGCTGCTGGAGACCCTTTTTTGCCAACCGTGGCCGGATAAGCTGCCCCGAGGCGGAAGACGGTGCCGAAGCGGGTCTCGAGTTTGTGTGAAAGCACGGCACCGGCGCCCGACGCGATCGATCCGCCGTCGAAGCCTGTCTTGACCCGCCGCCGCCCATGGGCTGTGCTTGCTCACACACATATGAGATTCTTGTGCTGGATTTTGGAATGTCTTGATGTCGATTTCCCCGATTGTGTCGACCGGCGCGCGAAGCCGGAGCAGGATCGGGTGCCGCGGCGGCGGTTTGCATCGGTTCGGAACAGACTCCGGAATGCTGTTTCGAACACCTTTGACGGTATTGGAATCCACCGCCTCTTGCCGGAATCCACGAAGGTCCGGCCTGAGGCGAGAAACAACCGGCGGCAACGGCAGCGGGCTTGCGGGTTCATCCCGGGTCGCTCCGCGCGTCCATAACGCGGCCTTCGGCGCTGCCGGCGCCACTGCTCGTCCGTCGATGGTTTGTAAGCGCTGTCAGAGCAAAATCGGTTGAGGCGGGCAGGGCGGTCCAATAGCTTCGCTGGATGACAAAAACGCAGCCCATTTCGTAGATTTATGACGGCGCCTGAGAGCGTCCGCGTGTTCGTGACGATGTGTGTCCGGTTTCCGCTTTCGCTTCGAACGTTAGAAGATTTCCAGCGTGAACGGGGTATCGACATCGGCGTGAGCCATGAAAACAATCGGTTTCGGTGGAGCCGGTTCGGGTCAATGTCAGCATCAGGCAACCGTCGGAGACCTTTCCGGAAGCTCCGTGCGATCACGAATTGGCGCTGGCATGCAGACGGGGTGTTTATGAAGATCAACGGAAAGCGCCGCTGTCTCTGGCGCGCCATTGACCATGAAGGCGAATTGGAAAGCCTCGTCACAAGGAGACATGCGCGCCGCGTGGAAACCGCTCAGTGAATTGATGCGCCGGCTCGGCCATGATGAGGTATTGGCCGCTGATCGCTGTCCAACCCACAAGGAAGCGCCGCGCGATCTGGGCTGTTCTGAACTTCACACTTGTGGACACACTGGCGCAATTCTTGCGTTGAAATCCCAAGACCTTCCATGCCGACGAAAACGGGCAATGCAACCCTTCAGGCGGACGCCAAGTTTGCAGAAATCTGTCTCACTTCACACGCCTGTCCACAACCGCTTCAGCCAAGAGCGCAGTCTCGTTCGGGCAGTCCTGCACAAGAGAATTTCTCGAGGCCGGTTCTGGTTTTTTCACAGGCTCGAAATTCTCAGCCACTTTGAGCGGCTCCGCGTCTGGCCCACATATCCGCTCGTTTCCAGGGATTGAGGTTGAAGTTTCCCCGCGTCTGGTATGTATTTGCCTGTCAACGGCAAAATTTTGAAAAATAGCCTGAGGTGCAAGGCGTGGCAGCCGAACTTCAACTGTTCCGCAGAACCAAACAGCTCGAACAGCAGATCGACAGTTTCTTTGACAAAGTGTCAGAATCCTCGGTGGTCTACCGTCTAGCGGTCCGCCTGTACCTGCGCGAAGGCATGAACGATGAATTTCAGGAACGTCTGGATCGGGTCAATGCGATGGAATCCGAGGCCGATCAACTGCGCCGAGACATCGAAAAGCATCTCTATTCACGCACCCTGATTCCGGACAGCCGCGGCGACGTGCTTGGGCTGATCGAAACCATTGATCAGCTCCTGACGCATTTTGAGGGCTCACTGTGGTCATTTGCCATCGAACAGCCGGATATACCCGAAGAATTCAACAGCGGATACCGCAAGCTGACCAACATGGTGGTCAAGGCGGCAGATGAATTGGTGCTCGGCGGGCGGGCGTTCTTCCGCAGCCCGCACGATGTGCCGGCCTACAACCACAAGGTCGTGCTTTATGAGCGCGAAGCCGACGTGATCAGCACCAATCTGAAAAAGGCGATCTTCGGGTCCGACCTTGATCTGGCGCGCAAGATTCATCTGCGCGAGTTCGTCGAACAGATCGACGCGGTGGCGGACGTGGCCGAAGACGTGGCCGACCGCCTTGCGATCTACGCGATCAAACGGCTCGTCTAGGCACCTTGGACCCGCTCGTCCTGATTTTTCTCACCAGCGGTCTGTTTCTGGGCTGGGCGCTGGGGGCCAACGACGCCGCCAACGTGTTTGGCACCGCGGTCGGCACCAAAATGGTGTCCTGGCGCACAGCCGCCATCATCTGCTCGTTGTTTGTCATCCTTGGCGCGATGATTTCCGGCGCCGGCACTTCGCAGACTCTGGGCGAACTCGGCGCCATTTCGGCCCTTCCAGGCGCCTTCATGACCGCGCTGTCGGCGGCCATAGCGGTTTACCTGATGACCAAGTCGGGCCTGCCGGTTTCCACATCGCAGTCGATCGTCGGCGCGATCATCGGCTGGAACCTGTTCTCAACCAGCCCGACGGACGCCTCTACGCTGACCAAGATTCTCAGCACCTGGGTGCTGTGTCCGGTTCTGGCGGCGATCATCGCCGTGATCCTGTTCAAGTCGCTGAGATTCGCCTCCAGAAGGGTCAGGCTGCACATGGTCATGGCCGACGCCTACACAAGGCTGGCGCTGATCGTCGCCGGGGCGTTCGGGGCCTATTCGCTTGGCGCCAACAATATCGCCAACGTGGTCGGCGTGTTTATCCCGGTGCGGCCGCTGGCGGCGCTGCAGATCGGCGGATTTGTCGTTTCCTCAACCCAGCAACTGTTCCTGCTCGGCGGTCTGGCCGTCGCGCTCGGCGTGTTCACCTATTCGCGTGGCGTGATGATGACGGTCGGCCACGACCTGGGCCGGCTCTCCGCCACCTCTGCCCTGATCGCCGTGCTGTCGCACTCGATCGTGCTGTTCATTTTCGCTTCGCGCGGGCTGGAGGCATGGTTGTCGGGCCTCGGCCTGCCGACCATCCCGTTGGTGCCGGTCTCATCCTCGCAGGCCGTGGTCGGCGCAGTGGTCGGCATCTCGATCCTGCAGGGCGCGGCGGGCGTCCGCTGGTCGGTGCTGGGCCGTATCGTCGTCGGCTGGATCGTCACGCCCGTGGCCGCCGGTCTGATCTGCTTCTTCGGACTGTTCTTCCTGCAGAACGTATTCGGGTTGGTGGCGGTATAGCCCTGCTGAGGACAGGGCTACCGCAGCGAACGGCAAGATTGTCCCGCGCTGCGTTGTTCCTGACTTCAAGGCGCTGCGCAAAGCGCCAACGGCCGCTTTTCACACGGCAGCGCTGCGCGTCCGAATACGCAAAAGTGTCAGCAGCCAGTTCCTTGGCCCATCCGGCGCAGACCGCGTTTCCCCAGTGCTTGACTGTCTTCACCGAGGTCCGCAGAGTCGCCGGTGTGTCCCGCGCCGCTGCGGCGTCAACCCTGGCCCTTGCAGAATTGCGGTCAACCGGATTGAACGCTGCCACACCAGTGCCGCCGGCGATGGCATGCGGCAGGGCCTGCTTCATACTTGTCACTGGCATGGCAACAACCGGACCCGGAGTTGTCGGTGAACGATCCCGGAAAACCGACAATTGGGATGTTCGGATCGTCAGCATCCGTCCAGCGCGCTGTTTTACGCAGCAAGATGATGCCGTTCGGTTCGGTTCGGCGGCAGGCCATCTTCACGCCTTCGGTTCCGTGTCCCCGCTGGGCTCGAATTCAAGGCAGGCTGGCATTCGGTCTGCTGTCTGGTAATATTGGAAAACGCCAACATTTCATTGATGTGATCAATGTATCAAAAGTGGCTCGAAGCGTTCCATCATGTCGCGACCGAGGGCAGCTTCACCCGTGCGGCGCAGAATCTCAACGTGGGGCAGCCGACCGTTTCATCGCATGTGGGCAAGCTGGAAGCGCGGTTCGGCGTTGAGCTGTTCCGCCGCAAGGGTCGATCCATCAGGCTGACTTCGGCGGGCCGAACCCTGCATCGTATCACTCACGACCTCCACGGCCATACGCAGGAAGCTATCGCCTTTCTCAATTCGGCCAAGAATCTCGAGACTGGCGAATTCAGATTCAGCGCCGTCGGTCCCTATGATGTCATGGAACTTCTTGTGGTCTTTCGCGAGCAGCGCCCCGGCATCAATTGCACTGTTCGCCTTGGGCTGACCGAGGACGTCATGAACGATCTGGAGGAGTTCAATGCCGACATCGGAATTGTCGGACGCGACTGTGCCAGCGACGCCATTCATTCGGCGTTCTACAGCCGGCACAGGATCTTCGTGGTCGTGAACCGGCGACACAGGCTGGCGCGGAGACGCGGTATTCTCCTGAAGGAACTGGAGGGCGAGGACATGATCTTCCGCACCGCCAGTTCCACCACCCAGGCGGCCTTCAACAGCGCCGCCGCCGCGCGAGGCGTGACGCAGGAATCGGTCTTTGAGATCGAGAGCCGCGAGGGTCTCCGTGAGGCGATCATCCGCGGGCTTGGCATCGGCGTCATTTCCGAGACGGAATTCGCGCCACATCCAGAGCTGCGACCGCTGCGGGTGACGGATTCCGAGATGTTCACTTACGCCTATATCATCTGCCTGAAATCGCGCCGCAACCGGCCATTGATCCAGGATTTCCTGCAGCTCGCCGCTTCAATGGCAAAAGGCTGCGGGAAGTAGCCGCGCGGCGATCGCTGGACATTGCCATGCGCACCATCGCGAGTTGCACCCGGTCGCCGGGCGTGAACTCACCTTCCCGCTTTTCCTGCGGACGAGACCATGCCGTTCCAGGCGACCGAGGCCATGGCGGCAGAGAACCGTGGGGATCGTGTCATTCGCGAGAAGCCAGCCGAACAGCTGGCGCCGCTCGTTTCGCAGCCGCTTGATCCCGGGTTCCGGCTTCGTCGGAGCGTGACAGGGCACTCCTCCCAGCCTCTTGTGCCTTCCTTCCGAACGATCATTGCGGGCGACGGTCGCGATCCCCCAGACCTGCGATAAGAGCCTGTTGATTTTGTCGCCGCCAATTGCGGAGTGTCGGATGCGAGCCGCCGCGCCTGCGGAAGGTCCGTCCCGCATCAACCCGCCTCTCTGGCGGCAATCAGGATGATGCGGCCGGCTTGCCCCGCCGGATTAGCGAAACGGTTTTCCGAACGCCACGCCTAATCGGCAAGCCCGGCCTCCGCCAGCCATTTGGCAGACGGCAATAAATCCGCCCGATCCCTGAGCTCCAGCAGCAGTCTTGGCGTGTCCGGCAACTCAGCCAGGGCACCGAAAACCGAGCTCCACATAATGGAACCGCAGCCGATCTGCCAGTGCCGGTCGGCGAAACCGTCGCCGTCCTGAAGGTGCACATGGGACAGCATCGCGCCGGCGGCCCGAACATAGTAATCCACCGCCGGCGCTCCGGTTGAGACGTGCGCATAGTGGGCATGGCCGGTGTCCAGCGACACTCTGACAGCCGGGCTGTCGAATGAGCGGGCCAGCGCGACGCGGTCGCGCGGATCCTTGTCTTCAACATTCTCGATCACGATCACGACGCCTTCGTCTTCGGCCCGCTTGACAATCTCCCCCAGCGTTTCGTGGACGCGCTCGATCTTGTCCGTGCGCTCGCCCGGGCCGCGGTCCAAATTGTGCCAGTCCCACGTGCTGAAAGGGCTGTGGACCACCATATGGCCGGTCCCCGGACTGCCCGCGACCGCCAGGCATGCATCGAGACCCGCATGAAGGCGCGCCTGGGCGACAGCGCGAATGTCGGGATCCTCGACGTCCAGCTTGAATCCCTTGCCCGGTCCGTGGATGCCGACGCGGCCGCGATGGCCATCGAGCTTGTGCCGCACCTTTTCGGTAAGCTGCGACCAGTCGGCGCGCAGGGCGTCAACCAGGAAGAAATCCCGGACTTCCACGTCACGGTCGCCGTCCACGAGAAATGCCGACAGACCGTCGACACGCTCCAAATCGTCCGCCCAGACGGCGGCGCCGACGACCGGCCGGCTGTTGGAACGTTCAGTCATAACGCGCCCCGTTTCCGGCCAGGCTCTGCGCCGGCCGTTGATCCCGCGAACACGGCTTCCCGCCGCGCGTCACAAGGAAGCTGATGCCCTCAGTCACTGCCGGCGACTCCTTTTCCCGCAATCTGAGCTTTCCCCTCCGGCGATCGCTCGTTCAGGCGCACAGGTCTTTGGCCGCAAGACGCTCTTCGGGCGTCACCTGCGCGACCGGCGGATCGCCCGGATCCCGGCATGCGACATCCGCCGCAGGGCTGTGAAATGCAGGTCAAGCTCAATCGGACACCATTTGCACAATGTTGATCGCTGCCACAGAACGGCTTGCGCTTTAGTTCAAGCCGGCATCTTCTGCAAGGCATCTGCCTGCGAAATCCACCATTTCGCCGGTGGCTTTGGAGAATTGCTCGGCGGTCCGCTGAAGCGCCGGGAGAGTGTTGTATTCATCGCGGGTGTAGCCGTCCTCAGCGTATCCGCGCTCGAAATACGGCACCCGCATGAGCCTGTCCATCAGCCCGGCGGGGATGTCCTCATGGATCCGGCCCTCTGTGAATTCTATCCTCTCGACGCCGGGCATGAAGAGAACCTTCTCAATGAACGCCGGCGGACATGTCACAACGGCATTGGCGCCGGCTTTCTCCTCGAGGTGCCAGATGCGGCTCTCCCCGTTCACCTCCGGCCCCGCGATCAGGGAGCAGGCGAGCATTTTGCTCGGCCGGCCGTTGTCCGCCAGATACCTGTACGCCTTTTTGAAGACCGCCAGCTCCGCCAGCCGGATCTCGCCCTCGGCCAGCTCCACGCCCTGTTCCCGGGCGAAGTCTTTCAGCCCGCCGAGATTGCCGAACCTTCCCTCCATATGGGTGATGACCGACCGCCACCGGCTCAGATCGACGCCGTTCCGCCGCGCCGTCTCCAGGCCGCGCGCGACGCTGTCGGCGCAGTCGACCAGCTGCGGCAGGA
This sequence comes from Paracoccaceae bacterium, assembly GCA_965221935.1. Lineage (GTDB taxonomy): Bacteria > Pseudomonadota > Alphaproteobacteria > Rhodobacterales > Rhodobacteraceae > JAPOXR01. The sequence goes on from CBDCSZ010000078.1 coordinate 335,962, forward strand.
CAAAGGACAGCGTGTTGTTGGTGGGAATGCCCCTGGAGGTCAGACGCTCGATCACCTCATACCCCTCCGCCGAGCCCGGGACCTTCACCATCACGTTGGGATTGATCGCCGCGATCTCCCCGGCCTGCCTGATCATCGCGTCCTGGTCGAACACGCTGCGCGGATCGACCTGGCCGGAGAGAAACCCCTCCCGGCGCCCGCTGGCCTCGAACAGCGGCAGCAGCGTCTCCGAGCCGGCCTTTATGACCGCCTTGTAGAGCTCCCAGAAAAGCCCCTCCCTGTCCAGGCCCGGATTCTCCGACATGATCTCCCGGGCGGCCCCCGTCCAGCGGCCGGGATCGGCCCGCACCGCCTGCAGCGACAGCGGCGGATTGGTGGTCACGCCGCGGAACAATTGGTTCTGGGGATTGTCCCTGTCGAACATCCGGTCGAACTGCGCCCGCAGCAGACCGCGGTCCGCCGGATCCGCCCTGGCGAGCAGTTTTTGGCACCAGTCCCCGAACACAACGGGAGAGGAATCCCACCAGATCTCCATCCCGGGGCTGATGTCCGCCAGCCGCTCGAAAAGGTTTCTTTCTTCCATCACAGATCCCGCTGTTCAGCCAATCCGGCCGGGCGGAGGCTTCCCGGCCCGGGACAGCATGCCCGAAAACGGAGCGCTGTTCCAGTGGGACAGGAGTTGTTTCTGCGAATTTCAGGTGAGTTCACAGGTTTTGCGCGTCTCCGCTGAACCAATGCGGATTTAACCGCCCGCAGCCGTCAGGCAGCCATGCCAGCGGGCATTTTCGTTGAGAGCGGGATGCATTTGGTTTGGTCATGCGGCTGGCGCGGCGACTGACACCGCGCGGCGGTCGGTGACGGTTGCCCAAGCTTGGCCCATTATCATAAGTTTGGCGAAGACTGCGGCATTCAGCTGCTGCAGGAACACCGGAGGGTAAATGCATGCCAAGTCAACAGGCGTTGGAAATCGAAGCGACACTGCGGCAGTTCCAGGCAGAGCATGCCGGGCCGTTCGACCTCGAATTCGAAAGAGAAGTCTGCGCCAACTCCTATGAGAGGGCCGCCGAACTGCCCGGGCTGAGGCTTGCCAAAGACTCGGTCGCGGGGGTCAGATGTTTGCGGGTCGGGCCGCCGACGGTGCGCGGCGACTTTGAACTCGTTTACCTTCATGGCGGCGGGTTTTGCCTACATTCAGCCTATTCGTACCACAGAATGGCTGGCCATTTCGCAAGTCACTGCCAAGCTGAGGCTCTGCTGCCTGACTACAGCCTGGCGCCGGAACAGCCGTTTCCCGCTGCGCTGGAGGAATGCCAGGCCGTCGTGGCGGACAGGATTGCGCGCGCCGGTCGTCCGGTGGCGTTGGCCGGGGACAGCGCCGGCGGCAACCTGACGCTTTCCGTGCTCATGAAACTTCGCGACGAAGACCAGCCGATGCCGTTCGCTGCAGTTCTGATCGCGCCATGGCTTGATCTGACGCATTCTGGAGCGTCTTTCGAAAGCGCACAGGAGAAAGATTTCATTCTGTCGCAAAACGCGCTTGCGAGTATGGCCGAGAATTACCTGCAAGGGACCGCCGCCGATTCTCCATACGCTTCGCCGCGGTATGGCAGTCTTGAGGCGCTGCCGCCGCTCTTTATCCAGGCCTCCGAATACGATCTGCTGCGGGATGACAGCATGCGGCTGGCGGACGCCCAGCCCGACAATGCAAACCTGCGGGTCGAGCTTTATCCATGCATGCAGCACGTATTTCAGTTCTATGCCGGCAACATGCCGGAAGCGGATGAGGCGCTGCGCCAGGCGGCGGCGTTTCTGAAAGACTGTTTGCCTGACCGGCTCTGATTCTGCTGCCCGGCGGCTGTTTCAGATGCGTGTCAGAAGCCGGTAACCCGGGGCGCAGGATGCCTTGACACTGGTTATCGGCAGTTTGCCGATCCAGGTTGACCGGTCGACGATAAACAGCGCGTCATTCAGCCGGCAATCGAGATACTGGGCCCGCTCTTCGTCTGCCGCTTCAGCGAACAGTCTGATGCTGCAGTCACTTATAGGTCTGTTGCGCACCAGCCATTCATTGGCGCTGACACTTGCCAGGTCGACCGTCAGGATCTCGGGCACGGTGCGGGTGGAAATCCAGCGATCCTCAAGAATGTAGGGGCGGCCATCGGCCAGGTGCAGCGCGCGGACCCGAAGCATGGCGGTCGGCTGCGCCAGTCCGAGGACACAGGCGACCGCGAGCGGTGTTTTTTCCGTTGACCGTTTGATCAATTGGTAACCGTACTGGCTGCCGCGCGATTCAACCTCGTCCCTGGTGATTGGAATATCCAGAGTCGCCCGGGTGACCGGCTGCAGACTGACTCTTGTCCCGCTTTTCCGCCGCCGCTCAACAATTCCCCGCTGTGACAGGCTTTGCATGGCCCGCTGCACCGTCGAACGCGCGCAGCGCATTTCCGCCGCCAGGTCGGCGTCCCGCGGCAGTTGAGTCCCTGGTGCGTAGACGCCGTTAAGTATCGATGTGTGAATCCTGTTGCGCACGCCGCGCCAAGTCTGCGTTCCCTGAGTCATCTATAACTCCTGACCCAGGGCACGGACTGTTTTGCGGTACTCTGCCACAATCCGCTCGCGGCTGATATGTCTTCCTTCCCGCACCACATGACGCCCGGCGCTCCAAACATCGGAAATGCAGTTCCTTCCGTGTCCGGTGAAAATCAAACTGTCGAGAACCGCGTCGCCGGCGCGGCCGCAGATCCACTCATTGTCTGTCCGCAGTCCGATCAAGTCGGCGAAGTTTCCGACCGCGATTGCGCCAGATGCCCGGCCGCTGGCGGCTGCTCCGCCGCCAGCCGCCGCTTCAAACAAAAACCTGCCGGTCGAACGGCCATTGGCGGCAAGTATCGCCCGCCGCTGGTGCTTCAGCCGCTGCGAGTATTCCAGCGTCTTCAATTCATCAAACAGGTCGACATGCACATTGGAGTCGGAGCCGACGCCGAAACGGCCGCCGCATTCTGAGAAATGTTCACCGGCAAAAATGCCATCGCCAAGATTCGATTCCGTGATCGGGCAAAGCCCGGCGACGGCTCCGGACGCCGCGAGGCCGCTGGTTTCCCCGTCGGTCATGTGCGTGGCGTGTATGACGCACCAGCGGTCATTCAACGGCAGATTCTCCAGCAGCCAGGCAATTGGGCGCGCGCCCAGATGCGCGGCGACCTCATCGATTTCGGCAGTCTGCTCGGCTGCGTGAATGTGGAATGGCCCTTCCGCCGCTCGTTCGATGGCAGCTGCAAGGCTGCCCGGATCTACCGCGCGCAACGAGTGCGCGGCGGCGCCGATTGCGCAGTCATGGTTTGACCGGGCCGTTTTTGCCGAGGCGTTTGTGTGCAGCGCGGCGAAGGAATCGGCGTCGTTTGCAAAGCGCAGCTGTCCACCCTGCAGCGGCCGGCCGTCACATCCTCCCTGACAGTACAGGGTCGGGAGCAGTGTCAGTCCGATGCCCGACGTTTCAGCGGCAGCAATAATCCGGCCGCACATTTCGGCCGCATCCTGATAAACCGAACCGCCCGGCTGGTTGTGCAGATAGTGAAACTCGGCAACCGCGCCGAACCCCCCCTCCAGCATCTCCATGAATGCCAGGGCTGAAATCGCCTCAACCTGCTCAGCGCTCATCTGTTCCAGAAACCGGTACATCAAACGGCGCCAGGTCCAGAAACTGTCGCGAAAATCCGGCCCTCGTCCTTCTGTCAGCCCGGCCATAGCCCGCTGAAACGCGTGGCTGTGAAGATTGACCGGGGCAGGCAGCAGCAGATCCAATGTCTTGTCGGGACGCTTGCCGGCAGTTCCGATGCGGCTGATGCGACCGTCAGAAGATATTGAAATTTCAACATTGTCCGCCCATCCCGCAGCGATGAGAGCCTGCCGGGCCAAGATTTCGGTCATCAGCGCGCTTTCTGTTGAATTTAAAAAGATGCTGCTTTATTTCAATAAGAACGCACATAATTCAAGGCTTGTCGATGGCAAAGGATCTTTTGATCACCGGCGCGGCGATTGCCGCCATGACAGAACAGAACCGCGGCCAGGCACCAGTCAGAAATGCGGGCCTGTTCATCCGCGACGGGCGAATCGTCGCTGCGGGCGCGGACATAGACCTTGCGGGCGTTCCGGCCGAGTGCGAACGGATCGATGTGGGCGGCCGCCTGGTGACCCCCGCGCTCATCGACTGCCACACACATCTGGTGCATGGCGGCGAACGTTCCCGCGAATTCGAGATGCGGCTCGAAGGCGCTACCTATGAAGAGATTGCGCGCGCCGGCGGCGGAATCGTCTCGACTGTCGCCGCGACGCGGCGGGAATCTGACAGCCAGCTGCTGGTGTCCGCGCTGCGAAGGGTGAACAACCTGATTGCAGAGGGGGTGGGCGCGGTCGAAATCAAATCCGGCTACGGGCTGGATGTGGAAACTGAACTGAGAATGCTGCGGGTGGCCCGCGAGGTGGCCGCCCGCCAGCCGGTGCGGGTGCGGACCTCGTTTCTCGGGGCGCACGCGGTTCCCAGCGAGAGCGGCGCCGACAGCTACCTCGATACCGTCTGCCTGCCTGCGCTCGATGCCGCACTGGAAGAAGGGCTGGTGGATGCAGTGGACGGATTCTGCGAGAGGATTGCGTTTTCCAGGGACCAGATCGCGCGCGTCTTTGACCGCGCCAAATCGCTGAACCTTCCGGTCAAACTGCACGCCGAGCAATTGTCGAATCTGGGCGGCGCAAGACTGGCGGCCTCGTATGGCGCGCTGTCAGCGGACCATCTGGAATATGCAACCGAAGAAGACGCCGCCGCACTGGCGCGGGCGGGAACGGTCGCCGTGTTGCTGCCTGGCGCCTATTACACGCTCAAAGAATCCAGATCGCCGCCGGTTAACGCGTTCCGGTCGCACGGAACCGCTATGGCGGTGGCGACAGACTGGAATCCAGGATCGTCTCCGTTGGGTTCGCTGCTGCTGGCCATGAACATGGCCTGCACGTTTTTCGGTCTCACGCCGCGTGAGGCGCTTGAAGGTGTGACCGCCAACGCGGCGCGGGCTCTCGGACTGCGGGACTGCGGCCGGATTGCACCCGGTCTGCGCGGCGATCTGGCGATATGGGACGCGGAACACTCCGCAGAGCTTGCCTACCGCATGGGTGTCAATCCGCTCCATGCGCGGGTTTTTGGCGGTGAGTTTTGTTCGGCCGCCGCTTTGCAGGTCGATAACAGTCTGTAAGTCATGTCATCCATTCACATCGAAGGAGGGGGACAATGGATAGAAGACAGTTTCTTGGCGCCGGGGTCGGCGCCGGCGCGGCCGCATTGGCAGCTCCGGCGGTGGCTCAGGATATCCGCCAATGGAAAATGGTGACCGCATGGCCCAAAAATCTTCCGGGCCCGGGCGTTGCCGCGCAAATGTTGGCAGATCGTATCAAAACCCTTTCAGGGGGAAGAATAGAGGTGAAACTATTTGCCTCCGGCGAACTGGTGCCGGGCAGGGGAGTTTTCGATGCGGTCAGCGAGGGCACGGCCGAACTCTACCATGCTGTTCCGGCGTATTGGGGTTCGAAGTCGAAAGGAATCCTGCTGTTTGGTTCGCAGCCGTTCGGTCTGCGGGCTGATGAACAGTTTGGCTGGCTGTACCACGGCGGCGGACAGTCGCTTTATGATGAAATCTATGGCCGTTTCGGCCTCAAACCGTTCCTATGCGGAAATTCAGGGCCGCAATGGGGCGGCTGGTTCCGGAATGAGATCAACTCGGTTGAAGATTTGAAAGGTCTCCGGTTCCGCACCACCGGTCTGGCGTCGGAAATGTGCTCGAAGATCGGTTTGGCCGTCGAGGCACTGAGCGGACCGGCGATGTTCCAGGCGCTGCAGACCGGCGCCCTTGATGCGGGAGAATTCATCGGCCCGTGGACCGACAGCGCGCTGGGGTATTTCCAGGTGGCCAGCCACTACTATTGGCCCGGCGTCGGCGAACCTTCGTCCGCCGAAGAGTGCGCGGTCAACGCAGATGTCTACAACGGACTTCCGGACGATCTCAAAAGCGCGGTCGCTCTGGCCTGCGAGAGCCTCTACAATCCGGTGTGGACCGAATACACGACAAAACACGCCGCTTCACTGCAGAACCTGGTCGCCAACGAGGGCGTGCAGGTCAGAATGTTCCCTAGCGAGGTCATCGAAGCGATGGGTGCAGCGGCGGACGAAGTGTTTGCCGAGCTTCGGGAAGACTCTGACGAACTCGTTCGGAGCATCACTGAGAGCTTCATCTCCTACCGCGACTCGGTCGGAAGCTACATGACCTATGCTGACAACGGGCAGATGAACGCCCGCGCCCGGGTCATGGGATATTGAACCGGAAACAGCGCGCTGCATGTGCCGGCGCGCTGCCGCCTTCCGGCCTGAAATGCTGAAACTCGCGCGGCTGTTTGACAGCGTTAGCCTGCGCCTGGCCCCGGTCTTGCGCTGGCTGGCGCTCGCCATGGTGCTCATCCAATTTGCCATCGTCATCGGCCGCTACGTTTTCGGCGTGAATTCGATCGCCGCTCAGGAGAGCGTTTTGTATCTGCATGCGGCCATGTTCATGCTCGCGGCGGGCTGCGCGCTGCAGGCGGAAAAGCATGTCCGGGTGGACATTTTCTTTGCCCGCTGGCCGGCGGCGACCCGGCGGCGGATCGATATCTTCGGCCATTTGTTTCTGCTCCTGCCCGCCATGTGCGCGCTACTCTGGTGGAGCTGGCCGAGTGTGCGCAACTCATGGAAGATTCTTGAAGGGCCGATTTCGGTCGGCGGCATTGAGGCCGTGTTTCTTCTCAAGACCCTGATTCCGGCATTCTGTGTGTTGCTGATTGTGCAGTCTGTCGCCGCGCTGCTGCGGCTGACCGCCGGCCGGGAGGCGGAATGAGCGGTTACCTCGATCTGCTGATGTTCGCCGCTCTGGTCGTTGTCATTCTTTCGGGATTCCCGGTGGCATTCGGCATCGCTGGAATAGCGGTGCTGTTCGCCTATCTGGGCTGGGTTGCGGGAGCGATGGACATCGGTCTGCTCGGTGCCTTCAGCCAGCGCGTGTTCGGACTGATATCGAATCAGGTTCTGATTGCAATCCCGCTTTTCATAATGATGGGGGCGCTGCTGGAGAAGAGCCAGGTCGCCGAAGATCTGCTCGACATGATGGGCCGGGCGTTCGGTCAGCTGCGCGGCGGCCTCGGGATATCTGTGGTCTTGGTTGGCGCGCTTCTTGCCGCGTCGACCGGAATTGTCGGCGCAACGGTTGTCGCCATGGGACTGATCGCGCTGCCGGCCATGCTCAAGGCAAACTACAGTCCACCCGTTGCCTGCGGCATTGTGTGCACAGCCGGCACACTTGGCCAGATCATCCCGCCTTCGACGCTTCTCATCATCCTTGCGGATGTGATGTCGAACGCCTTCCAACAGGCGCAGTACAAACAGGGAAAGTTCGTTGTGGAAGCCCTGTCGGTCGGTCAGTTTTTTGCTGCGGCCATGTTTCCCGGACTGCTGTTGGTGGTCCTTTACCTGATCTACATTTTGCTACGCGGCGCATTCCGGCCCGCCGATTTGCCGCCCGCGGATTTGGATCGCCCGCCCCCGGACGGTCAGGAAATATTGGTTGGCATCGCCCCGCCGGTCCTGCTCATCATCGCCGTGCTCGGTTCAATCCTCGGCGGTGTGGCGACGCCGACCGAAGCCGCTTCTGTGGGCGCTGTCGGCGCACTGCTGCTTGCAGGTTTCCGTGCCGGACGCAACCGCGCTCTGATCCTGGGCGGCGCGGCGGCTCTGCTTTTGCTGGCAATCGCCGCCGGACTGTTTCCGGTCCGAATGCAGCGTTCAGATCTGAGCGCGGCGGAGTGGGGGTTCGGGGCACTGTTTATTCTGCTATCCATCGCCGGCGCCGCCGCGGTTGCCGCCGCCGCAAGGAGCAGCTGGCAGACGCGCGTGCTGCATCAGGCGGCGACATCCACGATGATGATGACGGCAATGATATTTGCAACCATTCTGGCAGCCGGGATGTTTTCGCTGGTGTTCATCGGTCTCGGCGGCGAAGATCGGGTGCACGCGATCCTGGCGAGCCTTCCTGGAGGACAGGTCGGGGCATTGGCATTTACTATGCTGGTGGTGTTCGTCCTCGGGTTCTTTTTGGACTTTGTTGAAATTTCGGTGATTGTGCTGCCGCTTGTCGCGCCGGCCCTGATCCTGCTCGGACATGATCCGCTGTGGCTGGGAATCCTGCTGGCGATCAACCTGCAGACGTCGTTTCTCACCCCGCCTTTCGGGTTTTCCCTGTTCTACCTTCGGGCCGCGGCGCCTCCCCGGATCTCGACCGGCCAGATTTACCACGGCGTGCTTCCATTCATCGTTCTGCAGCTTGTCGGCATCCTTCTCGTCTGGCTGTTTCCAGGTGTTGCCACCTGGCTGCCGTCGGCGGTGTTCTGAGGCCAATGACCAGCGCAGGCGAAATGTTCACGGGACCGGCGAAGCGCAGCGCGGCAGTCCGGCATCGGGATGCGGCCAGGAGGCGGCGATGTTGATCGGAACACTTGACGCAACTCTGCTGGATCTCCGGCGGATCTATGAGGGCGGGTCGTGCGGCCTCGATCCGGCGGCGCGGCAAGCGGTCGAGAGGGCCTCACTGGCGGTGGCCGAGGCCGCTCGGTCGGATGAGCCGGTCTACGGCGTCAACACAGGATTTGGCCAGCTGGCCACCGTTCGAATCGGCAAAGAGGAAACTGAGCAGCTGCAGCGCAATCTCGTGCTCAGCCACTGCGGAGGCGTCGGCCAGCCGCTTCCGGATCCAGTTGTGCGGCTGGTGCTGGCGCTCAAGCTGATTTCGCTGGCGCGCGGGGCGTCCGGTGTGCGCTGGGAGGTTGTTTCGCTCATCGCCGGCATGCTTGAGCGCAATGTGATCCCAGTGGTCCCGGAAAAGGGTTCGGTCGGCGCGTCCGGCGATCTGGCGCCGCTGGCCCACATAGCGGCCGTCATGATCGGGGAAGGTCTGGCAAAGGCGGAGGGGCGGGTTATGAACGGGAGCGGGGCTCTTCATTCCGCCGGTCTTGAACCGCTGGAGTTTCGCGCAAAAGAAGGCTTGGCCCTGCTGAACGGCACGCAGGTCTCAACGGCTTTGGCATTGGCGGGTCTGTTCGAGGCATGGGTCGGTCTTGCCACATCCTTAACGACGGGCGCGCTGTCAACGGATGCGGCAATGGGATCCACCGCGCCGTTTCGCAGCGAAATCCACGAGCTGCGCGGCCACCAAGGGCAGATCGATGTCGGCAAGACGCTGCGCGCTCTGCTGTCCGGTTCAGAAATCCGCGAAAGTCACCGCAAGGACGATCACCGGGTCCAGGATCCCTACTGCCTGCGCTGCCAGCCCCAGGTCACAGGAGCGGTGCTGGACGTGCTGCGTCAGGCGGGGAAAACCCTTGCCATCGAGGCCAACGCGGTGACCGATAACCCGCTGGTCCTGGCGGACGGTTCACTGATTTCAGGCGGAAATTTCCACGGCGAGCCTATCGGTTTCGCCGCCGATCAGATCGCGATGGCCATCGCCGAAACCGGCGCCATCGCGCAGCGGCGGGTGGCGCTCCTGGTGGACCCGGCGCTGTCCTGCGGCCTGCCGCCGTCGCTGGCGCCGTCGCCCGGAGTGAATTCCGGCTACATGATGCTGGATATCGTGTCGGCGGCGCTCGCTTCAGAGAACAAGGCCCTGGCAAATCCGCGGGTTATCGACAGCCTGCCGACATCAGCCAATCAGGAAGACCATGTCGCGATGTCCTGCCACGCAGCGCGGCGGCTGTTGGAGATGGCGGAAAACCTGCACAATCTGGTTGGGATCGAAGCGCTTTGCGCGGCGCAGGGCGTGGAATTCAGATCGCCGCTGAGAACCAGCCCGGCCCTGGCCGGGCATCTCGATACGATCAGGGACAAAGTGCCGCGCCTCGGCAACGACCGTTATCTTGCCCCTGAAGTGGAGGCCGCCGCTTCGCTGGTGAAGAAAGGCGCGCTTCTGCCCGGGGATGCGCCAGGATTGGAGGGTGCGCAGTGACAACAGATCGGCGAAATGTTCGGACGGTCAGATCGCCCGTCGGGCCGGAACTCACCTGTGGCAGCTGGCCGGTGGAGGCCGCATACCGCATGATCCAGAACAATCTGGATCCAGACGTGGCCGAAGATCCTCACGCCTTGGTGGTCTATGGCGGCATCGGCAGGGCCGCGCGGACGTGGCGTGACTTCGATCGCATCCTTGATTCGCTGCGCGGTCTCGGCGAGGACCGGACTCTGTTGGTGCAGTCGGGCAGGCCGGTCGGTGTTTTCCCCACGCACAGCGACGCCCCAAGAGTCCTGATCGCGAATTCCAACCTTGTGCCGCGCTGGGCCGACTGGGCCCATTTCAACGAACTCGACCGGAAGGGTCTGATGATGTACGGCCAGATGACGGCCGGATCCTGGATTTATATCGGTTCGCAGGGCATTGTTCAGGGCACCTACGAGACCTTTGCCGAAGCCGGCCGGCAGCATTTCGCCGGCGATCTGAAAGGCCGTTGGATCCTGACAGGCGGACTTGGAGGGATGGGGGCAGCGCAGCCTCTGGCCGCCGCAATGGCCGGCGCCTGCTGCCTTGCGGTTGAATGCGACCCTGAGCGCATCGAATTCCGGCGCCGGACCGGATATTTGGACGAGCTGGCGGCGTCACTGAACGAAGCTCTGGCCATGATTGACCGATGGACCGCTGCTGGAGAGGCAAAATCCGTCGGCCTTCTCGGCAATGCGTCCGAGGTTTTTCCCCGCCTTTTCGCCATGGGAGTCAGACCGGACATCGTGACCGATCAGACGTCCGCCCATGATCCGCTGAATGGCTACCTTCCGAAAGGCTGGAGCGTCGCCGAATGGCGCGACGCCAAAGAACGCGATCCAAAGCGCACGGAAGCCGCCGCGCGCGCCTCCATCAGGGAACATGTGGAAGCTATGGTCGGTTTTTGGAACGCCGGCGTGCCCACGCTCGATTATGGCAACAACATCCGCCAGGTGGCCCGCGACGAGGGGCTGCGGAACGCGTTTGCCTTTCCTGGATTTGTGCCCGCTTACATTCGCCCGCTGTTCTGCAGAGGCGTCGGACCTTTCCGCTGGGCGGCCCTGTCAGGGGATCCCGAAGACATTTACCGGACCGACCGCAAGGTTGCCGAGCTGTTTCCTGAAGACCGCCATCTCCGCCGCTGGCTGGAGCTGGCGCGGCAACGGATTCAGTTCCAGGGCCTGCCGGCAAGGATCTGCTGGGTCGGGCTGGGCGACCGCCACCGGCTTGGTCTTGCCTTCAATGAGATGGTGCGCACCGGCGAACTGTCGGCTCCGTTGGTCATTGGCCGCGACCACCTCGACTCGGGATCCGTTGCTTCGCCCAACCGCGAAACCGAGGCGATGATCGACGGTTCCGACGCGGTTTCAGACTGGCCGCTGCTCAACGCGATGCTGAACACGGCATCCGGCGCGAGCTGGGTGTCAATTCATCACGGCGGCGGGGTCGGAATGGGATTCTCGCAGCACGCTGGAATGGTCATTGTTGCCGACGGAACCGGGGCCGCTGCCCGCAGGCTGGAGCGCGTGCTGTGGAACGATCCGGGCACCGGCGTTATGCGCCACGCCGATGCCGGCTATCCGGAAGCGATCGAATGCGCCCGCGCGCAGGGACTCGAACTTCCGGGAATCACAGATTAGCCGGCGGCGCGGCGGCGGCGGGAAAGTGGCAATGTGAGCATGTCGCCACCGGTTTATGTCGATTTTCTGAACCGCTTCGACATCGAAGCGCTGGAGCTGACCGACAGAGAGATTCTCAACGCCGTCAATGCCGGGCTGGAAATGCAGGGCAGGGGAGAGACGGCGATCGAACCGAGAACCCATATCCGCCCGCGCGCCGGCGCTGACGGCCACTTCAATGTGCTGCGCGGCTGGGTCGGAGGCGGAATCAATCGCGCCGGCGTTAAGGTCGTCGGAGACTTTGTTGAAAATTTCCACGAGAACAGACCCTCGGAATATGGGCTTGTCACCCTGTTCGATCCGGAAAACGGCGCACCCGTGGCAATACTGGACGGCACCGGGCTGACAGACATGCGGACGGGTGCCATGACGGCCCTCGGCGCGAAGTATCTCGCCCCGGCTTCTGCGAAAACACTTGCGCATATCGGTGCGCGCGGAACTGCGTATTGGAACGTCCGCTTCGTCGCCGGACTGTTCGAATTGGATGAGATCCGCGTGCACTCCCGGCGGCCGGAGAGCAGGGAAGCGTTTGCCGAAAGGTTGAGCAGGGATGCCGGAATCGAGGTGACGGTCTGCTCCGGATGGCAAAGCTGCGTGGAAGGCGCGGACATCGTGGTCGAGGCGACGCGGCTCTCAAAGCCCGAACCGCTTCTCAAAACCGATTGGATCAAGCGCGGTTCGCTGGTTGTGCCGTACGGCACCATGTCTGCGGTTGAGCTTTCGCTGAGCGACATCGCCGACAAATTTGTCATGGACGATTGGGGCCAGGCCGGCGGGCAGTTCGGCGCGTTCCGCGAGCATGTCGACAGCGGTAGAGTCACCCGGGACACGCTTTATGCGGAACTGTGCGAAATCGCCGCCGGATCGAAGCCCGGCCGCGAGTCGGACCTGGAAACGATTCTGTTCTGGCACCGGGGTCTGTCACTGTCGGACATCGCTCTGGCGCACGCGATGCTGGAGAAGGCGCGGATGCTGGGTGTCGGGCAGCGCCTTCGCCTGCACTGACACACATGACGAATAACCGGCACAAGCGAATGGCCAGGACTGACATGGCAAACGCATTCGAAATCGATTCCGGCACCGAATTCCGCCCGGACAGTTTTTTGTGCCTTGCCTCCTCGGGTTCGCCGGTTCGGATTTCGGCCGCTTCCCGCGAATTGATTGCCGACGCGCGCCAAACTGTTGACGCATGCCTCGAGCAGGGCACGCCTGTTTACGGGCTGAACACCGGCCTTGGCGCGCTCGTCGGACAACGGACAGATCGGGCCGAACTCAAGAATCATCAGCGAAGAATTCTTGTCGGACGCGCCTGCGGCGCCGGTCCGCCGCTGCCACGCGGCATTGCGAGGGCGGCGCTGCTCGCAAGAGTGATATCGATGGCAAAGGGCGCGTCCGGCGTTCATCCCGCCACCCTGGATCGCCTGGTTGCGTTCTACAATGCCGGTGTGGAACCGGTGATACCAATGCACGGTTCGATCGGTGCCGGCGACCTGGTGGCGAACGCGCATTTGGCTCTGCCGCTGATTGGGCTGGGCGAAGTCTGGTCGGGTGAGAATCCCGTTCCGGCGGAACAGAAACTCAGAAGCTGCGGTCTGTCCGCGTGTGAACTGCATGAAATGGATGCGATGGCGCTCATCAATCACCACTGCACAAGCGCCGCGACGGCGGCTGTGACAGCCCGGTTGGCGGAAATGTGCGTGTTTGAGGCGCAGTATGCTTCTGTCCTTTCATTTGAAGGATTTGCCGCCAACAGGAAAATACTGTCACGAAAAATCAACAAGCTGCGTCCCGCCCCGGGCCAGAGGACAGCCGCCGCATGGTTCCGGAACGCGCTGAAGGATTCACGGCAGCCTGTCCGCAGGATTCAGGATCCACTCAGTTTCCGGCTGGTCGCCGTCATTTTCGGAGCCGCGTGGGATGCAGCGCGCACGGTGACGTCCGTACTGCGGGACGAGTTAAACGGCATCTCAGACAGCCCGGTCGTCCTGCCGGAAAAAAGGGAAGCCGTTTCGGCTCCGAATTTCTGCAATCCCGGACTCAACAACGCGCTCAGGATGCTTGGCGTGGCGCTGAGCGACTGCGCGCGGGCGTCTGTCCTCAGGAGTCAGAAGCTGATGCAGCCTGAGCTTTCGGGACTGCCGCGCTGCCTGTCGCCGACCGGTGGCGTGTCCGCCGGAATGGTACCTCTTCAAAAGACGGCCAACGCGCTTCTGCTGGATGTCTATTCGCTGGCGCAGCCGGCGCTTGTTCCGCTGCCGGCGGTCAGCGAGTCGGTCGAAGATATGGACAGCAGCGTCATAAACACCGCCATGCGCCTCCGCCAATTGGTCGAAAGCCTGCGCCGGCTGAGCGGTCTTGAGGCACTGGTCGCGGCGCAGGCGATGGATTTGCGCGGCAGCAAGCAATTTTCAAAGACCGCAAAACAGCTGCACAGCGAGATCAGGAAAGAATCTCCGATGTTGACCGAAGACCGGTCACTTTCGCGCGATCTGGAACGTGCGGCAAAGGCGCTGCAAGGTTTTGCCGCAGCCAACGGCCGCGGCCGCGCTCGACATTTCCGGCAAGACGGTTGATGGGGTCATTCCGTTCTCGGAGACCGGAGGTTCGGCCAAATGGGCGGATTTTTTTTACGTGCAGCTCCTCTGCATTTGATCCTGTCCGTGCGGATGCGGCATAAGCCTGCAACACATGCGGTGTTTGATGACCGGGAAGCGCAGGCGGCAAGGGGGTCCGCAGGGCTTGTGGCCAGCACTGGCATGGTTTGCCTGTCTGCTCCTGTTGACCGTGACACTCGGATTTGTTCTTGCATGGAGGAGTTTCCGCTGCTGTTTTTGCGGTTCCAGGCAAGTCTCAGCTGGATGAGAACGAGTGTCTGCAACGGCGGCGGAATCGCCGCCTTGTGCCTCTTGGCGGCCATGCTCAAACGGGACGTTCCGTCCGGCTTGGTTCGGGAAATCGTGCGCCTTCCCATGCCTCTGACATGAGCCAGACCGCGATTCCGTTTCTGCTGCTGCGCGGCGGCACCTCCCGCGGACCATTCTTCCTCCGTTCCGGCCTGCCCGAAGATTTGGAGACGCTTGCTGAAGTCCTGCTTGCCGCGGTCGGTTCAGGTCATCCGCTCAATATCGACGGCGTTGGCGGCGGGTCGGCGGTCACGACCAAGGTGGCAATGCTCTCGCGGTCGAACGATCCGGACGCAGATGTCGATTATTTCTTTGCCCAGGTCAGCGTTGCCGACCGGTCAGCCTGTCGATGTCATCGATGACGTCCCGGTGACCTGTATCGACGTGGCAATGCCGATGGTCATTGCCTGTGCCGGCGATCTTGACATGTCCGGGATTGAGACCCCCGATGAATTGGATGCCAACGCCCCGTTCATGGCGCGCATCGAGAAGATTCGGATCGCTGCCGGACAGCGGATGGGACTGGGCGATGTCGCCGATTCGGTTGTTCCAAAGTTTGGCTTGCTGGCGCCGCCGCGACACGGAGGGACCGCGATCGCGAGATATTTCATGCCCTGGAACTGCCATCCGGCGCTGGCGGTCACCGGTTCACAGTGCATGGCGGCCTGCCTCCTGCAGGCGGGAACGGTCGGCGATGGCATGGCCGGAGCAAGGCCAGCCTCTCCAGCCCGCATCCGGCTTGAACATCCTGCCGGCAGTATCGAGGTTGTCATGACATTCGAGCGCGCCGGAGAGGCACTGGTCGTGCAGTCCGCCGGACTGATCCGCACTGCCCGGAAGATTGCCGCCGGCCATGTCTTCATTCCAAGGTCCGTCTGGACCGGGACCTGACGCAGACAGTCATCGAGGCTCGCGCGACCGGCGCCGCCATACCCGCCCTGCGCCGAGCGCTGGCAATGCGGTTCTCATAAACTTCCATCGGGTATGCGCCTGCCACTGCAAGGTCGGCGGGTCCATGACTGGTCTACGGCCGCACCCGCGCTGTGCAGGTTGCAGACAGCTGGACCTTACCACTGACACTGCGTGACGGCGTAATGAAAACCGGACGGTCGCCCTGAGGAAAGATGCGGGTCTCGCCCTTGAATGTGGTTCGGGAATCGCTTCAACCACTCTCCGCGGAGCGTGAATTTGTCTATTCTTCCGGCGTTCCGAGTTCGGTCGCGAGCGCATCTATTGCCGGCCTCGCCTCGCTGCGTGACATGCCGGAGCCAAGGCGCGGATCGTACAGCATTCTGACGATGAGATAATCGTGGCCGCCAAGATCGGAATACTGTCGTCCCTCCGAGAGCAATGACGGCATGCTGCGCCCCTTTCCCCGAAACAGGCCGAGTCCGCGCGTGATCTGTTCCCGATAGCAGGATTGCCGCATGAGATCCGGGAGTTCCGACCGGACATAGACATCGACAGCATTTAGCCCTGCCTCGGGCGGTTCGTTTGTCTCAACGCTCAATTTGCAGCTCGCACTGTCCGGCCCGCCGGCAACCGTCTTTGCTGTCGCATCAATCTTCGCCATTTCGGCAGCGTTCATGACAAACACGCGAATCTCGGGGAGTCTGTTGCCCAGCGAGATTGGGCGCCCGGAATAGTGCGAGAGATTCGACGCCAGTGAGATGACGGCCGCACGGTCCTTGGTGCGTGTCGCCAGCGGCACGGAGTCGCCAAAACGGAGAGCAATCTGGACCGGACCGGACCATCTCTGGAGGATTGCGTCGTCTCCGGAACCGAAAGAAAGTTCGACAAACTGCGCCGCCAATTCCGCCGGGGTTGCGGTGAATTTCTTGTCGGCGCCGCGCTGCAGTTCTCCTTTAATCAGCAGTCTGGACTGAACTGTCTCGTAGGCATTCCGTGCCCAGGCGTCTTCCGGCGAGTGTTTCACCAAGGCAGGCGCCGTCGGGACAGCAAAACCGTCGCAGCCCGTCAGCGCCAGCGCCGCCAACGGCACAGCCAGGCAAGTTGGACCGAACTGCGCGATTGCAGTCCTGAAGTATTCAGACAGACGCATAAGACGCACTCACTCCAATTGTAATCCTTCGCCGGCAGCCCTGAACGGATGCGTTCTCGCCGCTTTCGCAGGCCGCCGCTGGTACATGGATTGAAAGATTTCCACCAGAAACAGCGCCACCCCGGTGACGGCAATCTCCGAAAGAATCGAACCGAAACTGAATTTCAGATGCATCGCCACAATGGTCGCAATCACCCCGATGGCCGATTTCGTACCGCTTCTTTCATTCTCAGGCGCGCCTTCGCCGAATCGCAGCATGTGAACGATCTCGAAGACGGCGGGATAGACAAGGAAAGCGCTGCCAAGCAGAAACACAACCGTTCGAAGTTGACGCCTTTCCGCAGAATTCCCGGTATATCAAGAATATAGAATGGCTCCGGCAGATGATCCAGCAGGCGGGCAATCAGACAATGCAGGGCAATCCCCCGCAGCGGACGCTGCGCCGATGCGGGGCGGGAACACGGCGCGATGCAACCGAACCATAAGGAAGACTGCCGAAACCGAAGACCGCCTGGAGGACACACATCGCGGTCAGACCGATCAGGTTTTGTATGGTGAACAGAACCATCACTTCACTTTGCGTCTATGCCGTTTCCGAAACTCCGGTTTCCGCCCGCCTTCGAGCCGCCCGAACGCGCCGATCTGGTCGCGAAGAACACGCCGCCTGACTTCCTGAACCTCGCCCGGCTTCAGGTCGCCGAGCCGGAACGGTCCGAAAGATATTCTGATGAGCCGGTTGACCTTCAGCCCGACAGATTCCATCGCCCGCCGGATTTCGCGGTTGCGGCCCTGGCGAAGACCGACCGTGAACCAAGTGTTGGCGCCCTTGCGGCTGTCGACTTCGACGTCGATTGGCCCAAACCGCATTCCGTCCACAACTGTCCCGGACCTGAGCTCAGCGAGCAGTTTTTCATCCGGCGCACCGAACGCCCGCACCCGGTATTTTCGCAGCCAGCCGGCGGCAGGGTGTTCCAGCCACCGTTTCAACCCGCCGTCATTGGTCAGCAGCAGCAGCCCTTCAGAATTCAAGTCGAGCCGGCCGACCGGCATGACCTTCGGCATGTCCGGCGGCAGGCGGTCAAACACAGTGATGCGGCCCTTCTCGTCGCGGGCGCTGGTGATCAGTCCCACCGGCTTATGATGCCGCCAGAGGCGCGACGGCTCACTGCGGGGGATTGGCCTGCCGTCAACGTAGATCGCGTCATTGTCAGTGACGTTCAACGCCGGGCTTCCGATCACCTGACCGTTGACGGCGACGCGTCCTTCCACAATCATGCGCTCGGCGCCGCGCCTGGATTCGACGCCGGCGCGGGCCAAAACCTTCGCCACTCTTTGACCCGTGTGTTCGGTTTCTGACATCGCCGCGTGAATACAGCCGGCGACCGTTCTGCGCCATACGCAAAGACCGTTGGGGCAGGCCGGGAATACGGATATGCCTTTTCGTCGGCAGGGGACGCTGCCGGGCCGCGGGAGAAATGGCCGACACAAGGAAATGCCATGGGATTGACTGCGGAAAACAGAACCGGCAACCCGTTTCTCGGTCACATGCGCGCTGCACTTGAAGAGGCCGGCAAGGCTTACAGACGCGGAGAGATTCCTGTCGGGGCAGCGATTGCCGATGCCGAAGGCCGGTTGGTCGCGGCTGCCGGAAACCGGGTGCGTGAGTTGAAGGATCCGACCGCACATGCGGAAATCCTCGCAATACGGATGGCCTGCAGGTCCGCCAATTGTGAAAGGCTGAACGGCTTCAGCCTGTTTGCGACGCTTGAGCCTTGCGCAATGTGCGCGGCGGCAATCGCGCAGGCGCGGATTGCACGGCTGTATTTCGGACCATCCGACCCGAAGTCAGGTGGGGTCGAATCAGGCCCAAGGATCTTTGACCACCCCCAATGTCACCACAGTCCAGAGGTTTATTCCGGAATCGCAGAAGCCGAGGCGACGCAGCTGCTGGAACGGTTCTTCGCTGCGCTGCGGTCGAAAGACTGACCAATGGAATCGCCCCGCCGCCGGTTGCCCGGCGCCGACCGGCCGCCGCATTGTGAAGGAACCGCAGAGAGACTATTTGTCCCGGCTGCCGGACAGTCCCGATTCCGGCGCCGCCTAATGAACCGTCCCAACCGCTGTCTCACGGTAGATCGCGGTAACGCCAGCACAGCGGAGTGAAACCGGTCAAATGTATGCCTACATAGACGGCTATTGCGAACGGCTCGGACCCGGCCTCTGGGCGGAGCCTTGGAATGCGGTGACAAATATTGCGTTCATTGTTGCCGCGATCGTCATGTTCCTGAGGCCCGACACGCGCCGCCACCCGCTCGCCGTTGTTCTGTGCGTTCTGCTGTTCACGATCGGGGTCGGTTCGGGCCTTTTTCACACATTTGCCAACCGGCTGACGGCGATTGCTGATGTGGTGCCGATCGCGCTGTTTGTGCTGACCTATCTGTATGCTGCAAATCGCCACTTCATGCGGCTGCGCCCGCTCTACGCGACCGGTGTCACGCTTCTGTTCTTTCCCTACGAATGGCTGGCGGCGACGGCGATTTCGGAAGTCATACCCTGGATTGGCGGCTCGACCGCCTACGTTCCGATCGCACTTCTCATCTTTGTTTACGGTTTCGTGGTGCGAGGGCGCCTGAGACGCGTTTCCACACATCTGTTTATCGGGGCATCGCTGTTGTCCGGTTCCATTTTTTTCCGCTGGCTCGACGATCCAATCTGCGGTTCATTTCCTTTGGGCACGCATTTCATGTGGCACATTTTGAATGCCGTTATGCTTGCGTGGATGATCCGGACGCTTACACAGCACTTGGCCGATTCCGAGGCCAATGCGGATCGTCGCGGTGCCGGATGCGAGGCAGGAGAAAGACATGTCAATTGATCTGGAAGATGCCCGAAAAGCGGCGCATCTCGCGCGCATCCGCGTCACCAAGGACGAGCTTCCGGGAATCGCCAAAGAGCTGTCATCGATCCTAGAATTCATGGAACGGCTGGGTGAGGTCGATGTCGAGAATGTTCCCGCGATGTCATCGGTTTCGCCGATGAAACTGCAGCGCAGACCCGACAGGGTCGAGACCGGCGGCGACCGTGACCGGGTATTGTCGAATGCCCCCGCCGTTCGCGAAGGATTCTTTGTTGTGCCGAAAGTTGTCGAATGAACGGCGGTTTGAACAGTCTCACGATCGACGAGGCGCAGAGGGGGCTGCGCGACCGGCAGTATTCGGCTGGCGAGCTGGCTTCGGACTGTATCGAAGCGATCGAAGCGGCCGCGGAATTGAATGCCTTCAGTCACCTCAGCGCCGAGATCGCGATCGACCGGGCGCGGGAAGCGGACCGCCGGCTGGCCGGCGGCGACGCGCCTCCGATGTGCGGCATTCCCATCGGCATCAAAGATCTGTTTTGCACAGAAGGCGCGCCGACCCAGGCCGCGTCACGGATTCTCGACGGATTCGTTCCCAACTATGAATCCACTGTCACAAAAAATCTGCGCGACAGTTCGGCGGTCATGCTCGGCAAGCTGAACATGGATGAGTTCGCGATGGGATCGTCCACCGAAAATTCGGTCTATGGCCCGGCGGTCAATCCCTGGCGTTCTAAGGGATCGGCCAGGAAGCGTACGCCGGGCGGGTCCTCCGGCGGTTCGGCGGCGGCTGTGGCCCGCCGATCTTTGCCTTGGCGCAACCGGCACCGACACCGGCGGCTCCATACGCCAGCCGGCGGCCTTTTCCGGCATTGTCGGCCTGAAACCGACCTATGGCCGGTGCTCACGCTGGGGCATCGTGGCCTTTGCATCGTCGCTCGATCAAGCCGGACCGATGACCAAGTCTGTGCGCGACGCCGCAATCATGCTGCAGGCGATGTGCGGCTACGATGCGAAAGACTCGACTTCCGTCCGCCGCCCTTCTGTCGATTTTGAATCCATGCTGGATGGCGACATCCGCGGCAGGAAGATCGGAATTCCGCGCGAATACCGGATTGACGGAATGCCGGATGAGATTGACCGGGTATGGTCGCGCGGTGCCAAACTGCTGCAGGACGCCGGCGCCGCGCTTGTCGATATCTCGCTGCCGCACACCGCCTATGCGCTGCCGGCTTATTACGTCATTGCCCCGGCGGAGGCATCGTCCAACCTGGCCCGATACGATGGCGTCCGCTACGGCTATCGCGCGCGTCTTGGCGACGGCGACGGCATCACCGAGATGTACGAGAAGACCCGCGCCGAAGGATTTGGCCCGGAAGTCAAACGACGGGTGATGATTGGAGCCTACGTCCTGTCGCAGGGATTCTACGAAGCCTACTACCGTCGTGCGCAAAGAGTGCGGACGCTGATCAAACAGGACTTCGAGACGGTGTTTGACTCCGGAATTGATGCAATTTTGACACCAGCGACTCCCAATTCGGCATTCTGCATCGGGGAAATGGGAGACGAAGACCCGGTAAAAATGTATTTGAACGATGTATTCACTGTTACGGTCAATTTGGCCGGTTTACCGGGTGTGGCAGTCCCGGCGGGGCTGGACTCGAGCGGATTGCCACTGGGACTGCAGTTGATCGGAAGGCCGTGGGAGGAAGGAGAGCTACTGAACTGCGCACAGGCGCTTGAGGCAGCGCTGGAGTTTAAACAAAAGCCAAAAAAATGGTGGTAAATCGATGCAGAAAAATGGGTTCGCCGGCACATGCAGGAAGTGTGCCGCCGCCGCGCTGCTGGCAGCTGTAGCGGCATGCGCTGAAGACAATCCCGCTGAGGGGCCGGCGGTCGCTGAATCGCCGCAGCCCGCGACTGGAGTTGTGAAAACAGCCGCGTCGGCAGCGGCCAAAAGCGCGCCATTTGAGGCGCGCATGGCATATGATGTTCGTCAAGAGAGCGGTGTGGCAGGAACGGTCGCAGCCGCATTGAACAACATCAGGCAGGCGACCGGTCCCGCTTTACCGGAAATCTCTGAGGAGTCGGAATTCGGCCGATCCGTCCTCGCCCAGCTGGATCTTGCCGCGGCGCCGGCGGCAACAGAGACGGCGGTTATCGGTGCGCCTGTGAACGCGGCGGCGCCGGAATTGACTATGGCCGGTTTGGCCGGCGCCGGGCCTTTGGAGCGGTCGGGTCTCACCGCCGCCGCGGTGGAGATTCAAACCGTTTCAGCCGAGGCGCAGCCGGCAGCGCTGGCGCAGCAAGACCCGAACGCGCTGTCGGATGAACAGGATTTTGCAGCGGTTTCAAGCCGTGAGACGATCGAGTCGGATGCTGCGCGCCGCAGGCTGCAGATTGCCAACCGCAAAGTGTTTGAACCCGCTGACCTTCCGGAAAGACAGGGTAAAGCCAATGTTGCGCACTTTGCGCTCAGCACGAACCACGAGGTCGGCAGTCAAATCTACGACCGCTACGGCACGTTTTTCGCCAGATTCACGACCGAGGAATATTGCGCCGAGTTTTCGGACGATTTTGATGCACAGCAGGCGTTTCTGGATGCCGGCGGACCATTGCAGGACGAACTCAGAATCGATCCGGACGGTGACGGCTTCGCCTGCGGTTGGACGCCGTACATTTATCGCAGCATGCTCAATTGAGCGCTGATTGTGCGGGCGCGCATTGGCGTCCATCGCCGAATTTCGGACAGAGGAGAGATTCAGCCCGGCCTGAGCTGGTGGTGCTTCACTACACGGCCATGGCCAGCGCCGAGGACGCCCTGGCGCGGCTCTGTGCGCCGGAGTTTGAGGTTTCCACACACTATCTGATCGCCGGAAACGGTGAAATGTATCAGCTGGTGGCCGAGTCCGAACGCGCGTGGCACGCCGGCCGGGGAGAGTGGCGCGGACGGGCCGACATCAATTCACGGTCAATTGGAATTGAACTCGACAATCCGGGCGACCGGCCTTTTGCTGAGCCTCAGATGGCTGTTCTGGAACAACTGCTCGGACAAATCCTAAGCCGCTGGAACATCCCTGCCGAAGGGGTCATTGGCCATTCCGATTTCGCATTCGGGCGCAAGTCCGACCCGGGTCCGAGATTCGACTGGCGACGGCTTGCCAGGCAAGGTCTCGCGGTTTGGCCGGAAAGCAGCGGCCGTCTCCATCCGCCTGACCCGGCGGCGTTCGCCGCCGCCGCCCGCCGATTTGGATTTCCGGCGGCACCGGCGGAAGGTATGCAACGGGATGCTTGCCGACTGTTGGCCGCGTTCCGGATGCGTTTCGCACCCTGGCGGAGCGGTCCGCTGACCGGCGGCGATATGGCTTCGGCAATGGACCTGGCGGCACGGTTTGGCACATCTGAGCTTGACCCGCGCGCCGGCGGCGCTTAGGTCGGTGCCGCGCGGATGGCTGGATGGCCGCGCGGGCTGCGGCCCGTGAGGAAAGTCCGGTATCCATAAGGACAACGGCGCCGGGTAACGCCCGGCCGGGGTAACCCGAGGGAAAGCGCCACAGAGATCAGACCGCCTCGCCGGAGGCAAGGGTGAAACGGTGGGGTAAGAGCCCACCGCGGGTCCGGAGACGGAAACGGCACGGCAAGCCCCGCCGGGATCAATGCCGAATAGAGGTCACGCTCGGCGCTGCCGATTGCCAGTCCTGGCGAATGTGACCCGGGTAGGCAGCTACACCGCCGCGGCGACGCAGCGGGCAGATGAATGGCCATCCACGAGAGAATGCTCTCTCTGGACAGAAACCGGCTTACAGGCCATCCGCGCGCCCCGCTTCACTTTTCAATCATGATTTGACATTTTCGGAATTTCCGTGAATTGTCGCCGTCCGGCAGTGGCGAACGGCCACATGCCGGAACAACGAGCACCAGAGCGGAGAATGGGAAATGGCAAAGCCGGCGACGATCAAGATCCGGTTAAACTCGACCGCAGGCACCGGCCACTTCTACGTCACGCGGAAAAACGGCCGCACGATGACCGGAAAGATGACTGTCCGGAAATTTGATCCGGTGGCCCGCAAGCACGTCGAATACAAAGAAGGCAAGATCAAGTAGCCTTGCCGCAGGCGTCGCCTGACGGCGGCAGACCTCATCCACCGAAAAAAAACGGCCGGAAAATCCGGCCGTTTGCGTTTTGCGATTCGCTCTTTTCTCTATTCGCGCTGCCCGAAGAGATGCAGCAGCAGGAGAAACATGTTCAGGAAATTGAGATACAGGCTGAGGGCGCCCATGAGGGCGGACTTGCCGAGCCACTCAGAATTCCCGGTATGCGCCATCTGCAGGTAAGTGTTCTTGATATTCTGCGTGTCGTAGGCGGTGAGACCGGCGAACACCAGCACTCCTATGACCGAAATCGCGAACATCAGCGCCGAGGAAGCGATAAAGATGTTGAGAATCGAGGCGACGATCACCCCGATCAAACCCATCATCAGGAACGATCCCATCGCACTCAGATCTTTTTTGGTTGTGTAGCCGTACAGGCTGAGCCCGGCGAACGCGATTGCGGTGACCAGGAAGGTCTGCGCGATGGAGAAGCCGGTATAGACCGCGAAAATGTAGGAAATCGACAGTCCCATCAGGGCTGAGAATCCCCAGAACACGGTCTGAGCTGACACGAGCGACATTTTGTGCACACGCGCCGCAAGCAGGAAAACGACTCCGAGCGGTGCCAGCATCACGACCCACTGCAGCGGGGTTGAAAAGATCGCCCGCAACAGCGAAGGGCTGTTTCCCACGAAAAAGGCGACGGCGCCTGTGGTCAGCATGGCTGCTGACATGTAGCCGTAGACCCTGTTCATATGGGCGCGCAGGCCCTCGTCAATCAGCGCTCTGTCCGTGCTGGCAGCCGTGCGCCTGACATTGATGTATTGTTTCATTGTTTTCTCCGGAAAGTTCATGGCTGCCTTTGCCACTCTTCGCTGACTATATGGAGACTAAGGGTGGCCAGCGCAAGATGGTATTTCCCGAGACAGCGCGCGTCCGGTCAGGCGCAGCCGCGGCTGTGAAGCCGATCCTGACTCTCTGGCGGGCAGTCCGCCGCCGCGGCACAGTATTTGAAGCGCCTGCGGCGCGGCGCCAGCGGGCGGCCGTCCCGCCGAAGGGATGCGCTATCCGGGCGCCACGCGGACAACCAGCTTGCCGACCGCCTGCCGGCTGCGCAGCATGTCGAAAGCCGAGGCGGCCCTTTCCAGTTCGACCTCGCCGCCGATCTCAGGCCGGATTCGCCCTTCGCGGCGCCATTTCATGAGCGTAGCGGCGCTGTCGGTCAGAACCGCGGGATTGAACTTGTTGTAGCCGCCCATGTAGACCCCAACCACGCTCAGATTCTTAACCAGCAGGATGTTGGCGGGAATCTGCGGAACTGAGCCGGATGCAAATCCGATCGTCAGTAGCCGGGCCTCCGGGTTTGCCGAACGCATGGCCTCCTTGAACAGGTTACCGCCAATCGGATCGTAGACCACGTCCGCGCCTCCCAACTCTTTCACCCTCTCCCGAAGATCGACGGCGCCGGTGTCAATCAGATGATCGGCGCCAGCTCTGCGGGCGGCATCCAGCTTGGCGCCGCCGCGCGCAGCGGCAATAACCTCAGCCCCCTGCAGATTGCCGATTTCGACGGCCGTCAGTCCGACGCCGCCTCCGGCGCCGAGGACCAGCAGCCGCTCTCCGGACCGCAGCTGAGCGCGGCGCGCCAGCGCAAGATGCGATGTCATATAGACGATCAGAAAACCGGCTGCGATTGCTGACGGCATGCTGTCCGGCACCGGCACACAATTGGCAGCGGCAACGCAGCAATACTCCGCCATGCCGCCGCCGCGCCCGGTAAAGGCGGCGACGCGGTTTCCCAGCGGAACCTGCGCGGCATCCGGTCCCGTGGCATCGACAACGCCGCAGACTTCCAGACCGAGGGTGAAAGGCAGCGCCGGCCTTTCCTGGTAGGTTCCGTCAGCGAGAAGCAGGTCGGCGAAATTCACTCCGGCGGCCAGGACCTTCAGGCGAACTTCTCCCGGCCCCGGGGCTGGAGTGTCAACGTCCCGAAGCGCAATGGACTCGCCATGCTGAACAACTTGAACGGCGCGCAAGACAATTCTCCCCGGTAAAATTCACGCTGTTCGTAACCGTTTGTGCCGTTTCCCGTCAATCCGGCGGCCGCCTCGCAAATTGCGATCGGCAATTTTCCGCCTTCCCGGACCGCGGAACGGGGCGGGCAGGACAGGAGCCGGGCCGACTGCGATTCCACATTAGAATTATGCTGTCGCCAACATTTTGAAATGACGTTCATTCTGAAATCCGCCAGATTTTTTCTGGTAATGCCAATCACCGCCTGGCGAGGCTCTGAGGTGTTTCGAAATCGCAATAGGGCCGGATTTAGGCTTCCGAGGATTCCCTTGCAGCCTACCCCGTGATTCCTGCGGCGCCATGAAATGGCTGTTGCAACAGCTCGAAGCGCTGCGGCACTGTTGCGCAGACTTTCCCGATCCGCGCACCGGCGAAAACGTCACCTACTCCGCGCAGGACATCGCAATGGCCGCGTTGTCGGCCTCTTATGCCAATGCCCGTCCTTTCTTGCGCATCAGCGGGACATGGCAGGGCACAAGGCACGCTCCAACGCCCACGCCCTCTACCGGCTGACACGGATCGCGAGTGACAATCACATTCACAGAATGCTCGACGGGGCCGAACCGGAACACTTCGACGAGTGCCTGACCGCCATCGCATACGATCTCGAGAAACGGGGCGCACTGCGCAAGCTGCGCCGGCACGGCGGCCTGCTGCCGGTTGTGCTTGATGGCACCTAATACTTCAGTTCAATTAGGATCGGCTGTGTGAACTGCTTGAGCCGCCGGCACACCGACGGCGAGGTCGAAAACCATCATGCCGCCCTCGTATGTTCGGAAAATCAGAAGTGACCCGGTGAGGTGGCTGTGGATAAGTTGAGCGCGGATCCTTGTGGAAAACCCGTCGCTTGCATACCGCCGCCTTCCCGGTCATTCCTGTGTTGGGATCGCCGCCAACGACAAAAACGGCTTCCGCAAGGTCGCCGGCATTCTGAGGGACGGCGCGCTGCGCTGTGCTGGCACGGGCTCCGCTGGCAGATCGAGCGATTCATCCACGCCCTGAAGACCGGAATCCGGATCGAGGACCTGCGCAAGTGCCTCGCCTTCGACGCCGTCGCCGCCTTCCGGGTCTGGGATCTGACATGGCTGGCGCGCGACCAGCCGCGGGAGCCGGCAGGCGACTATGTCGAGCCGGACGAGATTGAGATCCTGTTTGCCCTTGCTGCAAGCCTCGGCTTCAGGGCCCCGCGCGGGCCGCCGGATCCCGACATCAGGACCTTTGTCACCCTGACCGCCGGCCTCGCAGGGTTCCATCCAAGCAAACGCCAGCCGATGCCGGGCACCGGGAAGCTGTGGCAGGGCCTGAGCATTCTTTCAGCCGCCGTCCTCGGATACCAAGCCATGCGCGACCGCCAACAATGACGAACCGAAAACGGAGACATCAAGACAACGAGATAAGTGTGATAGATTGATAAGCCCGGGGCCGCAGCCGGCTTGATGTCAGGCTGCCGGGCGCGCACGACGCCGATCAGGCGCTGGAGAGGACGATCAGGTCCGAAAAATCGTTCATGGACAACGGATTGCGTCGACACCGGAGTCGCTCCGGGCCGCACTCCGCAGCGCAGTATTACTGCTCGATAGCAGTTGCTATCGCGCACAAAATGTCAACATCTTTGTGTGTGTCGGCGCCTCGCCGGAGTTGCAGCAATACGCGGAATTCCGCTCATCTCATTTGCAACACCTTGAACTGCCCGTGTTTTTCCGGGATCGGCCTGCCCGGACCGGGCCATGCATGCACGAAGCCGGATTCGCCGGCCGCGTCCGATTTCACGCTCGATAACATTTTCGGAACCTGTGTCAGTTTGGCGCACGGGACCTGGTTTCGGCCCCTGATTCTCCGCCGCGTCCCGCCGGCCGCCCAAGCATCACGGCCCGGCGACGGCAAACCTGCATTCCTTGCCGCGGCCGTTGCCGCGCCGCGCCAAACTTTCACTTTGGGGCGATTTCCGTCCTGCCCGGTCAGGACCTGCGCGCGGTTCCGCTTAACTGCGGCCGTGGCGCTGGCCCGGCGCTTCCGCTCGTTCCCCGGCTTTCCGCGTCCATGGAACTGCGGAACCTCCTTGCCGGGCCGATCCGCGCGCCGGACCGGATGTTCCGCCACGGCGGCAGCTCACGTGCCCGCGGCCGCTGCATGTGCCTTGCTGCGGAAGACACGCGTCGCCGGACGCTTCCGGATGTCATATGCGCCTTTTCCGCCGTTCAGTTCCGCCCCTGGATCCGGGCCAGCTGCGCCGCGCCGCTGCGCTTCGCGAGAAGCCGCTCCCCGTAGCGGTTCACCATCGCGACGGACTTCCACCGGCCGGCCTGGAGGATCGCGGGCAGCTCGATCCCGGCGGCCACCATGTCCTGGGCCGCGCCGACACGGGCGCTGTGCCCGGACAGGCCCGCGACCAGCGCTTCCTGCAGGCCGGCCGCGCGCGCCATCGACTTGAAGATGCGCGGCACCTGGCAGGGGTGGAGACGATTTCCGACCCGCCCGCCCTTGGCGACCGAGCGGAACATCAGTCCGTCGGATATTCGGGCGCGGTCCCGCCACGTCCGGACAAGCCGGACGGTGTCCGCACTGATCCACGCGATCTCGCCGCGTCCCTCGCGATCGGTCTTGGAACGGCGCACCAGCAGGCTGCCGTCGCCCTTGAGTTCCTCAAGCATGTCAGTGACTTGCAGGGTGACCAGCTCGGACCTGCGCAGCATCGCGTCGTAGGCGACGGCGAGCATGGCGCGGTTGCGGTCGTCGGGCAGCGTGTGGCCGGCCGCCTCCAGCATGCGCTGCCGCAGCGGCAAGGTCAGTCCCGCCGCCTGACTCTGCCGCCGTCCCTTGTGCCGGTGCATGCGCTGCAGGGCAAGCTTCACGAGCGGATCCCTGACAATCCTCTCCAGCCCCAGCGCCCGGTGGGCGGTGGCCGTCATCGGACTGGGAGCCATTGGTTTGCTGGCGGTGCGCATGGCTGCTCTCAGCGGGGCGGAACAGGTTATTGCCGTGGACCCGCTGCCGAACCGCCGCCGATTGGCGGCTGAATTCGGGGCGCACCACGTCCTTGATCCCTTTGCCGGGGATGCCGCCTGGGAAATTCACCGGTTGACGGGCGGTGCCGGGGTGGATGCGGCGATTGAGATCAGCGGCAAAATTCCCGCGCTGCAAACCGCGATCCGGGCTGTCCGGATGGAGGGGACAGTCTGTTCGGCGGGCGCCTACGCCGGTCAGCCGGCGAAGGACCTGTGGCTGGGCCGCGAATGGCACAGCAACCAGCTGACGATGATCGTTCCTCATGGCTGTTCTATGGGTCCTAAGCCGTGCTAAGCCGTGCGACTTCCCGCGCTGGGACGAGTACCGCGCCTACGACTGTATTGTGAGTATGATGCGTCAGGGCCGGCTGACCGCTCCCGGCCTGATCCAGCCCCTCGTTTCGCTTGATGAATTCCACGAGGTCTGGGGCCTGATCCAGGACCGCCCGGAAGAGGTGGTCAAATTTGGAATCCGCTTTTAACAAGGGGACGCGGCAAGGAGACAATATGCCGCGAAAACCAGCCTACACAGGCGGGCATCAAATTGAAGTCATTGAATATGAAGATCGGCCATTGGAGCCGAATGAGCTTCGAATCAAAACGGAATATGCCTCAGGTGAACACGGGACGCCTCTCGCATATATGGATGACCAGAACCTTGAGGGCGTTACCCTCTGTCACCGCTGAACTGCATTCTTAGGAGCTGTCCATGCCAATATTGACGAAACACCAGATTGTCCGGATAACAGATGTGATGATGCAGGCTGGAGGAGCCTCGGCCGGCCACGCCGGCATCGTGGCGGACCACCTGGCCAACGCCAATCTTGCGGGATACGATTCCCATGGGCTCATTCGGATACCCCAGTGCCTGAAAGAAATTGAGGAAGGGCTTGTCGATCCAAGGGCAGAGCCGGAAGTTGTTGGCAACCTTGGGGGGATCCTCCAGATCGACGGCCATTCCACATTTGGCTAGGTGGTTGCCACACGGGCGGCTGAAATGGCGATTGAGAAGGCCCGTGATCATGGATTCAGCCTTGTGACGATGGGAAACCACACCAATACGGGCCGAATCGGAGCCTGCCCTGAAATGGCGGCAGCGGCCGGCATGGCTGCCATCATGTTCTCGGGCTGGGCTGGAGGACCATACGCCACCGTGGCTCCCTTCGGAGGATGCGAGGCCCGACTGGGGACGAACCCTTTGGCGATGGCATTTCCTCATGCCGAAGGCGCCCCCATCCTTATTGATCTGGCCAGCTCTATGGCAGCTGACGGGACGCTGCGGGTGTACCGCAACAAGGAACAGGAGCTTCCTGATACTTGGATCATTGACAAGCATGGGGTCCCGAGCAGGAACCCTGACGATTTCTTCGATGGCGGGGCACACTTACCTGTCGGCGGTCCGCAAGGGGGCCACAAGGGATATGCGCTCTCGGTCATGGTCGCGCTTTTCGGAGGACTTCTTGGCCAGATCGCTTGTCCTCCAAGAAAGAAGGATACGTGGGTAGGATCCACGATACTCGTCATCGACCTAGGCCTACCGTGTCATGATAAATCGGCACGGCAACGGGTCATTCCTCCTGCTGCAGCGCATGCCTCTGGCCGGCCCGGAACCCGATCCGGTGGCCGAGCGCGGTGCTTGAGAGCCGGGTCTGTCCGTGCCACATGATCTGATTGCCGGGATCCGGATCGTGCCTGCGGCCGCGGTATCCGCCGAGATGCGCGACCGCGCTCACGGCGCCTCCGAGCCGGTCCGGCGCCGTCAGGCCGTGTTCCTGCGCGTAGTCGCGCAGGAAACCGAGTTCGTTGTCGGTGAACATCAGCTGCGGCTCGCAGTCCGGAACCTGGCGCCCGAGCAGCGTCATGACCATGATGCGCCACGCGATGACGGCGTTGATGGCGACCGCCCGCTGCAGCCGGTCGGCGGTGCGGAACAGCAGGTGCTCGACGCGGCAGCCCGATTTCAGGACCCGGAAGTAATCTTCTATCCGCCAGCGCTGCAGGTAGAAGCCGACGGTCTCGGCCGCGTCCTCCGCGCTCCTGACCTTGACCGTGGTCAGCAGAAACCACTGCACGGGGTCCTCGCCCTCCGGCGGCGCGGTCTCCCGGACATGCACCGCGGACACCGTGACGCGGCGGAACCGCAGCTCGCAGCAGGCCAGCAGCTCCACCCGGGGATGCCGGCGCTGCGCGTCGAACATCTCGAAACAGTCGGCTTCCCGGTCGCAGACCGAGATCACCCGCGTCCGGCGGCTCACCTCGCGCGCCGCCCCGGCGGTGTCGGCAAGGGCGTCGAGCCAGCGTTCGGTCTTCTTCCGCTTCTCCGCCTCCGGCGCGCGCTCCGCCGCCTCGTCGAAGCCCAGGCGCAGCACGCCGAGCGGCAGTCCCGTCCCGGTCACCGCGAGCGTCGCGTGGAGGTGCAGGCCCAGGGCCGCGGCCCCGGTCTGGTTTTTGCCGATCAGCTGCAGGCCGCCGCAGCCGGGGCGGCGGGAGAAGTTCAGATCCGTGCCGTCCTGGATGGCAAGGACCGTGGCCTGGCCGCGCATCCGCATGACGCTGCGCCCGCGGTGCGGCGCGAGGATGTTCCGGGCCGTCACCGCGGTCTCGGCCGGCATCTCGATCATCCGGTAGAAGGCGCTGACCGCGGTGTTGTCGGCGGCGCTGCCGGCGTTGATCTTCTGTCCCGGATACGCCGCCAGAAGCCCGGCGCTCTTCACCAGGCGCGCGGCGAGGCGCTTGTCTCCCAAGGGCGCTCCTCCGAACTCGTTCTCCGCCCACACATCCGCGCTCAGCCCCTCGCCGGGCGCCAGCGCCGGCGCATGCCCGACATGCGGAACTCCCAGTTTCCTCCGCCAGCCGCGCTCCATTTCACGCATGAAGACCGTCTTCACGGTCTCCGCCCGCCGCTTCTCCCGGTCCTGCCGGCCGCGGCCGGCGGTCCGCCCGACGCACAGGAAGTTGGCCGCGCGGAGGCAGACGCCGTCATAGCCCTCATCGGCGAAACTCTCAACGACATACGGGCGGAAGCCGTAGCGGGCCTGGAAGTCGGAGGGCAGGCGGCGCAGGATGCGGCCGAGCGCGTGGCTGGCCAGGCGCGGGCAGCGCGCCGACGGCCGGATCAGGAAGCGGCTCAGGCAGACGACGCGGTCAAGATGCGCCCTCCGCGTCTCGTCGTCCCACGCCATCCAGCGGTCCCGCGCCGCCCCCAGCCAGCCGTGCGCCGAGCCGATCAGATAGCGGACCTGGCGTCCGGCGAAGGTGGTCATGCCGCGGGGATGCTCATGCGCGATCAGCGTGTTCCACACCGCCCGGTCCGCCGGGCAATGGCATTTCCTTAACGATTCGGCGTCATTTCCTTAAGGGGGCGCGCCATTTCCGGAGCGGCTTCGCCCCTTTTCCGGCAAGGTTCGGTTTCAGGTCACGCGGTCTGGTGTCGTCTCCGCTGCCACTTTCCGACGGGTTTTTGGGACCAGCGCGGGAATGACCGTCCCGGCCGCAGCCGCGCCCGGGCCGCGAGGACCGAGTTCGCCACGCGGCTCACGGCGTCGGCCAGCG
Organism: Paracoccaceae bacterium; assembly: GCA_965221935.1. Taxonomy (GTDB): domain Bacteria; phylum Pseudomonadota; class Alphaproteobacteria; order Rhodobacterales; family Rhodobacteraceae; genus JAPOXR01. The sequence continues at coordinate 368,273 of CBDCSZ010000078.1, forward strand.
CCGACGTCTGCGTCAGGATCAGCTCCTCGAGACTGCCGGCCAGCATGGCCAGCGCGTTTGTGAAGTTCGTCCGCATCTTCGGCAGATCGCCTTCGTGCGCTTCGTCGAGCGCGGCGTCTCCGCGGTTCGTGAACAGGCGCGCCATGGCGATCAGGTTGAAGTGGGCGTAGAGCTCCTGGCGGACGCCGCGCTCGCTTCTGCCGTGGAACTCCTCCACCGCGGGGGTTGTCTTGGATATCTTGAACAGCTCCTCGATTCCCCACCGGCCATGATACAGGTCCGAGAGGTCTTTCCGGCTGTATCGCTCCGTATCGGCGAGGGTCGTGGCGAGCACATAGCGGCTTTCTCCGATGTCGTATCGGACCAGGCGCAGGACAATCGGGGAGGACGGCTCCGGGACGCCTGCGGCCTTCAACCTGCGCAGGGCGTTTTTGCCCGGGGTGATCCTGACGAGGGCGTCGTCGCGGTCCCCGTCGCGGAACCTGTCGAACCCGGCTGCGGAGTTGCGCTGGATGCGGAACACCGGGTGCAGTCCCCGCGCCGTCATGTCGCGGAGCAGGACGAAGGAGAAGTATCCGCGGTCGAAGACGACGACGTCGCCGGGCGAGAGGGCGCCGAGATGGGCGCGCGCGGCGGCGCGCTCGTCGGCGCCGGACGTGAGGGTGAAGTCGACCGGCATGCGGCTGTCGAGGCGGTAAAGACAGGACAGCAGCCCCTGCGGATAGTGGGCGCCGCCGCTCGGGAGCGGGTATCCGGCCTCGGCGAGCGGCCGCGGCAGGTTGATCTTGGAGCCGTCGACGGCGAAGGTCCGGCGCCCGTTCCAGTCCGGGCCGTGGGTGTCGTGGGCGAGGATCTCGCGGTGCAGCTCGCGGAACACGTCCTCGTGCACGCGGGCCCGGGCCTTGGCGATCGAGGAGATGGCCACCGGCTCCGGCTGCGGCAGCGCGACGCCGAGGCGGCGGCACTGGTCCCACAGCTCGGCGGTCACGGTTGTGTAGCCTTTCCGACCGCGCGACAGTGCCAGGCGGAACACGAAAAGCATAATAATCAGGGTGTTAAGCGTCCGCCGCCGCTTTATCCATGTCTCGTCGCGGCGCGCGGCGATGTCGGCGGCCGCGTCGGCGATCCGGGACCACATCGCGGCGAAGCCGTGGTCAAAGGCGGCGGGAGAGCGGCGTTTCGGCCGCGGCCCGGGTGTCGTCTCCCCCTTCAGGACCGCGCGGAACTCCGGGTCCAGCGGCCGGACCAGAATCTCCTTGGCCGGCTTGGCGCCGCGCCCGCTGCGCTTTCCGGCCGTCATGCCGATCGTCTCCCAGTTGGCGGCCTTGTGGCAGGCGCCGTCGAAGCGGGTCGGGTCGATGAAGGTCTCGCAGAGGACCGGGCGGCAGCCGTGGTTCGCCTCCCAGCGTTCCGCAAGCCCGCGCAGGGCCAGCGCCAGCGCCTTCGACGCCAGATTGTCGACGCGGACCCACGGCAGCACGAGAAAGCGATGGAGTGGACGCCCCCGATCTGCGGCGTCATGATGCGCCAGAACAGAACGCGCGGTGTGCGCGTCGGAAACGCGAAAGGAAGCGTCCATGGAGAAGGTTAGCATAGTCGGTGCCGACATTTCAAAGAGGGTTTTTCAATTGCACGGATCGACGGCTTCCGGCCGGCCGGTTTTTGTGAAGAAGCTGTCGCGGAGCGGGTGCAGCGAGACTAGCTGCTGAACTTGCGGGTGGAAGTCCCGCCGGCGCAATTCTCAGTTTGGCGTCGTAGTCATATCCCCACGGGTGTCGGGGTGACCCGGCGTCCGGAAGCGGGGACGTAAAAGCCTCTGTGGGCTGGGAGGACGATGTCCCTCTGGTCCGGTCGGACAGGGAGGCGAACAACCGGGAGGGCCGTAGCGAAAGCGAACGTCCGTATGAAGCGTCGAAAAAACGCTCCCCGCATGGAATCCGACTTGCGGGGGTATTGGAGGATGCCAAGGGTTTCCGCTCTGCCCGATGGCCAGTGCCGGTGCGGAAGAACTGAGATGCACGCATCGGATCGCCCGGCGTACAGGTGGCGGCAATCCCGGAGGGTTCAGTGGTGAAAGTCCGGAAGGTGAGGAGGACAGACAGGATGTTGTGACCCTCGAATGTCAAGGACCGTGTCCATAACCGGAGTACGGGAAAGGACGCGGAGTCCTCCTGACTGGCGGATGAGGCCGATTAAGCGGTGATGGACGGAATAACACAACCCGTCCGGAGCGAGGGCCTCTGGGCTCAGGTGGCGAAGACGGCAGGTCATGCCGGGACTCAGAGCCCGGCGCCGACCGAGGATACCACCCCGGTTGAAAGGGGTGGTGCTGTCGAGCCGAAGGGCGGCGTAAACGCGGGATGATGCCACGGGTATGGCTGGGTCAGCCTTGAGCGTGGCGGATGTCGCGGAAGGCACCGTAACGAACTCCTGCGGGGGTGCCTGACGCTTGAAGCCGGACCCGGGAAAACCGGAAGTCCGGAATTTTAGGGGGGACGCTGGAAACGTGACCTATGGTGCGCGCGCCAGTGTCCTACCCGACGTTCCTGCCGTTCCTCGAGGATCTGCCGCCGTGCCTGGTGGTGATGGAGGCGTGCGGCGGCGCTCACCACTGGGGCCGTCAGATCATCGCCAAGGGACATGAGTGCAGGCTGATCCCGCCGGTGTATGTGAAGCCCTTCGTCAAGCGGCAGAAGAGCGACGCGAACGACGCGGCGGCGATCGTGGAGGCGGCGCAGCGGCCGAGCATGCGGTTCGTGGCGGTGAAGCCGGAAGCGGCCCAGGCCGACGCGATGCTGTTCCGGACCCGCGCTCTTTTCGTGCGGCAGCGCACGCAGACCGTGAACGCGCTGCGCGGCCATCTCGCGGAGTTCGGCCTGGTGTCGGCCCGCGGCGTGGCAAATGTGGAGGCTCTGAGAGCCGAGCTGGAGAAGGCCGCCGAAGGGGTTCCGGAGCTGGTTCAGCAGTCCGCGGAGATGCTGTTTGGCCAGATCGACGCGCTGAGCGGGCGGATCGCGGAGCTGGACCGCGAGCTGAAGCGCCGCTCGCGGGAGCGGGAGGACATCCGGAACCTGATGACAATCCCCGGGGTCGGGCCGATCAGCGCGATGGCGGTGCACGCGTTCGCGCCGCCGATGGGGAGCTTCCGCAGCGGCAGGGACTTCGCCGCCTGGACGGGCCTGACCCCGCGTCAGCATTCGACCGCCGGCCGGCAGAGGCTCGGGCGGATCACGAAGATGGGGCAGCGCGACATCAGGAGCCTGCTGGTTCAGGGGGCGGTCGCCGTGCTGCGTCATCAGAGAGGCCGGGAGGAGATCGCGGACCCCTGGCTGCGGAGGATGATTGAGGAGAAGCCGTTCAAGGTGGCCGCGGTCGCCCTGGCGAACAGGATGGCCCGGACCGTGTGGGCGCTTTCGGTGAAAAACGAAGTCTGGCGGCCAAGGGCGGCGTGACGGCTGCTTGGAAAGAAAAAAGAGGAAACTGAGGAAGGAGAGAATTCGGGACGGCCGCCGCGCCCTCCGGGGCGTGATCCGGCGGCCCCCGGACTGTGCGCCGGGAGCGAAGGACAGCGCAGGGGCAAGAGTCGGAAAGACGGGGCCGGAAGAACCAGGAACAGCCGCAGGGCTTCGAGCCCGCGAAAGCGATTTGGATCCGGTCCGCGAACACCATGCGGGCCCGCGGCCGACAGCGCCGCATCTGAGAGGCCGGACATACGACAGCGCCCGACTGCAGGCTTCCTGTGTTTCTGAGATTCCCGGTTGCGCTCAGGGGGGCGTCCACATACGGCTGTTCGACACCGCAAGGTGCAGGCGGCGGCCGCGGTCAGCCGCGCTCCAGCCGATCCATTCGTCCCTCGCCGGCAGCTCCCGCGCCGCCGCCTCGAACAGCAGAACGGCCAGCGGCCGCCCGCTCCGGTCGCGGACGAACCAGCGGATGTGCGGGCCGAAGGGCCGCGGACAGCCGAGATAATGACAGCGGTCCACGAGCGCTTTCCACAGGGCGGCGTCCTCCGGCGACGCCGCCTCCTCCAGGGCCAGGGGCTCCAGGGCCGCGAGACCGCAGGCGATCTCCGGCTGCGGGTCGGACGCCCGCACATGGACAATCGGCCCGGGCGGCTGTTTCGCGGCCGTGCCGCGCTTCTCCGGCAGGGTCAGGATCCCGCACTCCTCAAGGCGCTCGAGAACACGCAGGCACGCCGAGACGCGGTATTCACCTTTCGGCGTTGTCCAGCCCAGGTGCTCGCAGATGGTCTTCGACAGCTCGTTGCGGCTGTCGTTCGGGAGCATCGCGACGGTCTCTGCGATGTCGGCGATCTGGCGCCGTGTGAAACGCCGGCCGAAAAAAGTGGTGGACTTGAGGGCCTCGATTCGCGGGTCCATGGCTGCGCTCCCGGCAGGACAGTCTGATTCGCGCCTAACATGCAGCGGCGGTGTAGCCGTGTCAACCCCGGAAGCCGGAAAAAAGGAGCGGACGGAAAAAGAGCGTGGAATCAGATGACTGCCGCCGCGGACAGAACGGCGTCAAAATCATGCCGGCCTAATGAAATGCCATTGGTCCGCCGGGTCCGCGACCGGGCCAACGCGCAGACCCTCAATCCGCGACAGGCGCGGCGGAACCCCTTCGGGCTCGGGGACGCCGGCCTCAAGGAGACGCGGACCCGCCGCCGGCGCCGGCGCCTTCGGCGGCGGAAGGACAATGCCGGGAACCCTCTCCGCCAGGGCTCCGAGCGCCTTCATGCAGCCGGCGAGCTGGGGGCGGCCGAGCGCGTCCTTGAACGAAAACTCCTCGCAGACCCGGCGGCCCAGCGCCGACCGGCTGTCAAAACTCTCCCGCGACAGTATCAGCGCTATCCGCGAAACCGCCGCCTCTTCCCGCAGTGTGCGGCTGATCTGTGACTGTGCCATGCGGACGGGATATCACAGGGAAAACCCGTTGTTCAGCCCAAATCATCACTACATGGTAGACCTAGCCCATCTTTAACATTGTAGTGCGTAACGCGTTGATTTCAAACGGGTAAAAAATCCGAATGGCACTACAATCCGGAGAGGCGGCCGTTTCGGGCCGCCGCCACGAATTGCCGGAATCGGTTCAGACGATGGTCTTGGCGAGGTTCCTGGGCGGCGGCGCGAGGCCCATCGCCCGGTAGATCTCCGCCTGTTCGGGGGAGGCGGATGCGGTCTTGCGGACATGCAGGGTCCTGCCGTCACGGCGCCTGAAGCTGGTTGTCGTGCGCTGCAGTGTCGCAAGCGTCTGGCGCGCCGTCGTCCAGCTGTCGTGGATGTTTGCCGCTTTCATGGGTCTGCGCAGTGTCTGGACTGCCTGATAGGCGAGGACTGAGATGAACAGGTGAGCGTCGGCGCGCCCCTGTTTGTGATGGAAGATCGGACGCAGGCCGAGCTCGGATTTCAACGAGCGGAACACGGCTTCGGCGTCGGTGAGGGTCGCGTAGGTCTGCCACATGGTCTCTGCCGGCCAGTCGAGGATGTTGCTGCGCAGACAGCAGACCCCGGGGTGGGTCAGCATGGAATTGTCGGCGGGGTTGAGGTTCCAGGTGATGGCTGTTGCCTTGGTTCCGGCGCTGTCGGGGGTGACGGTGATCTCGTAATGCCGGGCGACCCGCGCGTTTTCCTTTGCAAGCCGCCCGATCCGGCGCTGGATGTCGTCAAGCTTCTTGCGGGTCCTGGGGCGGGAGAGGCCGTCATGCAGTTTCTTCAGGCCGTCTTCGAGACGTGTCCTGAAACGATTGATGATGCCGCGTTCCTTTTCCGCCCGGGCTTCGGAAAGGCACCGCAGCCAGGACTCCTTGTATTCCGTGCCGTCCTCTTCCTCGCGGGTGACGGATTCCTTGTAGATGGCGACCTTGTCGCATGACGCGGTCGTGATTGCCCTGGCCTCGTCGGAATCGAAGACCCGCTTGGTGGTGCGTGAGACCACGAGATAGCGATAGGCGCTGGCGCGCAGCCACCGCAGGTTGTCCTCGGTCGCGATGCCGCCGTCCATGATGACGACCGCGCCTTCCGGAGCGCCGAGGCTGGTGAGCATGTGCGTGAGTGTCCTGTGTTCGGTGACATTGCCGGCAAACACCCGGCTGCGCCGGACAAAGCCGCTGGCATCGAGAACCAGGCCAAGCGAAAGCAGCGGGCAGTCGCTGCGCCGTTCCTTCGAATGCCCGCGCCGCGCCTTGGGCTGGATTGGCGCCCGGCCTTCATAGAACGTGTTGGTGAGATCGTACAGCGCGATCGTCGGCTTGAGGTCGAACAGGGACCGGGCCCGGGCGAAGAGGTGATCCTCGATGCTGTCCTGATGGGCAAGGAGCAGATCCGAGGCGCGGTAGAGCGCCATGTCGCTCAGAGCGCCGAAATCGATCCCGAGCATCTCGCCGAGGGCGCTGTGCCGGCGCAGCCAGAAGTTGGTCGCCCGCTCCGAGTTCGGCGCGGCCATGCGCGCGACAATGGCCGCCAGGGCGCAGCAGCGCTGGCGGCGGTTGAAACCGAGACCGTCGAACAATGCCGGCAGGCCGAGACCGGACAGCGCCTCGAGCCCGGCATGCTCGACACCGACCGAGCGCCCGTCGCTGTCGCTGGCGGAATTGACATCAACACTCTGCCAGTCCCGCTTCGCGCCTTCCCCGCCGCTGTCTTTCCCGCGGCCAATCAGCAGGGCGGAGATTCTGCGGGCCTCGGCCTCGATCCCCGGATCGGGATCGGCGAGGCCGAGGGCGGTCTGTCCGGTGAGATGATCCGAGATGCGTCGGCACAGGTCCGGCCAGTGCCCGCGCCCGATTGCAAAATGGCGCCCGAGATTGAGAAGGGTGCGCTGACGGATCCTGTCCCCCTCGCGGCGGTTCTCGACCAGGCGGAAGGTGATTTGGTCGCTGCCGTCGCTGGCGGTGCCGGTCTTGGTCTGTCGAATGAACATGCGGCAGCTATAGCAAAAGGAATCCCCCGCCGCAAGGCATTACTCAAAAAACATGGCACTACAAACGATTCCTGAAACATCAAATCACAATAAATCAATGAGTTGCGAATCGAACACCGTCAAATCGACCTCAAATCCAACGCAGAAATGTTAAAGATGGGCTAGGCCGCATGGCGCCCCTGGAAACCATCCGGGCCGAGGCCCAACAGATGATGAGACTCCTCCAAAACACTCCCCTCATGGAAGGGTCGAGCGGGGTTTTCTTTCCGGGAGAAAGATCAGCCAATACGCGCCAGGAGCGGTTGGCCCAGGGCATCCCTGTGGATCCCGCCACTTGGGGTCAGGTGGAAGCCCTCTTCGACCAATACGGGGTCCGTGACCAACTGGCGGATGTCCTTCCCTCCTGAGTGTCTGACATCAGCACCTGCCGGACAGATTTAGGGGTTTGAGTAACGGAGGATGGCGCTGACAGACTGGTTAGAGGCATCAGGCGCAAGACACGCAAACACTGCTCAGCTGAAGAGAAGATCAGGATCGGACTGGCCGGTCTGCGGGGCGAAGAGAGTATCGCCGCACTGTGCCGTCGCGAGGGGATCGTCGAGAGCTTGTGCTATTCCTGGTCGAAGGAATTCCTGGAGGCAGGTAAGAACCGTCTGGCGGGCGATACTGCGCAACAGGCCATCGCACCCGAGGTCAAGGAATTGCGCTCAGAAGCTCTGGCCCTGAAGGAGGTTGCTGCCGAGCTGATGCTTGAGAACAGATTGCTCAAAAAATCACCTTCGAGGATGGGGAGAACGACGCATGAGATTCCCTGCCTCCGAGAAGGTTGAGATCATTCGCACTGTTGAAAGGTCGCACCTGCCTGTCAGACAAACCCTGAAGATGCTCGGCATTCCCAGCAGCGCCTATAACGATTGTTACGCACGCTGGAGCGGTGCGGGTTGCAGCAGACGCGCCGAACCGTCTCAACCGGCAAGCGCAGACCGGTCCGGCACATCGGCAGACGCCGTTGGGCAGACGAGCTGCCGCTGCGGGACGGGCCTGGCGCCATGCGGGTGAACTGGATCGGCTTCGACATCACCAATGCCGACACAGGAAAGAAGGGCTTCCGCACCGCCTTCGGCCCCGATCTTGCAGTCGACCGGCGCGTGGCCGCCAACGCCATAGCCGGGCTCCACGTGTGAATTGTAAGGTGATGGGGTAATAAGGGGTGCAGTTTGACAGGCTCCGCGTGGATAGGGACCCTCATGATCCTGTTGCGCCCGATAAGGCCCTTCGGCCGGAGCCGGTTCGAAGAGATCCTTGCCCCGGATGGGTCAAGGAATGAACGCTGAGTGGTCCAGCCGCAGGGCGCACTCCGGTATCGTTTGGCGGGAAGAGATAAAAAAGACCAGGAAGGGTGGGTTTCACGTGCTCGCGGCCATTGTTCCTGTCTGTGCCACAACAATCCTGAATCCGTTTCCGCGCCAGAACCCGTCCGGTTCCAGGCTGCCGCGGTAGATGCCATTCGCCTTCATCCTGTTGCTTGAGAAGCATCCTCCTCTCAGAACCCTCCTGACCGAGGGGCCGGCATCCAGGTCTTCACGACCGTCGTTTCGATAGGGGTATGCAAAGGACGGGGTCCTCATGTCCTTGCCCCAGAGCGTTGTTGTCCACTCCCATACCTGCCCGGCCATATCCATGCATCCGAACTGTGACGCGCCTTCGGGGAAAAGGCCCACAGAGCAGGCCTCGTTGAATCTCGTTTCTTCTCCGTTCGCATGCCCTGCGGCCCATTCCTCTCCCCATGGGTAATGCCATCCTCGAGAGCCGCGCGCGGCCACTTCCCATTCTGGTTCAGTCGGCAACCTTACAATCTCGTCGGCGCCGATCCGGCCTTCGGCCTGCCATTCGGATGTCAACCAGGTGCAATAGGCCATCGCGTCGTGCCAAGTCAGGTCGACTGCAGGGGCGTTGGCCAGTTCGAGTCGTGTCGCATCGGCCGAACGCCATGGCCGTCCTGTGGCGGTCGCAAAGCTCTGATAAGCGGAATTGGTGACAGGATAAGCGCCAATGCGGTAGGCCTCGACACGACAGCCATGCTCTGGCCGGGAATTTGGGTAGATGTCGCCACCGATCCGAAACGAACCCGCGGGCACCTCGACCAATTTGTCAAGGTAGCGCGGATCTCCGAGCTGTGCCAAGGCTTGTCCGAACCTTCTGCGAAGGCCTGTTGGCAGGCCGCCGCGTTCGATTCCGGCTGCAAGGGCCATGCGAACGATTTCTGCATCCGGCTGTCCGTTTTGAACGAGACGCGAGGCAATCAGCAGCAACCGGGGGTCGGGATCTGCTGTCATCAATCCCTGGACCAGCGCCACTGCCCTTGCCGAACCTGCCGGCAAGTCAAGAGCCAAACGAGTCAAGGCACCTATCCATTTGTCGGTTCGAACCGAAATTCGGGAGACGACCTGGTCAATCGGTTCGGAAGCCAGGTGACGGGCCGCCAGGATGTCTCTCAGCCAGCGTTGCCGTAACATGCGGTCCAAGGCGGCATCGTTCGAAGCAGATAGGAATGTCCGCCCGTCATTGCCTCCGACCTGCCGCGCCGCATTTTCGGCCAACCGCTGCGTTTCGTTCGCTCCGGCCAGCGAACAGACTTGATCCCACGGGGATGCATCAATCCCGGAAGCAGCCCAAAGTGCAAACTGACCTGGCCACCGCGCCACGTTGCGTTCAGGTTCCTTGAACCCCAATCGCTCGCACAACGCTCTGCATTCCATGCCTGGCACCGGCATCAGATCATGCGCGGCGAGTTCGGGTGGCAACTCCAATGCAGCGATGGCGTCGGTTTCGCCGGTCAACAGGAGTCGGGAATCCGGATTCCGACACAGCCATGTCATGGCTTGTTCGAGCAAACGTCCGGCCTGGTCCACCGCCAAATGGTCAAGTCCGTCAAGAATTACCATGACAGCAGAGTGTTCCCCGCCTTGTCCAAATTGGAACCCGGAGTGGCCATCATCGCTGAGATCGAGCGAGATGACGGTTGGCAGCGGCGCACTCCAACGCTCACAAAGGAACAGGCCTTCATCATTGCGACATACGGAACGGTTCAGCCGGCTTAAATTGAAAACCAGATCGCCGCCGAATTCTCCATTCAGGCACGCCTCGAGCTCCTGGACGAATACCGTCTTGCCGCCGCCTCGCGGCCCACGAAGCAGCGTCGCACGGTTCTCCGCGACAGTTTCCATTGCACCGAACCGGATCGTCGGGCCGCCACGGCCCGGGTCGTCCTTAAGCGAACGCAGACCCTTCGCGGCCTTGTCTTCGTGGCTGAAGGCCACGATCCTCGGCATGTATCCGACCGCGTGCCCCACCGAACCGAGCGACAGGTGATCGAAGAGAATCCTTCTGGAGCGGATCACCTGAACAGGGCCGCGACCGACGGTTCATGAAATCGCTGGATCTCGATTGCATAGCCTCCGGGATCCTCGAAAAAGAAGAGCTCGCAAAAGCGGCCGCGCATGATTTCCGTCAGACCCGCCACATTCGCGGCTTTCATGCGCGCGTGCCAGCCGGCAATATCTTCCGAAACGACTGTCAACAGGGCTGCGCTCTCTTCCCGGGGCGCGAGATGCCCGCTGGTGCCGTCAACTATTCCGAAGTAGGCGGTGCCGGCCACCCTGTAGATTCGGGCCATGCCCTGGTCCAGCACAAGGTCAAATCCCAGCGTGTCTTCGTAAAAGGGGGCGACGGCGAGAATGTCCTCGTAATAGTAGAATGTGATCGCGCATTCAGCTTTCATCTTGTGTCCCTTGGATGCGTTGTCAGAAAACCTGGACGGCGCCACTGTGGTCCAGCGAGAGGCGCTTGAGTGTGTTTGCATGAGCCATGCAGACCTTGGGATGAAACAGGTGCAGCCAGTGCGGGTGGCGGCCCAGATGCGCAAGGCATGCCCCGTACGCATGCGCGCGCATCCCGGGATCGAGAGTCCCTCGCGCCGAATTGAAAAGCTCATTTGCGCGCAGATCGTCCACGCCCTGCCACCACACGGACGCCGTTTCGGAACTGATCTTGTCATCCAGGACGCGGAAAGTGCTTCGCGGGGAGGAATCGAAGATTGCTAGGTCCCCCATTTCCTTGCGTCCGAGCTGACGGGCGTATTCGGGCCTGTCCTGTTCAATCTGAATGTCGACGTGAAATCCGATCTTTTCCAACGCGTCTGCAATGAATCCCGCAATTGCCGGCGCTCGTTCAGGCATGTATTCCGGGCTTCGCAGGAGAACTTCGGTGGGCGCGCCGGATTCCAGCAATAATGTTCGCGCGCGTACAGGATCATAGGCGGCAGGCTCGGACCTCGCTTCCCCGTGGCCGAGGTGAAATGGGCTGACCGCTGTCTTCGCCGGGCTTGCAAGACCTCCCATAACCCCGGAGACCAGGGCATCCCGGTCAATGGCCAGATTCGCAGCCAGCCGCGCCTCGGGCCAGGCAAACGGACCGGAGAAGCCATTCATGAATGCAATGACCGAGAGGTGCCCATCGGATTCCACCCAGTTGCATCCGTCAAGGTTCCTGCGCGGAACGGCCAGTTTTTCCAGTTGCATCGCGCAACTCACGGCGCCGTCCTGCAGCGCGGTCAGTCTGTCTTCCGCACTGGGCATCGACAGGAAGTCCACTCGTTTCCCGGTCCGGGACGAGTGAGCTAGGCGAACGCGGAGGCCTGGTTCGTATTCGACGACCGTCCACGCCCCCGTCCCCAGTGTCGGCAGACCGGATCTGTCGAGTGCCGAAACGTGGAATTCGGCGAAAATGTCGACCAGGTCGGGAAACGGCGACGCCGTCCTGACTTGGAGAACGTCACTGGCAGGCGTGTCAATTGCCGCGCCGTCGAGATACCGGGCATAGGACCATTTCATTCCGAACATGTCGACGGAGTTCAGAATATTGTCGATGAATTCGGCAATGCATGCAGACGTGCAGGGGGTGCCATCGTGAAACGCCGCGCCGGGCCGAATCCGGAACTGCCAACTGAGACCGTCAGGCGACAGCTGCCAATTTTTGAACAAGCCCGGGAAGATTCTTCCGGAATGCCAGCGCAGCAGCGGTTCACAGACCCAGTTTTTCAAGGTGAGAATGCTGGCATCGTCAGTCACCCGGTCCTGGGCAAGAAACTCAACCCGCTCCATGGCGATCGCTGTCCTGGCCGCATGTGCCATCATTCTGTCACAGCTCGCTCCGCCGGCGCGGGTTGAACCAATCCGCCAGCGCATCTCCGATCAGGTTGAAGCACAGGACGGTGATCAGGATCGCGAACCCCGGGCCAAGCGCCGTCCAGGGGCTGGAACGGACGAATTGCAGATTTGCCGAAACGTCGGCTCCCCACTCGGCAAGAGGCGGCTGTGCTCCGAGTCCCAGGAATCCGAGGCTCGCCGTTTGAAGGATGGCGCTGCCGACGCTGAGGGAGGCCTGCACCAGCAATGGGCCCATGGCATTGATGAGGACGTGGCGCCAGAGAATCCGGTACCTGGGCAACCCCAGGGACACGGCGGCCTCGACGTATGGCTTTACGGAAACGCCCAACGCCTGGCTGCGCGCCAAACGGGCGAATTGCGGTGCAAGCGTGATTGCCACCGCCAGCATGGCATTCTGTAGGCTTGGGCCGAATGCGGCTGCCAAGGCAATGGCCAGCACAAGGGCAGGAAACGAAAGGATGGCGTCGACAAAACGCATAATGACCATGTCTGCGATGCCGCCCAGGAATCCCGCCACGGTCCCGAAAAAAACGCCAACGATGAAGGCCACGACCACGACTCCCAGTCCGATCGCCAATGTGTACCGGCCGCCGTGGATGATCCGGGCCAGCATGTCGCGCCCAAAGCTGTCGGTGCCGAACCAGTGGTCCGGGCTTGGCGGCTGCAGCTTTTCCGCCATGTTGAGTTCCAACGGCGAGGCAAGCCCGAGAAACGGCCCAAAGAGGATCGCCGCGAGCAGGCATGCAAGGACAGATGTTCCCGCCGTGGCAAGCGTGTTGATCCTGAAAAACCGCATCAGATCGTCCACTGGCATTCACCTGATCTTGCTGCGGACCCGCGGGTCCAGCATCGCATGGATGATATCGACGATCACTGAAGTCAGCATGAACAAGAGCGCAAAGACAAGGGTCGCCCCCTGGATGACGGGATAGTCCCGGTTCCGGATCGCCTCGAACATGAACCGCCCGATCCCCGGCCAGGCGAATATCGTTTCAGTCAGAATGGCGCCGCCGAGCATCTCTGCAAACTTCAGTCCGACCACGGTTATGGCAGGCAATAGCGAGTTCTGCAGTGCGTGGCCGTAGATGACCGTGTTCCAGGTCATTCCCTTGGCACGCGCAGTCCGGATATAGTCCTCGGTCATGACCTCCAGCATGGTCGTCCGCACGAACCGGCCAAGCGTCGCCGCCAGGAAAGCCGCCAGCACCGAGGTCGGCAGCACCAGGTGGGCGAGCACGCTTCGAACGGCGCCGGTTTCGCCGCTGAGCCAGGCGTCAATCAGCGCAAAGCCAGTCACAGGTTCGACAAACAGATACGCGCTCATCCGCCCCGATACGGGCAAGAGCCCGAGCCAGGTTGCGAAGATCAGCTGGAGGAGCAGAGCCAGCAGGAAGGCGGGGATCGATACGCCCACAAGGGAAGTGACCCTGACCAGGTGATCGAACAGGGAATTCGGTCTCGTCGCGGAAAGGACGCCGATCGGAATGCCGACGACGATGGCAATCAGCACGGCAAGAACCGAGATCTCCAGAGTGGCTGGCAGCCGGGCCAGAATTTCTTCCGCCACCGGCTTTCCGGACTTGAGCGACTTGCCCATGTCACCCTGCAGCAGGCCGGTCAGGTATTCGAGAAACTGCTGCAGCAGCGGGGCATCGAGATTCAACTGCTCGCGCAATGCGGCGACCTGGCTTTCGGTCGCGCCCGGACCGAGCAGCGTGACCGCCGGGTCTCCCGGAATAAAGCGAACCAGGGAGAACACAATCACCAGCACCACGAACAGCACCGGTATCAGTGCAAGCAGCCGCCGTACCAGGAAATCGAACACTGAGGCGGGTCAGTGTTGCGGATGGACGAGCCAGCCCTTCCAGGGGGCTGGCTCAGATGTCTCCCGACTCAGTTTTTCGTGACGCTCCAGTATTCATTCAACGGTGGAGCGCTGTTCACGACCAACCCGTCGACATTGGACCGTGCAAAAACAATCAGCTTTGGACTGAAGAGATATGCACCCGGCACCCGGCTCACAAGCTGCTCCTGAATCTCGAAATAGAGATCCCGGCGCTTCTCCATGTCCGCCTCACCTTGAGCGGCGAGGATCAGGTCATCAAGCGCCATGTCTTCCGGCATCCGGAACGTCATGGCGCTGTCCGCCAGTCCGGAATAATAGCCGATCGTGATATGAGCGTCCGGATCGTTGTACCAGGGCTGCCTTCCATCCATGGCGATCTTGTGTTCGCCGCTGGTGTGAAGAGCCCTGTAGGTCGGAAATTCGGTCTGCGCGATCTCGACGTCGATACCCACATCCGCAAGATTGGCCTGCACGAAGGTGCACAGCGCACCCCATAGCGACCCCTGAAAACTGTAGAGCTTGAGGTTCCAATCGGAGGGGTTGACGCCGGCTTCCGCAAGGAGCGCCTTGGCAGCTTCCGGATCGTAACCGGGCGCCATCTCTGCGATTTTCGGATTGAAGGCCCAACTGTTGGATGTCAGCGGTCCGTACACCCGGCTCGCGGTGCCGCCGAAGATGCCGGCAAGCAGCCCGTCATAATCGATTGCGTGAGCAACTGCCCGGCGGACCCTCACATCGTTGAACGGACTGTCGGGATGCGAGTTATTGAACTCCAGCTGTCGAATGATCTGGCTGGGACTCTCTAGGATCTGGATATCCGGGTTTTCCGCGAAAGCTGCCATTTCTTCGAGCGGGACTGCGGCAAGCTGTCCCGATTGCTGAATGACGTCAATGCCGCCGTTTTCCAGCTCAAGGCGCCGGGTCGAGGCTTCGGGAATGATGCTGTAGATCAAGCGCGAAAGTCCCGGCGGGCCGCGGAAGTAGTCCGGGTTCGCATCCAGGACGACGCGGGTATCCGCCTGATAGTCGCGGAACTTGAACGGTCCGGTGCCAACCGGGTTGTTGGTGAAGTCGTCGCCGTGTTCGGCAACTGCCGAGGGGCTTACGATGGCCGACTGCGGCTGCGCGAGGATCGACATGAAGGCCGGGTAGGGCCGTGACAGCGTAATCGTCAGCTCGGTCGGCGAGTTGACGTCAATGCTCTCGATGAGGCCAAGCGTGGCCTTCACATAGGCATTCAATTCCATGGTCCGTTCAAACGAGAATTTGGCGGACTCGGCATCGAACGGCGTTCCGTCATGGAACGTCACACCGTCCCGAAGGACGAAATTGAAAGTCTTGCCGTCATCGGAAACCGTCCAGCTTTCGGCCAGGCGGCCTTCCAGTTCGCTGAACTCCGGAGGTGTCCAGGCAACCAGCGTGTCAAAGACATTCAGGATGATTTCGCTACCAATCGGCCAAGCCCGGTTTGTGCCCGGTTCAAGACCCCTGGGGTCTGAAGGAACAGCGACAACCAGGGTTGACGCCTCCTGTGCGCTGGCCGCGCCCACCGCCAGGCAGGATGTGACAAGAACGTTGGTTAATATGTGTCTAAGTTTCATTTTTCTTTCCAGGCGTTGTTTGAAGATCGCCGTCTGCGAGCAAAATTCAGCTGATGATTGTTCCAGTCTAGCGAATTGTTCCTCGTGGCTCAAGGCAGGGTGGAAAACGATCCCGACTCCAAAGTGTTTCAAACGCCCGTGCCCGTCGCGGCTGCCCAACTGGCGGCCTGTCCGGAGGGACGGCGCTGGATCTTGGGTCAGGACCCGTTAACTGTTAACCCGAACTTCAGTGCGCCGTGGAAAGGCGCGTTTTCCTTGCGGGTGCGAAACCCGTTCAGCAATTGTCGCTTCGGCTGGCAGCAGCCAGAGCGGTTTACGGAGGTAACGATGTAGACTGAAGCACTCTGGTGCAGAAGGGCCGCCTCGTATGTTTCGAGAATCAGAAATAGATCAAGGAGGTGGCTCTTATGAGGCCCCATATTGTCAAGCCTTTTTTTCATGACCGAATTCGCCGCGCGTCCGGCAGCGGTCTTCCCGCGTCGTCACATTGCTGTTCTCCCTGTCGCCGGAACGGTTCGGCGCCATTCGGGGATGCTCCAGGCGGAACGCCGCGGTCCACTGGCGCGCTCAACGACGCGTCCATGCTCTTATCCGGTTCGGTTGGCCGGGCAGTCACCGGCCCCGTGACCATGATGCCCGATTCGGGGCGGTGCGACGTTCCGGGAGGCGGGACCCATCTGTGTGAACGGTGCCGCATCTGCGGCGAACCATGCCACCTCACGGTCACACGCCTTGCCCGGGTTCCCCAGGAGGCCCCGTCGGGCCGCCCGGGCGTTCAGGTGTCCGTTATCCTCCTCTCAGGCCCGCGACAGGACGGCGCCTTCCGGCACCAGCCCGGAGGTGGCGAATCTCCACAGCGCCACCAGCAGCTTGCGCGCCAGCGCGATTATCCCGCGTCTGCGCGACCGCCCGTCGCGGGCGCTGACGTAATTCCGGTACCATTTCGACAGAGAGCTGTCCGGCTGGTGGCGCAGCCAGCGCCACGCCATCTGCACCAGGTGCCTGCGCAGCATCGGGCTGCCAGCCTTGCTGATTCCCTGATCGTGGTCGATGCCGCCGCTCGCGAAGGGGACCGGCGCCAGTCCCGCCAGGCTGGCCAGCTCCCGGCGGTTGCGGAAGTCCCTGTAGAACAGCTCGGCGCCCAGCAGCAGGGCGTCGTTCGTGCCGATCCCGCGCAGCCGGACGAGCGCCGCCGCGCAGTGCGCGCGATCCGGAGCCGGGCCCGGCAGGGGAAGGCTGTCAAGCGCCTCCTTCGACACCTTCAGCGCCGAAGCCTTCTCCGCCTCGACCGTCTTCAGTTCCGCGCAGACCAGCTCAAGCCGGTCGAGGATGCCGCGGATCTCGGCCAGAAGCCCCGGCGGCAGTTCCGTGCCGTAGCCCGTCTCAAGCCCGTCGAGGCGCGCGCGGAACCCTTTCCCCGCCGGATTCCCGGCTGGCACGCCGTGCAGCCTGAGCAGACCGGCGACCGAGTTCGCCAGCCGCAGCCGCTCCTTCACCAGGCGCTCCCGCCGGCGCAGCAGCCGCTTCGCGTCCTCCTCCTCGACCGTCGGGATCCGAACCGGCGACATCGAGTCCCGGTCGCCGCCGTCCCAGGCCCGCAGCGCCCGCACCATCTTGCGGGCGTCGATCCGGTCCGTCTTCGCCTTCTTCCTGCGCCGGACGACCTCAAGGCTGGCGGGGTCGCAGACCAACACCTCCAGGTCCTCGCCCTCAAGCCGCCGGGCAAGCCAGAAGCCCTCATAGCCCGCCTCGTAGACCAGCATCACCCGGACGTCGCCGCCGGAGGCACAGGCCCGCTCCCGCGCCTGTCCGAGCTTCGCCAGAAGGCCACTGACGTCATGCGGCGCCAACCTGTGGACCCCGGCCTTCGACGCGGCGGTCGAATCGCCGACCGCAAGGATCCAGCTCGTTCCGCTGACTTCCAGCGCCGCGTGAACCGTTGTAACTTCCCCGGTGAAGGGGGCGAATGCATCAACCATCAGTCTCTCCTTTCATTCGGCAAGGGGTTGTCGTTCATCGGCTCCTTGCCACAATATGTTGATGCCTGAACATTCCCGAGGATCGAATCATCCGCAAGGGCAAATCCCGGCACGACTCATGGCATCTGTGGATAAGTTGGGGGGCGGATTCCTGTGGAAAACCCGCCGCTTGTGTTCCGCCGCCTCTCCGGTTCATTTCTGTGCCGGGACCGCCGCCGCCAGGCCTGGCGGCGGCGGTGCGGGGCCTGGCCCCGCAGGGCGGGTCGGACCGAGACCGCCTTGGATCATCGGATCCGTGCCTAAGCGTGGTCGGCTCGTCCTCCCTTCAGCCTCCCGGGTCCTGAATGGATGCTGGGGTTCGAGAACCGAATCATCGCGAGGATAGGAGCGGGAGACCATGGCCATCGTAGCCGCCGGAATCGACGTCAGCAAGAAGACACTCAACATCCCAGTAATTCCAATTATGCGTTCACATCGGTTTTTTCTTCATTTTCGGCTGCGTTTCCGGGCGGATTTCTACTGTGTTTCGGCGGAAGGGGCGGGGCTGCCGGTTCCGGTTACGGAGGCTTTTCCGGCAGCTCGCCGGTGATGATTGTCCGCATCACGGCGTCCCAGTCGTCGTGCACGACGTAGACGGTCAGGAACTTCAGGTTGTCAAGAAGCCGGTAGCGGGCGGCGAGCTTTGCCCGGGCCTCCTGCCAGCTTTCGCAGACCAGGTCGCAGGCGCTCTGCATCAGGAACGCGATCAGGTTGAAGGTCGCCAGCAGGCTGGCCAGGGTTTCCTTGCCGTGCCCGAAGTTGTGCTCGAGATGGTAGCCGTCCTTGAGAGCCTTGAAGGTGTTGTTCTCCACTTTCCACCGGGCCCGGGCGCAGTCGGCCAGTTCGGCGACGCTGTCCGGGCCGACCGGGAGGTCGGTGGCGAAGCTGTTGCGGTAGAGCCGCTTTCCGGACGGCGATGTGATGGTGACTTCGAACCAGTTGACTTCCAGCGCGTCCTTTCCGTCACGGATCGGCAGACCGCTCATCCAGCGGTAGCGCAGCTGGCGCTTTTTCTTTTTCCGGCCCTCGGTCCGGGTCAGACAGCCGGTCTCAACCCCTTGAATATACTCGTAAAGCGTTGTGTGCGAGCTCGGCTTGCAGGTCAGGATGAAGCTTCCGCCGGCGGCCAGCACGGCCTCGCAGAGCGGCTGGCGGCAGTAGAGGTCGTCGCCGAGATAAACCGGTCTGAGCCGGGCCAGGCCGGATCCGGTCCGCCGCAGCCAGCGCTTGGCGGCGTTGATCTCGCAGTCCTGTTTCTCAGCCCCGTCCTGCGGGCGGATGAACTCCGGCGGCAGCGGCAGGAGGCGCGAGGTTCCCGGGGCGACGATGCTGGCGCCGAGCACGGCGTGGAAGTTCTGTGTCCGCCCGTCCGCCAGTTTCCGCTGCGAGCAGTTCCGGCAGCCGATGCTGCAGGAGGTGAAATACTCGGTGCCGTCAAGGGGCGATCAGCAGCCGCCCGTTAAGCCGGCGCAGCCGGTCAAGGGCGCCCTGGCGGT
>CBDCSZ010000079.1:0-47105 GCA_965221935.1 Paracoccaceae bacterium
GAAGGGGGCCTACAGGGTCGGGGCCTGCCTCGGGATGCTGGAGGCGCTGGAGAGCCACGGCATCCTGACGCTTCCGCCGAAGCGGGAGGGCAGCGTCCGCGACATGAGGGCCGTCGACGCGCCGGCCTGGACCTCCGCCTCGGACCCGCAGCCGGAGATCGCGGCGGAGCTGTCCGGGCTGCGTCCGCTCCGCGTCGAGCCGGTCACCGACACCGAAGGACGGCAGCTGTGGAACGCCTTCGTCGACCGCCACCACTATCTCGGCCACAGGCGCCCCTTCGGGGCGCATATCCGCTGCTTTGTGACCGACCGGGACGGCCGCAGGCTGGGGTGCCTGCTGTTCGATGCGGTGACGAAGAGGCTCCCGTGCCGTGACGGCTGGATCGGATGGACGGACCGGACACGCGACCGCAGGCGGCGCCTGATGGTGGTCAACTCCCGCTTTCTGGTGTTTCCATGGGTGCGGTCGAAGAACCTGGCGTCCTCGGCGCTGGCCATGGCGACACGGCGTCTGGCGGACGACTGGGAGCGCATCCACGGGCACCGGCCGGTCCTCTGCGAGACCTTCATCGACGAGACCCGGTTCAGGGCCTCGTGCTACCGCGCCGCCAACTGGAAACGCATCGGGGAGACCTCCGGCAGGGGAAAGACGCGCAAGGGCGTTTATGTGATGCCGCTCTGCGCGGGCGCCCGCGGGATCCTGCGAGGCGCGCGTGACGCGGGACAGCGGAAGCCTCCGACCCGGGCCGAAAGGGGCCGCTCGGCGGCCTCCGACCGCCGCTTCGGCCGCCGCTGGGAGGCGCTTGTCGCGGCCGCCGCGTGTTCGACAGCCTGCTGATCATACTGTTCGTGTTCCGCCTCGTCGCCGCGCCGCGCGGGCAGGGGTGCCGCGCCACGCTGTGCGAACTCTGGGAACAGTGCGCGGCGGCCGGCATCGAGCTGCCGCAGGACGAGCCTCCGGCGGCGTCGACCGCCTGCGAGGCGCGGGAGAAGCTCGACGAAGCCGCGTTCCGGAGGGTGCACAGGGAATATCCTCGCCCACAGCCCCGACGGCGCCCTGTGGAAGGGACACCGCGTGTTCGCCGTCGACGGCTCGAAGATCACCCTGCCGAGGGAACTGCTGCGCGCCGGCTGCCGCATTCCGAACGACAACGCCCACTGCCCCCAGGGCATGGTCAGCGTCCTTTACAGGCTGCGCGACCGCATCCCGGTCGACTTCGACCTCTTCGGCCACGAGAACGAACGCGCCGCCGCCGCCACCCATCTCGACCATGCCCGCGAAGGCGATGTCATCGTCTGCGACCGGGGATACTGGTCCTTCGAAATGGCCCTGCTCCACCGGATGCGGAAGCTGAACTTCGTCTTCCGCATCAAGAACAGCGCCAATCCGGCCTTCAATGCCTTCATCAACTCCGAAAAGACCGACAGCGTCATCACCCTCGACGCGCCCAGGGACGCAGCCGCGCTGCGCGGACAGAGCCTCCGCATCCGCCTGGTCAAACACACCGCCGCCGACACCACGCACTGTCTCGCAACATCCCTGCTCGAAGCCCGGCGCCACAGCATTCCGGCGCTCTCTGACCTTTATCACGGACGCTGGCAGATCGAAGAGGGATACAAGACGGGAAAGGCCGTGATCGAGCGCTTCCACGCAAAGTCGGAGCGCGGCGTCCGCCAGGAACTCTACGCCGCCTTCACACTGATCACCCTCGCGCGCCTGTTCGCCAACCGCTGCGACCATGACATCAGCCGCGGTCCCGGCGATGACGGCCTGCCGGCCATGCGCGCCAACTTCAGGAACGGTCTGAGACTGGTGGGGCGCGAAATCGAGGCCATGTTCCTCAGGCAGAGCGAAATGGCCGCACAATCGGTCAGGCGGATCATGACCGGCCTCTCGCAATGCATCCAGCGCGAACGGCCGGGGCGAAACCACAGGAGGGAATCCAGGCAGCCAGTGAGCAAGTGGCAGAGACGACGCGCCGCCTGACAGAACCAGACCGCCAGAAAACCCCCGGCTTCCGGCAAAAAGCCCGAAGCGCGGGGGTTTTCTTATCCGAACGGCAAAAATCGTTATCCGAATGCCATTGGGCCGGCGGCGGGCCGCCGCCGCGGCGATCCCGGCCAGCGTCTGTTCCGTCGCTCTGAGCAGATCCTCCCGCTTCCGGGCCCTTTCCTCCCGCAGACGGGGATTGAGGCAGACCAGCAGCCGCTCGCCGGGAAAGTCCGGGGACACGGTCTCGGCGACCTGATCCCCGGCGAGCCCCGCCGGATCCAGTGCCGCCGGCGCGTCCTTCCCCTTCTTCACAAGCTTCCGGATATCGGCGCTCCTGAGCGCTGATATCCAGTCAAGGCCGAGAGGAATCAGATCCTCCCTGACGCGGGCCGATGTGATCATGCCGCGGTCGCCGACAAAGGCCAGATTCTCAACCCGGAAACGGCGGCGCAGTTTCTCCGCCTGGGACCGCACGGTGTCCGGATCGGCGGTGTTTCCGCTGAACACCTCCACCGCCACAGGGGTTCCGTCTCCCGAGCAGACCAGGCCGTATGTGATCTGCATTTTGCCTTTCTTCCCGTCCCTGCTGTGGCCGAAGGCCGCCAGCGGGCATTTCCTTCCCTCGACCCAGCTGGACGAGACGTCGTACAGAACCAGAGTTCCGCCCCGGAGATGCCGGTTCGCCAGGCTCTTCTCGATCCAGGGCTGGCGCTCCAGCAGCCAGTCCAGCATGTCCAGCATCTCGTTTCCGGTGACGGATCCGAGGCCGAGCTGCTCCCCGAGGCTGGTGGAGGCGGTCTCCGGGTCGAGGGCCCGCGCGGTCGCGAGCTTCGATGCCGGGTCGATGATGCGGGCCGCGGCCGCGGCCGCGGCGAGACCGCGCATCCGGCTTTTTTTCCGCCCGAGCCCATCTTTAACATTGTAGTGCGTAACGCGTTGATTTCAAACGGGTAAAAAATCCGAATGGCACTACAATCCGGAGAGGCGGCCGTTTCGGGCCGCCGCCACGAATTGCCGGAATCGGTTCAGACGATGGTCTTGGCGAGGTTCCTGGGCGGCGGCGCGAGGCCCATCGCCCGGTAGATCTCCGCCTGTTCGGGGGAGGCGGATGCGGTCTTGCGGACATGCAGGGTCCTGCCGTCACGGCGCCTGAAGCTGGTTGTCGTGCGCTGCAGTGTCGCAAGCGTCTGGCGCGCCGTCGTCCAGCTGTCGTGGATGTTTGCCGCTTTCATGGGTCTGCGCAGTGTCTGGACTGCCTGATAGGCGAGGACTGAGATGAACAGGTGAGCGTCGGCGCGCCCCTGTTTGTGATGGAAGATCGGACGCAGGCCGAGCTCGGATTTCAACGAGCGGAACACGGCTTCGGCGTCGGTGAGGGTCGCGCAGGTCTGCCACATGGTCTCTGCCGGCCAGTCGAGGATGTTGCTGCGCAGACAGCAGACCCCGGGGTGGGTCAGCATGGAATTGTCGGCGGGATTGAGGTTCCAGGTGATGGCTGTTGCCCTGGTTCCGGCGCTGTCGGGGGTGACGGTGATCTCGTAATGCCGGGCGACCCGCGCGTTTTCCTTTGCAAGCCGCCCGATCCGGCGCTGGATGTCGTCAAGCTTCTTGCGGGTCCTGGGGCGGGAGAGACCGTCATGCAGTTTCTTCAGGCCGTCTTCGAGACGTGTCCTGAAACGATTGATGATGCCGCGTTCCTTTTCCGCCCGGGCTTCGGAAAGGCACCGCAGCCAGGACTCCTTGTATTCCGTGCCGTCCTCTTCCCCGCGGGTGACGGATTCCTTGTAGATGGCGACCTTGTCGCATGACGCGGTCGTGATTGCCCTGGCCTCGTCGGAATCGAAGACCCGCTTGGTGGTGCGTGAGACCACGGGACAGCGACAGGCGCCGGCGCGCAGCCACCGCAGGTTGTCCTCGGTCGCGATGCCGCCGTCCATGATGACGACCGCGCCTTCCGGAGCGCCGAGGCTGGTGAGCATGTGCGTGAGTGTCCTGTGTTCGGTGACATTGCCGGCAAACACCCGGCTGCGCCGGACAAAGCCGCTGGCATCGAGAACCAGGCCAAGCGAAAGCAGCGGGCAGTCGCTGCGCCGTTCCTTCGAATGCCCGCGCCGCGCCTTGGGCTGGATTGGCGCCCGGCCTTCATAGAACGTGTTGGTGAGATCGCACAGCGCGATCGTCGGCTTGAGGTCGAACAGGGACCGGGCCCGGGCGAAGAGGTGATCCTCGATGCTGTCCTGATGGGCAAGGAGCAGATCCGAGGCGCGGTGGAGCGCCATGTCGCTCAGAGCGCCGAAATCGATCCCGAGCATCTCGCCGAGGGCGCTGTGCCGGCGCAGCCAGAAGTTGGTCGCCCGCTCCGGGTCCGGCGCGGCCATGCGCGCGACAATGGCCGCCAGGGCGCAGCAGCGCTGGCGGCGGTTGAAACCGAGACCGTCGAACAATGCCGGCAGGCCGAGACCGGACAGCGCCTCGAGCCCGGCATGCTCGACACCGACCGAGCGCCCGTCGCTGTCGCTGGCGGAATTGACATCAACACTCTGCCAGTCCCGCTTCGCGCCTTCCCCGCCGCTGTCTTTCCCGCGGCCAATCAGCAGGGCGGAGATTCTGCGGGCCTCGGCCTCGATCCCCGGATCGGGATCGGCGAGGCCGAGGGCGGTCTGTCCGGTGAGATGATCCGAGATGCGTCGGCACAGGTCCGGCCAGTGCTCGCGCCCGATTGCAAAATGGCGCCCGAGATTGAGAAGGGTGCGCTGACGGATCCTGTCCCCCTCGCGGCGGTTCTCGACCAGGCGGAAGGTGATTTGGTCGCTGCCGTCGCTGGCGGTGCCGGTCTTGGTCTGTCGAATGAACATGCGGCAGCTATAGCAAAAGGAATCCCCCGCCGCAAGGCATTACTCAAAAAACATGGCACTACAAACGATTCATGAAACATCAAATCACAATAAATCAATGAGTTGCGAATCGAACACCGTCAAATCGACCTCAAATCCAACGCAGAAATGTTAAAGATGGGCGAGGATGCCTTCGAACCCGAGGCTCCGCATGGTCCCGAGAACCGCCGCCGCGTGGCCGTGAGGCAGCGACCTGCGGATTCCGAAAACCTCGTCCGGGGAGCCGAGAACGATTCCGCCCCTGAGCACGGCGCGGAAGCCTTCGATGACCGCCGGCGGCAGACAGGTGAGGTTGGCGATGGTGCGTTTCCTGACCTTCGCGCCTTCGCGCCAGGCCTCCCTGAGGAGGACTGTGTCGCGGCCGCGCCTGTTGGGGATGGTCTCGATGTGGAATGACATGGGCGGTCTCCCTGCGCAATGACAACAAACCATGGCGCCTTCCGTCTCCGTGTCCACAGGATGTGTGCCTGTAACACCATAATAACGCGCACTGTTGCGAAAATACGTCAGCGGGCGCGCGGCCTGAAACCGCGCAACCTGCACTGGAAACTTTTTGACAGGACAAAAGCGGTCCGGCGGCCGGAAAACCTCACGTTTTCAACGTCTTACAGGGAGCGCGGGGGGTTTTGGCAGGATGAAGTTCCGCCTAAACCTATTCACAGGTGTCAATGCAGGTTTTGTCCGGCAGCGGGGCCCGCTGCCATCTCATCCAGCAGCGCCTGTGCTGCCCAGCTCGACCCGCGCCGGGACTGGTGAAAATCCTGATGGCAGTGCCAGCGGCATGAAGGGGAGTGCCGGCCTGTGGCACATCCATTTCTCTTCGAGAATTGAAGGCGTGTGCCTATACCGCCCTTACGGGTCAGTCACGGGCATTCAGGCATGTCCTGCATAGGGGTGAGCTATCCCTTCGATGCCGACATTCCCAAATTCTCGCGAGATTGCCGGGGCAATAACCTTTCCAGAGAGCTACTTCCTTGAGCTGATTAGGGTCAAGATTGTCCATTGAATTCACGAAACTGCCTGCGCCGCGACTGCCTGCGCAGCCCTATCAAGATCCGGAAACAGGGTTTCTTCGGTCACATTCAGCAATCGAAGGTCTTCGTTGATTCTATCCTTTTCTGCCACCGTAAATCGATTATGATCATAGATCGGAATTCCTGAATTTTCTTTCAGTATCTCTTCTCGCTCAAACCGCTCATGGAACGCCGATACAAGAAAAGCACCTGATTGTGCCCGAATTCGCGCAAACAACTGTTGTGGCTCGACAACAAACACCCTGAAGAAGTCTCTCGGATCGATCTTTTTCTCAAAGGCGGGCCTTTCCAGCCGAATCGAATGATACAGTTGTTGCATGATGCGAGAATGTGGTCTCAGGCAACCCTCGTCAATTCCATCAAATGGTTCTAATTTTCCCAAGATTTCATTCTGCTGAACGAGCGGCAACTTTGCCAGATTTGCAATCACCCGTATCACATCGCTGTTGAAGGTTTTAATCAGCGGCTTCGGAACTGAAAAGACATGCACGCGACCGGGTTCATCTTGATCATTTTTGCATGCGTTGAACAGGGCGACCAAGGGGTTTCGAGTTACGTCCAGCAAACGGGTTGGAAGCCCGTGATGTTGAGCCAGCATCCATTGGGACAAAGCTGAGCGAGCAGTTTCGAATTCACCGGGTCTCCGGGTCAACAGGTCCAGAAGCATGTCCCCTTCCTTGACCCGCCACTTGGCATTCCGCATCAGATATGGTTCCAGCTTCCATGTGTTCCGGCTTTCTCCCCGAAAATACAGCACACGTCTCGGACAACCTTCCTTTAGCTTTCTGCATTCGTCAATCAAGTTCGCAACCGAACCAATCGGTTTTTCTGCCCTATCTTGTTCATGTTGCCCTGACACACCGTGGCCCGGAGCGAAAAGCGTGGCCTTCCAAGGTTCAGTTCGGGACAGATCCGCGCCAACAAGATCAGCATCTGTAAGTCCAGCGCCGTAAAGCTTTGCCGATAATAAGTAAGCGCCTCGCAGATTCGCGTTGTTGAATTTCGTGTTTCTGAAGTCACAATCGGATAGGTCGGAATTGACAAATGCGGTGCTGGCCATCATAGAGTTTCGAAAGGAACAATTGCACAGTTCGGCGTTATGGAACCTGACGCCTGCCAGGCAAGCTCCGTCAAACCGCGAATTGGCCAAATTGGCTTCGATCAAATCTGCAGACCATAAATCCGCACCTCGCAGGTCGGCTCCAAGCATCTTACATTCGGCACTGAGACATGCATTACGAAAAATTGCACGTTTCAGGTTCATTCCGGAAAGAGGCACATGGCCAGTTTCATCAAGTTTGCCTGCCTGCTGAAACAACGCGTAGATATCCTTGCCTTCAAAATCGGGTGTAAAATCCTGATCGGACCTCCGGGCATTCCAGCATTCGGTGCCTTCCAGAAGCCATTGGACATGATCGGCATTCGTCAAGACGAGGCTCTCTCTGATTTGTGTCTTTTCGGATATCTTCTGAACTCAGGTCAATGGAGGCAACGGCGGTAACGCAAGTTCCTTGAGAAACGTGTTGTGCTTCGCAATTGACTCCTGAATCTCCTTCTCGATCTCGACCAATTCCTTGTGCGTGGCCAACAGATCGATCTCGGCTTCTGGCTCGGCAGTGCTGACATAGCGGGAGATGTTGAGGTTGAATTCATTGGCCTCGATCTCATCCATCTCCACGCGCCTGGCGTAGCGCTCGATGCTTCTCGGACGCTGCCGGTAGGTGTCGATAATCTTCTGGAAATGTTCATCGGAAAGGTAGTTCTGCCGCTTGCCCTTCTCGAAGTTCTCGGACGCATTGATGAACAGGATGTCATTCGGCTTCTTGCACTTCTTGAGGACAAGGATGCAGACCGGGATGCCGGTCGAGTAGAACAGGTTGGCGGGCAGACCTATAACGGTGTCGATGTTTCCGTCATCAAGGAGCTTGCGGCGGATCTTTGCCTCGGCGCCGCCCCGGAACAGCACGCCGTGCGGCAGGATGATGGCCATCACGCCATCGTCCTTGAGGTAGTGAAAACCGTGCAGCAGAAACGCGAAATCCGCCGCCGACTTCGGCGCCAGCCCGTAGTTCTTGAAGCGCGTGTCCTCGCCCAAGGCCTCGCTCGGATCCCAGCGGTAGCTGAATGGCGGGTTGGCGACCACCGCGTCGAAATTCGGTTTTTTTGCCGGGTTCGTCTCGCGGAGCATGTCCCAGTCATTGATCAGCGTGTCGCCGTGGTAGATCTCGAACTCCGAGTCCTTCACCCCGTGCAGCAGCATGTTCATCCGCGCGAGGTTGTGCGTGGTGACGTTCTTCTCCTGCCCGTAGATTTTTCCAATGCCGTCGGGTCCCATGCGCCTGCGCACATTGAGCAGCAGCGAGCCCGAGCCACAGGCGAAGTCCATCACGCTGGCAAGGCGCTTCCGGTTGCCGGCTTTCGGCTCCTGGCTGTCGAGCGCGACGATGGCCGAAAGAATGTCCGAGATGCGCTGCGGCGTGTAGAACTCGCCGGCTTTCTTGCCTGAGCCCGCGGCAAACTGGCCGATCAGGTATTCGTAGGCATCGCCGAGGGTGTCGTTGTCCGCGGAAAACTCCGAGAGGCCCGCGGCGATCTTGCTGATGATCGTGCAGAGCTTGGCGTTCCTGTCCAGGTAGGTCTTGCCGAGCTTGTCCGAAGCAAGATTGATCTCCGAGAAAAGCCCGGAGAAGGTGCTCTGGAATGACTCGTTCTCGATGTGATTGAAGCCGTACTGCAGCGTTTCGAGCAGATTCTCGTGCTGGATGCGGGCCATGTGGGCGATGCTGCTCCAGAGGTATTTCGGGTCGATGACATAGTGCGTCTTGAGCCGCATCTGCTGTTCGAATGCCGGAACGTCATCAGGGTTCTGCTCGTACCAGACAGCAAGGGAGGAGCGCCCGCTATCGCCAACGGCGTTCGGGTCGGGGTAGTCGCGTCCGAGTTCCTTCCTTGCGGCCTGATCATAGTTGCCCGAAAGATAGCGGAGGAACAGGAACGCGAGCATGTAATCGCGGAAATCATCTGCATTCATCGCCCCTCGAAGCTGATCAGCGATGTCCCAGAGGATCTTGCCAAGCTGTTTCTGGTCCTGATCTATCATGTCGGGACGCTCTCTTCCACTGCCGGATCATCCGTGAACAGGGCTGGATTGAACAGGTATTTCTTGATGAACCCGTGGAGGATCTTCCGAAAGTAGCGCTTGTTCTCCTCCAGCATCTCCTGCGGTTCGAACAACGAGTAGTTCCCGTGGCTGAGGATGTTGATCAACCGTGTGTAAAGGATGCCGTCTTCATCGTCAGCGTCTTGTTTGATGCACGCCGAAAAGCCCTCGTGGCCGTGAAAGCTTGCGGTCTTCTCCAGGATGGCGCGAAGCATGTTGAAGTGATGAGTATACAGCCTGCCATCGCGCTCCACCTTGTAAAGCTCAGCGAGTGCGGCCACATGGTGAAAAAACGGAGTTTCCCCGGTCCTGCGCAGGAGAACCCCCTCCGGCGACCCATCGCGGCTGAGAAAATACGTGATTGCATGCCTCAGTTCGTTGTACAGCACGTTGAAAAACAGCGCGTGGTGCGTCGAGATCACGGTCTTCAGCTGACTGTCCGATCCCTTAAGCAGTTGTGCCAGATGATTTGCCACGGAAATGGCGTTGTGCTCGTCGAGCGACGAGATCGGGTCGTCGATGTATATGTGCTTGACCCAGCTGTAGGGACCGGTTCCGTCGTCATCAAGCGCAAGCTCGACAATGGCGAGGAAGAAGCACCAGATGAAGATGTTTTCCTCGCCACGGGAGATCTTGATGCCATCCTCGCGACGGGTTTCGTATTCGTCCACACTTTGTCCCGCGTCCGCACTGCCGACCTCGTCACCAGATGTGCAGTCCATCTTCACCCTGGTCTCACGAGTGAAGAGCACTTCCCAGGTTGCGGTGTCAATCCGGAACTCGAAATCGGCGTAGCGGTTGAGCAGATTACGGATTCGATTGTCCATCTCCATCGACTCGAGGCCGGCGAAGAATTTCGAATCAGTGTTGAGTTTCAGCTTCCGTTCGTTGTCGTTCTCCAGGTCGTTGTCCCACGAGAACAGGTCTTCGGTGAACGCATTGAAGTAGAGCGTGTCGCCCCAAGTAGTCTCGGCAGAGTTGTTCACGACTTTGCCGAGGTCCTTGAAGACTGTAGACAGCCGGGTTTTGCCAGTGCCGTTATGGCCGAATATCAGGATGAACTTCTTGTTTTCCAGTCTCTCCCGCAGATGGGAGGCGAGGCTGTCGAGATTCTTGAACGCCATTGTGTCGCCCATGTCTCACCGGCCTTCTGGCGAGGGAAAGAGCTGCTGAAGCAGTCCTTGCTTGTGCGTCTTGATAGCGTCGATCTTCCGGGCCTGTGCGGCGAGCTGGGCGTCCAGCGAGCCGAGGCAGTCGGCGATCTTTTCTTGCTCTAGCTTCGTCGGCAGTGCCACGGGAATTGATGCAAGATCCGAGGGGTTTATCGCAGGATAATTTGAGCCTGAACATCGCGCCACGACGCTTTCACCAAACGTGTTCGTGTGAATTAGTTGATACAGGAACTCTGGACATTTGTGTGCTCGAAGCTGTGCATACCCCGTTGAAGCCACATACTCCCACCCGTCGTCAATGTCGAAGATGAAGTTATTGCGCTGATAAGGGCGAACGGTTTGGTAGATGATGTCTTTGCGCCTCAAGAGTCTCTGAGCACGACTTGGTGCAGCGTCTCGATTGACCTTTTTGTGTCCAATTAGGATGCCGCCCTTTACAGATTCGAGGTCGATATAGACAAAAGACTCTGGCAACTCGTCATTCGATGGGTTCACATCACTGGCGGATGCCAGCGTCAACAGGTTCCAACTGGGTTCGTCCCGAAACTCCGGAAACCGCAGCCGTGGCATGGTCTCGCCGGGCTGGGGAAATAGCTGCTGCATCAGCCCCTGCTTGTGCTGCCGCAAAGCGTCGAGTTTCCGGCCCTCCGCCGCGATCAGGTAGTCCAGCGAGCCGAGGCAGTCGGCGATCATTTTCTGCTCGCCTGCCGTCGGTGGGAGAGGGACCAAGACAACCGAAATTCGCTTCGTAGATATGCCATAGACCTTCGTTCCTTGCGCTTCCTTCCTTATTCCTGCGCGAACTGCAGCAGAATGAAAAAGTTGCCCGCCGAACCCAATGACAGGAACATCTCCTCGCCGTGTCGCGAGAATGGTGTGCGTACCAGCGACGACGAGTTCTCCATCTAGAGAAACCACTTCAATTGCTTTTCCAACGTCGTCGAGATCTTCAGACGCGTCGGCAAGCACGATGTCACCTTCCTCGCAAAATGCGTCAATTTCAAATCCGTCTACTGAATTATCTGGATCGATATACGGCACACACTCATTGCCCGCACTGAAAAGAGATTTGAATTTGGTGTGAATATCGCCGTAGTGCACATTCTTGATTTTACCGGTTTCGTAGTTGAGTTTGTCTCTCGACAGCGTATTGGTGCGCTTGAAACGATACAGGTCAGCGAATTGCGGAACCAACCAAGTTGGGTCTTCACGAAACTCCGGAAACCGCAGCTTCGGCACTAGGCGTGATGGTTTGCCCGCTGCTGTCATCGCGAACCTCTGTCCTCGTAGGCGCTGAGGCCCGAGATGTCACGGCCATGCGCCCGCTTGTTAAGGAACGGCACAAGATCAGCCATGAGGGCGAGTTCCCGTTCGCGGCGCTTGCGCCAGCCGAGACCGAGCGGCTCCAAGAGGTCGGTAAGCTGCTCGCCATCGAAGATCATGCGCTTCAGGATGGTCTCAACGAAGGTCGCAAACGCCTCGGTCGTCAGCCCGTGGGTCCGGGCGAGATCGGCGGTCTCCTTGGCCTGCCTCGTGATCTTGAACTGGTCGTAGCCGGCGCGAATTGCAGCCTCGTCAAGACCCTCGCCTGCCGTGAGCGAGCGGACGTATTCGGTGATCTCCTCCCGCTCGTCGAGGAACTTGGCGTCGGATTGGATCAATCCGATGAGCTGCTCACGGCTGATCTGCATCTTCCCGGGATCCTGCCCGGAGTACCTTGCGATCAGCTTCATGATGTAGTCGTAGTCGATGAGTGCGGAGGTGAAGAGGACAAACTCGAAGTCGAGCTGGTCGACCTTGGAGATGGGTGCCTCGCCGTTCCCGCCGGGTGTGCCCCGCCGCTCCTTTAGTCGCTGAGCAATCTCGAGATAGGCGCCGCGGAAGGCACGAAGGTCGTCCCTGGGAAGGGCCTGTTCGATTTGCGTCCGCTGCGTGTCGGTGAGGTCGGTGTACTGATCGAGCTGCGTCTGAAGCCGCTGGACCTCCTTGAACCGATTGATGAACTGGGCGCGGGCATCGTCGCCCATGAGGTTGCTCACCTGATCGGGCCTGGCTTCGAGACCCTGCAACTGCAGGAACCGGCCGAGGTCGGCGGCGGCCTCCTTGAAACGATGAACGACAACGTGAGCCTTGTCGATCAGCCAGATTTCCCGGGCCCGTTTGGCATGGGTGCCGGAAAAAAGAGCGATGGCGGCGTCGACGCTGTCCTGCTGCTGGCGGAAGTCGAGGATCTGACCGTAGGGCTTGGAGGCGTTGAGGACGCGGTTGGTGCGGGAGAAGGCCTGGATCAGGCCGTGGTGCCTGAGGTTCTTGTCAACGTAGAGTGTGTTGAGGAACTTGGCGTCGAAGCCGGTAAGCAGCATGTCGACGACGATGGTGATGTCGATTTTTTCCAGGCCCTTGCCGGGCAGGTCACGATTCGGGAACCGCTGATCCTTGATGCGCTGCTGGACGTCCTGGTAGTAGAGGTCGAAATTGTTGATGTCGTGGTTGACGCCATACCGCTGGTTGTAATCGGCGATGATGGCCTTGAGCGCGGACTTCTTGCCCTCGGGGTCGTGCCGGTTGTCTTCCCTTTCCTGGCCAAGGTCTTCCTGAATTTGCTGGACGTCCTTGTTGCCCTCCGCTGGCGGCGAGAAGACCGCGGCGATCTTGAGTGGAACGAAGTCAGGATCTGCGACCTGGCGCGCGGCCTGGAGTTCCCTGAATACTTCGTAGTATTCGATGGCATCGTATATCGAGGCTGTGGCGAGCAGGGCGTTGAAGCGCCGGCCACCGGTCGCGGCATCGTGTTTGTCGAGAATGGCTTGGGCAACCGCCTGCTTTGTTAGCGTCAGATCCTGCCTGCAGGCGGACGGATCCTTCGGCTTGTAGTAATCGACGTGAAAGCGAAGGACGTTCCGATCCTCGATGGCGTTGGTGATGGTGTAGGCGTGGAGTGGTGTCTCGAATAAATCCTTGGTCGTTCGAAGGATGGCGACGTCGCTCTCGATCTGCCTGACCGACGCGTTGTCCTCAAAAATCGGGGTGCCGGTGAATCCGAAGAACTGGGTGTTCGGGAAGAACTCCTTGATGGCCTTGTGGTTTTCACCAAACTGCGAACGGTGGCACTCGTCGAAGATGAACACCATCCGCTTGTCTCGGAGATGTTTGAGCTGCTGCTTGAATGTCGTGCGTCCTCCGGCGGAGCTTTGCCTGCCGTTCTCATCAAGGGCGAGCCCGAGCTTCTGGATGGTCGTCACGATGACCTTGTCTGCATAGTCGTCGGACAGGAGGCGGCGGACGAGCGACGCGGTGTTGGTGTTTTCCTCGACGCAGTTCTCCTGGAACCGGTTGAATTCCTCGCGGGTCTGCCGGTCCAAGTCCTTGCGGTCAACGACGAACAGGCACTTGTGGATGCTCTCGTTGGTCTTGAGCAGCGTCGAGGCCTTGAATGAGGTGAGCGTCTTGCCCGAACCGGTCGTGTGCCAGACGTATCCGTTGCCGCAGTTCTGGTCGATGCAGTCGACGATGGCCCTGACCGCGTAGATCTGGTACGGTCGCATCATCAGGAGTTTTTGCTCGCTCGCAATGAGGACCATGTACCTGCTGATCATCTGGCCAAGCGTGCACTTGGCAAGGAACCGATCGGCGAAATCGTCGAGGTGCGTAATCTTGGCGTTGTCCTCGTCGGCGAACTGGTAGACCGGAAGAAACTGTTCGTCCGCGTCGAAGGCGAAGTGTCGCGCATTGTTGTTGGCGAAATACCAGGTGTCCGTCCGGTTGGTGACGATGAAGAGCTGGACGAAGCAAAGGAGGGTCTTTGTGTATCCGTTGCCGGGGTCGTTCTTGTAATCGGCTACCTGCTCCATTGCTCGCCGCGGGCTGATCCCAAGCGCCTTGAGTTCGATCTGAACGACGGGAATGCCGTTGATCAGCAGGATGACGTCGTAGCGGTGATGGCTGTAGTCGGTATTGATGCGGAGCTGATTGACGACTTCGAAGATGTTCTTGCACCAGTCCCTGATGTTGACGAGGGTGTAGTTGAGCGGTGTGCCATCATCGCGGACGAACGCTTGCCGGTTTCGGAGTATCCGGGCGGCCTCGTACACGTCCGGCGCAATGATCTCGTCGAGGAGTCGCTTGAACTCTCCATCGGTCAAGGTGACACGATTGAGCGCTTGGAACTTTTCCCGGAAGTTTTCTTCAAGCGCGGCTCGATCGCCGATGTCGGAACGATAATCGTATTTGAGGTCTTGCAACTTTTTGACAAGAGCCTCTTCAAGATCGCTTTCGGGTGTGATCATCGCCTTCACGGGGGACTCGCTGCTAATCTGGTTTTGCTGATTGGGTTACACCGCCCGACACGATTTGCGAACCCGATCTGAGACCATCTTCAAGGCCGTACTCCGGCAGATTTCAGATCGGCCTGCTCAATAGGTTCCAACCGTTTGCGTCCCTCAACTTCCGCCACCGCCACGGCAGCCCGCCCTTAGGGACATGATCGAGTTGGCGATGACCCCTGTCGGATGGCGGCTCGAATGTGTTTGATCTTGCCCGGGAATTCAACCCCTTGATGACCAACCGACGCCGGTTCGGCCCGCCGGAATGCCGCAATTTTCTCATCGCTGAATTCACCGGCCTGCAATCAATGACGAGGGAAGTCCGACCGCTGTGTCCGGCGCAATGTTGGCGAATCACGCCCGGTATTGCTGGCTTGGCTGTCGGGCAACGAGTTTCTATTGAACAACCGACGATCGCCGTCAAGAAGTTCACGGTTTCACCGGCACCAATCGGATCAAGGGGTCACGATCTTCCGGCGCAGCTGTTCAGACGGTCACAGGCGAGAGACTTATTGACGGATTGCTGAGATTGCAGGAGGATCTGAACCTACCGAATTTACCGGCCTGGCCGCGTCTGCCGGTCCTCGACTTTTGGCAGGCGAGGCCGAACAGGACCGACTTTCATTTGATGCAAATTTCGATTGTAAACATCTCTGCGGCAGACCGGCCGTGCTTGACCTCGCCGGATTGTGATCGGTCGCCGTAAATTTCTTACAGGCGGCGCAGCGTGCTGCCTCGGCTCCGGTTGCGCTTGGGGCGACTCCGGACC
The DNA here is from genome assembly GCA_965221935.1 of Paracoccaceae bacterium. GTDB lineage: Bacteria > Pseudomonadota > Alphaproteobacteria > Rhodobacterales > Rhodobacteraceae > JAPOXR01. The sequence goes on from CBDCSZ010000079.1 coordinate 15,345, forward strand.
GGTTGTGCCGCTGCGTCCGCCACCGCCCTGCAGCGGAAGTCTCGTGTCACCAAAGCCCACTATGACCAGGAATCCTCCCGCCTGATTGTCACTCTGCACAATGATGTCGAGTTGGCCGTGCCTGTGCGCCTGAACGAGGGTCTGGCGGGAGTTGATTCTGCTGCCCTCTCCGAAATCGAACGTTCTCCCTCCGGCCTCGGCCTCCACTGGCCGGCACTGGATGCCGATGTCTTCGTGCCTGCGCTGTTCGATGGCGTGTTCGGCACCCGGTCGTGGATGGCATCCATCCTTGGTGCAGAAGGCGGTAGGGCGACCAGCCCGGCAAAGGCCGCCGCCGCCCGCGCCAACGGGCGGAAGGGTGGCCGGCCGGCCAAGCGGACACGGATCGCGGGCTGAATCTCGCTTGTTTCTATGAGAGGCAGTGCTGCATCAGTTTTTCAAATGAAAGAGTTCTTCCACCGTGTTTGTTCGTCATCGTAGTCAAGTTGCAGTCATCTGTTGTAGGGTCCCGCAATATTCTGGCTTGAGACTGCAGGTTTGTCCCACTTTCCCTGCCGACAGTTTTTTCAGTGATTCTGGGGCAATCCGGGACGGGTTTTCTTCTCCAAGCAGGGTTTTCAGGTAGCCGCCCTGTCCGGATAGGAACTATATCAAGCAGCCCTTTTGTGGCGCAGGCCGGCCGCGGGCGGTGCCTTCGCATTCAAGTATGGGAAATGCAGGTTGGCGCGATATCCTGCGTTTCTTCCTTTCCTGAGTGAAAGGACATGCCACGGGGGTCAGATGATCAGCGTCGCGCGGGGTCAGAGGCTGAGACGGTCCAAAACCCGGAAACATGCGACTGTAGCGGGCAGAAACCAAGGCTTGCCGAAATATAGCGGCCTTGTCGTCATCGGAATGTCGTCAAATGCCGTCCGCCCGTCCCTGAGGCCCAGAACCTGCTGCCCGACCCGCATTCCCAAGTAACTCGCCACCGAGACGCCTGACCCGCAATATCCCATGGCGTAATACATGCCGTTGTGTCTGCCGGCATTGGCCAGCTTGTCGAAAGTGTAGGCGACAGTCCCCATCCAGCTGTGGCTGACCATGGTGTCACGCAATTCCGGAAACAGCCGGTCAAGTTCGCGCTTGAGCCGGACCGCGCTTCGCCTAGTGTCCGTCTCGGCGGTTGAAACACGCCCCCCGAAGAGAATCCTCTGACGATCCGGTGACGGGCGGTAATAATAGATGACCCTGCGGCTGTCGCTGATAACCCGGTCATTCGGCATAAGCCGGTCCATCAGGGTCCGCTCAATCGGTTCCGTTGCGATCAAGTAGCTGCCGATTGGAATGACCCGCCGCCGCAGCCACGGGGTCACGTCCGAAGTGTGGCCGTTGGTGGCAATCACGACATCCCGCGCGCGCACTTCGCCGCGGCTGGAACGCAACAAAAATCTCTGCCCCGACCTTTCAATGGAAGTCACTCGGGAATGCGGCGCAATCTGTGCCCCTTCCGCGGCCGCAAGGTCCTGCAGCGCCTGGTGATACCGCGCCGGGTCCAGGCTTGCGTGATTCTCAAAAACGATGCCTCCATGGTATCTGTCGGTTCCAAGCTCCGCCCTTTGATCGCCGCGATTCACGATCCGGTACGGAAACTCCAGCCCGCGCGGCTGGTTTGTGACCTGCCGCACCAGCCTGTCAAAGGCGCCGGAGCTGTGCGCCGCGTGGAAGCGGCCCGGCACTCTGAAGTCGCAATCCAGCCCTTCGGCCGCGATAAATCCGCCGATCCAGGACAATGCGTTCTGCCCTTCTTTCAGGACAACGAATGCGGTCTGCGCCCTGTATTTCTTTGTCAATTCGCCCAGCGAAGGCTTGATGCCGGCGCTGATCTGCCCGCCATTTCGCGAGCTGCAGCCAAAGCCGGAATCCTCAGAGTCAAAGACGAGCGTTGAACGCCCGCCGCGCGCGGTCGCGATCGCCGCGTTCAGCCCGGTGTAGCCTGAACCCACGACGGCGACATCGACCGCAGGCGGAAGGCCGCGGACAGCGAACGCCGGACGCGGGGTCCGATCCCACCAATAGGGTTCCGACTTAAAGCCAGGCGCGAACACTGACCGGATGGCCTGTCGGCCTCAACATCTCAGATAGGGGATCGTCAATTGGGAGAGAGGCTTCGATAAGATATTGACTTCACTAAATAAACGGCGGAAACAGAGCGGTCTTCCCGCGGCAGGGGTCTGTAACGGCCCGACGCCCTGCTGTCAAACATCAGGCGGTGCGCCACAACCCGGCATTGATGCCGGTCCGGCGGCTGGAACCGTCACCTTGAACCCCGGCTCACCGCGCCGTCGCCGAAGCCTCCGGCAAACTGGCAGGCGGCGGTTTTCACACCATTCGCGGACGACATTTATCCCTGAAGCGGCCAGAAAAACGGGATCAGAAAGCTGGCCAGCATGCCCACTGAGATATTCAAGGGAAGTCCGATCTTGAGGTAATCGGCAAAACTGTAGCCGCCGGGTCCGTAGACAAGCGTGTTGGTCTGGTAGCCGATCGGTGTTGCGAAACTGGCGGAGGCGGCGACCATCACGGCAATCACAAGCGGCCGTGGGTCGACGCCCAGCGCCGTGCCCAGTCCAATCGCAACCGGTGTCATGACCACCGCAACGGCGCTGTTGGAGACCATTTCGGTGAGCGCCGATGTGAGCAGATAGACAAACCAGACCAAAAGTACCGGATGCAGACCGTGAAAGAGCGGCGAGATCAGATTGGCAATCAAAACAATCGCTCCCGACGATTCCATTGCGGCGCCGATCGCCAGCATCGAAAAGATCAAAGCCATCAGCCGGCCATCGATGAACGAAAGCCCCTCTTCGGCGTCAATGCACCTAGTGACCAGCACCACCGCCACAGCGATGATCCCCAAGGCGTAAATCGGCATGATTCCTAAGGCGGCGAGCAGAACCATCGCAGTCATCGCCAGAAGCGCGATCGGCGCTTTGCTGCGCCGGAACGACCGGGCGTCGGGCTCTTCAATTTCGGTCACATCGTACTGCTCGGCGAACTTGTGAATATCTGCGGGCACGCCCTCCATCAGCAAAGTGTCGCCGACCCGGAGCCTGACGTGATCAAGCTTGCCAATGGCTCCCCGGCCTTTCGGCCGGTGAATCGCGAGCAGGTAAATGCGGAAGTCTTGAACGAGATTCAGCGAACCGACTTTTTTGCCGACCATTTTGGAGCGCGGGGAAATCAGCGTCTCAACTGTCTTGCTTTCGCGTGAGGAGACTTTGTCGGCCAGCAGCACTTCTCTGCTTTCGTGAAGCCCCAGAACCTCGGTGGCATCGGTGCGCAGGACGACCCGGTCTTCTTCCTGCAGGACCACATCCGGGAAACTGGCCCGAAGCGGCTGCTCTCCCCGCAGCACGTCGATGATGCGCACGCCGTTCCGCTTAAACAAGTCAACTTCGAATGCGTTTTTCCCTGCCAGTGCGCTTCCTTTCGGCAGCACCACCTCGGTAAAGAACTTCATTTGCAGCCGGTCGCGGAGCAGCGGCTGCAAAGACTTGCGCGAGGGCAGCAGACGCGGGCCGGCCAGCCAAAGATAGAGTGTGCCGTAAGCTGCGAGAATGACTCCCAGCGGCGTGACTTCGAACAAAGTGAAGGGTTCAAGGCCAGCTTTCTGCGCGGTGCCGTCAACCAGAAGATTTGTGGAGGTTCCGATCAGCGTGCACATGCCGCCAAAAATCGACATGTAGGAAAGCGGTATCAGCAGTTTCGAGGGCGTCGTCCCGAGCCGGGCTGACAGCGCCACCACAACCGGAATCAGCACCAGCACGACCGGTGTGTTGTTCATGAAAGCCGACGCGGCCACGACCACGACGGCGCCGAGCACCAGCACCAGGAACGGGCTCTCATCGGCGGTTTTGGCGACGCTGTTGGACAATGCGGCAAGCAGTCCGGTTCTGACCAGAGATCCGGAAAGGATAAACATGGCGACGATGGTCCAGGGCGCGGGGTTGGAAAACACTTCAAGCGCTTTGTCGTGCGGCAGGATGCCGGACGCCAGCAGAACCGCGGCGCCGACGAGGGCCACAACTTCGGTCGGCAGTGTCTCACTCACAAAGAGCGCGAACATGACCAGAGTCACAGCGATGACGGCCAATGCTGCGCCATGTTCTGAAATGATCTCAATCAGCAAAATCGCACCGCACGCATCGAGACGAGTGCAGACAGTCTACCGGATATTGGCAATTTGCGGCAGAATTATTTCTGCATCGGTCTCAGGGCCTCCAGTCCGGCAATAGAGCGAAATCTCTGCAGGCGCCGCCGGGGACGGTCCGGCCGGCGCCCGGCGCAAATGGGCTGTCTGCAGGCGAGTTCTGCGTCTCTTGGGTTCAGACCCCCTTTGCGCGCAGCCACCCTGTGATGATTTCGCGGTGCCGTCTGCCGCCGTAGGATGGAAAGTGCCCGCCATGCACGGTCACGACGGGCAATTCAAGCAGCCGTTTCATGCTCGCAATGTAGTCTTTGGTGTCTTCGGGATTCCCGGTCTCGATGAGCGGTCCGTCATAGACAATGTCCCCCGCGATCAGCATGCCGGCGGCGCTTTCCCATAACGCGATTCCCCCCGGACTGTGACCGGGAGTGTGAATGACCTCAAAATGGCGATCGCCGAGATCGATGACGCTGCCGTCCACCAAATGTTTCCCCGCCGGCGCGGCAGCGACAGTATAGGTCTGGCTGCGATACGGCTCCGGCGGCAGCGCGGTGAAAATCCCGTCATTGACATAGTCTGCGGCAAAGGTGTTGGCGCGTGTCGGGCGGTGCAGAATCTTGCTTTCCGCCGGATGGCAAAGCCTGTCCGGAAACTCAAAATGGCCGCCGATGTGATCGAAATGGGTGTGGCTTGCAACGGCCTGCAGCGGCCGTTCGGTCACCAGGGGCACCCATTCCCTCAGCGAGACCACGCCCATGCCGCTGTCCACAAGCATATCGCTGTCACGCCCGCGCACGTGCCAGATATTGCAGCGATAAAATTCCTTTATGTGCGGCTCGTCAATCCATGTCACACCGTCCGGCATCCGGCGGACGCGGTACCAGTCCTCAGGCCGGGCCCGGTTCACTTTTCCGTCTCCAACACAGTCGGAGATGCCGCAAACAGCTTGGCTTCGCTTTGTTCCACAGGCTCCGCATCCAGAGCCAAATGAACGAGAATGAGATTGTCTTCAAGGGTAAGACTGCGAAACTGGCAACGACAATGCGAGCCGAACCGCGCCGCGCTTTTCAGTTTACACAGCCCGATCTCCCATTCACCGGACAGCCCGACACCATCCGGCCGGACACAAGGGGCCGCATTTTGCTTCAGCTTTGCGCTTTGCGCAGGGCCCGTCAATTCGCCCGAACCGAACTGCGGCGGCAACGCGCTGGCTTCACCGGCAAAGGTGGCTGAAAACAGCGTTTTGGGCCGGCGACAGATCTCGTCCGGCGTCTTCAGCCGGGCCGCTGTCCATTACCGCGATCCTGTCAGCTGTGCCCGTTGCCTCCGCCGACCCATGCGTGACATGCACAAATGTTGTGCCGATTTTTTGCTGAATGGCCTGCAGCTCATCCTGCATCCGTCGGCGCAGCTTCAGAACAAGGGGCCCGAGCGGATCGTCGAGCAACAGGCTCGACCGCAAGCGCTCTTGCGAGCCGCACGCGCTGCCGCTCCATTTGAACAGATTGTGCCGTTTCAGCGCGATGCGGCGGCAAACTGACCAATTCCTCATTGCCGGTTCAATCGATGCCGGGTTTGGCCATCAGCGGCGAACCAACAGTTTCGGGAAGGTGGCGGCCAGCGGCCAGGGGGTGCGGTCAGTGACCGAAGCGGCACTGGTTTCCGTCAATGAAGTCCAGCACCAGCGGCCGGATGTTCTTATGCCACATTCTTCCGGCGAATATGCCGTAGTGGCCGGCATCGGGTTCGACGTGGCTGGCCTTCATGCTGCCGGGCACATTTGGCAGCAGATCAAGCGCGCCTGAGCACTGGCCCGGGGCGGAAATATCGTCCTTGCCGCCTTCAACGGTTTGAACCGCCGTATCCGAAATCTTGCCGAGGTCGACTTTCCTGCCGCCGATCGTGAACGCGTTGCGAGGTATTTCCGCGTTCTTAAAAATGCGCTCGACGGTCGAAAGATAGAATTCGGCGGGCAGATCCATGACGGACAGATACTCGTCGTAAAACCTGTTGTGACGGTCATGGTCGGCGTCTTCTCCCATTGCCGCCAGCCTGATCTGGTTTGCAAATGAAGTGGCGTGTGTCCGCAGATTCATTGAGATGAATGACGCAAGCTGCAGAACTCCCGGATAGACCAGCCTGCCGACACCCGGATGGTTCGCGCCGACATGTTGTATAAACAGATGTTCAAGCTGCCCCATCGTCACCCGGCGGCCAAAGTCAGTGACAGCGGTGGGCGCCGCATCGGGCGTCACCGGGCCTCCAATCAATGTGAGTGAGCGCGGCTGCGAGGCAGGATCTTCGACCGCGAGGCGGGCGACCGCCGCCAGTGCCAGCGGCGATGGTTGACAGACTGCGATCACGTGCGTCGTGTGACCCAGAAACTTAATAAATTCAGCAATATATAGTGTAAAATCCTCGACATCGAACTTTCCTTCCGATACCGGGATGTCGCGCGCGTTCTTCCACTCGGTGACAAAGACATCGCAATCGGGAAGCAGACTCGTGACAGTGCGCCGGAGCAGCGTGGCGTAATGCCCTGACATCGGAGCGGCCAGGAGAACCTGGCGCGGGGAAGGCGGCCTGCCCCTCACATTGAATGAGAGCAGGTCACAGAACGGCTTTGACACGACGCGTTCGACATCGACGAAATGCTCCTGCCGGCCGCTGACGGTCACTTCGATTCCCCAGTCCGGTTGATGCGACATAAGGCTGAAACTCCGTTCCGTCACCTTTCCCCATGCCGCCAGAGTCGAAGGGCCGGGGTGCGGCGCAAGGCCAAACGCCGGATTGGACCAGAAGGTTCTTACGGAGGCGCCCAACAATTCGCTGGAAAGCTGGAAGCTTTCAGTGAGATCGTAAGAAGGGATAAATCTCATTCAGCCACTCGACAAATCCTGCGGGAAGCACCATCTTGAGGCGGGCTCGACGTTTGCGCCGGCGGGTTTGTTATCGACAGTCCCTCAGCAAGTCCACATTTGACGGATGCATCATGACAGAGTCATCGGACCCGGCCGACCTCAACAGGCTGAAAGACAATACTGAGAAGCTTGCCGCGCTGAATATGCGGTTTCTCAAAGTGCTCGCGGAACGCAAACCGGCAAATCCGGCCCTGCAGGGACCGGGGCGGGATTTCTATTCCAAGTCGATGGCGTCGTTTCTGAACGATGCGATGGCGAACCCGACCCGCCTGTTCGAACAGCAGGTCAGCATGTGGGGAGAGTCGCTGCAGAACTGGGTCAATCTGCAGGATTCGTTCAGGCGTGAACACACCCCCTCCAAAACCGCGCCCAAAGACAAAAGGTTCAAAGACGAGCTGTGGGAGGCCAGCCCGTATTTCAAGCTGCTGAAAGACCAATATCTCACATTTGAAGAAGCGGTCACGCGATCTGTGAAGGAGATGGAAGGCGTTGACGACCGCGAGCGCCGCAGGCTTGATTTCTTTTCGCGTCAGGTTGTCGCAATGATGAACCCGGCGAATTTTCTGGCGACAAATCCGGTTGCCCTTGGCCGGGCTGTGGAAACTGAAGGTGAATCGCTGGTCCGGGGGCTCGAAAATCTTGTGCGCGATCTGGAGAAGAACGACGGAGAACTGTTGGTCACACTGGCCGACCCGGATGCGTTCAAGGTCGGCGAGAATCTCGCGACCGCAGAAGGCGCCGTGGTTTACCGCAACGCGTTGTTTGAACTCATTCAATACGCGCCGAAGACAGAGCAGGCGCACAGGATTCCAATTGTGATCGTTCCGCCCTGGATCAACAAATTCTATATTCTCGATCTAAAGCCCGAAAACAGTTTCATCCGGTGGGTTGTCGAACAGGGATTCACCGTTTTTGTTGTCAGTTGGGTCAATCCGGGGATTGCGCACCGCGACGTCGGCATGGACCTCTATGCGCTGGACGGGTGTATCGCCGCAATCCGCGCGGTCCGGGACATCACCGGCGAAACCCGGGTCAACGCCGTCGGATACTGCATAGGCGGGACTCTGCTGGCGCTGGTGCTGGCTTACATGGCGAAAACCGGCGACAAATCCGTGCGCAGCGCCACGTTTCTGACCACTCTCGCAGACTTTTCCGAGATGGCCGATCTGGAGGTTTTCCTGGAGGACGAGTTTCTGGATGGGATCGAACAGGAGGTGGCGGAGAAGGGTTTTCTCCCGTCTATCCACATGGCCCGCACATTTTCTTACATGCGCGCCGACGATTTGGTCTATGGCCCGGCCGTCCGTTCCTACATGATGGGAGAACCGCCGCCGGCGTTCGATCTGCTCTACTGGAACAGCGATTCAACCAATCTGCCGGCGCGGATGACGGTCGAATACCTGCGCAATCTGTGCCAGAGGAATGAGTTCCGCAACGGCGTGTTCAAACTGCTCGGTGAGACTGTCTCGCTGCGGGATGTCCGGCATCCGCTGATCGCGGTCGCCTGCGAGTCTGACCATATCGCCAACTGGCCCGGCGCCTACAACAGCATCACGGGCATGGGCAGCCGCGACAAGACATTCATTCTTTCCCAGTCTGGCCACATCGCAGGTATCGTGAACCCTCCGGGGCGCGGCCGCTACGGTCACCACACAGGCGCCCGCCTCCACAAATCCCCGGAAGCCTGGCGTCAGCAGACGGAGTTTCACGAGGGGTCGTGGTGGGGCCGCTGGAGCCAATGGGTGGCCCGCCGTTCCGGCGCCAAGGTGACGGCCCGCGCGCCCGGCGGCGAAAACGGCGCAGTTCTCGGTTCAGCGCCCGGCAGCTACGTCCTTGAACCCGCATAAAGCGGAGCGCAGACAGCCAAGCGTCAATCGACCCGCGCACGGTCCCGGTTCATGACCCTGCGGCGGAGACGGCCTCACTGTCATCGGGAATTCCTGGAATCGGCCGCATCGCCGTTTGCGCCACAGCTCGCGCGCGCCAACCCGGGTCAGATCAGCTGGAACGGTTCCAGCGACAGCGCATTCCTTCATCCGGTTATGGATTCGGCGGTCGGCGCAGCCGCGTCAGTGAATGGCGGAGTTTCGATCCTTGTCACGTCGCGCGGCGCCGCGAAAACCGGCGCCGCCAGCGGGATGGCGTAAGTTGGCGCTTGTCGAAAACCAGGCGCCGCAATAGGAAGACTCTCGGCGCCGCAGTAGCTCAGTGGCAGAGCGCGCCCTTGGTAAGGGCGAGGTCGGGAGTTCAATCCTCCCCTGCGGCACCAGCCTGGCAAGGATGGCTTCAGTCAGCCCAGACCCAGCGGACAGGATATTCGGACAGGATTGCGGCGACCTCGTCCCTGGCCGCGGGGTCAGCGACGGCAATCGACGCTGTCAGGCCAAGTTTGGAGACTTCCTTCACCGATGCGACCGAAGCGTTCAGACCCTCGTCCGACAGTCTGGCGCGCAGCACCCGGTCGATGGCCCGTTTGCGCAGATCGGGTTTAAAGACCTTGCCGACGGCGGTTTTCGGAAGCTCGTCAAGTATCTCCAGATGCACAGGCACGGCAATTCGGTTGTCAATCTTCTCGTTGGCAAATTCCAGCAGCTCTGCTGAACTGGCGGAAGCCCCCTCAACAAGCTCGACAACCGCGCATGGAACTTCCCCTAACCGGGCATCCGGCTGACCAATGGCGCCCGCGAAGGCGATGGCCGGGTGGCCCGCAAGCGGCTCTTCGATCCACGCCGGATCCACATTATGGCCGCCGCGGATGATGATATCCTTGGCGCGGCCGGTGATCCACAGAAAGCCATCGGAATCGACCTTTCCGAGATCGCCGGTGCGCAGCCAGCTCTCTTCCGTGAACATTCCCTGGTTTCGGTCAGGTTCGATATAAGTCTCTCCGGGCATAACTCCGGGGCTTGAGATGCAGATTTCGCCAATCTCGCCGACATCGCACTCGTGGGTCACATATCCTTCCTGATCGCATTCCAGGATCCGGACCTGCACGTAGGGCACAGGCAGACCGACTGAGCCGACTTTCCGTTCGCCTTCGAGCGGATTGACAGACACCAGGCAGGTGGCTTCCGTCAGACCGTAGCCCTCAAGAACCTGGACGCTGGCCGTTTCTTCAAATCGCCGGTAGAGTTCAAGCGGCATCGGCGCCGATCCGCAGAGCACGGCCTTGAGAGTGGAAATGTCCGCATCAACCTTGCGCTGCATCAGGGCGGCGGCGGCGGTGGGAACCATTAGGAAATGGGTGACTTTCCAGCGTGCTATCAGTTTCCAGAAATTGTCGAAGACGCCGTCTCCCCGGTAGCCTGCCGGAGTTGGAAACACCAGGTGGCACCCTGTGGCGATCGCTGACATCAGCGCCGGATAGGCAGCGAACACATGGAACAGCGGCAAGGGGCAAAGAACCACCGCCTGCTGCTCCAGCCCGATGGTCATGGCGGCCCAGCCGTTGAACACCATTCCGGAATAGGAATGCTGGGCAAGCTTGGGAATGCCGGTTGTGCCGCCGGTGTGGAACATCGCAGCGACCCGGTCGCCGGGCGAATCGGCAAAATCGAGCCGGTCGGCGCGGCGCTGCGCCAGCATGGCGCTGAAATCGTGGACTTTCGCCGCGTGGCTGACCGGGTTCTTCGGCCTGACCAGAGGCACAATCCAGGATTTGGGAGGGGAAAGATACCTGTTGAGGTCAATTTCCAGAATATGTTTGACGTTCGGCGCCATCGCAACCGCGCGCGCCGCCAGCTTCGGAACATCGGTTTTCGGGAACGCTTTCAGAGTCACAAGGACTTTGGCATTTGATGCATTCAGGATTCCGGCGATCTGTTCGGCGTCCAGCAAGGGGTTGATCGGGTTCACAATCCCGGCAACGGCCCCGCCGAGCAATGTGAACACTGTTTCACTGCAGTTGGGGAGCAGGAAGGCGACGGTATCGTTCTCTCCGACGCCCAGCGACCGGAACAGGTTGGCTGCCTGTGTGACTTTGCCGTGCAGTTCGGACCAGGTGAGCGTTTCCGACTTTGATTTCGGGTCTGAAAGAAGCTGAAAAGTGACAGCGTTTGAGCCGCCGTTTTCTTCCTTACACGCGGACAGGAAACTGTAGATTGTGGCCGGCGCGTCTCTCTCCTCCCAGCTCATGCTGTTTTCGATTCTGATCTTGTCGTCGATTGTTGCGGGAATCTCCATTGAGCTCTCCAGTTGGCTGCAGCGTCAATTTAAACAACAATATACTAGAGACCCGGTGACGCAAGGCGGAGGCGCCAATCCTGAACGGCGGTCAAACCGGTCAAGGCGGCCGGCAACGGCAGGCCGCGCCCGCAGCCTTTCGTGAGCTTGCGGCCCGGCACAGCCGGTGTTAGGCTTGAAGCACCGTTGGGGAGCTCACAAGGGCTGAGAGGCGCCGGCGCCGACCCATCGAACCTGATCCGCGTAATTTCGGCGAAGGGAACGGATTGCGTCATGAAACAGCCCGGATGCGCGCCCGCGGAACCGCACCGCCCGCGGCAGGACCGATGACAGTTCCGGTCGCGTTGACGATCGCCGGTTCCGACAGCGGCGGCGGCGCAGGAATCCAGGCGGACCTCAAGACCTTTTCCGCTCTGGGTGTGTACGGCGCCAGCGCGATCACCGCCGTCACCGCCCAGAATACGCAGACTGTGACCGCCGTCGCCGAAATCGACCCTGCCATCGTCGCGGCACAGGTGGAGGCGGTCTTGGCGGACTTTCCGGTCGGCGCTGTCAAGATCGGCATGCTGGCCTCGCCCGGCATCGTTTTCGCGGTCGCCGCCAGTCTCGGGAATTTCGCTGGGCCGATCGTCCTTGATCCGGTGATGGTCGCCAAGTCCGGCGCACCGCTTCTGCCCGACGGCGCCGTTTCCGCCTTGGTCGAGGCGCTGCTGCCGCGGGCGGGCGTGATCACGCCCAACCTGCCTGAAGCGGCGCGGCTGCTTGATGACGATCCCGTCCGAACGGAAGCTGGAATAGAGCGGCAGGGCCGGGCCCTGCAGCGGCTGACAAAGGGTGCGGTGCTGATGAAGGGCGGCCATGCCGAAGGCGAGCGCTGCACCGACCTCCTGATCGAGCCAACAGGGCAAATCAGCAGATTCTCGGCGCGTCGCGCCGCAACCGCCAACACCCACGGCACCGGCTGCACCTTCTCCGCGGCGGTCGCCGCCGGACTCGCGGCCGGCCTCCCGCTGGCCGCTTCGGTCAGACGCGGTCACGATTATCTGCAGAAGGCGATCGGCGCCGCGGACACGCTGCGGCTAGGCGCCGGCCGCGGACCGGTGCACCATTTCGTCGACGCGTGGGGCCGCGGTGGCTGATTTCCAGATCGTTGGCGCCGGCGTCGCCGGTCTCTGTGTGGCGACCGAACTGGCGGCGCGGGGCGCGGCGGTAAGGATGTTCGACCGCAGCCCGGACGGCCCGGGACCGCATTCCTGCTCTTGGTGGGCCGGCGGCATGCTGGCGCCCGACTGTGAGGGTGAGAGTGCCGAGCCTGCGGTGATAAGATTGGGACGAACGGCCGCGGACTGGTGGAACCGCCAGGTTGGCGGTGTCGCCCGGCGCGGAACGCTGGTGGTCGCGCTGGAGCGCGACGGGGCCGAGCTCGACCGGTTCGGCAGGCTTACTTCCGGCTACCGGCGCGTGGACAGCGACGAGGTCGCCGAACTCGAGCCGGAACTCGCCGACCGGTTCTCAGGCGGCCTCCACTTTTGGCAAGAGGCGCATCTGCATCCGAGGGCGGCTCTCACCGGCCTCGCGGCGCGGCTGCGGGCCGGCGGCGCGCCGATTGCGACCGCGGCCCCTGACCCGGACTTGCCGACCATTGACTGCCGGGGCCTCGCGGCGCGGGACGAGCTGACCGACCTGCGCGGCGTCAAGGGCGAAATGACGGTTGTGCGCTGTCCCGAACTCGAACTCTCACGACCGGTCCGGCTGCTGCACCCCAGGCACCCGATCTACGTCGTGCCGCGCGGCGACGGCGAGTTCATGATCGGCGCAACGATGATCGAGACCGACAGCCGCCGCCATGCGTCGGTCCGGTCGCTGCTGGAGCTTCTGTCGGCCGCCTACGCGCTTTCGCCGCTGTTCGGGGAGGCGGAACTGCTCGAAATCGGCGCCGAGGCGCGGCCGGCCTTCGCCGATCACCTGCCGCGCATTCGTCGGCGCGGCGAAACCGTTTTCGTCAACGGCCTCTATCGGCACGGATTCTTGCTGGCGCCGGCGCTGGCGCGAATGACCGCCGACTACGTAATAGACGGCAAACCCCCGGAGTTTCTGGATGGACATATTCATTAACGGCGAACCGGCCCGGATCGAGGCCGGCAATCTGGCGGCGGCGCTGTCCGAACTCGGATACGCTGGCGACCGCATTGCGACTGCCGTCAACGAGGAATTCGTTGCGACCGGCGACCGGGCGGGGCTGGATCTTGCCAATGGCGACCGCGTCGAGGTGCTGACGCCGATGCAGGGGGGATGACCAGTTGCGTCTCTACGGGGAAGAGTTCCAGCCGCCGATGATGCTGGGGACGGCGCAGTACCCGTCACCCTCCGTCATGGCCGATGCATTCCGTTCCTCTGGAGCGGCCGTGGCGACGGTGTCGCTGCGCCGCGAGACCGCCGCCGGAGCAACCGGCCGGGAGTTCTGGCGGCTGGTCAACAGTCTTGGAGTCCGGGTTCTGCCAAACACCGCCGGCTGCCATTCCGTCAAGGAGGCGCTGACGACAGCGGCGATGGCGCGCGAGGTGTTCCACACCGACTGGATCAAGCTTGAGGTGATCGGCAACCCGGACACGCTGCAGCCGGATGTGTTCGGCCTGGTCGAGGCGGCCCGGCAGCTCGCTGCAGATGGATTCAAAGTGTTTCCGTACACCACCGAGGACCTGGTGGCTGCCGAGCGGCTGCTTGCCGCCGGCTGCGAGGTGCTGATGCCGTGGGCGGCGCCGATCGGGACCGGGCTTGGCCTGACCAACGAGTACGGACTGCGGACGCTGCGGGCGCGGCTCCCGGAGACGCCGCTGATCATCGATGCCGGCCTCGGGCTGCCTTCCCAGGCGGCGCGGGTGATGGAGCTCGGATTTGACGGCATCCTGCTCAACACCGCGGTGGCGAAGTCCGGCGACCCGGCGGCTATGGCTGCCGCCTTCGCGAAAGCGGTTGTTGCCGGACGGCAGGCCCGGGACGCGATCCCGATGGCGGCGCGTGACATGGCCGCCGCCTCGACTCCAGTGATCGGAAAGGCGTTTCTCGGATGAGCGCGCTTGACCGGTTTTACCCGATCCTCGATTCGGCAGACTGGCTCCGGCGGCTGCTGCCGCACGGGATCCGGTTGGTCCAGCTGCGGATCAAAGACCTGCCCGGGAATGCGCTTCGCGCCGAAATCGCCGCGGCGCGGGATCTCTGTCGGCGACATGGCTGCCAGCTGGTCGTCAACGACCATTGGCAGCTGGCGATCGATCTCGAATGCGACTTCGTGCATCTTGGGCAGGAGGATCTGGACGGCGCCGATGTCGCGGCGATCCGCCGCCGCGGAATTCGGCTCGGTCTCAGCACACACGATCGCGCCGAACTCGACCGGGCGCTGGCGCTGGAGCCCGACTACGTGGCGCTGGGCCCGATCTACCGGACCATTCTCAAGAAAATGCCGTGGCCGGAGCAGGGTATCGGGCGCATTCGGGAGTGGAAACGGCTGATCGGTCCGGTTCCGCTGATTGCGATCGGCGGCATGACGGTTGAGCGGGCTCCGGCAGCCTTTGCCGCCGGCGCCAGCGGCGTTGCCGCCGTAACGGACATCACTCTGCACCACGATCCCGTGGCCCGGATCGGGCAGTGGCTGGAGGCAACCCGGTGAACCGGTATGCCCGGCAGGTCACGCTGGCGGAAATCGGCGAGGCCGGGCAGGCGCGCCTGTCCGGGGCCACCGCGCTCGTTGTCGGCGCCGGCGGGCTCGGCTCGCCGGTTCTGCAATATCTGGCGGGCGCCGGCTGCGGCCGCATCCGAATCGTCGATCCGGACCGGGTGGAGCTTGCCAATCTCCACCGGCAGCCAATTTTCGGCGAGGACGAAACCGGACAGTCCAAGGCCGCGGCGGCGGCCCGCAGGCTGACTCTGATCAATTCTGAGGTGCGGACGGAAGCGATCGGCCGGCCGCTCAATCCGGGCAACGCCGGCAACCTGCTCGAAGGGGTGGATGTGGCGCTGGACTGCGCCGACAATTTTGCCGTCAGCTACACCATGTCGGATGCCTGCCGGGACCGGGGCACGCCGCTGATCTCGGCTTCCGCGCTTGGTCTGGACGGCTACGCCGGCGGTTTCTGCGGTGGGGCGCCGACGCTGCGCGCGGTGTTTCCGGATCTTCCGGCGCAGGCCGTCAGCTGCGCCGACGCCGGCGTGGCGGGGCCGGTTGTCGGTGTCATTGGCTGCATCCAGGCGCAGCTTGCGCTGGCGGCGCTTCTGGAGTGGCGGCCGTCGCCGCTCGGACGGCTCATGAAATTCGATGGGCGCGCCTTCCGGTTCGCGGAACTCGATTTTCGCGGCGCAGCGGAGCCGGTCGGCCGGCAGTTCGGTTTCACCTGCTTGGACGCGGTCGGGCCGGGAGACTTCGTCGCCGATCTCAGATCCGAGGCTGAGTCGCCAGCGCCGGCCACTGCAGAGGCTGTGCGCGCCGGCGTCGAGGCGTTTGGCGGGACGGGGCTGCGACCGGATCCCGGACGCCGCGCCGTGCTCTGCTGCCGGACCGGTGTGCGCGCCTGGCAGGCGGCGAGGCGCCTCGGAGGCGTATGGGACGGCGAGATCCGGCTGGTTGCGATGGCAAACGAGCCGCCGCCGCCATCAGGGGAATGAGGAAATGACGGGATCGAAACCGGATTACGGCACGGCCTTCGAAGCGCTCAAGCGGCGCTCGGCTGAGGAGTGGGAAGCCTTCACCCGGCACGAGTTCGTGCGGCGTCTTGGAGACGGCACGCTGCCGCGGGCCTGCTACCTGCACTATTTAAGGCAGGACTACGTGTTCCTGATCCACTTCTCGCGCGCCTGGGCGTTCGCCGCGGTCAAGGCGGAGTCTATCGACGAAATCAAGCTGGCGGCGACCATTCTGAACGGGCTGATCAACCACGAGATGGAGCTGCATGTCGAGACCTGCGCGGGCGAGGGCATCGCCGAGCCGGAACTGGCCGCGACCGCAGAGGAGCTGGAGAACCTTGCTTACACGAGATTCGCCTTGGACGCCGGCCTTTCGGGCGACTTTCTCGACATCATGCTGGCTCTGGCCCCCTGCGTGCTCGGCTATGGGGAAGTCGGTCTGCGCCTCGCCGCCGGCGGAAGCTCGGACACCTACCGGTCGTGGATCGAGACCTATGCCGGCGATGAATACCAGGAACTCTGCCGGGATCTCGGCGAGGCGATGGACGCGGCGCTGGTCAGCCGGCTCGGCGCGGACTTTGAGACGCTGCCCCGCTGGCGGTCGCTGGCGGAACGTTTCGCCGCCGCCACCCGCCTCGAGGCGTCCTTTTGGCAAATGGGAATGCGCGGCGCCGCTGAGGCAAGCTGAACCGGTCCGGCAATCGGGAGCGCATCCCCACCGGCGCCGAAGCGCTCAGATGCGGCGAATGGCGCAGATAGACGCGATGCCCGCGAAGGCTTCCCGCTTGACCGCGCCCGCAGCGCCGCCGCTTCCCGACAGGGCAAGGGCTGCGCCGCCTCTCCCCGGGAAGCGCAAAGGGCCGCGGACCGAGTTCGCTGCATCGCCATGACTGCACGCGCGGGGCCGGTGCGCTCGGAAGAGGTGTGGCGCTGGAGAAGTCTCGTGGATTTACCGCAATCGAACGGGCGCGGAGACTTTTCCCGATCGCCGGTCAGGCGGCGGCGCTCTCGATCAGCTGCAGACGCGCAAACCTTGCGTAGAGGCCGTTCTCTTCGATCAGATCTCCATGGCTGCCCTCGGCGACAATTCCTCCGCTTTCAAAAACCAGAATCCGGTCGGCTCTTTTGACTGTGGCGAGGCGATGGGCAACGATCAGTGTTGTACGGTGCCGCGCCAGCTCCTCTATGGCAGCCTGAACTACGTGTTCGCTTTCTGAGTCGAGCGAGGATGTCGCCTCGTCGAGGAGCAGCAGCGGCGCATCCCGGAGGATGGCCCGGGCAATGGCAATCCGCTGTTTCTGACCGCCCGACAGCATGATTCCGCGCTCACCGACCCAGCTGTCATAACCATCGGGCAGCGAGATCAGGAATTCGTGAATCGCAGCAGACCGGGCCGCCGCTTCCACATCGTCGTCGGATGCGGATGGGTTTCCAAATCGTATGTTTTCCCGGGCGCTGTCGGCAAAGATCGCCGGGTCCTGCGGAACAAGCGCAATGTTTCTGCGGAAATCGCCCCGCCGCATATGGCGGATATCGACCCCGTCAATGAGAACCCGGCCGGAATTTGGATCAAAAAAACGCAGAAGCAGCTGGAATACCGTTGACTTTCCGGCTCCCGACGGACCCACAAGCGCAATCGTTTCTCCGGGTTTAACGTCGAACGAAATATCATGAAGCGCCTGGAATTCCGGTCGCATGGGATACCGGAAAGTGACGCCTTCGAAGCGCAGACTTCCCTCGGCCGGCCGCGCAGGCGAAATCGGGTCCGGCGGGTCGATGACGGAATCGACGGCCCGCAACAGCTCGACCAGCCGGTCGGCGGCGCCGGCGGCGCGGACGATTTCGCCCCAGACTTCAGACAGCGCCGCCACCGAGCCGGCGACCATCACGGCAAAAATAACAAACTGGGTGAGGTCTCCAGCAGACATCTCGTCAGACCGGACATCAAGGTTTCCGGTCCAGACGACGGCGACAACTCCGCAAAATGCCAGGAGAATGATGACAATTGTCATGGCGGCGCGAACCTTCACGCGGCGGTACGCCGTCAGCACCGTTCGCTCCACAATCCCGTTAAACCGCATGCTGCTTTCCGCTTCGTGGGTGTTGGCCTGGACGGCCTGCAGCGCCAACAGGAGTTCCGACGCGGTGGCGGAACTCTCGGCGGTCTGATCCTGGTTTTCGCGGCTGACCCTGCGCAGGAGGCGTCCGAGGACAAGCACCGGGGCCACCACGAGCGGCACCACGAGCAGGGAGAGCATCGTCAGTTTCGGGCTTGTCGTCAGCATCAGAACCAAACCGCCGATCAGAATCAACACATTGCGCAGCGCAACGGACACGGTTGAACCGAAGACAGTCAGCACCAGGGTTGCGTCCGTATTGATGCGGGAGATCACCTCGCCGGTCATGACCCTTTCGAAATATGAGGGGCTCAGCGATATCGCCTTGGAAAACGCCGCTTTCCGGACGTCGGCAACCACCCTTTCACCGATCATCGTCACCAGCGCGTAACGAATGCCGGTGCCAAAGGCGAGAAGGGCGGCGATCAACAGGGCAGCGACGAACAGCTGGTCCGAACTGTCTTCCGACAACGGGTCGAAACTGTCGACCAGATCGCCGGCGATCAGCGGCAGCACCAGGGCGAGCGTGGCAGTGGCCGACAGGGCGACCGCAGCGGCGGCAATTTGCCAACGATACGGGCGCAGGAAAGGGAGGAATTCCCGAAACTGCCCCAAAACCCATCCATCGGGTGTGCTCGTTTGGCCTGAATCCGGGCGAATTTCTGCGCGTGCGCTGGCTGTATCGCTCACTTCAGTCAATTCGCCAACCGATTTTCATTTGGTATTGGAGCGGGTGATGGGAATCGAACCCACGTATTCAGCTTGGAAGGCTGCTGCTCTACCATTGAGCTACACCCGCGCACCGGACCGTATAGCGTTGCGCAGATTTTCCATCAAGTGCGCGTCGATGATGCCCAGGGCTTTCGGCTGATTTCACCATTTAGTGAAATCACACGAAAGAGACAATCAGGTGGCAAGTGCGGCCGTCGGTGCGTGCCCTGCTTGAACACGTCCCGAACATACAGATCATCGGCGTTCGCCGCGAACGGCATCTCGAGTCTGGCCGCCGGCTCGATGCCAAGACCGATCTAGTAGACCGTTTCCGAAGTACCGTTCGTGGCTTCACACTCGGATCGCATCATCGACTCCATAGGTCCATTTGAACACCACGGGCTCGGCGTTGAGTTGGTCGATGTAGCGTTCGAGGCGCTGCTTGAGTTCGTCGGTGGAGGCAACGCGGATGCCGCGCAACACGGTCCTTGCCACCTTGCTGAAGAACGTCTCGATCAGGTTCAGCCACGACGCGTGCTTGGGCGTGAACACGAACTCGAACCGGTTCGGCACGCTGGCGAGGTAGGCGCGCGTCTCCCTAGAGATGTGCGCCGCGTGGTTGTCGAGGATCAGCCGCAGCGTCATGCCATCGGGGTAGGCCTCGTTCAGTGTGCGCAGGAACGCGACGAACTCCCGGCTGCGGTGCCGATCGACCACGGCGCGATAGACGTGGCCGGTGAGCAGGTCCATCGCCGCCATCAGTGTGACGGTGCCATGGCGGACGTACTCGTGGTCGCGGCCGACCGTGGCGTGCATGCCGGGCACCGGCGGGCGGTCCGGCGCGGTCGTCCCGATCGCCTGGATGCCGGGCTTCTCGTCGTAGGAGATGTACGCCGCGAGCGGCGCATCCGGCGCGGCGCCGCGGTCGCGCATCAGCGCCACCTCGCGGTAGAAGCACAGCACCTGCGCCATCTTCTCGTCGAACGCGGGATCGCGCCGTTCCAGGTAATAGGTGATCTTGTGCGGCCGCACCTCCTGGCTTGCCAGGATCTTCGATACCGTGCCCGGCGCCACGCTCGACAGGTCTGGATGCCCGGCGTCCCGGCAGCGCGCGCGCGCATGCGCGGCCAGTCGGCGCACCGTCCACAGCTCCTCGGCGTAGCCAAACTCCGTCGGCTTGCGGCACGCCAGTGCCACCAGCCACGCACGCGACCCGGCCGCGAAGGTCGTCGGGCGTCCCTGCCGCGGCAGGTCCTCCAGCGCCGCCGGCGCGCCCGCCTCGAGCGCCTTGCGCACGCACCGATCCACCTTCGGCCGGTTCGTGTTCAGCGACCGCGCGATCGCGGAGATCGTCTCTCCGGCCGCGTAGTCGAGCAGCATCTTCGCGCGTTCCACGCGCCGCACCGACTCCGTCCGGGAGCGGCTGATTCGCTCCAGTTCCAGCTGTGCATCAGCATCGATCAGCAGTTTTGCGCGTTGCCTTTGAAAGGGCATCTGGTTCCTCGAAAGACCCACCTTGTGGTTCGGGGAACAGCTTACACGTTCACACGCTATATTGTAATGTTATATTGGAAACGGTCTACTAGGGCCTGTTGACAATCAGGTTGCGGCGACCACGCCCGCAACGAGGTGAATCGCCGCCGCAAAGCTCTCGCCCGTCTTGTCGTAACGGGTCGCCACTGCCCGGAACTCCTTGATTTTCGCAAACAAATTCTCGATCTGGTGCCGCCACTTGTACATCTCGCGGTCATGTTCCCGAGGATCCAACCGGTTCCTCCTCGCGGGAATCACCGCCTCGGCGCCGCGCTTCCGGAGTTCCCCGAGCAGCCAGTCCGCGTCGAACGCCTTGTCCCCGATCAAAGCTTCGAAGGGAAGATCCTCCAGAAGCTCCGGCGTCCCCACAATGTCGTGCGCCTGACCGGGAAGGATCACCAACCGCACAAGATCGCCAAGCGCGTCCGCAACCGCGACGATCTTGCCGGTCAGGCCTCCCCGGGAACGGCCGATGCCCTGGCGGCGGGTCCCCCTTTTGCGCCCGCCGCTTTCTGGTGCGCCGAGACGACAGTGCCGTCAACACACACGCACTCGAAATCGAACTCGTCCGACAACGCGTTGAAAACACGCTCGAAAACACCCGAAACAGCCCAGCGGCGGAAGCGTTTGAACACGCTGTTCCAGTTGCCGAAGCGCGCCGGAAGGCCGCGCCGCGGCGATCCCGTCCGGATCCGCCAAAGCGCCGCCTCGAGAAACCGCCGGTTGTCCGCCGCGGTGACGCCGGGGTCGGTCGCCTTGCCGGGCAGCATGGGCTCGATCCGCGCCCACATGGCGTCGGTCAGCACCGTTCTGTCTGGATTCATTCGTCATTCTGCTCATCTTGCCTGTGCCGCCGTTCCGGCGGTCATTGAGACAAAAGTGGCGGAAATCCGCACGATTCGCAACCTGATTGTCAACAGGCCCTAGTTGACGGTGGAAGCCGCTACGCGCTTCTCTTGGAGATTAAGTCAAATGGAGTGCCGCGCCTTGCCCGATCCGCGTTCTGTCAGCTCGAGAACTGCATCGCGCGCTTGCACCGATCCGAACACCGGGGCGTCACCTGGCGGTTCATTCCGATGCTGGTGAGCCCCTAACTGTCACCGGAGTCACGCTCAATCTGCCTCGATCACAATGTCGCCTACCTCGACCTCTGCGGTAACGCGTACCTTTCATTCGGCCCCATCCATATCAAGCGATCCATTCCGGGCAAACCGTAGCTCGATGCCCGCGCGCAGCGGTCATCGTTCACTTCGAGGGCAGGTGCAATCCTGCGGGTCTTTCTGCGCGAGCCGGCCCGCGCATGGCGCGTCACGGGACTGGCCGAGGCGGCACGCACAGCTTCAACGCAGACGACCCCGGTGTGCGGAAACTGCAAGACACGCTGCAACTGACCCTTGCCGCGCATGGTGCCAACGTTTTCCTGCGTATCCCCAAAAGATGGGACACTGTTCGAAGACGCCGTACAGCCGTTTCCGGGCATCTACTGCGCCAATCCGGTCGTCACCTACCTCAATCTGTGAAACGGCGATGATAGGGACCGTGAGGCCGCCGATGAATTGGCCGTGAAGCGCTTTCCATGGTTGTGAGAGTGCCCCAGGCCACCGGCGACTAAGGTGACCGGATGACAGCATCAGTCAAGCCGGTGCTCATCGACATCGGCCGGATCCTCGGCAGCTTCGAAGGTAAGTTCGTGATCATCGGCGGCGCCTTTCGCTGGCTGCAGCTGGGCGAGGCCGAAATGCGGCACTTCAGAACCGCAAACTTGGACCTCGGCCTCGATCCGGCCGCGCTGGGCGACGGTGAATGCGCTCAGATCGTCGAAGCTCTTTTGGAACACGGATACCTCCCACGAAAAAACTTGGGGCGCTTTCAACTCGTGCGGAGCGTCCCGGCCGACGACAACCGGCCCGCCATCGACGCCCTTGTCGAGGCAACCCGGCCGCTACTCAAAGTCGAATCTGCCCTCCGAGGTTGCCGCTCTAACTCCGAAAGGCTCCGGAATGTGGGGGATTTCGGGCCGGAAAGCGTGAGAAGGTTCGTTAAGGGCTCCCACCTGCCCGGCGTCCGCACGACAGAACAATGGCAGCGGGATGCCTTCGGACAGGTTGACGCCTGGCTCAGAGGCCTTGGCCTGAGGCAGCCATGATGGAAACCACGAATGCCGTGATCCGCACCATGGAAACGCCGGTCCTCGACGGGGTGTTCGTTATGGGAGACGGTTTTGCGCTCAATTCTCCCAATAAGACCTTCGCCGGCTTCTTTCGAGAATAGCTCCTAGTCAATATAGACCATCCCCGCCGGGAGACTAAGGGCGGGAGCAAGGCAAAGCTCCTGCGACAAGCGGACCGGCGGACATTTCTCGACAACAAACTCGTTATGGGAATACCGCGAGATCTGCGGCGTCTCCGATGATGTGCTTGTCCTCACAAATGTGAGATTTTGAACGGGGCCGCCGGGGGTTGCCTTGAAAATCCGGTAAAAGGGCCTGCATTGTCCTGCCTCAGCCGTTTGCCTTGCAAACGCATTGAGGCAATGCCGTGCGGCGGGACACAGAAACCATTCAAACGCAGTTACCTTGGATGAAGCACGGTTCGCCGTCAAACAGCAATTGACTCGGTGCTCACCCGCCAAAGCCCCAATGCCTGCACTGTCTCGTCTGAGAAAAAATTCGTGCATTCGAGATGCGCGCTCTGGCGATCGCCTGGCCGCGGAACAAGTCCGCGGGCTTTTTCCTCTCCAAACCTGCGGTCACCATTTGCTGGACAAGGTTCTTGGATAACAACTGAATCTCCTGCCGGACGCAGCGGACCCGGTCACCGTAATCAAGGCCCGGGAACACACGCGCCGTCACAGTCCGCCAGACCGGCACAATCCGGACAATGGGGCAATACACCGCCCATCGGGGATAGCGCTCAGATTGGACGCCCAATGCATCCGCCGCCGCAAATAGGCCATCAGTGTCTGACTGGCACAAGTTGCCGCACTCTGCAGTGAAAGACGCAGTTGTGCCGGCATTCCAAAATTCGGTTTTCCTCTTGCGAATACACGTAGAGTTTTCCAAACTTCCGGTCGGTGAACCGATCATCGCAGATTCAACCTATGGAGACCGGCAATGTTTCAAGAAGTGAGCGAACTCTACCGGCGATGCCGCGCAGCGGTGTGCGCAGTCCTGTGTTCAGTTGCGGCCTGCGGACTGACTTTGTTTTCTGGCGCCGCCTATTCGGCCCAGCCAGACAGCGGGACATTTCGTCTCCTTGCCAGCTTTTCGTACGATTTAAGCCATGTAAAACATGGCGATCTAATGTACTCCGCAGGTAGTTTTTTTGGCACTGCGTCCGTTATCGAGAGCAGCGGCGGCCCATTTGCCGAAGGCGCAAATTTTTCGGCAACGTGTGTTCTATACTCTCAGTCCTCTGGATCAGAGATCGAACTTGAAGCGCCCTGCCTGTTGACGGACGGAGAGGGCAACGGCGCAAACTTCTTTGCCTTCAGGAAAGCAGGGGATTTCGCGGCCGGAGGCGGCGGCAGAATTAATATTCAGGGTGGAACGGGCGCCTTCACCGGCACGACCGGAGAATGTTTGTATACCACGGAATATTTGCCTGGCGGGACCTTCGCCGTGACGGATGCCAAGTGCAGCTGGCAACAGTCAACCGAATAATTCCACCGCTGCCATGGCGATTTGGCGAGGGAATGTACGCCGCGTTCATCGCTTTCCGCAGCTGTCCCCGGCTGGCAGCAGAAAGGCATGCGACGGACGCCCGGTTTGTTCGCCTGACCAGCGTGCAAGGTGTGCCGGTGTGCTGGCTTCGGTTGTGCGCTTCCTGCAGTCTTGTCCGGCGCTGCACGAGCGAATGCCCCAGTGCGGTTTGACGGAAACAGCGGCAAGGCTGGGAGCGCCAAATGAGCCTGACTGTATATTTGGTTCCAAGGCAGAATGTTGCGGACGAGCTTAGCCGAGGATTTCGCAGAGCAGACGGCGTCGGCATTGCCGCGGCGTATGTCACGAGTGAGGGTCTGGGTTAGGTTCAAGC
This sequence comes from Paracoccaceae bacterium, assembly GCA_965221935.1. GTDB lineage: Bacteria > Pseudomonadota > Alphaproteobacteria > Rhodobacterales > Rhodobacteraceae > JAPOXR01. The sequence goes on from CBDCSZ010000079.1 coordinate 39,709, forward strand.
GTCCATAGAATCAGTTCTTGCAAAAAATGGAAAGGCCCACATCGTTCATGGTGCTGACGGAATGATCACCCAGCCTGACGTGATCCGCAGCCGCAACATTTGGCCAAGAAATATGCTTCCTTGAACTGCCGGGTCAAACTGAATGAGTGGATCAGTGACCGCCCGTTTTCCAACCGAAATCCCATTGGTATGAGCAAAGTGGCGGATCCACGGCCTGCGTCATCGGCTCGTCGAACCTGACAAGACCGGGATAGACGGAAAACAACGGGTTTAAAGCCGTCATTAGAGGCGGCGGGGACGCGGCTCCGATACAGAACTGCAGGACCGCATTCGAAGGTCTCCTTGCAGGCGACAACCTTGTCAAGCCAGACGGTGATTTCCCAGACCTTGATGAAAAGGTGTTTCGCAAAGAAAGGGAGATCAATTGCCGAAATCAGAACAATGAACTCAGCGGCCGGCACACGGGTCTCGATGGATACATTGAGCTGGCGCGAGAAGAGCAAAACAATGTCCGGGATCCGAAAATTCAGTTGGATGTCATCGTTCTGGAATTGCGGCGGACCGGGCGGAACAAAAAACTCCACCTGAGCAAGATTTACACAAGCTCCCGGGCAATCGCCGAAGAATTCGGTCTGAAATTCGATTGGGCGAATTGGCACAACAGGGTGCGGGGCCGCATCAACGACAACACGACGGTGAACAAGGACGGCAAAAGGCTCTTTGTTAGGGCGCCGGACGAAAATCACCCGAGCGGTGTCCGCAGGCTGTTGGACATCGGGTGGCACTTTTTTGACAAGAGCCGACTGTCTTTCAATCGTGAACGAAGTCCGGCGCTGAAACCCATTTCGTAGGCGCGGCACACACACCTATTGTGCCCTGCTCCAGACTGGTTCCCGGGGAGTTTGTGCATCTATATGTCCAAATCGCGGCTGGCGTCCTCTTTCACCCGTCCGGAGTGCAGCTGGCAGTCTGATTTGGGATTGCAGTCAGTCGGACTCGGCATATCCAGGTCTATCGGCGCCACACCTGTCGCATGTCGTGAGAACGCAGGCTTTGCGCTTATTGGCGGCAACCCCACCATGTGTTCGACGAGATTCTTGCGGGCGTACATGGCGCGTGTCGCGCTGCCTTTGCTGCCCATTGTCCCCGGCTGAATGAACATCCCCATCTCACTTTTGAGAGCCTCTCCAGCCCTGACCTTGCTTCTGATGGAGTCGTAGTCTGCATTTATCTGATCCCGGTGGCACGAGTCTGGCAAATGGAATGATGTGCAGCACAGCACCACCGAACTATGATCCAGTTTGTCCGGGCCTGTTTCAGACAGCCGGGCAACAATGAAGAGCTTGTCGAGTTTGGTGTGCAGGTGGCTGTCGAGGAACTCCTGGCGCTGGATCTCCTGTTTGTCGATCATGGTGATTGCCATTGTTTCCTTTGGCAAGAGCGTGCCATTGCAGCCGCGCATTGACGGCATGGTTTTTGGCTCCCAGCTGCCCAAACTGGGCGTCCTGCCCGAATTCAAGGGAATGCCAAGATACCTTTCCACGGCATGACTGGCCCAACACGTGCTGTACGTCCAACCCCCGTTTTCGCCGAGTTTGCGAACCTTGATCTGGTGCTCGTCTGCTACTGAAAACAAGCCCTTGCCGACAAGTTGACGGAGTTTTGAAAATGCCCGCGGCGCCTCCATTTGGCGAGCCGCATTCGCGCCTTGACCAGCGGATGCGAATCTGTCCAGGTGGCGGTGACAGGCTCGCTGACTTGGCATGAGGGGTCAGTGCAATTGATCCGCTCAACGGCTATCGCGAGGTAATCGGGTTGGTTGTCCACGCCAATGAATGTCTGGCCAAGTCTGCGCGCAGCGAGCCCGGTGGTTCCCGATGCCACAGATGGATCTAGCATCCAGTCTTCGACATTGGCGCTTGCCCGAAGATACCTGTCGACAAGTACCGCCGGCTCTTGGGTTGGATGTTTCCCGAATGACTTCTCGGCGCCCCCCGGGTGGAGAACCGCCAGACCGACTTCATTTGCTTCCCTCCAGCTTCACAGCGCATGTCCTGGCAGTGAAAGACGTGTCCGGCATTTGCCCCTTTGCGGCTTTGGCCGCCCAGTAAAACAGTTCGGTGGAACGGGTGAAAGTGCGGCGCAGGCGGATTGGGTTTTACACAGACAACGTCTTTGAGCAGTCGGAATCCGGACTCCAGAAGCACTGTGCCCACAATTGAATGCACATCATTGTCGCTGGAGTCCATATGGTGCCAGTCCGCTTGCGGATGCGATAACACTTCTTGATCCATTGCGGATTGAACGCGTGATCAGTTTGAAATCCTGAGCTCTTGTCCGAGGAGCCCTTGTTCACACTTGTCATGCGCCCGGCGATGCAAGTGATCCCGTCATTGGAAAGACTGTAAGGTGGGTCGGTCCAAACTCAGTCGATGGAATCCGATTCCAATGCCGTTAGAAACTCAAGACTGTCCGCATTGTGCAGTTCTGTCGGACGATCGGCCGACGACCAGAAAAGCGAGCCTAGCGCAGTCTGCTTTGCTTGCGCACAATCGAACATGCGCGGTTTGTTGATCAGGATTCAGGAAGGATCAACCAAGATCAAATGTTTGCGGCCTCTGCACCGGATTGATGCCGGAGCAGCCCGCAGCGCCCGATTTTCACCGTCCCGCAGCAAGCCAGCCGGCTGAACTCAGAATCTGTTGGATCAGTGGCGGGTCGCGCGGCGGGGTGTTTCCGCCGCCACATCTCAGCGGTCGTAGCCCAGCCGGACAAGGGTCGCGTGGATGCCAGCCGCGGAATCCATGCCTTCTTCAAGGGCGAACACATACCCCTGGGTGAGGAAAAAACACCCTTCCGCGATCTGACCGTCATCGATCATCTGCTGTCCGGCGCGGGTATACAGATCAGACAGTCTGCGGCCGTCTCCCTTTTCGTGCGCTGCAAGGACTTCCTGATTAAAGCTGTCAAGCGTCGTGGATTGGCTGCTGGTCACGGTGATTCATGATCGAATTTGCTGCCCATCTGTGGAACAGGTGTGTCGGGCCATCCATTTTTGGAGCAAACTTTCCGCCGTCAAACAATGCGCCGTGGCGTCCCTTCTGCATGCCTTCAACAACGAACAGGTCCTCTTCCAGAACGCCGCGCCATTGCACGGCGTTTCTGTCTATCAGCGGCTTGAGGTCAGGGCGTTCATTGGGATCGAAACTGTAGTAGATTTCGTTTCGTTCAATTGTGCGGTGCGGCCCTTGTGGAAGGAGTATGATCGCGTAGCCATGATCCCGCTGCGCCGCCAGCATCACATTGGGGAAAAGGGCGATATACTCGGCTCCTTCGTCCCAGAATTCGGACAAACCGGCGAAGTCAGGGAAACGCTCACCGTCGTCTCCCTCGATTTGCCGGTAGACCATTGTGCCCTGGCCGGCGAATTTCCCGGGCTCCTCAATATGATAGTGGTCCTCAAGACGGGAATAGGAGTTCAATCCGGGGTGTATCCACGGAAGGTGATAGCTCTCGCAGAAATTCTCAACCGCGAGCTTCCAGTTGCAGGCGACATCAAATGCAAAACTTGACGAAGCGCCTCCATGATAGAGCGGATTATTGTGCTCACTCCACCGCCCGAGCAGAGAGGAGGCGAATTCTTCGAATTCCGGCGCATCGCCGGAAATGTTGACAAATATGATGTCGCGCCAGACGTGGCAGCGGATGGCGAACAGCCCAAAATCTTTCCGGTTCACGCTTTCATCAAAATTCATTCCCGGCCCGCCGACATGCGGCGTGGCGCGGAGAGATCCGTCGATGTTGTAACACCAGCTGTGATACGGGCAGCGTATGGTCCCGCGTATGCTGCGTTTTTCATCAACCAGAATCATGCCCCGGTGACGGCATGTGTTTTGGAAGACCCTGACGCCCCCGTCATGATGCCGAATATAAAGCAGCGGCATGCCGGCAAAATTCACCGGATTCGCGTCGCCGGCTTCTGGCACATCGCTGGCGACCCCGATCGCCGCCCAGTTTTTGAACAACAGCGCATCGCGCTCTTCCTTGAATGTCTCTGAATCGACGTAGTGTTCGTTTGGCAGTCCACGGGCGAGTTCGATCGGTCCGGCGACCCGGCTTAACGATTGCTGCTCCATATTCATTCCCTTCTGAAACAGCCAAGCTGTGCCGACAGGACGGACTATTTCTGAAATCGGCAAGATATTTCAAGCCAATTCTCGCACAGCGCTGCCGCCCGTTTGCAGGGATTGCGGCGATTCTTCTGTCAATTGCATCGGCTCGGCTCACGATTTATTCCTGAATGCGCCGAATGCAGGGGACCGGAATTTGGCTGACGATCTTTTGGTCCGGGACCACACATCAAAAGGCCCTCAGCGGCATGAACAGAGCCGAACAGCTTGCGTCCGCATTCTTGGAAATGTTCGGGGCCGAGACAGGGCGCGATCTGGCGCTCGCGGCGCTGCGGTTGGGACTTGTGCCCGCTCCGAGAAAGGTTCTGTCTGAACGGCTGAAAGTTGATTTGGCTGGGCTGCCTCTTCAGAATCCGCTCGGAATCGCAGCTGGCCTCGACAAAGATGCCGAGCATCTGGAATCGTTGTCGCGGATGGGTCCGGGATTTGTTGAGGCCGGCGCGGTCACACCGGCCCGTCAGGACGGCAACAAAAGGCCCAGACTCTTCCGGCTGAAAAAGGATCGGGCGGCGATCAACAGATTTGGATTCAACAGCAGCGGCGCACATGCAGCGGCTGACCGCCTAGCGAAAAGCGGCGGAACCGCGGTCATAGGTCTGAACATCGGCGCCAACAAAGACAGCAAAGACCGGACCGCGGACTATGTCCGGGTGCTGGAACTCTGCGGGCCGCACGTGGAGTTTGCGACGGTGAATGTTTCCTCGCCGAACACCGCTGGGCTGCGCGACCTGCAGCGGCGGTCGGAGCTTCGCAGCCTGCTGGCGGCAACGCTGCAGGCGCGCGATAAGCTGCCGAACAGGCCAAAACTGTTCCTGAAAATCTCGCCGGATCTCGCGAAGCCTCAGATTCAGGAGACAGCTGAACAGGCGGTGGAATCGGGCATTGACGCGATCATTGCGACAAATACAGCGGCTGTGAATTTCGGCCCTCCTTGCCTGACCGGCAAGGAGCGTGGGCTCGTGTCCCGGCACCGCGCAGAGCAGGGCGGCCTGTCCGGCAAACCGCTGTTCGAATTGTCAACGCGGGTCCTCGGAGAAATCTACCATGTGACCAAAGGCGAGGTGCCGCTTATCGGCGTCGGCGGAATTGAGAGCGCCGAAGACGCGTTCAGGAAAATCCAGGCCGGGGCGTCGGCGGTCCAGTTTTACACAGCGCTTGCGTATTTCGGGTTCTCCAGCATTGCCGGTATTCTTCAAGGATTGGATGACCGGCTCAGGAATGATGGCTTTGCTTCGGTCGGCGAGGCGGTCGGAACCGACAACGCGAACTGGCGGATGCGGGAGTGATGGACGCTGCGGCCGGATCTTGAACGGGCGGGTCAATCCGGGATTCGCCTGTCGGCGCGGTCAGGCGCCGGCCGAGTTTTCAAGCGCCGGATAGCGCAGGCCGAGGGTAACCGCCCGGGCGACAAAAAAGACCATCATTGCAGCCCACAGCCCGTGATTCGCAAAGCTGGGAATCAACAGAGCCACGGCGGCGAGATAGACCGGCGTTGAAATCATCATGCCATTGCGCATGTCTCTGGTTCTGGTCGCGCCGATGAAAATTCCGTCCAGCATAAAGGACGGCATGCCGATGATGGGCGTTGCCACGGCCCAAGGCAGGAAGGCGCGCGCTTCTGCCCGCACATCGGTGGCCGTCGTCAGGATGTCGATAGCCGTCCGTCCGAAGACGGCGAACGCCAGCGTCAATGCCAGCGCCGAAACTCCCGCCCAGAAGCTGGACAGCAGAACCGAGCGGCGCAGCGCTGCCCGCGTCCGCGCGCCGACCGAGAGACCCACCAATGCCTCCGCGGCAAACGCGAACCCGTCAAGGGCGTAAGCGGTGATGTGCAGGAACTGCAGCAGCAGCTGGTTGGCCGCCAAAGTGAGATCGCCAAAATCGGCCGCAAGAAACAGGAATGAGACAAAGGCCACTTCCAACAGGAGATTCCTGATGAAAATGTCCGTGTTCATCACAGCCATGCGGCGCAGTCTCGGTCCGTCGAGAATCCGTTCCCAGTTGTGCCAGCGCCGGCGGCGAAACGCGTGTCGGCAAAGATACAGCCCGAGCGCCAGCCCCGTGCACTCCGCTATGACCGTCGCATAGGCGACGCCGCGCACTCCAAAGTCCAGCCAAAGGACAAAGACAATATCGAGGACAATGTTAATGCCGTTGGTTGCCAGCTGAAGCGCCAGAACAGCCTTGGTTTTCTCCAAAGCGATCAGCCAGCCGGTGATTGCGAAAACGCAGATGGCCGCCGGCGCGGAAAATATGCGAATGCCGGTATATTCGTGCGCCAGTGTTTCAACCGCATGCGATGCCGGCGCGGCAAAAAAAGCGACATTCAGGACCGGCACCTGGAGCACGATCAGGAGCGCGCCGCCGGCAATGCCGATCAGCAGCCCGCGCATCAGCAGCGCAGAGACTTCCAAACTGTCGCCTTGGCCCCGCGCCTGCGCGGTGAGGCCGGAGATGCCCATGCGGAGAAAGCCGAAAAACCAGTACAGCGTCGATAGAATGATGGCTCCGATTCCTACGGCCCCGATCGGAGCAGCTTCCCCGAGCTGGCCGATCACGCCGGTGTCGACGGCGCCCAGGATTGGGACTGTCGCGTTTGAAACGACAATCGGCAGTGCGATATTCAGAACCCGGCGATGCGTGACGGTGTTGACGGAGGCTTCACTCATGTGCGACCAGCAGGAGGAAGTGACCGGTCGCCTGGGCGAACAGCTGGCTGCGGTCGCCTTGCCACCCTTCGACATGGACGGAGGCGAACCGGCGGCCCGACCGGGTTATGACCGCGGCCGCGAAGGCCGTGTCGGCTTGCCCGCGGCGAAGGTAGTCAACCGAAAAAGAAATGGTTTTCGGCAGTCGAATCGCGGGTTTGTCTGCCGGCGGCGATGCGGCGATCAGATCTTTCCGCCGCGCAAGTTCAATCTGTGCCGCGACCTCAAGAAACGCGGCAGTCGCGCCGCCGTGCAAAGACCGCGTGAAGGGATTGCCGACGAGGCGGGTGTCGGACTTCATGGAGGCCGTCAGTTGATCGCCGCGGAGTTCAAACCCGATTCCCAAGAATCCGATATAGGGCACAGCGTCGGCGAGAAAACTCAGCGCGTCCTCCCTGCTGAGCGCTGCGTCCGCTGTGGAAGGCGATGTCATCTGCGGCGTTCAACTGCGAACGCGCCGCCAGCGGTTGCGACGGGCGTGCTCATGTCGCAGTCGGTC
>CBDCSZ010000080.1:0-62036 GCA_965221935.1 Paracoccaceae bacterium
CGAGGTCGAGGAAGCCTACAGCCATTGCCCCCGCGCCCTCAAGTTCTCCAAGCTGTGGGACGCTGAGGAGGTCGCCAACAACCGGGCCAACGCACCCATCAGCGAGCGCACCGACGAGAACTACTGGGCCCATGAACCCGGCAACTAGCAGCCGTGGAGACTTTCACGGTCCCAGTTCACGTTAGCGCTCGCGAAGGCGGGCCAGCAGAAACGGTCGACGCCCTGGTTGGCGGCACGAACGCCGTGTCGTTTTTGCCGTTCTCCCTGTTGCATCTCCTGGGGATAGAACCCGAGGAAACGATGTACTTTCGTTCGGAGGATGGTGGGCGAGTTGAGTTCCCCGTGGGGCATGTTCATTTGTCGGTGCAGGGCGTTGAAGGCCCTGCACTGGTGGTATTTGGCCCCGAAGGGCGCTGTGAGTTGGGCACCAACACCCTTTCCGACCTATTGCTGGAATCTGACTTGGCGACACATTCCTTGTTTCCGGTAATGGGTCTGGGATTGCTCCCCGGCATATTTCTCGTGGGAGACGATCCCGGTTAGTGAACCCAATCTACCCGCATAGGAACAACACATGGTCACCATCGCCTTTGAACAGCACAAGCTATCCAATGGAATGGACGTCATACTCCACGAGGACCACACCATCCCGCTGGTGGCGGTCAACGTCTGGTACCACGTCGGCTCCAAGAACGAGGAGATGGGCCGCACGGGCTTCGCCCACCTGTTCGAGCACGTCATGTTCGAAGGCACCAAGCACCACAATCGCAGCCACTTCGAGCCGCTTCAGAAGGCTGGCGCCAACCTGAACGGCTCCACCACCACCGATCGCACCAACTACTGGGAGGACGTGCCCTCCAATTACCTGGAGCTGGCCCTGTGGCTGGAGGCCGATCGCATGGGGTTTCTGCTGGATGGGCTGGACCAGCAGAAGTTCGACGTTCAGCGCGACGTGGTGAAGAACGAACGGCGTCAGTCGTACGAGAACCGGCCCTACGGCATGGCCCACTGGCACCTCCAGTCAGCCTTGTTCCCGCTGCCCCATCCGTACCACTGGATGACCATCGGTTCCCAGGAAGACCTCGACGCCGCCAGCCTGGAAGACGTCAAGGATTTCTTTCAGCGGTTCTACGGTCCGTCCAACGCCAGCCTGGCCATCGCCGGCGACTTTCACACTGCGGAGGCCCTGGACCTGGTAAACAGGTATTTCGGCGACCTCCCCCCGGGCGAAAGCGTGCCACGCGTCGGGCGGCAGGATTCGCTGCTGTCAGGCCGGGTCGATATCGAGATGCGGGACAAGGTGACCCTGCCGCGACTCTACATCGTCTGGCCCGCGCCATCCGAGGGACACTCCGACGACGCCCCCCTTGAGCTCTATCAGGCCGTCATGTCGGACGGCCTCAGTTCCCGGCTCCACCGTTCCCTGGTCTACGAAAAGCAGATCGCCCAGCACGCCTTCATCCGCTACGTACCTTCCGAGATCGCTGGCCAACTCCTCTTGCAGGTCACCGCAGCGGAGGGGCATACACTCGACGAAATCGAAGCAGCCGTAGAGGCGGAGCTTGAGGACATACACCGCAACCCGCCCACGGAAGAGGAAATTGCTCGCTCAAAGAATCGCATCGAGGCCACTCATTTCAGGCAGCTGGCACGAATCGGTGGATTCGGTGGGCGTGCCGACCAGCTCAATCACTTCAACATCATCGAGTCCGACCCCAACCTGATTAACACCAGCCTCGACCGCTGTCTTGCCGTGGAGCGCGAGGACATCTTGCGCGTCGCTGAGATCTATGTCTCCGGCAACCGGGTGCGTCTGCGAGTCCTGCCCGAAACGCCCCTGTCTGCTGCTGCCACCATCGTTGATCGCAACATCATGCCGCCTCCGTCCCAGGAGCCGACGTTCACGCCGCCCCTGCCTGTTCGCGACCGCCTGCCCAACGGAATGGGCGTGACAGTGGTGGAGCAGAGTGGCATGCCCATCGTGGCTTTTGGCGTCCTGCTTGGATCGGGCGCCTCCGCTGATCCCCGTAATCTCCCCGGCCTCGCTGGTCTTGTTGGAGGGATGCTGCCCGAGGGCGCAGGTGGCAAGTCCAGCCAGCAGATCGCCAACGACTTCGAATTCATCGGTGCCCGTCTGTCCGTCGACAGCCGTCGCGAATACTCCATGGTTTCCACCGAGACCCTCACCAGGCATTGGGGCAGTGCGCTCGAGATGATGGCGGAGGTATTGCTCTCGCCCGACTTTCCCAGCACGAACTGGACCGTGTCCGGCGTGAGCATCTGACCGACCTGCGCCGCGGCAAGGACGAGCCGAACGTGGTCGCCGAGCGCCTCGTCGCTGGCCTTGTCTACCCACAGTCCGGCGGCTACGCCCACCCCATCTCCGGCACCGAGGCATCGGTACGGGCCATTACCCGCGACGACCTGCTCGTCCTGTTCCGGAACGCCTACCGCCCTGACGATGCTCACCTGCTGGTCGTCGGCGACGTCAGGCGCGAGGATGTGATGAGCCGCGCCGCCCAAGTCTTTGGCGCGTGGTCAGGTGCCGGATCCGGTAAAGGCACCAGTGGAAATGGCGAATTGACCGACAACCAGGCGACTATCTACCTCGTCGACCGTCCCGGCGCGCCCCAGTCTGTAATTCGCGCCGTTCATTCCCTGGTGCCACGCCGCCATCCCGACTACTTCCCCCTGCTGCTGGCCAACTACTCATTCGGGGGACAGTTCTCTGCGCGGCTCAACCACACCGCGGCTATGTCACTGCCGCGGGCGGCAACCGCGCAATGGATGGAATCTACAGATGCCCGTAGATCGGGAAACGCGCGCAGAGCTCCTCCACGCGTTCACGGATCCTGTTTTCAACTGCCGCGTTTCCGTCAGCTCCATTCTCTCGGAGCCCATCCAGTGTCTCGGTAATCAACGCGCCCGTCAGCCTGAACTCATCCGCGCCGAAGCCTCTGGTTGTGCACGCCGGCGTTCCCAGTCGGATACCCGATGTGACGGTCGGTCTCTCGGTGTCAAATGGAATGCCGTTTTTGTTGCATGTGATGCCGGCGCGGCCAAGAGACCTTTCAGCGTCATTTCCCTTGATATTCTTCGGACGGAGGTCGACCAGCATGAGATGCGTGTCGGTGCCGCCTGTCACGATATCGAGGCCGCCCAACATCAGTGTGTCCGCAAGGACGCGCGCATTGGCGACAGTTTTTGCTGAGTATTCGCGGAATTCCGGCCGGAGCGCCTCGCCAAACGCCACGGCCTTTGCCGCGATGACATGCATCAGCGGGCCGCCCTGAATGCCAGGGAAGATCGCGGAGTCGATTTTCTTCGCGAGGGCGGCGTCGTTCGTCAGAATGGCACCGCCGCGCGGACCGCGCAGGGTCTTGTGAGTCGTGGTTGTCGCAACATGCGCGAACGGAAATGGCGAAGGATGCGCGCCTCCCGCGACCAGCCCCGCGAAATGGGCCATGTCGACGAGCAGAATCGCTTCGACCGCATCGGCGATGGAGCGAAACCTTGCGAAATCGATGTGCCGGGGAATCGCTGAGCCGCCGGCGATGATCAGGATCGGACTGTGATCTCTGGCCAGACTTTCCACTTCGTCGTAGTCGATCATGCAGTTCTGGCGGCGCACGCCGTATTGAACGGCATTGAACCATTTTCCCGACTGGTTTGGCCGGGCGCCGTGCGTCAGATGACCGCCAGAAGAGAGATTCATGCCGAGCACAGTGTCCCCGGGGCGGATCAACGCGTTGAACACACCCTGGTTGGCCTGGCTGCCGGAGTGTGGCTGCACATTTGCGAAATCGCAGCCGAACAGTCTGCACATTCGGCCAATCGCCAGCTCTTCGGCAACATCCACATGATCGCAGCCGCCGTAGTAGCGGCGGGAAGGATATCCTTCGGCGTATTTGTTGGTCATCACGGAACCCTGCGCTTCAAGCACGGCCCGTGAAACGATGTTCTCTGACGCAATCAGTTCGATTTCACCGCGCTGCCGGCCCAACTCAGCCTGAACGGCGCCAAGAACCGCCGGGTCTGCCTGCGCCAGACTGCTGTCAAATCCGGGAGAAGTCCGTTGATCCATTGCTTTGCTTCCTGCTTCCGCCGACGGCACATCGCCAATGCGGCAAGCCGGATTGGATTTCAAACGAAATATCAATGCCCCGTCCAATTGAAAAATTCCGGGCATCAGCCTCTGGCGCCCTCGGACGGCGCCGCGCAGGTCAGGCGGCGTTGTCAAACACGAGGCGAAACCCCTGATGGGCTACGGCTGAGTCGGGCGAATTGCCGGAGCGGGCGGCAATCCTGTAACGGAAACAGTAGCTCTTGTGGCAGAGAAACGAGCCGCCCTTCACGATCTTGAACCCGCGGGTCATTTTCGCCTGCTCTCGCGCGGCCCGCGCCATGGACCGCAGTTTCACAGGGTCCGCTGTCCACTCCCACACATTGCCGGCCATGTTGTAAAGCCCATACCCATTTCGCTGGAAGGAACGCGCCGGAGCGGTTGCGGCATAGCCGTCAAGGCACGTGTTCTCCACCGGAAATCGGCCCTGCCAGATATTGCAAGGCTGAAAGCCGGCGTCATCCGGCTCTCTTTTTCCCCAGGGAAATGGAACATCTCCCAGCCCGCCCCGCGCGGCGTGTTCCCACTCCACTTCACGCGGGAGCCTGCCGCCGACCCACCGCGCAAATGCACGCGCGTCGTTCCACGAAACATGCACGACCGGGTGTTCCGGGCGCCAGTCAGACCGTGACCCAGGCCCGTTTATGTGACGCCAGTCGGCGCCATCCACACGGCGCCACCATTGCGCCCGCGCCACTGCCTGCGTTTCTTCGACGGTGTCGGAGACACTGCTGAACAGGACAAACGACCAGCCGAATTTCTCCGTCTCCGTCACATACCCTGTCTCACGCACAAATGTGGCAAACGCCGCGTTGGTTACTGTGGTCTCCATCATCCGGAAAGGTTTGATTGCCTTGGTCCGGCAGGGACTCTCTTCGTCAAGCGGAATGTGCGGCCGGTCGGTTCCAAGAATGGCCACGCCTCCGGGAATGTCGCACAGCCTGATGGAGAGGGAGTCTAGGCGGCCTGCCCTGTTATCACCGGGCATCATGATCCCCCGGATCCAATAGCGCGCCTCTGCGTGTCATGGCAGGAAGGGCCGCTGTTGAAAACTCCGCGCTGCACACGAATCAAATAGACAGAATTTGCGAACCCATAATGCACCAATCCGGCTGCTGCGCTCATGCATCGATCATATGCATCGCGGCCCTCGCTTCCGAATCTGAACTTCACGTTTGGATTTGACCAAAACCCTTGTGCCGCAAGGGCCAACCAGGTGAAAACACTTTTATTGATCGCTGATCTAGGATTCCGCTCTTGGGATCGCGGGACAACTGTCCCCGTTCAAAGGTAGTCCAAGATAACACATGCCGGCAATGGATTCCGAAGGGCTTGACGAAGCCGCCCAAAGGCGGCGAAACCGTCGCCGGCCGTCGTGAAGACTTCTCGTCAGGTATTCTCTCCCGGATCCCAATGAATGACGCGCGCCTCCAGCCAGGTGACGAGCGCAAATCCGGTGATTGCCATCATGGACGCAACGATGATCGTGGCAAACAGCCTGGGCGTGTCGAATACAAACATGCTCTGCAGGATCAGGTAGCCGATGCCCGAATTCGCGCCGACCCACTCCCCTACGATCGCCCCTAGGACGCACATCGTAACAGAGACCTTGAGAGCCGCGAACGCGTAGGGCAACGCGGCGTAGAACCGAGCGCGCCTGAACACCTGGGCTTTCGACGCAGAGAGCACATGCATCAGTTCGATCAACTGCGGGTTCACAGCCCGAAAGCCCTGCACCGCGTTGACGAGCGTCGGAAAGAAGCAAATCAGCGCCGCAATCAGAACCTTCGGTTCGATGCCGTTTCCGAGCATGATCTTCAGAACGGGCGCGATGGCGATGATCGGGATCGTCTTGATGAGGATTGCCACCGGATAGAAGAGATCCTCCACGATCCGGTTGTAGACAAACGAAATCGCCACGAGGACTGCAAAGGTGTTGCCGAGCAGAAACCCCAGCGCGGCCTCGGTCAGGGTCGGCACGGAGTTCTGGGCCAACAGCACGCGGTCATTGTAGAGTGCGACCAGAACATCCGTTGGCGCCGGAACCAGGTAGATCGGCACCTCGAGCAACCGGACCACGCCCTGCCAGATCAACAGCATGATCGTCAGACCAAGCACGGCCATTATCGCGCCACGGGCACCTCGAACGAGGACAAGGAGGGCAAGCAGCAGCATGCCGGGTCCGGATGCACCGGCAGGTTTGGAGGAGGTCGCTTCCTTCACGGCTTCATCCTTCATCCAGGATGGACCGCAACTGCGCAACCTGCTGCCCGAGTTCGGGGGAGTCCTTGACTGCGATCTCCCGGCCCTCGGGAAGCGCCACCGAAATCACGCTGGCGATCCTGCTTGGCCGGCGGCTCATCACGGCCACCCGCTGCGACAGGAAAACCGCCTCCTGCAGCGAATGGGTCACGAACACGACCGTCATTCCGGCCTCGCCCCAGATGCGCAGCAATTCGACATTGAGTGTGTCACGCACCAGTTCGTCCAGGGCGCCGAACGGCTCGTCCATCAAAAGCACTCTTGGTTTGGTGACAAGTGCCCTGGCAATGGCAACCCGCTGGCGCATGCCTCCCGACAGCTGCGAGGGATAGGCGTTTTCGAAACCGTCCAGTTCAACCAGCTTGAGGGCCTCCAGGGGAGGCATGGCTCCCGACGACTGGCGATTCGGTGGGCCTACCTCAAGTGGCATCCTCACATTCTCCAGGACAGTGTCCCAGGGCATGAGCACCGATTGCTGAAACACCATGCTGACGGCTCGCTGCTTCCTTGCATCGACCGGTTCCATTCCCAGCACTTCCGCCTCTCCGGAGGTCGGCGGAATGATGTCCGCGATGACCCGGAGCAGCGTGGACTTGCCGCAACCGGAATGTCCGATCAGCGAAACAAACTCGCCTTCCTGGATCGAAAGTGAAACTTCATCAACTGCGCGGATGGCCTTGGCGCCCGTTCCGAATGTCACGGAGACTTTGCGAAGATCTATCGCGACCGGCACGGATTCAGGTTGGCCTGCCGGGATTCCGGCATGCATTGAGATCAGGACATCATCGCTTCGTCGTTTCCACCGCATCGAGAATGCGGCTGTCGAACACGTCGGCGGAGGTCATGCTGGGGTCAATCTCGCCGATGGCGATATAGGTGTCCAGCGTCCGCTGCCAGCGGTCCGATGACACGTTTCCGAACCCGAACTCCATGGTCTCGGCGGTGTAGATGTACTCTGCAAGCATGACATCCAGCGCCGAACGTTGCTTTTCGGCACTTAGTGCCGGCGCATAGGCAACAATTATGTCTATCGCCTCACCCGGATTGTCAGCGGCATACGACCAACCGGCATCGACAGCCTCCAGATAGGCCGCAAGCTGATCGGCCTTGCTGTCAAGGGTGTCCTTGGTGGTAATTAAATAATTCGACTGGAATTGCAGTCCGTTGTCCCAGATGGACTGGGAGTTGTAGCCACCGGGGTGCGCAATGACCGGTGCCAGGGCCGCCTTGTTTGTCGGCCAGGTTCCGACCACGTCAACCTGATCCTGCATCAGAGCCGGCACGGAGGCCTGGACGAAGGTGATGTCCTCGAACTTGAGGCCGTTGTAGTCGAGAATTGCGGTGATCTGAGGCACGGCGCTCGGCGGTGCCCCAACCCTCATCCCCTTCCAGTCTTTGATGCTCATGATGTTCTTTTCCCCCAAGGAGAAAAACGTGAGCGGCGCCTTCTGGAAGGTCGCGGCAAACGAGATGATCGGAAGATTGTTGTTTGCCGCATACATGATCTGCGGAGCGTAGCCGATGGCTATGTCGGCCGTTCCACCGAGCAATTCCTGAATGGCATTCGAAGTCGGGCCGCCCGGCATCAGTTCCACTTCAAGCCCCCGATCGGCAAAATACCCCTTTTGCAGGGCAACGATCTCGCCCGTGCTGCCGGCATCGACCAGCCAACTCAACTGCACCGCAAATGGCTCCGATCGTGCAATCGTGGTCGAAGCAACGAAGGCCGCAGCGGCTGCGATTGCAGCGATGCCGCCAAAAAGTGAACGTCTGACCATCATGTGTAGTTCCCCCGTTTCCTGTGTGCCGGGAAGGTATTAGGCCTCTCGCCAAAATAACATGATCAGGATGACCTGTTGATCAGGGTGTAGTTCCAGTCGCCGTGGAAGCCGTCGCGGCGGATTTTCAGGGTCTTCATCCGTTCGTCGGAAACCTTGACGCCGAGCGGATACTCGTTGTCGTCGATCCGCGACCGGATCTTCAGACCGGCGCGGGTCGTGGTGGCGGCGATGAGCTCGACGATGACCCGGCAGCTGACCAGGGGCCGTCCGCGCCAGTTCCGGGTGATGTGGCAGAACATGCGGTGCTCGATCTTGTTCCACTTGCTCGTGCCCGGCGGGAAGTGGCAGACCGAGATCTTCAGGCCGAGCTCGTCGGCGAGGCGCTGCAGTTCGAGTTTCCACATCCGGTTCCGGCTGCTGTTGGAGCCGCCGCCGTCGGCCGTGATCAGGAGCCTGCGGGCGTCCCGGCACAGGGGGCGGCCCATGCTCTGCCACCACCGCCGCACGCTCTCCACCGCGAATGACGCGGTGTCATGGTCGGTTCCGACGCTGACCCAGCCCTTGTCGGCCGTCATGTCATAGACGCCATAGGGTATCGCCTTGCCGAGCTCCGGGTCGGGAAAACCGTGGACGCGGACCTGCACTGGTGTTCCCTTCGGCCGCCATTCCCTGCCGCCGTTGCGGAAGGGGCCGACAAGCTCCTTTTTCTTCGTGTCGACCGAGATGACCGGCTGGCCCAGCTTCTGGAAGGCCCGCACCCTGCGGTCAATGCGCCGGAACTGCGCGTCGCGGTCCGGATGCCGGCGGCCCTCAACCGTCTTGCGGTTGGACTGCAGGCTGTAGCCGAGGGAGTGCAGCAGCCGGTTGACCGTGCGCTCGCTGACCGGATGGCCTTCTGCGCTGAGAGCGTCCGCGAGGCGGCGCGCGCTCAGCGACGTCCAGCGGAGCGGGCGTTCCGGATCTCCGCGCGTCGCCGGCTCGAGATGGAGCTCCAGCGCCGTCACCAGGCCCGGGTCATGGTCGGACAGGCGTTTGCGGCCGCCGCCGGGACGGCGGGTCCGCCCGGCCGGCGCGGATTCCGCCGCCGCCGCACCATGGTCCAGCTCGCTCAGGCCGGCGCGGACCGTGTTGCGGGACATCCCCGTCGCCTCGACGACCCGGGCAATGCCGCCGCGGCCGAGCGCGCGGGCTTCAGCCGCCGCCCACAGGCGCCGCGAGCGCTCGTCCAGAACCGCTTCCAGCGCTGTGTGCTTGGATCGAATCGTGTCCGCCACACCATCCATGGTATACGCATGGCACGACAGCGCCAAATAGTCAAGTTATTTTGGCGAGTGTCCTTACTATGTCCTGACAGGTTCAAGCTGGCTGAAACCGGGAGGGGATATGAACGAGTTCGCCGGAAGGATCGGCCGAACGGTCCAGGACTCGACGCCTTGGTGGCCCCGTCCGCCGGGTCAAGGCAGCGGTCGGCCCAACATCGTGTCCATTCTCTTCGATGACGTCGGCTGGGCCGATTTCGGCTGCTACGGCTCCGAAATCAGCACCCCGCATATCGACTCGCTTGCCGCATCCGGCCTGCGTTACACCAACTTCCATGTGACGCCCCTGTGCTCGCCGACGAGAGCCTGCTACCTGACGGGCCGCAACCACCACAATGTCGGCATGCGCTGCCTGGCTGACGCCGATACCGGTTTTCCAAACGGCCGCGGTGCCGTCCACAGGGACATTCCGCTACTGTCGGATACGCTGCGCGAGTTGGGCTACGGAACCTACATGCTCGGCAAGTGGCACCTAACGCCGACACAGGAGATCACGGCGGCCGGCCCCTACCTCAACTGGCCGGTCAACCGCGGGTTTGATCGCTATTACGGCTTCCTTGGTGGTTGCACGGACCAATATGCGCCGGAGCTTGTCCAGGACAATCACATGATCGACCCGCCGCTTCGAGATGGATATCACCTGTCCGAGGATCTGTCCGAACGCGCGATTGGCTACCTGCGCGACCATGCGAGCATCCGCCGGGACAAGCCGTTCTTCATGCATTTCTGCTTCGGTGCCGCGCACGCGCCCATTCAGGTCCACCGGAGCTACGTCGACAACTACGAGGGGGTCTTCGACAAAGGCTGGGACCGGACCCGGCAGGATCGCCTGGCGCGGCAGATCGAACTCGGGCTGGCCCCGGAAGGCACCAAGCTGATTCCCCGCAATCCGGGTGTTCCGGAGTGGAGCGGTCTGAGCGGCGGCGAAAAGCGGGTGTTCGCTCGCCTGCAGGCGGCGTTTGCCGGATTCGTGGAGCATTCGGATGACCAAATCGGCCGCCTCATCGCCGAGTTGCGTCGGCTTGATTACTTGGACAACACAATAATCCTCGTATTCTGCGACAACGGAGCCTCCATGGAGGGCGGACGCAACGGTGCCGTGGACTGCAACGCCCCGTATTCGGGCATGACCGAGCCGATATCGGAAATGGCGGGGCGCCTTGAGGAGGTGGGCGGGCTGACCGCGCCTGCGCATTATCCGGAAGGCTGGGCCATGGCCGGCAACACGCCGTTCCGGCGCTACAAGCAGCATGTCGAACTGGGCGGCGTGCGATCGCCCCTGATAATGAACTGGCCGCGCGGGATGCAGAACCCCGGCGAAGTCCGAAACCAATTCCTCCACGTGGTCGATTTGGCACCCACTTTGCTGGATTTGGCGGGCGGGAGCGATGGCGCGACGTACGACGGAGCGAGCTTTCGATCGACCCTGGACAACCCGGACGCACCGTCACCCCGCAATGTTCAGCATTGGGAGACGTTCGGCAGATGTGCCGTCTACTGCGATGGCTGGAAGGCCGTCTCGGAACACGAAAAGGGAGACGACTACTCCGCCGACGTCTGGCATCTCTATGACACGCGAACTGACTTCTCCGAGCATGACGATCTGGCTGCTCAGTGCCCGGACAAGCTGCAGGAACTGAAGGACATCTGGTGGAAGGAGGCAGAGGCAAACGAGGTCATGCCGCTGGATGACCGAACTCTCGTCGACATCATCGTGTTCCGCCAACCGAACGGGTTGATGAGCGAAAGGGAAATCACGCTGCACCCGGGGCAAGGTCACATCTCGCAGACCAGTCAGATCGTATCGAGCGAAAGATCGATGGAGATAACGGCACATTTCAACGGGCCGGTCGGGGACCATGAGGGGGTGCTGGTGTCATCCGGCGACAGCATCGGCGGCTACACGCTCTACGTCAAAGACGGGGCGCTGACCTACGAGTACATTCAACTGCGCCGGAAACGCTCCCTGTCGGCGCCGCTCAACGACTCGGCCCGAGCCTGCCGGCTTGCTTGCACCCTCGGTCCCGACCGCCGCATCAACGCGCAGCTGTTCGCCGAAAACGACCTCATTGCGCAGGCCGATGTGGGCCTTGCAGCCCACCATATATCATTCTGGGGCCTGGACGTCGGCCGGGACGCGGCTATGCCGGTCAGCGATGCGTACAAGGCGCCGTTCGCCTTCTGCAAGGACAAGCTCGATCGGATCGTCATGCGGTTCGAGGAAGATCCCGACCCGGCGAATGTTGCGCACGGTCTTGAGATGGCGGACTAGTACGGACCGACAACAGTCTCCGATTTACCGGTCCAGGTGCCGGATTTCGAATCTCCGTCAATCAATGCTGCCGGTCCTTTGAAGGAATCTTTCAGTCGATCGCATTGACGTCAAAATCCAGGGCAGACCGAAGGTGCGGGCGAAACGCAACAGAGTGCAGCTGAAGCCCTTTTCCCCACAATCTGCGACCTAATCTGAACTTCACGTTGGGATTTGACAGGTTTTCCGCGCAGGCAAGGCCACCGCGTTGTTTTCGCTTGATTTTTTGGAAGGCCGGCCGGGCCGGAAGGCTGTTTCAGCCTGTCATTGAACTGACACCATTTTCGGGCGGTTTGAACTCCAGCAGCCCGGAGGCGAAAAGACCTCGCGTTTTCAACGGCTTACAGGGAGAAAGAGGAGCTGCGGCAGGTTGAAGATCAGCCGATACAACAGCAGCCAGTGACTTCAGTTCGGCAAGTATGGACGCCGCCATGCCGGAAACCCGCTGCCAGCATGGCTTCGGGGCCTATCAAGGGGGAGTGGATTCCCTATGGCGGCCTGCACATTTTATAGTGCGTTGTAAATAAGCGATTGTTTCTCTGCCTGTTCGGCACTGATCTCGGATTTCACCGGTTTTCGCGAAAAAACACCGGATGATCTCCAGTTTTTCCATATCCCGGCGATTGCCGCGGAATTCCTGTCCCTGGGCAGCGGAATTGGCAGAGTGCCCCAAACGAAAAAAGAGCCCCGAAATCGGGGCTGAAGGAGCACACTGATGCAGAAACCACAGGCTGAACCTTCCCTTGCCAATGCCACCCTCACCGATAACGATAACGTCATGGAGGCGGCAGACGACCGCCTGAGGCAGGCCATGATTGACGTGATCCGGTCCGACGCCGTCCGTGGGATTGCAGATGATGTTGCGGTGTAAGCGATGGAGTGGACGCCCCCTCCGAACGGCGTCACAGTGCGCCAGAAAGATCTACCACGGCATTCGGGGTGATGTCCGCAACGCCCTGAAGCAAGGACAGGAGAAGCAACTGGGCGCGCTCGGCCTGGCTCTCAATGCAGTCACGCACAGGAATGTCGTCTACATGCAGGAAGCACTCGCACGATTGAACGAACGGGGCATCGAAATCGATCCGAAGGACGTCGCGCGTTTTTCTCCCGTTCTCTGGCGGCATATAAACTTCCTCGGCCGGTACGAAATCATCCTGCCGGAAATCGTGGCGCAGGGCAGGCTGAGACCTCTCAGGAACCTATTTCCGCGTGGGTGTTTTGAAAGGAAAATCAGCCCTTATGACGGTTTTCCGTTCCTCTCAGCCCTACATCCCTCCATGCCGCCAACGGTGCGTAATACCGCTGTCCTGCGAGCGGCGCGGGTGATCCAGTCGGCAACGTCCTGCGTTCCGCGAGTGGTGGCAGCGCCTGGGGAGAGCACCATCACATAGCTGATCATCGTTGGCCGTTCCGGCCCGATCTGGCGAAGGCGTGCTTGCCGCCGGTCATCCAGCAACAGTAGCCTTGGCAGAACCGCAAGCCCCGCCCCGTTTTCGACCGCCGCCAGCAATGTTGCGCAATGGTCGTGGCAGGTGCCGAAGGGCGGATTGGCCGCGCTGTCCAGCCAGTTGTCCCAGGCATCGGTCTGCGAGGACAAGCGCAGCAACGGTCCCGTCTGTAGCAGTTCCGCATCCGAACGCCCGGCGGCGGCCTGCTTGCTGACCACCGCAACCAAGGAGCTGTGAAACAGCAGCGATTCTCCGGTACGCGCGGTCTCTGGCTGGGCTTCGCGGATATGGATGTCCGCCTCTACCGGCGATGGGGTTTCGGTCTCGGCGGTTTGAAGGTTGATCTCCACTTCGGGGCAATGCCGCCGAAACTCTTCCAGCACCGGAAGAAGCCAGCCCAGGGTAAGCGCCGCATCGGCCTTGACGGTAACGGTGCGGTGTTGGCTGGCCTCAGCGAGCAGATCACGTGTGGTGCGGTCGATCTGAGCCAGGATACTTTGAACCTGCGGCAGGAACATGTGCCCAAAACGGGTCAGCTGTGCCTGATGGCCCCCGCGCGACAAAAGGACAACGTTCAGCTGATTCTCCAGCTTGCGCACCCGCTTCGTCACCGCCCCTTGCGACAGCGACAACTCCTCCGCAGCGCGCGAAAAACTCAGATGCCGGGCCGTCGCCTCGAAGGCGATCAGTCCAGTGATTTGAGGGATCGAACGGCGCGGCACGTGCATTTCAGAACCTTCCTCGGGGTGGCGTCAACTGGAGCAGGAGGTGGAAAACGTCCTTCCAAGGTGGCGATCCATCAGATACTTCGCGGCGTAGTAATCCATGTGACTGCCCCCGCCGTTCTTGAGCATCGTGATCTCATCCGCCGATTGGCGCCCCGAACGCCTGCCCTGCACCAGTTCGAAATAGTCGGCCTTCACATCATCCATCGTGATAACGCCGCGTTCGAGCGGACCCAGAAACTCGCCTGACCTTTCGGTGGTCTGGCGGTGATCGACAAAAATCGTCGCGCGGCGCAGAACATCGTCATCGGCCTCGCGCATCTGCGGCGTGAAGGACCCGATCAGATCAACATGCGCCCCGGGTTTAAGAAGCGCGCCCTTAAGGTGCGGGGTGGGCGCCATTGTGGCGCTGGTGATAATATCGGCCTCGGCCACGGCTGCGTCCAGATCGTCCATCACCGCGATCTCGATCCCCTCCGTCGCCAGCTTCTCAGACATCGCTTCGGCATTGGCGCGGGTGCGGTTCCAGACCCTCAGCCGTTTAAGGTTAGGGCGCACCGTAAGATGCGCCTTGACCAGATATGGCGCCAGCCCACCTGCGCCGATGATCAGAAATTCCTCCGCATCCTCGCGAGAGAGCAGCTTGGAGCCAAGCGCGCTGTCGCAGGACGTTTTCTTGAAGATCATCGCCTCGCCCTCGATGGCGGCTTGCGGGATACCGGTTTTCCCATCGACGAACATGTAGGTCGAGTTCACCGTGGGCGTGCCATGCCGGGCCTTGTTGTTGGGGAACGACGTGACGAGCTTGACCAGTATACCTTCATGTGGCTGCCACGCGGGCAGAATGATCAGCGCGTCGGCGGCACCGTCGGTATTTGGCACCTCATAGATCGTTCGGTCGTTCTTTTCCGGCATGCCGTGGCGATGGGCGGTTTCAAACGCGGCGATCAGGCCCGCAAAGTCGGTCAGCTCATGCACGCGGTCGGCGTCGATTACTTCCATGTGGCGTCTCCGTTCATGGGATGTCAGGGGTCTCGGCGAGCACTACCGCGCCGGACGGGGCGCAATGGCCCGTGATCTCAGCGTCGGGTGTGGATTTGCCGCGGGTTTCAATCTGGATCACCTCGTCATTTGCCAGCCGCAGCGACAGATGCGTGCGGTTGCCCAGATGCATCCGGTCGCTCAGTTGCCCTTCAATGCGCAGGTCGCGGTTTGCATCTCCGGGGCCCGCGCTGATCGCGTCGGAACGGATGACGATTTTGGCGTCCTCGCCCTCGGCCGCGTGGCGGTGGCTGGTGATCTGGCTTTGGGGCAGGTTCCAGTCCTGCCCGAGAAGGTGCAATGTGATCGTGTCCCCGTCGATGTGCGGCACAGGCGCGGTGAAAAGATTTGCCGCCCCCACGAACCGCGCTGCGAAGATCGTGGCGGGGAGCAGGTAGATCTCCTCCGGCGGACCGATCTGTTCGATACGGCCCGCATTCATCACAGCGATCTGATCAGACATCGACATCGCCTCTTCCTGATCATGGATAACAAAGGCAAAGGTCGTGCCGGTCGACCGCTGGACGCTCTTTAGTTCCTGCTTCATCTGCCTCCGCAGGCTAAGATCCAGCACGCCCAGCGGTTCGTCCAGCAGCAGCGCATCGGGATCGGGGCCCAGCGCGCGTGCCAAGGCAACCCGCTGGCGCTGCCCGCCTGAGAACTCGTCGGGAAAGCGGTCCAATCGCCGATCCAACCCACCATGCAATGGATAACTTCACATAATATGGCCCAAAAAGGAGATTCAGAACACTTCAAAAGTTCTCATCAACAGCATAAGCTTAATTCATGGTAATTCGGCGCCGTATGCCCTCGGCGCGGTCGCTTCTGGTTTTCGAGGCCGCCGCGCGGCTGGGCAATTTCTCGCAGGCCGCGGAAGAGCTAAATGTGACGCAGCCCGCGGTCAGCCATGCAGTGTCAACGCTGGAAAAGCACCTTAAGCAGAAGCTTTTCGTGCGCACGGGGCCAAAACTGACCCTGACAGAACATGGCGAGCGGCTAAGCCAAGCGGCCTCGCGCGCATTTGACGACATCGAAGGGGTGATCAACGAGAGCAGATACCCGCAGGAGGACCGAGAGATCGTTATGCTGTCACTCTCAACCGGGCTGGTGACCCACTGGCTGCTGCCCCGTTATGACCGCTTCCGAAACGAGTTTCCGCAACTTGATCTGCAGTTCCAGTTGCTGCCAGGCAGCGTTGGCGGACCGCTCAACAGTTGCGATCTGGGCCTGCGTGTGGCCGCGGGCAAGGATCGGCTCCAGATCAGCGGTTGGTTCGCCCCCGAACGGGTGCTGGCGGTCGGTACGCCGGGATACCTGCGGGACCACGGGCCATTGCAGGCTGCCGATGCACGCCATACGCTGATCAGCCTGCGACGGGTGGTCTATGGTTGGCCGGATTTCCTGGCCTCGGTCGGGCAGGGCCATCTTGGCACGTTCGAGCATTTGTCCTTTCCCGATTATGCAGTGGTGCTGCAGGCGGCCATTGGAGGGCAGGGGCTCGCCCTAGGCTGGACCTCGGTCGTCTCGCGGCTGATCATCGACGAATTACTGGTGCCGGCGACCGACGCGGTTATCGATTCCGACCGCAGCTATCACCTCGTGACCTCGGTCCAGCGTGCCATCCGCCCCAATGTAGTGGCCGTGCGTGACTGGCTGATCGCCGAAATGGAGGACGAGGAACGCCGTATGCAGGAAATGTTTCGCGACGTTCCGCATTTCCATATGACCTATTCCTGATGCGACGGCCCTTCGGACAAATAGTGCTTTGCCAAGCGCCTGGCCGCCGTGGATCATGAGCGGGGCGGACAGCACGGTGATGAGGGTCAGATGAAGACAGTCGCGGCGAACATATTCGTGGTGCCGGTGGGCAACCGGACAGGCGTTATTCTTGAGCTAGAAACTGACCAAGGGATCAGCGGGCTGGGCGAAGCCGGGATCGCTTACGGGATGGGAACCGAGGCCGCCGCAGCCATGGTCGCGCAGTTGGTGCAATCTGTCGTACTCGGCCAGAACCCCGGACCGGTCGAGCTGATCTGGAGCAATCTATATGAGCGCGGCTACTGGACCAAGGGCGGCGGCGCGATCACGTCTGCCGCGATGAGCGCGATCGAGGTCGCGTTGTGGGATATCAAGGGCAAGGCGCTTGGGGTGCCGGTCTACAGTCTTCTCGGTGGGCCGTTCCGGGACAAGATCGACACTTATGCGAATGGATGGTGGATGGGCTGCGAAACCGCGCAGGATTTTGCAAAGGCCGGGCAGCAGGCGGTCGAGGCGGGCGCGCGTGGGCTCAAGCTCTATCCGCTGGGGCTGATGGACCCGGAGACCGTGATCCGCCACCCCACAAGGCGGCGGGTCGATCCCGGCCTGCTTGAACTTGCAGTGGGCCGGGTCAGGGAGCTGCGCGCCGCCGTCGGGCCAGGAGTCGATATTCTGCTGGACCTTGGCGGTGGTTTGCACGCCGATCAGATGCGCCCGCTGCTGCGGCGGCTGGCCCATTTTGATGTCGGTTTTGCCGAAGAACCGATGGACCCTGGAGCGCCGGATGCTCTGCGCAACCTTGATCGGCCCATCCCCTGCGCGGCCGGGGAACGAGTCTATTTGCGATACGGATTTCATCGCCTGCTGGGCACAGGGGCGGTCGATATTCTGCAACCCGACATCTGCAATGTAGGCGGCCTGGCCGAGGCCCGTCGGATCGCCGCGATGGGTGAGGTTCACAACACCAGCGTGTCACCGCATAACTATGGCACCACGCTGGCTTCGGTGATCGCCGTGCAGTTTTCGGCCTCCATCCCCAATTTTCGTTCATTGGAGATCTTCCCCGATTTCAACCTTGAGCCCGGCTATATCCCGCTGATTGATCACCCGGTCGAGCAGACGCTGGACCAGGGCCGTCTTCCACTGCCGCAGGGTGCGGGGTTGGGCGTGTCGCTGCGCCGCTCGGACGTTGAAGGCCGGTTGTGGCGCCGGATTGAGGGGGCGGGCTGATCCAACCGCACAATCTGTCATCCAGCTATTCCAAAAAGTAATTAGGTCGGCCACCGCGCAACACTTAATATTTGATGTGTGGTCAACGGAAGGAGAATTGACATGAATAAGCTATGGAAAGCCAGCGCCTTGCTGGCCGGGACCATGTTCGCCGCGATGCCCGTCACAACAATGGCAGACGAAATCGACTTCATGGTCATCGACTATGACGCGCCGGGCATGGGCGAGTGGTGGCACCTGCTGGTGGACACTTACAACAGCAACAGTGGCCATACAGTTGTGCCGCGCAACACGCCGGCGAGCGAGTACTACTCGCAGCTCACAATTCAGGCCGTCAGCGGCGCGGGCGCGGACGTCGTCATCGTCAACCCCAACAACCTGGGCGAGATGCTGGCGGGTAAGCTGGTCATGCCTTTGACAGATAAGATCAAAGCCGCGGGACTTGAGGATATGATTGTCGAGGGCGGCTTTGACGCGCTCAGCAAGGATGGCGAGATCTATGCGCTGCCCATTACCGGGCGCACGCTGGAACTCATCTATAACGCCTGCTACTTCGAAGAGGTCGGGCTTTCCGGCCCGCCAGCCACACCGGAGGAATTCCTCGACCACGCCCGAAAGCTGGTCGTGCACGACGACGGGGGCCGTGTGACGCGCTACGGCGCGAATATGGTCAACGCGAACGAGGATCCGACCTATGAGATGCTGCTGATGTGGAGCATTGCGAATGGCGGGTCCTACGCGGACGAAGACGGAAACTTCACGGTCAATTCGCAGCCTGTGGTGGATGCGCTGGAATTCATGAAGACGCTCTACTCCGAAGGACTGGTGCCGCAGGGAATGACCGAAACCGATCAGCGCGCACTGTTTGCCACCGGCGGATCGGCCATGACCATCGACGGCCAGTGGCAGTTTCCGTTCATCCGCAAGAACAACCCGGATGGCTTCGACTGCTATAAGTCCGCCCAGCATCCGTGGGACGGCCCGGGCACCGGGGGCATCAACATGGCGCTGGCAGTCAGTGCCGACAGCGACAGCGCGGATGCGGCCTTCGAGTTTCTCAAGACCGCAGCCAGTTCGGAGTTGCAATCGCAGTTTGCGAACTACAGTCCCTACATTCCTTACGGCAAGAACGCGCTGACCGAAGAGCAGATCGCCCAGCAACCCTATCTGAAGCCTTATATCGCCAGCTCGGGTGGGGCGCATCCGGTGGCGATTCCGGGCCACGCGGATAAGTTCAACCTGATCTGGCCGATCTTGGTGGATGCCGTTTTGCGAACGCTGCGTAACGATGTTCCGGCGCAGGAGTCGCTCGATCAGGCGCAGGGCGAACTGGAAGCGTGCTGCGCGAACTGACGGGCTATCTGTGGCAACATGACACGGTGACGCGCCGCCCCTGCCGAAGGCAGGGGCGGTTGGCGCGTTGGCTGACCGAAGAGGGCGGCTTTGTCCTTGTTATGCTGCTGCCCTCACTCCTGGTACTGGGGCTGGTCATCGGCGTGCCGATCCTGCGTGCCGTGGCTTTGAGCTTTGACTCTATCAACCTTCGCCGCCCGGCAGCGTTCGGCACCTACGGGTTTCACAATTACGCCCGCCTATTGACCGATCCCGACACGTGGCGTGCGGTGCTGTTGTCGACGCTCTATATGACAGGCACCGCCATCGGCTCGATCCTACTGGCGCTGACGGCGGCGCTTCTGACCCGCCGCATTGTGCGGTTTCGCTCGCTGGCCCGCCTAATCTTTCTGCTCCCCTGGACCATGCCCGCAGTCGTCACCGCGCTGGTTTGGGGCGTGATGTATGAAGGCAATTTTGGCGTCATCAACCGCATCTTGGATTTCCTTCCCTTTGTCGAAGGGCGCAACTGGCTGATCGACGGCAGCACCGCCCTGCCTGCGTTGATCGTCGCGCAGGTCTGGAACGAGTTTGCGGTGGCCTATATCTTTTTCCTCGCGGGTCTCGCCGTAATTCCGGATGAACTCTACGAAGCCGCCCGCACAGATCGCGCCAACGCCCTTCAGCAGTTCCGCTTTATCACCCTGCCGCGGCTCCGCTATATCCTCGCTGTGATCGTCATTCTGCTGATGATCATGGGGTTCAAGTCCTTTCCCATCATCTTCATTCTCACCGGCGGCGGTCCGTCGGGCGCAACCGAGACTCTGACGGTGATGACCTATAACGCCGCGTTTAGGCAGCTCGATTTCTCTTTCGCCGCCACGCTGGGCTTGCTGGCGCTGTTGATCTCCCTTGTGATGTCGGTGGCCTATATTCGCCTTATGAACAGGACCGAGCGCGACCGGGGAACGCCTGACTGATGTCCGCGCCCAGGTTCCGCCGCCGTCTCAAGAGCACCGCAGGTAACATCGCCCGTGCGGCAGCCATCGTGTCCTTAGGCTGCATCGTGCTGTTTCCGATCTACTGGATGCTTGTCATCGCTCTGACACCCACGGGTTTCAGCCGCGCCATTATTGGACTGGTGCCGGAACGTTTTGCTTTCGAGAACTTCGTCACCCTTTTTGCCGAACGCCCCATGGGCCGGTGGATCTGGAACTCGATCATCGTCGCGACACTCTCATCCTCACTGTCGGTCCTTTTCGGCGCATCCTGCGGATATGTCCTCAGCCGGTTGCGGTTCCGGGGTGCGGGGTTGCTTATGTTGACTGTGCTAGCAACGCAGATGATCCCGGCCACCAGCATCGTCGTGCCGCTCTATATGCTCTATCGCGATCTGGGGCTTCTGGACACGATGCAGGGGATGGTGATGGGCCATATCTCCCTCGTTGCGCCGCTAGCAATCTGGATGAGCAAAGGCTTCTTTGACACCATCCCTCCCGATCTGGAAGGCGCGGCGCGGATCGACGGCTGCTCGCGCCTTGGAGCGTTCTGGCGGGTCGCGCTGCCCTTGGCGGGGCCGGGGATGGCGGCGATCTTCATCTATGGCTTCGTGACAAGCTGGCACGATTTCCTCTTCGCCAAGACACTCATCAACTCCGACAAGCTGTGGACTGCGGCGACCGGCATCTCTTCCTTCCGGGGGGAGTATTTCACGCTGCACGAATTGCAAATGGCTGCCGCGCTGGTTTTTGCCCTGCCGGTGGTCGCGGTGTTCCTGACGATGCAGCGGCAGATCATCTCGGGTGCGCTTGGAGGCGGGGTGAAGTAAGTTGGGCCAGATCGCGTTTCAGAACATCACTAAGTCCTTCGGCGCCGTCGCTGCAATCCGCGATGTCTCGATCGACATTGCCGAAGGCGAGTTCGTTGTCTTTGTCGGCCCCTCGGGCTGCGGCAAATCTACCCTGCTGAGGATACTGGCCGGGTTGGAGACGGTCACTTCCGGCCAGATTTCCATCGGCGGCGAAACTGTGACGGACCTGCCCCCGAAGGACCGCGATATCGCGATGGTGTTTCAGAACTACGCGCTTTATCCGCACATGTCGGTGGCCGAAAACATCGGCTTTCCGCTGCGCATTGAGCGGCTATCCAAGACCGAACAACAGACCCGCGTGGCAAGGACGGCGGCCCTTCTCGGGTTGGAGGATCTGCTTGATCGGCATCCGCGCGAACTCTCAGGCGGCCAACGCCAGCGGGTCGCCATGGGCCGGGCCATCGTACGTCAGCCGCAGGCGTTTCTATTTGACGAGCCGCTGTCGAACCTCGATGCCGCGCTTCGGGTGCAGATGCGCAAGGAGATCAAGTTGCTTCATGCCCGTCTGAACGCCACGATGATCTATGTCACCCATGACCAGATTGAGGCAATGACCATGGCCGACAGGGTCGCTGTGCTGCGTGATGGACGGGTCGAACAGATCGCTCGGCCCCTCGAAATCTATCACCGCCCAGCCAACCGTTTTGTCGCCAGCTTCATCGGCTCGCCACCCATGAATCTGATCGACTGTATGGTGCGGGACGGCAGGCTGGTCACGCGGAAGGGTGGGGTTGCGTTGACGCCTCTGCCGCCCGAAAACGCGGCCGAAGAGGACCGGTTGACCCTTGGCATCCGGCCCGAGGACCTAGTGTTGAGGGGTAAGACAGATGCGGAACTGATCGGGCGAGTCAGCTATCTAGAAGCAACCGGTCAGGTCACCGTGGTTTCGGTCGAACTGAACCTGGGCACCTTGACCGTTCTGCAGCACGAAAACGCGGAACTTTCGGTCGGGGATGAGGTTGGTGTTCTTCTGTCCCAGGAGAAGCTGCATCTGTTCGGCCCGGACGGAACCCGGATGTAGTTGGCGCCCCCGCGCTGATTTGTCCGCACCTTCATCAGACCGGAGAGTTGAGAGGTTCCGCGCGACCGAACAGTACTACTCGATCATCAACGTGACTTCGTCGAACGCCACCGCGTTCGCCGCTCCCCGGGCGAAACACGCAGCATCGAAAGCGGCAGCCGCAGCGATTTCGAGGACGTTTGCCGACAGGCTCGGGCGAAAAATGCCGCGGTGTTGGACGTTCAGCCGGGAATCATCGAAACCGGCATGACCGCACCTTCCATTGTCAGCTATGCCCGGCGCATGAAAGACGGGCTGACGCTGGGTCAAGTCCGATTTTTGCTGGACAGTTTCGGGGGTTGTGCCCCTGCTTCCACTTCCGGGACGGGTCCGGTCCGCCCCCGGTATTCCCCGTCGAGTTCCGTCCTCAACGTGTCCATTTGCAACCTCTCGAAGTGCGTGACCCGCACCGGGCGCCAGCGGTCCGACGCACGGATCATTGCCCCGAACATCAACTTCGGCACCGCCCTCTCAGCTCAGGCGTTGGGAATGATCTTCATGCGTCGGCGCTCCTCGACGAACAGCCGTTCCAGAAGGTTCGTGGTCCGGATCGCACGCCTTTGGTTCACCGGCATCCGATGCGGTCCGGGTCAGGTCCCCGCACCTGCAGGCCGCTCCGAACCACTCAACCGTCTCCGCGGAGATCTGTCGCATGCCGATCTGCATGGCCGCATGATTCGCACGGAATCCGGCGGGGAGTTAATTATGAGTCATTGATAGGTGATCCGGGAGGCGTGCATGCCTTCGCCGGGGCAATGACTCTGATGTCCGACGCGTCAGGCGGCAATTTTGCCATTGCGGATGCGGTTGACTCGGCGCTTCTGACTGCGGACTGTCACCCGGCCGCCGGCCAATGGCATTGAGTTAGGCCCGATCAGATTTTCCTGATTTTTGCGCCTTTCCAAAGTCCATGTCCTGCGGCGTTTCCTCGTTCGCGCGGGGATCATTCGTTCGGGCTTCACTCATGGAGCGGATCGGTTCATCGTAAACGATGGAGTGGACGCCCCCGATCTGCGGCGTCATCATTCGCCAGAATTAGAACGCACGCTTGTGTGCGTCTGAAACGCGAAAGGAAGCGATGGAGTGGACGCCCCTCCAAACGGCGTCACAGTGCGCCAGAGAAAACGTCAGCCGAGCTGCGCGTCAAAACAGAGAGGAGACGTCCATGGAAAGGGTTAGCATAGTCGGCGTCGACATTTCAAAGAGGGTTTTTCAATTGCACGGATCGACGGCCTGCGGCAGGCCGGTTTTTGTGAAGAAGCTGTCGCCCAACTTGTCCACAGATGCCATGAGTCGTGCCGGGATTTGCCCTTGCGGATGATTCGATCCTCGGGAATGTTCAGGCATCAACATATTGTGGCAAGGAGCCGATGAACGACAACCCCTTGCCGAATGAAAGGAGAGACTGATGGTTGATGCATTCGCCCCCTTCACCGGGGAAGTTACAACGGTTCACGCGGCGCTGGAAGTCAGCGGAACGAGCTGGATCCTTGCGGTCGGCGATTCGACCGCCGCGTCGAAGGCCGGGGTCCACAGGTTGGCGCCGCATGACGTCAGTGGCCTTCTGGCGAAGCTCGGACAGGCGCGGGAGCGGGCCTGTGCCTCCGGCGGCGACGTCCGGGTGATGCTGGTCTACGAGGCGGGCTATGAGGGCTTCTGGCTTGCCCGGCGGCTTGAGGGCGAGGACCTGGAGGTGTTGGTCTGCGACCCCGCCAGCCTTGAGGTCGTCCGGCGCAGGAAGAAGGCGAAGACGGACCGGATCGACGCCCGCAAGATGGTGCGGGCGCTGCGGGCCTGGGACGGCGGCGACCGGGACTCGATGTCGCCGGTTCGGATCCCGACGGTCGAGGAGGAGGACGCGAAGCGGCTGCTGCGCCGGCGGGAGCGCCTGGTGAAGGAGCGGCTGCGGCTGGCGAACTCGGTCGCCGGTCTGCTCAGGCTGCACGGCGTGCCGGCCGGGAATCCGGCGGGGAAAGGGTTCCGCGCGCGCCTCGACGGGCTTGAGACGGGCTACGGCACGGAACTGCCGCCCCGGGGCTTCTGGCCGAGATCCGCGGCATCCTCGACCGGCTTGAGCTGGTCTGCGCGGAACTGAAGACGGTCGAGGCGGAGAAGGCTTCGGCGCTGAAGGTGTCGAAGGAGGCGCTTGACAGCCTTCCCCTGCCGGGCCCGGCTCCGGATCGCGCGCACTGCGCGGCGGCGCTCGTCCGGCTGCGCGGGATCGGCACGAACGACGCCCTGCTGCTGGGCGCCGAGCTGTTCTACAGGGACTTCCGCAACCGCCGGGAGCTGGCCAGCCTGGCGGGACTGGCGCCGGTCCCCTTCGCGAGCGGCGGCATCGACCACGATCAGGGAATCAGCAAGGCTGGCAGCCCGATGCTGCGCAGGCACCTGGTGCAGATGGCGTGGCGCTGGCTGCGCCACCAGCCGGACAGCTCTCTGTCGAAATGGTACCGGAATTACGTCAGCGCCCGCGACGGGCGGTCGCGCAGACGCGGGATAATCGCGCTGGCGCGCAAGCTGCTGGTGGCGCTGTGGAGATTCGCCACCTCCGGGCTGGTGCCGGAAGGCGCCGTCCTGTCGCGGGCCTGAGAGGAGGATAACGGACACCTGAACGCCCGGGCGGCCCGACGGGGCCTCCTGGGGAACCCGGGCAAGGCGTGTGACCGTGAGGTGGCATGGTTCGCCGCAGATGCGGCACCGTTCACACAGATGGGTCCCGCCTCCCGGAACGTCGCACCGCCCCGAATCGGGCATCATGGTCACGGGGCCGGTGACTGCCCGGCCAACCGAACCGGATAAGAGCATGGACGCGTCGTTGAGCGCGCCAGTGGACCGCGGCGTTCCGCCTGGAGCATCCCCGAATGGCGCCGAACCGTTCCGGCGACAGGGAGAACAGCAATGTGACGACGCGGGAAGACCGCTGCCGGACGCGCGGCGAATTCGGTCATGAAAAAAAGGCTTGACAATATGGGGCCTCATAAGAGCCACCTCCTTGATCTATTTCTGATTCTCGAAACATACGAGGCCTGCGGCGGCGCCCACCACTGGGGCCGGCGGATCATTGAGCTCGGCCACGAGTGCAGGCTGATCCCGCCGGTTTGCGACAAGCCCTTCGTCAAGCGGCAGAAGAGCGACGCGAACGACGCGGCGGCGATCGTGGAGGCGGCGCAGAGTGATTCGATGCTGTTCCGCACCCGCGCGCTTTTCGTGCGGCAGCGCACGCAGACCGTGAACGCTTTGCGCGGCCATCTGGCGGAGTTCGGCCTGGTAGCGGCCCGCGGCGTGGCCAATGTGGAGGCTCTGAGAGCCGGGCTGGAAAAGGCCGCCGAAGGGGTTCCGGAGCTGGTTCAGCAGTCCGCGGAGATGCTGTTTGAGCAGATCGGCGCGCTGAGCGGGCGGATCGCGGAGCTGGACCGCGAGCTGAAGCGGCGCTCGCGGCAGCGGGAGGACATCCGGAACCTGATGACAATCCCCGGGATCGGACCGGTCTGCGCGATGGCGGTTCATGCCTTTGCGCCGCCGATGGGGAGCTTCAAACGCGGCAGGGACTTCGCCGCCTGGACGGGCCTGACCCCGCGTCAACAGTCGACCGCCGGCAGGCAGCGGCTCGGGCGGATCACGAAGATGGGTCAGCGCGACATCCGGAGCCTGCTGGTTCAAGGGGCGGTCGCCGTGCTGCGTCATCAGAGAGGCCGGGAGGAGATCGCGTATCCCTGGCTGCGGAGGGTGGTCGAGGAGAAGCCGTTCAAGGCGGCCGCGGTGGCCCTGGCGAACAGGATGGCGCGCGTCATCTGGGCGCTTTCGGTGAAAAACGAAGTCTGGCTGCCAAGGGCGGCGTGACGGGCGCCGGGAAGAGAATCGGAACGGAGAGGCAAGGAGAGAATTCGGGGCCGGGGCCCGGGTGACCGGGAGGGCGGCCTCCGGACAGTGCGCCGGGAGCGAAGGACAGCGCAGGGGCAAGAGTCGGAATGACGGGGCCGGAAAAACCAGCACACGACGCAGGGCTTCGATCCCGCAAGCGCGATTTGGATCCGGTCCGCGAACACCATGCGGGCCCGCGGCCGCAAGCGCCGCATCTGAGAGGCCGGACATACGACAGCGCCCGACGCAGGCTTCCTGCATTGCCGAGATTCCCGGTTGCGCTCAGGGGGGCGTCGACGGTTTCGGCTGACTTCGCGAACCGCCCGCCGGGCGGCAAAAAAATTCATATATTCTAATAACAACAAACAATTAGCTTGCAATATGCGGCGGAATCCTGTAGTCTTCCGGGCATTGGAGACAGCATTCCGGAGACAGTTCCGAAGCCACGCAGACCGCCGCCGCACAGCCCGATCCGGCTCAAGCGACGCTGGAGGATGCCCTCGCCGCCCTGGCCGAGGCGAGGCAGGAGATCGCGGACCTCCGGCTGCAGCTCGGCTGGTTCAAGCGGAACGTGTTCGGCCGCAGGTCCGAGAAGCGGATCAGCGGTTTTCCGCTGCCGCAGACAAGCCTGTTCGAGGCCGCCGACGAGCTGTTCGACAGCGCCGCCATGATCGAGGCGCGGCTGCGGCTGCGCCACCTGCTGGAGCTGCGCGGCATCGGGCTGTTCACCGGGGAGGCCGGCAGCGGCAAGACCACCCTGTGCCGCCAGACGGCGGCCGGGCTGCATCCGAGCCGGCACCGGGTCTGCTATGTCGCCCTGTCCACCGGCAGCGTGCTCGACAGCTACAACATGGTCGCCGCCGCCTTCGGCCTGGAGCGCTTCACCAGCCGGTCCGCGGCCCACACGGCCATCCGGAGCGCCGTGTCGCGCCTGGTCACCGAGTCGCGGCGGCAGCCCGTGCTGATCTTCGACGAGGCGCATCACCTGCACAACGAGATCCTCGAGGAGCTGAGGCTGCTCACCAACTACCGGATGGATTCCGAGAACCGGCTCTGCCTGCTCCTGGTCGGGCTCACCGAACTGCGGCGGCGGCTGGAAATGGCGGCGCACGCGTCGCTGTCGCAGCGCATCGTGCTGCGCTGCGCGCTGGAGGGGCTGGGCCGGGACGAGGTCGGCCCCTACATCACCCACCGGCTGAGCCTGGCCGGCGGCGGCGCCGAGATCTTCGAGGAGCCGGCGGTGGAGGCCGTGGCGCTGGCCAGCAGCGGCCTGCCCAGGCGCATCGACCGGATCGCCCATTACGCCCTGCACGCCGCCGCCCTCGACCGCTCCCGGACAGTCTCGATCAGTCATGTGGAAAAGGCCGCCCGGGAGCTGGCGCCGTGAGCCGGGCCGACAGGCTCCGCGCCATCGCGCTCGAGCGGGTCGCCGAGGGCCTCGGCTACCGGCGCGACCGGCATGACCGGACGCGCTGGAAACGCCCGGGGTCAGTGATCAGCATCAGCGGGACACAGTTCTACGACCATGTCCTGGGACGCGGCGGCGGCGGCGCGATCGACCTCGCGATCCACGCCTCCGGCCTCCCGTTCCGCGCGGCCCTCGACCTCCTGGAGCGGATCGCGCCGGCATGCGCCGGCGGATACTCACGGACGGTGTGCCGGAGGTTCGGCGCATTGGTGAAGGGAGGATTGCCGTCGGTGCGGACTGGTTGGGACTGACTGCCCGAAACGCCTACCGGACCGTCTCGGTGGAGACCTCACCCCTGCTGCCGGGCTTCATGGAGATGCTGTTGACGCTGCTTGTCGCCGCAGTCGCCTGGCACAGGGAAAGCGGGGCAGGCGGCACCTGAATTCCGGTTCGGGGCCCCGATCTACCTGTCGTCCATCGGCGGCGGGTGCTCGACAGGACCGCCAAGTCTCTCCCAAGCCGAAAATCCATCCTTGAGGTGGGCAGCCTCAAAGCCCATGTCCTGGAGCGTGGCAACCGTCAGTGCCGAGCGCCAGCCGCTGGCGCGGTGAAGGACGACCTCTTGTCCTGCGCGAATGTTTCCCTGTGGTACGGGCTTTCCGGATCGACCCAGAACTCCATCATCCCTCGGGGTGCATGGAAGCTTCCCGGAATGAACCCGCTGCGCTGTCGCTCCCGAATATCGCGAGTGTCAACGATAACCGTGTCTGGATCGTCGAGCGCGGCGATGAGATCGGAGGCTTCCACCTCCTCGATCCGGGCTCGAGCCTCGGCAACCAATTCCTTGCTGCTTTTTTTGAGTTTGCGCATGTTGCCGTGCCGCTGCATGGGACGGAATTTTGCAGTGTGGACAAAATTGTGCGGCTGGCGCAATCTGTTCCGGGAGTAATGGTCAATAGAAGTCCTCCGCCAGTCAATGCGCACCCAACCGATTTCCATGTGGGAAACAACCGCGACCGAGGAGGAGGTGGCGCAGGAACCCCTGTGCGCGGATCCCGTCGATGTGGCGATCGTGGGCGGCGGCTACACCGGGCTTTCCACGGCGCTCCATTGCGCCGAAAAGGGGCTTTCGACCCAAATCATCGAGGCGGAACGGATCGGTTTCGGCGGTTCCGGTCGCAATGTCGGACTTGTCAATCCGGTCGCCTGGCTGCCGCCCGACCGGCTGCTCAAAATGCTCGGACCCGAATACGGACCGAGATTTGTTGAGGAATTCAGCGCGGCACCCGACAGGGTGTTCGAATTGATCGGGAAGCACCAGATCCGATGCGAGGCGACCCGAACCGGCACGCTGTATGCGGCCGGGTCAAGGGCCGGGTTGAGGGAGCTTCGGAGCAGGTTGGCGCAATGGCAACGCCTTGGCGCGCCCGTCGAACTGATCGACCGCAACGGCGTGCATGAAATGACCGGAACCCGTGCGTTCCATGGAGCACTGCTTGACCGACGCGCGGGCACGATCAACCCGATGGCATACTGCCGCGGGCTCGCCCGGGCGGCGGTGTCCGCCGGTGCGAGGATCTCGACCGGTGTCCGGGCCACGGGGCTTCGGCCCGAGGGGGACTGCTGGCAGGTCGAAACCGAACGGTGCCGGGTCCGGGCAAGGAATGTCGTGCTCGGAACCAACGCGTACACCGACCGGTTGTGGCCGGGCCTCGGGAACGTGTTCTCGGTGATCCACTATCTCCAGGTCTCCACCCGTCCGCTCGGCACCAATGCGGCACACATACTTCCGGGACGGCAAGGGGGTGTAGCCCAAGTTAGTGACTGGCCGCGACGGCTTGCCTTGCCTGCCAGTCCAGGAATTCGGGCAGCCGGAGGTTCATGACGCAGCTTTTCAGCGCGAGCATGGCGTTGGCTCCTCTCTCCGACCAGCGGGTGCCGGGGCGCTTCAGGCGCAGCCCGTACTGCCGGCATCCGCTTTCCACGACGCCGCTCCCGACCTGCATGCCGAGGTCACGGTATTCGTTGTACCGCATCCGCTCCATGTTGTTCCTGAAGTAGCGGCAGCACGCCGCGACATCTTCGTGCCGGCCGCTGAAGGGCTCGAGTTCCCGGACCACCTCGGCCGCCCGGCCCGCCGCGATGTCCGCCTTGATCTCCTCGAACCGCCGGTTCCGCCCCTCCCTGTCCGGGAGGATCGCCTTCACGGCGCCGGACGCGTATTCGAGGGCATGGAACATATCGAGCACGAAGGTGACCTTCCGGCCGCCGAAGATCTCCTGGCAGGTGTTCCTTGTCCATTCCGCCCCGTCGGAGATGACAACAAGCTCCCCGGCGTCGTGCAGGCCCCGGCGCCGGGCCTCGCGGTCCAGCCGCACGGCGAACGCCGAGGGATCCTTGCCGCCGGACGGCGCCGCCGCGCTGTCGATCAGGCAGCTGAACGTCTCGCTGCCCCGGTCCTTCAGCGCCGCGCCGGTCTCCGGATCCCGCCCCTCGGCGGTGTACATGACCGCGAGCTTCGCCTCTCGCGTCCTGGAACTCCCGTCGTCCTGCTTCCCCGCAACGCCTTCGACGTCCTCTTTCCGCATCGGAATGCCGGTCCCGTCGATCGAGAGATACATGCGCGATTCCAGAGGCTTGCCACCGACCACCTCCTCCCGCTCGAACCGGAGCGCCGCCTCGCCGAACGCCAGCGACCAGCGCTGCAGGGAGCTCGACGAAGCGGCCACCCCGGCAAGGTTCGCGATGTGCCGGCTCGCCGCATCGAAACTCATCAGCGGCACCGTCTCGGCCATGACGCTCGCCATCCCCGGCGTGAAGGTGCTCCCCTCCAGGCCCAGCGCCCGGTCCAGCGGATAACAGCCCTTGCCGCACGACCGGCAATGGAAGTACGTCCGCTCGAACTCGACCCGGCCCAGCCGGGTCAGGAACGACTTCCCCTTCCTTTCCTGGCACCGGCGCATCGGCGTGCCGCAGCTTTCGCATCTCGGCGCCGGCAACGCCCTGTCAAGCCGCTCGACCAGCTGCTTCAGCGCCGTTGCCCCGCCGCCCAGGGCGGCGTCCCGGAGCGCACGCTCCACGCCGTCAAGGTCGGGGACGCCCGACGCGAGATCCGACGCCAGCCTCGGAAGCTGCGGCCCGAACTCCGCAGAGACGGCGGCAAGAAGCGCCGGAAGCGGCCCGTCCTCCGCGACCTCCAGGCTGCGCACCTCGCCGCCCTCGATCCAGTACCGGACATGCCCGCCCTCGTACGGCCGGACCACCGACGCGCCCTCTTCGTCCAGACCTTCCAGATACGCCACCGCGTCCGGATGCCGGTGCACGCGCTTCTCCTCGTCCTGCGTCATCATTCGCGCTCCTGCCTTTCGCCTCTGAAAGCGCGCCGCCGACCGATTCGCCCGGCCGTTGTCGGACACGCCCGCTACAGAAAAAAATGGCAGAAATCGCCGATGTCAACAAATTGGGCTACACCCACGGCAAGGTCTGTGGGACACCGGCCGGATCATGTTCAACCTTCGCCGCGACGGGGAGGGTCGGGTTCTGATCGGGACGATGGGCAGGGTCATCGGTTCGGTTGACCGTGGGCTGACGCATCGCTGGGCCCGCAGGCAGGTCGGGAAGCTCTTTCCCGAACTTGGCCCGGTCGAGTTCGAACGGGCGTGGCACGGCAGGATCGCGATGACGCCGGATCACCTTCCCCGCATTCATCGACTCGGGCAAGGGTTGTGGACCGCGATTGGCTACAACGGGCGCGGAATTACGACAGGAACCTTGTTCGGCCAGTCGATTGCAGGGCTGCTGACGGGGCAGGATCCAAGGGAACTGCCCCTGCCGGTAACGGAGTTCCGCCCGCCGCCGCGGCCCTGGCTCAAGCCAAGGATTTTCGACATTGCGTTCACCGTCGGTCAGTTCGTCAGGTCGGTTTGATGGGAACCGCAGCAATTCGCGCCGGCATCGATATCGGCGGAACATTCACCGACGTCGCCATCGAGCATCCGGGCGGGCTCGCGACATGCAAGGTGCTGACCGACCAGACCGAGCCCGAGGCGGCAATCCTTGAAGGCATCAGGACCGCGGCCGGTCGCGCCGGCGTTGCGCCCGGCAGCATCGGGAAGGTCATTCACGGCACGACGCTTGTGACCAACGCCCTCATCGAGCGCCGCGGCGCCCGCACCGTATTCATAACCACGGAGGGTTTTCGCGACGTCATCGAGATGCGCTCGGAAAACCGCTTCGAACAGTACGACCTCAACCTGGAACTGCCGAAGCCGCTGATTGCGCGCAGGCACCGGCTGACCGTTCACGAGCGGATCGCGGCCGACGGCGAGATTCTGCTGCCGCTGGAGGATTCCGAAGTCTTGCGCATGGTCAGGACCGTGCGCGCCGGCGGGTTCGAGGCGGCTGCGGTAGGGTTCCTGCATTCTTACGCGAATGATCGGCACGAGCGGAAAATGGCGGAGGCCCTGAAAGCTGCCATGCCGGGGCTCTCGGTGTCGCTCTCCTCCGTGGTCTCACCGCAAATGCGCGAACTGCCCCGGTTCAACACGGTGATCGCCAATGCCTTTGTCCAGCCCCGGATGGCTGCCTATCTCGGCCGACTCGGCGAGGGGCTGCGGGAGATCGGAATCGACGCCCCGGTATTCATGCTTCATTCGGGGGGCGGGCTGATTTCGGTGGAGACTGCCATCGAGCAGCCGGTGCGTCTTCTCGAATCCGGTCCTGCCGGGGGAGCCATCTACGCCGGAGGGTTTGCGAAGTCACATGGCATCGGAAGGGCGCTGAGCTTCGATATGGGCGGCACCACAGCGAAGATCTGCCTCGTGGAGGACGGTTCGCCGAAGACCGCAAGCACCCTCGAGGTCGCCAGAACCCATCGCTTCAGCAAGGGGTCGGGAATGCTGATCTCCACGCCCGTGGTCGAAATGGTTGAGATCGGTGCCGGAGGCGGGTCGATTGCCTCGATCGATGCCATGGGCCGAATTCGGGTGGGACCGCGCTCCGCCGGCTCGCAGCCCGGTCCGGCATGCTACCGGCGCGGCGGGACCGAACCGACCGTAACCGATTCCGACCTGTTGCTGGGCAGGTTGGATCCGAGCAAATTCTCCGGCGGGGCCATTGTGCTTGATCCCAAACTTGCGAACGGGTCCATCGATCGGCATGTGGGCGTGAGGATTGGGCTGAGCGTGCATGACGCCGCCTTCGGCTTAGGCGAGATCGTCGACGAAAACATGGCCAACGCGGCGCGGGTTCACGCGGTGGAGAACGGTCGCGACATCGGGCGGTTCACGATGATCGCATTCGGCGGCGGTGCGCCGCTGCATGCATGCCGGATCTGCGAGAAATTGGGTATCGACGAGGTGCTGGTTCCGCCCGGGGCGGGCGTGGGCTCGGCCATCGGGTTCCTGCGGGCGCCGTTTTCCTACGAGGCCGGGCGCGGGCACTACCAGTCGCTCGAGTCGTTTGACGCGGATGCGGTCAACGCGACGATCAACGCGATGGAGGGGGAGGCGGGAGACTTCGTGAGGATGGGTGCAGGGGACGCGCCGACGAAGGTACATCTCACGGCGTTCATGCGCTACTCCGGCCAGGGCTGGGAAATCCCCGTACCGCTTGAGCAGCGGAGATTCACCAACCGAAGCGTCCCTGACATCCAAGCAGCATTCGAGTCCGCCTACCGGACCCGCTTCGGGCGGGCGATCGATGGCCTTTCGGTCGAGATCACCAACTGGTCGCTGACCGTGACCACCGAGGCGCCGCTGTTGCGGCCGGTTGCGGCGGCAACCGAAGGCACCGCCGCACCGGTCGGGCGCGAACGCGACATGTTTGATGCCGCCCTTCGCGCCAACGTCAGGGCGGCGGAGGTCCGGCGCGGGGATCTCGGGCCGGGCAAGTGTGCTGATGGACCGGCGATCATAGTCGAGGACGAGACATCGACCATCGTCACCTCGGCATTTCGCGCCGTGGGCCAGAGCGATGGTTCGATCCTGCTGCTGCGGAAGGGGACCGTACCGTGACCGGTTCGGCGATAGACCTTCAGGTCATGTGGAACCGTCTGATCGCGGTCGTTGAGGAACAGGCGACAACCCTCATCCGAACCTCGTTTTCAACCAGTGTGCGCGAGGCGGGCGACCTGTCCGCCGGTCTCTTCGACCGCCGGGCGCGCATGATCGCCCAAGCCGTGACCGGCACCCCGGGCCACGTCAACGCAATGGCGGAAAGTGTCGGCCACTTCGTGCGGGAAATCGGTGAGCGGAACATGTTTGAGGGCGACGCCTTCGTCACCAACGATCCATGGAAGGGCACAGGGCACCTCCATGACATCACGATGGTGACTCCCGTGTTCCGCAAAGGCACCCATATCGGGTTCTTCGCCTGCACGGCGCATGTCGTCGACATCGGCGGTCGTGGGTTCGGTCCCGACGCGGGTGAGGTCTTCGAGGAGGGCCTAATGATTCCGATCACCAAGTTCGCCGAGCGCGGCGAGGTCGACCCGCTTCTGATCAGGATCGTGCGCGCCAATGTGCGCACACCGGACCAGACCGTCGGGGACATGTATTCACTCGCCGCCTGCAACGAGGCGGGCATGAATCGGCTGCAGGCGATGCTGGACGAGTTCGAGCTTGACGACATCGAAGGGCTCTCCGATTTCATAGTCGATGCCAGCCGCAGCGCCACCCGCGCCGCGATTGCCTGGCTTCCGGATGGAATCTTCCGAAACCGCATGTACGTCGATGGGTATGACCGCCCCGTCCTGATGGCGGTGGAGGTCGGGATTGAGGGCGAGCGCCTGACGGCGGATTTTTCGGGCACATCCGGCATGAGCGCCTTCGGTGTCAATGTTCCGGAAGTCTACACCCGCGCCTATTCCTGCTTTGGTCTCAAGGTGGCGATCGCGCCGGAGGTTCCGAACAATGCGGGCTCCCTTGAGCCGTTCGAAATCTCCGCTCCGGAGGGGTCGATCCTTGCCGCGCGGCACCCGGCGCCGGTTTCGGTGCGCCATGTCCTCGGCCACCTCCTGCCCGATCTGGTGATTGGGGCGCTCCGCCAGGCGTTGGGGGGCGGATTGCCGACCGAAGGGGCGTCGGCGCTCTGGAACATCCATATCTCGGCAAGGCCGACCGACCTCGACAGCGGCCTTCCGTCGCGTGAATTGCTGATGTTCAATTCGGGAGGCATGGGTGCACGGCCGGGCTCGGACGGTCCATCGGCCACAGCCTTTCCGTCGGGCGTTTCGACGATGAGCGTGGAGGCCACCGAGCAGGTTGGACCGATCACGATCTGGCGAAAGGAACTGCGCCCCGATTCCGGTGGTGCAGGTGAGCACCGCGGAGGATTGGGGCAGGTCATCGAAATCCAGCCGCGCCGCGGCCATGAATTCCACTTCAACGCGATGTTCGACCGCATCGACAATCCGGCGCGTGGCCATGATGGAGGAGGGTCGGGGCGAAGCGGCCGGGTTGAACTGACCGACGGAACCCGGTTGCGTTCGAAGGGACGGCAGTTCGTCGGCGACGGGCAGCGGTTGCGCCTCTCGCTTCCGGGCGGCGGAGGCATCGGCAATCCGCTTGACCGCAACCGGTCGGCGGTGCTTGACGACGTCGCGGCAGGCTATGTTTCGCTGCGTGAGGCAAAGGAAGTCTATGGACTGAAGGATCAGGAGAAATGACCGAAAATCCCATCGCATTGGTTACGGGCGGAGCCCAGGGCATCGGATATGCCTGCGCGGAAGCACTTTCCGAGGACGGGCACAGGGTGATCTCGCGGACATCCAGGAGGATGGTGTGATCAAGGCAGCCGCTGCTCTGGGCGGCGGCACGGTCGGACTTGTCTGCGACATGGGCGATCCCGCGGCGGTTTCGGATCTCTTCGACCGGGTCGGGACGGAACATGGCCCGGTCTCGACGCTCGTCAACAATGCCGGCATCGCATTGCCGGGCAGTTTCCTTGACTATGACCTTGCCGATTTTCGGACCGTCATCGATGTCAACCTGATCGGCACGTTCGTTGCCACGCAGCGGGCGGCGCGCATGATGATCGACGGGGGAATTGAAGGGGCCATCGTCAACATGTCCTCGATCAATGCCCAGGTCGCGATTCCGGCAATTCCGGCCTACTGCGCCTCGAAGGGAGGCCTGATGCAGTTGACCAAGGCGGCCGCGCTGGCGCTTGCGCCCCACAGGATCCGCGTCAATGCAGTTGGCCCCGGTTCAATAGACACGGCGATGATGGCAGGGGTCAACGCGAACCCCGAGGCGCTCGCGGTCGCCATGTCTCGCACACCGCTCAGGCGTCCCGGAACTGCGCGGGAAGTCGGTGATGTGGTGGCGTTCCTTGCCTCAAGCAAGGCCAGCTACATCACCGGGGAGACGGTCTATGTTGACGGCGGACGGCTTGGTCTCAACTACACATGCTGAGCGGCGGAAAGCGCTGTCACGGACAATCCGTGGGGTTCCTTTCCTGGATTTGGGCTGAACAAAATGAGCCTGCATTCACAGTTTGCCCAACAGAAACCGCTGTCCTGCATCAGGAACCGGGAGCGCCACGTCCGTGCTTCCCTCTCCGGTCATGCGTGCACCTGTCGTCCGGGTCCGCCGCCGCGGCACCAAATCCGGCAATTGGTTTCAAACCCCGACTTCCAATTGCATTGAAGGGGCGTGCAGGAAGGGCAACAGGCCCGGCGAATCCCACCGACGACGGATGCCGGGACATTTGAAGGGATCAATGAACTGCAGCGGCCGCAGGGAGGCGAGGATCTCGAACAGGACCGAACTGACGGGTTTGTTCCGTCTGCTCAAATTGCAATCCGGAAGGTGATGGCCGCCAAAGGCGTCAGCCGGAGGGAACTCGCCGGGCGCCTTGTCTATACGTGGTCCGGCGATCTCGTGCGGGATCCCTTCATGGGTAGCGGACAGACGGTACTGGCTGCCGCCGGGTCCGGCCGGAACTGGGTGGGCTACGACATTTCCGAGGAATATGTAGAACTGATCAGGAAGCGCGTGCGAAGCCTGACCCGCAGTTGAGTACGCAACCCGGCGAGCGTCATTTCGGGCGAAGTGCTTCCAACCAGGCAAGCAGGACTCGGTCAGTTCTTGCCCGCCGCTGGCCAGCGTCTGTGCAAGTCGTCGATGACGAATGCGTGCACATGCTCTCGATCGCCGTTCAGGTGAGGGTGGTCGGGAGGGAGATTGTCATGGCGGTGCAGCAACTCGACGCGGTCATCGGCCGGCCAATGTCGCATGGCGAGCACAACACCGATAGTGGCCGGCACGATCAACCCGACAAGCGCCGTCACCGTT
This sequence comes from Paracoccaceae bacterium, assembly GCA_965221935.1. Classification (GTDB taxonomy): domain Bacteria; phylum Pseudomonadota; class Alphaproteobacteria; order Rhodobacterales; family Rhodobacteraceae; genus JAPOXR01. Next base: position 36,829 of record CBDCSZ010000080.1, read on the forward strand.
CCGAAGGCAGTCATCAACCAGCCCGACAGCGGGTAGGCCACGAGCCAGCAAGAATGACTCAGCGCAAACTGTGCGGCAAAGACTGCGGGCCTGTCCGCTGAACACGACGAACAGAGAATCAGGCGGCCCGTCGGCGTGAGAACTCCGGAATAACCGAATCCCACGACAAACCACATGGACAGGAGTGTCGGCCAGGCAAGGCCAGCAATTGAAACGACAACCGCGAGAATGCCAAGGCCAGCAACCATGAGCGCGCCGCCTGCCAGCATGATCGTCCGGTCATGAATCGATTCGAGTGCCCGCGGGAGGAGGACAGCGGACAGCATCGATCCAGATCCGAAGGCTCCCATCGTCCATGCAACGGCTGCTTCGCCAAAGCCCAGTTCACCCCTGACAAGTACAACCGAATTGACCAGTACCATCGACCCGGCTGCCGCCACCGTGACATTCAGCGAAAGAAGGCCGCGCAGTCTGGGTGTGGCCAGGTAGATTCGAATGCCTCGGGTGACCCGGCTCAAAACACCGCCCTCAGTGGAACCCTTTGCACCCGGGAGGGTTACCGAGACCACGAAGGCCGCGGACGCGAGAAATCCTGCCATCGTACCGACGAACAGTGCATCGTAAGGAATGAGGAGCAGGAGCAGTGCGGCGAGGGTCGGGCTGACGATGTTCTCGAGATCGTAGGCAAGCCGGGAAAGGGAGAGTGCCCGGGTGTAGTGCGATTCATCCGGCAAGACGTCCGGGATGGTTGCCTGGTATGTCGGTGTGAATGCGGCGGATGCCGAATGCAAAACGAATATCAGGACATAGAGGTGCCAAGCCTCGGTAACGAATGGCAAGGCCAAGGCAATCAATGCCCTGACGACATCCAGAGCCACGAGCAAAACACGACGCGGCACGAGATGGACGAATGCGCCTGCGAATGGCGCAACCCCGATATAGGCAACCATCTTGATCGTGAACACGGTGCCGAGCACCAATCCCGCATTGCCGCCGGAAAGGTCGAATGCAAGCAGACCGAGCGCGATCGTGGCCAGTCCGGTGCCTGCAAGGGAAATCACCTGTGCAAGGAAGAGGTGACGGTATGTTCGGTCTGCAAGAACCTGAAACATGGATAGGCCAGAGTTTGTGCATCACCATATCAGGCCGGGCGGTAGCTTTTCAACTGGAAACGGCTGACTCGGCACGGCAGATTTTTTCTTTGCGGCCCTTGACGAGGCCGTTTGGCGAGCCGGCAATTCATCCGGCGCCGGATTCGGCGGTTTCGACGGCAATTCCGTGACTTTGGGCTCGCTTCCCCCGCCATGTGCGTGATTGCGAACATGCCGATCGGCCTGCCTGGCGCTGCCAGGCAGGTTCTGTCGTCCTGATCCGGAGCGGCCGGTTGCGGGGGCTACGCGGCGGACTTCGTGCGTGGCTGCGTGTTCCGGCTGAGCCTGAGCCAGTCGAGCACGAGGGCGACTTCTGGGAGCTGATCTCTCGCGCCGAGGAGACCAAGGCGGCGCTGCTGGTCCGGGCGAGCCGGGGATCGAAGCGCCGGGTGGCGCTGGCCTCCGGAGACGACGCCGGCCTCTGGGAGCACGTTCTCGGAACGGACCCCGTGGGAGCGCGGAAGATCGAGGTCCCCGCCAGCGGCGGCCCGAACCGCAGGAAGGGCCGCACGGCGAAGCTGACGCTGCGCTGCACGCCCGTGGACCTGCTTCCCCCGAAGGAGCGGGCGGGCGAGGCGCCCGTGCGCATGACCGCCGTCTCCGCCCTCGAGGAGGACCCGCCCCGTCGCCCCGCGACGGGGAAGAAGAGCGAGCCGCTGCACTGGATGCTGCTGGCCACCGAAGGCGAGGCCGGCCTCGAGACCGCCCGCACCGTGCTGCGCTGGTACGAGCTGCGCTGGCGGATCGAGGACTTCTTCCACGCGCTGAAGGTCGGCACCCGCATCGAGGACCGCCGCCTCGACGAGGCCGACGACCTGAAGAAGTGCCTCGCCTTCGAACGCGATCACCGCGTTCCGGGTCTGGGACCCCTCCCTCCTGGGTGTAGCCCAAGTTAGTGACTGGCCGCGACGGCTTGCCTTGCCTGCCAGTCCAGGAATTCGGGCAGCCGGAGGTTCATGACGCAGCTTTTCAGCGCGAGCATGGCGTTGGCTCCTCTCTCCGACCAGCGGGTGCCGGGGCGCTTCAGGCGCAGCCCGTACTGCCGGCATCCGCTTTCCACGACGCCGCTCCCGACCTGCATGCCGAGGTCACGGTATTCGTTGTACCGCATCCGCTCCATGTTGTTCCTGAAGTAGCGGCAGCACGCCGCGACATCTTCGTGCCGGCCGCTGAAGGGCTCGAGTTCCCGGACCACCTCGGCCGCCCGGCCCGCCGCGATGTCCGCCTTGATCTCCTCGAACCGCCGGTTCCGCCCCTCCCTGTCCGGGAGGATCGCCTTCACGGCGCCGGACGCGTATTCGAGGGCATGGAACATATCGAGCACGAAGGTGACCTTCCGGCCGCCGAAGATCTCCTGGCAGGTGTTCCTTGTCCATTCCGCCCCGTCGGAGATGACAACAAGCTCCCCGGCGTCGTGCAGGCCCCGGCGCCGGGCCTCGCGGTCCAGCCGCACGGCGAACGCCGAGGGATCCTTGCCGCCGGACGGCGCCGCCGCGCTGTCGATCAGGCAGCTGAACGTCTCGCTGCCCCGGTCCTTCAGCGCCGCGCCGGTCTCCGGATCCCGCCCCTCGGCGGTGTACATGACCGCGAGCTTCGCCTCTCGCGTCCTGGAACTCCCGTCGTCCTGCTTCCCCGCAACGCCTTCGACGTCCTCTTTCCGCATCGGAATGCCGGTCCCGTCGATCGAGAGATACATGCGCGATTCCAGAGGCTTGCCACCGACCACCTCCTCCCGCTCGAACCGGAGCGCCGCCTCGCCGAACGCCAGCGACCAGCGCTGCAGGGAGCTCGACGAAGCGGCCACCCCGGCAAGGTTCGCGATGTGCCGGCTCGCCGCATCGAAACTCATCAGCGGCACCGTCTCGGCCATGACGCTCGCCATCCCCGGCGTGAAGGTGCTCCCCTCCAGGCCCAGCGCCCGGTCCAGCGGATAACAGCCCTTGCCGCACGACCGGCAATGGAAGTACGTCCGCTCGAACTCGACCCGGCCCAGCCGGGTCAGGAACGACTTCCCCTTCCTTTCCTGGCACCGGCGCATCGGCGTGCCGCAGCTTTCGCATCTCGGCGCCGGCAACGCCCTGTCAAGCCGCTCGACCAGCTGCTTCAGCGCCGTTGCCCCGCCGCCCAGGGCGGCGTCCCGGAGCGCACGCTCCACGCCGTCAAGGTCGGGGACGCCCGACGCGAGATCCGACGCCAGCCTCGGAAGCTGCGGCCCGAACTCCGCAGAGACGGCGGCAAGAAGCGCCGGAAGCGGCCCGTCCTCCGCGACCTCCAGGCTGCGCACCTCGCCGCCCTCGATCCAGTACCGGACATGCCCGCCCTCGTACGGCCGGACCACCGACGCGCCCTCTTCGTCCAGACCTTCCAGATACGCCACCGCGTCCGGATGCCGGTGCACGCGCTTCTCCTCGTCCTGCGTCATCATTCGCGCTCCTGCCTTTCGCCTCTGAAAGCGCGCCGCCGACCGATTCGCCCGGCCGTTGTCGGACACGCCCGCTACAGAAAAAAATGGCAGAAATCGCCGATGTCAACAAATTGGGCTACACCCCCTCCCTCCTCGCCCGGGAAGACATGACACCGCTCTGCGCCCTCGCCGCCCATCACGGCTTCAAGGTTCCCCGGGGGCCGCCGGACATGACCATCGCGGGCTTCGTCGTGCTCGCCGGCGGGCTGGCCGGCTTCCATCCATCGAAGCGCCAGCCGCTGCCCGGAACGCAGAAGCTCTGGGAAGGCGTCAGGATCCTGTCGCTGACCGTCATCGGGACCCGGGCCATGCACGACTGGGACGGGAACTGGCCGGAAGGAGAGGAAGACACGGACTCAAGTGTGTTAGATTGATAGCTTCGGGGCGGCTTTCGCGCTCGGGTGATCGGCCTTTCGGCTTTGCCATCCAACAGAGGCCAGGGCCGCGCTGCAGCGGCGGCAATCAACATCTATTGATTTGCCTTGAACCGTGCTATCGGCAGACACTGCGGACCCGACGCGCCTGAAGACCCAATCGCCTTTGTCTGATGTGACATGAACACGCTCAACAGAATTCGGTTTGTTTCCAGCAATGTGCCGGCGGCCGCGGAATCGCGGCGGCGGCTCGCCGACATTTACGGCGACGCGCCGGAAGCCGAAGCGGATGTCATCGTCGCTCTCGGCGGAGACGGCATCATGCTCCAGACTCTTCACAACACCAGGGATTTGAACTGTGCGGTCTACGGAATGCACCGGGGAACAATCGGCTTCCTCATGAACGCCTACTCCGAAGCCAATCTGCTCCAGCGGCTCGCAGAAGCCGAGGAGGAGGTGATCAATCCGCTGGCAATGCGCGCCGTTGATATCAACGGATGTGCGCATGATGCTTTGGCGATCAACGAAGTGTCACTGATCCGCGCCGGACCGCAAGCTCTCTGGCTGCGGATATCGGTGGACGGCAAGGTGCGGCTGGAAGAGTTGATCTGTGACGGCGCGATGGTGTCAACGCCCGCAGGTTCAACCGCTTATAACTATTCCGCGCACGGGCCGATTCTGCCCATTGGCTGTGAAATTCTCGCTCTTACGCCGATGGCGGCCTTCCGCCCGCGCCGATGGCGCGGCGCGCTTCTGCCGAAATCCGCCTGTGTGAGTTTTGAGGTTTTGGATCCGGCGGCGCGCCCGGCCATGGCCGACGCTGACGCGCGTTCAGCGCGTGACATCGTCTCGGTTGAGGTGTCGAGCGAAACTGCTGTGCGTCACCGGCTGCTGTTTGACCACGGCCATGGGCTTGAAGAGAGACTGCTTCGCGAGCAGTTCGTCTGACGCGGCGCAGCCGTTCACCCCGATATTTCTGTCTCGAATTCCCCTGGCAGCGTGACTTCAAGAAGCTCCAGATCTTTCGAGACTTCCGAATAGCGCGTCAACATGCCGGGCGGCAGCACGAATGCGTCGCCCGGGCCCAGCTCCTGCGGGTCGCCGCCTTCTCCTTCAAGCCACATTCCCCCCTCCAGGACAAAGCTGAAATGTATATCCGCGGCATGTTTTGACCATGCAGTGTTTCCACCCGCAGGCATGGCGACATGAACGCCGGCCACACCCTTGGTGCCGGCGGAAATCCCGGTGTCACGGCTCCGGAAACCCGGCAGGCGGAACGGTGTCCATTCCGCCGTGTCCTTGCAGTGGTGCACAAATTTCTGGCCTTGATACTCACGGTCCGGAAAAGCAGGGCTGTTCGGCAATTCCATTTCGTGCTCAATGGTAGTGACGTGCTGCGCCGGCACACCGACTTCCACAACCTCGATGTCCGCCGAAGCATGCAGCACGCGGTGCCGGATCTCGGGCGGCTGAATGACGCAGTCGCCGCCGTTGAGGCGAATCGGCCCGCCCTGATCCTCATAGAGGATGTCAACCCAGCCGCGGCTGCAGAAGATGAGCTGAAATCCGACCGTGTGGTAGTGGACAACATCGGGCACCGGGCCGCCATCTGGAATCCGGATGTGGCTGGCAATGATGGATCCGCCGAGGCGGGATGGAATCAAATCGCGGTAGCGCATGCCGGCCCGGCCGATAATCCACGGCGCTTTGTCCTTCAGCCGCCGCACCACGAACGCGTGCTCCGTTTCTGGGACGATCATCGGCGGATTGATGTGGTCGAATTCGACCCGAACGCCGTTCGGCGCGGTCAGGACGCGGTTACCGCCGTCGAAACGGTCCGGATCATCAGACAGAATCCTGATCGTGCCGGGAGCTTCCGGCGCGCCGCGCTCAATCCGCAGCCGGATGCCGTGTCCGGTGAGAACAGCGACCGCCGGGTCGTCCGCCGGGAAAATCGTGTCGAGCCGCATGCCTAGCTGGCCGGTGTAGAACGGAAGGTCTGCCTGAACATCTTTGGTCGGAAGGCGGATTTCCGCTTCAACACTGGAATCTGCCATCTTTTTTCACCCATTCTGGCCAGCGCCGAATAGCTGTAACGGGTTTTCGGGGCCAGAGAAACTTATGCCGAATCAGACTGCGGGAGTTCGGCAATTGCCGGCTGCGGCTCAGTTAGAAATTGAATCGCGGACGCAATGGCGTCAATGTGCGCGGGGCGCACACGCAGACTGAGTCATTGTTAAAACCATGGCCTTACAGGCACGCACACAATTCTTCGTCTGGACAGCGGGAATCGTGCTGTTCTTTGTCATTGTCCATCAGCTGAGCAATGTGCTGATGCCCTTTGTCGTCGGTTCCGCCCTCGCTTACATTCTGGATCCGCTGGCGGACCGCTTCGAGCGCTGGGGAATGTCCCGGTTTTGGGCAACGGCGACCGTCTCAGGTGTCTGTCTCCTCATTGTGATTGGAATCGTGGTGGTGGTGGTTCCGATGCTGATCGGCCAGCTCACCAGCCTGATTCAGACTCTTCCGAAAATGGCGGTTTCCCTGGAAAGCTGGATCACGTCGACGGCCGCGAGGTTCAACCTGGATATTCTGGAACAAAGTTTTAAGGCAGCGTCCGCGGTCGCCGATATCGGCGGCATGCTGAACTCCGCCGGCAAGGTCGTGCTGGCGCAGCTGTTGGTGATCGGTTCCGGTGCGGTCAGCCTGTTCCTGTTTCTGCTCATCGCTCCGGTGGTCATGATCTACATGTTGGCGGACTGGGACCTGGCGATTGAAAAGATCGACAGCTGGCTGCCGCGCGACCACGCCGATGCGATCAGGCGCCTGGTCAAAGAATCCGATCAGGCACTGGCGGGATTTGTGCGCGGCCAGCTCTTGGTCTGCGTAGTGATCGCGGTCTACTATACAGTGGCGCTGTGGCTGATCGGCTTGGATTATGCCCTGACCGTCGGATTGATCGCCGGATTTCTTTCTTTCATTCCGTTCGTCGGCGCCATTGCCGGGGGTGTGCTGGCGATCGGCCTGGCGGTGTTCCAATTCCTGGACGACCCGATTTGGATCCTGGCGGTGGCTGCCGCCTTTGCCGTTGGGCAAATCCTGGAGGGAAACGTTCTGACGCCCAGACTCATGGGCAAATCGATTGGCCTGCATCCGGTCTGGCTGCTCTTTTCCCTGTCCGCATTCGGAGCGCTGTTTGGCTTCGTCGGGGTGCTGATCGCTGTGCCGGCATCGGCGATCGTGGGCGTGTTCGTTCGATTTGGAGTCGAGAGGTATCTCGCCAGCCCGCTCTACAAAGGCCACGGCGGATCAGGTCCTGACTGACCGGGCCGAACCTGGTGTTTTTGACTTTGGCGCCCTGCCATCGCAGGGCGACGGGGACTTTATTCAATCCGCCTGCAACCGGGCCGCCTGTGCCGCGGCGTTCGCGCAGAAGCAGTGGCCGGACGGTCGTCTGCTACTCGTTGGGCCTGCCAGATCGGGCAAATCCCACCTAGCGGCGATTTGGTCCGCGCGGGAGAACGCGAGCGTGCTCAAAGCCGACCAGCTCCTGCAGCCGGGCGTCAACGATCAGGCGCGGGGTCGGGGAGCGGTTGTGCTGGGCGCCGACCGAACCGCCGGACAGAAAGAGTTTGAAACGGCGCTGTTTCACCTCTGCAACACCGCTGCGCTGACCGGCGGAAAGCTGCTGTTGACGGCACGCCGGCCGCCAGCGCAGTGGCCGTTATGTCTGCCCGATCTCAAAAGCCGCATGTTGAGCTGCCAAATCGCGGCGATTGGACCTCCCGATGACAAGTTTCTGGCTTTGCTGGTGACAAAACTCCTGGCTGACCGGCAGATTTCGGTTGCCCCGGAAATTGTCGCCTATATCCTGCCGCGCATGGAGCGCACATTTGCGGCGGCCGAGGCGCTGGTGGCGGACTTGGACAGGCGATCGCTCGCGGCCGGGCGCCGGATTTCCAGGGCAACAGCGGCGGCGTCGCTCAAGGCGACGGAACAAAGAGCGCAAACCGCCAGTCATGAATGATACAGGTCAAATCGCCGCCCGCCGGACGGACGCGGATTTTCTGAACGGCGGCTTTCCAGAGCCGATCGACCTCCCCGCCGAAGATTTCGCCGGGCCGAAATCCTATTTCAATCGTGAATTGTCGTGGCTGGCTTTCAATTGGCGGGTTCTTGAACAGGCTCAGAATCCGTCGGTGCCGCTGCTTGAAAGAGTGCGGTTTGTGGCCATTTCGGCCACCAACCTTGATGAGTTCTACACGGTTCGCGTGGCCGGCCTGCTGGAACTCGCCGCGTCCGGCAACCAGCCGGCCGCTGCTGACGGTTTTCTGCCATCGGAGCAGCTGGCGGAAATCGGCAAGGAAACCCGCAAGCTTCTGACAGAACAGCAGCGGGTCTGGGAGTCGCTTAAATCTGAGCTTGAAGTTCAGGGAATCTGTCTCTTGGACAGGTCGGGGCTGACCAAAAGTGACCGGGAGTTTCTCGACGATGTGTTCATATACAGTGTTTTCCCGGTATTAACCCCGCTTGCAATCGACCCGGCCCACCCGTTTCCATTCATTCCGAACGCCGGATTCGTACTTGCGCTGTGGCTGACGAACGACAAGGACCGCCGCCCATTGCGGGCGCTGCTGCCGATTCCGGAGCAGATCAACCGGTTCACACGGCTGCCGGGCGGTGACGACGGTTCGGTCCGGTTCATTCCGCTTGAAGAGCTGTTGGTCGAAAAGATCGGGTTCATTTTCCCCGGTCACACCGTGGTTGAGGACTGCGCCTTTCGGATCCTTCGCGACAGCGACCTCGAACTGGAGGAAGAGGCCGAAGATCTGGTGCGCGAATTCGAAATCGCGCTGAAGCGGCGGCGGCGCGGCGAGGTCATCCACCTGTCCGTTGCCGGCGGCGGTCAGGACCGTCTGAAATCTCTCATCACCGACGAATTGAAGATCGAAGAAGAGGAAATTTTCGCGCTTCACGGCATGGTCGGACTGGCCGACCTTCAGGAGCTGGTGCTGGATTCAAGGCCGGATCTTTTGTGGCCGCAGTTTTCGCCGCGCGTTCCGGAACGTGTGCGCGATCACGAAGGCGACATGTTCAGCGCGATCCGGCAAAAGGACATGCTGCTGCACCACCCGTACGAGACGTTCGACATGGTCGTGCGGTTTATCAGGCAGGCGGCGAACGATCCGGATGTGGTCGCCATCAAACAGACCCTGTACCGCACTTCCTACGACAGTCCGATCGTCGAAGCCCTCTGCGAAGCCGCTGAAAACGGCAAATCGGTCACTGCGCTGATCGAGCTGAAAGCGCGGTTCGACGAAGCCGCCAACATTCGGCAGTCGCGGCGCCTGGAACGCGCCGGCGCCCACGTTGTTTACGGATTCCTTGATCTGAAAACGCACGCAAAGGTGTCGACAGTGGTGCGCCGCGAAGGCGACCAACTGGTCACCTACACCCACTACGGCACTGGCAACTATCATCCGATCACGGCCCGGATCTACACCGACCTCAGCCTGTTCACCTGCAAACCGGCGGCAGGGCGCGATGCCACAAAGCTGGTGAACTTTGTGTCCGGCTATGCCCGTCCGGCGGTTCTTGAACAGCTGGCGATCGCGCCGATCAATCTGCGCGCGCAGCTGCTTGACTGCATCGGGCACGAAACTGAGCTGGCCAAAAATGGCGGACCTGGAGAGATCTGGGCCAAAATGAACTCTCTCATCGATCCCGAAGTGATCGCCGCACTCTACGGCGCGAGCGCCGCCGGGGTCAAAACCACGCTGATCATTCGCGGCATCTGCGGTCTGCGGCCCGGCATTCGCGGCCTTTCTGAGAATATCCGTGTCAAATCGATTGTTGGGCGCTTTCTGGAGCATTCGCGAATCGTCTGTTTTGGCAATGGGCGGGGGCTGCCCTCGCGCCGGGCGCGGGTCTTCATATCCTCAGCCGACTGGATGCAAAGAAATCTGGACCGGAGGGTCGAAACCCTCGTCGAGATCAAGAACCGCACCGTGCAGGAGCAGGTCGTCAGCCAAATCATGGCGGCAAATCTTGCCGATCAGGCGCAAAGCTGGGTGCTGCAGCCCGACGGATCTTTTTCACGGCACCAGGGTCCGACAGGAGAAATGATGTTCAACTGCCATCGCTACTTTCTTGAGAACCCGTCGCTGTCCGGCCGCGGTTCAGCCGGGGCGAAGGATGTCATCGCTCTGGCGCATTCGAGAGACTGAATGCGCGCCGATGCTTGAGCGACAGCTTCCGCTGAAGGATAATGCGGTTGACCTGTGGAACAGCGTGAACTCCGGCGAAGTCCACAGCATGCGGCGAGTCGGCATCATAGATGTTGGTTCGAACTCTGTGCGTCTGGTGGTGTTCGACGGCGCCACTCGCTCGCCGGCGAATTTTTTCAATGAAAAAGTGCAGTGCGGCCTCGGGGCGACTCTGAGAAGGTCGGGAAAACTCAGCAAGGCCGGACGCGGGCGCGCGCTGCGCGCGATCAAAAGATTCGCCATGCTGGCTGAGGGCATGCGGGTGTCTTCATTGACGGCGGTCGGCACCGCGGCTGTCCGCGAGGCCTCAGACAGCCAGGCGTTCCGCGACGAGGTCATGGCAAAAACGGGCATCGAAATCCACGTCGTCAGCGGCGAGGAAGAAGCCCGCCTCGCGGCCCAGGGCGTGTTTCTCGGCTGGCCCGGCGCAAACGGGATCGTCTGCGACTTCGGCGGTTCATCGACTGAAATGGTCGAAGTGTCCAACCGCCGGATCGGCAGCTGCCTGACAGCCCGGCTTGGTCACCTTTCGTTCGCGCGCAATGAAGGCGTTGCCAAGCAACAGGACATCATCGGCAGGACGGTCGCCGATATCCGGCGCCGGCTGAGCGGGAACTATCCGACCCTGTATCTGGTCGGCGGGTCATGGCGGGCTCTTGCTCTGCTTGACATGGAACGGTGTCACTATCCCCTCAAAGTCCTGAATGAATACAATATGTCCTGCGAGGCCGCGCTGGCGACGGTTGCGTGGACCCGCCATATGGGCGGGAGGCGGCTGCGCTCGGAATCGCTGATGTCGTCTGAAAGGCTGAGAAGCCTGCCGGCTTCGGGAATGCTTCTTGAGGAGCTGATCCGCCAGTTCCGGCCCGGCGAGATCGGGGTTTCAGCATATGGCATCCGGGAAGGACTGCTCTATGAGCGCATGCCGGAGCAGCTGCGGCAGCGCGACCCGCTGATTGAGGCCTGCCTTCACACCGAGTCCTCGTCAGCGCGGCTTCCGGGATTTGGCGACAACCTGTTCAAGTTTGTGCGCCCGCTTTTCAAGGGGGCGTCGAAGGAACGGCTGCGCCTCGTGCGCGCCGCATGTCTGCTGCATGACGTGACGTGGAGAGCGCATCCCGATTACCGGGCGGAGATCAGTTTTGACAACGCGACCCGCGCCAACCTTGGCGGCGTTGACCATCCCGGAAGGGTGTTCATCGCGGTTGCGCTGTTTCACCGCTACAGAAATGCCGGCCACCCGCCTCTGACTGACTATCTCCGGCTGCTGCGCGCGGAAGAGGCCATTCAGGCGGAAATCCTCGGAAAGGCCATGCGGTTCGGCGCCATGTTGACCGCCTCAGTCACAGAGAGCATCGGCATGCTGCGATTCCGCTCGAAACGCCATGTGCTGACGCTGGTTCTGCCAAGATCGTTCAAAGGCATGTTCGGCGAGGTTGTCGAAACACGGTTTGCATCGCTGGCCAAGTCAATGGATTGCGAGGCCAGGGTCGAGGTCGTATAGCCGGCGGGCGGCATGGCCAGCTTAGCGGCACAGATTTCAACGGAGTTCTTCCATGCGTATGTCCAGGTATTTTGTTCCGGTGCTCCGTGAAACGCCGGCCGATGCCCAGATTTCAAGCCATCGGCTGATGCTGCGCGCCGGGATGGTGCAGCAGGCTTCGGCAGGCATCTACTCGTGGATGCCGCTTGGTCTGCGGGTTCTTCAGCGCATCGAGAAAATCGTCCACGAAGAACAGATCGCCGCAGGTCATATCCCGCTCTTGATGCCGACGCTGCAGCCCGCGGCGCTGTGGCGGGAATCCGGACGCTATGATGACTATGGCCAGGAAATGCTGCGCATCACTGACCGTCACGGGCGCAATCTCCTCTATGGACCGACCAACGAAGAGCTGATCACAGACATTTTCCGCAGCCACGTGAAATCTTACCGCGAATTGCCGCTGACGCTGTACCATATCCAGTGGAAATTCCGCGATGAGATCCGGCCCCGTTTCGGGATCATGCGCGGCCGTGAATTCCTGATGAAGGACGGTTACAACTTTGATGTGGACCAGGAAGGCGCCATTCACTCCTACAACCGCCACATGGTCTCCTACCTGCGCACTTATGAGCGTTTAGGACTGCAGGCGATCCCAATGCGCGCCGACACTGGCCCGATCGGCGGAACGCACAGCCATGAGTTTCTTGTGCTGGCCGACACCGGTGAGTCGGAAGTGTTTTTCGACAGCGCCATCCTGGACCTGCAGCTCGGCGAAGGCGGTGTTGATTTTGACAGCCGGGACGCCTGCGCGAAGATCGTCAGCGAGTGGACCGCGCCCTATGCGCGAACCGACGAAACGCACGACGCAGCGGTCTTTGAAGCCAGGGTTCCGGCCGAACGGCGGCGGCGGTCGCGTGGCATCGAAGTCGGTCAGATCTTCTATTTCGGGACCAAATACTCCGATCCGATGGGTGCCTGTGTCACCGACGCCGACGGCGGCCGGGTGCCGGTGCACATGGGATCGCATGGCATCGGGGTTTCCCGCCTCGCCGGCGCTATCATCGAAGCCAGTCACGATGAGCGCGGGATCGTCTGGCCCGAAGCGGTGGCGCCGTTCGCCGTCGGTGTCGTCAATTTGGCCCAGAACAACGAACAGACCGGCCAAGTGTGCGATACGCTGTGCCGGCGCCTCGACGCCGAGGGGCTGGAGCCGCTCTACGACGACACACACGAACGGGCCGGTTCAAAATTCGCCACCATGGATCTCATCGGCCTGCCATGGCGGATCACCATCGGACCGCGCGGGCTGGCGAAAGGAGAGGTTGAACTCACGCGGCGAAAAACCGGCGACACCGTCCGCTGTTCGCCGGATGAGGCTGTCAACCGGCTGAGAGGCATTTATTCCGGCGCTGACAGCAGCGGCTAGAGCCACGCCCTGCAAGCGTTGACAGGTCGGCCCGGCATGGAATCCACCGCAAGAGCAAAAGGCGCCCGCCCTTTTTCAGCTTACGAATGGCTGATCGCCTACCGCTACCTGAAGGCAAAGCGCAGCGAAGGCGGCGTCAGCGCCATGACTGTGATCTCCATCGTCGGCATCACGATCGCCGTTTTCGCTTTGATCGCGACGCTCTCGGTCCGCACTGGATTCCGCTCCGAGTTCATGGCGACGGTGCTCGGCGCAAACGCCCATATCTCGGTGTATTCCGGAATTTACCGCGCCGCCGACGGGCGCAATTCAACGTCAATTCGCGGTTTCGAAGCCCTGACCGACGCCCTTGAAGAGGTTGCGGGCGTCTCTCGGGCGGCGCCGGTGATCCGCGCGCAGCTGCTGGCATCATCGGATATCCGCAATGCCGGTGTCGATCTGTTTGGCATGCGGTCGGAGGATTTCGCGACTCTGCCGCTGGTGTCCCAGCCGGAGAGTTCGTCGGGGCGGATCGGGGAATTCGCCAACGGAATCGCAGTCGGCACCGGGGTGGCCCGGGAACTCGGCATCACCGTCGGGGACACGGTGCGGCTGGTTTCGCCGGACGGTGTCAAGACTGCCTTTGGCACGGTTCCGCGCATCAACAGCTACCAGGTGGTCTTTATTTTCGGTGTCGGCCGCTACGACATCGACAGGGTCCGGGTCTACATGCCGTTTGCCGATGCGCAGGAATTCCTGAACCGGGAAGACGCCGCCGACGAGATTGAGATCTTTGTCGATGACCCGGAGCAGGTCGATGCGCTGGAGCCGGAGCTGATCGAGGCCGCGGGCCCGGGCTTCTATGCCTGGTCGTGGAAGGATTCCTCCGGCACGTTTCTCCGGGCGCTGCAGATGGAAGACAATGTGATGTTCATCATTCTGTCGATCCTGGTGCTGATCGCCACATCGAACATCGTTTCCGGACTTGTGATGCTGGTGAAGAACAAGGGCCGTGACATCGGAATTCTGCGCACAATCGGGCTGAGCCAAGGCTCGGTGATGCGGGTTTTTTTCATCTGCGGCGCATCGATCGGGGTCACGGGCACGGCTCTCGGCGTCATCCTCGGCTGCCTCTTCGCGATCAATATCGATCCAATCTTCGTCTTCGTGAATATGCTGGCCGGCGGCGGTGTCTGGGATCCAAGCGTTCGTTTCCTGTCCAGCCTTCCCGCCAAAATCGAGATTTCAGATGTGATCTCCGCCGTTGCGCTTTCGCTCGGCCTGTCGTTTGTCGTGACTATCTTTCCCGCGCGGCGCGCCGCCCGCATGAACCCGCTGGAAGCTCTCCGGTATGGGTGAGGCGGCGCTGCTGTCCCTCGTTGCCGTCACCAAGACGTACGGCAAGGAAACGCGCAACCGTGTGACTGTCCTGCGGGATGCCGCGCTCGGAATCTATCCCGGCGAAATCGTTGGCCTGCTGGCGCCGTCCGGCGCCGGAAAGTCGACGCTGCTGCACATTGCCGGTTTATTGGAATCGCCCGACTCGGGAAGCGTCGAAATCGCAGGACAGCCGATGAACCGCGTTTCCGACCGCGTGCGGACCCGAATGCGGCGCGCCGAAATCGGCTTTGTCTACCAGTTCCATCATCTGCTGCCCGAGTTCAGCGCCCGCGAAAACGTCATGCTGCCGCAGCTGGCCAATGGCGAAGACAGCGCGGCGGCGGGGGCGCGCGCCGATGAGCTGCTGGCGCGTGTCGGCATGGCGGCTCGGGCAGGCCACCGCCCGGCGGAGCTGTCCGGCGGCGAGCAGCAGAGGGTTGCGCTGTGCCGGGCGCTGGCGAACCGGCCGAGGATCGTGCTCGCTGACGAACCCACCGGCAATCTCGATCCCGGAACCGCCGCGCAGGTGTTTAAGACTTTGCTGGAACTGGTGCGGGCGACCGGCCGATCGGCGCTCGTGGCCACCCACAATCTCGAACTTGCCGCCGGGATGGACCGAACCGTCAGGCTTGAAAACGGCCGCGTCATCGGCGATCTGCCGGAACCGGGCACAGGCTGAAACCAGCCGCAGGCCGCATTCCGGCGGCCGGCTCAGCCGTTCGGGAATACTTGGCAAATGCCTTTCAGATCGAACCATGCGTTGTCATTCAGCAACGGTCGGAAACTCCTGCCCTTATACGGATCCTTTGCCAGCAGCAGACCGAGGGATCTGGTTGCCCGGGCAAACGGCGAGCTTGGAAACCCAGCCCGCTGAAACTGTTCGAGAAGCGCGCTTTCGCTGACCTTGGCAGGCTGCCCGCCGATCAGCGTTTCGGCGAACCGGCGCAGCATTTCATCGTCAATACTGTCGCGGAATGTCAGTTTCACGGCCGCTCCGATGCCGGCGAAACGAAGCAGTTCAGCCATGGAATCCGCCTGCTCGGCGCGCAGATATTCCTGCAGAAGGTGCCCCGCCACAGCAGCGGTCTGGCTGTTCCTGGCCAAGACCGCACCCGAAAGGATCAGGATATTGCCCGGAAGATGCGCGGTTGTCTGCGGCATGCCGCGGATAACGCGGATGGACTTCCCGCCATCGAACAGCCTCCGCTCCAGAACCGATAACGCATTGTTGCCAGCGGCCGACTGACATTCGGGCCCGGCGATTTCCGTCAGATGGGCGAGAATCCGATCACCGATCTCCAGCCGTTCGGCCGCCGGGACCAGCCCGGCCATGCCGCCCGCGATTCTGTCCGATGCCAATATCAGCCCGCAGAACACGGCAAGGACCAGGGCGGCGGCGACAGCCCTGCCGGGCCATTTCTGAGGTTCGGCTGCGTCCGTCGTTTCCGGTTTCGGTTCGACCAGCTCCTGCAGCACCGAAACAAACAGCTCGTCGGCAAGCTCAATGCGCTCGTCTCCCGATTCGTCAGGGGTGTAGTGCGCAGGGAGTTCGCCGGGATTTATCCGTCTCACGGCGTCAATCGACCAATGGGTCAGCGGGCGGTTGTTCATGCTGACAAAGGTCAGGAATTTCTCATCAAGCAGAACCACCACGCGCCTGCCGGGGTCGGTCGCCGAATCGCGCCACACGCCGTGCGTCTCAAGCCGTTGAAAGTCAGAGAGTTTTGCCATTCACCCGGGGATGCCGCCCGCCGCGGCGCTCGCCGCATCTCAGCCGCGGCCGCAGAAATCGGTCAAATTGACTTGGCCGCTTCACGCAGTTCGAATTTTTGGATTTTTCCGGTTGCCGTCTTCGGCAACACCTGAAACGCAACGCCTTTGGGAACCTTGAAGCCAGCGAGCGACTCCCGGCAGAAGGCGATGATCTCGTCTGGGCCGCACTCCGCGCCTTCCTTCAATTCGATAAAGGCGAAAGGAACTTCGCCCCATCTGGCATCCGGTTTTGCCACCACGGCACAGAGCGACACCGACGGAAGATGCATCAGGATTCCTTCCACCTCGACCGATGAGACGTTTTCACCGCCCGAAATGATGATGTCCTTCGACCGGTCGGCAATCTGAAAGTACCCGTCTTGGTGCCGCACAGCGATATCGCCGCTGCGAAATCTGCCGCCGGCAAACGCCTCTTTGGTCGCATCGGGATTCCGGAAATAGCCCTTCATGACCGTATTGCCGCGCATCACGATTTCACCGAGCGCGGTCCCGTCGCGGGGCACCTCCCGCCGCGTCGCGTCATCGACAACCGTGATCTCTTCCATGGTCGGCAGCAGGACGCCCTGCCGGGCCTTGATCTCAGACCGCTGCGCGGCGCCGAGATCGCGCCATCTGCTGTCCTGCCAGACGCACTCCGTCACATGGCCGTAGGTTTCGGTCAGGCCGTACACCTGCGTCACATTGAAGTTCAGCCGTTCGATTTTCTCAAGCGTTGCGGCTGCCGGCGGCGCGCCGGCGGTGAAGACCTCCACGCGGTGACCGAAATCCCGGCGTTCGTCCGCGCCGGCGCTGGCCACCAGATTCAACACGATCGGCGCGCCGCCAAAATGCGTCACACCCTCATCCGCAATCGCGTCGTAGATCGCTTTCGCGGTGACATCGCGGCAGCAGACAACGGTCCCCCCGAGCGCGGGTATCATCCATGAGTGATTCCAGCCATTGCAGTGAAACAATGGAACGATGGCCAAGAAACGCGGGTACAGGGTCATCCGCCAGCTGATGACGGTGCCAAGCGTCATCAGATAGGCGCCGCGATGGTGGTAAACCACTCCCTTTGGCCGTCCGGTTGTGCCCGAAGTGTAGTTGAGGGTTAGACATTCCCATTCGTCCGCCGGCATCAGCCACTCAAAGGGCAGCCGGGCATTGGCAAGCAGGTCTTCATATTCGGCGAAGCGGCCGGAACCGGGGTGTCCGGCGGCGGCGTCCTCGACTTCAACGATCTCCGGCTTGCGCTCCGCCGCCTCGGCGGCCGCTTCGGCAAGCGGCAGAAAGCTCGAGTCGACCACAACAATCTTTGGCGTCGCGTGGTTAAAAATGTAGGCGACGGTTGCCGTGTCCAAACGCGTGTTGATGGCGTTCAGCACGGCTCCGCAGGCGGGAACCGCGAAATGGGTCTCAACCGTTGCCGGGACATTTGGCAGGATGGTGGAAACGACATCGCCCGGATTGATGCCCTGTTCCGCCATGGCGGAAGCCAGGCGCGTGACCCGCTCGTGATACTGCCGGTAGCTGTAGCGGCGGCTGCCGTAAACCAGAGCTTCGTGTTCCGGGAACACATCCTTGGCCCGGTTAAGGTGTGACAGCGGGGTCAGGGGAACATAGTTCGCCGGACAGCGTTCCAGTCCGGTTTCGTCTGCCAGCCAGCCCATTTCACCTACCTTGGATCAAACCGCCTGTTTCAGAAATTGGCGCCGGCAACTAATAGCGCCGACACGCATTTTGTAAATCGCTGGCTGTGCGCCTGCCGCCCCGCCCCCGCAGCTGAACCGCGGTTGCCGCGCTCGACCGGGCTGCCGATTCAGTGAGACGTGAATCTTTCGCCGCTGGCGGCCTTGGCGCGCAGCAACTGCGGAGCAGCGAATCTTGCGCCGAAGCGGTTCCGCATGTCGTCGCACAGCGCGACCGCCGGGCCGGCGCCCAGCAAATCGAGCCAACTGAACGGTCCGCCTGACCAAGGCGCGAATCCCCATCCGAGCACAGCGCCGACATCGCCTTCCCTGACATCGGTCAGGACGCCGTCCTGCAATGCCCTCACAGCCTCCAGCGCCTGCACCAGCAGCAGCCGGCTTCTCACCGTTTCCACAGACGGCTGCTTCTCCAGCGAGGCAAAATGCCGCCGCAGGCCGGGCCACAGACCCTGGCGCCGACCGCCGTTGCCATAGTCGTAAAAACCGGCATTCGCTTTGCGCCCCATTCGCCCGCACGAGACCAGCGTGTGCATCACATCGTCGACATCCTGGTCCATATAGGCGTCGCCCATCGCCGCCTTGGTCGCTTTGGCGATGCTGACTCCCAATTCAATGGATGTCTCATCAATCAGCTGCAGCGGGCCGACCGGCATGCCGGAATGTTTGGCGGCGTTCTCTACCAATGCCGGCGTGACCCCCTCTCCCACCATCCGAATGCCTTCATTCAGATACGGAATGATGCACCGGTTGGTGTAGAAAAACCGCGCATCGTTGACCACAATCGGCGTTTTGCGGATGCGCGCGGTGAAATCCAGCGCGCGCGCCACCGCGGCGTCTCCGCTTGCCCCTCCGCGTATGATTTCCACCAACATCATACGATGCACCGGGCTGAAGAAATGCATGCCGAGAAAGCGGTCGGCCGAGGGCGCGTTTTTGGCCAGCTCGGTGACCGGAAGCGTGGATGTGTTGGTCGCGATCACGCACGTCTCACCGGCGGATGCCCCGATGTCTGCGATCACTTTGGCTTTGAGTCCGGGATCCTCAAACACAGCCTCGATCACAAGATCGGATCCCGCAAGGTCACGGTAATCGCAGGATGGCCGAATCCGGCCAAGCGCTTCCTGTGAGTCTTCCTTTGTGACGCGTTTCCGTTTCACCTCACGGCTGAGGATTCCGGCGGCCCTGTCCTTGCCGCCTTCGGCGGCATCCGCGTCACGGTCAAGCAGCGTCACATCAATTCCTGCCTGCGCCGCCACCAGCGCGATCCCCGATCCCATCATCCCGGCGCCGACGACACCAATTCTGGAAAAGGCGGCGCGTTCGACGGAGGCCGGTCTGCGCAGCCCTCTTTCCAATGTCTTTTTGTCGAGAAACAGGGTTTGGATCATGTTTGTCGACGAGGAGTCGAGGATGACTTTGGTGAACCACCGGGCTTCGACTTCCAGGGCGCTGTCAAATGGAACCAGGCACCCCTCATAGATCGCGGACATCAGCGCGTTCGCCGCCGGGTAGACGCCGGAAGTTTCAGCGCTGAGCATCGCGGAAGCGGCGGCAAAGGTCATGAAACCCTGTTTGTCGTACGGCCGGCCTCCGGGAAGGCGCCACCCCTTGCGGTCCCACTGTTTGACGATGTCGTCGGGGGAAGCCGACAGAACCCACTCTTTGGCGCGTTCCAGCAGTTTTTCCGGCGGCGTCACTTCGTCAATTGTGCCCAAGGCGAGAGCCTTCTGCGGGTCTGGGGTCGATCCTTTCAACAGCAAGGGGGCCGCTGCCATCACCCCAAGGCGGCGCACCAGCCTGGTGGTGCCGCCAGCCCCTGGAAACAGCCCGACCTTGATTTCCGGCAGCCCGATCCGTGCATTCGGGTTGTCGGCAGCGAATATGCGGTGGCAGGCAATCGGGATCTCGTACCCTATGCCCACCCCGGTTCCCGGAAGTGCGGCCGCGACCGGTTTTCCGCCCTTGCCGGTCTTTGGAACCATTCCGGCGCGCTCAATCTTGCGCAGGACGCGGTGAAATCCCATCACCCCCCGGAAAACGCCTTTGGCCTTGTCGCCATTCGCCTGGACCTTTATCCTCGCCAACAGGTCAAGGTCCATTCCGCCGGCGAAGTGCGGTTTGCCGCTGGTCAGGACGATGCCCCGCACCTCGGGGTCGGCAAACGCCCGGTCGAAGAGTTCCGACATCTCCTGTAGGCAGTCCCAGGACATGACATTCATGCGCAGGCCCGGACAGTCCCATGCGATCAAGGCAATGCCGTCGGAGTCCCGTTCGAACTGAAAGGATTTCATTTCCAGGCTCCTATACGCGTTCGATGACAGTCGCGACACCCATCCCGCCGCCGACGCAAAGAGTGACAAGGGCTGTAGCCAGGTCTGCCCGCTCCAATTCGTCCAGCGCCGTTCCCAACAGCACAGCGCCGGTCGCGCCGAGGGGATGGCCAAGGGCAATCGCCCCGCCGTTCAAATTGACTTTGTCATGGCTGATTCCGAACTTCTGCATAAACAGCAGCGGCACCGCCGCAAACGCCTCATTCACCTCGAACAGGTCGATATCGCTGACCGTCATGCCGGCGCGCGCCAATGCCGCTTCGGTCGCCGGAATCGGTCCGGTCAGCATGATGGTCGGCTCGGACCCGACCTTGGCACTCGCCCTGACGCGCGCTCTCGGCGAGATCCCGCGCCTGCGCCCAAACTCATCGCTGCCAATGAGAACGGCCGCCGCCCCGTCGACGGTCCCGGAGGAATTCCCTGCATGATGAACGTGATCGACCTTCTCGAGCTGCGGGTATTTCAGCAGCGCGACTTTGTCGTAACCGGGCATCGTTTCGCCGATGCCGGCGAAAGAAAGTTTGAGTCCGCCAAGCGTCTGCATGTCGGTTTCCGGACGCAGATGCTCGTCTTTTCCAAGAATCTCGACGCCATTGATATCCCTGACCGGCACAATGGATTTGTCAAAGCGCCCGTCTTGCCAGGCCGCCGCCGCCCGCCGCTGAGATTCAACCGCATAGGCGTCACAGTCAGTCCGGGTAAACCCGTATTTGGTGGCGATCAGGTCCGCCGAAATGCCCTGCGGAACAAAGCCGCTGCCCATCGCCAGCCTCGGATCGACGGCCATTGCGGCGCCGTCGGATCCCATCGGCACACGGCTCATCATTTCCACGCCGCCGGCGAGGTAGGCCATGCCGTCGCCCCCGCGCACCAGGCCTGCCGCCAGATTCACCGCCTCCAGACCGCTGGCGCAAAACCGGTTAACGGACAGACCCGGCACCGTAACGTCAAGCTGCGACAGCAGCGCCGCCGCGCGCGCAAGGCAGCCGCCTTGTTCTCCCACCTGCGTGACATTGCCCCAGATCAAATCCTCAATCGGTCCGCCATCGATGCCGGAGCGGCTGAGGGCCGCATCAATCATCTGCGCCGACAGATCGACGGCAGTCACCGTGCTCAGCGTTCCGTCCCGGCTGCCTTTGCCCCGGGGTGAGCGCACGGCGTCGTAAATGAATGCTTCGGTCACTGTTTTCCGCCCAGCCTGTCCGATGGATGTCCGGGCATCATGTCGTAGGGATGTTTCCAGCCCGGCTGTGCGGCAATCCTGTCAAGCCAGCGGTCAATTGCCGGCCAGTCCCTGCGGCTGAACCCACAGGGTTCCGGATAATACAAATAGCCGCAGCATGAGATATCGGCGACAGTGATTGCATTGCCGACCAGCCAGTCGCGCTCCCGGACAGCGTTTTCAAGTGTCGCCCAGGACTCCTTGAGACGCCCCTGCAGCCAGCGGATGACTTCCTGCGGCCGTTTTTCCTCGGGAATGAAATTATTGAGAAACCGGGCTGTGCCGTTGTTTGAGGAGAGTTTGTGGTTGTCCCACAGCACCCAGCGCAGGATCTCCCGCTCCTCTTCCGGGGAGGCGCCGCCAAGCTTTTCAGTCTGTTCCACAACATATCTTTGGATGACGCCCGACTGGGTGAGAACAAGCTCGCCGTCCACCATGACCGGCACTTCACCCATTGGATTCAGTTTGCGAAACGCCTCGGTCCGGGTTTCGCCGCGGAAAAAGTCAACGAAGACCGGTTCCCAATTCATCTGCGCCAATTTGAGCGCAAGGGCGGCCTTGTAGGCGTTGCCGCTCTCGCCGAAACAGTAAAGCTTGATCGTCACGCTTTCTTTTCCCCGGTTCAATGATGCTGCAGCGCAGCAAACGCGGACGGCGCCTATCATGCTTGGTGACGATTCGAAACAATATTCATGCGCGGCCGGGAAATCGAAGCGACCCGCCGGCAGCGCATTCAGGCCGATGGAAAAACCTGCTTCAATCGTGCCCGCGACGCCCGCTTCAGTTCAGAAAACCCGGCATGAGAAAGTAGAACGCGTAGGCGACAACGATCGCCGGTATGCCCGATACAGCAGTTGCCAGCACCGCCGCTCTTGGATCGACGGCAATCGCCGGGAAGAGCGCGTCACCGTCATTTGAAATCGCGTTGCCGACAACGGCGGCAAATGGAATCAGCCCGTTGATATAGAGCGTGGTCACCAGCACCTGCGGGCCGCATCCGGGGATAAAGCCGATGACGATGCCTGCCAAAGGAAGAACCGGCGCGATCGTCTGGAAGGCGGCTTCCAGGTTCAATCCGGCAAAAGCGGCAAGATACTCGTAAAGCAGAAAAGCCCCGATCACCCAGATGGAAATGAAACTGGTTTCCTCGGCCATCCGCGTCACCGGGCTGTCATCCGTATGGCTCATTGTCCTGAACCTGGATGTTGACCAGATCAGGAGCCCGACGGCGACGCCGAACAGCGCGATCGCGGTCGGAAGCGACTGCAGCGTGCCGGTCAGCTCGTGCTGGAACAGCTGCAGGACGCCGATTCCGAGCCCGGGTATGGCCGGAGCGAGATACGCGATATCGATGACGCGTGTCCGGCCGATGCGCGGCGCCGGATCCATTTCCCTTAGCCTGCAGAGACGGCCCAGACCCGGAAACCGCCAATTGACGATCCACCCGGACAGGATCCCGACCGCGAACGAAACCGGCAGGACAACCGCCGCCGCGTCCGGGCGAACCGCAATCAATAGAAACGCCGCGTCTCCCATGGTCGCGGTAAGGGCCGCGACAACCGCTCCAAATCCGACATTGCCCGTAGCGTAAGCCGCGACAACCATCACCGCGCCGCCGCATCCCGGCACCGCGCCCATTCCGGCGGCGATCGGAACCGCATACACGCTGTTCTGTCCCAGCAGAGTTCTGAAGTTGAACCTGAACAGCCGCTCCGCTCCGTAAAAAATCAACAGGGTCGCGGCCACGAACACGCTGACCTGAATATAGGCATCGACCAGCATTTCGCGGGTCAGTTCGCCGAAAACGCCAGGTGAGACTGCGGCGGCGGCAAGCGCGGCCGCAATTGCGGCGCGCCGCGGACGCACTTTAAGCCCGCCCAAATGCGTCAGAACCGCTGTTCGCATGGTACACCTTTGTTGCAATTGCGAATCATTTTCAAGTATATAAACAAAATCCGGTTTTTCCGCAAGCCGCTCAGCGGCGCCAGTAGTTCTAATTATGCGTTCACATCGGTTTTTTCTTCACTTTCGGCTGCGTTTCCGGGCGGATTTCTGCTGTGTTTCGGCGGAATGGGCGGGGCCGCCGGTTCCGGCTGCGGAGGCTGTTCCGGCAGCTCGCCGGTGATGATTGTCCGCATCACGGCGTCCCAGCCGTCGTGCACGACGTAGACGGTCAGGAACTTTAGGTTGTCAAGAAGCCGGCAGCGGGCGGCGAGCTTTGCCCGGGCCTCCCGCCAGCTTTCGCAGACCAGGTCGCAGGCGCTCTGCATCAGGAACGCGATCAGGTTGAAGGTCGCCAGCAGGCTGGACAGGGTTTCTTTGCCGTGCCCGAAGTTGTGCTCGAGATGGTATCCGTCCTTGAGAGCCTTGAAGGCGTTGTTCTCCACTTTCCACCGGGACCGGGCGCAGTCGGCCAGTTCGGCGACGCTGTCCGGGCCGACCGGGAGGTCGGTGGCGAAGCTGTTGCGGCAGAGCTGCTGTCCTGACGGCGATGTGATGGTGACTTCGAACCAGTTGACTTCCAGCGCGTCCTTTCCGTCACGGATCGGCAGACCGCTCATCCAGCGGCAGCGCAGCCGGCGCTTTTTCTTTTTCCGGCCCTCGGTCCGGGTCAGACAGCCGGTCTCAACCCCTTGAATATACTCGTAAAGCGTTGTGTGCGAGCTCGGCTTGCAGGTCAGGATGAAGCTTCCGCCGGCGGCCAGCACGGCCTCGCAGAGCGGCTGACGGCAGTAGAGGTCGTCGCCGAGATAAACCGGTCTCAGCCGGGCCAGGCCGGATCCGGTCCGCCGCAGCCAGCGCTTGGCGGCGTTGATCTCGCAGTCCTGTTTCTCAGCCCCGTCCTGCGGGCGGATGAACTCCGGCGGCAGCGGCAGGAGGCGCGAGGTTCCCGGGGCGACGATGCCGGCGCCGAGCACGGCGTGGAAGTTCTGTGTCCGCCCGTCCGCCAGTTTCCGCTGCGAGCAGTTCCGGCAGCCGATGCTGCAGGAGGTGAAACACTCGGTGCCGTCAAGGGCGATCAGCAGCCGCCCGTCAAGCCGGCGCAGCCGGTCAAGGGCGCCCTGGCGGTCCAGCCGGTCGACGGTCCGGGTGAAGATGGAATCGAAGCGCTCCGGCGGCACGCCGTCGAGCACGCTGCGGATGTGGCTGTCGGTCGGCAGCCGTTCAATGCCGAACAGGGTCCGGGCGTTGGACCGTCCCTGGCGGGACTGGAGCTGCGCCTGCGCCGCCAGGAAGGACGGGCACTGCAGGAAGAAGACGGCGAAGGCCGCCATTCCGATGTCGGCCATCTCCAGGCGGGCGTTGGCGCCGGTCCTGCGGTCCGGCAATGGCATTCGGATAGACTTGCCGTTCCGGGCGCGGTTTTTTGCGGCCTGCAAGGCGTTGATATAACGGGACATCGGCGCGGGAATATTTTTTTCACCGCCCCCCTTGACATGCGCCCGGCGATCTGCATCCCTGTGGTCATGCAGATTCGGGAATCACCCATGGACCAGCGAATCATCGACCTCAAGTCGACCACCTTTTCGGGCCGCCGCCTGAACCGGCGGCAGATCGCCGACATCCAGGAGACCGTCGAGATGCTCCCGAACGACAGCCGCAACGAACTCGCGAAGACCATCTGCGAGCATCTCGGATGGAATACGGCGAAGGGGGCCTACAGGGTCGGGG
>CBDCSZ010000081.1:0-2815 GCA_965221935.1 Paracoccaceae bacterium
CGGTGAAGGTGACGATCACCTTCGCCTCCCTGGTCCGGGCTATGCCGTCATCCCCCTTGCCCTTCACGCCCTCCGTCTCGCTCCGGCGCACCGGGACGCCCTGTTGAATGGCAGAATAATTCGGTGTTGAGCGTATGATTTGTTTCGGATTGGTTCAGCGCCGGATCGGTTGAATTCCGAGACAGCCTCCCGCTCGAACCGCTGCGCGTCTTCGCAGATGTTCCGGGTCCACCGCCGCAGCGTCGTCGCCGGAACCTTCACACCGGCCAGATTGCGCAGTTTGCGGGACGCCTCCTCATAGCTGTCGGAGACGACCGCGTCCGCGGCCACGCCCGGCGCGGCGGGCGTGGCTTTCTGCCCTTCAAGCCCCGGGGCGCGGTCCAGGGGGAAAAGCCGAGGCGGAGGACTTGCCGAACTTCTGGCCCCGCTCCATCGGCTCGCCGCATTTCGGGCAGTCGGGCGTCGGAAGCTCGGCGTCAACACGCTCAAGCAGCGCCTTGCACATCGCCGCGCCGCTGGAGTGCGTCGCGTCCCGGATCGCGGTCTCGATGCCGTCAAGGTCCGCGGCCTCCCGGCCGCCCAGCTCCCTCTCCAGTTTCGGAACCAGCCCCGCGAAACCCGACCGCGCAGCCGCCTCGAACGCGGCCATGGAAGACGCCTCCCGGCTCCGGACCTCGCCGCCTTCAAGCCAGAGCTCCGTGGAAACGCCGTCACGCTCGCAGACGATCCTGAGTGTCCCCGAAACCTTCTCCGCCAGTTCCTTCAGGGACGCCGCCACATCGGGATCATGAATGTCCCGCTTTCTGTCATTGCCTCACATAAGTTGATTTTCCTGCTCTGCCCGGTCGCGCGGTGCCGGCCGGCTGATCCGGTCTCTGTCCGCCGCGCAGGGAACGTTCCGGTAAAAACACCGCCGCAGGAAAAAATCAGCCCGCGGCGCGGCAAACCGGCCGGAAAGAGTCACTGAAAATAAAAAAATGGCGTGCACCCAATTGGGTGTGGTTCCTTGACTTCCAAGCGCGGCACAATCGAATCTCGAATCGCTCTGACGGATCACCATCCCGCAGGCTTGTAGATCGCAGTGCCGGGCAGCATATTCGGAAACTGCGCCGCCCTTAGCTGCGCAGCACGGATATGCCGCACATAGCTCGCCGCCTGCTTCAATTTGGGCGCGACCTGACAGTGCCCTGGACACACAATGAACACGGGTTTACCTCGCTGTCCGGTCACCATTCGAATGGGCGTCACGAGATCGGTATCGTTCGATATCACGGCGGCCGCGTCGAATGACCCGTTCCAGGCGTCGTTGAGCAGATGGGCCGCGAGGTTGACGTCGGAGCCCTTTTCTTCCATCGTGTGGAATTCGGCTACAAGCGCATCCGCCAGTGGTGCCCTCGCCTTGCGGCGGTTCCTGCTCCGCCTGCCACGCTGGGAGTAGCTGCCCACTGGCAGCGTCCTGCGATTTGCACCGATTACCGGATGATTGCCGGCAGGCAAGGTCACCGGCCGGGGAGCATTGATCAGGCTTCCAGCGACCGGGAGGTTTATCAGTGGCCGCCAAACGGTCTTGGCCAAGAAACTCCCGAAATGTACGTCGACTTCCGGGAGCGTGCTCAGCGCGTTCAAGTAGGTCTGCTGTCGGGCCGGGGCGCCGGGATCAGATATCCCAGACACGCGGGCGGTGAAGTAGAGCAGCTTGTCGATCTTATATCTCGGGGGAAGCAGTAGCCTGCTCAGATGAACCGGGTCGAGCCATTTGAACGATGTCCCCTTGACCGCCCCGTAGTACAGATTGAATCCATCCACATAGACCCGCGTTCTCACTTGCACCCCCAGCAAAAAGCAAGGGCCACTCCGACGAGTGGCCCTTGAGCCGACAGCACGCTGCCGGCGGATAACTTAAGGGAATCTAGCTCTACTCAGCCCGTACTTCAAGAGGCTTCAGAGGGTGCACGCCACTTTTTTGGTTTTCAGTGACTCTTTCCGGCCGGTTTGCCGCGCCGCGGGTTGATTTTTTCCTGCGGCGGTGTTTTTACCGGAACGTATCCTGCGCGGCGGACAGAGACCTGATCAGCCGGCCGGCGCCGCACGACCGGGCAGAGCAGGAAAATCAACTTATGTGCGGCAATGACAGAAAGCGGGACATTCATGGTCCCGGTGTGGCGGCGTCCCTGAAGGAACGGGCGGAGAAGGTTTCGGGGACACTCAGGATCGTCTGCGTGCGTGACGGCGTTTCCACGGAGCTCTGGCTTGAAGGCGGCGAGGTCCGGAGCCGGGAGGCCGCGATCCGGGACGCGGCGCACTCCAGCGGCGCGGCGATGTGCAAGGCGCTGCTTGAGCGTGCCGACGCCCGACTGCCCGAAATGCGGCGAGCCGATGGAGCGGGGCCAGAAGTTCGGCAAGTCCTTCGCTTCGCGCCCGGGGCCGGTGCGGGTTGACCGGATCTGCCGCCTCGGCTTTTCCCCCTGGACCGCGCCCTGGGGCTTGAAGGGCAGAAAGCCACGCCCGGCGCGGCGGGCATGGCCGCGGAAGCGGTTGTCTCCGACAGCTATGAGGAGGCGTCCCGCAAACTGCGCAACCTGGCCGGTGTGAAGGTTCCGGCGACGACGCTGCGGCGGTGGACCCGGAACATCGGCGAAGACGCGCAGCGGTTCGAGCGGGAGGCTGTGGAGGAGGGAAAGCCTGCGTCGGAGCGGGTTCACATCGAGGCCGACGGCACCGGCGTTCCGGTGCGCCGGAGCGAGACTGTGTTGAATGGCAAGGGGAATGACGGCATAGCCCGGACCAGGGAGGCGAAGGCGATCGTCACCTTCAC
>CBDCSZ010000082.1:0-2299 GCA_965221935.1 Paracoccaceae bacterium
AGGCAGACTCCGGAACCTGAAAGCCCGGATCGTAGTGAAGACGGTCCGGATTGCGTTCTTCCGCCTCGGTCAGCCGGCCTTCCCAGAACTCACGATCGGCAGCGTAGGAGTCCTGCAGCTTCTGCCAGGCGAGTTGCTGCTGGCTGCGCATCAGTCGCTTCCAGCCCGCGACCGCGGGGCTGCGATCGATTTCCGGCGCCAGTCGCGCGTACTCTCCCGCGCCGATGACAGCGGGCATGTCCGCATCAGCAGCGATACCGCTTACCTCTCCGGCGATTCCGGGAAACCATGACCGAATGGCGAAATTCCGAACCTCGGTCATGTATTCCATGTGGCTGGCGTCCTCCCTTTTCGGGGGCTGCGGATGCTTACCGGTATGTCGTTGTTCCATATTTGCCTTCCTGATTTGAAGGGTCGCAATTGCGCCCCAAGATTAACGCACTGCCGCCGGCGACAGCGCTAGGCGCCTGAACGCATGGTGCGGAGCGGGTCGAGCAGACGAGTCACCAGGGCATTCAGTTCCTGCCTCCGGCTCTGGTCATCCGGCCCGACATGGGTCTCGATTTCTTCGGGCGTAACCAGGCCCTTGGAATGCAGCAGGGACTCAAGCGCCCGGCGCCGTTCCCGCTCGATCCAGAGTTCCCCGCCGAGGACGATGACCGCCTCCAGTAAACGGTCCATCAGCGGGTGGGGAAGAAAATTCGGCTCGTCGCCCGGCCCCGGCAGGCCGGCACGCTCCACCTGCGCCCTGGACAATTCATCGTGTTTCGAATTCATTCTCGACCTCCCCGGCCTCGCCTGCCAAAGGGCGCGATCAGCCCGCCTTCTGCGCTTCCATTTGGCGCTTGAACGCTTCGTATTCGTTGATGTCGGTGCGCCGCTCACGGCTCCAACTGGTAGCAAAGCCGGTGGGAAAGTCGGCATCGCCGTCCCGATAGCCTTCCTGCGACCAAAGGACCGGGAAAAGCGGTCCCCCCGGCGGCTCCCCTTCGATCATTTCATCGAAGCTGACGCCGGCCAGGTTCACGCAGTCCGGTCTTGGATGCCAGCGAATGTCATCCCCGAAAACCCGTATCGAAAGTGCGATCCGCCAGTCGTCCGACGTATTGCCGTGGGAGTAATGCAGCGTCCGTGGATGCACAATCAGGAGGTCGCCGGGGTCCATCGCCCATTTCAGAAAGCGGTTGGCGGGATCGGCGCGGAGTTTTTCTCCGTCCGGATGCGGCGGCCGGTCGGCCGGCCTCTGCATCTGCCGAGCGTTGGGCGAGAACAGCCAGTAGCGCACGTCCTGGCTATGCGAACCCGCAATGCACTCCAGGGAATTCTCTACGGCGATCGGCGTCAGCGGCACCCATATCGAGGGCACCATCTTGCCGACCGTGGGCCAGCCCATCCGGTCGCAGTGCCATATGGTGGTCCTGCTGGAGCGCGGAGGCTTGACGAAGAACTCGTCAAAGAAAAACCGCACCATGCTCGACTTCATCACCCGGGCGGCCGCTTCGGCCACCGGCGACTCGAACACGAACTTTCGGAATTCCGACACTTTGCGCGACATGTAGCGTCCGGGGTAGGTGGGCAGCAGGCCGAAATCCTCATTGTCTATGGCAATCCGCCTGGCGGCCGGAATCAGCGACTCAATCCAGCGCCGCTCCAGTATGCCTCGCAGGCACACGACACCGTCGCGTTCGTAGGTCTCTATTTCCTCATTGGAAACGGGGCGGCACGGTTCGGGCAGTGTGGTCATGGTCAGTCAGGCCGTCGCAGCGGCTATGCGGCAAATGTACACGAGACCCGCCCCAAACCGCCAATAAAAAACGCGTTGCCCTCCCATAAGTGCGTTGAATGGCGACTTTACGGTCTCAGCCGCGCTGCATAGAATCAGCGTTCCTTGTCCGGATGGGGAGAAACCACCATAGAGACCTCAACAATCACGACCGAGCGGCTGAGCCGGCCGCAAGCGCATTTCATCAACGGCGCAAGGGTTGCCAGCGGCCCATTGCGCGACGTGCTCGATCCGGGAACCGGGAAGACAATCTCGCAATTGCACCTGGGCGGACAGGATGAAGTCAACGCCGCGGTAGCAGCAGCGCGGGCGGCGCTGCCGGCCTGGGCTGCGGTGTCGCCGGATGAGCGCGCAAAGCTCATTCTCAGGTTCGCGGAACTGATGGAAGGCAATGCGGAACAGATTACCGAGCTATCGGTCCTGGACGGCGGACTGCCGCGCATGATCGCGGAAGGCTCGGCGCCGTTCGCCTCTTTGTTTCTGCGATATTACGCCGGATGGACGAGCAAGATTACC
>CBDCSZ010000083.1:0-10006 GCA_965221935.1 Paracoccaceae bacterium
GCCAAAAAGGGAATGGCGCCCGGCAGGCAGAATCCGCTGGCCTGATCCATTTCCGCGTGGGTGTGCGGGCGGCCCGCACCGCACATACGCGCGTATGACCGACCATTGTCGCCGCCCGCGTCAACTTTGTCCAGCACACCGCCCGCAAGAGGCGCCGCAATGTCAAAACTGGCTGGAACTGTGGCGGACTTAGCTCTGACCGCGGACAGGAAACCTGTCGGCGGACACCGATTGCATCAACACAGACGGCGCCGGCTCCGCCCGACGCGCTGAATGCCGCTCACAAACCCTCGGCCAGAAAACCTGACATCGCCTGCAGCGTGCCTTGCGGGTTTTCTTCCATCGCGAAGTGACCGCAGGCCGAGATCGGCTCACCCGTCAAATGCGTTGACCACCGGCGCCAGATTGACAGCGGATCGCCGGGTTTTTGAGGGGAATCCGCCCTGGCTCCACAGGAATTTCATTGGCGCATCAATACGCTTGCCGGCACGCTGATCCTCATTGTCAATGCGCCGGTCGGTCGTGAATCCGGCGCGGTAATCCGCGCACATGGCGGCCACGCGTTCTGGATCGGCCATTTGCCTGCGATAGGAGGCGAGGGCGTCTGTCGCGAACGGCGCAAGCGATTTGCATTGTGTCCAGCTGGCAAGAGTCCAGTCGGCGAAGAATTCGGGATCGGCGGCAATCATCCGTTCCGCCAAAGGCGCAGGCTGGGCAAGAAACGTCCAATGATAGCCGGCATGCGCAATCTCGGCGTTCCATGCGGCCCAGAACGCGCCGGTCGGAACAACCTCGACAATCACCAGCCGCTCAACTTTCTGCGGCGAGTCCAGAGAAAGTCTGTAGGCAGCGCGGGCGCCGCGGTCATGGCCGACAATTCGGGCACTGCCGAAGCCGAAAGCGTCAATCAGACCCGCGATGTCAGCTGCCATTTGACGTTTCGAAAACACCGTGTGGCCGGCATCGTCCGGCGGCATGCCGCTGTCTCCGTAGCCACGCAGATCGGGTGCCAGAGTCAAGAACCGCTCAGCCAGGATGGGCGCGATTTTGGCCCAGCACATATGGTTCTGCGGAAATCCGTGGAGCAGGATCAGCGGCGGGCCGCTGCCGCCGACATGGACGGAGATCTCGATCCCGTTGACCTTCACGCATCTTTGTTCAAACCCTGGGATTCCGGGCAATGCGCATCTCCCGCGATTTTCGTAGGCCAGTCTTTCAATGCGGCTTCACCGGCGATTTGACCGGTTTTCCCCGAGCGTGCAAGCCCTGCCCCGTAGTTTTCGTGTGGTTTTTTGTGTGTTTCCGGGTACGGGCCGCTGTTTCAACCTGACGCCGCGATGACAGCATTTCCGGTCGGTTTGACCTCCGGCAGCCCGCCGGCCCTCGTCTGGAACGCGGCCGGGCGCAGGTTTCGTTTCGGCGCATCATGAGACCGCGAACCGGGGGCATCCACTCCATCGCCTGCTGAAAAGCCATCGGCGGCCCAATTCCGTTTCGCGTTTCCGGCCGAAACCATGTGCAGCGCGTTTGAAGCATTTGGGCTTGACACGATATTCGGATCGTTAACAGTCTGGACCAATCGCATTACCGCATGCGGGGTGTGGACGTGGCACGGCCGGTTCCGGCGCCGCCTTGAGAAGAGGCTTCAATGCTTCGCAACGATCCGTATGAACTTCCTGTTCCCGCGCTTCGGCGGCCGCCAGCCGCCATCCCAGGCTGGTCATCACGGAAAACGTCAAATGCCTTGACCGGCAGACCCTTCTGGATTTCGTAAAGCGAACCCGCCTCTGCCGGCTGCGGCTGTGGAATGCGAACCGGAATGTCCTTGAGCCGTGGCTGCAGGGTGGGACTCCCGCAGAGCATGCGGCTGTTGTAGTCTTCAATTCCGTTCCAACTTGTCATCGATCCCATCAACGGAAACGCATCCGCGGCCATCATTTCAATGAACAGAATTCGTCGCGGCCGGTCAGATACGTTCAGCGCCGACCCGTGAATTGCCCGGCAATGGTGAATCGTCAGAGATCCTGCCGGGCCTGTGAGCTGGACCGCGTCCGACATATCAAGCCCGTTGGCTTCCGGGAGCATGGCGCCGGCGAACACCCCGTCAGCGTGGTGGTCGTAGACAGGCCCCCTGTGGCTACCTGGAAACACCATCAACGGTCCGTTTTCGGGTCCCATATCGTCAATGAGGACGCCCATGGCCAACAGATCGTCGTTGGTGTGCGGGTAGAATGCATAATCTTGGTGCCACTCGACGGCGGCTCCGTGACCGGCTTCCTTCATGTTGAGCTTGGTGGTGTGCAGCCGGATGTCAGGGCCGAGCAGCGACCGGGCCGGTCCGAGGATCGATTCATCTTCCAACAGCCTCCGCATCGGATCCGACTGTGTGTGGGGCAGCTTGATGCGACGGATTCTTGGCTGATCGGCCGTATGCGAGTCTTCAAGATCCAGGCGATGATCGGACGAGGTCATCGTCTTCGCCATTTCCACGAATCTGCCGATTTCCCGGCGGATGTCCTGGATCACCGCTCGCGAAAGTCGGCTCTTTAGAATGAGATAGCCGTTTTCTTGGTAGAACCGGACCTGATCCGGCGTCAGCACCTCTGGCATGGACACTTCCCAATTGAATGCTCCACGGGGCAAACTCCCCAATCGCACCTGTCGGACGGGTGCCCTGATTAAGGAACAGGTCGCATATTGTCATATCTGGCAGGCAATCTGTAAATGCCGTTTTTTGAATTTCCCCTGATGCACCGATTGAAAATTCCCCACCCTTGGCCCTTTTTGATGAGCTGTTTCACGCGTCGATGCTGTTCTCCTTTCTTGGCCGTGACCGCTTCCGTTTCGGAGGCGGCGGCGGCCTCAAAGGCCGAGATGTGGCAGCGCAGCGCCGTCTCCTGATTCTGGATCGAACAGGACCGCCTCCTCAGCTGGCGGCTGTTGCCGGGCGCATGGCAAAACAGCGGGGGCTGATATGCGCTTCGGTCATAGCCGCAACGCCGGACGGAACTCCGAACCTTTTGATCGAATTCAACTCCCGGCGGAAAGTGCGCCTGCCGGCCCTTCGCGATGCCGCCCGAAGAGCGGTCTTGTCATCACTTGAATCTTCGGCGGCCGCCGCGGACGCTCAACCGGTCGAGTGCAGGTCCGCACCGGCATCCAGCGTTGGCAGCCGGGCAATTTTCGCTCCGTTCTGCTGTTCCGCACGCCGCAGCTCGTAGAGCTTCTGGAGGTTGAGCCAGAACTCCGCCGAGGTGCCGAAGAAACGTCCCAGGCGCAGGGCCGTGTCGCCGGTGATCCACCGCCGGCCATTGAGAATCTCGGTGATGCGGTTCACCGGCACTTCGATGCGCCGCGCCAACTCCGCCGCGCTCATACCGAGCGCGTCGAGGTCCTCGCGCAGCGTCTCGCCAGGATGGATGGGTTCGCGCATGTCAAGCCTCCTCTCAATGGTAGTCAACGATTTGAACTTCGGCCGGGCCGGGGCTGCCGTCGGCCACTTGAAGCAGATCCGCCACTGATCGTTGATGCGAATGCTCCACTGCCCCCTGCGCCGACCCTTGAGCGCCTCCAGACGGGCTGACCGCTTGCGCCCGGGTCGTCCCGCCGGCCCGGCCAAGGGCATTTCATTGGGCCGCCATGATATTGACGCCGTTCTGTCCTCGGCGGCAATTGTCTGATTGCACGCGTTTTTTGCGGCTGCGCCGTTTTTGTCAACCGGCGGGCAAAACTGACCCGCCATCGGCGCAAAACTGACCCGTATTGTGCCGGTTTTCTTTCCCGGAAGTCTTTTCAGCAGGCTGGCTTTCAGGGAGATGGTTTGATGGGAAGAAAGCCGGGATCGCCTAAAAGTGCAGTGAAAGGTCTTGGTGGACCGCGTTGCATCCGGCGACATATAAGGCCTGGGCACGGCTGAGCCTGTCCTGCTGGCGAGATCCAACTGTCTCCGCAATTGCGGCCAGGTACGCCTGAACACCATCCCTTAGTTTGCCTTCAGCCGCGCGGCGCCACCCTGACTGTGCGTGGTATTCGTCAACAGCCCGCACCCATTCCTTCAGCGCCTTTTCGCGGTCCTCCCTGCCTTCGCGGAGATATCGCTTGGCCTTGGACAGGGCTGAACGCACATCGTTCGAACCAGGCACTGCGGCAAAGGATTTTGCGGTCTCATTCACCGCGTTCTCGGCCAGCTGCCGCTCGCCGTTAACGATCACTTCTTCAAGCGCTGAAAGGCTGTCTTTCAGCCCAAAATATGCGCCGTTCGCATTTATGACCGCAAGGAAGTCGGCCGGGGCGTCGTGCGCCTCGTCGCCGGCGCGGCGGTAGGTGCGGCGCGCTTTGTCTTCGGCGCTCACCAAAGCGCTGAACCTGTCATAGATATCATTCCAGCCGCTTGGGATACCCGCCGCGATCCGATCCCGTTCGCGCAGCAGCTCCGCCGCTTCCTCCTCAAGCGCCATGCGCCGGTCGGAATCGGTCTCCGCGGAAAGGTAGCCCGCGCGCCGGTTCAGGTCGCCGGCCTCCTTTTCAAGTTTTAGGATCCGCCGTTCCAGTCCCCGCACAAGATTCAGCTGCGGGCGATATTCCGGCGCCGCCTTCTCAACCGTTTCATGCGTGGCAAAAACAACGTCAATCTGGCTGAGAGCGTTTTCGGCGCTTTCAAACGCCCCGCCCAGATCACTGGCCATATTCTTCGGCAGAGCCGACAAATCCAGCGCCCGCGCCTCTGCGATGGCCGCACCCACCTGACTCCGGTCGGTATCGAGCCTCTGCCGCACATATTCTTCCAAGCACTGCTGCAGTTTGGGGTTTCGCGGCGGCGGCGCTGTTTCGCCAAGCAGCGAAGCCCGGTTCGGCAGGTAGTTCACCAGCTGTGGGAAATATCCGACAATGCCGAGTGCCACGAGCTGCAGACAGATGAAGGCGATGACACCCTTGTATATCTGGACTGTCTTGACCGCGGCCGGAGCGACCCCGCGCAGGTAAAACAGCGCAAATCCGAAAGGCGGCGTCAGAAACGAGGTCTGGATGTTCAGGCCGATCATGACCCCCAGCCAGACAGCGGTAATGTTTGCCTGCGGGTCAGCGAGAAGAATCGGCGCCACAATTGGCACCACAACCACAGCGATCTCGATGAAATCGAGGAAAAATCCGAGGACGAAAATCACCGCCATCACGATCACGAACTGGGTCCAGAATCCGCCGGGAAGCGATGTCAGGAACTCCTTCACGAGTTCCTCACCGCCGAAAGCGCGGAACGAGGCCGTCAGCATGGCCGCTCCGAGAAGAATAATGAACACCAGAGATGTGGTCTTTGCGGTCTCCATCATGACCTCGCGCAGCGTGTTCTCGATGCGCAGCACTCGAATTCCCGACCAAATCAGTCCGGCGAGCACAAGACTGACTCCGAAGCCGCCAAGCCATAAGCCTGTTGTGCTGTCGCCAAGCGCTATGACAGATTTGACGTTCAAATTGTAGCTGCTCTGCGCGAAGGCAATGACCGCCAGGCCGACAAGAGCCAAAATCGCCGGGTAGAAGGTTGTTTTGCCTGCATCGACAAGCCGGTAACCAGCCATCATCAGTGCCCCTGCCGCGCCAATTGCGCCTGCCTGGTTCACAGTCGCGATGCCTGAGATGATTGATCCGAGGACCAGAAAAATCAGTGTCAGAGGTGGGACAACCGAAAGAATGACATTCCCCCAGAAGCGAACATCCATCGCCCCATCATACGGCACAGGCGGAGCGAGTTTCGGCCGTATCAGCGCCAGGACCAGAATGAACAACATGTAAAGGAGGACCAGGACAATTCCAGGGACAAAAGCTCCAAGAAACATCTCGCCGGCGCTGGTGGATGTCACGTCGAATATCGATGGCATGGTCAGCTCGCCCGTCGCATCCTTGTGCAGCGCCTTGCGGGCCGTCGAGGCCTGGTCGGACGCTCCCGCCAGCTGGTCGGCGAGAATGATAAGCACGATGGAAGGCGGGATGATCTGCCCCAGAGTTCCCGAAGCGGCGATCGTGCCGGTGGCGAGTGAAGGCGAATACCTGTTTCGCAGCATTGCCGGCAGTGAAATCAGGCCCATGGCCACGACCGTGGCGCCGACGATGCCAGTGGTGGCGGCGAGCAGCGCGCCGACGAACACAACAGAGATTCCGAGTCCGCCGGGAACCGTTCCAAACAGCCGTGCCATGGTCACCAGCAGGTCTTCGGCGATTTTCGACCGCTGCAGCATGATTCCCATGAAAATGAACAGCGGAATCGCGATCAGCGTATCGCGCTCGACCTCCCAGTAGACGCCCCGGAGGTTCGTGACGCCGGCGGCCAGCCACTGCGACGGTCCGCCTGAGTGAAAAAAGGCGTCGACATTGCCGCCGGCAAAAAGGTAGCCGGAGCCGGCGGCGAGGACGATCGAGACGATCGCAGCGCCGGGCAAAGCGAAGGCGACTGGAAAACCCGAACCCAGCGCCGCAGCCATTGTGACAATCAGGACGGCAAGAAAGAACAGTTCCATTGCGACGCCTCAGTGCGCAGCCAGCTCATGATTCACATGCCCGGGCTCCTGCCGGGCATCGGCGACCGCCTCGAACAGATAGCTGACGAACTGAATCAGCATTGTGATCGCGAAAACGCCCAGGAATGCCGCCATCTGGTATTTTATGTACATTCCTGAGGTGCCCGCCTGGCTGACCTCGAAATTTGCCACGGGTGAATTCAGGATCGCCTGCTTGCTGCCCATACCGATCAGAATCACAACCCAGCAGGTGGACATGCCCAGCAGGGCCGCCCCGACGGCATTGACCACACCTTGCCTGCGTGTGCCGAGTCCCGCGTAAAGGACGTCGACCCTCACATGGCCTTCGTGCAGCAGCGTATAGGCCGAAGAGAAAAGGAACAGCGCAGCGTACCAGTAGCGCACCAGATCGGCCATAAACGCCTGTTCAAAAGAAAACACAAAACGCGAAATGACGATCAAAAGTTCCGCGATGACAATCAGAAGCGCCAGCCAAATGAAACCGAGCGAACGGGAGAACAGCGCCACGACAAAACCGAGAATTGCCAGCGGGAAATGGATTGCGGGACCAATGAAGCGCGATCTGAGCAGTTCCTGCCCAAGCTCCTTTCCAAAGACGGCGGGCAGCTGGCCCTCCACCCGGATGAACGCAATCGCCGCGTCGGCGATTCCAATGAAAAGGATAGCGAAGAAACAGCCGCGAATCAGATACTCGTTGAAGTTGCTGATCCTCCGGGCGTCGTAACGCAGCGCTCTGTTGGGCGTGCGCAGGACAAACGCCGCTGATGCCGTAAGAAACACGGCATAGACCG
Source organism: Paracoccaceae bacterium (assembly GCA_965221935.1). Taxonomy (GTDB): domain Bacteria; phylum Pseudomonadota; class Alphaproteobacteria; order Rhodobacterales; family Rhodobacteraceae; genus JAPOXR01. Next base: position 7,322 of record CBDCSZ010000083.1, read on the forward strand.
CCGCCAGCGCCCAGGTCCGGAGGTCTTCCTCGAAAGCAGCGCCAAGCGAGGGAAAGCCAAAACCGACGATGAGAATGTTGTTAAATAAATATCCCGCCAGCAATGCCAGCATGATCCAGCCGAACATTCGCACAACCAGGGCTGGACGCCCAAAAGGTGACAATTCAGCTCGGTTCGAAGCTTGGCTCATTGCCTCCCCTGTTTCGGGCATGATCTACTGGCGTTCCAGTAAGAAAAGCGCAAGCCGCTGCATCTCAAAACGGAAGCCGGCCAGCCGGCCGACTTCCGATGACTTGTGGCCGCGCGTTTAGCGCGGGTCAGGATCTATGCTATGCCCAGGATACGGTTGCGCTGATTAGAAAACGCGATCTCTGCCTTTGCTCGCCAGGAACCGATCTCTATCAAAGCAGCCTGGTACGCGTCGTTGACCTCCGCAGCCAGCGGCGAGTGTTCCCGGGTTTCCGCAAACACTTCCGCGGCGGCATCACCGAAGGCGTCCCAGACCTCATCTGAGAACTGGCGCGGGTCAATCCCATGATCGTTGATCAGACGGGCAAAATATTCACCGTTAAGCGCGGTGGCTTCTTCAGGCTGAGCGGCGTTCTCTTCGTTACAGCACACAGTGATGACATCTTTCTCAAATTGAGACAGGCCGCCCCACCAAGACGCGTTCATTCCGAACGCAAGGCCGCTGCCTGGTTCATGCATACCGGCTGTGTAATAGTATTTGGTTGCTTCGTAGAACTTCATAAAGAAATCATTGAAGGGGCCAACCCATTCGGTCGCTTCGACAGCCCCTGACACGAGGTTCTCGTAAATCTGGCCGCCAGGCAGCGAGACCGTTGACACGCCAAGCTTCGACATCACAGTGCCGCCAAGGCCGGGAATACGCATCTTGAGGCCCTGAAGATCATCCGGAGAGTTGATTTCCTTGTTGAACCATCCTCCGGCCTGCGCGCCGGTTGCGCCGCAAAGCAGTGACTTCAGGCCAAATCCACCCGACACTTTGTCCCAAAGCTCCTGACCGCCTTTGAATTTGACCCACGCATTCATTTCTGGCGTGGTCATCCCGAAGGGAACTGAAGTGAAGTATGCCAATGCTGGATGCTTGCCGATCCAGTAATAGTCGGCTCCGATGTAGGCTTGGCTGTTGCCGCTGGCCACTTCGTCAAAAACGTCGAAAGCAGGCACACGCTCTCCGGCGGCGAAATACTCGGTCTGAATAGCGCCGTTCGACACGTCAATGATTCGCTGTGCCAGCCTTTGTGCCGATAGGCCGAGGCCCGGAAAGTCACGCGGCCATGTCGAGACGATTGTGAGCGTTGTCGAATTCTGGGCGTTCACCATGGGCGCTGCGAGGGCTGCGCCGGTGGCGCCAAGGGCCGCGGTTTTCAGAAATTTTCGGCGTTCCATTTGGGTATTTCCTTCCACTTAGTTTAACGTCAGCTTTTGCTGGAAACGCTGCCGCTGAAACATCGACCGCGTCCCCCTTTCCAATCGGAGGAAGTTAAACCGATCTTCAGTGCGCCGTGGAAAGGCGCGTTTTCCTTGTGGGTGCGAAACCCATTCAGCAATTGTCGCTTCGGCTGGTAGCAGCCAGAGCGGTTTACGGAGGTAACGATGTAGACTGAAGCACTCTGGTGTCAAAGGGCCGCCTTGGGCGGCTCAGCGACCGCGCAGGCCGGAACGCGAGTGAACGCTGAGCAGGCCTCGAAAGAAAGACGCGGAAGCCGACCCTCCTGAAGAAAGGGGAAGGCTGGCGGCGGGCCGGGAAGCAAGCGACAGACGCACCGGACCGTTTCCGCCGGGGTAATGGCGTCGGCATGCGCGGAAGATGGAAAGCGCAGCAACACGGGAAGCCCTGTCGGTGGCGGGTGGACGCCAACCGGAAATCCGCGAGGACCAGTCCGGGCCGGCAGGGTGGCGGACAGGCCCGTACGACTGAGGACGCCGGGTAACGCCGGCCGAGGAAAGGGGCCTGACTTCGGGAACGGCACAGAAAGGGGGCAGGGCATGGCCACTGGCGAGAGCCTATCAGGGCCACACAGTGTTCGGAAACTCCAGACTGTGCCACATGCGGAGGCATGATCCCGTCGGAAAGCCGGATGCGGGAGATCCGCACGTCCGGTTTGATGAGCGGGGGACTGGAAACGCGGCCAGGGGAGCCGGACTGAGGCCCGGAGCGAAAGCGACGGACAGGCCACCGGACCCTAAAGCTGGCGCGCCAGCCCCCGACTCTACTCCCGCCGCCGCCCCCCGCGCTCCCTGCAAGACGTTGAAAACGTGAGGTTTTCTGGCCGCCGGGCCGCTTTTGTCTTGTCAAAAAGTTTCCAGTGCAAGTTGCGCGGTTTCAGGCCGCGTGCCCACTGACGTATTTTCGCAACAGTGCACATTATTATGGTGTTAAAGGAACACATCCTGTGGACAAGGAGACGGCAGGCACCATGGATTGTTGTCATTGCGCAGGGAGACCGCACATGTCATTCCACATCGAGACCATCCCCAACAGGCGCGGCCGCGACACAATCCTCCTCAGGGAGGCCTGGCGCGAAGGCGCGAAGGTCAGGAAGCGCACCATCGCCAACCTCACCTATCTGCCGCCGGCGGTCACCGACGGCTTCCGCGCCGTGCTCAGGGGCGGAATCGTTCTCGGCTCCCCGGACGAGGTTTTCGGGATCCGCAGGT